>NZ_QJQX01000032.1 GCF_013393185.1 Sphingobium lactosutens | reverse complement strand
GCTGTAGTGACATTTTAGGGATTCACGGCGCCGGGTCTTTGTGATTCAACAGTGGCTTTTGGAGGCTGGTGTGGAAGGCGAGGTACTTCGGGACGATCAATGGGAGCGATTGCGGGAGTTCGTTCCGGGCGGGCGCAAGGGTAAGCGTGGTCCGCGTAGCGACGGCAGGCGTTTTCTCGATGCCTTGCTGTGGCTGGCGCGCTCAGGCGGTCGTTGGCGCGATCTTCCCGAACGCTTTGGTCCCTATCAGACAGCCAAGCGGCGCTATTATCGCTGGATCGAGCAGGGTGTGATCGACCGGATATTCGCGGCGGTGTCCGATGATCCCGACATCGAATGGCTGGCGATCGATGCCACTGTCATCCGCGCTCAGGCTCAAGCGGCAGGGGCTCGGATAAAAAGGGGGGCGTTCAAGCCCAGGCTCTCGGGCGGTCGAGAGGTGGGTTCGGCACCAAAATCCACGCCGTAGTCGATGCCCTCGGTCTGCCGATCCGCTTCATTCTTGGCCCCGGACAGCAAAACGACATGGCTCCAGCCTGCGACCTGATCCGGGGCATCCCGGCAGGCAAGGTGCTGGCGGATCGCGCCTACGATGCCGACCGCCTGCATGACCTCATCTACGAGCAAGGCGGCGAGCCGGTCATCCCACCACGCCGCCACCGCAAGTACCAACACGGCTACGACCGCATCGCCTACAAACAGCGTTGGGGCATCGAAGGATTCTTCGCCAAACTCAAACAATGGCGGCGCATCGCAACACGCTACGACAAGCTCGCCCCCAACTTCCTCGGATTTGTCAAACTCGCCAGCATCATGCTCTGGCTCAAATGATTAAATCGTCACCTCAGCCTAGATCGCCCGGGCTTCAGGTCTCCACGTGCGGCACGTCGGCATAGGGCATGATGAGCCGCCCGTCGGGTGCAGCGGTGAAGGTGGTCTGGGATGGATAGGCGAACTCGATCCCCGCCGCATTGAACGCTTTCCAGATGGCGAGGCCCATGCGGTGGCGCGACTGGAAATAATCGTGCGTATCCGGGTCGGGCACGTCGAAGCTCAGCTCATAGTCGAGCGAACTGGCGCCGAAGCGTATCATGCCGGCATGCACGAACAGGAAGCCCTCCGCCTCGACGATCTTGCGGAGTATGTCCGGGATCGCCTCCGCTTTCTCCTCGGGCGTGTGATAGACGATGCCGATGGCGAAGGTGACGCGGCGTTGGATCAGAGTCTGGAGGCTGGTGATTTCCTTCTGGAGCAGGTTGGCGTTGGAAATAACCTTCTTCTCGCCGCTCATCGCCCGCAGGCGCGTGCTCTTGAGGCCGATCTTCTCCACGCGCGCGGTGGTCTGGTCATAGGTGATGATCTCGCCCCGGCGGAACGGCTTGTCGAAGATGATGGAGAGGGCGGCGAACAGGTCGGAAAAGATGCCCTGTGCCGCCAGACCGATGGCGATGCCGCCGATACCCAGGCCCGCGACCAGGCCGGTGACGTTGACGCCCAGATTGTCCAGCACCACGATCGCCGCGATCGCGAACAGGGCGACCGTCACGAGCACGCGGATCAGACCCATGGCGTTGGCGAGCGTCTCGCCCTGGCTGTCGTCGGCCAGCGTCTTGCGCTCGATCAGGCCCAATATGATCTCGCGCGCCCAGGTGGCGGCCTGGAACACGGCGGCGATGGTGAAGAGGAATGTGATGGTTTTGGCCAGCGACGCCGGCGCGTCGGCGTAGCCCACCACCAGCCTGGCCGCGACCATGACCATGAAGAATTGGGTCGTGCGCGCCGCAGCACGGCCCAGCACATTGGCATAGCCCAGCGGATCGCCGCGATCGCCCTTGTGCCTCTTGCCCAGTTCGCGCAGCGCCGCCAGCAGCAGGTAGATGACGACGGCCGCACTGATCGCGATCAGGATCTGGATATAATGAATCTGGAACCAGGCGATGGTCGAATGCCACATTTCGCGCAGGTTCGGGGGCGTGACGCTGATGTCGGGAAGATCGGGGTCTTTCTTGTCGGCCATGCCTGTCCTGTCTGGTCGAAAATGCGGTGTCAGGCCGCCGCTGCAAGCGGGGCGCAATCGGCGATGCTGTCGAGGAAGGCGATCAGGCCGCGCTCCTCGCGGGACAGATAGCGGGTTCGGCGCGGCAAGCGAAGCCCCGCCCGCCATTCATCCTGCCCGTCGCGGCAAAGCGCGATCAGCGCGGGGTGGATGTAGCTTTTGCGGCTGATGGCGGGGGTGTTGCCCAGCGCCTGAGCCACCGGGGCGATCATCTCCTTCAGGGAGACATGGCCGGCGGCGAGCGCAGAAAAAGCGATGGTCGACGCGCCCCAGGTGCGGAAATGCTTGGCGGTGAAGGGCGCGCCCATGGCGTCGGCGATATAGGCGTTGACGTCGCTGGAGCAGATCGGCCGCGCCTCCCCCTCCTCGTCCAGATATTGGAAGAGATGCTGGCCCGGCAGATCCTGCACCTGTCGCACGAACCGCAGCAGGCGGCTGTCGGTGACGGTCAGCTGATGCTGCTTGCCCGACTTGGCGCGGTAGCGCAGCGTCAGCGACTTGCCGCTGAGGTCATAATGGCGGCGGCGCAGCGTGGTCGCGCCGAAACTCTTGTTGGTGGTGGCATAATGTTCGTTGCCGACGCGCAGCTTCGCCAGGTCGAGCAGGCGGACGACGGCGGCGATGGTGCGATCCTTGCGCAGGCCGCGTTTCGACAGGTCGGCTTCCAGCTTCTCGCGCAGCTTCGGCAGGGCGCGGCCGAAGTCAGGGCATCCGGCATATTTCTCCGCCTCACGCGCGGCGCGGAAATCGGGGTGGTAGCGATATTGCTTGCGGCCCCGGTCGTCATAGCCGATCGCCTGGATATGGCCCCAGGGGGAAGGGCAGAACCAGCAGTCGCGATAGGCGGGCGGCAGGGCGACGGCATTCAGCCGATCGATCTCCTCCCGGTCGGTGATGCGGTTGCCGTCGGCGTCATGATAGGCCCAGCCGCGTTTCAGCGCGCGCCGCGTGATGCCGGGGATGCTGTCGTCGCTATGGGCAAGGCGGGTGTCGGGCATGTCTTCCTTCTCAAGCGCAAAACCCGCCGTTCATCGCTTCGTTCCGATCACGGATCAGGAGAAGGGGGAACGCACCGCAACCCGGACCGGCGGCGTGCCGAGCCTCCACGGAACGGGACGACGGCGCAACACCGCGAGATGCGCCAATGTCCAGGCCGCGCAGATGGTCATGACCGGCAGGGCAAGAGGAAGCGCGACGGGCAGCATCAGGGCGATCAGGGCGGCGGCCGCGCCGCCCCCCAGCGCCAGCGCCAGCGCGCGTGGCTCGCCATCGGGGCCGCGCAGCCAGACGAGGCAGGCGGTCACGCCGATAGCGAAGCAGAAGAGGAAGCGCACCATGCCCGCTTCGCTCACCCCTGCGGCGATCAGCAGCAGGGCCAGCACGCCGGCGCTGACGGACAGGCTGCTCCGGCCGAGGAATATGGTGCCGATCGGATAGAGAGCGAGTTCGCACAGCAGGGCGGCGGCCAATATGGTCGGCACCTGATTGACGTCGCCGACGACCAGCGCCACCGCTGCGGTCGCGATCCAGCGCAGTAGGCGCGCAGGCGCCATCAGCATATGGCTGATCCAGTCCTTCGCATCCCCACGCAGGGCAAAGCGCCGGTCGACGAGGCGTAGATGGAAGCCCGCAAGGATGAACAGCGCCTCGATCCCGCGCGGCATCAGCTCCGGTGCCGCCAGCGGCGCGGCGAGCGACAACCCCGCCAGCAGGCCGATCAGCAGGCCATGCGCCATGCCCAGCATGCGTACTTCTCCGCTCATGCCGGAAGACCCCGCTGGGTCGCGAGCGTGGCGGCCAGGCTCGTGCGAGCGGCATCCATGCGCCTGCGGGTCAGATAGGTGTCCAGCCCGATCTGGAGCGCGAGCATCATGAAGATGAAGGGCTGATAGGCGATGCCCACGAAAAGCGACCCGATCATGTAGATGACATGTCCTTGTTGCAGCGCCACGGCAAAGGGCGCGATCCACGCCTCTTCCGGCCCGTCGCGCTTGCGATATAGGCGGCGGATCGTTTCGGTGCGGATGAAGCAGATGAGGTGAATGAGCGCCCAGATGGCGAAGCCGAAATAGCCCTGTTCGCCCAGCAGCTCGAAATAGGCGCTGTGATAGGCGCGGCCCTTGTCGGTGACGAGCCGTCGCTCGATCCGGGTGCCGCCGCTGTCGGTCACGGTACTCTGGGCGAAATAGGTGAAGCTGTTCTGGAGATAATTGTCAAAGCCGCCGCCGCCGGGATGCTGCTTCACATAGTCGAGCGTCCACATCCACACCGCGACGCGGGTGGAGGCGCTTTCGTCGCCCTGGTGATTCTCGATCGTCTGCATCCGCTGGGTGAAGCTGGCGGGCAGGAAGGGAATGGATGCCAGCGCGGCGAAAGCCATCAGCGGGCCATAGATGAATTTCCGCTTCGACCGCATCAGCATCATACCTGCCAGGATGACCAGGCAGACGAGGCCGGTGCGCGCCTCGGTGCCGACCGGCATCAGCATGCAGGCGAGGCAAAGGCAGTAGCAGAAAAGCTTCACCTTCCAGTCGCGCGGAAAGATCGTGCCGTGATTGGCGACCCACAGGATCAGCGGAATGAGCGCGATGGCGACGCAGCTGATGATGCTGCCTTCGTAAAGGCCGCTATTATTCTCGACCATCAGGTTGAGCACGCCATAGCCGCCGCCCGACAGCGCGGTCTTCATGCCGCCGTTGATGATGATCGTGCTGGCGCACAGGATCATGAAGACGGTCAGCGCCTCGATCCGCAGGCGGGTGCGCAGGACCAGCGGCAGGAAGACGCCGGCGATGATCGCCTTCCACACCCAGTTCCATTTGGTCAGCGCCTCGACCGGGAAGTCGGCGGTCATGGTGGTGTAGCCGCACCAGGCGACCAGCAGTAGCATCAGCCCCTGTCGGGCGGAGAATCGGCAGTCCTTCTTGTCGTCCACCAGCAGCCAGGCGCCGACCATCGCGGCGAAGGCGATGAAGGAAATGGGGATGGAGTTGAGCAGGAAATAGGAGAGGCGCTGGGGCGAGACGATGTCGATATAGGCATAGACCGCGACCAGCAGGAACGGCCGGCGGAACCCCATGAGGAAGAAGAGGCCGAGAAAGGCGATGAAGAACAGGTCACGCATCGGGTCGCGGCTCCGCCGTTTCCGTGCCTTGCGAATCGGGATCGCGATCGAGATCGGTGCGCGGCAGAAGTCGCCACGCGGCGAGCAGGATGGCGCCATGGCTGACGAGCAGGGACAGGGTGTCGATCATCGTGAGGGGCGGAATCCGGTGCGCACGGCCTTTCTCCTAACGCGACAGAGTTGACGGGCCGTTAAACCTTTTGGCGCAGACAGGGCTGGCTATGACTCGCATTCTTCATGTGCTGGACCACAGCCTTCCGATGCACAGCGGCTACACGTTCCGCACCAGGGCAATTCTGCGCGCGCAGATCGCCAAGGGATGGGACGTGCGCGGGATCACCGGCCGCCGACACAGCGCAGGCGGTCCGCCGCAGGAAGTGGTCGACGGGCTGACATTCCACCGCACACCGGGCGATCCGGCGACAGGCAACGCCGTGCTGCGCGAATGGCGCGACATTGCCGCCCACGCTGATTCGATCGACGCGCTGGTACGGCAATGGCGGCCGGACGTGATCCACGCCCATTCGCCGGTGCTGAACGCCATCGCCGCGCAACGGGTGGCGAAGCGTCATGGCATCCCGATGATATACGAAATCCGCGCCTTCTGGGAGGATGCGGCGGTCGGCAACGGCACGGGGACGGAAGGCAGTCCTCGCTACTGGCTGACGCGGCAGCTGGAAAGTCATGCGGTGCGCAACGCCGATGCGGTCGCGGTGATCTGCGAAGGGCTGCGCGGCGACCTGATCGCGCGCGGCGTCGACCCGGCCAAGATCACCGTGTCGCCCAACGGCGTCGACCTGGAGCAGTTCGGGGATCCGGTGCCGCGCGATCCGGCGCTGACCGCGAAGCTGGGGCTTGAGGGCGCCGATGTGGTCGGCTTCATCGGCAGCTTCTATGATTATGAAGGGCTGGACGACTTGATCGCCGCCATGCCGCGACTCGTGTGCGCCCGGCCGAGGGCGAAGCTGCTGCTGGTCGGCGGTGGGCCGATGGAGCAGGCGCTGCGCGATTCTGCGCGGGCCTCGCCCTTTACCGACCATATCGTCTTCGTCGGCCGCGTGCCGCACGATCAGGTCGAGCATTATTATGCGCAGGTCGACGTGCTGGCCTATCCGCGCAAGGCGATGCGGCTGACCGATCTGGTGACGCCGCTCAAGCCGCTGGAGGCGATGGCGCAGGGCCGGCTGGTCGCCGCTTCGAGTGTCGGCGGGCATCGCGAACTGATAGAGGATGGCGTGACAGGCGCCCTGTTTGCGCCGGACGATCCCGTTGCGATCGCCGATTCGCTCGCGCGCCTGTTCGCCGATCAAAGCCTCTGGGAAGACCGTCGCGCCGTGGCGCGCGCCTTTGTCGAGCGCGAACGTAACTGGTCGTCAAACATTTTGCGTTACGAGCCTGTTTACCAACGCCTGCTGGCGCGCGCCGACCGGGCGCGGGCGGCGGCGTGAACCAGAGCGAAGGTCGAGGCGTTGAAAAGCCAGGGGATCGGACGCGGAGCGATGATGGCGGCGCTGGCCGGTACGGCCGCTGCCATTGCCCTGATCTCGGTGCCGGTTGGCCTGCTGGAGACGATCGTGGCGTCGAGTGGCCTTAGCGAGGTGTTGCCCGCCGCGGCGCCGCCGCTGGGGATGGCTGCTCGGCTGTCCCTGGCCGGCTTCGCCGGACTGCTGGCGGTAGGAATTGTAGGGATCATGCGTCGTGATCCGCAGCATGCGGATGACGATATTGAGGAAGAGGGGCGCAGTGAACGCGCCCAGGGAGCAAGAAAAATGGGTTTCGCCTTTTCCAAGCTGACCGCCCTGGCGCGGGGACGCGCTACGCCCTTGGCCGAACCTGCCGCCCCGGTGCTGCGCCGGGCCGATGCGCATCCCGACGCGCCGCCGCGCCCGCCCATCTTCGCCAGCCGGGATTTCGACGGGGTCGAAATTTTCGCCCGGCGCGAATCGGGCCGTCGGCCGATCGTCGTTCATTCCGAACCGGTGTCCGAACCGTCGTCGCCAATGCCCGGCTTTCCTTCGCTGCGCACGCCGATGGAGCAGGCCGCGGACCTGGAACCGCACCCCGCCTTCCAGCGTGCGGCCTTCGCCGCGCCGGTGGAGGAAGCGCTCGAAGCGGTGATGGACGCGGTCGAGCCATCCTTCGGCCCGCCTGAAGACGTGTCGCAGGCTATCGGGACCGAAGAGGAATCCTTCCCGACCGAGTTGGTCGAGGAACCCGAAGTCATTGCCGAAGCGATCATCCCCGACATGATCGGCACGGCCGTGCCCGAGACGCTGACGCCGCTGCCCTTGCCGACCCATGGCCTGTCGATCGCGCAACTGACCGACAGGCTGGAGCGCGGCCTTGCCTCGCGCCGACGCAGCATCTCGGGTCGCCCGACAGGGGTTCTGGCCGACATGCCGGTCGCGTCGCGCGTGCCGGTGCGCGAGGCCGTCGCACCCGACGCGGACGAGGCGCTGCGGGCCGCTCTGGGCACGTTGCGCACCATGGCGGCCCGCCCGCGCTGACGCATCCGCGTCACCAGTCCCTGATCGTCAGGGCCGACAGTTCGATCCAGAGGCTGTCGGCTTCTTTGCCCTGATCGTCGATACAGATGTCGGCAACGAAATGGCGGGGCAGCGTCCATTCCGCTTCCTCCAGTCCGTCGGCGAATTGCGCCCGACGCGCCGCAGCGTCGCTGCCGCCCATTTTCAGCCGGATGACATGGCGGCGTCCTTCGAACAGGGCGCTGGCCCAGGGGCGGCTGGTGGCGCGCTCGATCATGGTCGGGTCGCCCGCGCGCGCCACCAGTTGCGCCAATAGCCGGGGCAGGGGATCGGCTGAGTGATTTCCTATTGCATGAGAATGGATAAGATTCTGCCGCGCGGAAAAGGGATCGATGCTTGTCATTGGCCGGCGCTCCTGCAATAAGTGTTCATGAAATGTTCTATTCTTCTCTGCACGCGAGCGCCCGGTTCGCGGCCGTTGCGCAGATCGAAGACCAGCCGCGGGTCGCGCGCGCATTCGCGGCCGAACTTGGTGGGAGGCATGGCATGTCGGCGCAGGAATTTCTCGATCGTCACCAGCAGAGGCATTGCTTCATTTCTCCCCGTTCGATGCGACTCGCCCGCTGCGAGTCGATAGGCATATTCCTATCTCTCAACTTTGATTTCCTACTTGTCTAGGAAAAATCTTATCGGTAATGGATTGGATATGGATGAATCGCAGGACGCTCGAACGGCGCTGGATCGGCTGATCGCCGACAGCGGAGAGAATTATGCCGACCTGTCGCGACTGATCGGTCGCAATCCGGCCTATATCCAGCAGTTCATCAAGCGGGGCACGCCTCGCAAGCTGGACGAGGATGACCGACGGGTACTGGCCCGCTTTTTCGGCGTGCCGGAAGCGATGCTGGGCGGCGCATCGGCTGAGGATGTGCCGCCACCCGCGCGCTTGCGAACGGCGCCTGCCGTGGTGTCCGTGCCGCGCCTCGCCCTTGGTGCATCGGCGGGCAGCGGCACGCTGGACGAGGATGAGCGGGCGGCGGGTGTGATGGCATTCGACGCGCGCTGGTTGCGCCAGTTGGGCGTAAGGCCGCAGCGTGTGTCGATCATCCGGGTCGACGGCGAATCGATGGCGCCGACCTTGAGCGACGGCGACGATATCATGGTCGATCATGATGATGATGCCGAGCGGCTGCGCGATGGCGTATATGTGCTGCGGCTCGATGGTGTGCTGATGGTCAAGCGAATCGCTCTGGGGCCGCGGCGCGGGCGGTTCAGCGTGGTGAGCGACAATCCCCATTATCCCGACTGGGCCGATATCGATCCGGCGCTGGTCGATATTGTCGGGCGCGTGGTCTGGACCGGCCGCCGCTTGAATTGAACCGATTCTCTCCCCATTCCCGTCAGGTGAATGTTCAGGACCGCAGGATCGGGCGCCGAGGGAGTTTCGCTTTGAACGACAATGGCGCAGTGATTCGCAAGGCGATCGAATGGCGCGGCGCGCCGATGGCGCTGGCGACGGTCATTTCCACCTGGGGATCGGCGCCGCGTCCGCGCGGGAGCCATATGCTGGTCCATCAGGACGGCCGGATGGAGGGCAGTATTTCGGGCGGTTGCGTCGAAACCGACGTGTTGCAACGCGCCGCCGAAGTGATCGCCGGACGACCGGCCCATATCCATCGTTACGGCGTGACCGATGGCGACGCCTGGGACGTCGGACTACCCTGCGGCGGCGAGATTGCCGTGCTGGTCCAGCCGGTGGCGGAAGGCGGTTTCGCGCCTGGCCTGTTCGAGCGTATCCGGGCCGAAAGCATACAAGGCCGCGCCCTGACGCTGTTTACCGATCTGGAGAGCGGCGTGACGCGCGAGGACGCGGCGGAGGGGGCCTTCCTCAATCGCTATGATCCGCCGCGCCAGCTGTTGATCGTGGGTGCGGTGCAGATCGCCCAGTCGCTGGCGCCGCTGGCGCAGGCGATCGGCGTGACCCCAGTGGTGATCGATCCGCGCGGACGCTTTCTGACGCAGGAGCGCTTCCCCGGTGTCGAATTGGACGATCGCTGGCCCGACGAAGCGGTGGCGGCGCGCCTGCCCGCCGAATCGACGGCGGTCGTGACGCTGAGCCATGATATCAAGATCGACGATCCGGCGCTGGCGGCGGCTTTGCGCGCGCCGACCGGCTATGTCGCGGCGCTGGGATCGCGGCGCAGCCATGCGGCGCGGCTGGACCGTCTGGGTGGGATGGGCTTCGATGCGGCGCAACTCGCGCGGATCGACGGGCCGGCGGGGCTGGACATCGGCGCGGTGGGACCGGCAGAGATTGCGCTGTCGATCGCGGCGGGGATGATTGCGGGCTTCAACGCACAGCGCTGAAAACAGAAATGCCCCCTGCCGCAAGGGAGGGGCAGGGGGCATATCCCCAGGCTGTCGGGCACCAAGGACTGGCGGCCCGTATCAGAGACACGAGAAACAGCAATACCCCAACATGGGTAAATGTAAATTTTTCATTCGTAAAATTGCAACATCTTGTAATAAAGTTGCAAAAATCAGCAGCATCGTCCGCCATTTTTCCCGCCATAACGGGCTTCCTGCCGATCGCGGAAAAACTGGGTGCGATTCATCGCCGGCTGATCGGGGTGATGGGCGGCCATGTGGCGCAGATAGGCGTCATAATCGGGCATGCCAACCATCAATCGCGCGGTGCGGCGGAGCGTGTCGAACAGGCCGCTCATTCCGCCGGCACCAGTTGGGCGGGTATCTCCCGCGCGGTCGGCGCGGCGATCCTGCGCGCGGCGAGACAGGTCTTCACCGTGAAGAACAGGATCGACAGCACCACCGCCAGGAACAGCGCGACCAGAGCGGCATCGATCCGATCGTTGAAGATGATGCGCTGCATTTCCGCCATCGACTTGGCGGGGCTAAGCACCTCGTCCGCGTCCGCCGCCGCGCTGAATTTCGCGGCATGGGCGAGGAAACCGACCTTGGGATCGGCCGAGAAGAGTTTCAACCAGCCGGCCGACAGGGTGCAGATCAGCAGCCAGGCGGTCGGCAGCAGCGTCACCCAGGCGAACTTGTCCTGCTTCATGCGGAACAGCACGGCGGTGCCCAGCATCAGCGCGATCGCCGCCAGCATCTGATTGGAGATGCCGAACACCGGCCAGAGCGTGTTCACCCCGCCCAGCGGATCGGTGACGCCCTGATAGAGGAAAAAGCCCCAGGCCGCGACGCACAGCGCCGTTGCGATGACGCCGGGGACATGGCTCTTCATCTCCTTGAAGGATGGCACCGCCAACGCGATCAGATCCTGCAACATGAAGCGCCCTGCGCGGGTGCCTGCGTCCACGGCGGTCAGGATGAACAGGGCCTCGAACAGGATCGCGAAATGATACCAGAAGGCCTTCATCGCCGGGCCGCCGACGACATGGCTGAAGATTTCCGCCATCGCCACCGCCAGCGTCGGCGCGCCGCCCGCGCGGCTGATGATCGTATGTTCGCCGACATCCTTCGCCGTCTGGGTGATGAGGTCGGGCGAGATCGGAAAGCCCATGGCGGTCACGGCGGCCGATGCGCTGGCGGCGTCCGTGCCGATCAGCGCGGCGGGGCTGTTCATCGTGAAATAGATGCCGGGATCCAGGATCGAGGCGCCGACCAGCGCCATGATCGCCACGAACGCCTCCATCAGCATCGCGCCATAGCCGATCATCGGCGCATGGGCTTCGCTGGCGATCAGCTTGGGCGTGGTGCCGCTGGAAATGAGCGCGTGGAATCCCGACACAGCGCCGCAGGCTATGGTGATGAACAGGAAGGGGAAGAGGCCGCCCGACCAGACCGGGCCGTTGCCGCCGACGAACTGGGTGACGGCGTGCATCCTGAGCGGCGGGGCCATGATGACGATGCCGATGGCGAGCGCGGCGATCGCCCCGATCTTGAGGAAGGTCGACAGATAGTCGCGCGGCGCCAGCAGCAGCCAGACCGGCAGGACGGAGGCGACCGAGCCATAGCCGATCAGGATCCAGCAGAGTTGCACCGGGGTGAAGGTGAAGGCCGGACCCCAGACCGGCGATTGCGCAATCGCCTGCCCATAGACGATCGCGGCGAGCAGGCCGATGAGGCCCAGGATCGACACTTCGCCGATACGGCCGGGCCTGATCCAGCGGGTGTAGACGCCCATCGCCATGGCGAGCGGCACGGTGGCGGCGACGGTGAACATGCCCCAGGGGCTTTCCGCCAGCGCCTTGACCACGATCAGCGCCAGTACGGCGAGGATGATGACCATGATCATGAAGGCGCCGAACAGGGCGATGGTGCCCGCGACCTGCCCCATTTCCATGCGGATCAGTTCGCCCAACGACTTGCCGTCGCGGCGCATGGAGATGAAGAGGACAATGAAGTCCTGCACCGCGCCCGCCAGGACCACGCCGAAGATGATCCAGAGCGTGCCGGGGAGATAGCCCATCTGCGCCGCCAATACCGGCCCTACCAGCGGCCCCGCGCCCGCGATCGCCGCGAAATGATGGCCGAACAGGACGGTGCGGTCGGTCGCGACATAGTCGAGGCCGTCGGCGCGGCGGATCGCCGGGGTCGGGCGCGATGGATCGAGCCGCATCACATGGCGCGCGATATAGAGCGCATAGTAGCGATAGGCGACGAGGAAACAGCTGGCCGCCGCCACCACGATCCACAGCGCGTTGACGGCTTCGCCGCGCGATACCGCCACGACCGTCAGGGCGATCGCGCCGATGATGGCTGTCAAAATCCAGGGAATATGCCGGGTCACGTCGCCTCGCCGAAATTACGGGAATGTTGGACGGCACCCTAAGCCCCCGCGTCCGAAAGACAACCGGCCAGGCGGCGGCGGAACGGAAGCGGTAGGCCGCCCGTTCCCTAAGCCCATGCTTACGAAGGTAGCCCCCATGACCTGCGATCCTGCCGCCTTCGACCCACCGCCCGAGGCGAAGCAATTTTATGCCGAAAGCCTGGCGGAACTGGTCGCGTCGAACATCCCCTTCATGCTGTCGGGCACCTATGCGCTGGGATGCCACACCGGCATCGTGCGCCCGACCAAGGATCTGGACGTCTTCTGCAAGGCGGGCGACGCACCCCGCATCCTCGCCCATTTCAAGCATCTGGGCCATGAAGTGGAGTTTGAGGACGAGCGCTGGATCGGCAAGGTGGCAATTTCTTCGATGTCATCTACAATATCTCCTCGGCCAGCCTGCCGGTGACGGAGGAATGGTTCCGCGACGCCTTCCATGCCGAAGTCTACGGCACGCGCGTCCGCATCACCCCACCGACCGAGTTTATCCTGTCGAAACTCTTCATCCAGGATCGCTATCGCTATGACGGCGCGGATGTCGCGCACATGATCCTGAAACAGCATGAGGCGATCGACTGGCAGCGGCTGCTCGACGCGATGGAACTGCATTGGGAATTGCTGCTGATCCATCTGCTCAATTTCCGCTTCATCTATCCGACCGAGCGCCACTGCATTCCGCTCTGGCTGTTCGAGGAATTGCTGGGCCGGCTGGAAACCCGCGCGGAACTGCCCGTGCCCAAGATTCGCGTCTGCCGGGGACGATTGCTGTCCCCGCGCGACTATCTGGTCGACATCACCGAATGGGGCTTCGCCGATGTCGTCGGAAAGGGGCTGGAGGAAAGCCATGACCGCAACAAGTGACGCCGCACCACCGGGCAAGTTGACGATCGCTGCGATCGGCGACCTGCATGTGACCGACACGTCGGAGCATAAATATCGCGACATGTTCGCCGAGATTTCGGAGAAGGCCGACGTGCTGGCGCTGTGCGGCGACCTTACCAATTTCGGCAAGACGCGCGAGGCGGAGATATTGGCCGAGGATCTGCACGCCTGCACCATCCCGACCGTCGCGGTGCTGGGCAATCACGACCATGAATGCGGCCAGCCCGAAGAAGTGGTGCGCATCCTCCATGGCGCGGGCGTCACCGTGCTGGACGAACAGGCGGTCGAGATCAAGGGCGTCGGCTTCGCCGGGGTGAAGGGCTTTGTCGGCGGCTTCGGCCGGGGCGAGCTGGGCGCGTTCGGGGAGCCTGCGATCAAGGGCTTCGTCGAGGAATCGATCAATGAGGCGCGCAAGCTGGAAAATGCGCTGCGCACGCTGCGCACCGACCGGGTGGTGGCGGTGCTGCACTATTCGCCCATTCCCGAGACGGTCGTGGGCGAGCCGCCCGAGATATTCCCTTTCCTCGGTTCCTCGCGCCTCGCCGATGCGATCGACCGCTTCGACAATGTTTGTTTCGCTGTCCATGGACACGCTCATCGCGGCGCGTTCGAAGGCAAGACCCGGCGCGGCGTGCCGGTCTATAATTGCGCGCAATTCGTGGTGTCGGAACAGTTCGGACGACCTTATGCGCTGATCGCGGTATGAGGGCTAACGCCTGCGGCGGATTGGCCAATCCGTTATGCCGCTGGCCCAAAGCGCCCACCAGATGATAAGCGGCTGCACGACCAGGCGTGGACCGTGATACCACCAGCTCAGATGCGCGCCGCCCAGCGGAATATCGTTCAACGCGTGGTTGAAATTGGCGGGCCAGACGCAGAATGCATAAAGGGCAAGACCGATCCCGGCGGCAGGCCGGGTTCGCGATATCATCAATCCTGCTGCGCCGGCCAGTTCCGCAAGGCCGGTGAGCGCGATGACCGTTTCGGGAGCGGGTACCCAATGCGGGGTGATCGCGACGAATCCCGCCGGTCGCATCAGGTGCGCCGCGCCCGCCAGCGCATAGGCCGCCGCCAATATGCCGCGCGCGATCGACCGAGCGCGCGCCACTTAGTGCAGCACGTCTATTTCCAGCTCGCCCTCATCCTCGCCGTCCCAATAGTGGGCGCGTTCGGCATGGACATGGATCATGACCAGCCCCGGCGTGTCGGCCCCCTGTGCGAACCAGAGTTCCAGATCCGGGTTCCAGTGGCGGGCGAACTGGCTGCGATCGCGGATCAGGTCGGCATGTCCCTCCAGCGCGATGAACAGGGGACGCTGGCCGAACAGGCCGCTCTTGCCATGGAAGGACAGGCTGACCCTCGGGTCGCGTTCTATATCCTTCACCATCAGCGTGTCTTCGGTGGTGAAATAATAGCTGTCACCGCCATGGGCGACATCCTGATTGTTGCTCATCGGCCGGGCGCCGATATTGCCATCTTCGGCATGGGTGGACAGCATGGCGAAATCGATATGCTGCATCTTTTCGGCCAGGCTGGCGATCGTGTGCTGCATCTCCTGTCTCCTTTCCTCCATCGGCCTCAACGCAGGATAGAGCCGCATGTTTCCAGGCAAGCAGATTCGACTTGGCAACGATAAGAACATATCATGAACATATATCGTCCGAGTCGCAGGAACATGCCATGCAGGTCCAAATCCAACCGCTCTATCGCCTCTTTTTCGCGCTGAAGCCGCCACCTGTCGTCGCGCGGCAGATCGATCATTTCGCCGAGGGTGTCGATCCGGATGCGCAGCGCATCCGGATCGACCATCAGCATGTAACGCTGGGCATCACCGCGGACTGGTCCGCCTATCCCTATGAACGGATCAAGGCCTTGCGCCGCGCCGCGACCGGCATCATGGCCGAGCCGTTCGACCTGATGTTCGATCGCCTGAGCCTGGGTGGACGATCGGCTGCGCTGCGCCCCTCGCACAGTATCGCCGGGCTGAAACAGTTGCAGCATCAGGTCGTCGATGCGATGCGGCGGGCCGACATCATGATGCGGCCCGATTGGAGCTTCAGCCCGCACCAGACTCTCTTCTATCGCGAAGGACCGCCCGCGCAGCGACCGATCGAGGGCTTTGGCTGGAGGGTAGACGAAGTGGCGCTGGTGTGTAGCCATGTCGGCCGGACCCGGCACGAACTGATTGGCAGCTGGCCCTTAAGAGGCAGTGCGCAATATGATCTGTTCTGACGAGACAGGCGGCGGAGGACGTGGTGGAGCTTGGGCTAGGGAATGTCGAACCTGGGTGGTTTGCGGAAGGTCAGATTTTAGAAACCAATTGCGCTAATCAGCCAATTTTAGATATCCAGCTTGGACCATTGGCTTTCCCGTAGCGCCGTTTGCAATCACGCGACCTGACAGTCGCACTTTCCGGCTTATGAACTCGCTGTCGTCGGGACGAGAGGCATGAATGATTTTGTCATACGCCTCATCGACAGCTTCATTGGCGGTCGCAAAGCCAGTTGTTCCGGGGCAACGATCCGAGGTGAGATAGGCACCGCATTCGATGCATCCCTCCCCGGCATAGGCATGAAGTATCGCTGTGCCTTCAACCTGTTGACCAATAGATAAAGTCCAGCACTCGTCCGCAGAGATTTTTGCTGTTCCTGATCCGCAGGAGGTCAGGGCTATCAAGGGCAAAAATAATGTCCGCATTTGAGCGTTTTCACACCACGGCTAAAAGTCCGAAAATGGTCGTAAACGGCCGCCCAAACGCCATCGGGCGGAGTCTGCATCCAGACCCCGCCCGACGAGTGTAGCGTTGCAATGTCGCGCAGCGCTTATTTCGGCGCGAGCACCATCAGCATCTGGCGGCCTTCCATGCGCGGATAGGCTTCGACCTTGGCGATTTCCTGAACATTCTCGGCCACGCGCTGGAGCAGGTTCATTCCCAGCTGCTGGTGGCTGAGTTCGCGGCCGCGGAAGCGCAGGGTGATCTTCACCTTGTCGCCGTCGCCGATGAAATCATGGACCTTCTTCATCTTCGTATCATAGTCATGATCGTCGATGTTCGGACGCATCTTGATCTCTTTGAGTTCCTGCGTCTTCTGGGTCTTGCGGGCGATATTCGCCTTTTTCTGGGCTTCGTACTTGAACTTGCCGATGTCCAGGAACTTGCAGACCGGCGGGTCGGCGTTGGGCGAGACTTCCACGAGATCGAGGCCGATCTCATAGGCCTGCTCGATCGCCTCCTGCGTAAACATCACACCGAGATTTTCGCCTTCATCATCGATCACGCGCACCTTGGGCACGTTGATGAACTCGTTATAGCGGGGGCCGGACTTCGGCGGCGGCGCCATCGGGCGGCGCATCATCGGGGGACGTATAGCGGTATCTCCTACGGTCGTTTCAAAAACGGACGGCTCTTAGCGGCTTTTATGAAAAGCCGAAAGGGGTGCGCACCTCCGTCGTAACGGAATCACGCACCCTTGCGGCATTTCTGCCTCACTGCATATCGGGTGCCTTGGCCTCTTTTGCAAGACGGGCAATGATATCGTCGAGCGAAATCACGCTCTGGCCTTCCTTGCCCAGTTCACGCAGCGCCACCGTGCCTTCGTCCGCCTCGCGGCGGCCCACGACCAGAAGATTCGGCACCTTTCCAAGGCTATGCTCGCGTACCTTGTAGTTGATCTTCTCGTTGCGGATGTCGAGTTCGGCGCGGATTCCGGCGGCGCGCAGCTTTGCGACGGCGGCCTTGGCATAATCGTCGGCGTCCGACACGATGGTCGCGACCACCGCCTGCACCGGCGCCAGCCAGAGCGGGAATTTCCCGGCATAATGTTCGATCAATATGCCGATGAAGCGCTCATAGCTGCCGAAAATGGCGCGATGGAGCATGACCGGGCGATGCCGTTCGCCATCCTCGCCGACATAGGAGGCGTCGAGTCGCTCGGGCAGCACGCGGTCCGACTGGATCGTGCCGACCTGCCAGGTGCGGCCGATCGCGTCGGTCAGGTGCCATTCCAGCTTGGGTGCGTAGAAGGCGCCTTCGCCCGGCAATTCTTCCCAGCCATATTCGGGCGTGTCGAGACCGGCGGCGGCGACCGCGTTGCGCAGCTCGGTTTCCGCCTTGTCCCACATTTCCTCGGTGCCGAAACGCTTTTCGGGGCGTAGCGCCAGCTTGATCGAGTAGGTGAAGCCGAAATCCTTGTAGATGCGGTCGGCGAGCGCACAGAAGGCGCGGACTTCCTCGACGATCTGATCCTCGCGGCAGAAGATATGCGCGTCGTCCTGCGTGAACTGGCGCACGCGCATCAGGCCGTGCAGCGCGCCATGCGGCTCGTTGCGGTGGCAGCAGCCATTTTCGTAGAAGCGCAACGGCAGGTCGCGATAGCTCTTGATCCCTTGGCGGAAGATCAGGACGTGCGCCGGGCAGTTCATGGGCTTCAAGGCCATCCAGTCGGCATCGTCCGACACCAGCGGGCCTTCGTCCGCGACGTTGGGCACCTCGTCGGGGATGACGAACATATTTTCGCGATATTTGCCCCAGTGGCCGGACTGTTCCCACTGGCGCGCGTCCATCACCTGCGGGGTCTTCACCTCGCGATAGCCCGATGCGTCGATGGCGCGGCGCATATAGGCTTCCAGCTCGCGCCAGATGAGGTAGCCCTTGGGGTGCCAGAAGACGCTGCCATGCGCTTCCTGCTGGAGGTGGAACAGGTCCATCTCCGCGCCCAGCTTGCGATGGTCGCGCTTGCCCGCCTCTTCCAGGCGCGTCAGATGCTCGGCCAGCTGCTTCTTGTTGAGCCAGCCGGTGCCGTAGATGCGGCTGAGCATCGCATTCTTCTGGTCGCCGCGCCAATAGGCGCCCGACACGCGGGTCAGCTTGAAGGCGGCCGGGTCCAGCTTGCCGGTGGAGGCCAGATGCGGGCCACGGCACATGTCGTACCAGCCGTCACCGGAATGATAGACGGTCAGTTCCTCGCCCTGCGGCAGCTCGGCGGCCCATTGCGCCTTGAACGTCTCGCCGGCCGCTTCCCACTGGGCGATCAGCGTGTCGCGGGCGATGACCTCGCGGCGCAGCGGCTTATTGGCGGCGATGATCTTGCGCATCTCCGCCTCGATCGCGGGCAAATCTTCCTCGGTGAAGGGCCGCGGTTTTCCATCGATGATTGGCGGCGCGAAGTCATAATAGAAGCCGTCTTCCGTCGCCGGGCCGAAGGTGATCTGCGTGCCGGGGAACAGCGCCTGCACCGCTTCGGCCAGTATATGGGCGAAGTCGTGGCGCGCCAGTTCCAGCGCGTCGGCCTCATCCTTCGCGGTCACGAGGGCAAGCTGCGAATCCTGTTCCAGCGGGCGGCCGATATCGCGCAGCTCGCCATCGACGCGCGCGGCGATAGCGGCCTTGGCCAAACCCGGCCCGATCGCCGCCGCAATGTCCGCCGGAGTAGTGCCGGGCGCGACTTCACGCACGGAACCATCGGGCAGGGTGATCTTGAGCATGGCGGACACGGGGGGTCTTTCTGTTGAAATGTCAGGGTGCGCGGCCCGAAAAAGCCGCGCCTTCCCCTTAAATGGGCCGCCCGCACTGTCAATAGAAGGCCACTTGCCAAGTTTCCCCGTCGCGTGCATCTTTTATGTGCTGATATATCATAATTTCAGCTTCAGGAGGGACTTTATGGCTTTGAGCTTCGCAAGACCCCAATCGGGCGAACAGGGCGCCCCCATGGCGGACATGAACACGACGCCGCTGATCGACGTGATGCTGGTGCTGCTGATCATGTTCATCATCACCATTCCGATCCAGACGCACAGTGTGGGCGTGGACCTGCCTCAGACGCCGACTGACACGAATCTGCCGCGGCCCGATCCGGTGAAGAACAAGGTGACGATCGATGCAGGCGGCGTGATCCGCTGGAACGGTGCGGCGGTCGACCGGCTGACCCTGCGCCAATATCTCGCCGCCTCGCTGCGGATGCCAGTCGAACCGGAGCTTCAGTTCCAGCCGGATGCCGCCTCCCGCTACGTTACCGTCGATGAAGTGCTGGCTGACATCAAGCGGTCGGGCGTGACCAAGCTGGGGTTCATCGGCAACGAGCGCTACGGCCAGTTCTGACGGCAGGGATCAAGTTTACTCGCCATTATGACAAGTAAACTTGACTCTCGTATGCTGACAGGAGTAAAGTGTCCTTGACATGGCCGAGGGAGGACGCGCGCTGTGGCAACCGACGATGTGAAATATCCCATGCCATGGCGGCTCGGCCTTGCCGTCCTGCTTTTCTGTCTGCTGATGTTCGGAGCCGGGCCGTTGGCGAAGGCCTGGCAACTGTCCGGCAATGCCAAGCTGCCGCTGTTGATCCCGGGCCTGATCGCGCTGCTCTGGATGGGGTGGGAATCGCGCCGCTATATGCGGCTGACGGGCAATGCGACGCCCGCCATGTCGCGCTACCTGCAGCGGCTGGTCCCACTCTGGCTCGTCTATGCAATCTTCCTGATCGCAGCGATCAATTTGCAACGCAGTCTCCAGCCGCAAGGCGTTTTGGCCGTCGCCATCGCGATATTGCCCGCGCTGCCGCTGATCGGCTTCATCTGGGCCATGGGGCGACTGTTCGTCGAGGAGAGCGACGAATATCAGCGCATGATGCATGTCCGCCGGGCGCTGATCGCCACCGGCTTCATGCTGGTGGTGTCGACCATCTGGGGCTTTCTCGAAAGCTCGGCACTGGTTCCCCATGTGCCGGCCTGGTCGGCCTTCATCCTGTGGAATATCGGCCTGATCTTCGCGGGTATCGTGCCATGGGGACGGCGATGAGGAACCGGCTCAGGATATTGCGGGCCGAACGCGATTGGAACCAGGCCGACCTCGCCGCCCAGCTCGGCATTTCGCGCCAGAGCGTCAATGCGATCGAGACGGGCAAATATGATCCGTCGCTGCCGCTGGCCTTCCGCATCGCCGATCTGTTCGCTCTCAAAATAGAGGAGATTTTCCTGCGCGATTAGGCGCTTGTCCGCTTGACCGGGGATGCGCTTCGCTGTCTGGTGCCGCCGGGGAATAATATTGGGGTCTCGATGGACGAGGAACAGGTCGGGCGGGACGGTTTCGCCTTTGATGGCGACTGGCGCGATTATGCGCCGATCGCCTTCACCAATTTACTGCTGACGATCGTCACGCTGGGCATTTATCGCTTCTGGGCGACGACGCGGACGCGGCGCTATCTGTGGGCCAATACCCGTTTCATCGACGACCGGCTGGAATGGACGGGCACGGGCAAGGAATTGTTCGTGGGCTTTCTGATGGTGATCTTGCTGATCGGCCTGCCCTTCCTCTTCATCCAGTTCGGCGCGCAGGCGCTGATATTGCAGGGGCGCGCTGGACTGGCCGGCATATTGACCATGCTCGCCCTCCTTGTGATCTTCTACATGGCGGGCCTCGCGCGCTTCCGGGCGCTGCGCTATCGGCTCAGCCGCACTTGGTGACATGGCATTCGCGGCGGCAGCGACGATCCGGGCTTCGGCTATGGCGTCTCCTATATGGGAAAAAGCTTCGTCGGCAGCCTGGCGCTGGGCCTGCTCATCCCCTGGTCGATGATGTCGCTGTGGAACGAGCGCTGGAACAAGATGAGCTTCGGCCCGCACATGTTCCAGTCGGCGGGGGATTATCGGCCGACCTTCAAGCGCTTCCTGCTTTTCTACCTGTTGCCTTTCGTTGGCGTTATCGCTGGCGGCGTCCTGTTCGCCATGGTGGCGAGCAGAAGCGAAGGAGCGACAAATTTTGCGGTGGCGAGCTTCTTTGCAATCGCTGCCCTTGTCCTATTCTTCTATCTCGCCCTTGGCCTGATCGCGCTCGCCTTCTACGCCAAATTCTTCCGCGTCGCCGTCGACGGGCTGTCGCTGTCGGGCCTGAACTTCCACTTCTACGCCAGCACGAAACAATGGCTGCTGCTGTTCCTGGGCGACATCGCGCTCGTCATCTGCACGCTGGGGATCGGGGCGATTTTCCTGCAATATCGGCACTGGAAATTCTTCATCACTCATATGGGCGTGACCGGGGAAATCTACACCGATGAACTCACTCAGTCGCAGACGAAGACCGCGCGCCATGGCGAAGGGTTGCTCGATGCGCTGGATGTGGGCGCCTTCTGAGCCATGAGCGACTTTCGCCTGTGGCATTATGACGGCCGGACGGCGGTGCGGCGGCATGTCGTGCTGGTCAGTACCGGCGATGGGCGGTTCCTGCTGGAGGAGCCGGATAGCGGCTGGGCCGGGGAGCCGGTCGCCTGGTCGGAACTCACGATGATCGGCACAGAGGGCGGACGCACCGCTTTCGGCCATCGCGACATGGCCGGCTGGCGCATGGGCTTCTCCGGCCAAGCGCCGCCGGAGATCGCCGCCCAATTGCCCCGGGGCGAGCGCTATGGGCGCTGGATCGACCGCTTCGGCTTCTGGCCAGCGGCGGGAGCCTTCACGATCGTCGCGGCGCTGGTGATCTGGGGCGTCGCCGAAGCCCCCGGCGTCGTCGCGCCGATGATTCCCAAGGCATGGGAAAACCGGATGGGCGACGCGATGGTCGGCGATTTCGGCGGCCGCTTCTGTCGCACCCCGGAGGGCGACGCAGCGCTCCGTTCGCTCGTGGCGCGGATCGATCCGAAAGGGGAAGCGCGCGAGGTGGCGCTGGCCAATATACCGATCGTCAATGCCGTGACCCTGCCGGGTGGGCGGATCATCCTGTTCGACGGGCTGGTGCAACAGGCCGGATCGTCCGACGAGGTCGCGGGCGTGCTGGGCCATGAACTGGGCCATGTGCGCCATCGCGACACGCTGACCGGGCTGGTCCGGCAACTGGGCCTCAGCGTCGTGCTGGGGGGCTTTGGCGGCAACGCAGGCGGCTATCTGAACGGCGTCCTGTCCTTGAGCTATGGGCGCGACGCGGAAAGCGCGGCGGACAGTGTCGCCATCGACCAGATGCGCGCCGCCGCGATCTCGCCCGCCGGCACCGCCGCCTTCTTCGAACGCATGGGCGGGAAGGGCGAAGCGGGTAGCGCGCAGCAGGCGATGACATGGCTGTCGTCTCACCCCTTGTCCGTTGACCGCCGCAAGCGATTCGAGCAGGCGATGGTCAAGGATGCGCGCTATCATCCCGCACTGGATGCGACGCAGTGGCAGGCATTACGCAGCGCCTGCAAGGCCGATCCCAAGGTCGCGAAGCCATGGGGACAGGGCTTCTGACGCCAATCGGCTTGCCGCTGGCGTGCGGAACCGGTAATTTCCTGCGCCGAAAGGAGGCCGGGACCATGAAAGCGATGCGTTACGCGCTGACCGCGCTGCTTTGCTATGCCGCTTTCTGGGGCGCGGCGCATGTCGGCATGCTGCCCGTGCTGCGCGCAGACGCTATGCCCGCAGCCTCGGCGCAGGCGATGCCCGGCGTCGATGCATCGCGCCAGATGTGGCGCTACCTGCCGATCATTCGCTGATTTCAGGCGAAGAGCAGCCGCGCGTTGTCGCCGGTCTGCTGGAGGAAGCCGACCGGCCCGCCAATCTCGACGCCGACGGGCAGCATTTCGGTCGTCAACTCTGCTAATGCCATGCCGCTCTGGCAGGCGATGATCGCCACGCCAAGGCCCAGCGCCTCCCCGACCAGCGTCGCCAGACCCGGCAGTCCCGCCGCCCAATGCGCGTCATCGCGCGGCCCCGCGATTGGCGCTCGCAGCAGTGCCACGGCGTCGAGTTGCAGGAAGAGCGCCACTTCCGCCCCAAGCGCAGCCTGCGCCGCCGCCAGCACCAGCGCGCCGCGCAGCCGTTCCGCATCCGCCGTCGCGACGACGATCCTCAGGGGACGCATAGTTCGACCGCGCAACCGGGGCAGGCCGGGTCTTTCGCGACGTCGAGCGTGCGGAAACGCATGGAGAGGAGATCGGCTATCAGCAGCTTGCCTGCCATGTCGGTGCCGAAGGGCATAAGCGCGCGGATCACCTCCAGCGCGGCGAGACTGCCCATCGCGCCGGTCAGCGCGCCGATCACGCCGGTTTCGGCGCAGTTGCGCTCCGGCGCATCCTCCGGCGAACCGACGAGGCAGCGATAGCAGGGCTTGTCGTCTTCCCAGCCGCGATAGGTGGCAAGCTGCCCCTCGAACGGCCCGACTGCGGCCGACACCAGTGGAATCCGCAGCCGCTGTGCCGCATCCGCGACCGCCAGCCGCGTATCGAAATTGTCGCACCCATCCAGCACGACATCGGCTTCGCGCAGGATCAGCTCCGCGTTGGTCGCGTCGATCCTGGCGTTGATCGGGATCAGCTTCACATCAGGGTTGATCCGCGCCACCGCCGCCATCGCCGCCTCGGCCTTGGGCGTGTCGATATCGGCCGTGCCGAACAATATCTGGCGTTGCAGGTTGGACAGCGCCACCGCGTCATGATCGATCACGCGGATCGTGCCGACGCCGGCGGCGGCCAGATAGAGGATCGCCGGGCTGCCGATACCGCCCGCGCCGATCACCGCGATGTCCGCGCCCAGCAGCCGTGCCTGACCAGCCCCGCCAATCTCCTTCAGGACGATATGCCGGGCATAGCGTTCAAGCTGATCGTCGGTCAGCGTCACGGCGCGTCGGACCAGAGGAAGCGGACTTGCGAGCGCATCCATTGCGGCTCAGCCGCGCCGCTTTTGGGGAAGGAGTTGCGCAACGTACCCAGCACGCGCCCGCTGACGAACTTCTCCACTTCGGGACAGCGGGCATTCACCGGCGCGATCTTCAGCGGCTTGCCGTCGCCCGACAACAGGAACAGCATGTCGATCTCCAGCAGCTGCGATCCTTCCTGGTTCACCGCGCCGCTGCATTCGCCGCGACGATAGAGGCGAGCGACATCCTCCGACCAGCGCGGCGAAATTTTCCGGCCCAGCCAGCCGTCGATGACGGGGACGCTGCCCAGATCCTGCGGCATGGGCGCGGCGGCTGCCGCCACCGGAGTCATAGCCAGCATCAGCGAAAGCAGCATCGTCATCGCGTCACACTCCTGTCGAACCGAAACCGCCCTGTCCTCGGGCGGTATCGTCGAGACTATCGACTTCCGCGAAGCTGGCAAGCTGCACCGGCGCCACCACCAGTTGCGCGATGCGATCACCGCGCGCGATGGGGAAAGGCTGGTTGCCATGGTTGATCAGCAGCACCTTCAGCTCGCCCCGATAGTCGGCGTCGATCGTGCCGGGGGTGTTGGGCAAGGTGATGCCATGTTTGAGAGCCAGGCCGGAACGCGGGCGCACCTGAATCTCATAGCCTTCGGGGATTGCTACTGCAAAGCCCGTCGCCACCGGATGACGATCGCCGGGGTTCAGCACCATCTCCTCGGCCGACACCACGTCCATGCCCGCTGCATGGACAGTGGCATAGGCGGGCACGGGCAACCCCTCGCCATGGGGCAGGCGCTTCAGCTTTATTTCAATCGGGGCGAGCGGAGAGGGCATGGGCAACCTTTTCGATAAGTTTGTCGGCGACCTGCCCCTTGGGCATAACAGGCCAGGATTCGATACCGGCGGCGGTGACGATCTGCACGGCATTGGCGTCGCCGCCCATCACGTCGCCGGACACGTCATTGGCGATGATCCAGTCCGCTCCCTTCTTCGCCAGCTTGGCCTGCGCGTGCTCGGCGATCTTCTGCGTCTCGGCGGCGAAGCCAATCAGGAGGGCGGGACGCTGCACATGACGGCCAAGCGTCGCGAGAATGTCCGGATTCTCGACTAGCGCCAGCGGGGCGGGCTTGCCCGATCCGTCCTTCTTCAGCTTCTGGTCGGCGGCATCAGCGGTGCGCCAGTCAGCGACGGCGGCAACCATGATCGCGGCGTCGGCGGGCAGGGCGGCCTCGACGGCGGCCAGCATCTCGCGCGCGGTTTCCACATCGATCCGGTCCACTCCGGCGGGCGTGGGCAGATGGACCGGCCCGGCGACCAGCGTCACCCGCGCGCCGGCCCGCGCGGCGGCGGCAGCGATGGCGAAGCCCTGCTTGCCCGACGAACGATTGGCGATGTAGCGCACCGGATCGATCGGCTCATGCGTCGGGCCGGCGGTGATGAGGATGTGTTTTCCGAGCAAACTTCCGTTCGGTTCTAGCTTATCGAAAACCGGCAGCGCGAGCAGCCGCTCGATCTCCGCCGCAATCGCCTCCGGTTCGGGCAATCGCCCCTTGCCGAATTCGCCGCAGGCCATTTCGCCGTCGTCCGGCTCCATGACGTGCACACCATCGGCGCGCAGTTGCGCCAGATTCCGCTGGGTCGCGACATGATGCCACATGCGCACGTTCATCGCCGGCACGGCCAGCACCGGCTTGTCGGTAGCAAGCAGTAGGGTGGTAGCCAGATTGTCGGCAATGCCGCCCGCCATCTTGGCGAGGATATTGGCGGTCGCGGGCGCAACGACGACCAGATCGGCCTGACGCGACAGCTGGATATGCCCGATCTCGCGCTCTTCCTTCAGGTCGAACATGTCGCCATAGACATGATCCTCGGTCAGCACGCCAAGGCTGAGCGGCGTCACGAATTTC
The DNA here is from genome assembly GCF_013393185.1 of Sphingobium lactosutens. Lineage (GTDB taxonomy): Bacteria > Pseudomonadota > Alphaproteobacteria > Sphingomonadales > Sphingomonadaceae > Sphingobium > Sphingobium lactosutens_A. Next base: position 71,586 of record NZ_QJQX01000032.1, on the reverse strand, counting down.
TCTGCGCTGTCCGTCAGCACCGCCCGCACCGCGATCTTACGCTTGCGCAACAGGCGCACCAGTTCGAGCGACTTGTAGGCGGCGATACCGCCCGACACGATGAGAAGAACGCGCTTTGTCATAGATGCAGATGTAGGAGCGCCGAGCCAAGCACGCCAGCCGCTGCGGCGATCGCCGCCACCGCCGCATAGCGCCAGCCGCCACCGATCCGCATCAGCTTCACATCGCCCAGTGGCGGCGGGGGCGGGGCGCCGCCCTTTTCGGGGAAGGCTTCCTCGATCCGCTTGACCAGGCCCGGCAGCCGTTGGAGCGTGCGCCAATTCTCGATCAGCGTGTCGGCGGCCTTGGCCTCCGGCCCCAGCTCGTCGCGCAGCCAGCTCTTCACATAGGGGCCGCTCGTCTCCCACAGGTTGATGTCGGGGTCGAGCGCGGTCGCCACGCCCTCCACCATGACCATCGTCTTCTGGAGCAGCAGCAGGTGCGGCTGGGTCTGCATGTCGAAATCGCGGGTGATGGCGAACAGGCCGTCCAGCATCCCGCCAACCGACAGTTCGCGCACCGGCTTGCCGCGCATCGGCTCGCCGACGGCGCGCAGGGCGGTGGCGAATTCGTCGACATTATGATGGCCGGGTACATATTGTGCCTCGAAATGGATTTCGGCGACGCGCTTATAGTTGCCGGTGATGAGGCCGTAGAGAATCTCCGCCAGCCACATGCGCGCGCGCCGGTCGATCCGGCCCATGATGCCGAAATCGATCGCGACGATGTCGCCGCTGGCCGTCACGAACAGATTGCCCTGATGCATGTCGGCGTGGAAGAAACCCTCCGCAATGGCCTGCCGCAGGAAGGCGTTGACCAGCCGCGCGGCCAGATCCTTCACATCATGACCCGCAGCGATCAGCGCATCGCGATCGGAAATCTTGATGCCGTCGATCCACTCCATCGTCATGACTTTGCCGGTCGTGCGGTCCCAGTCGATGGCGGGGATGCGATAACCGGGCATCGCCTCCATCGCCTCGCTGAGTTCGGAGGCGGAGGCCGCCTCGCGCCGCAGGTCCAGCTCGCGCGCGGTCCAGCGCTTCATGTTGGCGATGACGAGGCGCGGACGCAGGCGGGCGAGTTCCCCGCCCAGTTGCTCGACATGGGCGGCCGCCCATTCATAGGTCTGGATGTCGCGGTTGAACTGGTCGATCACGCCGGGGCGGATGATCTTGACCGCGACGTCGCGTCCGTCGGTGGTGATGGCGCGGTGAACCTGCGCGATCGAGGCGGCGCCGACCGGTATTTCGTCGAAGCGGCTATAGATGGCGTCGAGTGGGCGACCGAAGCTGGTTTCGATCTGCGCCCTGATCGTCTCGAACGGGACGGGGGGCAGCGCATCCTGCAAGCGCAGCAGGTCATTGGCGGCATGATCGCCGACCAGATCGGGCCGGGTCGCCAGCGTCTGGCCCAGCTTGATCGCGGCCGGGCCGATCGACTGGAAGGCGTCGGCATAACGCGGCTGCTTGGGTACGCGCGCGCCGAAGCGGGCGACGCGCACCAGACGGCGGACCGGGGAGGGGGTCAGCGGATCGCGTTCGATGCCGGTCAGCGCGCCATGCCGCGCCAGCGTGCGACCCCATTTTACGAGGCGCCAGAGATGCGTGATGTGAGCGGTCATGCGGGCTTCAGATCTTCCACCCGCTATGAATGGCGACCAGCCCGCCCAGGATCGGCTCGACCTTGGTGTTCACGAAACCGGCCTCGCGGATCATGCTCTCGAACCTGGGCATGGGCGGGAAGCGACGGATCGATTCGATCAGATAGCGATAGCTGTCCGCGTCGTTGGCGAAGAGCTTGCCGAGGTGCGGCACCAGCTTGTGCGAATAGACGTCATAGACGTCGGAAAAGCCGGGCCAGGTGGTGGTGGAAAATTCCAGGCAGAAGAAGCGCCCGCCAAATTTCAGCACCCGGTTCGCCTCGCGCAGCGCCTGGTCGATATGGGTGACGTTGCGGATGCCGAAGGCGATCGTATAGGCGTCGAACTCGCGGTCGCCGAAGGTCAGCGTCTCCGCATTCTGTTCCGACCAGATCAGGCCATCATAGCCCTTCTTCTGCGCCCGCTCGACACCCACGGCCAGCATTTCGGGATTGATGTCCGACACGGTGACATGCGCGCCATGCCGGTGCATCCGGAACGCGATGTCGCCGGTGCCGCCGGCCATGTCGAGAATCTGCTCGTCCGCGCGCGGCTTCACCCGGCGCACGAACTGATCCTTCCACAGGCGATGCGCGCCGACCGACATGGCGTCGTTCATCAGGTCATATTTGGCCGCGACATTGGAGAAGACCGCGCGGACCATGCCCGCCTTTTCAGCGGCATCGACGTCGCGATAGCCGAAGGATGCTGTTTCGCTCATGGGGTTCGCTCTAGCGGCAGTTCCGACGGCATGCCAGCGCGAAGGCGCCAGCTTGGCAGACAGGCCTCTGTCGTCCGCCACGGTTATTCCCTACATGGATGTCATGCCAGAACTTCCCGAAGTCGAAACCACCGTCGCGGGCCTGCGCTCCGTCCTTCAAGGGAGCGTCCTGACGCGGGTGGAGCCGCGCCGCGCCGACCTGCGCTTTCCGATTCCCGTCGACCTGCGCCAGCGGCTGACCGGGGCGACCGTCACGGGCCTGTCGCGTCGCGCCAAATATGGCCTCATCGAAACCGATCGCGGCGACATGATGATCTTCCACCTCGGCATGTCGGGGCGCTGGCGAATCGATCCGATGGAGATTGGCGCGCACGACCATCTGCTGCTGGAGACGGGAAGCGGCCACCTCCTCTCGCTCAACGACCCGCGTCGTTTCGGATCGCTCGATCTGGTTCGGACGGAAGCATGGCAGACCTATGCTCCCTTCACCCGAATGGGACCGGAACCGCTGGGGCCGGATTTCGACGCCGCGCGCCTCGCTGCCGCGCTGAAGGGCAAGGCGACGTCGATCAAGGCGGCGCTGCTCGACCAGCGGATCGTCGCGGGTCTTGGCAATATCTATGTGTGCGAAGCGCTCAACATGGCGGGCATCGCCCCGACTCGACCCGCGGGAAAGATCAGCCGGCCGCGCCTGACATTGCTGGTGGAGGCGATTCGCGAGGTGCTGTCGGCCGCGATCGTCGCGGGCGGCTCTACGCTGCGCGACTATGCCCGGCCGGATGGAGAGCTGGGCTATTTTTCCAAACAATGGCGCGTCTATGGGCGTGAAGGCGAGCCGTGCCTTTGCGGCGGCACCGTCCAGCGCCGGGTCGACGGTGGCCGGTCCACCTTCTTCTGCCCCAAATGCCAGAAATAGCCTGGCCCGAATCCGTTGACGCCTGCCCCGATACTCTGTAAGGGGCGCACCTTCACGAGGCATGTCGGCAGTTCGGCGGGCCTCTTCCCGAGATTTGACGAGAACCGAGGAATAGAATGGCCAATACGCCGCAAGCCAAGAAGCGCATCCGTCGCAACGAGCGTCGCGCCGCGATCAATGGCGCCCGCATCAGCCGGATCCGCACCCTGGTGAAGAAGGTGGAAGCCGCCATCACCGCCGGTGACAAGGCAGCCGCCGCCACGGCGCTGCAGACCGTTCAGCCCGAACTGGCTCGCGGCGTTGCCCGCGGCGTGCTGCACAAGAACACTGCAGCCCGCAAGTTCGGCCGCCTGACCAAGGCCGTCAGCGCGATCGCCTAAGCCTCTTCAAGGCTAACGAAAGATAGAAAGCCCGCTCCGGTGATCCGGAGCGGGCTTTTCGTCGTTCCTTCACATCTGTGTCATTTTTGAACATCCGCGCAATTCCCGCGATTCGACGCACTGCACCCAAAATGCATGTAGATAAGCATATGAAAAATATGAGAAATTTGTCGAATGGAGCTTTTCTGCGGGTTTGCAGAGTCAACGCCTTTATTTCATTTTTTTGAACCGGGTCGGCCTTGATCCGGTGAAGCGGGCCTGTCTATTTTGATCCTCCGGCAGCCAATCGAATCGATTTCCGGCGGCCGTCATTAGGTCAGACGATGCAAGAAGACCGGGGAAGCACGCGCTTTCCCGTATGGCCATGCTTGCGCCGTGTGCACCTGTGAGATCGGGGGGTCGACTAAGCAATGAAGGATAAGGCAGCAGTGGTTGGACGGCAGGCAATGGATATGCAGGATGCTTCCGGCCTGGAGTCTGCCTGGACTGCCATCCGCACCGGTCTGCGCCGCGATCTAGGCGCGCGCCTGTTCGACCAGTGGCTGAAGCCGGCCCGCCTGGGCGACTATTGCCCCGAATCGCAGACGCTCGACCTGTTCGTTGCGACCGATTTCAGCGCCAATTTCGTGTCCGGCCAGTTTGGCGACCGCCTGCGCATGGCATGGCGCAGCGCCGGTGCCGGTGTACGGGAAGTGCGCGTCCGTCGCGCCCCTGACGCCACCGGCCCACGCCTGCTGGAAGTCGTGCAGGCAGAGCAGGTCGCTGCGGTAACGGTTGAAACCCGGATTGCTTCCAATTTCCTGCCACGCCATGGCTTTGTCGACTTCGTTGTCGGCGAAACCAACCGGCTCGCCTTTTCCGTCGCCCAGGCGATGGCAGGCGAGGCGCAGCCGCGCTTCACCCCGCTCTTCATCCATGGCGCCACCGGCCAGGGCAAGACACACCTGCTCCACGCGATCGCGGCGGCCTTCTCCGCCCATTCGCCGTCGGAGCCAGTGCTCTACATGTCGGCCGAGCGCTTCATGGTCGAGTTCGTCAACGCGATGCGCGCCAACGAGACGATGGCGTTCAAGGCACGCCTGCGCGCCGCGCGCCTTCTGCTGATCGACGATATCCAGTTCATCGCCGGCAAGGGATCGACGCAGGAGGAGTTTCTCCACACGATCAACGACCTGATCGACACCGGCGCGCGAATCGTCGTGACCGCCGACCGGGCGCCGCAACTGCTCGAATCGATCGATGCGCGCATCCTGTCGCGACTTGCCGGTGGTCTGGTCGCGGACATTCGCCCCGCCGATCTCGACCTGCGCCTCGCCATCCTCGAATCGAAGCGCGCGGTCGCGGGCGATCCGCCGGTGCCCGATGCCGTGATCGACTTCCTCGCCCGCTCGATTCGCTCGAACGTGCGCGAGCTGGAAGGCGCCTTCAACAAGCTGGTCGCCTATGGCCAGCTTACCGGCCGCTCGATCGACCTCGACTTCGCGCAGCAGATGCTGGCCGACGCGGTGCGCGCCAATGCCCGCCGCATCACCGTGGATGAGATCCAGAAGGCCTGCGCCGCGCATTTCAAGATCGACCCGTCCGAGATGCGCTCCAAGCGCCGTGCGCGCGCCGTCGCTCGTCCGCGCCAGGTGGCCATGTATCTCGCCAAGAAGATGACGCCGCGTTCGCTGCCGGAAATCGGCCGCATCTTCGGCGGTCGCGATCACAGCACCGTGATTCACGCCGTGAAGACGATCGAGGCCCTGCGCGAAAGCAATCCCGACATGGACGCCGACGTGCGCGCCTTGCTGCGCCAGTTGGAAGGCTGACGCCGCACTGGCAGAATGGAGAAGATCGGTTAGGCTGGCGATATGATTCGCCAGCTTTTCCTTTTTCTCCTCGCCGCCCTGACCCTGTCCCCCGCGCTCGCGCAGACGGAGCCGGCCGCGCCCAATCCCGCAGACGTTCGTGTCGCGATCGAGACGGACAAGGGCCGGATCGTCATCGCCGCCCATATGGACAAGGCGCCGATCACGGCAGGCAACTTCCTCAAATATGTCGATCAGAAGCGGCTCGACGGCACGGCATTCTATCGCGGCGTGGGCGCGGTCGACTATGGTTTCGTGCAGGGCGGGGCGCAGAATGATCCGAAGCGGATACTTCCCCCGATCAAGCATGAGCCGACGACCCAGACCGGCCTCACTCATGATGACGGCGCGCTGTCGATGGCGCGCTATGCGCCGGGCAGCGCGACCGGCGATTTCTTCATCGTGCTGGGCAAGATGCCCGCGATGGACGCCCATCCCGAAGCCGCTGGCGACAATGTCGGCTTTGCCGTCTTCGCCCATGTGGTCGAGGGGCTGGACGTGGTGAAGGCGATCCTGATCGCGCCCAAGTCGCCGACCAAGGGCGAGGGGGTGATGAAGGGCCAGATGCTGGAAGCGCCGGTCAGGATAGTGACGGCGCGCCGGATCCCCTGAACGTGGCGATCAGGCGGGAAATTCAGCTGTCTTCGCTATAGCCCCGATCGATGATTCGCGTCGTCGCCATATCGGCGGTGACGTTGCCCACGGTGCGGAAGATGTCGGGCACCGTCTCCACCGCGAGCAGCAGCGGCAACGCCTCGACCGGCACGCCCATGGCGAGGCAGATGGGACCGGTGGTGGTGAAATAGGTGATCTGGCCGGGCAGGCCGACCGCCGCCAGGCTGACGATCGCGGCGACGAGAACGCCCATGACGATCTGCGTCGGTCCCAGCGCCACGCCGTTCATCGCTGCGACATAGAGGGCGACGCCCAGATTGGCGGGCGGGCTGGTTATGCGGAACAGCGAGATGGCGAGGGGCAGTACGACGCTGCGGCTGGTTTCGCGCACCTGCAACGGTCCGTCGCACGCCTGGATCATCGCGGGAAGCGAGGCGATCGAGCTTTGCGTCGAGAAGGCGATGGCCTGCGCCGGGAAGGCGGCGCGGGCGAATCGGCCGGGCGAAATCTTGCCGAGGATGATGACCAGCGGATAGACCAGCAGCGTCACCGTCAAACAGATCAGCACGATGAAGCCGATATAATGGAGTAGCGCCCCGGCGGTGGCGAGGCCCGACCGCGCGCCCGCGACCAGCGCCAGGGCGAAGACGCCGATCGGCGCCAGCCACAGCACCCAGTTCACCACCAGCAGCAGCGCATCGGCGAGCGACTGGAACAGGCTGGTCAGTTGCGCGCGGCGCTCCTCCGCGATCCGCGTCACGGCAAAGCCGAAAATCAGCGCGAACAGCACGACCGCGACCACCTGTCCGTCGGCGGCGGATTTCAGCGGATTGACCGGGATGAAGCCGAGCAGCCATTCGGCCGATGGGCGCACGTCGGGCACCTCGCTGACCGGGCCGGCCCCGGCAAGCGCGCCGACGGCACCTGCGGGCACGGGCCAGAAGTGCAGCATCAGCGGGCCGATCAGCGCCGCGACGCAGGACGACGCCAGCAGCAGGATCGCGAACAGGCCGATGGCGCGTCCGGCCATGCCGCTGCTGCGCGCCGTGGTCGCGGCCTGGGCGATGCCGGTGACGAGCAGGGCGAAGATCAGGGGGATGAGCGGCATTTGCAGCCCGTTGAGCCAGGCCTTGCCGATCGGTTGGGCGACCGCGACCCAGTCACCGGTCCAGCTTCCGCCCCATTCGGCGAGCGCGATGCCGCTGGCCAGCCCCGCGACGAGGGCGATCAGAATGCGGACGGTCAAGGACATGGATGGCGTTCCCCTTTCTTGGTCCGCTTCCTCCGAGGAAACGGACCCGTTCAGTGTATTGCCGCCATGTCCTTTGAAGAACAGGAAATTATTCGCCGAACCCGCGCGGGGCTGCGTCGATCACGTTGATCGCGCCGGCACCCACTTCGCTGACCTCCAGCGCGCGTTCGGCCACGCCGACGCGGTTGAAGCGGAACGCGCCATCGATGCCGGAAAAGCCCCCCGCATCGCGCAGGCGCGCATTGGGGAAGGCCGTGCCCGGCTTCCAGTCCTGCGCGATCCGCACCGTCAGCAACACAGCGTCATAGCCGAGCGAGGAGAGGCGGAAGGGCGCATTGCCGTAGCGGGCGCGATATTTGGTCGCGAGCTGGCGATAGAGCGTGTCGGACACGCTGGCGAACCAGGCGCCGCGCAGCACCGGCGTCGCCGCCAGCGCCGTGTCGGTGTTCCACAATTCGGTGCCGAGCAGCCGCGCGGTCGCGCCGCCATTCTTGCGCACGATCGGCGCGACCTGCAACGCCACCCGGCCGCTGTCGGCTATCAGCAGCGCGTCATAGCTGGACGAGGCCTGCAACTTCTTGACGGCGGCGGTGATCGAGGCGGGCGAGCGATCGAAGCTCTGCATCGACACGACCGTGCCGCCGGCCTGCTCGACCGCGCGCAGCATCGCGTTGCCCGCGCGCTCGCCATAGGTGCCGCGCGGCACCAGCGCGCCGAAACTGCTCAGCCCTTTTTCGCGGGCGAAGCCGACGACGCGTTCGATCGACTGGTTGGGGTTGTAGCCCATGATGTAGACGCCGTTGCCTGCGATGCTGGCGTCGTTGGAAAAGCTGATGACGGGCACGTTCGCGCGCGCCGCGATCGGGCCGATCACGCGGGCATCTTCGGCCAGCAAGGGACCGAGAATCAGGCGATTGCCTTCGGCCAGCGCCTTGTTGACCGCCGCCGCTGCACCCAGCGCCGTGTCATAGGTAGTGATGCGCACTTTGTCGGTTTTGGTGTCGAGCAGCGCCAGCGTGGTGGCGTTAGCGATCGACTGGCCGACCCCGCCATTGGGGCCGCTCATCGGCACCAGCAGCGCGACGCGATGGCGTGTCGTGTCGGTCGGCAGGCCCTGCGTCACGTCGGGGCCGGTCGGCTGGGCCGGGCCGGTCGGCGTGGTCGGGGCCGGTCCCTTGGGCACGATCGATTGACAGGCGGCGAGGAACAGGGCCGCCCCCATGAAGGCGATCCGCGCGCCCCTTTTCATTGCGGCGAACACATCTGCTTGCCGGGGGGCATCCGTCTCTGTCATCTGGCGTCCTTATGGAAACTCGAAATTCAGGGCTTGAACCCGGGCTTTATATCGTGGCGGGGCCGATCGGCAACCTCGGAGACCTTACGCCGCGCGGGGCGGAAGTCCTGCGGCTGGCCGATGTGGTCGCCGTGGAAGATACACGGGTGAGCGCACGGTTGCTGCGCCACGCCGGATCGGACCGGCCGATGATTCCCTATCACGACCATAGCGCCGAAAATGTCCGGCAGCGGCTCGTCGATCGGATGGCGGGCGAATCGGTGGCGCTATTGTCCGACGCGGGGACGCCGCTCGTCTCCGATCCGGGCTACAAGCTGGTGCGCGACGCGCGCGCGGCGGGTCGTAAGGTCACGACCCTGCCCGGTCCCAGCGCGGCGATCGCGGCGTTGACGCTGTCGGGCCTGCCGACCGATCGCTTCCTCTTCATGGGTTTCCTGCCCAACAAGGCGAAGGCGCGCGGCGACACGCTGGACGAAGTGGCGGCGCTACGCGCGACCTTGGTCTTCTACGAAAGCGGCCCGCGCCTATCGGAAAGCCTGTCCGCCATGGCCGCGCATCTGGGCGACCGGGAGGCCGCCGTCAGCCGCGAGATCAGCAAGGCGTTCGAGGAAACGGCCACCGGCACCCTCACCGAACTGTCTGCCCGCTATGCCGACGCGCCGCCCAAGGGCGAGATCGTCGTCATCGTCGGCCCGCCTGGCGAAGCGCCGCCGCCCAGCGCCGAGGATGCCGACGCCGCCCTGCTGGAGGCGATGATGCGCCTGCCCGTGTCCAAGGCAGCGGGCGAGGTGGCGAAGAAATTCGGCCTCGACCGCCGCGCTCTTTATGACCGGGCGATGGAATTGAAGGGGTGAAGAAGCCCGTTGGCGCAAAGCTGGCGGCGGAAAAGCGCGGGCGGCAGGCCGAACGCATCGCCGCCTGGTGGCTGCGCCTCAAGGGCTGGCAGATTGTCGGCCGCCGTATGCGCACTGCTGCGGGGGAGGTCGATCTGGTCGCCCGGCGCGGCGCGATGCTCGCCTTTGTCGAGGTGAAGGCGCGGGCGAGCGCGGCGGAACTGGACCTTGCCATCGACGAGCGGCGGCTGGCGCGGGTCGCGGCGGCCGCAGAACTGCTCTGGCACGATCTGGCAAAAGCGGGCGACGACATGCGAATCGACGTCATCCTCCTTGCGCCCGGCCGCCCGCCACGCCATCTGGCCAATGTCTGGCATGGGGGGTAACTGCCGCCCAGCGCTCCATATTCCGCTAGTGGAAGGTTTTCTGGATGACCGAACTCAACCCCCTTACCGTCGCCGTTCAGATGGACCCGATGGAGGGCATCAAGATCGGGGGCGATTCGACCTTCCACATCATGCTGGCGGCGCAGGCGCGGGGGCATAAGCTCTATCATTATCTGGCGCCCGACCTGACGTTTCGCGATGGCCGCGTGCTCGCCAAGGCGCGGCCGGTGAAGGTGCAGAAGGTGCAGGGCGACCATTTCGCCTTCGGCGAGCCGGAAATGCTGGACCTTGGTCGCGACGTCGATGTCGTGCTGATGCGGCAGGACCCGCCCTTTGACCTGAGCTACATCACCGCCACCCATTTGCTGGAGCGGGTGCAGGAAGAGACGCTGGTGGTCAACGACCCCGCCAGCGTCCGCAACGCGCCCGAAAAGCTGTTCGTGCTCGATTATGCGCGCTTCATGCCGCCGACGATGATCACCCGCGATCTGGCCGAGGTGAAGAGCTTCCTCGCCCAGCATGGCGAGATCGTGGTGAAGCCGCTCTATGGCAATGGCGGCGTGGCGGTGTTCCATGTCGGCAGCAACGGCGCGAACCTGTCGTCGCTGGTGGAACTGTTCAAGGCGTCGTGGGTCGAACCCTTCATGGTCCAGGCCTTCATTCCCGGCGTCGCGGAAGGCGACAAGCGCATCGTGTTGGTCGACGGCGAGGTTGCAGGCGCGGTCAACCGCATCCCCGGCAAGGGCGAGATCCGCTCCAACCTGGCTGTCGGCGGATCGGCGGCCAAGACCGAACTGACGCAGAAGGAGCGCGAAATCTGCGCCGCGCTCGGCCCGGAACTGAAGGCGCGCGGTCTGTTGTTCGTCGGCATCGACGTGATCGGCGGCGAATGGCTGACGGAGATCAACGTGACCTCGCCGACGGGCATCGTGTCGATCGACGTCTTTGACGGCACCGACACCGGCGGCATGATTTGGGACGCGATCGACGCGCGTCTGGCGCAGCGGGCGGTGGCGTGATTTACGGAACGCACCCCACGTTCGTCCTGAGTAGCCATTGAGTCTGTCGAAATGGTAAATCGAAGGATCAAGGTAACACAACATGCTTCGATACGAGGCTTCGACAAGCTTAGCCTCTACTCAGCACGAACGGTGGTAGTTTCATGACCGACTGGGTGCTCCGCCTGATCGACGCAGGCGGATATTGGGGCATCTTCTTCCTGATGATCCTCGAAAATGTCTTTCCGCCGATCCCGTCTGAACTCATCATGGGCATTGGCGGCATTCGCGTCGGGCAGGGCCGGATGGCGATGGAGTGGCTGCTGCTGGCGGGCACCATCGGCACCACCATCGGCAATTATTTCTGGTATCTGGTCGGCCATGTGCTGGGCTTCCACCGGCTGAAACCGCTGATCGACCGTTATGGCCGCTGGGCGACGCTGGAATGGCGCGATGTCGAGGCGCTCGATCATCTGTTCGGCAAATATGGCCAGATCGTCGTCTTCGTCTTCCGCTTCATGCCGGCCTTCCGCACGATGATCTCGTTGCCTGCGGGGCTGTTCCGCATGGGGCATGTCCGCTTCCAAGCCCGCACGGATGTAAAGGGAAGGGCGCTCCATTTCCTCAATACCCACGGGCGGTTTTTGGTTTTTACGGCGGCGGGCGCGCTGATCTGGAACATCATCCTTGCCTATGCGGGCTATTTCCTTGGCCAGCGGTTTTCCGAGATCGACAAATATATGGGGCCGATCACGACAGGGTGCGTCGTGCTGATGGTGATTTTCTATGTCTATCGGTTGCTGACCTGGAAGCCGAAAGGTTAAAGTATCTCCAGAGTTCGATGGGGCGATCAAAGATGGACGCAGATTTAGCGCGTATTTTGGCTACCGGGGCAACAAATGCTTCAAGAGAATTGAACCGTCTTTACGACATATTCTCCCGCCACCTGCCGGAAGATAAGGAACTGCTTATGGCCATCGCTATGGCAATGGGTGAGATCGGATTACAAGTGCGGCAACGCGCATTTGATGCCCATCCGGAGTTGGAGGCGGAATTCAATCAGCGGGTCGAGAAATATGATGTGCTAACTTGAAATCGAGTGTGGCGCGCGTTCTTGTTAACCCTATCTGCGACCATGACCTCTTCCTGCTCTGGACGGCGGGCGGGGCGCTGATCTGGAATATCATCCTGGCCTATGCCGGCTATGTGCTGGGGCAGAATTTCCGCGACATCGACAAATATGTCGGGCCGGCGGCGACCGCCTGCATCGTCGGCGCGGTGATCCTCTATCTCTGGCGGCTGGCGGCTGGCGACCTGGCGGCCCAAGGGCTGAGTCACGCCCTTGGATGGGCGTTGCGATAAATGTCGAGCAGGTGGGCGGCGTCGACCTGGGTATAGATTTGGGTCGAGGACAGGCTGGCATGGCCCAGCAGTTCCTGGAGCGATCGCAGGTCCGCGCCGCGCCCCAGCAAATGGGTCGCGAAACTGTGGCGCAGCGCGTGCGGCGTGGTCCGGTCCGACAGGCCCAGCCGGCCGCGCGCGCCCTGCACCGCACGGCGGATGAGGGCGGGGGAGAGCGGACCGCCCCGCGTGCCGCGAAACAGCGGTTCGTCGCGCGATACCGGGTAGGGGCATTGGTCGACATAGGCCTCGATCGCCTGCCGGACCTGCGGCAGCAGCGGCACGATCCGCGTCTTGTTGCGCTTGCCGGTGACGCGCAGCGTTTCGCCCAGCGGCAGGATATCGCCTTTCAGGCCCATAGCCTCGCCGATGCGCAGTCCTGCGCCGTAGAGCAACAGCAGAACCGCCCAGTCGCGCGCGCCGATCCAGCCTTCGCGCGCGGTTTCGGCTATGTCTTCGGCCAGCGCCACCGCTTCGTCGGGGGAGATGGGGCGGGGCAGGCCGCGCTTGACCCGTGGCCCCTTGAGCAGCGGTACCCGCGCCTCGTCGCCGCCGACGAACTTCAGGAAGCCGCGCACCGCCGACAATTCACGCGCCGCCGACAAATTGCCGATCCCGTCCATCCGTCGGCTGGTGAGAAAGGCGCGCAGGTCCGCCTGCTGGATCGCGGCCAGCATGGCTGCGTCCGCAGGCCGGCCATGATGCTCTTCCAGGAAAGCGAGCAGACGTTCCGCCGTCGCTACATAGGCCCGCACCGTATGCACCGATCGTCGCCGGTCGAGGGCAAGATGCTGGCGCCAGCGTTCGGGGAGGGATGGGGTCATGTTGGAACGGATCGGCTTAACTTCGCACATTTCCCGCTGATTTCGACATTTATGTTCAAATGTTGGAAATCATGTTGCGAAGCATGTGTCGTTTGGCGGGATGATGCAGCGGCCATGACCCCAGCCTATCAGAGCCGCGGAAGATAGGACAGGCCGGTGGCGGGCGCCCTTGAAATCCGCGCGGAAATGGGCACATGGGACGCATGGCTACCCCTTTCGATCCGGCCGATCTGCCGACCGGACTCCTGATGCCGCTCAGCCCTCTGGTGGCTCGCGTGCTGGCGCCCAATCCGTCGCCTTTCACCTACACGGGGACGCAGACCTATGTGGTGGGAACGGAGGCGGTCGCGATCATCGATCCCGGCCCGGATGATGCGGAACATCTGGCGGCGCTGGCCGCCGCGATCGCCGGGCGGCCGGTAGTGGCGATATTGTGCACCCATACCCATCGCGACCACAGCCCGGCCGCGCGGCCGTTGAGTGAGTTGACCGGCGCGCCGGTGATCGGCTGCGCGCCGTTGACGCTGGACGATGATGGGCCGCGCGCCGATGCGGCCTTCGATGCCGACTATCGCCCTGATCGCGTTCTGGCCGACGGCGAGCAGGTGACGGGGCCGGGCTGGACGCTGGAGGCGGTGGCGACGCCGGGCCATACGTCCAATCATCTCTGCTTCGCGCTGCTGGAGGAGAATGTCCTCTTCACCGGCGATCATGTGATGGGCTGGTCGACCAGCGTCATTTCCCCGCCCGACGGGGACATGTCCGCCTATATGCGGTCGATGCAGCGCCTGCTCGATCGCGACGACGCCATCTATTATCCGGCGCACGGCGATCCGATCGAGACGCCGCAACGGCTGGTGCGCGGCATGATGGGCCATCGCAAGCAGCGCGAGGGACAGATACTCCGCTTTCTGGAGCGCAATGGCGAAAGCGCCATCCCGGACATGGTGGCCGACATGTACAAGGGCGTCGATCCGCGTCTTTATGGCGCGGCGGGGCGCTCGGTGCTGGCGCATCTGATCGATCTGGATGGGCGTGGCCTGGCCGCGCCCACCGGGGACGGACGATGGCAGATACGCTGAAACGCTATGCCGGGCCGGTCGCGCTGGCCCTGCTGATCCTGATGGCGGGCGCGGCGATGCTGGTTGGCTGGCAACGCTATAATCGCGACTATGTGGTCGCGGTCGAGGATGACGGATCGGCGGTGACGAAGATCATCGCGGAACGGATCGCCGGGTCGGCCAGCCTGCGCGTGTCGCGGCTGAACGGCACGATCCAGAGCACGGCGCAGGACGTGCGCGGCTTCGGCTGGCTGAAGTCCGATCAGGTGGTGAAGATGCCCTATTCGGTCGACTATTTTGTCGATCTTTCGGGGCTGACCGCGCGCGATCTGGAGTGGGACGAGAAGAGCCGCACGCTGATCGTCAATGCGCCGGACGTGAAGCCCGACAAGCCCAATCTGGACGAGGCGCGGCGGACGCTGGTGCGCACCAGCGGCCTGTTCGTGACGCGCGAGGCGGGGGAGGAACTGAGCCGCCGCACATCGGCCCATGCGCAGGTCCGGGCCGAAGCCTCCGCGCGTTCCCCCGAACGCATGGCGCAGGCGCGCGAATATGGCCGCGCGGCGATAGGCAAGATCATGGCCGCGCCGCTCGGCGCCATGGGCTATGGCGACGTTCGGGTGCTCGTCACCTTCCCACCGGAACGCAAGGATGACAGGCGAGAGCGCTGGGACGTCACCACGCCGATCAATGAGGTACTGGCCAACAGGCGGCAGCAGCGCTAGAGCGATTTCCAAGCGATCGGAATCGATCGAAGATTAAGAAATCACGATAAAACAAATAGTTATTGCGCTTAAAGGGCCAGACATGGGACCGAGGAGTTACAGGGTATGACCGCCATCACCGCCATTCCGCAGGGCGCGGACCTGCGCGCGGAAATCGATCGTCTCCGCAAGGAGCGCAACGCCGTCATCCTCGGCCATTATTACCAGTCGCCCGAGATTCAGGATCTGTCCGATTTCGTCGGCGACAGCCTCGAATTGTCGCGCAAGGCGGCGGAGACGGATGCTGACGTCATCGCCTTTTGCGGCGTGCGCTTCATGGCGGAGACGGCCAAGATCCTGTCGCCCCAGAAGATCGTCATATTGCCGGACATGGATGCCGGCTGTTCGCTGGAAGATAGCTGCCCGCCCGCCCAGTTCAAGGCGTTCCGCGAGGCGCATCCCGATCATATCGCGCTCAGCTACATCAACTGTTCGGCCGAGGTGAAGGCGCTCAGCGACATCATCGTGACGTCCTCTTCCGCCGAAAAGATCCTTGCGCAGATCCCCAGGGATCAGAAGATCATCTTCGGTCCCGACAAGCATCTGGGCGGATACCTCAAGCGCAAGCTGGGCCGCGACATGCTGCTGTGGCCGGGCGTCTGCATCGTGCATGAGGCGTTCAGCGAGACCGAGTTGCTGAAGCTCAAGGCCCAGCATCCCGCCGCCCCGGTCGCCGCGCATCCCGAATGCCCGCCCTATATCGTCGACCATGCCGACTATGTCGGGTCGACCAGCGGCATCCTCGACTTCGCCAAGACCATGCCGGGCGATACGCTGATCGTTGCGACCGAGCCGCATATCATCCACCAGATGCAGAAGGCGGTGCCGGACAAGAATTTCATCGGCGCGCCGGGCGCGGACGGCAACTGCAACTGCAACATCTGCCCCTATATGGCGCTCAACACGATGGAGAAGCTGTACCTGTCGCTGCGCGACCTGACGCCGCGCATCGAGATGGACGAGACGCTGCGCATCGCCGCGAAGAAGAGCCTCGACCGGATGCTCGAAATGGCGAGCGGTACCGTGGGGCAGGGGGATGTCGGCGCGCGCTGATGAAATATGGCGAGGCTTTTTCAAAGCTGGGATATAAGCTGGAAGTGCCTCGCACCGACTGGAGTGCGAAAAGTGCGCAGGGCGTGTGTCTGACACTTTGGCGTTCCGAAATTGACTGGACGGTCAAACCACTGGCTATGGATACTAGGTTGCGTGGCGGCCGGCTTGAGGAATGGGAACTGAAGCCGGGCAACACAAAACGGCGCGCGCACATCGTCCATGCACTTGAACATCATGCAGGATGGATTGACGCTATCATTGTCGATGGCACGTCGAAGGGTGGTGTCGAGAAGGCTACACCTTGGAATCCCGAAGAGCGGCAAGGCTTGCGCTGGCAGATAGTCGATTTTGAAGCAGGTTCCGGCCACTTTTGCGTCAAGGCGTTACCGTTAAGCTGACGAGCCTTGCTCTCAACCCGTTCGCCCTGAGCTTGTCGAAGGGCTGCTCTTTCTTGAAGAAAAGAGAAGGGCTTCGACAGGCTCAGCCCGAACGGCTTTTTGTTGAATGCTTTGGTTCAAGATGCTTCGGCGGCCGTCACCCGCCGCCCATTTCCGCCACCATCTCGCGCACCTCGTCGGCCAGCAGATCGAGGCTGGAGCCGGTGCCTTCCTCGAACCCGAGGCCGCGATATTCGTCGTGCACGGCCTGGCTTTCGAAGACGGTATGGTGGGTCAGCAGGGTGCGACCTTCCGCATCCTCGTCGAAGCTGAGCGTCGTCACCATGACCGGCGATCCGGGCGCTTCGAAGCTGTTGTCGTAGCGGATGCGCAGGTTCGGCACGATTTCCAGATAGGTGCCGCCAAAGGGCGGGCCGAGTTCGCCCGCATCGCTGGTCATCTGGAAATGGAAGCGGCCGCCGACGCGAAAATCCATCTCGCATGTGCTGAGCGGCCAGCCGACCGGGCCGAACCAGCGTTTCACGTGCACCGGGTCGGCATGGGCCGCGAAGACCAGATGCGCGGGCGCATCGATCAGGCGGGTGATGGTGATGGCGCGGACATTTTCGGGTTCGTCGCTCATGATTCCTCTCCTTTCAGATCCTGCAGATACTCATCGAGCCGGTCGTAGCTGGCGGTCCAGAATGTCTTGTAATGATCAATCCACTGCGCGGCGGCGGCGAGCGGCGCAGCCTCCAGCCGGACGGGGCGCGTCTGCGCCGCGCGCCCACGCGAGACGAGGCCCGCCTGCTCCAATATTTTGAGGTGCTTGGATACGGTCGGCTGGCTGAGGCCCGATGGTTCGACCAGCGCATTTACGGTCGATTCCCCTCGTGCCAGTTGCGCCAGCATGGCGCGGCGGGTGGGGTCGGACAGGGCGCCGAAAATCAGGTCCAGCTGCGCGGCAGTCACAATATAGCTCTCCATCTATATAGATAAATGACTATATAATGACCGAGGGGGTGTCAACCATCCCGCGACTGTGCCACATCCCCGTGCGATGACCCGTGATTCTCAGATATTCTCGCTCCCCGGCTTCGATCTCGATGCCTTTGTGGCCGCGACTCTCGCCGAAGATCTTGGCCCCAATGGCTGTGACGTCACCAGTGAAGCGGTGATCCCTGCCGACGCCATGTTCGACGGCGTGATGGACAGCCGCGACGCGGTGACGCTGGCGGGGCTGCCGATCGCTGTCGCCTTCTTTCGCGCGCTCGACCCGGATGTGGAGATCGAGCTGCTGCACCAAGATGGCGATCGGGTCGCGGCGGGCACCGACCTGATGCGCATAAGGGGCAAGGCGCGGGCGATGCTGACGGCGGAGCGATCGGCGCTCAACACCGTCCAGCATCTGACCGGCATCGCCACCATGACCCGCGCCTATGTCGATGCGATCCTGGGCACAGGCGCGACACTGCTCGATACGCGCAAGACGATTCCGGGCCTGCGTTGCCTTGAGAAATATGCGATCCGCATGGGCGGCGCGACCAATCATCGCATGGGCCTGTGGGATGCGGCGATGATCAAGGACAATCATGTCGCCGTCGCCGGAACGGTCGAGGAGGCGGTGCGCCGCGCCGTGGCTGCGGGCGTGGAGCGGATCATCGTCGAGGTCGACCGAGTCGACCAGATCGAACCCGCGCTGGCTGCGGGCGCGACCCATTTGCTGCTCGACAATATGGACGCGCCGACTTTGCGCGGCGCGGTGACGCTAATCGGCGGGCGCGTGCCGACCGAATCGTCGGGCGGCGTCACGCTGGACACGATCCGCGCCAAGGCCGAAACCGGCGTCACCTATATCAGCGTCGGTCGCCTCACCCAATCGGCCCCTGCCGCCGACATCGGACTGGATTTCGCTTATGCTTAAGGCTCTTGTCGCTCCAGCCTTCGTTCTGGCCCTGACCGTCGCGCCCGGCGCTGCGCTGGCCCAGTCGGCGCAGTGCCGCATGCCCGCCCAGGTCGCCCGGCCGAAGCTCGAAGGCCCGACCGACAAGGAACCCAGGCGCGTCCTGCCGATCGGCAGCTATACGCTGGCGATCAGCTGGTCGCCGCAATATTGCTCGACCGCGCGCGACCGGAGCAGCCTCCAGTGCGGGGGCAAGACGGGCAAGTTCGGCTTCACCCTGCATGGCCTGTGGCCCGATGGCTATGGCAAGGAATGGCCGCAATATTGCCGCCCGGCCGACCTGGTGCCGCGCGAGGTGATCCGCCAGAATCTCTGCAACACGCCCTCGCCGCAGCTGATCCAGCATGAATGGTCGAAACATGGCACCTGCATGACCACCAAGCCGGAATTGTATTTCAACCTGTCGCGCGCCTTCTACCAGTCGCTGCGCTATCCCGACATGGGCGCGCTGGTGCGGCGCAAGTCGCTGACGGTGGGGCAGTTCGCCGAAGCCTTCGCCCGCGCCAACAAGGGGCTGAAGGCCGACATGATGCGCGTCACCACCACGCGCGGCAACTGGCTGAGCGAAGTGTGGCTCTGCATGGACCGGGCACTGGAGTTTGCCCGCTGCCCCGCGCATCAGGGCGGTGCGCCCGATAGCGCCTATCTGCGGATCGAGCCGGGTCCGATCATCCCTAATCCGCGCCGTCCCGCCCGGATGCCGACGCCCCAGCGCGAGCCGGGACTGTTCCTGAACCTCGATCCCAACGCCCAGCCGCCAGCCGACGGCACGCATTAAGCCTTATCCGTCGATCGTCACCGTCGAGGGATGGTGACGATCGAGATGCTTGCGGATGATGCGCAGATTCTTCGTATTCGACTTGTAGAGAAAGTCGAAGATGTCGCCCGCGAAGGGGATGGCGCCGACCAGCGTGTCGACGCCGACATTCGCGGCCATGCGGGTCAGCTGCCATTTCGACATGCCCAGGTTCCGCGCTTCCCAGACGATCCAGGCGCCCATGGCGGCAGTGGCGATATCGCCGACCACCGGGATCAGGCCGACCAGACTGTCGAGGCCGACGCGGCGGTTGGTGCCGGGAATGACGAACAGCCCCTCCAGCACCGCCTCCATCGCCTCCACCCGGCGCCGGATCGAGGCGGGGTCGCGGCCGAAGCCGGGCATGTCCCGCACCACGCGATCGAACTGTTCCTGCGAAAGCGCCATTCTCTAGTCTCCTTGCCCCTTAGTTGGGGCGGCGGAAGAGATGGTTCAATGGGTGGCGCGCGCGCGGGGACGCCATGAAGCCGGTCAGGCGCTTCGAGGCCAGCGACCAGCGCACCGGCGATCCCAGCGCGATATAGCCATTCTCGGCCTGCATCAGCGCTTCGGCTTCGGCAATGCGGGCGGCGCGTTCCTCACCGGTGCTGGCCAGGCTGGCGGCCTGCAACTGGGCATCGGCGGCATCGCTGCACCGGACCTTGCGGGCGCAGCCGACCCGGCCCAGATACCAGAGCGCGCTGTCATAGGGCGCAACCTCATCGACCAGCCGCAGGTCCGCCTCCGCGCGCATATCGACGCGCCGGGTGTCGAGGCCGATGGCGGCCAGGTCGTGCCGCAGCATGTTGAACAGCAGCGTAGCGCCCGGCCCGGCAGGCAGCGCGATACGCAACGCAGGTGTAGCGCCATGGTCGGTGCGCCAACGGGTGATGGTAGCGCTGGCCTGGGCGCGCCGGTCGTCCATCGACTGACCGGCCCACGAAGGTGGCGTCGGATTGCGGCTAAGGTCGAGCTGCGATGGCACGATTTGCTCGGTCGTGGCCCATCCGCCCAGCGGGAAGAGGCCCGGCAACTGGCTGCGGTCGATCGCCATGTTGATCGCGGCGCGGACATTGTCGTCGTCCAGCAGCTTGCCCTCACCCACTACCGTCAGGCCCAGCAGCCCCTGCACCGGATCGACCCGCACGGCATCGCGGTCGATCCCCGCGCGCACCAGCAAAGGCAGGTCGGTGAAGCGCCCACCGAGCATCAACGCCGCCTGGCCCTCCCGAAAGCGGATGATGGCGAGCGCCGCGCGTTCGCTGCGCACGATGCGAAGCTGGGATTCCGGCACCGGTCCTTCCGCCGATTCGTCATCGCCGCTCGACCGGTCGATGGGCGTCAGCAACAGCGCCTTGTCGCGTTGCGCGCGGCGATAGGGACCGGTTCCGCCCTCGCGCGAAAGGACGCCCATCTGCGGCTGGGCCAGCATCTGGAGGACGAAGGGGCGCGCTGCCGCCAGCTTGATCTCGATTACCTCGCCGGTCATCGGCACGACCGTCTGCACCACGTCGAGAGGTCCGTCGGGATCAAACCGTCGGAGCGAGACGATCCGCGACATCAGGATGCGCGCGACATCGGGGGCAGTGACCCGGCTTCCATCGGACCAGAAGGCGCGGCGGAGGCGGAAGATATAGCTGCGCCCGTCATCCTCCATGATCCAGCGCTGCGCCAGCGCCGGGACGATATCGCCGCTGGCGTCGAAGGCGACGAGGCCCTGCGCCGTGCTTTCCAGCATCAGCTTGGCGGCAGGGTCGGGCAGGTTCTGGAGCGGTTTCGCGAAATCGTCGCGATCGCCGACTACACTGACGACTACCGGCCCGCTGCCCTCGCCCGAGCAGCCGCCCAGCATGGCACCGAACAGAAGGCCGATCGACAGGCCGTGCCGGCAATGGCGAAGAAGGAAAGGGAAAGCGCCCATGTCTTCTCAACGACTAGCCGCTCATCGCGTTGCCGCCAACAAGGATCGTGGCAACCTGCAATGTCACATAATTGACATCTATAATACGTCTGTTTGTAACAGAAAATTCATACGGGCGTCGCCGAGATGAAAGAAAAACAGATCACGCCCCGCATTCGACTCGCTGCCGGTACCGCACTGGCACTGCTGATGACGACCATGCCTGTTGCAGCCCAGTCGATCAGCGGGGCGGAGGCGGATGCCCTGCGCGCGCAGGTCGCGGCGCTCAAGGCGCAGGTCGACCGGCTGGAGGCGCGTCTGAACAATGTGACGCCCTCGCCGTCCGTACCCGCGTCGACGCCGCCGACGGCTACCGGCGCACCGGTTCAGGTTGCGCAGGCCAAACCCGCAGGCGATACCGCCGTCAGCTGGAAGGGTGGCCCTGTGTTCAGCAAGGGCGCGGCCAGCTTCCACGTCAAGGGGCGCATCCAATATGATGCCGGGCTGCTGATGACGCCCGACAGCGTCAGCGATCGTGCCAAGGGCTATTCCAACGAGTTGCGCCGCCTGCGTCTGGGCGGGGAAGGCCAGTTGGGCGGTGGCTTCGGCTACAAACTGGAACTGGAACTATCGGACAACAGCGTCGATCTGGTCGACACCTTCATCACCTATGAGAAGGGGCCATGGCTGATCACGCTGGGCAATCACAATGCCTTCCAGTCGCTGGACGAACTGATCAGCGATACCGGCGGCGCGGTGATGGAGCGCGCGGCCTTTACGGATGCTTTTGGTTTCGAGCGGCGGCTGGGCCTGTCCGCCCAATATCGCGCCGGCATCGTGCTGGCGCAGGCGGGCATCTTTTCCGACAGCGCCGATTCGCTGACCAATGATTCGGATGGCGCCGACGGCGGCGACGAGAATAACAGCTATGGCGTGGATGGCCGGGTCGTGCTGGCGCCCAAGTTCGGCAAGACCCAGTTGCATTTCGCCGCATCGGGCCATTGGCGCGATTTCCAGCGGTTGAGTGAAAATCCGCAGCGTTACCGGCAGCGCGCCTATCTCCACAGCGCCAACAGCCGCTTCCTGGCGACGCCCAATATCGCTGCCGATGGCGAGAGCCATCACGGGCTGGAGTTCGCCGGTGAGCGCGGGTCGCTCTGGTGGGCGGGCGAGGCGCACTGGCTGCGCGTGTCGCGACCGGGGCTGGCCGATCCGACCTTCTTCGGCGGCTATGGCGAGGTCGGCTATGTCCTGACCGGCGAGAGCCGCGGGTACAAGAATGGTATTTTCGGCATCGTGAAGCCCGACAGCCCGGTCGGCAGCGGCGGCTGGGGCGCGTTGCAGGCGACGCTGCGCTACGATTATCTCAGCCTCAACGACAAGGACATCGTCGGCGGCACGCAGAACGGGATCATCGCGGCGCTGGTCTGGACCCCGATCGAATATCTGCGCTTCAACATCAACTATGCGCATCTGGACTATAGCGACGCCGCGATCCCGGCTGGCGGTCGGCGGGACTATGGCGTGGATGTGATCGGATGGCGCGCAGAACTGGACTTCTGACGCAAGGCGGGGATGGCGGCCTTTTGCTCGTTCGTCCTCGTCGATCAGAACTGATCGGCGATATCCATCAGGCCCAGCAGCTTGCGCGGTGCGATCTGGCGCCAACTGGCGTGCAGCCGCTCGGCGACATGGTCCCAGTCGGTGTCACCGAGGTCGAGGCGAATGCCGACCCAGTCATTGCCGAAATAGGCGGGGCGGTAATAGCGCTCCGGATCGGCCTCCATCAGCGTTGCCTGTTCCTCCGGCGCGGTGGTCTTCACCAGCACGGCAATGATGCCGTCGCCATGATGGTCGCGGGTGAAATAGGCGAATTTCTTGCCCTTGACGATGCCGAAGCAGGGCATGCCGTGGGACAGGATCTCGTCCGCCTGGGGCAGGGCGAGCGCGGCCTCGCGCACCTTGTTGAGCAGCCAGTCGGGCTGGCGCTCGCGCGTGACGAAGTCGGCGAGGGTGCGCGAATAAAGCTGATGCTCGGCAATCAGGATACGCGCGGCGAGGCTGTTTTCGGTGTCGCCGGGCAGGATGGCGACCGGGGTCTGGCCCAGCACCGGCCCGTCGTCCAGCTCGGCCGTGACGATATGGACCGAGCAGCCCGCATGGCTGTCGCCTGCGTCGATCGCGCGCTGGTGGGTGTCGAGGCCTTTATATTTGGGCAGCAGGCTGGGATGGATGTTGAGCATCCGGTTTTCCCAGCCCGACACGAACTCCGGCGAGAGCAGGCGCATATAGCCGGCGAGGGCGACATAATGCGCGCCAACCTCGCGCAACTGCGCATCGATGATGGCGTCGAACTCGGCCCGCTTCAGCCCCTTGTGGCTCTGGCCGAAGGTCGCGATGCCCTCGGCGGCGGCGAGGGCGAGGCCGGGGGCTTGCGGATCGTTGGCGGCGACCAACACGATCTCATAGGGGCAGTCGTCGGCCTTCGCCGCATAGAGCAAAGCCGCCATGTTCGACCCGCGGCCGGAAATCAGGACGCCGACTTTTGCCTTTTGCATAACCACTTCCGTTCGGTTCGAGCCCTTCGACTGCCTGCTAAGGCAGGCGCTCAGGACAGGCTGAAGTCGAGAACCCTGTCATAGCCGTTTCTCGACTTCGCTCGAAACGAACGGGAGGTACATATTATCCCAGATGTGTAGCCGACCAGTCGGCCTTCGCGCTCCAGGTTTCGATGCTGCCCTTGACGGTGCAACCCTTTTCGCCTTCGCTCACCCCGCCGATGCGGAAGACGGTTTCGCCCGCATCCACCAGCGCCTTGGTGACGGCGGCGACATGCGCCTCGTCCACGGCCAGCACCATGCCGATGCCGCAGTTGAAGGTGCGCGCCATTTCTTCCGGCTCAATATGGCCCTGCGCCTGGAGGAAGGCCATCAGGCGTGGCTGCTCCCAGGCGTCGGCGTCGACCGTGGCATGGGCGCCATCGGGCAGGACGCGCGGGATATTTTCCAGCAGGCCGCCGCCGGTGATGTGGGCGAGGGCATTGATCATGCCCGCGCGGACGAGCGGCAGCAGGCTCTTCACATAGATCTTGGTCGGCGCCATGAGCGCGTCGATCAGCAGCACGTCTTGGTCGAAGAGCGCCGGGCGATCGAGCTTCCAGCCCTTGTCGGCGGCGAGGCGGCGAACCAGCGAGAAGCCGTTCGAATGGACGCCCGATGAGGCGAGGCCGATCAGCACGTCGCCGGCCTTCACCTTGTTGCCGGTCAGCGCCTTGGACCGCTCCACCGCGCCGACGCAGAAACCAGCCAGGTCATAGTCGCCCTCGGCATACATGCCCGGCATTTCGGCGGTTTCGCCGCCGATCAGGGCGCAACCGGCGATGCGGCAGCCTTCGGCGATGCCGGCGATGACGCGTTCGGCCACGCCCGACTCCAGCTTGCCGGTGGCATAATAGTCGAGGAAGAAGAGCGGCTCGGCGCCCTGCACGATCAGGTCGTTGGCGCACATGGCGACCAGGTCGATGCCCACGCCGTCATGGCGATCATGGTCGATCGCGAGTTTCAGCTTGGTGCCGACGCCGTCATTGGCCGCGACCAGCAGCGGATCGTCATAGCCCGCGGCCTTCAGGTCGAAAAAGCCGCCGAAGCCGCCCAGTTCGGCGTCTGCGCCGGGGCGGCGGGTGGCCTTGGCCAGCGGGGCGATGGCACGGACAAGGGCGTTGCCCGCGGCAATGTCGACGCCAGCCTTGGCGTAGCTGTAGGATTCGTTGTCGCTCATGAGGCAGCGCTCTACGGTCGAAACGGCGCGATGTCGAGTTTTGCGCGGGGCGCGGCACGAAGCTGGGGATAAGTCGCGCCTTCCTGCTTGGCAGGGCGGGCAATGTTCGCCAAAAGGACGCCCGTGACTGTGAGCCTGACCCTTCCCCGCCCCGCAGCCTTTGCGCGCCTGCTTTCGCGGCCCGTCCAGATCCTCATCGCGATTCTGCTTGGCCTCGCCGCCGCCGCGCTGTTTGCGCAGATGGAGGGGGAGCGCGGCGTGCCGCCGATCGCCAGCGGCGGCGATTTCGAGGTGCGCGGGGTGAAAGTCGACGTCTTCGCCAAGGATGCTGACAGCGCGCGCTACGCCGGCTGGCGCATGGCGCAGCGGCAGGCATGGCGGATGCTCTGGACGCGGACCCATGGCGGGGGCGGCGCGCCGGCCCTGTCCGATTCGCAGCTCGAAGCCATGATTTCCGGCATCGAGGTCGAATATGAGCAGAACGGCCCCAACCGCTATGTCGCGACGCTGGGGGTGCTGTTCGACCGCGCGCGCACCGGGCAGTTGCTGGGCGTTTCCGGAAATGTCATGCGATCGCCGCCGCTGCTGGTGATCCCGGTGCTATGGGATGGCGGGTCGGCCGTGTCCTATGAGCGCACCAATGAATGGCAAAAGGCCTGGGCGCGCTATCGCACCGGGGACAGCGCGATCGACTATGTGCGCGTCGCTGGCTCGATCGCCGACCCGATCCTGCTCAACGCGGGCCAGATCGGTCGGCGCGGGCGCCTGTGGTGGCGCGTGCTGCTCGACCAATATGGCGCGGCGGACGTCGTGATCCCGATCGTGCGGCTGGAACGCGCCTATCCGGGCGGTCCCGTTACCGGCACCTTCACCGCGCGCTATGGTCCCGACGACAGCCTGATCGGCAGTTTCTCGCTGCGCGCGTCCAATGACGGCGGCATTGCGCAGATGATGGACGAAGGCGCGCGGCGCATCGACGAACTCTATATCCGTGCGCTCAACGATGGCCGCCTGCGGCCCGACCCGTCGCTGATCATCGAGGAGCCGGTCGATCCCAATGCGCTGGCGATCGAAAATGCCACCGAGGCGCCGATCGAGGCGCTCGACGTCCCGACCGTACCGACCGTGGGCACGAACAGCGTGTCGATCCAGTTCGACACGCCCGACGTCAGTTCGGTGGGTGCGGGCGAATCGGCGGTGCGTGGCATCCCAGGTGTGCGGTCGGCCGCGACGAGCAGCCTGGCGCTGGGCGGCACATCGGTGATGCAGGTCAGCTTCGACGGTACGATCGACACGCTGCGGGCCGGGTTGCAGGCGCGCGGCTATACTGTCGCCGTCAATGGCAACACTCTGCGGATTTCGCGGCGGCAGGCGTCCCCATCGCCGCAATGAGCCAGATCAGCCTGCCTTTCGAATGGCATGGCGGCGCTGGTGCGGGGGACTTCCTGGTCAGCGACGCCAATCGCCTTGCCGTCGCCCATCTGGAACGCTGGCGCGACTGGCCACTGTCGGTGAGCGTGCTGACCGGCCCGCCGCTGTCGGGCCGAACGACGCTTTCCGGCCATTTCGCGCAGATGAGCGGTGGCGAGATTATCGACGATGCGCAGGGTGAGGACGAGCATCGCCTGTTCCACGCCTGGAACGATGCGCAGACTTCCCGCCGCCCGCTGCTGATGATCGGCCGGACGCCGCCCGCCAGCTGGACGGTGGCGCTGCCCGACCTGCGTTCGCGGCTGGCCGCCGCGCCGCATGTCGCGATCGAGGAGCCGGACGAGCTGCTGGCCCGTGCGCTGATCTGCCGGGCGTTCGACCTTGCCGGCGCCAGCTATGCGCCCGATGTCCCCGACTGGCTGCTGCGCCGGGTGGAGCATCGTTATGGCGCGATTGCGGAGGTGACACGGCTGCTCGACGTGGCGGCGCTGTCATCCGGTCGTAAGATTTCGGTCGCAATGGCGAAAGAGACTCTGCAATCGGCGGGCTATTTGCCTATAGTCCCGCCCGATCCTTCCACCGACCAGCGCGAGTAATTCGTGGCCGAAGCCGATCCCATCGCCAGCCTGTCGCCCAGCGGCGAACGCTATTTCAACCGCGAGCTGTCCTGGCTGGCGTTCAACCAGCGGGTGCTGGAAGAGGCGATGAACCGCGCCCATCCGCTGCTGGAGCGGCTGCGCTTCCTGTCGATATCGGGCGCGAACCTGGACGAGTTCTTCTCGGTCCGGGTCGCGGGCCTCAAGGGCCAGCAGTTGCAGGATGTCGACATGCGCTCGGCCGACGGGCTGACCCCGGCGCAGCAGCTGGCCGCCATTACGGACACCACCGCGACGCTGATGCGTGCGCAGCAGAAAGTGTGGGGCGCGCTGCATGGCGAACTGGTGCAGGTGGGGATAGAGGTGATCGGCCCATCCGCCGAGATGGACGCGGTCTGCGGCGCCTGGCTGCGCGAGCATTTCCTGACGCAGGTCTTCCCGATCCTGACGCCGCAGGCGCTGGACCCGGCGCATCCCTTCCCCTTCATCCCCAATCAGGGGCTGTCGATCGTCTTCGACCTGGAACGGCTATCGGACAAGCAGCCGATCCGCGAGCTGGTGATGATCCCGTCCTCGCTCGCACGCTTCGTACGTATCCCCGGCGAACCCATGCGTTACATGGCGCTGGAGGCGGTGATTCGTCGTTTTTCCGCCGACCTCTTCCCCGGCTATCGCGTCCGCAACAGCGGCGTATTCCGCATCATCCGCGACAGCGATATCGAGATCGAGGAAGAGGCGGAGGATCTGGTCCGCTATTTCCGCAGCGCGATCAAGCGCCGCCGCCGCGGCCGCGTGATCCGCATGGAGATAGAGGAGCGCATCCCCGCGCCGGTCGAGGAAATGCTCCAGGACATGCTCCAGGGGCATGAGGCGAGCGTGGTCGAGGTGGAGGGTTTCATCGGCATCGGCGACCTCAGCGGCATCGTCGACGCCGACCGCCCTGATTTGAAGTTCGAACCCTATGTCCCCCGCTTCCCCGAGCGCATCCGCGAATATGGCGGCGACTGTTTCGCCGCGATCCGGGCCAAGGACATCGTCGTCCATCATCCCTATGAGGCGTTCGATGTCGTCATCTCCTTCCTGAAGCAGGCGGCGTCCGACCCGGACGTGGTCGCGATCAAGCAGACGCTCTATCGCGCGGGCAAGCAGTCCGCGATCATCCGCGCGCTGATCGACGCGGCGGAGGCGGGCAAGTCCGTCACCGCCGTGGTCGAACTGAAGGCGCGGTTCGACGAAGAGCAGAACCTGATGTGGGCCGACGCGCTGGAGCGTGCGGGCGTGCAGGTGGTCTATGGCTTCATCGACTGGAAGACCCACGCCAAGATTTCGATGGTGATCCGGCGCGAGGGCGAGCAGTTCCGCAGCTACTGCCATTTCGGCACCGGCAATTATCATCCTGTCACGGCGCGCATCTATACCGACCTCAGCTTCTTCACCGCCGACCCGGCCTATAGCCGCGATGCCGCCGCGCTGTTCAACTACATCACCGGCTATGTCGAACCCAAGCGGCTGGAAAAGCTGGTCATGTCGCCGCGCGATCTGCGCGACACGCTGTGCGCCTGCATCGATGCGGAGATCGAGCATGTCCGCGCCGGGCGGCCGGGCACCATCTGGGCCAAGATGAACAGTCTGGTCGATCCGGCGATCATCGAGAAACTCTATGCCGCCAGCAATGCAGGCGTGCAGATCGACCTCATTATCCGGGGCATTTGCTGCCTGCGTCCGGGCGTGCCGGGCATGTCGGAGAATATCCGGGTGAAGTCGGTCGTCGGCCGCTTTCTGGAACATAGCCGCATCGCCGTCTTCGGCAATGGCAAGGCGCTGCCCAACAATGGCGCGAAAGTCTATATCAGCTCCGCCGACTGGATGCCGCGCAACTTCGATCGCCGTGTCGAATTCCTGGCGCCGGTGGAAAATGAAACGGTCCACGACCAGATTCTCGACCAGGTGATGGTCGCCAATCTGATCGACACCGAACAGAGCTGGTCGCTCGACAGCGACGGCGTGTATACCCGTCTTGAACCGGGCGACAGGCCGTTCAACCTGCATCGCTATTTCATGACCAACCCGTCGCTGTCCGGGCGCGGCGCGGCGTTCGACAATGAAGCGGTGCCGACCCTGCGCCTGCGCGGAAGGGCCTGACGCCCATGAATTCGATGCTGAGCCGCATCCGCGACGTCGCCGAGCAGATGGCGACGTCGCCTCAGCCGGCCCATGCGCGCACCGCGATCATCGATATCGGCTCCAACAGCGTTCGCCTGGTCGTCTATGACGGGCCGCGCCGCATCCCCTTCATCCTGTTCAATGAAAAGGTGATGGCAGGCCTCGGCGCGTCGCTGGCAAAGACCGGCGCGATCGAGCCGGAGGCGATGGATCGCGGGCTGCGCGCCGTCGGCCGCTTCGCCCATCTCTGCCGTGCGATGAAGGTGACGGACATTCGCTGCGTCGCCACGGCGGCGGTGCGCGATGCGACCAATGGCGGCGAGTTCATCACCCGCGCGAAGGACATGGGCCTGACCGTCGAACTCCTGACCGGCGCGCAGGAAGCGATCGGCGCGGCGTTGGGCGTGCTGTCGGGCATTCCCAATGCGGACGGCATCGTCGGCGATCTGGGCGGCGGCAGTCTGGAGCTGGCGCGCGTGCGCAAGGGCGCAGTGGAGCAGACCATATCGCTGCCGCTTGGCGTGCTGCGCCTGCCGCAGATCCGCGTCAAGGGACCGCGCGCGCTGGAACGCTACGTCGCCAAGATGCTGGACAAGGCGGGATGGCAGCCGGAGCCGGGCCTGCCCTTCTATCTGGTCGGTGGATCGTGGCGCGCGCTCGCCCGCTTCGACATGCAACTGACCCATTTCCCGCTGCCGGTCGTGCATCAATATGAGATGGACGCGGCCCGCGCCGAGCAGTTGACCCGCATCGTGTCCCATGTCGATCGCACGCGGCTGAAGCAGATTCCGGCGATGACCGGATCGCGCGTGCCGACCATGCCCGATGCGACGGCCTTGCTGTCGGTGGTGGTGCGGCAACTGAAATCGAGCCGGCTGATCGTGTCCGCCTATGGCCTGCGCGAAGGGCTGCTCTACGAGGGTCTGCCGCAGGATATTCGCGCCCATGACCCGCTGCTGGTCGCGGCCGAGGCGGAAGGGGAGGCGCAGGCGCGCTTCCGTGGCCATGGCGACCGCATCGACCGCTGGATCGCGCCGCTCTTTCCCGATGACGATGCCGCCGCGCGCCGCATCCGTCGCGCGGCCTGCCTGCTTGCCGATGTCAGCTGGCGCGCCAATCCCGATTTCCGCGCCGAGCGCGGTGTGGAGATCGCGCTGCACAGCAATTGGGTCGGCATCACCGCGGCCGAGCGGGCGATGCTGGCGCAGGCGCTGCACACCCATTTCGGCGGCGGGCTGACCGCGCCGCTGGGGCTTGATCGGATCGCGAAGCCCGACGATCTGCGCCGCGCAGCGCTGTGGGGGCTGGCGATCCGGCTGGCGCAGCGGCTGTCGGGCGGTGTCGAGGGGCCACTCGCCGTCTCCCATCTGGAGCGTATCGGCGACCGCATCGATCTCCATCTGCGCGGTGAGGATACCGACCTCTATGGCGAGGCAGTGGAGCGCCGCTTGCGTAACCTGGCCCAGGCGATGGGCGTCAAATATCAGATGCTGCACGGGCAGGGATAGGAACTGCGTAACGCTTTGCCGGCGAGGATGGGTGGAAGGCGGGCATAAACTCCTCTCCCACCGGGAGAGGAAGGGGCCCGCTCGGCGCCGCCGAGTGGGAAGGTGAGGGTGAGTATTGCCGCGTCCTTCACCCTCACCCTTCCGCCGTGCTGCGCACGGCTCCCTCCCTCTCCCGATGGGAGAGGGAATATCCGCCATTGGCCACTTCTCCTCACCCATCCCCCCATCTTCCCCCGCGCGTCAAATGCCGGTAAGGGCTGCCGATGACCAGCACCTCCGCGCCCATCAGCCGTTCTCTCTTCGTCTTTTCCATCCTTTACGGCGGCATGGTCTGCATGGCCGGCGTGCTGGGGGTGAAGCAGGTGGCGCTGGGACCGCTCGCGGTCGAGGCAGGCATCTTCGCTTTCCTGCTGCTGGTCATCATTTCCAGCGCCGTGTCCGAGCTTCATGGCCAGAAGACCGCGACCGCTTTGGTGCGGCTGGGCTTCGTGCCGTTGCTGGTCTCGGCGGCGCTGATCCATATCGTCATCGCGTTGCCGCATGATCCGGGCATGTACCCCCCGGCGGTCGATGCCTTCCCGATCGTCGTGGGGCAGGGATCGCGCATGATGCTGGCGGGCCTCATCTCCTACGGCACGTCGCAGACGCTCAACGTCTTCATCTTCTCCAGGCTGGCTGGCGGCGAGGGCAGGCTGGTCTGGCTGCGCGGCATGATCGCCAGCGTCGTCTCGCAGATCGTCGACACGCTGCTGTTCATCACCATCTCCTTCCTTGGCGAACGGCCGATCATGGACCTGATGGTCGGGCAGATGATCGCCAAGGTGATCCTGTCGATCATCCTCGTGCCGCCGCTCATCTCGCTGGCGGTGTCGCTGGGGCGCAAGCTCGATCGCTAACTTGCAGCGGGGGCCATAAGGCCGTATGCGCGCGCGCATGAACAGCAAGCACGCCCCCGATCCCGCGCTCCTCGCGAAGGCCGAAACCCTTGTCGAGGCGCTGCCCTATATGCAGCGATATGCGGGCAAGACCTTCGTCGTGAAATATGGCGGCCACGCCATGGGCGATCCCGAGGCGGCGCGCGATTTCGCCGAGGATGTCGTGCTGATGAAGGCGGTCGGCATCAATGTCGTCGTCGTCCATGGCGGCGGGCCGCAGATCGGCGCGATGCTCAAGAAGCTGGGCGTCGAATCGCAGTTCGTCGGCGGCCTTCGCGTCACCGATGCCGAAACCGCGAAGATCGCCGAAATGGTGCTGGCCGGCTCCATCAACAAGGAAATCGTCGGCTGGATCGCCGGCGCGGGCGGTCGCGCGGTCGGCATTTCGGGTAAGGATGGCGGCCTGGTCCTGTGCGAGAAGGTGCTGGGCAAGCGCGAGGCGGACCCCAATTCGGGGATCGAGCGCAATGTCGACCTGGGCTTTGTCGGCGATCCCGTTTCGATCGACCGCCGTATCCTCGACACGCTGGCGCAGAACGGCATCATCCCCGTGGTCGCGCCGGTGGGCGTCGGCACCGATGGCCATACCTATAATGTGAATGCCGACACCATGGCCGGCGCCATCGCCGCCGAACTGAAGGCGTCGCGCTTCTTCCTGCTGACCGATGTGGCGGGCGTGCTCGACAAGCAGGGCCAGTTGCTGACCGATCTCGATCCCGAAGCGATCCACGGGCTGGAAGCCGATGGCACGATCAGCGGCGGCATGATCCCCAAGCTCGAAACCTGCGTCCGCGCGATCGAGGGTGGGGTGGATGCTGCGGTCATCCTCGACGGCCGGGTGCCGCACGCGATGCTGCTGGAAATCTTCACCGACCGCGGCGCGGGCACGCTGGTGCGGAAATAATATCAACTCATTCCCCTCCCTTGCAGGGAGGGGAGCTTATGGGCGGATCAGCATCCTCGGATCACCCCAGGCGATCCGCTTTTCCGGCAGGGTCCGGCCGTCCGGGCCGGGCTTGTCCCAATCCTCGACTTCCTGCCCGCCGCGCGCCGCATAGAAGCCCCGCGCCGCGACATTGTCGGTGTAGCACCAGAGGAACAGGCCCATGCCGGGCCAGCCCTCGACCGCCCAGCGCGCCGCCTGATCCAGCAGCGCGGTGCCGATGCCGCTCCTTTTGGCGGCGGGCAGGGCGTGGAGATTGTCGACCAGCGTCCCCCAGCGCGGATCGGCTCCGCCGATGACGCAGGTGAAGCCGATTGCCTGTCCGTCCTGTTCCGCGACGATGACGCGCTGGCCCGGCTGCGGCGCTTCCAGCCGTTGCGTCCAGGTCGCGAGCCGTTCGGCCTCGATCCCGCCCGCCAGATAGGCCGGGTCCATGATATGGGCATAGGCGATGCGCCAGCTTGCGACATGGATGGCGGCGATCAGAGGGGCGTCGGCGGGGATGGCATCTCGAAAGTTCATGCTATCCCTATAGCGCGGCATCCCGGCAAGTCTGGCGAATTTGTCCTGTCGTTGGTGGATTTTGCGTCGCAGCATGCTTGTGGCAGGGTGGCCGCCTCGGCTAGAGCGGCGCCAAGCATCCAACGGAGACCCCATGGCCTACGCCCTTTATCAGATCATCGTCATCCTTCTGGACGTGCTGTGGTGGATCATCATCATCCAGGCGATCATGAGCTGGCTGATCGCCTTCAACGTCGTCAACATGGGCAATGACTTCGTCCGCACTGTGATGACCGCACTCGACCGGATGACAGCGCCCATCTACAATCCCATCCGTCGGGTGATGCCGGACCTTGGCGCGCTCGACCTGTCGCCCATGGTCGTATTGCTCGCCATCCTGATCATCCGTCAGGCCGTGCTGCCGCCGCTCTTCGGTATGGTGTGAACGTCTGGAGCCGGTCCGGCGACGACCTGCTGCTCAGCGTCCGGCTGACCCCCGGATCAGCGAAAGAGGAGATTGGCGGCGAATGGACCGATGCGCACGGCGCGCACTGGCTATCCGCCCGCGTCCGCGCCGTGCCGGAAAAGGGCAGGGCTAATGGTGCAATGATTGCACTATTGGCGAAACAGCTGGATTGGCCAAAGGGCGCGATTTTGCTGGAATCGGGCGACACCAACCGGCTAAAGCGGCTAAGGATCATCGGCGGAGGCAGCGCAGGCGCGCGCCTGATCGCCCTCATCGAACATTGGGTAGAACAGACATGACCATCGGCAAGATCATCGACGGCAAGGCCTTTGCGGCGGGACTGCGCGACAAGGTGGCCGATCGGGTCGCGGCTTTCACCGAGCAGGCGGGGCGCAAGCCGGGCCTCGCCGTGGTGCTGGTGGGCGAAGACCCGGCGAGCAGCGTCTATGTCCGCTCCAAGGGCAAGATGACCGTCGCGGTCGGAATGGAAAGTTTCGAGTTCAAGCGCCCCGACAGCATCGGCGAGGATGACCTGCTCGACCTGATCGAGGAGCTGAACCATGACGATCGCGTCGACGGCATCCTCGTCCAGCTGCCTCTCCCGAAACATATCGACGAGGCGGCGGTGATCGGCGCGGTCGATCCGGCTAAGGATGTGGACGGCTTCCATGTCGTCAATGCGGGCCGTCTCGCGACCGGGCAGGAGGCGCTGGTGCCCTGCACACCGATGGGCTGCATCATGCTGCTGAAGGATGAGCTGGGCGACCTCAGCGGCATGGAGGCGGTCGTCGTCGGCCGCTCCAACATCGTGGGCAAGCCGATGGCGCAGCTGCTGCTGGCCGAAAACGCCACCGTCACCATCGCGCATAGCCGCACCCATGACCTCGCCAGCGTCGTCCATCGCGCCGACATCGTCGTCGCCGCCGTGGGCCGCGCGGAAATGGTCAAGGGCGAATGGATCAAACCGGGCGCGACCGTGATCGACGTCGGCATCAACCGCGTCGCCGATACGGAGGAAGAGGGCAAGAGCCGCATCGTTGGCGACGTCGCCACGGCGGAGGCGCTGGCCCATGTCCGCGCTATCACGCCGGTGCCGGGCGGCGTCGGCCCGATGACGATCGCGGTGCTGCTGCGAAACACGCTGGTTGCCGCCCATGCCCGAGCCGGACTGCCAAAGCCGGAGGGGCTGTGACGGCGGCGGCGCGGCTTGCGCTGCTGACATTGGGGGCGGTGGCGCTTGTCGCCGCAAAGCCGCCCCTGCGCTTCCAGCCCGATCCGAGTTCGGTGATTGCGGCGGAAATCGCCTTCAACCGGCTGGCGCAGCAAAAGGGGCAATGGACCGCCTTCCGCGAAACCGCCGCCGAGGATGCGGTGATGTTCGTCCCGCAAAAGGTGCTGGCACAGGACTGGCTCCGGAAACAGGTCGATCCCCCCGCGTCCGTCCAATGGTCGCCCTCGATCGTCTATGTCTCCTGCGACGGCAATCTGGCCGCCAGCACCGGCAACTGGAAGCGACCGGATGGATCGGTCGGTTATTTCACGACGCTCTGGCGGCGCGACAGGAAGGGCCGCTGGCAGTGGATTCTCGACCATGGCGATACGCTCGCCACCGCGCGTGAGGCGCCGGAATTTCTGACCGGCAAGGTCGCGACCTGCAAGCGCAGTCCACGCGCCGATGGCCCACCGCCGCCACCGCCCGGTGGCAAGCCCGGCAAGGGCGAAGTCGCGCCGCCGCCGGACGAGAGTCTGGTCTGGAGCGCCGATGTCGCCGCCGACAACAGCCGCCGCGTCACCGTGAAGATGTGGACCGGCAGCGCCTATGAAACCGTGATCGACGATAAGGTGAACGCCGGATCATGACAGCCCTGTTCCTGTCCGCCTTCGTCACTCTGTTCGTGGTGATCGATCCGCCGGGCTGCGCGCCCATCTACGCCAGCCTGACCGCCGGCGCGAGCCAGGCGCAGCGCCGGGCGATGGCGATCCGCGCGGTCGGTATCGCCGCCGCGATCCTGCTGGTCTTCGCCCTGTGGGGCAAGCAGTTGCTGGGCGTGCTGGGTATCGCGCTCGACAGCTTCCGCATCGCGGGTGGCATCATGCTGTTCATGATCGCCATGGACATGGTGTTCGAGAAGCGCACCCAGCGGCGCGAGGAGCGGGCGGAAAAGATCAGCGCCGAGGAACCGCATGTGGAGGACGTCTCCGTCTTCCCCATGGCGATGCCGATGATCGCCGGGCCGGGATCGATCGCGACGGTCATGCTGCTGATGTCGCGCGCCAACGGCATGGCGGAACGCGCGGTGGTGCTGGGCGCGGTGGTGCTGACACTGGCGCTGATGCTGGGTTCGCTGATGGCGGCGGGTCCGCTGATGGCGTTGCTGGGCCGCAAGATAGAGGCGGTCATCACCCGCCTGCTCGGCGTGCTGCTCGCCGCACTGGCGGCGCAGTTCGTGATCGACGGGATCAAGGCGAGCTTCTAGAGCATCGTGCGGAAAAGTGGGAACCGGTTTTCCGCTTAAAACGATGCGACAACAAAAACTTAGAGCGAGCGACCCGCGTCAGATTTAACGCAGCGCGCTCTAAGCCGCCTTGCGCGCCATCCGCGCGCGGGCGGTCAGGAATGGACCGGTCGGGTCGAGCGACGGGGCGAAGCGGCCGAAGCCCATGGGTTCCGGCATGTCGATATAGACCGCCTCCATCGCGCCGTTGCGGGCGTAGCTTTCGTGCCAGAAGCCCGCGCCATTGTCGCCCTTGGCGAAGTCGCGCCACCAGCCGGCATGCGGCATGGAACGGGTGAATCGTTCCAGGCCGTCGAGGTCGCGCCAATATTGGCGGATGCCGACATGGTTCCAGCTGAAGAGAAATTGCTCATGCGTCAGCAGCCCTTCGGGCGGGTCGCGCTCGATCGTGCGCAGCCCCTTGCCGATGCGCAGCAGCGCGGGCAGGCCGCGCAGGCGCGACACGCGAAAGCCGAGCAAGATCATGATGAGGTCGGGATAGGCGTCCAGATCGACCGACTGACGGACTTGCATGACACGACTCCATGCTGTTTATGCTGTAAACATAACACATACTGATTACAGTGTAAACATGACCCAAAGCCTGCACGATCGACTGGTGGATTGCGCCCTTGCTCTGCTGGAGGAGGGGGAGGCTGATATCAGCCTGCGCGCAGTGGCGCGGGCGGCGCAGGTGTCGGCGATGGCGCCCTATCGCCACTTCGCCGACAAGGCGGCGCTGATGGCGGCGGTGGCGCTGCGCGGCTTCGCGATGCTGGAGGAGCAGGCGGCCTACGCTGATGTGGTAGCCGATTCGGCGGCAGCGCTGACGGCGCAGGGGCTGGCCTATATCGCCTTCGCCCGTCGTCATTCGGCTCTGTTCCGCCTGATGTTCGCCGATGGAGCGGGTAACGAACTGCCGCACGAACAATGCCGGGGCGCCTATGCGCTGATGGCGCGGCGGGTGTCCGAACTGGCACCCACGAAGAGCGAAGCGGGAGCGCTGGCCTGTTGGGGACTGGTGCATGGCTTGGCGACGCTGGCGCTGGATGGCCGTCTGCCGCCCGATCCGGCAGGGGAGCGGGCGGCGCTGGCGCTGCTGACGCGGGCGCTCACCACCCGCGTCTGACAGTTGGTGTCAAAAAACAGTCCTTCGACAGGCTCAGCCCGAATGGCTCTTTTAAAGGCTTGACGTCTACCCCTTCACGTCAGCTTCCGTGACGGGCGCGATCTTGATTTCGACGCGGCGGTTGGACGCCTTGCCTTCCTCGGTCGCGTTGGAGGCGATCGGCTGGCTTTCGCCATAGCCGCGCGTGCCGATGCGCGCCGACTGCACGCCCTTCGTCACCAGATAATTGGCAACCGACTGGGCGCGGCGTTCGGACAGCGTCTGGTTATAGGCGTCCGACCCATCGCTGTCGGTATGGCCGTACACGTCGATATAGGTTTTGGGATATTGCGCCAGCACCGATGCGACATCGTTCAGCGTCGGCTGGAACTGCGGCTGCACGTCGGACTTGTTAAAGGCGAACGTGATGCCCGACGGCATGCGGAGCAGCAGATTGTCGCCGTCGCGGATCACGTCGACGCCGGTACCGGCCGTTTCCTCGCGCAGCTTGCGTTCCTGGGCGTCCATATAGGCGCCGATGCCCACACCCGCGACCGCGCCGATGCCTGCGCCCAATATCTTTTCGGTGCGGTCGTTGCGGCCGCCGACCAAATCGCCCAGCAGATAGCCGCCCAGCGCGCCGCCGATGCCGCCGATCGCCGCCTTGGAAATGCTGCGCTGGCCTGTCTGCGGATCGGTGGTGCAGGCGGTGGTGGCGAGCATCGCGGCCAGACCCGCGGCGCCGATGATGCGGTGAGAAATCCTCATTGATCCTGTTCCCTTTATCCTGTGCTGGCTGGAGCCTCTGCCCCCCTCAATAGCCAAGCGGTGATCTTTGTTCCACAAGCGAACTGAACTCTTGCTGATGCCGATGTTGTGAAATTGAAAGATTAGCGTTTATAGGGGGACACTGACCACCATGGCCACGATCCCCCCTCCCAATCCGACGCCCTTCCCCTGGGTAGACCTCATCATCATTCTGGTGCTTGTCGCGATCAATGGCGTTTTCGCCATGTCGGAACTGGCCATCGTGTCGGCCCGCAAGCCGCGTTTGCAGGCGATGGAGAAGGCCGGACGCAGCGGGGCGCGCTCCGCGCTGGCGCTGGCGGCCGATCCCGGTAAGTTCCTGTCGACGGTCCAGATCGGCATCACCCTGATCGGCATCATTTCGGGCGCCTATTCGGGCGCCAGCCTGGGCGGACCGACCGGCGAGCGGCTGGAGGCGCTGGGCCTGTCGCCCAACACCGCCGAAAATCTGGGCTTCGCGCTCGTTATCGGCGTCACCACCTATGCCTCGCTGATTATCGGCGAACTGGTGCCCAAGCAGTTCGCGTTGCGCCAGCCCGAACCGATCGCGGTGCTGGTGGCGACGCCGATGCTGTATCTGGCCAAGCTGACCGCTCCGGTCGTCTGGGTGCTCGACGCATCGAGCAGCCTGATCTTCAAGCTGATGGGCCTGACCCGCGAATCGGAACATCATGTCACCGTCGAGGAACTGCATCTGATCGTCGCGGAGGCGAGCAAGTCGGGTGTCATCGAGGAAAGCGAGCGGGCGATCATTTCCGGCGTCGTGCGGCTGGCCGACCGGCCTGTGCGCGAGGTGATGACCCAGCGCATGGATGTCGACTGGATCGACATCGGCGCGGATGAGGAGACGATCCGCGCCAAGCTGCTCGACACGCCGCATACCCGTCTGCCCGTCGGCCGTGGATCGGTGGAGGATATCATCGGCATCGTCCAGGCGCGCGACATCATGACCGCGCTGTTCCGGGGCGAGCCGCTGAACCTCGAAACGCTGATGCGCAAGGCTGAGGTCGTGCCCGATCAGGTCGATGCGATGGACGCGCTGGAAGTGCTGCGCCGGTCCGATGTGCCGATGGTCATGGTTCATGACGAATATGGCCATTTCGAGGGAATCGTGACCCCGGCGGACCTGCTGTCCGCCATCGCCGGCCATTTCGCCTCCGACCGCGACGCTTTCGACGAGCCTGACGTCGTCGAGCGCGAGGATGGCAGCTTGCTGGTGTCGGGCCAGATGTCGATCGACCAGCTGGCCGAGCGGATCGGCATAGACCTGTCCGAGGATCGCGATTATGCGACCGTCGCGGGCCATGTGCTGTGGCTGCTCAAACGTCTGCCGGAAGTCGGCGATTATGCCGAGGACCAGAATTGGCGCTTCGAGATCGTCGACATGGACGGGCGCAAGATCGACAAGCTGCTGGTCGCGGTGCAGTAACGTCGGGCCGGTCAGCGGGGCGAGGAAGCGGCGGCGAGCGATAGCTGCCGTGGCGCCTTACTCCTGCTCGATGGTTTCTCCTGGCGCCGCGTCCACCCACCGCCGGGCGACCGCATAATCATGGCCCGCGCGCAGGAAGGCGGCGATCGCCTTTTCCCGCTGTTTCGGGTCAAGCGGCGCGGTGGCATAGGGGCCGACGCGCTTGCGCCGCGCGAAGCGGTCAGCGGCGCTCCAGGCGTCCTTGCGGGTCTGGGCATCGGCCTGCTCCCGGTCACTCTCCGCGATGCCCGCGGCGCGCAATTCCTCTTCGACCCGGCGCGCGCCATAGCCGCGCCGGCCGAGCGAGGCGCTCTTCATCACCGCATAGCCGGCATCGTCGATATAATTGAGTTCGACGAAGCGATCGGCCAATGCTTCGGGATCGGCGGGACGCTCGTCGCCCCAGCCGCGCTCGCGCAGCTTGCGGTTCAGATAGGTGAGCAACTTGCCGCGGCTGACGGCAAAACGCGCGACATGGCGTAGCGCCAGGTCACGCAGCGATTCCTCGTCAAGCGGCGGAGGGAGGCGTTTCCCGGTCATATCGTGCCTCAATGCCCGATACGCCATGTTTATGCCACAGTCGGGCCGGAATTTTACCGCGCCTTGTCGGCTATTAAGCGACGCTGGAATGGAATAGGCGGTGCATCTGGCGGCCAAAGCTGCTAGCGGCCCCGCTTTCACAAGTTTTAAGACATTGGGTGAAACCAATATGACGGGTTCGCAAGAGATGATGGCACCGACGCCGACCACTGATGATCTGCCGCGCCGCTTCTCCGATTTCGAGACGCTGGGCGAGGCGCTGGACTATGCGGCGCAGGGCAGGCGCGGGTTGAATTTCCACGATGCGCGTGGGAATCTGGCGCGGCCCTATCCGTTCAGCGAACTGCGCGCCGACGCGATCGCCTGCGCCCACCGTCTGATCGCCCATGGCGTCAAGCCCGAAGACCGCGTGGCGCTGGTCGCCGAAACCGGCATGGACTTCGCTCAGCTCTTTTTCGGCATCGTCTATGCCGGCGCCTGGCCGGTGCCGCTGCCGCTGCCGACCAGCTTCGGCGGCAAGGAAAGCTATATCGACCAGCTGAACGTCCAGCTGTCGAGCTGCGACCCGATGCTCTTCCTCTTCCCCAAAGAACTGGAGGAAATGGCTGGCGAATCCGGTCGCCAGAAGAATGTCGAGAGCATCGCGTTCGAGGATTTCATCGCCCGCGACGCGATCCCCGCCAACCTGCCGCAGGCCAAGGGCGAGGAAATCGCCTATCTGCAATATTCGAGCGGTTCGACCCGCTTCCCGCATGGCGTCGCCGTGACCCATCATGCGCTGCTCAGCAACCTGTCGGCGCATAGCCATGGCATGGAAGTGCAGGACAGCGATCGCTGCATCAGCTGGCTGCCCTGGTATCATGACATGGGCCTGGTCGGCTGCTTCCTGTCGGTCGTCGCCAACCAGGTGTCGACCGACTATATGAAGACCGAGGATTTCGCCCGCCGTCCGCTTGCCTGGTTGGATCTGATCAGCCGCAACGAAGGCACCTCGATCAGCTATTCGCCGACCTTCGGCTACGACATCTGCGCCCGCCGCATGTCGAGCCAGACCAAGGCGCAGGATCGCTTCGATCTTTCCCGTTGGAGGCTCGCGGGCAATGGCGCGGACATGATCCGCCCCGACGTGATGCAGAGCTTCGTCGACGCCTTTGCCGATGCGGGCTTCAGCCCCAAGGCCTTCCTGCCCAGCTACGGCCTGGCCGAAGCGACGCTGGCTGTGACCATCATGCCGCCGGGCGAGGGGATCATCGTCGAACTGGTCGAGGAAACCGACCTGTCGGGCGGCGACGCGCCCGAAGGCCGTCCGCAGCGCTTCCGCTCGATCGTCAATTGCGGCAAGCCGGCCAAGGACATGGTCGTGGAAATCCGCGACGAGGATGGCGGCCTGATGAACGAGCGCCAGATCGGCAAGGTGTGGACCACCGGGCCGAGCCTGATGGTCGGCTATTTCCGTGACCAGGAGGCGACCGACGCCTGCATGGCCGGTGGTTGGCTCGACACGGGCGACATGGGCTATCTGAGCGACGGCTATCTCTACATTGTCGGCCGCGCCAAGGACATGATCATCATCAACGGCAAGAATCATTGGCCGCAGGATATCGAATGGGCGGTGGAGCAGCTGCCTGGCTTCAAGCAGGGCGACATCGCCGCCTTCGCCATCACCACGCCGGGCGGCGAGGAAGCGCCTGCCGTGCTGGTCCATTGCCGCACCTCGGACAATGAGGAGCGTTCGCGCCTGCGCGACCAGATTCGCGAGCGGGTTCGCGCCATCACCGGCATGAACTGCGTCGTCGAACTGGTGCCGCCGCGCACCCTGCCGCGCACCAGCTCGGGCAAGCTCAGCCGCTCGAAGGCGCGGAATCTCTATCTGACCGGCGAAATCCGTCCCTACGACATCGCCGCCTGACGGTTCCAAATATCGATGAAGCGCCCGGCAGCGATGGACGGGCGCTTTTTCATGCCTGCAACTGTCGCTCCACCTGCGTCCAGAGCGAGGCGAAGGCCTGCGCCGGGGGCGAGGCGGGAGCGAAGGCGCCCAGCGGCTTGCGCCGCACCGTCATCTGCTCGATCGTGCTGGCCATCGGGATGGCGTGCCAGCCCGACTGGCTTTCCAGTGCGGCGCGGTGCAGGCTGCGGCGGCGGTCGACCATCGAATAGACCGGCAGGATCGGTGCATGATTGCCGCCGCGCTGGACCAGATAGCGGGCGACTTCCCCCATGGCGCGCTGCGACAGCGGGGAGGGGATGACCGGGATGACGATCAGGTCGGCGGCGCGCAGCACCTGCTCGCTGGTTTCGGTAAGGCCCGGCGGGCAATCGAGGATGATCCGGTCATAGTCGCGTCCCAGGCTCTCGATCAGTTTGGCCAGCCGCTTCTTCTTGTCCATTTCGCGGAACAGATGGTCGAGGCCGCGCAGCGACGTGTCGGCGGCGATCAGGTCCAGCCCCGGCACGGTGGACGGCTGGATGAGTTTCCGTACCTCCACATCCTTGCTGAAGATCGCCTGCGCCGCGTCCCGGCTGGTCATGTCGGTGGAGATGAGCCAGCTCGACGCCGCCTGCGGATCGAGATCCCAGAGCAGTGTGCGCCGCTTCGAGATGCAGGCCGATGCCCAGGCTAGGTTGATCGCGAAGGTGGTCTTACCCACGCCGCCCTTGAGGCTGTAGACGGCGATGGTCGCCAATGCCGGTTCCTTTGCCATGAAGGAGGAGGCTAAGGCTTCCTCCCATCAAAGCAAGCGCTCAAATCATATGATTGTTACGCGAGCGTGACGCCGCGCGATCGGAAGCTGGACAGCGAAATAGACAATCTCAAACTGAAAATGCGTAATGCCATTCGTTTCGAATACGAAACGAATGGCATTACGAGGCATCAGAGGATGTCGCGGACCTTGTCCTGCGGGCGGCAGAAGCGCACGCCCTTGTCCGTTTCGACGAAAGGACGGTTCACATAGGCCGGATTGGCAGCCATTTCGTCCAGGATCGCGTCGGCCGACATATCGGGCAGGCCGCGCTCCTCGGCATCGGTGCCCATCAGGCGCAACGCCTCATGCGGGGTCAGGCCTGCGTCCGCGATCAGTTGCGCGACCTTCGCCCGCGTATAGGGCGTCTTGAGATAGTCGATGACCTCGACCTCGACGCCGGGCGTTTCCTCAAGGATCGCCAGCGTCTTGCGTGATGTGCCGCATTTGGGATTATGCCAGATGGTGGCTTTCACTGGCCATCCTCACGGGCGAGCCATTCTTCCAGCCACTTGATGGTATAGTTGCCGTCGAGAAATTCCGGATCGCGCAGCAGGGCCTGATGCAGCGGGATGGTGGTCTTCATCCCCTCGATCACATATTCCTCCAGCGCGCGGCGCAGGCGCATGATCGCGCCCTCGCGGGTGCGGCCATAGACGATCAGCTTGCCGATCATGGAGTCGTAATAAGGCGGCACCTTATAGCCCTGA
The DNA here is from genome assembly GCF_013393185.1 of Sphingobium lactosutens. Lineage (GTDB taxonomy): Bacteria > Pseudomonadota > Alphaproteobacteria > Sphingomonadales > Sphingomonadaceae > Sphingobium > Sphingobium lactosutens_A. The sequence goes on along the minus strand of NZ_QJQX01000032.1, from coordinate 28,332 downwards.
TAGAGGCCGCTATCGACGCGAACGTGCATGCCGCCCGGAACATGATAGCTGGTGACGGTGCCCGGCGATGGCGCGAAGGTCTTGGGATCCTCGGCGTTGATGCGGCATTCGATCGCATGGCCGGTGAAGCGGATATCGTCCTGCGCGACCGAGAGCGGCTTGCCTTCGGCGACGCGGATCTGTTCGCGCACCAGGTCGAGGCCGGTGATCATTTCCGTCACCGGATGTTCCACCTGCAGGCGGGTGTTCATCTCGATGAAGTAGAATTCGCCATTTTCCCACAGGAATTCGATCGTGCCCGCGCCGCGATAGCCCATGTCGGCCATCGCCTTGGCGCAGATGCCGCCGATCCGCTCACGCTCGGCTTGGCTGAGGACGGGCGAGGGGGCTTCTTCCAGCACCTTCTGGTGGCGGCGCTGGAGCGAGCAATCGCGTTCGCCCAGGTGAATGGCGTTGCCATTGCCGTCGCCGAACACCTGGATTTCGATATGGCGCGGATTGCCGAGATATTTCTCGATATAGACAGTGGCGTCGCCGAACGCGGCCTTCGCTTCCGAACCCGCCTGCTGCATCAGCGTTTCAAGGCTGTCGGGCGAGGTGCAGACCTTCATGCCGCGGCCGCCGCCGCCCGACGCCGCCTTGATGATGACCGGATAGCCCGCCGCTTCGGCGATGGCCTTGGCTTCCTCGACGTCACTGACCGCGCCGTCAGACCCTGGGACCAGCGGCAGGCCGAGCGCGCCGGCGGTGCGCTTCGCCTCGATCTTGTCGCCCATGGTGCGGATATGTTCGGGCTTGGGCCCGACGAAGGCCAGCCCATGCGCTTCCACGATTTCGGCGAACTTGGCGTTTTCCGACAGGAAGCCATAACCGGGGTGGATCGCGTCGGCGCCGCTGATTTCCGCCGCCGAAATGATCGCGGCGATGTTCAGATAGCTGTCCTTGGCCGCGGGCGGTCCGATGCAGATCGCCTCGTCGGCGAGGCGCACATGCATGGCGTCGGCGTCGGCGGTGGAGTGCACCGCGACGGTCTTGATGCCCATTTCATGGCAGGCGCGGTGGATGCGAAGCGCGATCTCGCCGCGATTGGCGATCAGCAGTTTCTCGATGGCCATAAGCTTGTGCGGGCCTTATTCGATGACGATCAGCGGCTGGTCATATTCGACCGGCTGGCCGTTATCGACCAGCACCGCCTTGACCGTGCCGGCGGTCGGCGCGGTGATCGCGTTCATGACCTTCATGGCTTCGACGATCAGGATGGTTTCGCCGGCGGCGACCTGCGCACCCACGCGAGCGAAGGGCGCGGCGCCCGGTTCGGCCGACAGATAGGCGGTGCCCACGATCGGCGACTTGACCACATTGCCCGAAGGCAGTGCGGCGTCGGCAGCGGGCGCGACAGGCGCCGCGGCGGCCACCGGGGCGGCGACGGGTGCAGCGGCCGGCGCGGCGGCATAGACGGGCGCGGCGGCCGAAGCCGCCTTGCGCGCGACGCGGATCTTGCGATCGCCGTCCTCAACCTCGATTTCGGTGAGGTTGGTGTCGTCCAGAAGCGCCGCGAGATCGCGCACCAGCTGCACGTCCACCTGCATTGCGCCCTTTTCTTGTTTGTCGGTCATGTGAAGTCCCTGGCCGGTGAATGTCGTTTCTTGTGCCCGCGCCTATGCGTATTTACGGCAAAGCGCAACTTTCGTGCGTCGAGCTACAGTTCGAGCGCGGCTTCCAGCGCCAGCATGTAGGACATCGGGCCGAAACCCGCGATGGTGCCCTTCGCCGCCATGCCGACATAGCTTTTGTGGCGGAAAGGCTCGCGCTTGTGCGGGTTCGACAGGTGAATCTCGATCACCGGCACGCTGATGCCCTTGATCGCGTCATGCAGCGCGATCGAGGTGTGGGTATAGGCGCCGGGATTGATGATGACGGCGTGCGCGCCTTCCGCATGGGCTTCCTGCAGCCAGTCGACCAGATGGCCTTCATGGTTCGACTGGCGGAACTCGATCTCCACATGGGCGCGGTTGGCGGCGTCCTCCATGCGTTCGGCAATATCGTCCAGCGTGTCATAGCCGTAGATTTCCGGCTCGCGGGTGCCGAGCATGTTGAGGTTCGGGCCATTGAGGACATAGATTTTGCGCGCGTCGGCCAAGGCGACCCCCTAATGCTGTTGCTTGGCGGACAGGGCCGCCCCTATATGCGCGACGATCCTTAGCCCTTCCGGTCTCGCCTAGTCGAGACATCTTCTCAAGTTCGGGACAGCGCAGTGAGCATTGACGGCACCATCTCCATCCACATCAATGGCGAGCATCGCCGCATCCGTGACGGTCTGACGCTGGCCCAACTGGCGAGCGAGCTGGGCTTCGTGCCGGAAAAGGTGGCGGTGGAGCGCAATCTGGAGGTCGTGCCGCGTTCGACGCTGGCGCAGGTCAAGGTCGAGGATGGCGACGAACTCGAAATCGTGCATTTCGTTGGTGGTGGCGACCATCCGGTCGCGGGCGGCGGCGACGATGTGACCGCGCTGGATGACGACAGCTGGACCGTAGCCGACAAGAGATTCCGGTCGCGCCTGATCGTGGGCACCGGCAAATATAAGAGTTTCGAGCAGAATGCGGCGGCGGTGGCCGCTTCGGGCGCGGAGATCGTCACGGTCGCGGTGCGCCGCGTCAATGTCAGCGATCCCAAGGCGCCGATGCTGACCGACTATATCGACCCGAAGAAGATCACCTATCTGCCCAACACGGCGGGCTGCTTCACCGGCGAGGATGCGATCCGCACCCTGCGGCTGGCGCGCGAGGCGGGCGGCTGGGAACTGGTGAAGCTGGAAGTGCTGGGCGAGGCGCGCACGCTGTATCCCGATATGGTCGAGACTCTTCGCGCCACGGAAGTCCTCGCCAAGGAAGGCTTCAAGCCGATGGTCTATTGCGTCGACGATCCGATCGCGGCCAAGCGGCTGGAGGATGCCGGTGCCGTCGCGATCATGCCGCTGGGCGCGCCGATCGGGTCGGGCCTCGGCATCCAGAACAGGGTGACGATCCGGCTGATCGTGGAGGGCACCAAGCTGCCGGTGCTGGTGGATGCGGGCGTCGGCACCGCGTCGGAAGCGACGGTGGCGATGGAACTGGGCTGCACCGGCGTGCTGATGAACACCGCCATTGCCGAGGCGAAAGATCCCGTGCTGATGGCCGCCGCGATGAAGGCGGGGGTCGAAGCCGGCCGCATGGCCTATCGCGCCGGGCGCATGGGCAAGCGCATGTATGCCGATCCGTCCAGTCCGCTGGCTGGTCTCATTTAAACGCCCGCGCGTAACTCCAGCCGGCTCGCCCGGTCGAAGATGGCGAGCACCAGCGGGTCGGATTCCGTGGCGCGGACGGCGACGTGGAAGTCGACTGGTGGCATGCCCGGCGCGCCGGGCACCGGCACCAGCCGCCCGTCCGCCATCTGATGCCGCACCATGGGCTGGGGAAAGATGCCGATCCCGCCACCCTCCAGCACGATGTCGATCATGGTGCGGACATTGTTGCAGAGGTTGAGCGGGCAGTCGGCCAGGTCCGACGCGGCGATCGCGTCCTTCATGATCCGGTAGAGCGGCGAGAGGTTGGAGAGCGACCAGATCGGCGTCCGGGTCGTGCCGACGGTCGACGGGCGGGTCAGCCAGAGCAGGTCGACGCTGCCGATCGGTGCCGTGCGCAGCATTGGATGGGCGATCCGCCCCGCCGCAAAGGCAAGGTCGGCATGGCCGGACGCGAGTTGCTGGATCAGGTCGGCGGTCAGAGCGATATCGACTTCCAGCGAAACCTGGGGCAGGTCGCGGCCCAGTTCCGCGACGAAGCCGGGCAGGCAACTGGCCGCCGCGATCTCGCCCGCGCCGATGCGGATGATGCCGGTCGCGCCCGATATGTCGCTGCATCCCATCAGTACGCCCTGGAATCGCGCCCAGAGGGGCTCGCTTTCCCGCACCAGTTCGCGTCCCGCAGGGGTGAGCGCCATGGTCCGCCCCTCGCGCCGGAACAGCGCGGTGCCGAGATGGTTTTCCAGCTCGCGCACCCGCGCGGAAATGGCGGGCTGGGTGGTGTTGAGGCGCGCCGCCGCCGCCGCGAACGTGCCCAGCCGGGCGATCCAGAGCAGCGTTTCCAGATGGTAGAAGGCGATGCGATTGATAGACATCGTTTGTGTTTAACCGAAAAAACAAATCATTGGTATTGATCGGTCGAGCTGCATAGAACGGTGTGAACTTACAAAAGGATGGATGCCGATGGTCAAGAAGCTCTACCCCGATGCCGCGACCGCGCTGGAGGGACTTCTCTTCGACGGGATGCAGATTTGCGCGGGCGGCTTCGGCCTGTGCGGCATTCCCGAACGGCTGATCGACGCGATTCGCGATTCGGGCGTGAAGGATCTGACCATCGCCTCCAACAATGCCGGCATCGACGGCGAGGGGCTGGGCAAGCTGCTGCGCACGCGGCAGGTGAAGAAGATGATTTCTTCCTATGTCGGCGAGAACAAGGAGTTCGAGCGGCAATATCTGGCCGGTGAGCTGGAGGTGGAATTCTGCCCGCAGGGGACGCTGGCCGAACGGTGCCGTGCGGGCGGGGCGGGCATTCCCGGTTTCTACACCAAGACCGGCGTCGGCACGCAGGTGGCCGAGGGCAAGGAAGTGAAGAGCTTCGACGGGCAGGATTACATCTTGGAGCGCGGCATCTTCGCCGACATCGCGATCATCAAGGGCTGGAAGGCCGACGAGAGCGGCAACCTGATCTTCCGCAAGACCGCCCGCAACTTCAACCAGCCGATGGCGACCGCCGCGAAGCTGTGCATCGCCGAGGTCGAGGAAGTGGTGCCGACGGGCAGCCTAGATCCCGACGCGATCCATCTGCCGGGCATTTATGTGAAGCGCATGATAGTGGGCGCACCCTACGACAAGAAGATCGAGTTCCGGACGGTGCGGGCGCGGGAAGCGGCCTGATGTCCATGACGATGCGCACGGTTTCGGTGCTGCTGCTGGCGCCGCTTGCCGCTTGCGCGACCGTGCCGGCGGCAACGACCTCCGCGCCGTCTGCGGATCTGGCCGCCAATCCGTCTGCGGGCATGCAATATCTCTATGGGTCGGGCGAGGGGGCTGCGATTTCGGTGCAGGCCTGGCACGCGTTGCTCGGCTATGTGGCGGCGAAGGTGAAGGCGCGTCCGGCCGACAGCGTGGTGCTGGAGGAAGGTGCGACCCTCGACGCGCCGAAATTCGAGCCGTGCGGCGACAGGCCCTTCGCGGCTGTGTTCGACGTGGACGAGACGGTGATGCTCAACACCGGCTATGAATATCATGCCGCCAGGACCGGGCAGGGATGGAATGAGGCGGATTGGGGCGCATGGGAGAAGACCGGCGAGGGTGCGGTCGGGCCGGTGCCCGGCGCGGACCATGTGCTGGCCGCGCTGCGCAAGCTGGGCGTGACGGTGATCTTCAATACCAATCGGTCCGTTGCCAATGCCGATGCGACCGCGCGCGCGATCAAGGCGGCAGGGCTGGGGGATGCTGTGCATGGCCAGACGCTGTATCTGAGCGGTGACGACGCCATGGGATCGCGCAAGGATGGCCGCCGCTGGACGATCTCCGGCAAATATTGCGTTATCGCCATGGGCGGCGACCAGCTGGGCGATTTTTCCGACCTGTTCAATGCGGGCCAGCCAGTGTCCGCCCGCCGCGCCGCGACCATGCAACTGCCGATCGCGGGCCTGTGGGGCAATGGCTGGTTCGTGCTGCCCAATCCGGTCTATGGAAGCGGCCTAAAGGGAGGGTTTGACGATGTTTTTCCGATGGACAGGAGGTGGGCGCCGCCCGCCGCTGGCGGCGGAAAATGACAAGGCATCCGACATGACCCAAGTTGAGCATCCTAACGCCCTATCGCTGGATCAAGGCGACATACTGACAGATCAGTCCCATGAGGTCATGCGGGTGTGGGTGACAAACGGGGCGGGCAGCAGTGTCTGGATTTCGGCTCAGATTTTGGAAGACCCGACGACATTCGGCTATCTTATGTCCGATACGATCCGACATGCCGCGCGAGCCTATGCCACGACATGGGGCTTGGACGAGCGGCAAGCCCTTGAATCCATCGTCGCCGGACTATCGGCGGAATTGCGTAATCAGGTCGGTGAAATAACGACCATTCAGGAAGGAAGTTTGAACTGATGCCCTGGACTCGTGACGAGATGGCCGCGCGCGCGGCGAAGGAATTGCAGGACGGTTTCTATGTGAATCTGGGCATCGGCATTCCGACGCTGGTGGCCAATCATATTCCCGATGGCGTGGAAGTGACACTCCAGTCCGAGAACGGGATGCTGGGCATCGGGCCTTTCCCCTATGAGGGCGAGGAGGATGCCGACCTGATCAATGCGGGCAAGCAGACGATCAGCGAATTGCCGCAATCGGCCTATTTCAGCTCCGCCGACAGTTTTGCGATGATCCGTGGCGGGCATATCGACCTGACCGTGCTCGGCGCGATGGAAGTCGCGGAAAATGGCGACATCGCCAACTGGATGATTCCCGGCAAGATGATCAAGGGCATGGGCGGCGCCATGGATCTGGTCGCCGGCGTCAAGAAGATCATCGTCGTCATGGAGCACACCTCCAAGAATGGCGACGCCAAGTTCATCCCGGCCTGCACCCTGCCGCTGACCGGCAAGAATGTGGTCGACATGATCGTCACCGACCTGTGCGTTTTCCAGCGGCCCGACCATGACAGCCCGTTCAAGCTCATTGAACTGGCGCCGGGCGTGACGGCGGAGGAAGTCGCTGCTAAGACGACCGCCCATTATACCAGCTAAGGGCAGCCCATGAGCCTCGACGGCACCTATGACGACGCCAATGTCTTTGCCCTGATCCTTCAGGGCAAGATCCCGTCGACCAAGCTGTATGAGGACGACAACACCTTTGCCTTCCTCGATATCATGCCGCAGACCAGGGGGCATGCGCTGGTGATTTCCAAATGGTCGAAGGCGCGCAATCTGCTGGAGATCGAGGATGAGGCGCTGGCGCAGGTGATGGCGACCACGAAGAAGGTCGCCACCGCCATTCGCAAGGCGCTCGATCCCGACGGCATTCAGGTCGCCCAGTATAATGGCGCGCCGGCGGGGCAGACCATCTTCCACCTACACGTCCATATCCTGCCGCGCTGGGAGGGCGATCCCAAGGGCTTTGCCGCGCATGGCCATGGCGCTCAAGCGGATGGCGCGCAATTGCAGGTGCTGGCCGAAGAGATTCGCGCGCAGTTCTGATGCCTCTTTTCTTTGCTGCCGGCCTGTGGGACGGGCGCTGACATGGCTTTGCGTCCCTTCAATGCGCCCGGCGCGCGGCTGGCCCTGCGCACCAAGCGCGCCAGCGAGCGTTTCATGGGCAAGCGAGGCGAGAGTGAGGTCATTCTCGATGTCTCCCGTCTGCTCTCGCGCGCTTTCCATCCCGCGCCGACGGGGATCGATCGCGTCGAATATGTCTATGCGCGCGAATTGCTAGATCGGATTCCCGACCGGCTGTCCTTCGCCGCGGTGCATCCGGCCGGCGGCTATTATGGCCGGCTGAACAGTGCGGCGGTTCGTCAGTTCCTGGCCTTCACGGCGGCGAAATGGCGCAATGCCCGCTCGGACGATGCGGGGGACAACAAGGCGGCGGTCATCCGCCACATGTTCGCCACCCGTCCCCGGCCAGTCCCGCGCGCCACCGGCCCGCGCATCTATCTGCAAGTATCGCCGCACCATCTGGACAATCACGGCCAGGTCGGCGCGATCCTGCGCGCCGAAGGGGCGAAGCTGGTGACGCTGGTGCATGACGTCATTCCGCTCAGCCATCCCGAATATGCGCGGCCGCAGGGTGGCGACGAGCATCGCAAGCGGGTGCGGACGATCGACAGCTATGCCACCGGGATCATCGGCAACAGCCAGGCGACGATCGATGCGCTCGAACCGCATTTGAACAAGGGGCTGGATGGCCGGGTGGTGCGGGTCGCCCATTTCGGCGCCGACGCGCCCGACATTTTCGGTGCGCCCGACGAAGACCTGCCGACGCGACCCTATTTCGTCTATATCTCGACCATCGAGCCGCGGAAAAACCATCTGCTGCTGCTCAACATCTGGCGGCGGCTGGTGGAAGAGCAGGGCGATGCCGCACCGGTGCTGGTGCTGGTCGGCCGACGCGGCTGGGAAAATGAGAATGTCATCGATATATTGGAGCGCGCGGAGATATTGCGCGGCCATGTGATCGAGGCGGGCGAAGTCTCCGACAACCGGATGCAGGCGCTGGTCGCCAATGCCCGCGCGATGCTGATGCCGTCCTTCATCGAAGGCTTCGGCATGCCGGTGGTCGAGGCGCTGGCGGCGGGCGTGCCGGTGATATGCAGCGACATCATCGCCCATCGTGAAGTGGGGGGCGACGCGCCCGACTATCTCGATCCGCTCGACGGATTGGGATGGAAGCGCGCCATCTGCGCCTATGCGCGTCCGGATTCGGCGGAGCGGGTGGCGCAGCAGGCGAGGATCGCCAGCTGGCGGGCGCCGACCTGGCGTGACTATTTTGACATTATCTCCGAGCTGATCGAAGAGGTAACAGCGTCTGTTTCTTGACCTGCGCTCTTCTGCCGCTCAAGGATGGCGGCGAAGGGGCATGGAAGATGCGGTGCGCGACGCGCTCAGGGAATGATCGGCACGGATATGTCAGGCCAGGCGCGCGCAAGGCGGCGGTGCTGACCGGTTGACGCCCATGCTCCCCTTTTTGAGATCGCCGCCATTCCCGCATGTCGCACCGTCCGTCGCGGCGGTCAGCACCGCGATTGACGATGGGCGGGCGGGGGCGTTCGTGCCGGACGGGGTGCTCGACGCCATCGTCGAGGCGCGCGTGGGCGGTGCTTTCTGGGGGGAGCGCACGGCCCCGGTACGGCTGTTGGTGCGGATGGGAATCGGCGTCGATCCCGCGGCGCTGTCCGGCGTGCAGCCCGACCAGATCGGCCTGCTGCCCGGCGCCGGGCCGACGCCGACCGTGGGCAGGATATTGTCGGCCGATTGCGATCCCTGGGCGATGATCGATGGTGTTCAGGCTCTCCATGCGACGGAGCAGGATGAATGGGCGCTGGTCGCCGGGCTGCTCGATGTGCCGGTGATCGGGCCGGACGGGAAACGGATTGATCCGGGCCGGTTGCGCGACGCGGCCAGGACGCGGATCGCGCTGGCGCGCTACCGCAATCCCTTTACCGGCGATCCTACGGATGCCGCCGCGGCCATCCTGCATCTTGCCGATTGGCGCCGCCATCTGGACGGCAATCGCGACATTGCCGCCGCCAGCGGCATGGCTTTCTGGAAGCGCGACGCGGTGCGTCGGTTCCTGTGGGACGGCAGGCGGTCGCCACCCTTCCTGTCCGCAGCGCGCGGTCTGCGCCGGGCGCAGAGGGAGAAGGGCGCGCTGGCCGTCTGGCCGTCCCGTGTGCCGAAGACAATGGCGCAGGATGCCGCAGACCGGGCTGTGCCGCTGGTGCGCGTGGAAGACGGTTTCATCCGGTCGCGGGGGCTTGGGGCGGCATTGCACCCGCCCGGATCGGTGGTCGTCGATCGCACCGGCATCTATTATAATGCGCTGGCGGAAAATGATCTGGAAACGCTGCTGGCCACGCATGATTTCCCCCTGCCGCTGGTGGAACGGGCCGCGCGCCTGCGCCGCCGCATCTGTTCGGCCGGGGTCACGAAATATGGCCAGGATTCCGGACGAATGCTGGCGCTGCCGGAGGGACGGCGCACCGTGCTCGCGATCGGCCAGGTCGATGACGACCTGTCGGTGCGGCTCGGCGGCGCAGGCGTGGAGGGCAATCTCGATTTTCTGGCCCGCGTGCGTGGCGCCGAGCCGGATGCGTGGATCGTCTATCGTCCCCACCCCGATGTGCAGGCGGGGCATCGCAAGGGACATGTGTCCGATGCAGCCATATTGACCCATGCCGATGCGATCGACGGCGGCGCCCCGTTGATGGAGCTGGTGCAGGCCGTTGACGAGGTGCATGTGCTGTCGTCGCTGACGGGGTTCGAAGCGCTGATGCGCGGCCGTTCCGTCACGGTGCACGGCATGCCTTTCTACGCCGGATGGGGACTGACACGCGATCTGGCCCGGCCCTGCGCGCGCCGGGGGCGGCAGTTGACCCTGGACCAGCTTGTGGCCGCTGCCTTGATACTCTATCCTCGCTATCTGGACGTGCTGACCCAATTGCCATGCGGGCCCGAAATAATGGTTGAGCGCATGGCGAATGGGACTACACCAGCCATGACGTCATTGATCCGATTGCGGCAATTACAGGGGAAGTTACGGCGATTTATGACCTTGTCCGCAGAGTATCTTCATGGTTGAGGCGTCCATGAAGACTTTCCTGTTCCTTCAGGGGCCGCATGGTCCTTATTTCGCGATGTTGGCGGATGCCCTGCGGGAAAGAGGGCATCGTGCGCTGCGGATCAACATCAACGGCGGCGACAAGGTCGACTGGCCGGGCGAAGCCACCGATTATCGCGGCACCTTCCGCAACTGGCCGCTCTTCTTCGACGATTTCATCGTCAATCATGGCGTCACCGACCTGATCCTCTATGGCGACTGTCGCCCCTATCATACCTCTGCGCATGGGATGGCGCGATTGCGTGGGTTGCGGGTTCATTGCATGGAGGAAGGCTATATCCGGCCCGACTTCCTGACGCTGCAGGACGACGGCGTGAATGGCAATTCGACCCTGCCGCTCGACCCGCAATGGTATATCGACCAGGCGGAAGGGCTGCCCGAATATGAGGGCGTCCTGCCGGCTGTCCCCTCGACCTTCCGGGCGCGGGCGCGCAACACCATGCGCAACGGTCTGGCGTCAGCGCTGATGCGGCCCTATTTTCCGTTTTATCGCACTCATCGGCCACACAGCTTCCTGCTCGAATCGGTAGCCTGGTGCTGCAAACTCCTGATGCGCAGGAGCGAAGAACGCAGGTCGCTGGCGGTATGGACGGCGGTCAAGGACCGGCCCTATTTCACCCTGCCCTTGCAGCTCAACTCCGACTATCAGATCCGCGTCCATTCGCCCTTCGGCAACATGCGCGCCGCTCTCAGGTTCGTCATCAAGAGCTTCGCCCGCCATGCGCCAGATGGTGTTTCGCTGCTCATCAAGCGGCATCCGCTCGATCCGGGCCTGGTGGCCTGGGGACGACTGACGCAGCGACTGGCGACCCATTATGGCGTTGCCGACCGGGTTTTTTATCTGCCAGACTGGGACATTGCCGAGGTGGTGGGCAAGTCGCTGGGTGTCGTGACGGTCAACAGTACGGTCGGCACGCTGGCGCTCAATAGCGGCAAGCCGGTGGTCGTGCTGGGGCATGCGGTCTACAAGGTGCCGGGCGTCGTCCATCGGACGGGGCTGGATGATTTCTGGGCGGCTCCGCGCCAGCCTGACATGGCGCTCTATTCCGCCTTCCGCCGGGTTCTGGTGGATCGCTGCCTGATACGCGGCGGCCTGTTGAGCGATGAAGGGTTGCAACTGCTGGTGGCCAATGCGATCGAGCGGCTGGAAAAGGAACCCTCCGAAGTGCTGCCCTTGCCACGGCCGGCCGTGCGCAAGCGACATTCCATGGGGGTGGTGCACGGCGACGCGGCTTGACGCAATGTCCGGCCGCGAGGGGCGGACTAGAGCAGATTCTAATCCGATTGAATCGGCTCGGCTGCTCTAGCTCTTTGTTTTACCGCGTTTTCCGAGCCATCAGGTGATTCCACCTGCTTCGAAAACGCTCTAGGTCGCCCGGCCGTTTTCGTTGGAGGGGTCAGGGCATCTGGAGGTCGCTGTCGTCGCCCTCGGGCTGGGGCGCGCGAGTTTCATGCTCGCCATATACCGTCCGGCCGTTCCAGAAGTCGTTATAATTGTTCCCGCCGGACAATTGGAGGTCGCCCAGGCCCGTTCCCCCTTCCTTGCGGGAGATTGCGATCAGCTTTTGATCGGGCGTGAAGCAGGCCAGGCCTTTGGGATAGCCCATGGGGGTCAGGAATCGCGCATGGCCGACCCATTGTTCGCTCCAGCCCTCGTCTGTTTCCTGTTCGGCCAGCGCCTTCACGAACGCGCGTCCGAGCAGCGCCGGGCCGGTGGGATGGAGCGAGTTCAGTCCATAATAGCGATTGCGGCAGTTCGCCAAAATCATCTCGATCGCGATTTCGATCTCCCTGCGCTTTGGGCGCGCCCAGATGATTCCGTTGGAGAGCGCTGTCCAGGCCGGACTGGAGGAGCGAACATCGAGGAACGAGACGATCGCTGCCGAAGGCGGGGGGCGGAGTGGCTCCATCCAAAAGAAGGAAATATCGCTATACAGGCCGCCCATTGCATGGAGCAGGCAAAGCCGGCCGAGATCGGCCTTGTACGCATAGGGGCGAAGCCCATCAAATGCCTGACACACTTCGGGAGGAAAAGCCTGCGTCATGAAGTCCCGCAGGTCATCATGCGTCCAAAGCCTATAGGTGGAGTTCGGGTATAGAAGCCGTAGCCGGTCCATATTCTCATCGAGCATCGGCGTCGATGCCACGAGCTTGTCAAAAGGCTCTGCGATAAGAATTTGGTGCACATGCGTGGGCGGGAAGTCCGGCGCGGAGCCGGCTGTCGCATCGGTCGGCCTTGGCGCCGAATGAGTATCTTGCGCCGCTTCTGCCATCCATCTGGTCTCCCGATCGATTGTTGCCGGACGCCAAGGTGCGGGGCCTGGTTGGACAAATATACATGGCGATGAAATGCGGTCATGCCAACGGGAGAGCGACAGAAAGGGGCTGCTCCGACCCGTTCCCTTTCGGAAGCAAGCCGAGGATCGTAGTTATCGGATCATATATCGCGATTTTCTGGAAGTTCTGGATGCCCGACGAGGATTCGAACCTCGATTGACGGAGTCAGAGGGCGTCCATAGGATACGGAAATGTGCGGATTTCATGGTCCATGTTGCATGCATGTTGCATCGATTCTTTCCGCTGCCTCACAGCCGGTGCTTTTCCATCCGCTTCCCGTTCTCCATCAGCGCACAAATGTACGAACGATCAGAGAACTCATCGTCGATTGCCTGGGAATGAGCGATAGCGTTCTCGCGGCACATCCGTAAGCCTGTGGCGCGGCCGATTAGCTGCTCGTCTTCCTCGTTATCAGCCGCCACGTTTTTCCAGTACCAGACTTCGTATTCCGCACGGCTTTCCACGTAATCGCAGGAATATCGAGACGCATATCTCTCGCAGCCGGCGATGCCGCATGCGCCCAACGCCAAGATTGCGGGCAGCGACAGGATAGCACGGATTTTGATAGGCATTGCAGCCATTACCCCATGAGTTCGCGTTCGATCGCGGCAGCCACGGCGCTGTCCTGATCCGCTTGGTCGAAAAGATGCCCGTAGGTATCGAACGTCACCTGAATCGAGCTGTGGCCCATCCATTTCTGCACCCGCTTGGGGTTCACGCGCTGCTCGATCCACAACGAGGCGGCAGCATGGCGGAAATCGTGGAGGGTGTAGCGCTGGGCCGTCATCGGAAGCTGCTCTTTGTCCAGCACAGGCTTACCATCCTTTATCACTGGATCGGTAGTGCCAGCCGCCGCTTGAATCGCGCCCATGATGTTCACGTTCATGAATTGATGGCTCATCACCTTCTTGGCCAGCGACGGAAAGACGAGATCCTGTTCGGTGGGAGGACAGGCGACCTTCCACACCTTCAACGCCGCGATTGCTGAGCCGGGTATGAACGGGCAGCGCGACGAGGCAACGCGTCAGGCTAGCGCCGACGTCTGGGCTAAGGCGCGAGCCGCTAACGCCGGCGCATCTGGTTCGCCTATCACTTCCGCTGGCGCTCAGCGCACGGCGCCGGCACCGACTGCATCGCAGAAGAAGAGCGATGACGTGTGGTCCCGGGCGCATGCCAAGAATCAAGCGCTGCGCGCTCATCTCGACGGAGGGGAGCGGTAATGGGCATTTTCAATCGAGAAACAGGGTCTGATGCAGAACTGCCGCCGATCGAACAAGCGAGAGTAGCAGTTGAGGCGATCGACATCGCCCCTCATGTCGATCGGCTCGACTCTATCAAACTGGCGATCGCCGCCAAGGAGAAGGCGCGCGCGCAAGCTCAGGAGCGTCTGCAGGAGGTCCATCGCGCTATTGGTGAAGCGCGACAGCCTGACGGAGATGCTATCGCGCTTGCGCTGCTTCGCCACGGGGAAATGCCGGCCGTTGCGCCAGATCTCGAGCGCGAAAAGGATCAGCTAGTCGCGGGCATCGCGGCGCTGAACCGTCAGATCAATGAGGACTACTATCCGCTGCGAGAACCGTGGAACGGGCTAAAAGACGAGATCTCGGAAGCGATGGATCCACTGATCGACGAGCTTTACCGACGGGCGCAGGAGATAATCGGGCAAGTCGAAACCCTGTACGCGGCCTCAGCGGCGCTCTCCCGTCTGACACGAACCAGCCGGGTCGATAAGCTTCGTCAGTTCAGTGGCACGATGCTGGCGAGCGGGCGCGAGTTCCGCCGGTTTTTCGATTTTCTGGTAGATATTCCCGTCGATCCAGCGCTGCTGGCATTCAACCAGCTGCCTGCGGTCAAAGCCATGCGGTATGGGCTGCCGGTCACAGTTGCTCCGCCCTCGCAGCTGCAGATGGAGCGTGACGGCCTCTGACAGACATAACTGGCTGGCGCTTCGGTCTGGCGCCAGCCGATAATCGATCGATGGGGCTTTTCATCCTTTTCCCCCATCGCACCTTGCCCGGCGCCGGCGCCATGACACCCAACGCGCCGGGCCACTTTTCGAGATCGCTATGGCTGACATCGTCCTTCATCCCGCCGCCCGTGAGAAACTCCAAGCCAGGCTGGCCGAAGTCGAGGCGATTCTTGCGCAGATTGATGGAGGCTTGCTGCATCTGCTGGCCGATCCGCAATATAGGGCGTCTACGGCAGTCAATGCGCGGCGCGAGGGGGTGAGCGTTGAAGAGATGCATCGCCGGGGATCGGCAGGGGCACGTCAGCATTTTGAGGCGGAAGCTGCCGGTATTCGGAAAACGCTGAGTTGAGGATGGCGGCGAAGGACTGCCACATCGATATGCTGGTTGCGGCGCGGATGTGGTGGGCATCTCCCGGGCGCTGAGGGGGCATCGCTCCATCGACGTGTGATCTTGATCACGAACGACTGGGGGAACAGCTTGATATCCGCAACGCTGGGAAGCTATTCGTTTCCCCGGGGACATTTTGGGGGTTTCATGATTCGAGTAATGATTTGCGCGGCCGCTCTGGTCGCGTCGACCGGCGTCTATGCTCAGACGGGAACTGCGTTGCCCGCCAGCACGCTTATTACGGTGACGCCCAACGAAGAAATCACCTCCAAGAAAATTGAGGTGGGAACGCAAGTTGCCTTTTCGGTGGTCAATGACATCGTGGAAGACGGCATTGTGGCTATCCCGCGCGGATCACAGGTTGCCGGCACCATCACATGGAAGACCGGCAAAGCGATCGGCGGAAAGTCCGGCAAGTTCGAGGTGAAATTCGATAGCGTGAATGTGCGCGGCCGGGCCTACGCACTGCGCGGCGTTCATCGTCAGGAAGGCAAAGGTAATACAGCGGCGGCATTGCTTGGCTCGATCCTCGTCAGCGGACGATCAGCCCAAATGCTGCCTGGACAGATGGCCAATGCTTTCACAGCCGAGCCAATCCCGTTCGCTATGGCTCGGGCAGTTCCAGCCGCGGCCGATCCGGCTGTCGCAGCAGCGCCCGCACCCGCACCGGTACGGGCCCCCGCGCCCGCCGCTTCGAGGTCGATGGTCGACTCGTCGCTGGAGATCAATCCGCGATAACCAGATTCGCATCGCGAGAATTGCAACCCCGTCTAGGGACGGCGGAGCATAGACTTGAAAAATAGCCCGACCTCCGCGCGGGGGGTCGGGCTAGTGGGAGGTCCTTTACAAAGCCTCCAGGTCGCAATGGCGGATTACTCCTTCCCGGCCGAGTCGCCGCGTGATTTCAATCACGCGATCGTTGCCCGCGCCGTGCAGCGTCGATATTGAGATGGCGGTCCTGTCGCGTGTCATCTCATCGCGGCGTGCGGCAGGGCTATCTTGGCGGTGATATCGGGCGCCGCGGATTTCTGCTCCACCAAGAATACCGTCATTCGCAGATGATCAATCGGATCCGATTTGGTGATCAGAGCTTCATAGCCGTTAACCGCGATTGTTCGGGAACGTAATGGTCAGGCGCGCGTCTCCTGTCCGCGACCTTACAGATCGCCCTTTCGATAGCCTCACCTCTCGCCTCCTTCTGGGAGGTGAGGCATTTCGCTTTCGAGAGCTTCACCATGTCCGTCTCAAAGGCATTATTTTTCAGTCTTGTGATCTGGGCACTGCTTATCTGCATTATGGTGGCTGCTGCCTGGGCTCTGCCAGTTCCCGTATAACCGATCGGATGTCCGCGGCTTAGGGCGACCCCATGCCATGGCAGGGATCGCCCGCCATGCAGTCCAAACGATGGCCTTAGTTTCCTCTCATATTAGACGGTGGTGTCAATATTGCTCGGCATCGATGCGCCCGAACTGGCTGGAGAAGCGGGCGCGGCGGAGCTTGACAATCAGCCCGGTCACGCGCGTTCGGAACGGCCGGACGGGCGCCCAAGTCTACGCCGGTGATTGCTATCTGGCATGCTAGCAATTGAGCAGGGGCAGGGCGATCTACAAGCCGAAATGGAGCAGCGGCGGCGGTTCGCGATAGAATGCCGTGCTGCCAGCCGCTTACGGACTGGTTGATTTCGATCAGCACGATTCTCCGGAACGCGACTCGGCGATGACCGGTTGAGCGCGCGTGTCATCAGACACAGCAGGGTCATCAGACACAGCAGGAGAGTGTGAAATGGCAGACCAGAACCAGAATCAGAACCCGGGTCAGCAAGGCGGTCAGCCCCAGCAGCCAGGCCAGCCCGGACAGCAGGATCAGCAGGACGAGCAGCGCCGCCAGCAGGGTGGGGGCCGGCAGCCAGAACGCCGCGACGACGAAGGTCGCGAACAGCGGTAATCACGCGTATCCCATAGCGTGAGGGGGCCGTCCCAACCGGGGCGGCCCTTTTTTATTGGAAACTGCGCGAGCGGCCGACATCGATGCGAATAGGCGTGACCCAGGTCACGTCCACATCTGTGATTTGCCGTCATAGTGAGCCGATGCATAGGGGGGATATGGAGCAAGACGCGCCGGAGCCAGATCAGGTTTTTGGGAATCAGGATGATGCTCGATCCTGGGACAGCGCCATGCTTCTTGAAATCGTCCTGATTACCGCCTTGGTCTTGATTGCAGCGCACGAAGGCATCAGCGCGATCTTCACGGCGGTCATGCAATAAATTTCAGCACTGCGCCGGGCAGGATGTGTTGACCTGCGCCAGCCAGCGTGGTCAGTCCGTGACCGATCCCGGTCGTTTAGCGACCACCCCCCAGACCGGACCTTATGGCCGGGATCAACTTTTGCTGCTGCGAGGAAAAAACGCCCGCCGGCATCGTACCGACGGGCAGTCCGGCCATGTCAAAGATTTAGGCCGGTGGGAGGGGGAGTGTGTCGATCGCCCGGCATAAGATCGCCAGGCTTATTTGAATGCTGGAGACAGTCTCGCACGACGAGCAACGACCTTGTCGGCAAAGTCTGCTTCGCGGAGCCAAGTAGCGGCTGCCGTCAGCTCAACGTCGCGTACGTTCGGAAGTGTGGCGGCATCGGCGCGAGCTTGATGGCCGGCTGCCTGCGCACGGCAGAAATCTGGATCTTGTGACATGTGTTCTCCCTATCGAGAGACACAATGTCTCGGCGCCAAAGATGTTCCGATTGCGCAATGAGTGCGGGTCTTTGCTCAGCTGGTAGCGCATTCGCCGCGCATATGAATCGATCCGTCGATGGGCGCTTGTGAGAGCGCAAATGATATGGAGATGTGGCCCGGCCAGGTCAGTGCCCCCCACGGATCTGGTGTTCGATCAAGGCCCCGTTTCATCCCCCCTTTCTCGAAACGGGGCCACTAATCCTTCAGAAATTGCTTCTCGCGACCAACGCCTCTTGTTTCGAGCCACTGCCCGATTGACCTGAGACCGTCCGGACCAAGGCAATGATGTTGGTGGAGATGGCCTTCAGCTCCGATGTTTGCGCGCCAAGTTCCGTCTTCATGACGGATACAAGCGTTGCCGTCTGGGTCTCCGTCGCCGAAACCATAGGCGCAAGGCTCATATCGCTAGCGAACAGGCCAGGCCTCGCCTCCGAGATGGAGGCGATATTGCCTTCAGCATCAATGCGGCTCTTGGTCAGCCCAGTCACCTCGTCCAGCAGTTTGAAATAGTCCTCGCTGGACCCATAGATTTGGCGCTGGAGATCGAGCAGCGTCTGGGCCGCATCGGCGTAGTCGTCATAGGCGGTGGTGTCGCCGGCGGCCACGCGCTGGGCGAGGGGATCATAATTGGCCTGCGCCTCCACCAGCCGGTCGCGCAGGGACCGGGCATCGTTGCCGACGGTCAGATCATCGAACAGCGATTTGAGCGACGCAGTGACCTTCTCGGCCGCCTCCTTGACCGCAGCGGCTCGCTCGATGCCATACAGCTCTTCCAGCTGGGCATATTCCTCAGCCGAAGCGCCGGCCTCCTCGAAGATGCCCCGGAGCCGCTTGAACTCCTTGTCGAGCGTGTCGAGCGCGGCGCCGACTGGATCCTTGTAGGATTTGAGGCGCGAGAAAACATCTTCGAAATCCAGCGCCTTTTGCAGCTGGGCTTCAACATCGTCGGAAGCGGCGAGCAGTGCCTGGGTCGACGCGCGGAGCCCCTCCAGCGCACCGTCTTTCACCGCATCAGCGATCGCGTACTTGATGGCATCCTCCGCGCCGTTCTCGCCGAAGTCCTTGATGTCGGTCCGCCCGGAGCCGCCCTTGAGCTTCCCTGTCCGACCCGTGGTGCTGACGCGCCACTTGCCCTTATATTGGCCGATCGAGACGTTGTAGCCGCCAACGTCCGCGCCGAACTGCTCGGCGATGGCGTCGAGTCCGCTCTGGATCGAGGTGCCCGCTAGGCCAGCGTTGGAGCGATAGGCGCTCTTGTTGCCGCCCACGGATACGTCGCTGTCGGCATTGCCGGTGACAGCAGCCGTGCCCCACTTCGCGCTGGTGAACATGCCTCCAATGGCACCGCCCAGAATACCGCCGGCGATAGATCCCAAAGGCCCGGCGAAGTCGCCCAAGCCTTTAGCGATAGTCTCCAGTCCTTTGCCCAGCACCTTCTCGCCGACCTTGTTGCCGATGGCCCCGCCGATTGCGCTGCCCAGGCGGTCATTCCCCGAGCCGAAGATCAGGCCGCCAGCCGTTTGGCCATATGCGGCGCCCTGCACGGCGGCAGCGACCTCCTTGCCGATATTCTTTGCCTGGTCCTCGGGAAGAGCTTTGGCGAGCAAACGTGTAAAGGTCGTCTCCATGAACGTAACCGGATCGCCAATAGCCTTGCGGCCATTCACCACAATGTCGGCATAGGCTTGTTGTGCGCCATTATCGTTAGCTGCTGCGACCGGTCCGCCGGCGATCTCGTTGGTAACGGCAGCAAGGGCATTACCCGTAGCTTCCACCTTGGTCGCCATAAGCATCAGAGCATCGTTGACCACTTCGCTGGCGCTCTTGACGCCGGTGGCCGCGCGGATCTCGTCATTGATGCCGCGGAAGATGTCGCCGAATAGCTGCTCGCTAACGACGTCCGAGAGCAGATTGTCGAAGGTGCCCATCACGTTGTTGACCAGGCCGCCAAGCGCCCCGAAGCCATCCGCCCTGATGCTGGCGATGCTCTGCTGGATGGAACTCTGGATGCTTGAGCTGGCCGCGAGGAAGGCCTGCTGCTCAGCCTGGAGCCTTTCCATGGATTTAGCCTGCTGATCCAGCGCCTGCACGCTATCGACGATGGCCTGACGGCGTGCCGCGTCAAGCGGACCCATGTCACGCTGCATGCCAAGGATCTGACGCACCGCTTCTGCTTCATTGCGTCTGCCGTCCAGCAGAAGGTCGCCGATGACGAGTTGCTCGCGCTGCCGGGCAATGAAGTCGTCATAAGGTCGAACGAGGCCGTCCTTGACGACAGCCTTGGCTTCGTTCGCTTGAGCGATCAGCCCCTCATAGCCCGCCGGCTTCCGCCTTTCGAGATCGCCAATCAGGTCGTCCAGTTCGCGCGTCGCCTGCGCCGCCCGATCGATGAGGCGCGGCTGATCATCGAATGCCTCATTGATCCGCTGGATGCGCTCTGCTGCCGTCTCGCCGAATTCGGCCAGAGCATTGGCCTTCGATTTCGAGCTGCGGTCGTCCTTCGGCTTGAGGAGCAGAGCCCTGTCAGACGCCGTGCCAGCTTGGCGAGCCAGACGCTCTGCGGCTTCGAAGGTCTTTTGGTTGGCCAATTCGACGCCAAGGCTGGCGACGGACTTCGCAGCTTCAGCAAACGCTTCATCCGTAAGCGCGCCAGCCTTGCGCAGATTGTCCAGCCGCTGCACAGCGGTGGTTGTGTCGATCTCGCCGGTCAAGAAGGCTTTCGAGATCGCGCCTACGGCTCCAGCCGGCCGCCGCTCCACGTCAAAGCCGCCACCCATGCCGCCAGAGAGGGACCAGGTAGGGCGCTGCAGCCCTTCGACCTCGCCGCGCAATGCGACCGCCCGTGCTTGCGCCTGGATCGCTGCCACTTTCGCTTGTGCAATCGCTAGGGCAATCAACTCCTGGCGCTGCGTCGAGATCTTGCCGGTCGTGATATCCATCACATTGCCGAGGATGCTTTGGGCATTGCCGACGCTGTCGGAGGAGAATTTGACCTTTTCCAGAGCGTCGGCCGCGTCCTCCGACTTGCCGATGAGGGCGCTGAGGGCCGTGCCTGCAATGAGCAGTGCGGCGGTCCAAGGGCTGGAAAGGATGCGGCCAACTGCTGCGGCCCGGCCGCCCATCTGAGAGAGAGCGAAAGCTGCCTGCGTGCCTTGTTGGGTGAGGATCATGAGCGGGTTCATGCCAAGCTGAAGCATGATGGCCGTGTCCTGCATCTGCTGGCCGAGCATCATCTGCGCCTGGCGATGCGCGTTGGAGGACCGCGCCGCCATAATCTGCCCGCTTGCCAGGGCCGTCATATCGATATTGTTGCGCCGCGCAGCATCAGCCATCTGTTCGACTGCGGCAACATGGAGATGCGCTGACCGTGCAGCATGCTCCTCCTCATCGGCCAGCCGGCGCGCCGTAACAATGGAGACCTGGGTAACAGCGCTATAATCAGCTTCAGCCGCCGCTGCCGCCGCCAGGGCATTAGCGAGTTGGCGGGCGGATTGGGCCCTGCCGTCGGCTGCTGCTGCGGCGGCGCGCATCTCGGGAATGCCGAAATCGCTGCGGCCGCCCACCACAGCCCGTTGCACTTCCCGTTGTAGATCTTCCATGGAGATCTCTGCCGCCTTGCGGGCGCGGTTGACGGAAGTCTGCATGGCGCGCTCGAAGGCCGGGACGCCATCAGACGTCTCCTGATAGGTCGCGCGGATGAACGCGGGAAAGACGGCTCCAGATGCCATATTATTTCTCCAGTTGGGCTGCGATGAGCGCGGGCAATTCGGCCCTGACACCATCGATGATCTTGTGAGGGTCGACGCGCGCCTGGCGCGACGTTGAGCGGATGCCGGTGAAGGCGATGAAGTTTTCGCGAAGAGTCCGACCGGCGCGGGCCTTCCCACTTTTCGGCAGGCGGCGAGGGGAGGGGCGGCCTTCCTGGCGCACCGTGACCGCCGGCACGATGAGCAGGACCTCGCCAGCGTGACGGCCGGGAATTTTGACTAACGGTCCAATTCGCTGCGCTAGGCCAGAAGACTGCCAGCTGCCGGGAGTGAGCCGAGCGCCACCTTTTACCCGGCGCTGGAGTTCGGGAGAGGGTATCCAGAGCCATCGTGCGTCACGCGGCCGGATGGCTGCGCCACGCGTGTAAGCTTCGATCGCGCCGACGGTCCTCTCGTTGCGGCTCTTCAGATGGATCGCGCTGGAAGCGGATACCTCGCGGATCGATGAACGGTGTAGGCGGCCGCCCTTTTCCAGATCCGAGGTTGCGTCAACAGCGTTGCCGAGGCGGCCAAGGCCAGCGCCCGACATGGCATTGCGGATACGGCCAGTTGCCCTGCGGCCAGCCTCGTGGCTGGCTTCAAGCAGCGCACGCTCCGCCTTCTCGCGGATCTGGTGTTCTAGCTCTCTGAAGTGGGAAGGAGACGGCCCGGTGACCGTAGATTTGAACATGGCAAGCGCTCCGCAGAAATGCGGCGCCATGACGAAACCGGAATGCACTGGCGCAAGCTGAAGTGCAAGCTTAGGTTCTTGAAACGCTTCTCAAAAGAGAGCTGGGGGACCGATGAATGTTAGATGAGGGTGATGTGGCAGTAGATGTCCGGCAAACACTCGAGCGTCTCGCCGCGGAGCATGGAGAAAATTATGCTGACCTGTCACGGCTGATCGGTCGTAACACGGCCTATATTCAGCAGTTCATCAAGCGCGGCACGCCGCGCAAGCTGGACGAGGATGATCGCCGAGTGCTGGCACGCTATTTCGGCGTGCCGGAGGCGATGCTGGGTGGGGCATTGGCCGAGGCTGCGCCGTCGCCCCAGCCGCGCCTGCGGACGACACCGGCGGTGGTGGCGGTGCCGCGTCTGGCGCTGGGCGCCTCGGCAGGGGGCGGCACGCTGGACGAGGATGAACGGGCATCGGGTGTGATGGCGTTCGATGCCCGCTGGCTGCGTCACTTAGGCGTGCAGCCGCAGCGCGTGTCGATCATCCGGGTCGACGGCGAATCGATGGCGCCGACGCTGAGCGATGGCGACGACGTCATGGTCGATCATGATGATGATGCAGAACGGCTGCGTGATGGCGTTTATGTGCTGCGCCTTGACGGCGTGCTGATGGTGAAACGGATCGCCATGGGGCCGCGGCGCGGACGGTTCAGCGTGGTGAGCGACAATCCCCATTATCCCGACTGGGCCGATATCGACCCAGCGTTAGTTAATATTGTCGGGCGGATCGTGTGGGCAGGCCGTTCCGTGAAATAAGAGGCTTGCCCTTATCGATTGCAAATTAGATTTTGAAGAAAATTGACGACAACATCAATCCCTGGCTTGGTTATCTTCAATATTTTACGTCTTCCATCAAATGGATCTTCCTCTTGTTTTACCAAGCTCAAATCATTTAATCGCTTTATCATGCGTAATGCTGTTGTTTGTGGGACTTGGGATGCGATGCATGCGCTGCTGACATATATGGATCGCTCTTCAATTTTTGAAACGAATAGATCTAATAGTATTTCCCAAGCAGGATCTTCGAACAGGCGAGGGTAGGATTCATCACGTTTTCTCCGCCAGCGCAAATAGCGTCGAGCTGCGGCAGCCAGTTCTTCCGGGGATGTGTGGTCGCCTGTTTTGGAAGACGGAGCAGCACCCAACCGGTCCCATCCGTCGGTTAGCGCTGCAAGCGCAGCGGAAATTTGTGCAACGGCATCCTCTGTAGCGCGCGTCAACATGAACAATCACCTGGTAGAATGAGAGTGCGAGGATCGGAATGCTGATGAATGTCCCGTTACGGGGCGCCGACATTTGCGCCGATGTCGGCGCACTGAGCTCTTAGCAGGCCAAACAAGCCCGTAGATCTCGGGAGGTGCCGGAGTGCATCGGAATTAACCCGCCAACTCCGTCACAAAAGCCCATTATCTCGGAAGCTGAATAGATTATCGCCCGCGACAACCAAATGATCGCTCAGCCGCAAGCCTACTAGACGACAGGCTTGAGCAACATCTCTGGTGACGTGACAATCTTGTCGTGAGGGTATCGCTCGGCCGCCAGGATGATTGTGTGCGACCATGATCGAACTGGCGCTACGCAGAAGGGCAGACCTCAATACTAGCGAGATATCGAATGGCGCGCTGTCGACGTCGCCGTCAAATCGCACATCTCCGACGTATTCCCCGTTGGCGTGAAACATAAAGTGGATACGTTCGTGATGTAGATCCGTGAATAGTGCGGCGACTGCTGCAGTCCATGCGTTATGCCGGTGATGAACTAGGCGCGGCGGAATGCGTTGCACCTCACGTTGAGGTAGGTGCAATTGTCCGCCAGAAGGTTGCGTGACCATAAGGCCTCCTTCTGAATTTTTGATGTGTTCGCTGAGTGCTAAGTGATAGCTCGCGCTATCGCACGAAGCAGACTGGCACCATATTTTGCTGGAGATAAACGCCAGCCTCGATCTTTACAGATGCCGATTACCCAAACCGCGAGAATAGGTATGCCCCATATAGTGGAGAGGGTGTAATAAATTACCCTCACATAGACGGGGCTCAGCAAAGCGGCAAAATGCGATGCCGTGCCGTTGGCTTGGAACGCCGCCATCCAGATGAGCCACCAGCGACGATAGATCATTGCCAAGGCGACGAGTGAGGCCAGAAAAATGGCGTCAGTAGCAATTCTAAGCGGCTCAACTTTGGTCAATATCGGATGGAAGATCGATATCACCACACCCATCATCGTGGTCCCCATTGCAGCGGCCGCGGTCCACCGCCCCGCTGGCCCCCCTGCCAGAGCGGAGAAGGCGCTGCATGCTAGAACCAGCATCGTAAAGGTGACCACGATGATCATTGGGCTATGGAAATGATCTCTCGACCGCGGTCAAGCAGCGATCGTTGCTGGCTTGTCCAAATCGGCGATAGTGCTGCTCGCAACAGCGGGTATGGTGCAGCCCCAGAGGTGCACGTCTGCGGAAGTGGAGCGCATCCTTATCTTATGAGCCTGTTGATGAACCGATACGAGATCCCCACGGGATCGGACCATATTCGCTGCGCAATCCGCCAAGCTGGCATATAGCTTCTGACTGGAAAGCGGATCGAGACCGGAGGCCTTCCCAGTTTCAACGATCATCGTGCCCAAGCGTAGTGTGTGGGCAATCATGTCGTCCAGCTTCACATAGCCTTCATTTAGCCCGGTTGTGATATCTTGGCACTGATTGCGATCCAACGGCAGGCGTTCGTTTGACGTGCGCATGTATCCTCCGTGGCAAGTATCTGCTTGCCTCGCTTGAGCTGTCAGTTTTTCGGTTTAGCGGGCCAGTTCGGCGAACTGATCCATGACCCAAAGATAAATCACAACCACCACAGCAGTTGAAACTGCCGTTATGAGCGAGAGCTGTATGATCAGCCCGAGCGTCCGTAGAGGGGTGAGTTCATCCGTGGGGCCTCCGATGGGTGGAAACAGCTTCTTCATCAATTTTGATGATCGGCTGGCCGGCTTCGATCCGGCGTCTTCACACAGCCCAATTCCCTCCGTTTCGGCAATATCTTCCATTCTAAATTTAGAATCTAACTGAGATAACTCTTTGAATTTTCTTGCAGCTTCGTGGCGGCCATTTGCTCCCAAACTGGCGGCCGCCTTACTGAGATAAACATCGATAGTAGCGGGTGACTTGTCGATCACGCGGCCGATGTCCTTGCTAGCCGTCACCCCATCGGCGACGAGCTGCAAAATTTGCCTCTGTGTCGCGCTGAGTTGCGACAAGTCCGTCATGGTCATCCCTCCTGACACTGGCCGACTCTCGAGGTGGACCTATTAACCCGGTTAAGGTCGAATTAGCGATAACGTTCCTGATACTGAGCAACAAATTTTCTGGGACCGGAAGACAGCCGTCCGATGTACGCTGGACACTACCTGATTGCCGCTAAATCACTGTTTTTTGCGCATGGCCAAGAGTGGGTGCTGAAAGTCGTTATTACGACCAGAGTTTCGACTCCGAGCTGACCGACCGCCACCACCTCCGAATCGGACGTGGCTTTTCTTCGCGCTGAAATTTCGGCAATGAATGCCTATGTTTCGATCAACTCTCCTTATCGCCGCCTCTTTCGCTATTGCATCGCCCACACATGCTTGGGGGCCGATTGGCCATCGTATCACTGGGGCTATCGCGGATGAGAATCTGAGCGGGGTTGCCCGGGCGAATGTCCGTCTGATACTGGGCGCTGAGGATCTTGCGGAGGCAGCAACCTGGCCCGACGATATGAAGTCGGAGCAAGCCGAGTTCTGGCAGAAGACTGCAAGCCCCTGGCATTATGTCACCGTGAAAGCGGGCAATGCCTACCAAGCATCAGACGCGCCGCCCGAGGGCGACGCGATGACCGCCTTGGTGAAATTCACCGCTAAGCTGAGTGATCCGAAAGCATCGGCCGAGAGCAAGCGCCTAGCTCTGCGGTTCATCGTGCACATAATCGGCGATCTTCACCAGCCGCTGCACGCTGGCGGCGGAAACGACCGGGGCGGAAACGATTTCAAGGTCATTTGGTTTGGGCGATCTACCAATCTACATTCGGTCTGGGATACGGCCATGATCGAGCACCGTTCGCTGTCCTACTCGGAATATGCCCGCTGGCTAGCCCGATCAATGAAGCCAGAACAAATTATCTCTTGGAGCAGTGCCAATCCGGCTATGTGGCTCAGCGAGAGCATCGCGCTGCGCAAGGCCATCTATCCCGCTGACACCAGCATCTCATGGGATTATGCTTACCAGCATCGCCCAGAGCTGGACGATCGTCTGAAGCGAGGCGGAGTTCGGATAGCCGGCTATCTCAACGGGCTATTCGCCGACGCCCCACCCCTGCCTCAGCCAACAAATCGGAAGTAGGATGCCGAGGGGAGCGCGCCATGAGCTGGTTGGAGTGCTTGTTGTCGATGGCGCATGGCCGGTCTTGCGCGTCGCAGATGGCGGCGAGTGGAGGCTGGACCTAAGCGGCCGTTATCGTCACTTGCTGGGAAACCGCGTGCGAGTATGGGGGTGTCGATCAGAGTTCGATATGCTGGACGTCGACAGGATTGAGCCAGCGTGACCATGTCGGAAGACCAAGTCATGCTTGGAGCCGCGATGATGCTGCTCAAGCGACATGGCGACTTAGCGCCTGCAAAGGTGGCTGAGAGGATCGGTGAGCTGCATGCTGAAGGCGACGAAATGGGAGTTGCCACATGGAAGGCGATTGCAGCTCGTATGGACGAGATTATGCGTGCCGGACCAATGCAATAGCGCGATGCGCGATCGGCGCTGGGCCGCTCCCGTGGCGGGCCTGAGAGGCTAAAATTGCGGGTCCTACCGTGCGGATTTCGGGGGATAAAGCGGTGCAGAACCGCATCTGAGACACGAATTACCGTCTCTACCCACTGCGATTGTTAGAACTTCGACTTTGGCGAGATGCCTTCCAACGATCATACTCATCTTCTGCAGACGGGTCTTTCACCGCCAAAGCTGGAAGGGCGAATTGCTGGGCAATGTACTGGTCTAACGTAAGCGCGCATTTCGTAGCACGCTGCTTCCGGAGGCAGTGCGGCCATCATAGTTGACGCTGGACGAGATAGGCCACCGCAGCGACGTCGGCGGGTCAGGCTTGTCTTTCGAAGTTGAATGGCAGCAGGTCGTCGATATCGGCGTCGTGAGGGCGCTGGGGAAGTTCAGTGAGGACATGGCGTAGCCACGCGAGAGGCTCGACGCCGCAGGCGCGGCAAGTCAGCATCAGGCTGTAGGTGACGGCGCTCGCCCGTGCGCCGTCCACGGTATCGCAGAAGAGCCAGGATTTTCTTCCTGTTGCAAAAACCCTGATGTCGCGTTCGAGAAGGTTGTTATCGATCGGCATCCTGCCGTCTTCGACGTAGCGCGTCAGGTATTCCCACTGGTTGAGGGTGTAGGAGACCGCATCACCAAGCTTGGTGTCGGGCACAACCTTGGGCGCGATGTCATCGAGCCACGCCTTGAGTGCATCCAGGACCGGGACGCTATGTTTCTGGCGGAAGCGGCGCATGTAGCTGGCCTGCGTTTCCCCCTCATCGGGTATTTCGTCCCGCGCCTGCCTTTCGATCCGGTAGAGCTGGTCGAAGAACTTGAGCGCCTGTGCGGGCGGCCCGCCTTGTTTCTTCCTCGCCTTGAGGGCGTCGGCAAAGCGCCGTCTGGCGTGGGCCATGCAGCCCAGATGCGTGGCGCCTTTCAATGTGCGCCAGGCCGTATAGCCGTCACTCATCAGGATGCCGCGATAGTCGCCGAGGAAGGCCTGCGGATGTTCCTGCCCGCGACCGGGTTGATAGTCGAACAGCACGATCGGCTGTTCGCTGTCCTGGCTGCTGCGGTAGGCCCACATATACGAGGTGCTGGTAGGAGCCTTGCCCTCTTCCTTCAGCACCTGAACCGTAGTTTCGTCGCCATGAATGACCTCCTGGGACCGGAGCCGCAGCTTCAGGGCGTCAAAGATGCGATGCAAATGCCTCTCGCTCGAAGCGATCACCCAACGGCCCAGAGCACCACGGCTGACAGG
>NZ_QJQX01000031.1:0-145000 GCF_013393185.1 Sphingobium lactosutens | reverse complement strand
ATGACATCAGCAAGACCCGCCTTTCTAGGCGGGTTTTTTATTGCCCGGACGGCCTGGCGGCCGTCCTCTCCTTTCACTGCGGCAGGCCGATCATGGATATCTGGCGTCCATAGCCCGGTTCATTCAAATGGCAGGAGCGCCGATAGCTGAAGAAACGATCGGGTTGGCTGTAGGTATCCTGATCCAGCATTTCCACATGCCCAATGCCGGCGGCGGCCAATCTCGCCGCCACATAGCCCGCAATGTCGAATTGCAGATGGCCGGGCCGCCCTTCAGAGAAAAAGCGCTCATTTTCTGCATCTGATTCAGCGAAGCGCTGCGCAAAATCCTCCGTCACTTCGTAGGATTGTCGCCCGATGCACGGCCCGATCGCACAACTGATATCGCTGCGTCGCGCGCCGAGGCTCTCCATCGCGGCGAGGGTAGAATCGGTTACGCCGCCGATGGCGCCTTTCCATCCGGCATGCGCGGCACCCACTATTCCCCGATTGGCATCGGCGAACAGCACCGGCACACAATCGGCGGTCAATATGCCAAGCAACAGGCCGGGGCGATTGGTGACGAGGGCGTCTGCAGCGGGCCGCGCTTCATCCTCGAAAACATGCGTTACCGTCACCGCGTCCGGCGAATGCACCTGACGAACCGTAACCAGTTTCATGCCCGGCAGGACAGCATCGCGCGCCAGTTCGCGATTCCGCAGGATTGCATCGCGATCATCGGACGATCCCAGTCCGACATTGAGTCCCGCATACAGGCCGGTCGATACACCGCCTTTCCGTCCCGCAAAACCGTGCGGAATATCCCCCAATCCTTTTGCCCTGAGCAGTTCGACCACGCCGATCCTTTCCACTTTCATGTCATCGCCGCGCAACATACTTGCGCGCGGCGGATTAGGCGATAGTCTCCCCCTCCCATAAGCAAAAGGGGTACGTCCGGTGGCGTGCCGGGCTATGGGAATAAGAGGTCTTCATGATATTCGGGCGCGTTAAGCCTCTCGACGCCATTTTGGCGACGGCAGAGAAAAAATCGCTGCATCGGTCGCTGGGAGCGTTTCAACTTACCATGTTGGGTATCGGCGCCGTCATCGGCACCGGCATTTTCGTGCTGACGGCCGAAGCCGCGCAGAAGGCGGGGCCGGGCATGATGCTCTCCTTCGTCATCGCCGGCTTCGTCTGTGCGGTCGCTGCGCTCTGCTATGCCGAAATGGCGGCCATGGTGCCGGTGTCGGGTTCCGCCTACACCTACAGCTATGCCGTGATGGGCGAGCTGATCGCCTGGATGGTCGGCTGGGCGCTGATCCTTGAATATGCCGTCGCCGCCGGTGCCGTGTCGGTGGGCTGGTCCGGCTATGTCGTCGGCTTGATCGAGCATACATTCCATCTCGACATACCCGATCTGCTGACGCGGGGGCCGTTCGATGGCGGCATGGTCAACTTGCCGGCGATGCTGATCGCGTCGCTCGTCACCTGGCTGCTGGTCATCGGCACCAAGGAAAGCGCGACCGTCAACGCTATCTTGGTCGCGATCAAGGTGTCGGCGCTGACCCTGTTCATCGTTCTGGCGCTGCCCGTCATCAACATGGATAAATTCACCCCCTTCGCCCCGCTCGGCTTCTCGGGCATTTCGGCGGCGGCTGCCTCGATCTTCTTCGCCTATGTCGGGTTCGATGCCGTCTCGACCGCTGCGGAGGAAACGAAGAATCCGCAGCGCAACATGCCGATCGGCCTGATCGGTTCGCTCGGCATCTGCACCATCTTCTACATGCTGGTCGCCGCCGGCGTCATCGGCACGGTCGGCGCGCAGCCTGTCGCAGGGCCGGCCGGCGAAGTGCTGGCTCCCGGTTCAACCGCCCTGTCGCAACAGTGCGCCGCGCTGGCCGCTGCCGGCACCGAAGCCGTCACCTGCTCGAAGGAAGCGCTTGCCTGGACGCTGCGTGAAATCGGTTGGCCCCAGATCGGGAACCTGCTCGGCCTTGCAGCGGGTCTCGCCCTGCCGTCGGTCATCCTGATGATGATGTTCGGTCAAACCCGCATCTTCTTTGTCATGAGCCGCGACGGCCTGCTGCCGGCGATGTTCTCGAAGATCCATCCGATCTACAAGACGCCGCATGTCATCACCATTCTGACCGGCATCTTCGTTGCCTTGTTTGCCGCCTTCTTCCCCGTCGGTATCCTGGCGGACATCTCCAACTCTGGCACGCTCTTCGCCTTCGCTGCCGTGTCGATCGCGGTTATGATGCTGCGCAAGACGGATGCTGGCCGCGCTCGTCCGTTTCGGACCCCGGCGGTGAACATCACCGCGCCGATCGCCATCGCGGGTTGCGCCTATCTCTTCTGGAGCCTGGGCCTCGAAACCAAGCTGATGTTCGTCGGCTGGGCAACTGTCGGCCTGCTCGTCTATTTCGGCTACAGCCGCAGCCGCAGCCATGTCGGCCGCGGCGTCGTGGATGTGGCTGAAGATGGCTCGGGTATTCCGCCGCAGCCCGTGCCGCCGCTCCCCGGCGCGCATACGCCTGGTGGTCAGGACGCCTGAGCAAGGCCGTCATGCCACGCTGAGCTAAAAAAAGGGGCGGTTTTTCCGCCCCTTTTCATGTCAGTGGAAATCGACTTCGGGATCGCGCAGGCCGCCATGATGGGGCCGGGTGAAGAGCCTGCCTCGCTCCGCCCAGATCACGATCAGGAAGGAAAGTGCGCCGAACACCAGCAACCCGGTGGTGAAAGGCAGGGTCGTGCCGTCGAATGCCCGGCCGATGAAGCTGCCCAACGCCGCCGACACTGCCGTCGTCAGAAATGCCTGGAAGGAGGAGGCGACGCCCGCACCCTTGTGGAAAGGCTCCATCGAAATGGCGCTGAAATTGGATGCCGTAAAGGCGACGGTCATCATCGTCATGGCCTGAAGCACCATGAATGTGACCAGCGTTTCCTGCCCGACAAGGATCACCGCCAGATGAATGGCGGCGATCAGAATGAAGGCCAGCAAGGCGGTCTGGCTCATGCGCCGCGCACCGAATCGTGAAACGAGCCGGCTATTGATAAGGCTGCCCAACCCCATGCATCCCGCGATCGCCGCGAAGCCGATCGGGAAGAATGTTTGCGCATGGAAGACGTCGAAGAAGATTTGCTGCACCGACAGGATGAAGCCGATCAGCCCGCTCATCACCACGCCGCTTGCCAACATGTAGCCGATGGAACTGCGTGTGCGAAGGATAGTGCCGATGGTGTGCAGCAGTGCGCCGGGTGTGATGCGGATGCGGTTTTCCGGCTTCAGCGTTTCCGGCATCCGCGTCAGCATCCAGGCCAGGATCAGGCTGGCCAGGATGACCAGTATCCAGAAGATCCAGCGCCACGGCGCAAACCAAAGGATCGCCTGGCCGAAGCTGGGCGCCATCACGGGGATCAGCATGAAGACCGCGAAGATCAGAGACATGACGCGGGCCATCGCGTCGCCCCGGAACTGATCGCGGATGATGCCCACGGTAATCACGCGGCTCGCTCCGGCGAAGAAGCCGGCGCTCGCCCGGCCTGCCAGCATCATCGCAAAGCTTTGCGCACTGGCGCAGGCGATCGAGGACAGGATGAACAAAGCGATGGCACTGCCCAGCACGCGCTTACGCCCGAATCGATCGGACAGCACGCCGAACAGCAGCGACCCGAATCCCAGCCCGAGAAAATAGACGCTGATGATGAGCTGTCGATCATTGGCGTGGGGAATGGCCAGGTCGCGGCCGATATCGGGCAGCGCAGGCAGCATGGGATCGATTGACAGGGCATTCATCGCCATCAGACAGGCGCACAGCATCACGAATTCGCGAAAGCCGATATTATTGGCGCTTTGACTGATGTTGGTCGGGGGAAGCTGGGACATGGAGAGCCTATGCGGACTCCCGCGCGTCGATGCCAGCCCTATCGCACGGAATTTCCCGAGCCTTTGTCAATCCATATTGAAAAGAGGGGGAGTAAAAAACATGCCTACTGCGTTGTTAACCATTTTTTATCCGCTGCTGGACCAAGCTGCATCCCGTGAAAAACCAAAGGGTCGTCCATTGAATTAGTCAGGAACAGGGATCGGTAACATGGGCAACGGTATCAAGAGCGCGCAATTTCTGATGGAAGCTCGACTGTCGCGGGCGGTGGGCGGATCGGCGGACGAGTGTTTCGACTTGGGCGTTGCCTATAGCTGTGGAACCGGCGACCTGGCGATTGACCTGATCGAGGCGCATAAATGGTTCAATCTCGCCGCGCTGCGCGGGAGCGAGGCAGGACAGTCGATGCGCGCTGAGATCGCCGGAGAAATGACCGCCCGCGAAATCGCCCAGGCCCAACGCCAGGCCCGTGCGATCCTTGTCGCGACGCAACTGCGTGCTGCCTGAGCTAATTTTTCTTCCGGAACGGCGTCCGCTGCGAAAGCCATTGCCGGTCGCGCTGAACGTCGGTGCGTTCGGTCAGCAGGAACTCCGCTACCGCACGTCTGAAACCGGGATTGGGAATATAATGTGCGGACCAGGTCGGTTCGGGCGCGTAGCCCCGGGCCAGCTTGTGCCCGCCCTGCGCCCCGGCTTCCACCCTGCATAATCCCCGTGCGATGGCGACGTCGATCGCCTGATAATAGCATAGTTCGAAATGCAGGTTGGGGACATCCTCGCTACAGCCCCAGTAACGGCCATAGAGCGTATCCGCGCCGATCAGGTTGAGCGCGCCCGCGATCGGCTGTCCGTCGCGCAACGCCAGCATCAGCAGCACCTTGTCCGCCATCGTCTCGCCCAGAATCGAGAAGAAGGCGCGGGTCAGATAAGGCCGCCCCCATTTGCGCGCGCCGGTATCCTGGTAGAAATGCCAGAAAATGTCCCAATGGGCTTCGGTCAGATCGCTGCCGGTCAGGTGGACGATCTCCAGCCCCTCGACGGCGCGGCGTCTTTCCTTGCGGATATTCTTGCGCTTCTCGCTCGATAGACCGGCGAGGAAATCGTCGAAACAGGCATAGCCCCGATTGGTCCAGTGAAACTGGCTGTCTTCCCGGATCAGCCAGCCAGCCGCCTCGAACAATGGCACCTCATTGGGAGCGATGAAGGTCGCATGGGCCGAAGACAGGCCGTTGCGCTCCACCAGCGTTTCGATTCCGGCGATCAGGGCCGGCGCCGCGTCGGCATCGCGCAGCAGCAGCCGCGGACCGGGCACGGGCGAGAAAGGCGCGGCAATCTGGAGCTTGGGATAATATTGGCCGCCCGCCCGTTCCCAGGCATCGGCCCAGCCATGGTCGAACACATATTCGCCCTGGCTATGGCTCTTGGCGTAGAGCGGCGCGGCGGCGGCGATTCGTCCGTCGGCATCGTCGATCACCAGCGGCAGCGGCTGCCATCCGGTTGTTTCCCCGACGCTGCCTGATCGTTCCAGCGCCACCAGGAAATCCCAGCTGACGAAGGGATTGGCCGGCCCGGTGCAGGCGTCCCATTCGGCTTTGGGCAGATCGGCCACGCCGGCGGCAATGCGCGCCGCGACCTCAGTCACGCGGCCGCTCGAAGATGATCTGGTCGGCATGACGCGCGGCTCGGGTGCGCTCTTCTGCGCTGCCGACCGTCCATGTCAGCACGGGCATTTTCCTCTTGCGGGCATGCTCGGCGAAGCGGGAAGGAAGATCGCGTATATCACAGGCCAGAAAGTCGGGTTTCGACAGCCAAAGTGCAAGGGCGCGCTCGATCCTGCCGCGCCATCGCCCCTTGCCCTGCTGCGTCACCACCAGTCCCCGCGTCACATCCGGCCGATGAAACGCAAACCAGCGCATGGCATGCGGATTGAAGGACATGATCGC
The DNA here is from genome assembly GCF_013393185.1 of Sphingobium lactosutens. Classification (GTDB taxonomy): domain Bacteria; phylum Pseudomonadota; class Alphaproteobacteria; order Sphingomonadales; family Sphingomonadaceae; genus Sphingobium; species Sphingobium lactosutens_A. Next base: position 139,195 of record NZ_QJQX01000031.1, on the reverse strand, counting down.
GACCCGCGCGGCCGTGGCGCGATCGAGGTCGCGTGCGACCGCTTCGCACAGGTCCGCCACATGCCGCCCCTCCGCCTTGATCTCGACAAGCAGCGGCACCTGATCGCCGCAGCAGGCCAGCAGCGCGGACAGACGTGGGATCATCCCGCCATCGGGCAGGGCGACGCTATCGAGAGTGGCCGCATCCAGCGAGGCGACGCTGTCGGAGCGCTCCGCCATCCGTATCAGATCGGCATCGTGGAAGACGAAGGCGATGCCGTCGCGGCTCGCCCGTACATCGCATTCTATGCCGAAACCACCGGCGATGGCGGCGTCGAACGCCGCCATGCCATTCTCGCTAATCCCTTGCCCATGTAACCCACGATGGGCGAAGGGGCGGGTTGTCAGACAATCAGGCTTCAGGCCGGACGCTGGCAAATTGTCAGGCCTGCGGCAGGACCAGGACGACCGCATCGATCTCGACCACGGCGCCCAGCGGCAGCACGGGCACGCCCACGGCGCTGCGGGCATGCTTGCCCGCGTCACCGAATACTTCCACCATCAGTTCGGACGCGCCATTGGCGACCTTGGGCTGGTCGGTGAAGGTCGGCGCGCTCGAAATGAAGGCGCCCAGCTTCACGATGCGCTCGACCCGATCCAGGCTGCCCAGCGCGGCCTTCATCTGGGCGATCAGATTGAGACCGCACACCCGCGCGGCGGCGACACCATAGTCGAGGTCGCGGTCTTCACCCAAACGACCGGTCATCAGCCCATCGGGCGCCAGCGCGATCTGCCCGCTGATGTGCAGCAGGCCATTGGCCTCCACCGTCGCGACATAGGCGGCGACCGGCGCGGCGGCCTGGGGCAGGGTGATGCCGAGTTCGGCGAGGCGGGCGTCAATGCTCATGCGGATGCTCCATCATGGGAAATAAGGGGGGAAGGGGCGGGGCCTTCGGCCAGCCGCGCCGCGATCCAGCGTTCGGCCTCGACCCAGTCGTCGATCCGGGCATGGGCATGGACGGCAGCCGGCACGCCGGGCGCGATTTCCGCTTCACCCACCATGTGCAACCGCCAGATTTCGGGCGCATGTTCGGCCGCCGATGCGTGATGCTCGGCCAGATCGTCGATGAAGACGGCGACGCCGGGCTGGCGATCGGCAAGGATCCGGGCGATCGGACGCCCCTTGCCGCCATGGTTCCACTGCACCGGCAGGTTGAGGCCATGGGCGGCCAGTTGCTCAACCCGCCCGGCATGATGGCGCTCGCCGATATTGGTCAGCACCATGATGTCGGCAATGTCCGACAATCGCCCCAAGGCCTCGACCGCACCGGCGATCGGCGCCTGCCGATGCATTTCCGTGTCGAAAAATTCGACCAGCAGCGACCAGACCAGTTCGCGCTCCAGCACGATGCCGCTGTCCTTGTGCCGCAGCGCTTCGCCGAAATGGCGGTCATACATGTCGAAATGCACGTCATGCGTCTCGTCCAGCCATTGGCGGAACGGCACGACCATGTGCAGCAGCACCTCGTCGCAATCGGTGATGATGAGGGGACGGGTCATCGATTCAGGCTCTCCTGCGCCGCGATCAGCGCGGCGGGGCTGGTGTCGATCGCCTCGGCGCAGGCGATCAGGTCAGGCTCATGGTCTGCCAGAAAGGCAAGCACGGCGCCCAAAATGGCGGGATTGTCCACGCCTGCACGCAATGCGTCCGCGTCCAGCCCGGTCAGCGCCAGCAGCCGATCCCCCCGCGCGCCGTCGGCCAATGTCCATCCCAGCGCCAGCAATGCCAGCATGGCGGGATCTTCGCTGCTATCCGGCTTGCGATTCGGGCTGTCGGGACGCATGATGGGCCTTTGGCGGGGAAGCGATCGGGGGCTCGCTTCACAGGTGAATATGCGGGTGACTGGTGGCAAAGCGCGTGCTCGTTGTCGAGGACAACGAACTTAATCTCAAACTTTTTTGCGACCTGCTGCGCGCCCATGGCCATGAGGTGTTGCCGTTGCGGGACGGCCGGGACGTGCTTGCCCAGGCCGGCGAGTTCCTGCCCGACCTGGTCATCACCGACATCCACCTGCCCCATGTCAGCGGCTACGACCTTATCCTGTCGCTCAAGGGTGACGAGCGGCTGTCTTCAGTCCCGATCATGGCGGTCACGGCCTATGCCGGGAAGGGGGATGAGGAGCGCATACGCTACGCGGGCGCCGACGCCTATGTGTCCAAACCCATTTCCGTATTGCGCTTCATCGAACAGGTGAACGCCCTGCTGTAACAGACGGGACAGGTTCGTCACCACTTCGTCACGCGGCTTTCATCGCAATGCCTTCATTCGGCAGGGCTGGCGTCATGTCGCTCTGCCAACCCCCTGCGCCAAGGCGCGGCGCCCTGCCGACAGCCTGATCACAGGGGTAGTAACACCATGTCTCATCTGACCGACGAGGCGCGCGCGCCCTATCGCGACGCGCAGCCCGCCATCGAACTTGGCGAAAATAGCATCGAGGCGATCGTTGCCGCCAATCCCGCGCGCCGCACCGTACTGAAGAACGGCCTGCTCGGCCTGTCGATCCTGCCCATGCTCGGCGCGCTTGCAGCCTGCGGTGACGACGATGACTCGGGCAGCCCGACCCCGACCCCGACCCCGACGCCCACGCCCACGCCGGCTCCCAGCTACGGCATCAGCTTCGCGCCCGTCGCCGCCAACATGAACGACACCGTCACCGTCCCGAACGGCTATACCGTCGACATCCTGCTGAAGGCGGGCGATTCGGTCGAAACCGGCACGCCTTATTCGGGCAGCTATCCGACTCCGGCGGACGCCGAAAAATGGGCCGGCGGCAATCATGACGGTATGGAGTTCTTCGAACTGTCGGGCACCGATCCCAACAGCGGCGGTCTGCTCGCGATCAACTTCGAATATCCCGATTTCAACATCCTGATGTCGGGCAGCTACGACGCCGCCACCGCCACCGCCGACCAGAAGGCGATCGCCCTTTCCGCCGTCGGCATCGGCGTCGTGGAAATCGCCAAGGGCAGCGATGGCAAATGGGCCGTCAAGTCCGGTTCCAAATATAACAAGCGCTACACCGGCAACAGCAGCTACAAGGCGAGCGGTCCGGCATCGGGCCTGCTGTCGGGCACGATCAAGGGCATGTTGAACAATTGTGCGTCGGGCAGCACCCCCTGGGGCACCTACCTCACTTGCGAGGAAACGACGGACAATTATTTCGATCCGACTCAGCCGGAGGAAAATTATGGTTGGGTGGTCGAAATCGACCCCTATCAGGAATTGGCCGTACCGACCAAGCGCACGGCGCTCGGCCGCTTCGACCATGAAAACACCGCCTACATGGCGAACAGCGATCGCCGTGTCGCCTTCTATCTGGGCGACGACAGCACGCCGGGCTGTATTTACAAATTCGTCTGCGATCGGGCTTACAGTGCGACGAACCGTGCCGCGAACATCGACATGCTCGATCATGGCACTTTGTACGTCGCTCGTTTCAACGCGGACGGCACCGGTGAATGGCGGGCGCTGGCCCATGGCCAGAACGGTCTGACTGTTGGGGCAAGCGATCCGGGTAATATCAGCCAGAGCACGACGCCGCCCCTTCCGACCAAGGTGGACTTCAACAATCAGGCCGAAATCCTGCTCAACACCAAGTCCGCCGCGCGCGTCGCCGGCGGTACCGTCATGGATCGGCCGGAATGGATCACGGTCGCGCCGGACAACAGCGCGGTCTATGTCACGCTGACCAATAACAGCAGTCGTCGCGTCACCGACGCCGCCAATCCGCGCACCGTCAACCGTCACGGCCACATCATCAAATTCAAGGAAGAGGGTAATTCGCCGCTCGCCATGAAGTTCAGCTGGGAAATCTTCCTGCTGGCGGGCGATCCATCGCTGGCCGGTTTCGGCGACAAGCTGGAAGGCAATATCAATGGCGACACCTTCTCAAGTCCCGACGGCATCCGCATCGATCCCAAGGGCCGGCTCTGGGTCCAGACCGACCACAGCGTGCCGGGTACCTCGGGCAAGCCCAGCACGACGATCGAACAGGTCTTCGGCCAGAATGCGATGTTCTACGTCGACCAGTCGACCAAGAAGTCGATGCGCTTCCTAGTCGGCCCGGAAGGCTGTGAGATCACCGGCCTTGCCTATACGCCGGACCTGAAGACCTTCTTCGTCAATATCCAGCATCCGACCGGCAATTGGCCGATCTCGGGTCAGCAGCCACGGTCGTCGACCATCGTCGTGCGCCGCACCGACGGTCAGCCGGTCGGCAACTGATCGCAGGATGATGAGAGGCTCCCCCGTTTCGGGGGAGCCGGAAGGGGCGCCCCGCAAGGGCGCCCCTTTTTCCTGCCCGGCGAACCAGCGCCTTTATGCCAACAGCAAAAGGCCCGCTCCCATGACGGGGCGGGCCTTTGCTCGTTCCGAAAACGGAAGATCAGGCGTGCGGGCAGGAAGCCCGCAACGGCTTACTTGATCTTGGCTTCCTTGAACTCGACATGCTTGCGCACGACCGGATCATATTTGCTGAAGCTCAGCTTCTCGGTCTTGGTGCGCGGATTCTTCTTGGTGACGTAGAAGAAGCCAGTGTCAGCCGTGCTGACGAGGCGGATCTTGACAGTTGCCGGCTTGGCCATGGCCCTATTCCCTGGTCTTAAATAGCGTAAAAATAAAGCGGCTCGCCAAAGCTGAGTGGCGGACCGCCCGTTTCAGCCGTGGCCCATGAGCCAGATTCGGCTTCCTGTCAAGGCTCGGCCCAGGCTTTACGTGCCTTTAACCACCCTGTGCCTATCCTTCGCCTATCAGGGACAGAGGGGCTTTTCCATGCGGCATGACCCGATTTCAGCCATTTTGACGGACCTTCTGCGCCGGGTCGACGGACTGGCGGGGCAGCGCGGCCATGTGTCCGTGCTGCGCCTGCATGATGAGGTCGACCAGATTCGCCATATCGCCCGCGCCTTTCATCTCGATCAGGTGGAAGGATTGGCGGGCACGCTCGAATCGGCGCTGTCGCTGCATGGGCTTGGACCGGTGGTGCTGTCCTATCTCGACCTGTTGCGCGAAGCGATCGGTGCGGAGATGCCGGTCGGGCCGATCGCGACGCTGATGCCGCGTGCGGTGCCGGCCACCATCGCCCCCCTCCGCGCCTGAGGTCGCCGCGCGCCGATGGATGCCTTGCTGATCGCCCTGCTCGGCTGCCTGCTCGGTGAAATGGGCGACAAGAGCCAACTGCTCGTCCTTGCGCTGGCTACCCGCTACGATCGCAACGGGGCGGTGATCGCGGGGATCATCGTCGCCGCCACCGCCAATGCCGCCATTTCCGCCTTCGCCGGCGCCTGGATCGGACCGATGCTGGGCGCGGACGCGCGTCTCCTCTTCATGGCGCTGTCCATCCTCTTCCTCGGCGCCGGCCTTTTCTGGCGCGTGGGCAAGCCCGATCCGCTCGAAGGCTGGCGGACCGGCGCCTTTCTCACCACGGCGTTGGGCCTGTTCATCCTGGGATTCGGCGATGGCCCGCAATTCCTGATCCTGGGCATAGCGACCCGAACCGCCGACCCGATCCTGGCGGGGATCGGCGGCGCGATCGGCATGATCGCGGCGCTCGTACCGATCGCCGTGGCGCGCCATCAGTTGCTCGCGGTCCTCCCGCTGCGCGCGATTCGCTGGGCCGGCGGGGTAATCCTTCTCGTGACCGGCGCGATCATGGCGCTGTCCGCCACCGCCCTGCTCTGATCGATCCGCTGCATCAGGCTGATCGGGATTTCCGCCACGAAAAAATGGCACCATCTTGCGGTGCGATCATTATATGTCCGAAACCAGTTTCCCGAACAGGAGGACATTGTATGACCGCCCCCGATCTGAAGACCCCGACCGACCTCAAGAGCAACGCGACCAAGTCCGTTGCCGAGGCGCTGAACGGCGCGCTGGCGGACAGCTATGCGCTATATCTGAAGACCAAGAATTTCCACTGGCACGTATCGGGTCCGCACTTCCGCGACTATCATCTGATGTTCGACGAGCAGGCCGCCGAGATCCTGGCCGTGACCGACCTGATCGCCGAGCGCGTGCGCAAGACCGGCAACACCACGCTGCGTTCTATCGGCGACATTGCCCGTCACCAGACCGTCAAGGACAATGACGCCGATTTCGTCGCGCCGGCCGACATGCTGAAGGAACTGCGCGACGACAATCTGGCGCTGGTCGAAACCTTCCGCGCGGTGAAGGCTGCCGCCACCGAAGCGGGTGACAATGCGACCGAAGGCATTGTCGACGACTGGACCGACCAGGCCGAACAGCGCGCCTGGTTCCTGTTCGAGGCGGCGCGCGGCGCGTAATCCGAGCATTGGCAACGAAAAAGCCCTCCGGTGCGAACCGGAGGGCTTTTTCGTGACGCAACCGATGAGGCTCAGGCTTCGTCGATGACCACGATCCCGACAATCTCCACCGCTTCCACCTTCCCGGCGAAATCGACCTTCTCACCTGCCTCCGCGTCCATCATGGCGCGGGCAAGGGGGGAGGAGAAGCTGATCCGGCCGTCATGCGGATCGGCCTCGTCATCGCCGACGATCGCCACCGTCTTTTCCTGCATGTTGAGCCGATAGGTGACGCGCGTGCCGAAGGCGACCGCCTCGCCATCCGCCACAGGCCGCAGTTCGGCCGTCGCCAGCCGCGTGCGCCAGTAGCGCAACTCGCGCTTGTGCTTCTTGCCCGCTTCCTCGTCCATCGCGGCGACATCGACCGCTTCCAGCGCCTCGACCTTCTCGCGCGTCAGCCGCAATCCGCGCGTCGTGACCCAGTTGGGACCGGGCGGGATCGGCAGCTCGAACTTCGGCTCCATATGCTCATCGTCGCTCTCGCGACGAAAGGCGACGCTCATCTTGCCTCTCCTGATACCGTGATTTTTGCGGGGACGGGCCGAAACGGCCGGTCAGTCTTCGTCGAACAGCCCGGCGAGCTGTTCCACCATCGTGCCGCCCAGCTGTTCGGCGTCCATGATCGTCACCGCGCGCCGATAGTATCGCGTCACGTCATGGCCGATGCCGATCGCCACCAGCTGCACCGGCGATCGGTTCTCGATCCAGTCGATCACCTGCCGCAAATGCCGCTCCAGATAGGTGCCGCTGTTCACCGACAGGGTGGAATCGTCCACCGGCGCGCCGTCGGAAATCACCATCAGGATGCGCCGCTCTTCGGACCGCGCGATCAGCCGCGCATGCGCCCAGAGCAAAGCCTCGCCGTCGATATTTTCCTTCAGCAGCCCTTCGCGCATCATCAGGCCCAGATTCTTGCGCGCCCGGCGCCAGGGATCGTCGGCCTTCTTGTAGATGATGTGGCGCAGGTCGTTGAGCCGTCCCGGCATCGGCGGTCGCCCGGCGGCGAGCCATTCCTCGCGCGCCTGTCCACCTTTCCATGCGCGGGTGGTGAAGCCCAATATCTCGGTCTTGACACCGCAGCGCTCCAGCGTGCGCGCCATGATGTCGGCGCTGATCGCCGCGATGCTGATCGGCCGCCCGCGCATCGATCCCGAATTGTCGATCAGCAGCGTCACGACCGTATCGCGAAACTCGGTGTCGCGCTCGATCTTGTAGGAGAGCGAGCGGGTCGGATCGATCACGATCCGCGCCAGCCGCGCCGCGTCGAGCAGCCCTTCCTCCTGGTCGAAGTCCCAGCTGCGCGATTGCTGCGCCATCAGCCGGCGCTGCAACCGGTTGGCGAGCTTGGTGACGGCGCCCTGCAAACTCACCAGCTGCTGGTCGAGGAAGCCGCGCAACCGCACCAGCTCATCCTCGTCGCACAGCTCTTCCGGCGTGACGATCTCATCATATTTGACCGTATAGGGCTTGTAGTCGAAGCCGGGCGGCAGGTCGGACATCGGCCGGTTGGGCCGGACCGGCATCATGCCTTCCTCGCCCATATCGTCCGCGCCGTCGTCGCTGTCGGCGTCGAACTCGTCGCTATAGTCGGTCTCACCTTCCTCGGTGTCGCCGCCCTGATCCTCGGCGCGCGCCTCGGCGTTCATGTCGCTGTCGCCGGATTCCTCCTGGCCGCTCTCGCCCTCTTCCTGTTGATCCTCCTGATCCTCGCCCTCATCCTGCGATTCGGGTTCCTCGGTATCGGGCGGCACATCGGCGTCGATCAGCTGGAGATGCTCCAGCATGGCGGTCGTCAGCTTCTGGAAGGCGCGCTGGTCGTCGATCGCCATCGCCAGCGCGTCGAGGTCGCTGCCGGCCTTGTCCTCGATCCACTGGTCGACCATGGCCACACCCGGCGCGGCATCCTTTGGGATGGGCTGGCCGGTCAGCCGCTCGCGCACCTTCAATGCCAGCGCGGTCGACAGCGGCACTTCGTCGGCGGACCGCGCCCGGCGGATCGCGTCGGATTTCAGCCGCAGGTCGAGCGCATGGTTGAGGTTGGCGCGCACGCCCTCCATCGCCCGCGACCCGATCGACTCGACCCGCGCCTGCTCGACTGCGTCGAACACCGCGCGCGCCACCGCTTCGCCCGGTGCGGAATGGGCGTGAACCTTGGGATTATGATGTCGCAGCTTCAGCGCATAGGCATCGGCGAAACCACGCGCCAGCGCCACCTGATCGGCGGGCAGGGCGCGGCCGGGGGTCGGCACCTTGATCGCCTTGCCCGCGGCATGGGGCGTATCGGCGGTGAAGCCGACCTCGACCTCCGCGTCGCGCGTGATGGCGCGCGCGGTGCCGGACAGCACATCCTTGAAGGCGTCGATGGGGGAACGTTCGGTCATGGAACCAGCAAGGCCTCGCGCAGCGCCGCACGCTCGGGCGCATCGACACCCAGCACGTCGCGTAGATAGCCGTCGACACCGCCATGCATCCCGTCGAAATGCGCGAACAGCGCTTCCAGATAGGCGGCGTCGGCGATCAGCAGCGGCTCCAGCACGTCGGCTCTCGCCTTTTGCAGCCGGCTGAGATGGCTTTCGCCCTGCGCCAGCCGCCAGGTCCAGTCGGCATGGCTGTTGGTCAGCAGATAATCGTCGACGATGACCTCGCGCGACACGCCCAGCGCCGCCAGCACCATCGCAGCCCCTGCGCCGGTGCGGTCCTTGCCTGCCGAACAATTGATCAGGATCGGCAGGTGGCCGGCCAGCATCTGCCGGAACATCGCGCGATAGGCTTCCGCATGGTCGGTCGCGATCTCATGATAGACGTTCAGCATCGCCGCGCGCATGTCGGCCGCGGTCGTCCGCTCTTCGCGCACCATGTCCACCAGCACGCCGGTCGCCCCGCTATAGTCGCGGCAATAATAGTCGACCGTGGCGTCATGCCAGCTGGTCGGCTCCGCCTTGCGTTCGCCAGGGCGCCGGAAATCGCAGATCGCCCGGATGCCCAGAGTCTGCAACTGCGCGCTGTCTTCCGGCGTCAGCAGCGCCATCGTGCCCGACCGATAGAGCATGCCGCGCCGCACGGTCCGGCCGTCCGCCGTCGGATAACCGCCAAAATCGCGCAGGTTGAACGCGCTCGCCAGAGGCAGCCCGCGCCGTTCCAGAGTGATGGACTCGCTCACGGCCGCTCCGGTTCGCCGACGCGCGGCACGGCGATCGTCTCGATCTGCGTCTCGACCTCGCTCATCAGCTTGTGCACCGGGCATTTGGCGGCGACGGCGATCAGCCTGTCATGCTGTTCGTCGGTCATCGGGCCGGTCAGGGCGATGCGGGTGGTGAGCTTGTAGATGCCCTTGCGCTCCTCACTGGCGTCGCGGACCACGCCGACATGGATATTTTCCACCGGAATGCCGTTGCGCTGCGCATACCAGAGCATGGTCATGGCCTTGCAGGCGCCCAGCGCCGAATCATACAGGTCATGCGGGTCCGGCCCGGCGTCATGGCCATCGGGGGCGGACATGTCCGCGACGATCTCATGCCCCCGGATGCTGATCCGGTGCCCCGTTCCGCCCGTCGTACCGCCATTGGGGTCGATCCGTTCGACGACGATCATGTCTAGTCTCCCTGCCGCAGAGGCAGGGCGAACACTCAGTTCGCCCGGCTCGCCACGCTCTCCGGCAGATCCTTGCCGAAGACGCGCTGATAATATTCGGCGACCAATGCCCGCTCAGCCTCATCGCACTTGTTGAGGAAGCTGAGGCGGAAGGCGAAGCCGACATTCTTGAAGATCAGCGCATTCTGCGCCCAGCTGATCACGGTGCGGGGCGACATGACGGTCGAAATATCGCCGTTGATGAAGCCCTGGCGGGTCAGCTCCGCCACCTTGATCATATTCTCCACTTCCTTGCGGCCGCCCTCATGGTCATACTCGCCGGACTTGGCCAGCACCACCTGCGCCTCCGTCGCGGCGGGCAGGTAGTTCAGCGCCACCACCAGATTCCAGCGGTCCATCTGGCCCTGGTTGATCTGCTGCGTGCCATGATAGAGGCCGGTCGTGTCGCCCAGGCCCACCGTATTGGCGGTGGCGAACAGACGGAAATGGGGGTTCGGCCGGATCACGCGATTCTGATCGAGCAGCGTCATCTTGCCGTCCGTCTCCAGCACGCGCTGGATCACGAACATCACGTCTGGCCGGCCGGCGTCATATTCGTCGAACACCAGCGCCACCGGCCGCTGCAACGCCCAGGGCAACAGCCCCTCCCGGAATTCCGTCACCTGCTGTCCGTCCTTCAGCACGATGGCGTCGCGCCCGACCAGGTCGATACGGCTGATATGCGCGTCCAGGTTGATGCGGATGCACGGCCATTTCAGGCGAGCGGCGACCTGCTCGATATGGCTCGACTTGCCGGTGCCGTGATAGCCCTGCACCATGACGCGGCGGTTGTGGGCAAAGCCGGCCAGGATCGCCAGCGTGGTGTCCGGGTCGAACACATAGGCGGGGTCGAGGTCGGGCACGCGCTCGTCGGCCTGCGAAAAGGCCGGGATCTTCATGTCGACGTCGATACCGAAGACTTCGCGCGCATCGACTTCGCGGTCGGGCGCTTCCAGCAGCGTTTCGGAACGGGTGTCGGGCTGGACGTTCGAAATCTCGGTCATCGGGTCATCAACTTTCTGCGATTCATTCTCGCCCTAACCCAATAATGAAGGGCGTGTCGATAGAGTGGGGGCTGTGCCTGCGACGATCAAGCTGCCCATTCCGCCAAATTGGCCTCCTCGCCGATCAGCGCAAGCCCATGGGCGATGGAAGTGAGTTCGCCGCCGGTCGCGATCCGATCCGGCCCGAAACGCTGGCGGAAGATACGCCGGATCGCTGGAATCAGCGACGACCCTCCGGTCAGGAACACCCGGTCGATGCTATCGGGCGTTACGTCGGCCTTGGCCAGCGCCCGGTCGACCGTCTCCTCGATCCGGGCGATGTCGGGGGCGATCCAGCCTTCGAAATCGGCGCGCGCCACCTGCTGCTCGATCTCGATCCCGCCGCCTGTGAAGCGGAAGGTCGCGCTCTCCGCGTCGGAAAGCGCGCGTTTCAATGCGCCCACCGCGTCATAGAGCGGATAGCCCAGCTCCTTCTCGATCACGGTCATCATCCGCCCGATCGCGGCCGGATCGCTGGCCGCCTTCTGCAAGCGCGCCAGTTCGTCCATCGTCCGCCGGTTGCGCATCAGCGCAAGGCGCGACCAGTCGGCGAAGTCGGCGAAATAGCTGCGCGGAATCTCCAGCATCTTGCCGAAACTCTCATAGCTCCCGCCCTTGCCCAGCATCGGCAGCACCAGATGGTCGACGATGCGATAGTCGAACCGGTCGCCGGCAAGGCCGATGCCGACCGACCCAAGCGGCACGCAGCGTCGTGCCGCACCCGGCGCCTCGACCCGGACCAGCGAGAAGTCGCTGGTGCCGCCGCCGAAATCCGCAACGAGGATGGTGGCGGCCTCGGTCAGGCGGCTGGCATAGCTGAACGCCGCGCCCAGCGGCTCATAGACATAATGAATGTCCGCGCCGAAGCCTGAAAACATCGCATCATAGCGTTGGCGGGCGAGAGCTTCGTCGGGCCGTGCCCCGGCATATTCGACCGGTCGCCCGACGATGATCCGCTCGGGCCGCTGGTCCAGCGTCCCGCCCGCATGGCCGATCATCTTCCCCAGGAACATCTGTCCCAGTTCCTCGAAGCGATAGCGTTTCTCGAATATGCTGGCGCTGTCGAAGATCGGGCTGGCGGCCACCGACTTGAACGACTGGAGAAAGCGGCTGTCCTCGGGAAATTCCAGATATTCGGAAATCGCCCATGGCCCGGCCTCATGCGCCATGCCGCCCTTCACGGCGTTGTCGTGCCAGAAGCAGAGCGCCGAGCGGAACACTTCGCCTGTCGCCTGATCGCCGGCAAATTCAACCAGCCGCGATTCCCCGCCGCTCGCTAGCGCCGCGACGCTGTTGGTCGTGCCGAAATCCAGGCCGAGCGCGTGCATGATCGAATCTCCGGGGAAGTGAGGGGGCGGGCGCTATGACAGCGCGTTACCCACGACGCAAGGCGCGTTCATGACCTATGCGTCCCGCGCCCGGCTGCTAAAGCGCGAGGCATGATCGCACTTTGCCTCGCCTCGCTGCTCGTCCTGCTCAACGGCTGGACTATCGCCTGCTTCTGGCGGGACAAGAAATGCGCGATCGTCGGCGCGCGCCGCATTCCCGAGGCGCGGCTGCTGACCTTTGCCCTGCTCGGCGGGTCGCCCGGCGCGCTGCTGGCGCGCAGGCTCTTCCGTCACAAGACCCACAAACAGCCCTTTTCCACGCTGCTGCTGCTGATCGTGGCAGTGCAATCGGGCCTGCTCATCGGCTGGCTGCTGCTCTGATCAGGCGAAGGCCTCTGCCTTGCGCAGATGGGCATAAGCCTCGATCACGCCCTGCAATGCGCCTTCATGGCTGCGGTCGCCGCCATTATGGTCGGGATGATAGCGGCGCAGCAATTCGGTGTAGCGCGTCCGCAATGCCTTGCGGTCGGCGTCGATCGGCAATTCCATGACGGCCATCTGCCGCCGGTCCTCGTGCGACAGGAACTTTCCGTCCTGCCGCATCTGGTTGTCGGCCCGCGCCTTGGCGACGCGCTCCTTGAACTTCGCCCCGATCGCATCGAGCGGGTCGGCAAAATCGGCCCAGCGCGGCGGCGGGCTGGCGGCATTGGACGAAAAGGCGCGCGTTTCCCGCTCCCATCCCGCATAGGGGCGCTGGGCGGCGGCGATCTCCTCGGGCGACATGCCGGTGAAGAAATTATAGCCCTGGTTGAACTGGCGGACATGCTCCAGGCACAGCCAGCGCCAGCGCGGCCCGTCATGTCCCGATCGGCTGCCCTCTTCCGGCGGCGCGCGGAATTCGCCCGGCTCGGGGCAGCCCGGCGCCGCGCAGGGGCGGTCGCTTTCCACACGGCCATGGAAACGGTTGAAACGTCGGGTCGAGAAAGGATCGGTACTCAAGATCGTCCTGATGGAATGGCTGGCAAAGCAGCCTATATAGGCGACATGACCACTGACCTCAAAGGCCCCGTTGCCACCGAAATCGAGGCGCGCCTGCGCGCCGCCCTGTCTCCGGCGCATCTCGCCGTCATCGACGACAGCGAAAAGCATCGCGGCCATGCCGGCCATGACGGATCGGGCGAAAGCCATTTCACCGTCGAGATCGTGGCCGATCGCTTCATCGGCCAGAGCCGTGTCGCCCGCCAGCGCATGGTCAACGCCGCGCTCGCCGACCTGCTGCGCGACAAGGTTCACGCCCTCGCCATCAAGGCGCGCGCGCCGGGCGAAGCCTGATGACGCCCGACGATTTCATCATCCAGGCGATCACGCCCACCACCCATGATCTTGGCGATTTCAAGGTGTATCGCTCGCTGCCGGTGAAGGGGCGCACCATGGTCGGCCCCTTCATCTTCTTCGACCAGGCAGGACCGGCGCGGATCGCCGCGGGGCAGGGCATCGACGTGCGTCCGCATCCGCACATCAACCTCGCCACCGTCACCTATATGTATGAAGGCGCTTTCCTGCACAGGGATTCGCTCGGCACCGAGCAGTTGATCGAGCCGGGCGCGGTCAATCTGATGACTGCGGGCAAGGGCATCGTCCATTCGGAACGCTCTCCCGACGAGGATCGCGCCAAGGCATCCAAATTGTCGGCGATCCAGACCTGGCTCGCCCTCCCCGACCGGTTCGAGGAGATGGACCCGGCGTTCGAGCATGTCAGCGAAGGCGGCCTGCCGGTGATCGAGGATGGCGCAGTGCGTGCGCGTGTCATCATGGGGTCGCTCTGGGGCGAAACCTCGCCCGTCACCACCTATGCCCAGACCATCTATGCCGATATTCAGCTCGCGCCCGGCGGCCGCATCGCCATCGATCCGTCGGCGGACGAGCGCGCCCTCTATGTCTCGGGCGGCGACGCGGCGCTCGACGGGCTGATGCTGGCGCCGCAGACGCTCTACGTCCTGCGCCCCGGCACGTCGGCCACATTGATGAGTGTCGATGGCGGCCGGGTCGTGCTGTGCGGCGGCGAAGCCTTCACCTCGCCGCGCCATGTCTGGTGGAATTTCGTGTCCTCGACGCAGGAGCGGCTGATGCAGGCGCGCGAGGATTGGGAGGCGATGCGCTTCCCCCTCATCCCCGGCGACGATCAGGAGTTCATCCCCATCCCGCAGGGCAGGCCGAAAACGGTCAGCTACCCCTGACCGACCGGATCATGGCACGAAGGTCAGCGAGAGATTCTCGGCATTTTTCGGAATGTCGATCCGGCTCTCGTTGATCGAGGCTTCCTCGCCGGGCTTCAGGCGGCTCTTGTCGGCCTTCGTCGTCCAGCTGAAGACCAGCCGGTTCTGCCGGTCGCGCAGCTGCACCAGCACCGGCGGCACCGGCAGCGCCTGGCTGCCGCTGTTCACGATCCGCGCGCCGAAGGCGAAATATTCCTCGCCCGTCGGCAGCTTGCGGCGTTCGGCGGGCTTGGACAGGTAGAAGAGCAGGTCGGGATCGCCTTCCTCTGGCACGATGCCCATCGCCACCATCCAGCTCGGCGGCCCGAAATAGGTGAGCGCGCCACCGGCCGCCGCAATCGCCAGGAAGAAAATGCCCGCCGCCCAGGTCCACAGCTTGAGCATGTTGCGGCGCGGCTTGACCGGCACCGGCGCGGAAAAGTCGTCCGCCTCGACCGCATCGGCGCGTGCGCCGGCATATATGTCGTCGAAGCGATAGTCGGTCGGCGCAGTCGGCGGCGGAGCCGCCTCTTCGCGCACGAGGCTTTCCGGCGCCGCCGGTTCGGGGGCGGCGACATGCACTGGCGCGTCCTGCACCGGCGCCGGCTTGGGCGCTTCAGCCACAATCGGCGGCGGCGGAGCAGGAGGTGGTGGCGGCGGTGCGGGAGCCGCTTCGACGGGGGCGGCGGCGGTCGCTGCCGGCACATCTTCGCGTACCGGCAAGGCGGCTGGTTCTTGGAACCAGCTATGTTTGCAGGCCGCGCAGCGGACCTGGCGGCCATGGGAGCCTACGGCGCTGTCGGGCACGACATAGCGCGTCGCGCAATTGGGGCACACCAGGATCATTTCGCTTCATAGGCATGGCAGGGACTCGCGCGCAAGCATCAACGACAGGGTGCGACTCGCGTGATCGCGCGGCGCGGGCTTTACGGCGGCCCGCTGCCTGTGCCATGGCTGCGGCCTCGGGGAAGCAGGGAGCGCATCAGCGCCACACATGACGGCCATCGTCCAGTTCGAAAATGTCGGTCTGCGCTATGGCCTGGACAGCGAGACGCTGTCCGATGTCAGCTTTTCCTTCGCCAGCGGTGGCTTCTATTTCCTGACCGGCGCGTCGGGCGCGGGCAAGACCTCGCTGCTGAAGCTCCTCTATCTGGCCCAGCGCCCCAGCCGCGGCGTCATCCGCCTGTTCGGCGAAGATGTCGTGACCCTGCCGCGCGATCGCCTGCCCGGCTTTCGCCGCCGGATCGGCGTCGTCTTTCAGGATTTTCGGCTCGTTCCGCACCTGTCCGCCTATGACAATATCGCGCTGCCGCTGCGTGTGGCGGGCATGGAGGAAAGCGAGATCGACGCGCCGGTGGCCGAAATGCTGAACTGGGTTGGCCTCGGCGATCGCGGCCAGGCGCGGCCCGCGACCCTGTCGGGCGGGGAACAGCAGCGCGTCGCCATCGCCCGCGCGGTGATCGGCCGGCCCGAAATATTGGTGGCGGACGAGCCGACCGGCAACGTCGATTCCGACATGGCCCGCCGCCTCATGACCCTGTTCGAGGCGCTCAATCGCCTTGGCACCACCATCGTCGTCGCCACCCACGACCTGCCGCTGATCGCGCAGGTGAAGGGCGCGCAGATGATGAAGCTGGACAAGGGGCGTCTGGCCGATCCGACCGGCATGCTCCGCTATCCCCCCCGTCCGCAGGACCGGCAATGATGGCCAGCCGCGCCAATCGCAGGGCCGCCGCCGCCGCGCGGAATCGTCTGCTGCCCGAAGGGCGGGTGGCGGGGCCGATGCCCTGGATCATCGCGATCATGATGTTCCTGACCATATTGTCCGCCGCCGCCGGCCTGGGTCTCAGCGCATCAGTCCGGTCGATGAGCGCCGATCTGGCCGGTCGCGCCAGCGTGCAGGTGGTGGAGGCGAATGCGCAAGCGCGCGATCGTCTCGCCGCGCAGGCGCTTCGGACCCTGCGCGACGCGCGGGATGTGCGCAGCGCCGATCCGGTCGATCCGGCCCTGCTGGCCGATCAGCTTCGTCCCTGGCTAGGCGACGCGGCGACCAGCGGCGACCTGCCGGTGCCCGCGCTGATCGACGTGATGCTGACGCCGGGCGATGCCGACGGAAAGGTCGATCGGCTGCGTCGCCAGCTTGGCGCGCTGTCGCCCAGGCTGCGGATCGAGCCGCATGCGGCCTTCCTCCTGCCGCTCGCCGGCCTGTTGACCGCGCTCGGATGGCTTGCCGCCGGCGTGGTGGTGCTGATGGTGCTGGCGACCGGCGCGGTCGTCGTTCTGGCGGCGCGCGGCGCGCATGACAGCCATCGCGGCACGATCGACGTGCTGCACCTGATGGGCTCGACCGACGTGCAGATCGCCCGCCTGTTCCAGCGGCGCATCGGCCTCGACGCCTTTCTGGGCAGCGCGCTCGGTTTCTCCTTTGCCATATTGGTCATCATCCTGATCGGCTTGCGCCTTTCCGCAATGGGATCGGACCTTTTGGGAGCGGTGACGCTCGATACCCGTGCCTGGATGATCCTTGCGGTGCTGCCGGTGCTGGGCGTGACCCTTGCCATGCTGACCGCGCGCTGGACGGTGCTGCGGACATTGGGGCGGTCGCTATGATCGTCCGCCTCCTTGCCGTCACCCTGCTGGCCTGGATGCTGGGCTTTGCCTGGTTCGCCATCTTCCTGCCCCAGCCGCTCGACGGGCGGCAGACCGACGCCATCGTCGTGCTTACCGGGGGCGCGGGGCGCATCGACCGGGGGATCGCGCTGTTGCAGGACGGGGCGGCCAAGCGCATGCTGATTTCCGGCGTCGACCGATCGGTCCGCCCGGTCGAACTGGCGGCGCAGTACAAGACCCCGGAAACGCTCTTCGCCTGCTGCATCACCCTGGGCCGCGAAGCGATCGACACCCGCTCCAACGCGATCGAGACCGCCCGCTGGCTGGAGCGGCGCGATTACAAGACCGTGCGCCTCATCACCACCGACTGGCACATGCGCCGTTCCGCGCTGGAACTGCGTCAGGCGCTCCCCGGCCGCGTCACGCTGGTCTATGACGCGGTGCCCAGCCGCCCCAGCCTGACCGTGCTGATGCGCGAATATAATAAATATCTGCTGCGGCGTGTCGCCGCGCTAATCGGTATTTGACAGTAAAGTCCAATGATCACCGCCATTCGCTCCCTTCTCTTCATGCTGGCTTTCTACAGCGGCAGCCTGATCTTCGTGCTCTGGGCGATCGCCTTCGGCTGGGCCACGCCTCTGATGGTCCAGCGCGTCGCCACCAACTGGAGCCGCTTCCACCGCTTCTGCATCCGCTGGCTGCTGGGACAGAAGGTGGTGGTGGAGGGCGATCTGCCGCAGGGGGCCTATCTCTATATCATCAAGCATGAATCGATGTTCGAGACGATCGACATGCTCTGCCTGTTCGATCGGCCGGCGATCGGGGCGAAACGGGAATTGTTCGACATCCCGCTCTGGGGCGGGATTGCCCGGCGCTATGGCCTGATCCCGGTCGAGCGGACGGCAGGCGCCAGCGCGTTGCGGACCTTGCGCGCGGCGGCGAAGGATCGGATCGCGCAGGGGCGGGCCATCTGCCTCTTCCCCGAAGGCACCCGCGTTCCCCATGGCGAATCGCCGCCCCTGAAATCCGGGTTCGCCGGTCTCTACAGCCTGCTCGGCCTGCCCGTGGTGCCGATCGCCGTGGACAGCGGCCGGGTGTCGCCGCGCGGTAAATTCCTGAAGCAAGCCGGCACCATTACCTACAAGGTGGGTGAGGTGATTCCCGTCGGCCTCGACCGCAGGGAGGCCGAGGCAAAGGTGCACGCGGCGATCAACGTCCTCAATCAGAGCATTCTGTAGTCGGCTGGAACAGCCTACGGCTCGCGGTAATCAAAAGCCTCTAATGAGCGCGGCCGAAGTCCGGCTTCGCGTCGTCCTGCCCCTGTTCGATGATCGACCGGCGGATCGCCCGGGTGCGGGTGAAGAGGTTGAACAGCGCGTCGCCGTCATTCCAGCGGATCGCCCGCTGAAGCGCTGACAGATCTTCCGAGAAGCGCTGGAGCATTTCCAGCACCGCATCCTTGTTCGCCAGGAACACGTCCCGCCACATGGTGGGGTCGGATGCGGCGATGCGCGTGAAATCGCGGAAACCGCCGGCGGAATATTTGATGACCTCGCTCTGGGTCACATCCTCCAGGTCGCTGGCCGTGCCGACGATGGTATAGGCGATGAGGTGCGGCAAATGGCTCGTCACCGCCAGCACCAGATCATGATGCGCCGGGTCCATCATCTCCACGTCCGCGCCGACGCGACGCCACAATTCGGCGACACGCTCGACCGCAACCGGGTCGGCATCGGCGGGCGGGGTGACGATCGACCAGCGGCCCTTGAACAGGGTCGCGAAGCCGGCTTCCGGCCCGCTATTCTCCGTGCCGGCCACGGGGTGCGCCGGGATGATCGTGCGCCCCGGCAGCGCGGCGTTGAGCTGCGCCAGAACATCCGCCTTGCACGACCCGACATCGCTGATGATCGCGTCGGCCGGCAGGTCGTCGGCGATCTCCGCCGCCGCCGCGCCCATCGCCCGGACGGGGACGCACAGGATGACCAGGTCGGCGTCGGTGACGGATGCGCCCGCCGTGTCGGTGATGTCGTCGCACAGGTCGATCCGCCGCGCGGTTTCGCGCACGGCCGGATCGGCATCATGGCCCGTGACCCGCACGGTCGGCATGTCCGCCCGGATCGCGCGGGCCAGCGAGGAGCCGATCAGCCCCAGGCCGATGATGGTGATGCGGGCGAAAGGCAGCATGGCGTCAGGCTGCCTCCGCCATGGCGCGCAGCTTGGCCGCGACGGCGCGGGTCTGCGCCTCGGTGCCGATGGTGATGCGCAGGCCGTTCGGCAGGCCCTGGCCCGGCAGCCAGCGGGTGGCATAGCCTTCGTCCCACAGCCCCTTCATCGCGGCTTCGGCGGT
Organism: Sphingobium lactosutens; assembly: GCF_013393185.1. Taxonomy (GTDB): domain Bacteria; phylum Pseudomonadota; class Alphaproteobacteria; order Sphingomonadales; family Sphingomonadaceae; genus Sphingobium; species Sphingobium lactosutens_A. The sequence goes on along the minus strand of NZ_QJQX01000031.1, from coordinate 119,622 downwards.
CAGCTTGCCGTCGAACAGGATCAGCAGGAAGTTGGTCTTGCTGGGCACCGCGCGCAGGCCATGGTTGGACAGCGAAGCGATTTCGCCGGCCAGCCATTCGCGCCACTGCGCATTATGCGCCCGGCTGCGGTCGACCCATGCGTCATCGTTGATCGCCGCGACCGCCGCCGCCTGTCCTGCCGTCGTCACGTTGAACGGCGCGCGGATGCGGTGGAGGATGTCGATCACCTCCGGGCTGGCATAGCCCCAGCCGATGCGCTCGGCGGCGAGGCCGTAAATCTTCGAGAAGGTGCGGGTGACGAAGACATTGCCGGCCTTCTTCACCAGGTCCAGTCCGCCATCCTCCTCGCCATCCTCCAGATATTCGGCATAGGCCTGATCGAGCACGAAGAGGATGTCGGGGCGCAGTCCGGCGTGCAGGCGGGCAATCTCCTGCGCACTGGTCATGGTGCCGGTCGGATTATTGGGGTTGGCGAGGAAGACAACCTTCGTCCGATCCGTCACCGCGGCGAGCAGGGCATCGACATCGGTCGCATAATCCTTGTCCGGCGCAACCACCGGCGTCGCGCCGACGCGGCGGGCGGCGATGTCATAGACCGCGAAGCCGTACCGGACATACAGAACCTCGTCGCCCGGCCCGGCATAGGCGCTGGCGGCGATATGCAGCAGTTCGTCCGAACCCGTGCCATAGATGATCTGCGCCGGGTCGAGGCCATATCTGGCGCCTATCGCCTCGCGCAGCTTCGCCGCGCCGGGGTCGGGATAGGTGGCGAGATCGGCCGTGGCCGCGACCAGGGCCGCGCGTGCCGCGTCCCCGGTGCCGAGCGGGTTTTCGTTGGCCGAAAGCTTGATGAGCGGGCGACCGTCATCGGCGGCCGACTTGCCCGGCACATAGGCGGAAATGCCGAGGATCCAATCCTTGGGAGCTGGTTTTGTCATGGGACGCGGCTTTAGCGGCTTCCGCGCCAAAGGCAAAGCGCTAGACCACCGGCGTCGGCAGGGCCTTGCCCGCGAAATGGGCATCGAGATTGGCGAGGACGAGCTCGGCCATGGCCTTGCGGCTGTGGACGGTGGCGCTGCCCTGATGGGGTTGCAGCACGACATGGTCCATGGCGAACAGCGCTTCGGGGACATGGGGTTCGTTGACGAACACGTCCAATCCGGCGCCGGCGATGCGCCTGTCCGCCAGCGCCGCCACCAGCGCCTCCTCGTCGATCACCCGGCCGCGGCTGATGTTGACGATCACGCCGTCCGGTCCCAGCGCATCGAGCATCGTCGCGCCGACCAGCTTCGCCGCTTCCGGCCCGCCCGATGTGGCGACGATGATGACGTCGCTCCGGCGCGCGAAATCGATCGGGTCGGCGACATGATGATAGGGTGCATCCGCCACTTGCCGCCGGTTGTGGTAGAGGATTTCTCCCGCCACTGGCTCCAGCCGTTTCGCGATGGCGCGGCCGATGCGGCCGAGGCCCAATATGCCGATGCGCGATCCGGTCAGGCGGCCGGACAAGGCCGGCTTGACGCCGCGCGCCCAGTCGCCCGCGCGCACCATCCGGTCATTGGCGGCGATGTTGCGCACCGTGGCGTAAAGCAGGCCGACGGCGAGGTCGGCGACGTCGTCGGTCAGCACGTCGGGCGTGTTGGTGACGCGGATGCCCTTGGCGCGGGCATGGTCGACGTCGACCTTGTCATAGCCGACCGAGAAGAGACCGATCATTTCCAGCTTCGGCAGCGCGTCCATGATCGCGGCGGGCGCGCCGACCGATCCGAAGCTCACCATCGCCCGCGCCGACCGCGCCTCCGCCGACAAGGCGGACAGGTCGGCGTCTGCCGCTACGGCATGGACGGTGAAGCGGCGTTCCAGCTCCTGCGTCACATAGGGGTAGAGGGGACCAAAGGCGACGATCGGGGCGAGGGGCTTGTCTGTCATGCGGTCCATCTAGGGATTGTGCGCCCGCCGTGCCAGATTGACAGCGGCGGGCGGCGGTCCTAGCCCCGCTCGGTCATGGCCAGCGTTCCCATCAGCGAAGACAGTCGTTTCGGCCTGCGCCGTCAGGCGCGCCTTGCCGGCCCCATGCGCCTGTCGAGTGGCGCGAGCCTCGGTCCCGTCGACATCGCCTATGAAACCTATGGCGCGATGAATGCGGACAAATCCAACGTCATCCTGATCTGCCACGCGCTGACCGGCGACCAATATGTCGCGTCCGACCATCCCGTCACCGGCAAGCCGGGCTGGTGGTGGCGGCTGGTGGGCGCGGGCAAGCCGGTCGACCCGGCGCGTCATTTCATCATCTGCTCCAACGTCATCGGCAGTTGCATGGGGTCGAGCGGCCCGGCCAGCCTCGATCCCGCGACCGGCGAACCGCATGCGATGCGCTTCCCGGTGCTGACCATCGCCGACATGGTGCGGGCGCAGGCGCTGCTGCTCGACCATCTGGGCGTGGACCGGCTGGCCGCCGTCATCGGCGGATCGATGGGGGGCATGCAGGCGCTGACCTGGCCCACGCTCTTCCCCGACCGGGTCGAAAGCTGTATCGTCATCGCCTCGACCGCCCGCCACAGCGCGCAGAATATCGCCTTTCACGAGGTCGGGCGGCAGGCGATCATGGCCGACCCCAACTGGCGCGGCGGCGACTATTATGCCGACGGGCAGGTGCCGAGCGCTGGTCTCGCAGTGGCGCGCATGGCGGCGCACATCACCTATCTGTCCGAAGCGGGGCTGACCGAGAAATTCGGGCGGCGCTTGCAGGGGCGGGACGCCAAGACCTTCGGCTTCGACGCGGATTTCCAGGTGGAGAGCTATCTGCGCCATCAGGGGCTGAGCTTCGTCGAGCGGTTCGACGCCAACTCCTATCTCTATATCACCCGCGCGATGGACTATTATGACATTGCCGAGGATCATGGCGGATCGCTGGCCAGGGCGTTTGCGCCGACCAGCGCGCGCTTCTGCCTCGTCAGCTTCGACACCGACTGGCTCTATCCCACGGCGGAATCGCGGGTGATCGTCCATGCGCTCAACGCCTCAGGCGCGCAGGCGAGCTTCGTCGAATTGTCCAGCCCCTTCGGCCATGACGCCTTCTTGCTAGAATCGCCCGAACTCAACCGGGTGGTGGACGGCTTCCTGCGGGGCGGCCGGGCATGAGCGAGGCGCCGCTGGTGCAGACATTACGCCCGGACCTGGCCCTGATCGCGCGGACGGTGCGGCAGGGCGCGCGCGTGCTGGATGTGGGTTGCGGTGATGGCGCGTTGATGGCGGCGATGCGCGACCATAGTCAGGTCGACGCGCGCGGGCTGGAGATTGACGGCTCCAATGTCGCGGCGGCGGTCGGGCGCGGCCTGTCCGTGGTGCAGGGCGATGCGGACACCGACCTCACTTATTATCCCGACGCCAGCTTCGACTATGCGATTTTGAGCCAGACGCTCCAGACGACGCGGCGGCCCGATCTGGTGGTGGAGGAACTGCTGCGCATTGGGCGGCAGGCCTTCGTGTCCTTCCCCAATTTTGCCCATTGGCGCGGGCGGCTATCGCTGATGTGGGGCGGGCGGATGCCGGTGACGCGGCTGTTGCCCGACACCTGGTATGACACGCTCAACATCCACCATGTGACGGTCGACGATTTCCGCGCGCTGGTGAAGGAGCGCGGCTGGCACATCGACGGCCAATGGTTCCTGAAGGGGGACAGGGAAACGACCCATGCGAACGCCAATCTGTTCGCCGAACATGCGGTGTTCCTGCTGCGAAAATAGGGGGGTGAGATGGAGGATCTGTTTGCCGCTCGCGCGCTGCGCGACCAGTCGCTGACGCGCCGGCAACTGGAGGATCTGCCGTCCGGTGCCCATAGCCTGATCGACTGCGATCTTGAAGAGATCGACCTGTCGGGCCTGGACCTGACCGGATGGCATTTCGAACGGTGCACTCTGCGCAAATGCGACCTGACCGACGCGCGGCTGGCTGATAGTCGCTGGACGTCCTGCCGGGGCGCCTTCGCCAACTTTACCGGCGCCGACGCCAGCGAAGCCCGCTTCACCGCCTGCGATTTCAACAATGCCAGCTTTCGCCGGGCCGTCCTGACCTCCGCGAGTTTCACCGGCTCGAAACTGACCGGGGCCGATTTCACCGATGCGCGGGCGATGGACCTGTCGTTCGAGGAAAGCCTGCTGATCAATGCAAAGCTTGTGGACTTTTCCTTCCGCCGGCTGACGATAAGCAAGGTCGATTTCTCGCAGGCCGACCTGCGCAAATGCGACTTCCGGCAGGCGATTCTCGACGACTGCAGCCTGCGCGACGCCAATGTCGCCGGGTCGCGCTTCGACGGCGCCGATCTGCGGTCCGCCGATCTGGGCGGACTGCGGCTGGTCGATGCGGGGCTGTTCCGGGGCGCGACCATTTCTCGCGACCAGGCCGGGCAATTGCTGGGGGAACTCGGCCTCAACGTGCGGTAACGGATTATCCGCGCGGGCCTATCCCCTTTTCGATCAGCGCATTGGCGATGGCCGCCACCTCCTCGGCCGGGCGGCTGTCGTCCCAGACACCATAGCGCAGCCCCAGAAACACGTTCATCCCCATGATCGCCCAGGCATGGACTTCCTCGACGTCGGGACGCACATCGCCGCGCTCTGCCGCCTTTGCCAGGCGCGCGGCCATGCGGCTGGCCGTATTCTCATAATGGGCGCGATAGGCGGCCTGGTCGACAAATTCGGACTCGTCGATGATGCGGTAGATTTCCTTGTGCGCGCGGGCGAACTCCAGGAAGCTCAGCAGGCCGATCCGCTCCGCATCGATGCCGTCGCGCGCCTCCGCGATGCGCGGCGTCACATAGTCACGCACCTGCCCTGACATGTCGTTCACCAGCGCGCGGAAGATATCGTCCTTCGTATCGAAATAGGTGTAGAAACTGCCGAGTGCGCAACCGGCGCGGCGGGTGATGCCGCTGATTGAGCCGTCATGAAATCCCTTCTCGCCAAATTCCGCGGCAGCGGCCGACAGCAAGGCGCGGCGGGTGCGCTCGCCCCGTGCGGTGCGCGGCGTCTTGTCGTCCTTCGCCCCCCCCGGCGCTTCGCCTTCCTCGGTCATCTCCACTCCCGAATCCTGTGTTCTTTTTGCGACAACAATCGACTCTCGTCACTCGCCTCTTATTTCAAGTTGAAAGCTGGTTCAACTTTCATTATCGAATCAGGCAGCGCAAGCGACCCGGCAGACCGGGCGCAGCATTTTCAGGAGAGGACCGACCCGATGAAGGCCCATCAGACCATCCGCGCTCTCGCACTCGCCTCCGCCGCCTGGAGTGGCGTGATGGCGTTTCCCGTTTTCGCGCAGGACAGCGCGCCACAGGCCAGTGCCGACGATGACGGCGCGGCGATCGTCGTCACCGCCCGCCGTCGCGAGGAAACGCTGGTCAGCGTGCCGATCGCGGTCAGCGCCTTTTCGGGCGAAGCGCTGGAGCGGGGCGGCGCGATCGACATCACCGACCTTGCCAACGTCACCCCCAACACCACGCTGGAGGCGTCGCGTGGCACCAACTCCACGCTGACCGCCTTCATCCGTGGCGTCGGTCAGCAGGATCCGGTGTCCGGCTTCGAACAGGGCGTCGGCATTTACCTCGACGATGTCTATCTGAACCGGCCGCAGGGCGCGTTGCTCGATATCTATGATGTGGAGCGGATCGAGGTGCTGCGCGGCCCGCAGGGCACGCTCTATGGGCGCAACACGATCGGCGGCGCTGTCAAATATGTGACCAAGCTGCTGCCGCAGGACTTCTCGCTCAAGATCAAGGGCACCTACGGCACGTATGATCAGGCGGATGGCATCGTCACGGCGTCGGCGCCGATCGGCGACCTGATCCGCGTTGGCGGCGCTTTCGCGCGCCTGTCGCGCGGCGGCTTCGGCACCAACCTCACCACCGGGCAGGAAAATTACAACAAGGATATCTGGGCCGGGCGCGCGACCTTCGAAATGGGCGGCTATGGCGAACCGGTGCTGGTGCGCATCACCGGCGACTACACCAAGGACAAGAGCAATCCGCGCGGCGGCCATCGCCTGATCCCTGGCCAGGCATCGGGTGCGCCGGTGCTGGACGACGTCTTCGACACGCGCGGCGGCTTGCGCGACCCTCGGCAGCAGGTCAAATCCTACGGCCTGTCGATGAATATCTCGGCCGAACTCAACGACATGTTCACGCTGAAGTCGATCAGCGCCTGGCGCAAGGATGACAGCGCGTCGCCGATCGATTTCGACGCCTTGCCCGCGGTCGATGTCGACGTGCCGGCCTTCTATCGCAACGAACAGCTCAGCCAGGAAGTCCAGTTGCAGGTCGATGCCGGACCATTGAAGGGGATGATCGGCTTCTACTATCTGGACGCCAGCGCCGACACGCAGTTCGACACGCGCATCTTCACCACGCTGGCCGGCCTTACCGCCTTCACCCAGGCCGATGTCGATACCGAAACCTATGCGATCTTCGGCGACTTCACCTATGATTTCAGCGACCAGTTCAGCTTGTCGGCCGGTGGCCGCTATACGTGGGACGAGCGGACCGCCGACATATTGCGCCAAAGCTATGTCGGGGGCGGATCGCCGGTGTTCGGCGGCGCTGGCCTGCCGCTCGGCGCGCCCAGCACCGATTTTCGTGGCTCCGCGAAATACAAGAAATTCACGCCGCGCTTCTCGGTCAGCTACAAGCCGACCCCGGATCACAATATCTACGCCAGCTATTCCAAGGGCTTCAAGGGCGGCGGCTTCGACCCGCGCGGCGTCGGCACCAATGCACCCGACCTGAATGGCGACGGCATCAGGCAGGAAAGCGAGATCGCCTCCTTCCTCAGCTTCCGCCCGGAGCAGGTCGACAGCTACGAAGTCGGTTACAAGGGCAATTTCATGGACGGCGCGCTCTATGTCGCGGTCGCCGGCTTCTATGCGGATTACAAGGATGTGCAGATCCCCGGCTCGGTCGCCTGCACCGTGCTGGTCAGCGGCGTGCCGACCCCGTCCTTCTGCGGCGTCGTGTCCAACGCGGGCAAGGCGCGGTTCAAGGGGCTGGAGTTCGAGAGCAATGCCCGCCTCGGCCGCGACCTGCTGTCGAGCGGGGACCGGCTTAACCTGTCCACCGCGATCGGCTATATCGACGCGGAATATCGCGAATATATAGCCAATATCGCCAGCGTGCCGACCGACGTGGCGCAATATCGCCGGGTGCAGAACACGCCCAAATGGACGGCGAGCGGCACGCTCAGCTATACGACGCCGGTGGGCGACGGCAGCCTCTTCATGGGCAGCACCCTGTCCTGGCGCAGCAAGACCTATCAGTTCGAAATTCCCAACCCCTATATCGACCAGAAGGGCTATGCGCTGTGGGATGCCAGCATCGTCTACACCGCGCCCAACGACCGCTGGACGCTGGGCCTGCATGGCAAGAATATCCTGGACAAGGAATATAAGACGTCGGGCTATACCTTCGTGCTGGCCAATCCGGTGACAGGCGCGATCGTCAACAATGCCGCCGGCTTCCCGACCCCCTCGCTAGGCCGGGAGGGCACGCTGACCGCCTTCTACGGCAATCCGCGCCAGGTGTTCGTGACCGGCACGGTGAAGTTCTGATTTTACCGTGATTTAAGTATCTGAAAATCCGTTCGCCCTGAGTAGAGGCTGAGCGAAGCCGAAGCCTCGTATCGAGGGGTTGCGAGTAGCCTCCGTCCTTCGATACGCCATTTCGACTTCGCTCAATGGCTACTCAGGACGAACGGAAATGGAAAATGGTCCGCAGGAAGCAGGCATGACCGACCGAACCTCCTCCCCCGCCTATCGTGGCGTCGTTCTGGCGATGCTGCTGCTGGTCTATACATTCAACTTCCTCGACCGGCAGATTCTCGGCATCCTCGCCGGACCGATCAAGGCGGAGTTGCAGCTGACCGACACGCAGCTGGGTGCATTGGGCGGCATCGCCTTCGCCCTGCTCTATTCGACGCTGGCGATCCCACTGGCGCTGCTCGCGGACCGGACCAGCCGGACATGGGTCATCACCGTCAGCCTCGCCATCTGGAGCGGCTTCACCGCGCTGTGCGGCGTGGCGGGCAACTTCATGCAGATGTTCCTGTTCCGCATCGGCGTGGGCGTGGGGGAGGCGGGCGGCGTCGCCCCCTCCTATGCCGTCATTTCCGACTATTTTCCGGCGCACCAGCGCGCGCGGGCGCTGTCCATCTATTCGCTCGGTATCCCGCTCGGGTCGGCGGGGGGCGTGCTGCTCGGCGGCTATATCGCGCAGACGGTGGAATGGCGCACGGCCTTCATCGCGGTCGGCCTGCTCGGCATCCTGATCGCACCCATCTTCCGCCTGGTCGTGCGCGAACCCGCGCGGCCGGTGCAGGCGGGGGAAGCGGTGCCGGTCAGCGCCGTGTTCGGCATCCTCGCCGCCAAGCGCAGTTTCTGGATGCTGGCGCTGGGTGCCGCGTCCAGTTCGATGTGCGGCTATGGCGTCGCCTTCTGGCTGCCGAGTCTGCTGATGCGCAGCTTCGGCCTCGACCTGCTGGGCGCGGGGCAGTTTCTTGGCGGGCTGCTGCTGATCGGCGGCGTGGCCGGCGTGCTGCTGGGCGGCTTCCTGGGCGATGCGATGGGCGGCAAGGACAAGGCCTTCTTCGCCTGGGTGCCGGCGATCAGCTATGTCGTTGGCATGCCGCTGTTCGTGATCGGCGTGCTGTCGAGCAGCGTGACCGTCGCCTTCGCCCTGTTCCTGATCCCGCAGGCGCTGGTCTATGTCTGGCTGGGGCCGGTGCTGACCGCCGTGCAGCATCTGGTGCCGCCGCATATGCGGGCGAGCGCCTCGGCGACCTTTCTGCTCATCAACAATCTGGTGGGCCTTGGCCTTGGCAGCTGGAGCGTCGGCGCCCTGTCCGATGCGCTGACGCCGACCTACGGAACCGAAGCGCTGCGCTACGCCATCGTCGCGGCGCTCGGCTTCTACCTGCTCGCGGGCCTCTTTATGGCGCTCGCCGGCAAAGCGCTGCGCAAGGATTGGGTGACGGTCTGACCCGCCCTCATTGATGATTACATATCATCAATGAGGGCACCTTGTTCCGGCCAATCATCAATCGAATCCGGGCGCGCGATTGTCCAGATCGCTGTCGGCTTTACGGCGCGTCAGCGCTCCCTGGTGGCGCTGAACTTCACCTTGGGGTGGCGTTCCTGCTGATAGCCGATGTCCCAGGCGCTCTTGGCCATGAAGACGAGATTGCCGTCGCGGTCCTTGGCCATGTTGGCGCCATTGTAGGACACCAGATCCTTCACCGCCGCCTCGTCGCCGCTGATCCAGCGGGCCGTGTCGAAGGGCGACTGTTCCAGCCCCGCCGCCACCTTATACTCCGCCTCCAGGCGCGAGATCAGCACTTCGAGCTGAAGCTGGCCGACGACGCCGACGATCCAGTTGCTGCCGATTTCCGGGTAGAACACCTGGATGACACCCTCCTCGGACAGGTCGTCCAGCGCCTTGCGCAGCTGCTTGGTCTTGGTCGGGTCTTTCAGCGCCACGCGGCGCAATATTTCCGGCGCGAAATTGGGCAGGCCGGTGAAGCGCAGGCCGGGTTTTTCGCTCAGCGTGTCGCCCACGCGCAGCGCGCCATGATTGGGGATGCCGATGATGTCGCCGGGGAAGGCCTCGTCGGCCAGTTCGCGGTCCTGCGCGAAGAAGAGGATCGGCGAATGGACGGCGAGCGGCTTGCCGCTGCCTGACGGCGTCAGCTTCATGCCGCGCCGGAACTTGCCGGAGACGAGGCGCATGAAGGCGATGCGGTCGCGGTGCATCGGGTCCATATTGGCCTGCACCTTGAAGATGAAGCCGGTGACTTCGCTCTGCTCGGGTTCGACCGCGGCCGGTTCTGCGGGCTGCGATCGCGGCGGCGGCGCATGGGCGGACAGGGCGTCGATCAGTTCGGTAACGCCGAACAGCTTGAGCGCCGATCCGAAATAGACCGGGGTCAGGTCGCCATGGCGGTAACGGCCAAGGTCGAACTCGCCATAGCCGCCCTGCGCCAGTTCGGCCTCCTCGCGCAGCTTCTCCAGCGCGCGGGGCGACAGATAATCGGCCAGTTTCGGGTCGTCGAGACCGGTGAACTGGTGGCGGGTGCCGTCAAATTCCTTGCTCGGTCCGCTCGGCTGCATCAGCCGGTTGGTGGCGAAGTCGTAAATGCCCTCGAACTCACCGCCCATGCCGACCGGCCAGCTCATCGGGCAGACGTCGAGTTGCAGCTGGTCGGCGACCTCATCAAGCAGGCCGAACGTCTCGCGGCCTTCGCGGTCGACCTTGTTGACGAAGGTGATGATCGGCACGTTGCGCAGGCGGCAGACCTCGAACAGCTTGCGCGTCTGCGGCTCGATGCCCTTGGCCGCGTCGATCACCATGACGGCGGAATCGACGGCGGTCAGGGTGCGATAAGTGTCTTCCGAGAAATCCTCGTGGCCCGGCGTATCGAGCAGGTTGAAGGTGATCGTCTCGCCATCGCGGGTCCGCTCGAAGGTCATGACGGACGAGGTGACGGAAATGCCGCGCTGCTGCTCGATCTTCATCCAGTCGGATCGTGCGCGCCGGTTCGCGCCGCGCGCCTTGACCTCGCCCGCCAGGTGAATCGCGCCGCCTTCCAGCAGCAGCTTTTCGGTCAGCGTGGTCTTACCGGCGTCCGGGTGGGAAATGATCGCGAAGGTGCGGCGGGATGGGATGCTCATGGGCGGCCCATATAGGGATTTTTGCGCCCAAAGCGAGTCGCGCGTTAAGGCTGAACCAGCGTCACGTCCATGCGGAACGACCGGCTATCGCCCGGCAGCAGCGCCATGACGCCCTGCTTGTCCCAGACGGCGCCGGTAAAGCCGACCAGATCGGCCATGCCCGCCCAGGGTTCGACGCACAGATAATGGGCGCCCGGCTTCTGCCAGAGGCCGAGCCAGGGCGTGTCGGGAAAGTCGATCTTCAGATGCGGCTGGCCGGGCACGCCCCAGGTCAGCGATCGGCTGGCAAGATCGTCCCAGATCAGCGCGTCGCCCTCGAACATGGCATAAGTGGGGACGAGCGTGTCGCCCTCCACCGGGGATGGGACGGGCTTACGGGCGATGAGGCCGGGTTCGTCGCCGACCTTGCGGATCGGCGCGGGTTCGGGCTGGTCGAACAGCACGCAATGGTCCTCAGCTGCGCCGCCATAGGGGAGGGGCCAGGCGAAGGCCGGGTGATAGCCGAAGGAAAAGGGCATGTCCGCCTCGCCCCGATTGGTGACGGTGGCGGTCATGCGCAGCGTCGGGCCGTCAGTCACGAAGCCCATGTCGAGCCGGAAGTCGAACGGATAGGCGGCGCGCGTCGCATTGTCCGCTTCCAGCCGGAACAGCGCATGATCCTCGCCCCGCTCGACCAGCGCGAAGTCGCTGTGGCGGGCGAAGCCATGCTGCGGCATCGGATACTCCCGCCCGTCCAGCCGATAGACGTCGCCGCGCGATCGCCCGACGAAGGGAAAGAGCAGGGGCGCATGGCCGGTCCACCAGCGCGGATCGGCGTCGGTCATCAACTCGCGCCCCTGCGCGTCCCTGAGCGACCAGAGTTCCGCGCCCAGCGGATCGATTTGCGCGGACAGATCGGACGAAGCGATGGCGATGCGGGTGTCGGACAAGCGGGCCTCCAGCGGGATTTGCGCCTGACATAGCGTCGTGTCGGAAAGGAGTCTTCACCTCTGATCGTTTCGGTTGGGGAACCGACAGGCCATTCCGCAGGTTTGGCGGATGGGAGGACGAAATGAAACCAATCACTACCGCCATCGCCCTGACGCTGCTGCTGTCGGGCACGGCCATCGCGCAGGAACAGGACAAGAAGAAGGACGACACGCTGGACAAGGCGGGCCGTATCGCGACCCAGCCGGGGCGGGACGTCGGGCTGGACAAGGACGAGATTCCGCCCGTGCTGACCAAGGCGGTCGAAAATCCCTATGCCCAGCCGGCCAACCGGACCTGCAAGGGGCTGAACATGGGGCTTGGCGAACTCAATGCCGTGCTGGGCGAAGATTTCACCGTCGGCAAGGAAGCCAATGAGAATCGCACCGGCAAGATCGCCGAGGCGGTGGGCAAGACCATCGTCAATTCGTTGATCCCCTTCCGCGGGCTGGTGCGCGAGATCAGCGGCGCGGCGCCCGCCGAGCGCCGGTTGCAGGCGGCGGTGACGGCGGGCATCGCGCGGCGCGGCTATCTGCGCGGGCTGGCGGCGGCCAAAGGCTGCAAGATCGCACCGATCGCGCCGCCCCCAGCGCCCAAGGAAGCAAAGAAGGACGACGATAAGAAGTAACTGCGGTCCGTTCGTTTCGAGCGCAGTCGAGAAACTGATAGCGCGTGCTTCACGTTTCTCCACACGCTCTAAACGAACGGACGTTGAGGCTTATCCCCGCAGCGACCCGCCCAGCTTCTGTGCAGCCTTGACCACGGCAGCGCTGATCGCCTCCAGCTCTTCTTGGCTGAAACTCTTCTCGCCGGGCTGGAGCGTCACCTCGACCGCCAGCGACTTGAAGCCCTCCTCCACGCCCGGCCCGACGAAGACGTCGAACAGGCGCGCGTCGACGATGCTCTTCTTGTCCGCGCCCTTGACGCCCCGGACCAGCGCGTCGGCCTCGACCGTTTCCGGCACGACGAAGGCGAAGTCGCGCTTCACCGCCTGCAGGGCGGGCGGCGCGTAAGGCGCGCGCATGAAACCGCTCTTGCGCTTGCCGGGAATGGAGTCGAGGAAGATTTCGCCCGCGACGACGGTGCCGCTGAGGCCGAACTGCTTCGCCAGCGACGGATGCAGCACGCCATATTCGGCCAGCACCACCTTCGGACCCAGCCGCAACGTGCCCGACTGGCCGGGATGATAGGCGGCCGACGCCTCCCCGAAGCTCTGGAGGTTGGCGACCGGCGCACCGGCGGCGGCCAGCAGCGCGATCACCTCGCCCTTGGCGTCGAAGGCGTCGAACGCTTGCGCCTTGCCGCTCTGCCAGCCACGCGCGGTCTTCTCGCCCGCCAGCACGAAGCCCACAGTCGCGCGCTCGCCCTGCTTGAAATAGCGGCGGCCCAGCTCGAACAGGCGGACCGACGTGGCGCTGCGATCGACATTGCGCTTCGTCGCCGACAGCAGGCCGGGCAGCAGCGAGGGCCGCATGACCTTCAGATCCTCGGAGATCGGATTGGCCAGCGTCCAGTCGCCTCCGCCCACGGCGGCGGCTTCCTTTTCGGACAGGAAGGACCAGTTGATCGCTTCGGCCAGCCCGCGCGCGGCGGCCGTGCGACGCACCCGGCGCTCGACCAGCTGCTCCGGCGTGGCGGTCGGACGGGCGACGCCCGGCACGCGCGGCAGCGGGGTGGAGGGCACATGGTCGAGACCGACGATGCGCACGACTTCCTCGACAATGTCGGGCCAGCCATCGACGTCGCGCCGCCAGGTCGGAACCGTGATGGTCCAGCTGGCGGGCATGGTGACGGGCATGCCGTCCTGATATTCGACGCCGCCGCCCGAGGCACTGACGGCAAAGCCCAGGCTTTCGAGGATGCGCTGCTGCTCGTCGGCGGGCACGTCCACCCCGGCCAGCGCCAGGCACCGGTCGGGGCTGTAGGCGACCGTCTTCTGCGTGGCGGGCGCGATGCCCGCGCGGGTCGCTTCGCTGGCGGTGCCGCCGCACAGCTTCACCACCAGATCGGTCGCGATCGACAGGCCGTCGTCCAGGAAGGCGGGATCGACGCCGCGCTCGAAGCGGCCACGCGCATCACTGGTCAGGGTCAGCTTCTGCCCCGTCACCGCGATCCGCTCCGGCGTGAAATAGGCGCATTCGATCAGCACGTCGGTCGTGCCGTCCTGCGCGCCCGAATGTTCGCCGCCCATGATCCCGCCGATATCGTGCACGGCCTCGTCATCGGCGATGACGGTCATGCTCTCATCGACCGTATAGTTTTTGCCGTTCAGCGCCAGCACCTGCTCGCCGGGCTTGCCCTTGCGGGCAACAAGGCCGCCCTTCAACGTCGCCATGTCATAGACGTGCAGCGGCCGGCCAAGGTCGATCATGATATAGTTGGTGATGTCGACCAGTGTGCTGATCGGCTTCTGCCCGATCGCCTTCAGCCGCTTGCTCATCCATTCGGGCGACGCGCCATTGGTCACGCCGCGCACGGTGCGCGCGAAGAAGGCGGGGCAGCCGTCCATATCGTCCGTCCGCACGTCCGGTCCCGGACCCGTGCCCTCAATGGTCGGCACGATGATGGCGTTCAGCGTGCCGAGGCCCGCCGCCGCCAGATCGCGCGCGATGCCGCGCACGCCCATGCAGTCCTGCCGGTTGGGCGTGATCGACACGTCGATGACCGGATCGTTGAGGCCAGCCCAATTCGCATAGACTTCACCCACCGGCGCGTCGGCGGCCAGTTCGATGATGCCGTCATGATCCTCGCCCAGCTCCAGTTCGCGGAAGCTGCACATCATGCCGTTGGATTCGACGCCACGGATCGCGGTCTTCTTCAGCACCATGCCGTTGACCGGCACCACCGCGCCTTCGGTGCCGAACACGCCGATCAGGCCCGCCCGCGCATTGGGCGCGCCGCACACGACCTGCAACGGATTGCCGTCCCCATGATCGACGGTCAGCACCTGCAACTTGTCGGCCTGCGGATGGCGATCGGCGGTCAGAACCCTGGCGATCCTGAACGCGCCCAGCTTTTCGGCGGGGTTTTCGACGCCCTCGACCTCAAGCCCGATGGCGTTCAGCGTCTTGAGTATCGTCGCCAGGTCGGCATCGGTCTTGAGGTGCGTCTTGAGCCAGCTCAGGGTGAACTTCATGCGCCGACTCCTCCCGACAGCGTGGGCACGTCGAGTGCCGAAAATCCATAATGTTTCAGCCAGCGCAGATCGCCGTCGAAGAAGGCGCGCAGGTCGTTCATGCCATATTTGAGCATGGCGAGCCGGTCGACGCCGGTGCCGAAGGCGAAGCCCTGCCATTCGTCGGGATCAAGCCCGCACGCTTCGATCACGCGGCGGTTGACCATGCCGCTGCCCAGCACTTCCAGCCAGCCGCCGTCCGGCGCATCGCCGTCGCCGCCGATCACGCGCTGGCCATTGGTCAGCGTATAGCCGACGTCCACCTCGACCGACGGTTCGGTGAAGGGGAAGTAGCTGGGGCGCAGGCGCAGGACGATGTCCTCACGCTCGAAAAAGGCCTTGAGGAAGGTTTCCAGCGTCCATTTCAGATGACCCAGCGTGATGCCCTTGTCGATCACCAGCCCTTCGATCTGGTGGAACATCGGCGTGTGGGTCGCATCGGAATCGCTGCGATAGACGCGGCCCGGCGCGATGATGCGGATCGGCGGTTCCTGCGTCATCATCGTGCGGATCTGCACCGGCGAGGTGTGGGTGCGCAGCAGCATCTTCTTCTGCCCCTCTTCATCGGGGAAATAGAAGGTGTCGTGCATCGCGCGCGCCGGGTGCGTCTCCGGGATGTTGAGCGCGGTGAAATTATGCCAGTCGTCCTCGATCTCCGGCCCCGTCGCGACCGAGAAGCCGAGGTCCGCGAAGATTTCCGCCAGTTCGTCCATGACCTGAGACACGGCATGGACGCTGCCCTGCGCACCCAGATCGGCGGGCAGGGTCATGTCGACCTTTTCCGAAGCGAGCTTCGCGTCGAGCGCCGCTTGCTCCAGCGCCGCCTTCCTGTCGGCCAGCGCGGCGGTGACACTCTCGCGCAGATCCTGGATCGGCGGGCCTTTTTCCATCCGCTCATCCGGCGACATGCCGCCCAGCGTCTTCAGGAGGCCGGTCACGACCCCGCTCTTGCCCAGCGCCCCCACCCGCAGCGCCTCCAGCGCGTCGAGCGTGTCGGCGGCGGCGATGTCGGCGATCAGGCCGGCTTTCAGATTGGCAATCTCAGTCATCTTTTCAAACCTTCGTCATTCCCGCGAAAGCGGGAACCCATCTCCCGACCTGCCGGTCAGTCGCTACGTAAAGAGGACAAAGGCTCAAAGCCAAAGCCCAGCGCCAGATCATCCCAATCGGGATTGCCGGCTTCGATCAGCTCGATCTTCCTCTGTCTGTTCCATTTCTTAATCCGCTTTTCCCGCAGGATGGCGCTGTCCATGCTGTCATGCGGTTCGAACCAGACCAGGCGCTTGACGCCGTAGTCTTTCGTGAAGCCTTGGATCAAGCCGTTTCGATGTTCGTAGAGCCGCTTTATGAGATCGGCGGTGACGCCCGTGTAGAGGGTGCCGTTGCGACGGCTGGCGAGGATGTAGACGGTTGGGCTGATCTCGCGCGCCATAGTCACCTCAGGAGATGGGTTCCCGCTTTCGCGGGAATGACGTGGCCTTTATGCTCTGGCCCCCAGCAGCGCGCCGCCAAAGCCGATGAACAGCAACCCGGTGCCGCGGTTGAACAGCTTCTGCCGGTTGACGGGTTCGAGCCAGCGGGCGAGGCGCAGGCCGCCCAACGCGTAGACGCCATACCAGAAGCTTTCGATCATCACGAAGCTGGCGATCAGGATCGCGAGCTGCAACCAGAAGGGGCGCTCCAGGTCGATGAACTGGGGGAAGAGCGCGGCGGCGAAGATGATCAGCTTGGGGTTGGCGAGGCCGGTCAGCAGCCCGGTGCCATAGAGGGCGCGGGCCGAGCGGGCGTTGGTCGCGCTCGCTTCACCGCCGCCCACGGGCGCGCGCCAGGCCTTGATCCCCAACCAGACGAGATAGGCGACGCCGGCATAGCGCAGCACGTCGAACAGGCGCGGCGACGCCTTCAACAATGCGCCAAGGCCAAGCGCCGAGGCGATCAGGCACAGCAGCACCGCGCTCATCAGACCCGCCATCGTGGCTGTCGCCTTGCGCGGGCCATGGGCGATGCTCTGCGTCATGACATGCAGCATGTTGGGGCCGGGCGTGGCCGAGATCAGGAAGACCGCCGTAACGTACAACCACCAGAGATGCAGCGACATGGGATGGTTCCTTCGGAAATTCCGGCTGCCAAACTCCGTTCGCTTCGAGCCCTTCGACTGCCTACAAGGCAGGCGCTCAGGACAGGCTGCGTCGAGAAGCGGCGGGCGCGGTGCAAGGCGTTTCTCGACACGCTCGAAACGAACGAAGGTCGAGTAAAACAAAAAGGGCGCCGAAGGCATCTGCCCCGGCGCCCTTTTGACGATCTTGCGATCGATCAGCCTCAGGCTGCGGGCAGCGCAGCCTTCGCCTGGGCGATGATGGCGCTAAACGCCTCGCCTTCGTGCATCGCGATGTCGGCCAGAACCTTCCGGTCCAGCTCCACGCCGGCCAGCTTCAGGCCGTGCATGAACTGCGAATAGGTCAGGCCTTCAGCGCGGACGCCCGCGTTGATGCGCTGGATCCACAGGCCACGGAAGGTGCGCTTCTTGACCTTGCGGTCGCGGTAAGCGTACTGGCCGGCCTTTTCGACGGCCTGGCGGGCGACACGGATCGTATTCTTGCGACGGCCATAATAGCCCTTCGCCTGTTCCAGGATCCGCTTGTGCTTGGCGCGGGTGGTTACACCACGTTTGACGCGTGCCATGTGCCTCTACTCCTTACTTCAGGCCGTAGGGCGCCCACAGGCGCACATGGGCAACATCCGAATCCGACAGCACGCTGGTGCCGCGGTTCTGGCGAATATATTTTGCGTTGTGGCTGATCAGGCGGTGGCGCTTGCCAGCGACGCCGTGCTTGACCTTGCCGGTGGCGGTGAACTTGAAGCGCTTCTTCACACCGCTCTTGGTCTTCATCTTGGGCATTTTCGTCTCCTTTTGCAGCGCGACGATTACAGACAGCCACGGCAGCCCTAGTTAGCCGGGCGGTCTCACTGAATATCGCGAACGGCGCGCATAGTCGGGCGCGTCCGCAAAAGCAAGCGATTCGGACCCAATGCCTGGATCGCGGCGTTCATGCCCTGCCATGGCTGATGTCGATCCTCTCATGCGCCCGGCGCCAACCTCCGGATGGCGGCCCCATGCCCGCCGTGCGCGGGAGCGCTGGCGCCGCCTACCGCTGGTCGTGCGCATCTTGCTGTGGATCGTCGGCACCCTCTTTGCGCTCTGGCTGATCCTGTTCGTCACCAAGGGGCGGTTCCTGAAACATCCGTTCGAGCGGATCGTCGGCGGCCAACTGGAGCGGCAGGTCCGCGTCAGCGGCGATTTCCAGCTCTATTTCGCCCCGATCAGCATCAGGTTCCGTGCCGAGGGGCTGCGCATCGCCAACCTGCCCTGGGCCAGCCGCCGGGATCTGTTTCGCGCCGACCTGATCGACATGCGGATCGCGCCGCTCAGCCTGATCTTCGGCCGCCAGTATCGGATCAAATGGCTCGAACTGCACAACGCCGCCGCCGACCTCGAATGGTCGCGCGACCGGGCGCATAATACATGGACGCTGGGCGATCCCGATCGCAAGGGCGAGCCGATGACGCTGCCTCTGATCCGCCGCGCACTGCTGGCGGGCACGACGCTGCGCTATCGCGATCCGGTGATGCAACTGTCCACGGACATCGGGTTCGAAACGGTGCGCGCGCAGGACACACGCTTTACCCACGATATCCGCTTTTCCGGCAAAGGCACGATGCGCGACCGTCCCTTCACCCTGGCCGGGGGCTTGCTGTCGCCCAACGCGACCGTGACGGGCGGCAAGAACAATCTGTCGGCGCGCGCCGTGGCCGGGGCGACCGCGCTGGAGGTGAGCGGCACGCTGCCCGGCGCGACCGAGCTGGAGGGCAGCGACCTCAGGCTGGTAACGACCGGTCCCAATCTCCGCCTGCTGTTCGATTTCCTGGGCGTCGCCATCCCCGACACCCGCGCCTATCGCTTCACCTCTGCGCTGACCAAAGCGGGGGAGGAATGGCGCTTCATCCATCTGAAGGGCCGGTTCGGCGACAGCGATCTGGCCGGCAAGATGACCGTATCGCTGCCGAACAGCCGCCTGCTGATCGACGCCGACCTCGCCACGCAAAAACTCGACATCATCGATGTCGGTCCCTTCATCGGCTATGATCCGCAGCGGCTGGCGCAGGAAGGCGCGGGCGGCGCGATCGAAACGGTTGCCGGCACGCCCCGAATCCTGCCCGACGCCCCGCTCCGGGTCGAGGCGATCCGCAACTTCGACGCCAATGTCCGCTACAGCGTGAAGACGATCCGTGCGCCCAACCTGCCAATATCGAACGCGGCGGTGACGGTGAAGCTGGACCATAGCCTGCTCACCCTGTCGCCTTTGACCTTCGACATGTCGGGCGGCCATGTCGGCTCCGACATAGAGATCAACGCGCGCAATCGACCGGTGCGGACCGCTTACGACATCCGCCTGTCGCCCACGCCCATGGGCAAGCTGCTGGCGCGCTGGGGCGTGGAGGAATCGGGTACCAGCGGCACGATCAAGGCGCGGGTGCAGATGACGGGGCTTGGCGACACGCTGCATGATTCGCTCAGCACCGCGAACGGACGGATCGCGGTGATATTGCCCGCAGGCTCGATGTGGGCGCGCAACGTCCAGCTGTCCGAACTGGATGTCGGCACCTTCGTCACCAAGATGTTCTCCGGCAAGCTCAAGCAGCCGGTGGAGATCAACTGCGGCCTCATTGCCTTCACCGTGCGCAATGGTGTGGCGGCGGCCGACCCGATCCTCATAGACACGAAGAAGAATGTGATGCTCGGGCGCGGCGGCTTCTCCTTCCGCAATGAAAGCCTCGACCTCGCCTTCCGTGCCGATGGCAAGAAGATCAGCCTCTTTTCCGGCCAGTCGCCGGTCGGCGTCGGCGGCTATTTCGCGAAACCCGCCATCTCCGTTCTCTCGCCCGAACTGATGGCGCGCGGCGGGGCGGGCGCGGCGCTAGGCATCGTCGCCAGTCCGATCGCGGCGGCGCTCGCCTTCGTCGATGTGGGCGATGCCAAGGGCGCGGCCTGCGGCCCGGTGCTGGCCGGCGCGGACGCGCAGGCCCAGCGCACCAGGGGCGGCAAGCCGCGCGACGATGTCGGCCGCGGCACCACCGCCAAGGATGAAAAGGGCAGGGGCAAGGCCGGAGAGAAGAAGAAGCAGGACAGGAAATTCCTCGGCATCTTCTGATCGACTTCTGATCGGCGGGGCGCGGGTTTATCCTTCGCGGATAACGACTCGAAGAGGAGAGCGGCCGTGAGCGAAACACCCTTCACCATGCCCGGCGTCACCGCGCATCTCACCATCGGCGACGGCAAGGCGACCGAGGCGATCGATTTCTACAAAACAGCCTTCGGCGCGGTCGAGCAGACGAGGCATATCGCCGACGATGGCGAGCGGATCATGCACGCGCACCTCATCATCAACGACGGGCCATTGATGCTGAACGATCATTTCCACGAGATGACGGCGGGCGAACCGGTGCCGCCACCGGCCTGTGTCACGCTCCATCTGGAGGTCGACGATGCCGACACATGGTGGAACCGGGCCTTGTCGGCAGGCGCCAGTATCCGCTTTCCGATCGACAACCAGTTCTGGGGCGCGCGCTATGGCCAGCTCGTCGATCCGTTCGGCCATGTCTGGTCGATCGGCGGGCCGCTCAAGAGCTGAGCCATGATCGTCGGCGCGACCCGGTGGGAAGTGGTGACGGGCGACATCACCCGCAGCACGACTGACGCCATCGTCAACGCCGCCAACAATAGCTTGCTGGGTGGAGGCGGCGTCGATGGCGCGATTCACCGCGCCGCCGGGCCGGATCTGCTCGCCGAATGCCGCACCATCGGCGGCTGTCCGACCGGCGAGGCGCGGATCACGCGCGGCTATGACCTGCCTGCCCGCTATGTCATCCACACGGTGGGACCGGTCTGGAGCGGCGGCGGCCGGGGCGAGCGCGACCTGCTCGCCGGCTGCTACGCCCATTCGCTCAGCCTGGCGCGCCATCATGCGCTGCGCAGCATCGCCTTCCCGGCGATCTCGACCGGCGTCTACGGCTTTCCGAAGGATCAGGCGGCGCGGATCGCCGCAAGCGCCGTCGGTGCGGCGCTGCGCCGTGACCCCGACGCCTTCGACCTCATACGCTTCGTCTGCTTCGATGAGGCCGCCACCGCCCTGTTCGACGCGGCGGTCAGGGATGTGGCCTGCACCGATCAGTGATCGTGATGATGCCCATGCCTATGATTGTGCCCATGATCGTGGCCACGCCCGCCATCATGGATCGCCTCCAGCACATCCTCCAGCCGCGCCGGATCGCCCAGCGCCAGCACATGGCCTTCGCTGTCCGCCGTCAGCGGCTCCCCATTCCAGTCGCACATCAGGCCGCCCGCGCCCTCGACCACCGGCACCAGAGCCGCGAAGTCATAGCTTTGCAAGCCTGATTCGATGACGATGTCGAGGAAGCCCGAGGCGAGCAGCCCATAATTATAGCAGTCCCCGCCATAGACCGGTCCCTGGCGCGGCGACCCGCCCGACACCTTGGCCACCAGCGCCAAATAATGGGGCACGTCACCCTCGGCGAAGAGGTGCGGGCTGGTGGTGGCGATGCCGGCGCCTTCCAGCGCCTTGCACGCGCGGGTGCGCACCGGCTTGCCGTTGAAGGTGGTGGGCTGGCCCGACATGCCGGCCCAGCGTTCCTGTGCGATCGGCTGGTCGATGATGCCGATGGTCGGCCACCCGCTTTGCGTCAGCGCAATCAGCGTGCCGAAGATCGGCCGCCCGGCGATGAAGCTGCGCGTCCCATCGATGGGGTCGAGGATCCACACCCGCTCCGCATCGGTGCGGACCGATCCATATTCCTCGCCGATGATGCCATCGTCCGGCCGCTCCTTTTCCAGGATCGCGCGGATCGCGGCTTCGGCGGCGCGATCGGCCTCCGTCACCGGCGACTTGTCGGCCTTGATCTCCAGGTCGTAGCGCGCACGGAAAAAGGGGCGGATGGCCGCGCCGGCGGCGTCGGCCAGGCGATTGGCAAGCATGAGGTCGTCGCGGGTCGTCATGCCCATCGCCTAGCGGTTGGGGAGCGACTGCGCTAGACTGGTCGCATCTCGAATCCGATAAGAGGAGAGCAAGATGCCTGGTTCGCCCGTCATCCCGTGCCTGCGCTACACCAATGCGCCCGCCGCCATCGATTTCCTGTGCGACGCCTTCGGCTTCGAACGGCACGCCGTCTATCCCGACGATGCCGACCCGACCATCATCCATCATGCGCAGCTGGTGCTGGGTGACGGCATGGTGATGCTGGGCAGCGTCAAGGATATGGAGGGCGAATCGCTCTACACCTGGTCCACGGCGCGCGATCTGGGCGGCGTCACGGGGTGCGTCTATGTCGTGGTGCCCGATCCCGACGCCCATTGCCTCCATGCCCGCAACGAGGGCGCGGTGGTTGTGCAGGAACCAGCCGACAATGACGGCTATCCGGGCCGCGGCTACACGGCCCTCGATCCGGAAGGCAATGTCTGGAGCTTCGGCAGCTACGATCCCTGGGTTCCCATAAGTTAAGCCTTTCGAAACCCGGCCGTTCTAGCCTCCGACTTGGAAAGGAAGGGTCATGGCGCTGCTCGGCTGGATATTGAGCTTCATCTGCCTGCTTGCGGGCCTTGCGCTGCGGCAGGATCTGCCGATCGGCGGATCGATGACGATCTCCAACATCCTCATCGTCTTCGCGCTGCTCGCCTGCCCGATGATCTGGCGCGACCTGCCGCTGGGCGTGTCGCGCGGCCAGCGCATCACGGCGGGGCTGGCGCTGGTCTTCGCCCTGCCGCTGATCCTGTTCCCGGCGCATTGAGCGCAAAAAGAAAAGCCGCCGGCTTCCCGGCGGCTGCATGATTTTTTCGATCTGATCCGATCTTAGTCGAACAGGCTGGACACCGAAAGAGTTCGGCCGGACGATCCCCCGGATCGTCCGCCAGCCTGTTTTCCTTGTCAGTCAAACAGGCTGGACACCGAACTCTCGTCCGCGATGCGCTTGATCGCTTCGCCCAGCAGCGGGGCGATGGGCAGGTGACGGATGCGCTGGGCGCCGTTCACGGCATCGGTGCCCTGGATCGAGTCGGTGATGACCAGTTCCAGCAGTTCCGATGCCTCGACGCGCGCGACTGCGCCGCCCGACAGCACGCCATGGCTGACATAGGCGATCACGTCCTCGGCGCCCGCGGCCTTGAGCGCGGCGGCGGCGTTGCAGAGCGTGCCGGCCGAATCGACGATATCGTCGATCAGGATGCAGAAACGGCCCTTCACGTCGCCGATGATGTTCATCACTTCCGACTCGCCCGCGCGCTCGCGACGCTTGTCGACGATGGCGAGCGGGGCGTTGTCGAGCCGCTTGGCCAGCGCACGGGCGCGCACCACACCGCCGACGTCGGGCGACACGACCATGATGTTCTTGTCGCCGAAGCGGGCCTGGATATCGGCCGACATCACCGGTGCGCCGAAAAGATTGTCGGTCGGAATGTCGAAGAAGCCCTGGATCTGACCGGCATGCAGATCGACGGACAGGACGCGGTCGGCGCCGGCGGTGGTGATCAGGTTGGCGACCAGCTTGGCCGAGATCGGCGTGCGCGGGCCGGGCTTCCGGTCCTGACGGGCATAACCGAAATAGGGGACGACGGCGGTGATTCGCTTGGCTGACGCGCGCTTCAGCGCATCGATCATGATCAGCAATTCCATCAGATTGTCGTTGGTCGGATAGGCCGTCGACTGGATCACGAACACGTCCTCGCCACGGACATTCTCATGAATTTCAACGAAAACCTCTTCGTCGGCGAAGCGACGGACGCTGGCGTCGGTCAGGGGGATTTCGATATAGTCGGCGATGGCGGCCGCAAGCGGCTTGTTCGAATTGCCGGTCATGAGTTTCATGGCGAAAACCCCCCAAACTGATTGGCGTGACGAATTGATGACGATGCGCGAAACGCGGCCCCTTTAGCGGCGCATGTCCGATGTGGAAAGGCGCTTTTGCGCCCTGCGACAAATATGGACCAAGCATTTTCAGAACGTGCGCGAAGCGGGCGTTCGGTTCGAAAATGCGGCATTGAAAAACAGAGCATTTTCGCAAGCAGCGAAAATGCTCTAGGGGCCGGACTATGACCGACAAACTCGTGATCGCGCTTGCGCAGATGACCCAGTCCGTGGGCGACCTCAAGGCCAATGCCGACGCCATGCTCGAATGGCGCGCGCGGGCGAAGGGCGCGGACCTCATCGTCTATCCCGAACTCCAGCTGATCGGCTATCCGCCCGAGGATCTGGTGCTCAAGCCCGCGCTGGTCGACCAGGCCAATTATCAGCTCGACCGGCTGGCGCAGGAAAGCGCCGATGGCGGTCCGGCGATGCTGGTGGGCACCGTCGTCGCCTCGCAGGGAGTCCTGTTCAACGTCGTCGCGCTGATCGACAATGGCGCGGTGACGGCGATCCGCCAGAAGCGCGAGCTGCCCAATTATGGCACGTTCGATGAAAAGCGCCTGTTCGCCCCCGGCCCTCTGCCCGCGCCGATCGACTTTCGCGGCGTGAAGATCGGCGTGCCGATCTGCGAGGATATCTGGTTCCCCTTCGTCACCGCGCATCTGCGCAGCGAGGGCGCGGAAATCCTGATCAGCCCCAATGGCAGCCCGTTCGAGGTCGACAAGGACGATCGCCGCCTGAATGCCGTCGCGGGCACCCGCGTGCGCGAAACCGGCCTGCCGCTCGTCTATCTCAATCGCGTTGGCGGGCAGGACGAGCTGGTGTTCGACGGCGCCTCCTTCGTCATGAACGGCGACCTCGGCATCGCGCACCAGATGCCCGACTGGGAAGAGGCGCTGACGCTCACCACATGGGAGAAATGGGACGGCCAGTGGGTCTGCCTGCCCGGCGAGAAGCATGACCTCGATCCGCGTCCGGCCGACATCTATAATGCGATGGTGCTGGGCCTGCGCGACTATGTGAACCGCAACCGCTTCCCCGGCGTGGTGCTGGGCCTGTCGGGCGGTATCGATTCCGCCCTGTCCGCCGCCGTCGCCGTCGATGCGCTGGGCGCCGATCGCGTCTGGTGCGTGATGATGCCCTCGCGCTTCACGTCGCAGGAGAGCCTGGACGATGCGGTCGAATGCGCGCGCCTGCTCGGCGTCCGCTACGACACCATCCCGATCGAGCCGGCCGTCGCCGCCTTCGATACGATGCTGGCCCCGACGTTCGAAGGTCGCAGCCGCGACCTGACCGAAGAGAATATCCAGTCGCGCATCCGCGGCGTGACCTTGATGGGCCTGTCCAACAAGTTCGGCCACATGCTGCTCACCACCGGCAACAAGAGCGAGATGTCGGTCGGCTATGCGACCATCTATGGCGACATGGCGGGCGGCTATTCGGTGCTGAAGGACGCCTACAAGACGACGGTGTTCGACCTGTGCCGCTGGCGGAACGCGAATGTCCCGTCGCTGGGTGAAGGGTTCGGCCCGGCCGGTCCGGTCATGCCCGACCGCGTCATCACCAAGCCGCCCAGCGCCGAACTGCGCGACAACCAGCGCGACGACGACAGCCTGCCGCCCTATGAGATACTCGACCCGATCCTCTACGGGCTGGTCGAGGAAGAATTGTCGGTCGACAAGCTGGTCGAGCGCGGTTTCGACAAGGAGACCGTCGCCCGGATCGAGCGATTGCTCTACATCGCCGAATATAAGCGCCGCCAGTCGCCGCCGGGCGTGAAGCTTGGCATCCGCAATTTCGGCCGCGACCGCCGCTATCCGATCACCAACGGTTTTCGGACGATTTAATAAGTGGAAAGGCCGTTCGTGCTGAGTAGGGGCTGAGCCTGTCGAAGCCCCGTATCGAAGCATCCTTCGATACGCCATTTCGACTTCGCTCAATGGCTGCTCAGGACGAACGGGTTGTATTTATGACCGTCATCACCCGCTTCGCCCCGTCGCCGACCGGCCACCTTCATGTCGGCAATATCCGCGCCGCGCTCCACAACTGGCTGTGGGCGCGCAAGTCTGCGGGCAAGTTCCTCCTGCGCCTCGACGATACCGATCTGGAGCGGTCGCGCCCCGAATATGCGGAATCGATCAAGGCCGACCTGCAATGGCTCGGCCTCCATTGGGATGGCGAGGAGAAACAGTCCGACCGTTTCGCCCTGTATGAAGCCCGGTTCGAGACGCTGAAAGCCTCCGGCCATGTCTACCCGGCCTATGAAACGAGCCAGGAACTGGATCTGCGCCGCAAGATACTGTTGGGGCGCGGCCTGCCGCCGGTCTATGATCGCGCTGCCCTGTCGCTGACAGCGGACCAGATCGCCGCCTTCGAAGCCGAAGGTCGCACGCCCCACTGGCGCTTCAAGCTGGACCATGACCAGCCGATCGTCTGGACCGACCTGATCCGCGGCGAGCAGCGCTTCGACCCGAAGCTGCTTTCGGACCCGGTGATCCGCCGCGCCGACGGCTCATGGCTCTACATGCTCCCTTCGATCATCGACGATGTCGACATGGGCGTCACCCATGTGCTGCGCGGCGAGGATCATGTGTCCAACACCGCGACCCAGATCCAGATGTTCGTGGCGCTCGGCGCGCCGCTGCCCCAATTCGCGCATGAGGCGCTGCTGACCGGCAGCGAGGGCAAGCTGTCCAAGCGTCTCGGCTCGCTCGGCGTCGCCCATTTCCGCGAGATCGGGCTGGAGCCGGCCGCCATCGCCTCGCTGCTCGCCCGCCTCGGCAGTTCGATGTCCGTAGAGCCGTTCGCCGACACGCAGCCCTTGATCGACAGTTTCGACTTCGCCCATTTCGGCCGGGCGCCGGCGCGCTTCGACGAGGGCGAACTCGCGACCCTCAACCAGAAGATCGTGCATCTCCTGCCCTATGAAGCGGTGGCCGATCGCCTGCCCGCGGGCATGGATGCCGCCGCCTGGAACGCCATCCGCCCCAATCTGGAGACGGTCGCCGGCGCGGCCGACTGGTGGCGCATCGTTACCGGCCCGATCGATGCGCCGGAAGCGGCGGCGGAAGATCGCGAATTCCTCGCCGCCGCCCATCGCCTCCTGTCGGACGCGCCCTTCGACGCCGATATCTGGCGCACGCTGACCGGCGCGCTCAAGGAGGAGACTGGCCGCAAGGGCAAGACGCTCTTCCTCCCCCTGCGCCGCGCGCTGACGGGCATGGACCACGGCCCCGATATGGCGCAACTGCTGCCGCTGATCGGCCGGGAGGAAGCGTTGGCGCGGCTCTCATCCTGACGGTCGAAAGCGACCAAAGCCAGACCTAATGTTTTAATCCTAAGCTGCCATAGAGCGGCTTGTCTGCTGACCAGCTTTCATGTTTCAGGTTTTTCCTCACATTCGCGTCGAAATCATCTACGGTGACTGATGACGTGAGCAGGACTTCTTTGCCTTGAGCGAAAGCCTCCTTTGCACATTTTTCGAGCGCCTGATGAAATGACCATGCAGCAACCTGCATCCAATCGTCGTCTCCCAACCGCTTTTCTAACGACCAGTAGATGTCATTCTGTTCGTTTTCCAGAATAGAGACTTCGGCTGGCCAAAGCTGCTTCACGCGATCGAACAGTTCCTGCGGATCAATCATTGATGGAGAGCCATTCCTATCGACACCTAGGCCATCGTATGTCAGCTAAAATATAGATGTCCACCTGAAGCGGACAGTCCGCTACCCACCCAAATTCGTCATTCCCGCGAAGGCGGGAACCCATCTCCTAACCTTGCATCGAGAGCCACGATGGGGAGATGGATCCCCGCCTCCGCGGGGAAGACGGTATAAAAGCACCTTCCGCCCCCCTTCTGCCAATCTGTTTCCTCTTTTTCCTTCTCCGCCTTCTCCGCCTTCTCCGCCTTCTCCGCGTCTCCGCGCGAACAATAAATCACGCGGAGGCGCGGAGGCGCGGAGAGGGGGGAGGAAAAGAAGGCTGACAGCGGTCTTGCCGACACTCATGCCGCCCTGATCCTATTCCTCTTCCAATGTAGGATTTCCTCTGATCTATCCTGTCCGATGGATCAGCACGCTCTTCCCCCGGTCATGATGACCATGGCGACGCGCGCCCGTGACCCGGCTGACGCGTCACCGGCGCGCGACAGGCGCGTCGACGTGACCCTGCAGACGCGCGAGGGGCGCGTCACAGGCGCGTGGGCGACGCGTCGGCGGCGCATGCCTGCCGAAAAACCCACGAAATGCGTCAGGAAAAAGCTCTGCGACGCTGTGAACTTCGGACCCGTGACCTTGCCGGTCGGCCTATTTCGCCTGCAACGCGCTCGCACACGCCGCCGGATCGACATCCGTTCCCGATGGCGACCGGGCATCCACATGCGTGACCACCGGCTCCTTGCCACGCGCCGGGGCGTAGAGATAGGCGTCGAGCACGCAGCGGCCATTGGCGAATTGCAGCTTGCGCACGGTCGTCTCGCGAATGTCGAGCCGCGGGGTGCCGAACATCTGGGTCAGCTTGCGCGCATCCGATCCCATCAACGGGCCGGGCCTGGTGAAGGCGCTGGCCGGCGGGCCGGGCGGCGGCTGGATCTGGGCCTGTGGCGGGGGCACGATCGCGCTCCCGCACGCCGCCAGAGGCAGGGCGAGGAGCGAGGCCAGGCCCGAACGGAGGGTCTTCATGATTTCGTCTTTCGTCCGAGCAGCATGTGGACCGCCATAGCCGCGCTGAAGATCGGTGCAAGCAGGTTGGCGACCGGCACCAGGAAGAGAATCGCCGAAACGAGGCCCATGAGCCACCGGCTGCCGCGCGCCATGGGCGGCAGGGCGGGATGACGCGGCTCGACCATGTCGGCCATGTCGCGGCCGAGCAGATAGGCGTTCAATGCCAGGAACAGCCCGACCGTCCCCACGCCCGTCACCAGCAGCAGCACATAGGCGGGCAGCGCGACCAGGTTCCAGCCGATCGTCCGCAGGAGCGAGCGACAAGCGAAACGCAGGCTGCGCGCCCAGCCGACCGGCCGGGCCGCAACCTGGGGATAATCGTCGCGCTCGACCACCTCGATAATATCGTCGGCGAACAGGCCCATCACCGCCATGGCGGTGGCGCGGAACAGCAGCCAGCCCGCCGCGACCATCACCAGCACGGTCGCGGTCGCTTCGCCAAGACCGCCCCACACGCCGTTCGTACCCCAGCCCCAATGCAGCCGCAGCGCATGAAATCCGGCCCAGAGCGCAGCGGCCAGCAGGCCGAACAGCAGCAAGGTCAGGATCAGCGTCTTCATCATCAGACGCAGCGCAGCGCCGTGGAAGATGGAGGGGAAAGCGCGCAGGGCGGCGGTCAGGACCATGGGTCCGCTATCCTCTTGCGTCGGCGCTCCGTCAATGAGTGCCGTTGCATGGGGGGCGCAGGCCCGGTAAAGCCCGTGAAATTTTATTTCCACCACAAGACAAGGATATTGCGTGACCGCCACTGCTCCCACGCTTGATGTCGTCGCGATCGGCAATGCGATCGTCGACGTTCTCGCCCGCAGCGACGATGGCTTCCTCGCCGAACATGCGCTGACCAAGGGCGGCATGCAGCTGATCGACGCCGCCATGGCCGAAACCCTCTATGCCGACATGCCGCAGGCCAAGGAAATCAGCGGCGGATCGGCCGCCAACACGCTGGCCGGCCTTGCCGCGCTGGGCAAGAAGTGCGGCTTCATCGGCCAGGTCAATGAGGACCAGCTCGGCGCGGTGTTCGCGCATGACGTGCGGGCGCTCGGCATCCGTTTCGACACGCCGGTCATGCATGGCGAAGTGCCGACCGCGCGCTGCCTCATACTGGTGACGCCCGACGCGCAGCGCACGATGAACACCTTCCTCGGCGCCTCGCAGTTTCTGCCCGAAGCGGCGGTCGATTTCGACCTGATCCGGTCAGCCAAGATCCTCTATCTCGAAGGCTATCTCTGGGATCCCGAGCAGCCCCGCGCGGCGATGCGGGCGGCGATCGACGCCGCGCGCGGCGCGGGCCGCAAGGTCGCCTTCACCCTGTCGGACAATTTCGTGATCGACCGGCATCGCGCCGACTTCATCGACCTGATCGACCAGGGGCTGATCGACATTCTCTTTTCGAACGAGGGCGAGATCCAGTCGCTGGCGCAAGTCGATGATTTCGACGCCGCGCTGGCCCGTTTCGCCGACAAGGTGCCGGTGCTGGTGTCGACCCGCAGCGAAAAGGGCGCGGTCGCCATCGTCGACGGCGTGCGCCATGAAGCGCCCGCCGCGCCGGTGTCGCAGATCATCGACACGACCGGCGCTGGCGACCTGTTCGCGTCGGGTTTCCTCGCCGCCCATATCGATGGTCGCAGCGTCGAGGATGCGCTGGCGCTGGGCGCCGCCGCGGCAGCCGAGGTGATCTCGCACTGGGGCGCGCGCCCCGAGGAAGATCTGGGCCAGATCCGCGACAGGCTGTTCGCGTAAGAATAGCTACATCCGTTCGCTTCGAGCGAAGTCGAGAAGCGGGAAGCGCTGAGCCAGCGTGTCTCCACTTCGCTCGACACGAACGGAAACTGAGTTTTATTATGCCGGCTTCTGCTTGCGGAACAGGGCGCGGTCGTCGGACCCGAAGCCCCAGCGCCAGATGACGAGGCCATAGGCGCCCAATATCGCCCAGACCCCGACCGCCAGTTCGACCCATTCGAACCGGGCCGGCAGCGCAACGAAGCCCGCACCGACGATGCAGGCGACCCCCGCCGCGCTCAGCAGCGGCCAACGCCAGGCGTTGATCGGCGCATCGAGCAGGCGCGACAGCAGCCGCGCCTTGACGAACGCCCCCAGCCCCAGCGCCAGACAGAGCGCGAGCGCGGGCGCGGCGGCGATCCACATTGGCGGCAACTGCATTTCCTTCGCCGCGAAGATCAGGGCGAAGCTGAAGGCCGCCTGACAGCCGATCATCACCAGCGAGATCATCAGGTTGCGATGGCGGGCGATATAGACCAGCGCCGATTCGCTGACGACCGCCGTGGCCGCAACCACTTCGGCCAGCAGCAGGAAGGCGAGCGCGCCGGTGCCGCCGACAAAATGCGGCCCGACCAGCCCCATCACCGCCTCGCCGGGGATGCCAAGCGCCAGCGCGATGCCGGCCTGCGCCGCGATGATCCAGAAGCCGACCTGGCTGACCTGCCGGGCAATGGCACCGAGATTATTCTCCGCAAGATTGCGGGTGATGACCGGGCCAAGAATGGGATCGAAGCTGGTCTTGAGCTTCTGCGGCAGCGACGCGACCTGCTGCGCGACATAATAGATGCCAATCACCGCCGGGCTGACGAACAGGCCCAGGATCGCCATGTCGAGCCGACGCGATCCCCATTCCACGCCGTCCGCCGCCGCCAGCGGCAAATTGCGCCGTGCCAGCCGCCAGAGCCGGCCGGCATCGGGGCGCCAGCCGCTCGGCAGGCCGTAATGGCGCAGCATCGGGATGATCGACGCGACCAGCGCGGCGATCATCGACACGGCATAGGAGAGGATCAGGCCATCGCGGGTGGAATAGAAGGCTAAGGCGAAGGCGCCGATGCTGATCGCCCATGGCTCGATTATGGATCGCGCCCGCACTGTCGCACCGACGTCGAAGCGATAGGCGCAGGCGGCCAGCGCCACGTCCGATCCCGCCACCGCGATCACGACCAGCGCCAGCAACCGGTCGAGGCCATTGACGCCGCTGTTCGGGAACATCGCATGGGGAAAGGCGACGAGGATCACCGATCCGAGCAGCGCGGCAAGGAGGGTCACAACCATCGCGTCGGTCACGACATGATTATGCGGCCGCTCGGTCTGGGACAGCGCACCGGCGAGGCCGCGCTTCAGGCCAAGCGTCGCGATCTGGGCGATGAACTCGACCACCAGCACGGCATAGGCGAAGCGGCCCAGCGCATCGGCGCCATACCAGCGGCCGGCGATGAACAAAAAGGGCAGACGCGCGGCCAGGCGCAGCAGGAAGCCGAACACATTGGTCCGCCCGCCCTTGGCGAGAGCGGCGATATCATCCCGGTCCTCTGGCCGGTCCTGAGCCGGCTGCTGGGGCAACGATGCTTCCGTCGCCAAAATCGCCTTGTCTCCCTGCGTCATTCGTTGATGTCGATTCTAGATGTTATGCGGCAAAAGCGCGATGGCTTATTCGGGGCGCAGCGGACGCGCGAGCAGCGCGTCAATGACCTGGCCCAGCGGCGCAGCATCGGCCAGCAGCGCACAGACTGCTTCCACCACCGGCATTTCCACGCCCGCCGCGCGAGCGGCGTCGCGCAGCACCGGTGCGGTATGCGCGCCCTCCGCCACGGTACGGCGGTTGGACAGCAGTTCGGCCGCGCTCGCGCCTTCGCCCAGCCCCTTGCCGAGCGAGAAGTTGCGTGAATTGGTGGAGGAGCAGGTCAGGACCAGATCGCCCAGCCCCGACAGACCGCCCAGCGTCTCCGCCCGTGCGCCGCGCGCCAGACCGAAGCGGGTCATTTCGGCAAAACCCCGGCTGATCAACGCCGCGCGGGCATTGAGGCCGAGACCCGCGCCTTCAGCAACGCCACAGGCGATGGCGAGCACATTCTTGACCGCGCCACCAATCTCCGCGCCGATGACGTCGTCGGACAGATAGGGGCGGAAGGACGGGCGAGCGATGCGGGCCGCAAGACGCTGGCCCAGTGACTTGTCCTCGCAGGCGAGCGTGATAGCGGTCGGCAGCCCCTTCGCCACTTCATGCGCGAAAGTCGGACCGGACAGGACGGCGATGGGCGAGGTCGGCTGCGCCTGCTGCGCCACTTCGGACATGAGCAGGCTGGTGCCCGCCTCTATCCCCTTCGAGCAAAGAACAAGCGGCACGCCGGCGGGCGCTTGGCGGACGACGCTGCGCAGATGCTGGGCGGGGCTGACCACCAGCAACATGTCGCATGTCCCAATGTCCGCCATCGCGCCGGTCGCCCGGATCGAGGGTGAAAGCGGGATATTGGGGAGGTAGAGCGGATTTTCCTGACCGCCGTTGATCGCGTCGACCACCTCCGGCTCCAGCGCCCACAGCGCCACGTCCTGTCCATCGCTGGCCAGCAATTGCGCCAGGGCCGTGCCCCATGCGCCCGCGCCGATGACTCCCGCTTTCATGCTTTCACTCCTGCTCCGCGCGCCTTTTCCGCCGCCGGGTCGAGCGGCCAGCGCGGCCGGGCGGGGACGGTGAGATCGTCGACCAGCCCCACGGCATAGCGCTCCGCGCCCGCCCAGGCGATCATCGCCGCATTGTCGGTACACAGCCACAGCGGCGGCGCGACAAAGGGCAGGTCATGAGCAGCGGCCAGCGATTCGAGTGCGGTGCGGATCGGCTGGTTGGCTGCGACACCGCCCGCCACGACCAGCGCCGTGACGCCCTCGCTTGCACCCAGCGCGCGGCGCGTGCGGTCGATCAGGCAGTCGATCACCGCCTGCTGGAAGGATGCGGCGATATCTTCGGTCGAATATTGGCCGGACTGGACTGCGCGCATCACCGCGCTCTTGAGGCCCGCGAAGGAGAAGTGCGGCTCCGCCGTGCCGACCAGCGGGCGCGGCAGCGGCACCGCCTTCGCATTGCCCTGCGCTGCTGCCTTCTCGACCTGAGGGCCGCCGGGATAGCCAAGGCCCAGCAGCTTCGCCGTCTTGTCGAACGCCTCGCCCGCCGCATCATCGATGGTGGTGGCCAGCCGCGCATAGTCGCCCGGCCCCTTCACATGGAGCAGCTGGCAATGGCCGCCCGATACCAGCAGCAGCAGATAGGGGAATTGCAGATTTCGGTCGGCGAGGCGCGGCGAGAGCGCATGGCCCTCCAGATGATTGACCGCCACCAGCGGCTTGCCCGCCGCATGGGCGAGCGCCTTGCCGGTGACGAGGCCGACCATCACGCCGCCGATCAGGCCCGGCCCGGCGGTCGCGGCGATCACGTCCACGTCCGCCAGCGTCATCTCTGCATCGGCCAGCGCCGCTTCGATCAGGGGGGCAAGCGCCTCCACATGCGCGCGCGCCGCGATTTCGGGCACGACCCCGCCATAGGGGCGGTGCGCCTCTTCCTGCGTCGCGAGGCGATGCGCCAATATGCGGCCGTCGGCCGTCACCAGCGCAGCCGCGGTTTCGTCGCAGCTTGATTCCAGGCCGAGAATGATGGTCATTGCCGCTTCCATCTAATGCCCGTGGACATTAGAGCAAGCCGCATATGCTTTTCACCGACCGACCGTTGCGCCTGGGCACCAGGGGATCGCCGCTCGCGCTGGCGCAGGCGCGCCTGACCGCTCAGGCCTTGTGCGCCGCCCATGGCTGGGCTGACGGAGCCATCCGGATCGTCACCGTGCAGACCAGCGGCGACCGGATTCAGGACCGGGCGCTGGCCGATATCGGCGGCAAGGCGCTGTGGACCAAGGAGCTGGACCGGGCGCTGGTGGCGGGAGAGATCGACTTTTCGGTTCATAGCATGAAGGATGTGGAGACGGCGCGCCCCGCCGCCTTCCGTATCGCCGCCATGCTGCCGCGTGCCGATGTGCGCGACAAGCTGGTGGGGGTGGAGCATTTCGACGCGCTCCCCGACAATCCGTTGGTGGGCACCAGTTCGCCGCGCCGCGCCGCGCAGGTAAAAAGGCTGCGGCCCGATGCGACCATCAGCCTGTTCCGCGGCAATGTCGCGACGCGCCTCGCCAAGCTGGCGGCGGGCGATGTCCACGCGACTCTGCTGGCCGCCGCGGGTCTTGACCGGCTGGACCAGAGCGGCGTCGGGACGCTGATCCCGATCGACATGATGCTGCCCGCCCCGTCGCAGGGCGCGGTCGGGATCGAGGCGCTGGCCGACAACGCGCCGGTGCTTGCAGCACTGAACGCCATCAACGATCTGGACACATATGACGCGGTGATGACCGAGCGCGCGGTGTTGCGCGGCCTCGGCGGAACATGCCATTCGCCGATCGCGGCGCTAGCGCTGGTCGAGGGCGACGGTCTGTTCCTGCGCGCCGAGATCATCAGCCCCGACGGCACTGAGACGGTGCGCGAGGAAGCCCGGCTGACGCGCGGCGACGAGGCGGCGGCGGAGGCCATCGGCCGCACGCTGCTGGACCGCGCCAGCCCGGCATTGCGCGCGCTGTTCGAGGCGTGAGACGCGTCCTTATCCTGCGGCCAGAACCGGCGGCGGGCAGGACCGCCGTGAAAGCGCGGGCGCTGGGGATGGATGCGGTGCTGCATCCGCTGTTCGCGCCACAGCCGATCGACTGGGCGCCGCCCGTGCCGGAGGATTTCGACGCGCTGCTGCTGACCAGCGCCAATGGCGTGCATCTCGCTGGACCGGCCTTGCTCCATTATCGTGGCCTGCCTGCCTACGCGGTCGGCGCGACCACGGCACAGGCGCTGACCGAGGCCGGCTTTCCCGACATCAGGGTCGGAACACGCGACGGCAGCGCGATCGCGGCGCAGATCGCGGTGGACGGTCATGTCCGCGTCCTGCATCTGGCCGGCACGACGGTCGCGCCGATGTGGACCGGGCCGATCGAGATCACCCGCATTCCCGTCTATGCCATGACCGGCCTGCCCGCCAACCCCGCCCTGATCGAGGATGCCGTGCCCGGCGCCATCCTGCTGGTCCATTCGCCCCGCGCTGGCGAAAGACTGGCGGCGCAGATGCCGCAAGCGCAGCGCGCCGGCCTTCATCTGGTCGCCATCAGCGCTGCGGCGCTGGCGATGTGCGGCGATGGCTGGGCCAGCGCGCAGGCGCCGGACCAGCCGCAAGATGACGAGATGCTGGCTCTCGCCCTGCGTTTGTGCGAAGGACATGCGCAATGACAGACGAAGGGGTCAGCATGAACGACGGGGACGGGGTGGCCAGCACGACCGTAACACCGCCGCCCGCACGCAGGCGCAATATTCTGCCGATATTGATCCTCACGCTGCTGGCCTTTGCCCTGGGCGTCGCGCTGACCGCCTGGGCCTGGCCGCAGATCCAGCGTCGCTGGGGCGATCCCCAGATCCAGCCCGCCGCAACCCAGCCGCTCGCCGTTGGCGCCCTGCCCAGCGTTGCACCCCGTCCGCTGACCGCCGACACCGCACAGATGCTTGACGGGCGGGTCGTGCAGCTGGAGGAACGGCTGACCCGCATCACGGTTGAGGCGCAGGCGGCATCGGCCAATGCGGCGCGCGCCGAAGGGCTGCTGGTCGCCTTCGCCGCCCGCCGCGCGCTCGATAATGGCGCGCCGCTCGGCTATATCGAGGGGCAGTTGCGCCTGCGCTTCGGTCAGGCCCAGCCGCGCGCCGTCGCCACCATCATCAATGCGGCGCGCGAGCCGGTGACGCTGGCCGACCTGCGCGCCGGGCTTGCCGACATCGGCGCCATCGTCACCACCCCGCCGGGCGATGCCGGCTGGTGGGAAGCGTTGCGCCATGAGGCCCGCGAACTCATCACCATCCATAAGGCGTCCACCCCCTCGCCCCGTCCGCAGGCAGCCTATGAGCGCGCCCTGCGCTATCTCGACGGTGGCCGGGTCAGCGCGTCGCTCGCCGAGGTGGAGCATATGCCGGGGCGGGCCGTTGCCGAGCGCTGGGTCCAGATGGCCCGCCGCTACATGGAAGCCCGCCGCGCGCTCGACCTCATAGAAACCGCCGCGATCCTCGAACCGCGCACCCTGCGGACCACCGAAGGAGAGCCGATCGCCCAGACATCCCCGCTGGCGCCCTGATTCGGCTGTCACAAACGACGAACCGTTGATCGCCTGAGGCGAAACCGATGGACGCGGCGGGCGTTTGTCACGACAATGTCATCTTTCGCCCTCCAGGGTTCAGGAATAGTCATCGTCGTGCCGCCTTACGCCCAAGCTGTCACCACATTCTGGAAGGATCGCCTCGCGCCGGGACCGCGCGCGGCTGCGCTTCCGCCGGTGCAGCAGTTGCTGGGCAATCTGTCGGTCCCCTTCGACCTCGCCCGGACGAAAGCGCAGGCGGCGATTCTGGCCGGACAGATGAAGGGCGACGGGCGCAGCGTGCTGCTGATCCCCGGCCTGATGGCGTCGGAACAGCGCATGGGCTGGCTGCGCGATATCCTGACCGCCGCCGGCTATGATGCGCATGACTGGGGGATGGGCCGCAATTTCGGACCGAAGCCCGATAGTCTGGAAAAGATCGATCGCCGCGTCGACGCCATCCGCAAGCGCAGCGGCGGCCCGGTGACGCTGGTGGGCTGGAGCCTTGGTGGACTCTATGCCCGCGAATATGCGAAATTCGCCGCGCACAAGGTCGGCGGCGTGGTGACGATGGGCACGCCCTTTTCCGGCGATCCGCGCGCCAATCATGCCTGGCGGCTCTATCAGCTGGTGTCGGGCTTCCCGGTCGATCGGCCACCCTTCCCCTGCACGCGTGAGGAAAAGCCGCCGGTGCCGACCGTGGCGCTCTGGTCGAAGCGCGACGGCGTGATCCTGCCCGAATGCGCCAGGGGCCGCGCCGGCGAGCGCGACTGGGCGATCGAGGTGGACTGCACCCATATGGGCTTCGCCGCGTCCCCCGAAGGCATCGCCGCCGTGGGCAAGGCGCTTGAGTCGATGCGCGGCTGACAAGGTCATGGACCCGACCGACAGGGTCACGGCGCCAAAGTTCACACCATCGCAGGTTTCGGTTTTCCGCGCTTCTTGCAGGAATCGTGACAGAAGCGCGCCCCTGACGCGCGCGCCACGCACCTGTCGGGTCATCGCGACGCGTCGCCGACGCGCCTGTTGGATCATCGCCACATGCCTGTGACGCGCCATGTGGGTCACGGGTGCGTCACAGGGGGCGCGGCACGAACGGGGCGCGCGGACGCGAAGGGCGGGCTGATCCATCCCTCAGGATAGATCAGGAAAAATCCTACATTGGAAGACAATAGGATTGGGCGGCGCCGGTGCTGCGCACCTCAAGCGCGCTCGAAGCGAACGGGAGGGGGGCGGGTATGGATGGGTGGATAGGGGACGGTCGGCTCTTGTGTCCGACCCCGCGTAAACAGACTTCCGTTACAGTTGCTCTAACTTCAACACCCAATCCCGCTGTGCCTCAGTGTCAGGGATCGGCAAACGTCTCGCTATCTGGATTGCTGACAACGCGGCAATGGGTTTAACGCCGCTGCTGATTAGGACGGCGGCTGCCATTACAGATGAACGACCAATGCCAGCCCGGCAATGGATCGCGATAACGGCATCCTTGTTCGCGATGCTCGCGGCAAACTGCATGGTTTCAGTGGCATCGTTAGGGATGCCCCGGTCGGGGATTGGGAAAGAAAGATATCGGATGCCATTCTGCTCGCAAAGAGCGGCTTCCATTGCCAACTCGAGATCATCAATCTCCTCACGCTCAAGGAGGCTAACCACAAGGTTTACGCCGGAACGCCTCCAATGCGCGATCTCATCCTCCAGCCAGTCGCCAGAACGCGGGCGTGCCATAATTCCCAGTTTGAAGATGCTGGGGGCATCTATCCAATACAGTTCAGATAGCATTTCCTCGGTTATCCCGAATGATAGTTAGCAGGAGATCACCTGACCGCCTCAAACAGCTAAAATAGTCGATTGATGCCAGCGGCAGGGGATCGAACCCGCACCCTCACCTAATTAGGTGAGGATCGCTGTAGCGATACGTCTACCATTCCGTCACGCTGGCTGCCCCATTTAGCCCGGTAGTGGATCGCGCTGCAACGTCCGCTTACGAGCAAGGCAATCGACCATGGGAATGGCAAGAATTGGTCGCTTTCCCGCCATTCCCCTTCTTCGTCATGCCGGGCTTGACCCGGCATCCCGCTTCTCTTCGCTCAAATGAAGAAGCGGTGACGATGGTAACTTCTAGTCGCCAGCGGACCGTCCGCCCCTGCCTAACCCGACAGCTTCCCGATCGCCCACTCCGCGGCCTCCGCCACCACTGGATCATCGTCGCCGATCAGCGCCTGCAACCGGCCTAGTAACCGGGCGTCGCCGCTATTGCCTGCGGCGATGGCGGCGTTGCGGACCATGCGGTTGCGGCCGATGCGCTTGATCGGGGAGCCGGAGAAAATCTCCCGAAAGGTGGCGTCGTCCAGGTCGAGCAGATCGCCGATTTTCGGCGCGGCCAGTTCGGCGCGGCCGACGAAGGCGCGGTTGGCGGCGGCCGCGTCGGCGAACTTGTTCCAGGGACAGACGGCGAGGCAGTCGTCGCAGCCATAGACGCGGTTGCCGATGCCGGTGCGCAGTTCCTCCGGGATCGGCCCTTTATGCTCGATGGTGAGGTAGGAGATGCAGCGGCGGGCATCGACC
This sequence comes from Sphingobium lactosutens, assembly GCF_013393185.1. Taxonomy (GTDB): domain Bacteria; phylum Pseudomonadota; class Alphaproteobacteria; order Sphingomonadales; family Sphingomonadaceae; genus Sphingobium; species Sphingobium lactosutens_A. The sequence goes on along the minus strand of NZ_QJQX01000031.1, from coordinate 80,542 downwards.
ACATAGGGGGAGGGGAAGGCGTCGGTCGGGCAGGCGGTGTGGCAGGCGGTGCAGCTGCCGCAATGATCGTGCTCCGGGCCGTCGGCCGCCAGCGTGATCTCGGTATAGATGGCGCCCAGGAACAGCCAGCTGCCATGGTCGCGGCTGACGAGGTTGCTGTGCTTGCCCTGCCAGCCAAGGCCCGCGCCCTGCGCCAGCGGCTTTTCCATGACCGGGGCGGTGTCCACGAACACTTTCAGCGCGGTTGGTTGTTGATCGACCAGCCAGCGGGCGAGCGCCTTCAATGCCTTCTTGACGACGTCGTGATAATCCTTGCCCTGCGCATAGACCGAAAAGCGCGCGCGGTCGGGCACGTCCGCCAGCGCCAGCGGATCGCGCCCCGGCGCATAGCTCATCCCCAGCATGATGACGCTGCGCACGTCGGGCCACAGCCCCTTGGGCGATCCGCGCTGCTCGGCCCGATCCTCCATCCACAGCATTTCGCCATGATGGCCCGCGTCCAGCCACTGGCGCAGCCGTTCCCCCGTTCTGGGCGCGACATCGGCGGGCGCGATGCGGCAGGCGGCGAAGCCCAGACGCAGCGCTTCCGCCTTCAGCCGCTGTTCCAAGGTTTCTATAGGCACGGGCACGGGTCCAGACTATCAGAGCGGGATGATCGGCGACACTCCGGCATCGGCCATCCCCGCACCGCTCGCCCCGCAAGCGGCCTATGCCGTCGAAGGCCATGGGCTTGTCAAGACATTCGGCAGTTTCCGCGCAGTCGACGGGATCGACATCAGGGTGCCTGCAGGATCGATCTACGGCGTGCTTGGTCCCAATGGCGCGGGCAAGACGACGCTGCTGCGCACGCTGCTGGGCATCGTCGACCCGGATGAAGGCCATCGCAGCCTGCTGGGCGCGGCGCAGCCTCAGCGCATGGCGCAGGAGGTCGGCTATCTGCCGGAGGAGCGCGGCCTCTATCCGTCGATGAAAGCCTATGAGGCGATCGCCTTCATGGGCGCGCTGCGCGGCCTGCCGCTGAAGGTCGGGCGGGAGCGGGCCAAAGCGATGCTCGCCGAGCATGGCATGGGTGCGTCGATCGACAAGCCGATCCGGCAATTGTCCAAGGGCATGGCCCAGACGGTGCAGCTGTTCGGCACCATCGTCCATGAGCCGCGCCTGATCGTGCTGGACGAGCCTTTTTCCGGCCTCGACGCGATCAATCAGGAAAAGCTGGAGGCGCTGATCCGCGCGCAGGCGCGGCGGGGCGTCACGATTCTCTTTTCCACCCATGTCATCGCCCATGCCGAACGGCTGTGCGAGCGGATCGCCATCGTCGCGGGCGGGCGCATCCGCTTCGAGGGCACGCCGGGCGAAGCGCGCGACCGGCTGCGCCCGCAGGTGCGGCTGCGCACCCGGACGGTGGACGGGGCATGGCGGCGGGCGCTGCCGGAGGACACTATGGCGGAAGAGGGGGCGTGGCACTTCGCCCTGCCCGACGAGGGGATAGAGCCGCTGCTGCGCGCGCTGATCGACGATCAGGCGGGGATAGAGAGCCTGTCGATCGAACGGCCGGGGCTGCACGATGCGTTCGTCGCCATTGCCGGCGCGGCGGTGGCCAAGCAGATGCAGGATGACCGGGTGCAGGAGGAAGAGGCATGAAGCAGCTGTGGCGCGCCGCCTTCGTCATCGCCCGGCGGGACTTTACCGCCGTGGTATTGTCACGCACCTTCATCCTCTTCCTGCTCGGGCCTCTGCTGCCGATCCTGATCGGCTTTGCCTTTGGCGGGTTGGGGGAGAAAATCTCCAATACCGACCTGCGCCCGGTCGTCGGTGTCGCCATGTCGGCGCAGGACAGCGCGGCGCTGGAGCGGGCGCATGATCGCCTGACCGAACGGATGGGCGAACAGGCGCTGCCCCGCCTGCGGCGCGTGTCGACGTCGATCAGTCCGCGCGTGCAGCTGGCCCGCGCCGATTCGGAGGTGGTGGCGATCCTGTCCGGGAGCGTCGCCCGGCCCGTGCTGACCGGCAAGGCGGAGGATCTGGACAAGCTGCAGGGCGACCTCAGCCTGATGTCCAGCGCGGCGAGGGCCGAACGGACGCTGCAACTGGTGAAGATCGAACGGCAGGAGGTCGCTACCAGCCTCGGCGCGCAGGCGCAGGCGAGGCTGGTCATCGGCCGGATTGCGCAGGTGGTGATGTTCTTCCTCACTATCTTGCTCGCGGGCATGATCCTGTCCAATCTGGTCGAGGAAAAGACCAACAAGATCATCGAGATATTGGCCGCCGCCATTCCGATCGACGCGATCTTCCTGGGAAAGCTGATGGCCATGCTGGCGATGAGCTTCGTCGGGATCGCCTTCTGGGGCGGCACGGCCTTCGGCATCTTCCTGGCGCTGGGCGGGGGCGGATCGGGCCTGCCGGCGCCGGCGGTGGGGTGGCCGATCTTCCTGATATTGGCGGTGCTGTATTTCGCGATGGCCTATACACTGCTCGGATCGCTGTTCCTGGGGATCGGCGCGCAGGCGGCGACGGTGCGCGAGGTGCAGACGCTCAACATGCCGATCACCATGGGGCAGATGCTGATCTTCTTCTTCGCCAGCTATGCGGTCGACCATATGGGGTCGCCTGCGGAGGTCGCGGCCTGCATCTTCCCCTTCAGCTCGCCCTTCGCGATGATCGCGCGCGCGGCGCAGGACGCCACGCTCTGGCCGCATCTGGTGGCGCTGGTCTGGCAGGCGGCGTTCGTGGCGCTCATCATCCGGGTGGGCGTGCTGCTGTTCCGCCGCCATGTGATGCAGTCGGGCGGGCGCTGGTGGAAGACTCTGTTCAGGCCGGCGACAGGCTGAACCGGCTAAGGATGGCCGTCATGAACCGGCGGCATTTCCTGAGTGGCGTCGCGACCGGCGTCACCGCTATCGTCCTGTTGCAAATCCTCCCCGATGCGGCGGAGGCGGCCTATCCCTTCACCCTGACCGATGCGCAATGGCGCAAACGGCTCAGCCCCTGGGGCTATAAGGTGCTGCGACAACAGGCGACCGAGCATCCCTTCACCAGTTCGCTGAATGACGAGCATCGTGCGGGCCTCTTCGCCTGCGCCGGCTGCGGGCAGAAGCTGTTCAGTTCGAAGACAAAGTTCGACAGCGGCACCGGCTGGCCGAGCTTCTGGGCGGCGCTGCCCAGAGCGGTGGGCACCAGCCGCGATCTGGGGCTGGGCGAGGTGCGCACCGAGGTGCATTGCGCGCGGTGCGGCGGACATCTGGGCCATGTCTTCGACGATGGGCCGCGGCCGACCGGCAAGCGCTACTGCATGAACGGGGTGGCGCTCAGCTTCCTGCCGGCTTAGCGTTTCGAAGCAGACGGAACGTCTGCTGACTCGGAAAACGCGGCAAACCAAAGAATCTAGAGCGGCCGGGCCGATGAAAGCGGAACGGAACCCGCTCTGATGCGGTAGATGTGCAGCGGCCCCTTGCCGGGGAGCGGGTTCAGCCAACCGGGTACCTGCCTGCGCGCCAGCATCGCGGCAAGACCTTTGGGATTGGCCTCGCCATAGAGCCGCCCTTCGTTGAGGCCGTCGCAGGTCAGGAGATAGGTCGCGCGCGTGCGGTCGATCGCCTTCCTGGCGGCGTCGGGGGCATCGACAAAGGCGTGGATGACGGTGGCGATGCCGACGGCATTGCGGTGATGGGCGGTGCCGATCACGCTGTGCGGGCTGTGCACCAATATGTCGGGGCCAAGGTCGATCGGCGCGAGCAGGGTGGTGGTCGGCAGCGCCATGAGCGGCGCCAGAGCGGTCGCGGAGCGGCAGTCGGCGCTGGCTTTCTCCGCCGGTTCGGGCTGGTCGGCGATCGTGACCCAGATGGCGCACAGGCCAGCCGGGGTAAGTGTCACCAATGCGACCGATCCGAATATCCTGAGCAGCGCCAGACGCGACGCCTGCACCCGGCGGAACAGCAGCAACAGGAGCCAGGCGAGACCGGGCAAGGCGAAGAGATGCGCCACCGACAGCGCGCGCATCACCAGCATCGATACGGCGATCGCCCCGGCGAGCAGCAGGCCCAGCGCCAGCCAGCGCATCCGCGCTTCGCCGCTGGCCGTGCGCGCTGCGACAAGAGTCGCGCCAAGCCCGATCAGCGAGGGCAGGAGGATGACGCCCTGCATCGATGCGCCCTGTTCCCAGAAGGGGCGGCCCTCCATCACATGCAGATACCAGAGCTTGTAGGCGAGGGGGCCGAGCATCGAGAAAGGATCGCCCGACAGGCAGGGGCCGCCGGTCGCGAGGAATATTGCCAAGGCCGTGCCGCCCCCTATTGCGGCCATGGCGAGACGGCGGGTGGCCGATGCGGTGCCGATCAGGCGCGCGGCGATCCCCGTTGCGCCGGCGAGCGCAACCAGCGGCCAGAGATAGGCGGCGGAAAAAGCGTCGCACTGGCTGGTGACGAGCGCGTCGGTTCCACGCAGCAGGGCGAGAAGCAGCAGGGCGGCGCTGCCCAGGGTCAGGGCGAAGGCGATGAAGCGCGGCGTCTGATCGCGCGCTATCCAGTGCCGCAGGGCGAAGGTAGCGGCGAAGATTGCGGCATAGGGCAGCGCTTCGCTGGAAATCTGGAGCCAGAGCGCCAGCGCCAGCGCGGCCACGATCCCGCCCCGCGCCGCCCGCGCGTCCATCGCGCCGGCCAGGGCCACGGCCGCCAGCATGATCTGCCAGCCATGATGATCGATCCGCAGCGGCGTGAACTGCACCACGATGCTGGGCGCGGTCAGCAGCAGCGCGACGCCGAGCAGGGCGATGCCGTTATTGGCGACACGCCTTGCGGCAAGGAAGAAGGCGGCGGTCAGCCCGCCGAGCAGGAGCAGCGGCACGAGCGCGCAGGCCAGCAGTTCGGCCGTCGCCATGCCCAGCATCGGTCGCAGCAGCAGGATCAGGCCGGCAACCGGCATATCGACGACGCGCGACCAGTGCATGGGGCCGCCGACCGGCGGATTCACCCGGTGCTGGCTGATATCGTGAAAGGCCTGCCCGCCAATCCAGTCGCGTATCTGCACCAGCCGCATCGCGTCGTCGGGATCGCGAAAGGCGAGCGTGGCAAAGCCGCCATGGAAAATCCACAGCAGGGCCGCGCTGCACGCCATCCAGCCCACCACCGCCCACCCGATGGCGCGGCGCTGTTCAGGCGCGGGCGAAGACGCCATATTTGCGGATCGCATAGACGGTGAGGAAGCTGGCCGGTATCGACAGCAGCTTGGCGATCGCAGGCGCGACGCCCAGCAGGCTCAGCCCGCCGACCATCGCCATGGTCATCCCCATGCCGAGCAGGGCGCTGGCGAGGAAGGCCAGCCGCTGGCCATGCGACGGACCGGTCCCGGTGTCGAAGACGAAGCGGACGCTGATCATCCAATGGATCAGCAGGCCCGCGGCATAGCCGCCAAAGGCGGCGGGGACGGGCGGCACGCCCATCCGGTCCAGCATCAGGAAAAGAATGAAGTCGCCCGACAGCGCGCAGATGCTGGCCAGCAGATAGCGGGCGAACATCAGGCGCGCGATCGGCGCGGCGAGCGCCCGCAGCCGATCGGCACTGGTCGGGACCATGCGGGTCAGGCCGCCTTCAGCCGCGACGGCACGGTGCGGACGCTGGCGAGCGCGGCCTGCGCATCGGCATCCTGGCCTTCCTCGCCCGCCTCATGATATTCGGCATCCTCATTGACCTGCCACACGTCATGGACGCGCTTGCCCGCGACGATGTTGCGGACGGTCAGCATCGCCGTCATCATCGCATGGTCCTGATTATTGTAGCGGTGCATGCCGTTGCGGCCGACCATGTGGAGCGTCGGATAGCGTGCCTCCAGCTCGGTGCGCATCGCCAGCACATTGGCGGCATAGGCGTCGTCATAGACCGGATAGGCCTTTTCCTGCCGCACCACTGCGCCGCCGACGACATCGTCGGGGTTGCACAGGCCCAGGATCGCCATTTCCTTCTTCGCCAGTTCGACGAGGTCGGCGTCGGACGAGGACCAGAGGCCGTCGCCTTCGAAGCAGAAATATTCGAGGCCCACGCAGGCCAGATCCGGGTCCGGCACCATTTCGGGCGACCAGCTGCGGAAATTCTGGATGCGGCCGACCTGCACCTTGGAATCGTGGATATAGATCCAGTTGTCGGGGAAGATATCCTCGCCCTTCACCATCAGCGCCACGGTCAGGAAGTCGCGATATTTGAGGTCCATCGCCTCCGGCAGGGTCGCCGGCAGCGGGTGGATACGGCCCGCCAGCTCGCGCATCGGCGCGGAACTGATGACATGGGCGGCGTTGATGACGACGTCGCCATCCGGGCCGTCGGCGACCAGTCGCCAGCTGCCACTCGCCTGATCCTCTTCCAGCCGCTTGAAACTGTGCGCCATCAGCACCTGGTTGCCGCCTTCGACCACCCGGTCGCGCGCGGCTTCCCACATCATGCCGGGGCCGAGGCGCGGATAGCGGAACGTCTCCAGCAGCGTCTTGGTCGCCATGCCGTCATTGGGCTTCTTGTTGAGGCCGAGCGAGCGCTTCAGGCCATCGGTCACCGCGCCCCAGAGCGACAGCCCCTTGATGCGCTGCGCCGCCCAGTCGGCCGACATCTCGTCGCAGGGCATGCCCCACACCTTCTCGGTATAGGTCTTGAAGAAGATCGAGAAGAGCTTGTGGCCGAACGCGTTGACGGTCCAGTCCTGGAAGGACTTCACGTTGCGGTTCGGGAACAGCTTGGCTTTGGCGAAGCTCGCCATGCACAGTGTCGAGCGGAACACGCCCAGATTCCACAGCGCTTCGAACGCGCGCAGCGGATAGCTGTAGAATTTTCCCTCATAATAGATGCGGCTCATGCGCGGGCGCTGGATGAAGTCGTCGGGCAGGATTTCATTCCACAGGTCGACGACCTGCTGCGACTTGGAAAAGAAGCGGTGCCCGCCAATGTCGAATCGGAAGCCGTCCAGCTCGACCGTGCGGCTGATGCCGCCGACATAGACCGGATCCTTTTCGATCACGGTGACGCTGTAACCCTGCTTGGTCAGAAGATAGGCGGCAGTCAGGCCAGCGGGGCCGGCCCCGATGATGGCAACGTCCACGCTTTGGTCGGTACGCGGCATGGCAATCGATTCCCCCGGATGATCTCTCGTGGCCTCCAGATTGCAGGAAATCCGCTAAGGACTGGTTAATGGCCGGTAACGATAAATGGCCCGGCATGACAAAGGGCCGCCCCACACCGGTGGAGCGGCCCTTGTTTGAAAATGCGCGGAAGAGCGCATTTTTGATGCCGCACCAGCCCTCTCCCCCACCCGGCCACCCAACGGCAGTATCATATGGGTGGCCGGGTGGGGGAGAGGGCTGGTGCGGCTATGCGCCGCGAGGCGCATTCAAAACAGCCGATCAGCTCATCCGCTGGGCGAGGGCGCTCAGGTCGCTGCGCGCACCGTCGATCGCGGCGCTGTAGCAGTCGCGATAATCATCAGTGACCGGGATGACCGATCCGTTGACAAAGCCGCACACCTGCTTGGAGGCGCGGACCAGCCGAGAATCGGCGCGGCGCATGCCATTGGTGCTGGCGAGGTTGAGATCGGCCACGGACACAGCGATCGAGCGCGTTTCAGCGCCTGTATTGCCGTCGACGATGACATCCATTCCGCTATTGCCCGCGCTCGCCACTCCGGGCAGCGCAACAGCCAACGTGGCGGCCAGTGCCACCATCCTCTTTCTGGTCATCCTATAGTCTCCTGTCGAACTGTTCTTTTGATTTTCTGCCCCACGTCTGACGTGGAAGTAGGGTCTTGTTCAAAATAGGCGCGCGCGGTGAAGTTGAAAAGAGGCCACTTCATAAAAAGTGGCTGATTTCCGCGATTTTGCGGGTGCGAAATACTTTGTTTCGCACCCGCGTCAGAGTTTCCGGATGCTTAGTGGCGGAAGTGGCGCATGCCGGTGAAGACCATGGCGAGGCCCGCTTCGTCGGCCGCCGCGATGACTTCATCGTCGCGGATCGAACCGCCGGGCTGGATCACCGCCGTGGCGCCCGCTTCCACCGCCGCCAGCAGGCCGTCGGCGAAGGGGAAGAAGGCGTCGGAAGCGACCGCCGAACCGATGGTGCGGGCTTCGCTCCAGCCGGCTTTCTCTGCGGCGTCCTTCGCCTTCCAGGCAGCGATGCGTGCCGATTCGAGGCGGTTCATCTGGCCCGCGCCCACGCCCGCCGTGCTGCCATCCTTGGCATAGACGATGGCGTTGGACTTCACATGCTTGGCGACGGTCCAGGCGAACAGGCAGTCCTTGAGTTCCTGATCGGTCGGCGCGCGCTTCGTCACGACCTTGAGCGCGTCGCGATCGACCTTGCCATTGTCGCGGCTCTGGACCAGCAGGCCGCCCGCGATGCTCTTGATCTGGAGGCCGGGGCGGGCCGGATCGGGCAGTTCGCCGGTCAGCAGCAGGCGGAGATTCTTCTTCTTCGCGAAGATCGCCTTCGCTTCCTCATTCGCGCCCGGCGCGGCGACGACTTCGGTGAAGATGCCGCTGATCGCTTCGGCGGTGGGACCGTCGAGCGGGCGGTTGACCGCGATGATGCCGCCGAAGGCCGACACGCTGTCGCAGGCGAGCGCGGCTTCATAGGCCTCGATCAGCGTCTCGCCGGTGGCGACGCCGCAGGGATTGGCGTGCTTGACGATCACCACGGTCGGCGGGCCGTCGCGGAATTCGCTGACCAGCTCCAGCGCGGCGTCGGCGTCGTTATAATTATTGTAGCTGAGTTCCTTGCCCTGGATCTGCTCGGCCTGGGCGATGCCCTTCGCAGAAGGGCCGATGGGCAGGTAGAGCGCGGCCGACTGGTGCGGGTTCTCGCCATAGCGCAGGGTCGAGCCGAGCTTGCTCGACACCGCCAGCGTTTCGGGGAACATCACGCCCTGATCGGCGAAGGCGAACCAGCTGGCGATCATCGAATCATAGGCGGCGGTGGCGGCATAAGCCTTCGCGGCGAGCATACGGCGGAAATCATAGCTGGTCGCGCCGCCCTTTTCCGCCATCTCCTCGATCAGGCGGGCATAGTCGGCGGGATCGGTGACGATCGCGACGCTTTCATGATTCTTGGCGGCGGAGCGGACCATGGACGGGCCGCCGATATCGATATTCTCGATGATCTCTTCGCGCTCGGCCCCCTTGGCGACGGTGGCGGCGAAGGGATAGAGGTTGACGACCACCAGGTCGATCGCGCCGATTTCATGCTCCTCCATCGAGGCGACATGTTCCGGATTGTTGCGCACGGCGAGCAGGCCGCCATGCACCTTGGGGTGCAGCGTCTTGACGCGGCCGTCCATCATCTCGGGGAAGCCGGTGAGGTCGGAAATATCCTTCACGGCAAGGCCCGCTTCGCGCAGCGCCTTGGCGGTGCCGCCGGTCGACACCAGCTCCACCCCATGTTTGCCCAGCGCCTGGCCCAGTTCGATGAGGCCGGCCTTGTCGGACACGGACAGGAGGGCGCGCTTGATGGTGACGTCAGTCATGGGCAGGGCTTTCTCTGGGCAAAGGGCAGACGGCTTTGCGCCAGCCCCTTAGTCCCGTGCGGCGAAAAAATACAGCCCCAGACGCGCCTGCCGACCAAGGCTATGCTACGGGCACGGTGCCCGGACGCAGATGGGGCAGCATGTGCGCGACATAATCGGCCTTGCCGAGCGCAATGCCTTCCTTGCGGAGGATCGTATAGGCGGTCATCACATGGAAGTAGAATTGCGGCAGCGTCCAGTCGCGGGCGTAGCTTTCCGCCGTCAGGTCGAAGATCATGCCGTTGGGCAATTCATGGGCGAGCGGCTGCTGCGCTTCCCTGTCCAGCGCGTCCTGCGCCAGTCCGTCGAGCATCGCGATCGTGTCGCCGATCCGCGCGCGGGCGGACGCGATCGAACCGGGATTCTCCCCCGCCTGCCGCCCTTCGTCGATAAGCGTCTGGACCAGAGGCGGCAGGGGCTGGTCCTGAAGGCGATGAACCCCCTCCCATGCCTGCACGCAGGCGAAGCGGATCTGGGTCGCGAGCGGGAACATGTCCGGGGCAAGGCGGGCGGAAAGCAGGGCGTCTGCATCATCCCCCGCCAGTTGCGCCTGCGCCTTTTCAAGCCAGGCGGACAGCGACTGAAGCATTTGCCGGTAGGTGGGAATGAGGAGGGAGGTCAAGGACATGGGCTGCTTTCTCGCGATGGCCGGGGCGATGTCCCCGCCCTGCGACTGCTAGCTGCTGTCCCGGCCGGATGCCATGGCCAATGTCGGTCGGGCGGTCGAGCCGTCAGCCCATCCGCTTGAATAGCCAGCCGATGCTGGAGCCGCCGGGCAGCGCTTCGCCCGTCACGACCAGCTGCTTGCCCGGATGGGGGCGGCCATCGCCATCGACCCACAGGCTGTCCTCGACGCTCAGCACGCCCGCGCCGGTGCGGAACTGCCAGAGACTACCCAGGTCGATGCGCAGCACCGCGCCCTGATTGTCGGCGGTCAGGGTCGGTTCGACGCCGGGCGCCAGATGGAAGCGCAGCTGCACCGGCTGCTTGCCGGGTTTGCGCCGCCGTTCCGCCGGGGTCAGCATATCCTCGCCCCGGACTTCCTTGCCGTCGCCGCTGACCATCAGCAGGCGGCGATGGACATAGCCCAGCCGTCGGACATAGCCGTCATGGCTGAGGTCCAGCCGGCTGCCATTGTCCATTTCCTGCCGGTTCAGCTCGACCTCGGTCACGCCCTTGCCCAGCGTGCCGTCGGGCAGCAGCGCGGTGGAGTTGCTGTCGTTCAGCACCAAAGTGCTGTGCGCGGCGGTGGTGCGCAGCCCCTGCGCCAGATCGCGGGGTATCCACGCGCCTTCCAGGCCCGCGCCGCCGCAATTGACGATCAGGCGCAATGGCCCGTCGCTGATCTCGATCGCGCCGGTCGAGGCGCAGCCCGCCTCGGCCAGCCGGGCGACGGGCGGCGGGGCGGCGTCGATCTGCACGACGGTGCTGCCGGCGCTGATCCGTTGATAGCCCCAGTCGCGCGCTGCACGCAGCGGCCGGGTGCGCACGCGGCTGGCATTGACCACTGCCTCGACGGTCTGCGGATCGATCGCGCCCGCGCCCTGCCAGCTGCCAAGCCCGCCATCGCCATGGGTGAGGCCGAGCAGCGCCGGCACGGCCCGCGACAGGCCATCGGTAAGGCACAATGGCGGCTTTTCGCGCCGCACATCATAAACGGCGCGCAGCATCGACAGCAGCATCACCGCTTCCAGCTGGGCCAGCGGCGATCGCGACACGATGCCGCCGTCGGGGTGGAAGCCGCTGTCGATCGCACGCTTGAGGCCCGCCTCGCCGAACAGGCGGCGCGCGTCGCCGCCGGGGATCAGCAGGGCGGCGGCCAATATGCCGCACCAGGCGACAAGGCGCGGTAGGCCCATCGGCGCCTTGTCGGCGATACGGTCCAGATGGCGGGCGGTGCGCGCAATGCAGTTCAGCACCAGCGAGCGGTAGACGAGGTCGCTGGACGAGAGGATCAGCGGCGCATGGGCGGTCCAGAACAGTAGCCGCCAGCCGGCATTGTCGGCGCGCCAGGCCGGTTCGCTCGGCGTTTCGGCATGGGCCGCCAGCCATTTGCGCATCACCGCCTCGGCGATCGGCGCGCCCTGCTCGCGCGAGGCGCTGCTGCCAAGGTCGCGAAGCCAGCGGAAGCTGTGCAGATAATCGGCAAAGGCCGGGCTGACCGAAAGTTTCGCGAAGTCGATCGAGCCGATCGGCTGCTTCTGCCCCCGGAACAGGAAATAGCCGGCGCGGATCGCCGCCCCGGCGCGACCGTCGCCCGGCACCGCATCATCGGGCACGGCGAGCAGCTTGAGCGGATATTTGCCCCGGAGCTTGCGGCCGTGGATCGGCGTCTTCCAGCTCAGCAGGTAGAAATGGTTGGCGATGCGTTGCGCCAGCGACAGGCCCTTGTCATCCGCGACGCGGATGAGCCGCTTGCCCTGTTCGATGCCATCATTATCCGCTTCGGGCGGATCATCCTGGCCTCGGCGGACGGACATGCGCCGCGCTTCGCTCACCCGCCCCGCAGCTTCCGGATATTGTCGGCATAGGCGTCAGGCCCGCCGCGGAAGGTGGCGGTGCCCGCGACCAGCACGTCGGCGCCGGCCTCGATCGCCTTGGGCGCGGTGGTGAAATCGATGCCGCCATCGACCTGAAGACGGATGTCGCGGCCCGACTTGTCGATCATCTTGCGGATCGCCTCGATCTTGCGCAGCTGATTTTCGATGAAGCTCTGGCCGCCGAAGCCGGGGTTGACGCTCATCACCAGGATCAGGTCGACATCGTCCATCAGATAGTCGAGCATCTTGGCCGGCGTGCCGGGATTGAGCACCACGCCCGCCTTCACGCCCAGCGACTTGATATGCTGGACGGTGCGGTGGATGTGCGGACCGGCTTCGGGGTGGACGGTGATGATGTCGGAACCAGCGGCCGCGAACGCATCCAGATACTGGTCCACCGGTGAGATCATCAGATGGACGTCGAAGACCTTCTTCGTGTGCGGGCGCAGCGCCTTCACCACCGCCGGGCCGATCGTGATGTTGGGCACGAAATGCCCGTCCATGACGTCGATATGCACCCAGTCGCAGCCCGCTTCGTCGATGGCGCGGACCTCCTCGCCCAGGCGGGCGAAGTCGGCGGAGAGGATGGAGGGCGAGATGAGAATGGAACGGGTCATTAACCGTTCGCCTTAGTCGTCGCCGGGGTCAAGGGCAACGGACATTTGCCCGCGAGTCGCGATTGTTTTGGGACGCCCGCGCAAGGCGTTCAAAGCATGACGAAAATGGTCGGGTCCAGCCGGCGCGACGGTGGCGTGCCATGGGGCAGCATCTGCTTGACGCCATGCAGCGCCACCACCTCTCCCGCCGCGTCCAGCACCGGGGCGGCGACCAGCCGCATCGCGCAACGGCCCGACCCGTCGGCCTGGTCTATGTCCACGTCCAGGGTGAAGCCGCGCTTGTGGCGGATCGCATAGCCGCGCAGCCGTTCCATCGGGTCGCGCGAGTCCGGCGCATAGAGCGACACGGACAGGGGGCGGGGCACGTCGCTGTCGCGTTCCAGCCCGAATATGTCGTAGACGCCGGCGGTCCAGCGCAGGCCATTGTCCCTGAGGTCGCAGAACCACAGGCCAAGCCCCCGCTCGGCCAGCGCCGCATCATTGCGGGCGATGGTGGGATCGAGCAGCACGGGCGACAGATGCTCGCGCAACGCGTAGAGCGGCCAGCTGTGATGCAACGGCAATGGCTCGGTCGGACGCATGGGCGACGCACCTTGTGAAACGGAAGATCCCGTCTACGCCTTTTATGGTTAAGGCTTAGTTCGCCTGTCTGGCAAGACGGGCGATGAAGAAACCGTCGGCGCCGCCCCGATCGGCGAGCATGTCGGGCAGCGAGCGGAGCCAGCCTTGCGACGTGGGGGCCATGTCTTCGGGCAGTTCGGCCACAGTCGCGGGAACAAGCGCGAAGTCGGGATGCGCGGCCAAGAAGCGTTCGACCTGTTCCTCGCCCTCGGCCTGTTCGAGCGAGCAGGTGGCGTAGACGATCCGCCCGCCCGGCTTCAGCCATCCGGCGGCGCGCGCCAGCAATTCGCCCTGCAATTCCGCGAGTTCCGCAATCTGGCGCGGGCCGATGCGGTGCAGCACGTCGGGATGGCGGCGGTAGATGCCGGTCGCCGTACAGGGGGCGTCGAGCAGGATTGCGTCCACCGGGGCGTCGGGCTGCCACTGGCGCAGATCGGCCGGCACCACCGTTGCGGACAGGGTGGTGCGGGTCAGATTTTCGCTCAGCCGCTCCAGACGCTTTTTCGACTGGTCCACCGACAGGACATGCCAGCCCGCCGCCGCCAGTTGCATCGTCTTGCCGCCCGGCGCGGCGCACAGGTCGAGTATGGTCCGTCCTTCGCCCGCGCCCAGCAGCCGCGCCGCGCAGGAGGCGGCGATGTCCTGCACCCACCATGCGCCCTCGGCAAAGCCCGGCAGGTCGGCAATGGCGCCCTGATCCGAGTTGGCAGGCAGGCGGACATGACCCGGCGCGAAGGATGCGCCATTGAGTTCGGTTGTCCATTTCGCTGTCTCGGCCGCGTCGCGCAGCGTGACGTCGACCGGCGGGCGGACGGCATAGGCAATGGCGGCGGCTTGCGGCATCGCCTCGCCCCATTGGCCGGTCCAGCGCTCCACCACCTCTGCGGGCAGGGTTGGAGGATCGGGCAAAACCGGCTCGCCGCGCGTCACCGTGCCGAACACGCCATGGACCAGCTTGCGCGGGCCGCCGTCGACCAGCGGCAGGGCGGTGGCGATCGCGGCATGGGCCGGCGTGCCCAGCACGAGCGTCTGGACGAGCGCGATGCGCAGCACCATGCGCGCCTTGGCATCGTCGGGCAGAATCTGCTTGGTTGCCCCGTCGATCAGCGCGTCGAGATCGGGCAGGTGGCGCAGCACTTCGGCGGCGATGGCATGGACCAGCGCGCGGTCGGACTGCGGCAAACCCTGCGCGGCGCCATGCAGCGCCAGTTCCAGCGGATCGCCCCGGCGCAGCACGGCATCGAGCAGGCGCAGCGCAGCGCGACGCGCGGGAAAGCCGGGGACATCATCGGGGCGGGGACTATTGGGACGGCGGGGCATCAGCGGCCCCTACGCGCTTTCGCCCTCAAAGAAAATGGGAGACGCCAAAGCCGAGTGCCCAAAGCCGACTGCAAGGAACAGGGCGATCCAGAAGAGGATGCCGACCCAGAGCGCCAGCCAGTCCGCGCGGCGCGGTCTGGCACGGACGCCTTTGGGAACGGTGCGGAGCGAGGAGGGGATGCGCTTGCCGCCCAATGTGGCGACCGCGATGACGCGGCGGCCGACGCCGTGGAAGAAGCGCGCCGTGTGGCGGGAAAAGACATGGTCGACGGTCAGGTCGACGACCAGCCCGCCGGCGTGGCGCAGCATCACGCCCGCCACGTCGACGACGACTTCCCCGATCTCGTCGACCATCAGCGCCCGTGCGGATCCAGCGCGCTGCGGCGGCGCTGTGGCGCGGCCACGGGGGAAAGGGCCGATGCGCGCGGCGCGGAGCCGATCGCGGACGTGCCCATTTCCGCCGCGATATCCTGCAGGGCGGCGATGCGCTTCTCGGTCGCGGGGTGGGTGGAGAACAACTCGCTCACATGGGTCGGCACGATATAAAGCTGCGCCGCCGCCGGATTGCGCTCGGCCACCGGGTTGGGGATCATCTCCGCCCGGCCCGAAATCTTGGCCAGGGCCGAAGCGAGCGCATGGGGATTGCCGCTGATCTCCGCTCCGGCGCGATCGGCGCCATATTCGCGGGTGCGGCTGATCGCCATCTGGACGATCATCGCGGCGAAGGGCGCGACGATCACCGCCAGCAGGCTGGCGACCATATTGCCATGCCCTTCGCGATCGCCGCTGCGGAAGAAGAGGCCGAAATTAGCCAGCATCGAAATGGCGCCCGCGATCGTGGCGACCATCGTCATGATGAGCGTGTCCCTGTTCTTCACATGACCCAGCTCATGCGCCATCACGCCGGCCACCTCGTCCCGGCTCAGCATGGCGAGCAGGCCGCTGGTTGCGGCGACGGCGGCGTTTTCGGGGTTGCGCCCGGTCGCGAAGGCGTTGGGCGCGTCCTGGTCGATAATATAGACGCGCGGCATCGGCAGTTGCGCGCGCTGGGCCAGTTGCTGCACAAGATTGTAGAAATCCGGCGCGCTCTGCGCATCGACTTCCCGCGCATCATGCATGCGCAGGACTATCTTGTCGGCGTTCCAGAAGGTGAAGAGGTTCATGCCCGCCGCCACCAGCAGCGCGATCACCGCGCCGCCGCTGCCGCCCAGCGTATAGCCCAACGCCATGAACAGCGCCGTCAGCGCCGCCAGCAACATGGTCGTCTTCATCCCGCTCACTTGCACCCGCTCACTTGCAATAGTCTCCTTTGCGGCCCAAAATACGGGCAGGACGTGAATATGGGGTGGATCGGCCCCTTTCGCAATCAGACTGCCCGCAATCGAAAGGCCGCAATCCATGGGAAGTTTCAACGGCAAGCGCCCGGCGCATGTGAAGCCGCCCGCCCATCTTTCCAAAAGCCCGCCGGTGCCTGAGGGCGATCCGATCGACGCGCCCTCACGTCATGATGAGGAACTCAGCCCGGTGCGCTACGGCGACTGGGAGCGGAAGGGAATCGCGATCGATTTCTGACGGTTGGCGCCAGCGACCCGAATATTAGGCTCGGTTCGCCGCCGATTTGGCACGTCTGCCGTTGGTCCGTGCCGCTGCTGCGAGGAGACAGGGCGCCGCCTATGGCCTTTTTGCCCCGCTTTTGTGCAGGACTTCCTTTATAAAGGAGTTTTCGGGCGTGGGTGTGCAACTTGTTTCGGATATGGACGTGAATGTGAAGCCGGTATCGGCCTATGCGCCGGAAGATGCGGCGCTGCTGTGCGGTGTCGGCCGTCTCGTCTGTGCCTGGACCATGTTGGAACAGAGCTTGGAGGCGAAGATCGGTATGTTGCGCGACGCCATGGGCGACGTGCGCACTGTGGGCGCGCGCACCCGGCCGACCATGACCAAGCTGATGACCGAATTGCGCACGATGGTGGCGATGCGCGACCGGCGCAATGCCAGCGCCCTGACCGAAATTTCGGCGATCGAGCGCGACATGCAGCGGATCGACCGGTTCCGCGCGCTCATCATCCAGGGCTTCCAGCAGCCCGAACCGGGCGGTTTCGCGTGCCGCGATCCGCGCAACAACCAGATCCACGTCAGTCTGGATCAGCTTGACGCGGAAATTTCCTCGCTCGAAACGGTCGCGCAGAGACTTCTTTCCATCTGACGCGTTGTTGCGCACGCAACCGCTTACCTCTACCCTTTTCAAGCGATTCTAGACGCATTTTCCGCGTTGCAGCGAGAATGGAGCAGCATGTCTCATAAGCCTATTCGCAAAGCCATCTTCCCTGTCGCCGGCCTTGGCACCCGGTTCCTGCCCGCCACCAAGGCGGTGCCCAAGGAATTGCTGCCGGTCGTCGACCGGCCGCTGATCCAATATGCGGTCGATGAAGCCCGCGAGGCCGGTATCGAGCAGATGATCTTCGTCACCGGCCGCGGGAAGGGCGCGATCGAGGATTATTTCGACATCGCCTATGAAACCGAGGCTACCCAGCGCGAGCGGGGCAAGGATCTCGGCGCACTGGACGGCACCCGCCTGCTGCCCGGCAACGCCGTCTTCATCCGCCAGCAAGAGCCGCTGGGTCTGGGCCATGCGATCTGGTGCGCGCGCGACATCGTCGGCGATGAGCCCTTCGCCATCCTGCTGCCCGACGAATTCATGCGGGGCACCCGCGGCAATGGCTGCCTCAAGCAGATGGTGGACGCCTATCACAAGGTCGGCGGCAATCTGGTCTGCGCGCTGGAAATTCCGATGGAAGACACGCCCAGCTATGGCGTCATCGATCCGGGCGCGCGGGATGGCGCACTGACGCAGGTGAAGGGGCTGGTCGAAAAGCCCAAGCTCGGCACCGCGCCGTCCAACCTGATCGTGCCGGGCCGCTATATCCTCCAGCCGGAGGTGATGAAGATCCTGGAAACGCAGGAAAAGGGCGCGGGCGGTGAAATCCAGCTGACCGACGCGATGGCCTCGCTGATCGGCAACCAGTCCTTCCATGGCGTCACCTTCGACGGGCGCCGTTTCGACTGCGGTTCCAAGGCCGGCTATATCGAGGCGAACCTTGCCCTCTCGCTGGAGCGCGAGGATCTGAAGGATCATATCCGCGCCTTTGCGCAGGAAGAACTGGCCCGCTGAGCCGCCGGTTGCTGCCCGTCAGAAGGCGGGCGGCAACCGGACGATCAGCAGCGCCAGACCCGACAGGGCGATGGCGCCGCCGATCGCCAGTTCGACGGGTTGGACGATCTGACGGACAGGGACGGCGATGGCTTTTTCGATCTTGCTCATGCCCTGCAATATAGGTTTTGAGCCGATCAAGTCCCGCGCATCCTTCCGGTCAGACTGACCGGCCGGATCGATCACCGAAAAAAGGGCGGCTTCCCGATGGGGAGCCGCCCTTTTTCATGTCGTCGATGCGCGAGCCTCAGAACGGCACTTCATCGTCCAGATCATTGTCGAAATTGGGGCCGCCGGTGCCGCCGCGGCTGCCGCCGCCCGACGAGGAGCGACCGCCGCCGAAGCCGCCGCCACCCTGGCCGCCGCCCGAACCACCACCGAAATCATCATAGTCGCCGCCGCCGAAGCCGCTCGATCCGCCGCTCCAGTCGCTCACGCCCTGCTGCGAGCGACCACCGCCGCCACCGCCGAAGCCGCCACCCTGGCCGCCGCCGCCCGGCGCGCCATCCAGCATGGTCAGCACCGCGCCCGGACCCTGCAACACCACTTCGGTGGTGTAGCGGTCATTGCCATTATTGTCCTGCCACTTGCGGGTGCGCAACTGGCCTTCCAGATAGACCTTCGATCCCTTGCGCAGGAAACGCTCGGCAACGCCGGCCAGACCTTCGGAAAAGATCGACACGCTGTGCCATTCGGTGCGCTCCTTGCGCTCCCCGGACATGCGGTCCTTCCAGCTTTCGGACGTGGCGATGCGCAGGTTGCACACCTTGCCGCCATTCTGGAAGCTCTTGACCTCCGGGTCGGCGCCCAGATTGCCGACCAGAATGACCTTGTTGACCGAGCCTGCCATGATTCCTCCGAAAGCGCCAAAGCGGCCGTTATAGAGCGCCCGCCTTGCCCTTCAAGAACAAAGAGCCAACGAACGCTAGGCCAGACCGAGCGCGGTCGCGGTCCAATAAGTCAGCCCGGCCGCGACATAGGCCAGCACGAACAGATAGCCGACCATGAAGCCCGTCCATTTCCAGCCGGCGGTTTCGCGTCGCGTCACCGCGATGGTGGAAATGCATTGCGGCGCGAACACGAACCAGGCGAGGAAGGCCAGCGCCGTCGCCAGCGACCAGCGCCCCTGCAACCGTTCGCCCAGCCCCTTGTCCAGCGCCTCGACATCATCCTCGGCATCGATCGCATAGACTGTGGCGATGGCGGAGACGGCCACTTCGCGCGCGGCCATGGAGGGCAGCAGGGCAAGGCTGATGTCGCGGTTGAAGCCGATCGGCTCGACCAGCACATTGATGCCGCCCGCGATCCGGCCGGCGATCGAATATTCGCTCTGCCGCACGCCATCGGGCGCCTTGGGGAAGCTCATCAGCACCCACAGGACGATATTGGTGAACAGGATGATCGTGCCCGCGCGCTTCAGGAAGATCACCGCGCGCTGCCACAGGCCGATCAGCAGATCCTGCGGTCGGGGCCACTGATATTTGGGCATTTCCATCAGGAAGCCGCTGCTTTGCCCCTTGGTCACGGTCAGCCGCAATGCCCAGGCGGCGACCAGCGCGCCGACAATGCCGAAGACATAGAGCAGGAACATCACCAGCCCCTGCAAGCCGACGCCCCATCCAACCGTCCGGGCGGGGATGAAGGCGCTGATGATGAGGCCATAGACCGGCAGTCGCGCCGAACAGGTCATCAGCGGCGCGATCAGGATCGTCGTCAGCCGGTCCTTGGGATCGGATATGGTGCGCGTCGCCATGATGCCGGGCACCGCGCAGGCAAAGGAGGAGAGGAGTGGGATGAAGGCCCGGCCCGACAGGCCGACCCGAGCCATCAGCGCATCCATGATGAAGGCCGCGCGCGCCATATAGCCGGTCGCTTCCAGCATCAGGATGAAGAAGAAGAGGATCAGGATCTGAGGCAGGAAGACGATCACCGCGCCCACGCCGCCGACCACGCCCTGCAACAGGAAATCGTGGACGATGCCCGGCGGCAGCGTGTTCGTCACCGCCTCGCCCAATGCCGTTACCCAGCCTTCCAGCATGTCGGCCGGCGCACTGGCCCAGCTGAACACCGCCTGGAACATGACGAACAGCAAAGCGAGCAGGATGATGAAGCCGGCGACGGGATGCAGCAGCACCCGGTCCACCGCCGCCGTCAGTCGGCGCGACGGAGTCTCGCGCACGATCGCGGCGCGCGCGATCCGTTGCGCTTCGCCGCGTACCTTGTCGAAATCATGCGCTGCGTCGCCCGTATAGGGCCGGGGCGCGCCGTTCATCAGACCGTCCAGTTCCTGACGCAGATGGTCCAGGCCACGCTTGCGCACCGCCACGGTCGACACCACCGGTACGCCCAGTTCGCGCGACAGGATGTTGGCGTCCAGTTCCAGCCCGTCGCGGGTGGCAAGATCGACCATGTTGAGCGCGACGATCGTGGGCAGGCCCAGCGCGATCAGTTCGATCGCGAAGCGCAGATGATTGTCGAGGTTCGATGCATCGACCACGATGACCAGCGCGTCGGGGCGCCTTTCACCCTCCTGCTTGCCCAGGATGACATCGCGCGTCACCTGCTCGTCGGGGCTGGTGGGGTCGAGGCTGTAGGTGCCGGGCAGGTCGACCAGCTCGACCGGGCGCCCGTCGGACAGAGCCAACCGGCCCGCCTTGCGCTCCACCGTGACGCCGGGATAATTGCCCAGCTTCTGCCGGGCGCCGGTCAGTGCGTTGAACAAAGCGCTCTTGCCGGCATTGGGATTGCCGACCAGCGCGACCAGCGGCAGGCCGCTCATGCTGCCGACTCCATGTCCGGCATTTCCGGCCCGGTACGCACGGTGATGGCGGCGGCATGTGCGCGGCGCATGGCGATGGTCATGCGCCCGACCTTGCAGGCGATCGGCCCCTTGCCCAGGAAACCGCCATGGTGCAATGCCTCCACGCTCGCCCCTTCGCACAGGCCGAATTCGCGCAGCCGCTGGCCTTCGGACGGGGTAAGGGCGGACCAGTCGATCAAGTCGACATAGGCGGGTTGCCGCAGCGGCAGGTCGGTCAAGCGCAAGGGAACTATACTCGCAGACTATTTCTGCGAGTGACTATCAATACCTTTACCAAATGGCCAGCGTGAATCGGCCATCGGTTTCGGCAGATCATATTGCGGGATAGCGCAACCGGCCGATGAAGCGCGCCAGACTGAGCCGTTCGCCGCCCCCCACGCCCTTCCACTTCGCCTTGGCCTTTTCGAACTGGATCACATTCTCGACCCGGCGGGCGAGGAAGGCGCGGCTGTCGGCATGGCTTTCGCTTTCGTCATCGACGAAGACCAGCAGGGTGGAGGCATAGACAGCGGTCAGCGTCGTTCGCTTGGTATAATGGTTGAAGTCGGCGGCCGTGTCGCCGGCCGCGCGCCACATGATGTCGGCGGCGCGCCAGGCCAGTTTCGCCGCGCGGGCCGCATTGGTCGGCAGCGCCAGGATGGCGAGCGCTCGGCGCAGCGCTTCCCGGTCGGGCGCCAGCAGGGCGAGCCGCGCCTCGACCAGCGCCAAAATCTTCTTGCGGATCGACAGCGTCGCCAGTTGCTCGGCCGGCACGGCGTCGAGCATCCGCGCATCGATGCTGGCGAACCAGGCGTCGATCATCTCGATCGCGCCATCGTCGAAGGCAAGCTGCGCGACATCGGCGTCGACGCGCTTTTCCTGCGCCGCCATCATCACCGCCTGCGGCCGCCAGCCGTCGAAAGCGGCGTGACGCGC
The DNA here is from genome assembly GCF_013393185.1 of Sphingobium lactosutens. GTDB lineage: Bacteria > Pseudomonadota > Alphaproteobacteria > Sphingomonadales > Sphingomonadaceae > Sphingobium > Sphingobium lactosutens_A. The sequence continues at coordinate 58,975 of NZ_QJQX01000031.1, read as the reverse complement.
AAGAGCAGGCGCCAGCAGCGCGCGGATTTCGTCGAGGGTGAGATCCTGGGTATCGCTCATATTGCCAGTCTAGGCCCGTCCCGGCAGGCGCACAAGCACCAGCGCCGCCGCGACCGCCGCCGTGCCGAGCATGTCGGCGGCGCTCAGCCATTCGGCGAACAGCAACCAGCCGAAAATGGCCGATACGGCGGGTTGCAGCAACAGACTCAGGCCCAGCACCAGCGGCGAAAACCAGCCGATCGCATAGGTGAGCAGCCCCTGGCCGATCAGCTGGCTCGACAAAGCGAGCAGGATCAGCGGTGTCCAGTCGCCCGGCATCACGCGCTCCCCCAGCAACAGCGCGCAGAGCAGGAGCGCCGGTGTACTGGCGAGGCTGGACCCCGCCAGCACCGACCAGCTGTCGAGCCGCCCGCGCGCGCCCTGCACGATCAGCAGATAGGCCGTGTATAACAGCCCTGCGAGCAGGCAGAGCAGGTCGCCATGAAGGTTGCGGATCGACAGGTCATAGCTGCCGCCCATCATCACCGCGGCCCCGGCGCTCGCCAGCAGCAGGGCGGCGGCCTGCATCCGCGTCGGCCGCTGGCGCAGCACCAGCAACGCCCAGGCGGGCAGGAACAGCCCGCTCAGATTGCCGAAGATGGTCGCATTGGCGACCTTGGTATAGAGGATGCCGATATGCCAGGCGGCCAAGTCCAGGGCGAAGACCAGGCCCGACAGGAGCAGCGCGGTCCATTCGCGGCCGGTCGGCGGGGTGCGCCTGAAGCCTGGCCGGGCGAGCAGCAGCAGAAAGGGGAGGGCAATCGCCAGCCGCCAGAAGGCCGCCGCGACCGGGCCGACATCCGACAGGCGCACCAGCACCGGACCCAGCGGCAGGATCAGGTTTGCAAGGATCAGCGCTGGAAAGGCCATGCGCGGCATGGATATGTGCGCGGCGGGGGTTGAAGTCGGCATGGCGGCTCCCTAGCTGGCTTTGCGCATCAAGTCCCGTTGCATTTTGCAACTTTGATGGAGGGAGTTTCTTTCTATGACCACATTGTTCGATCCGATCCAGCTTGGCGCGGTCAGCGCCCCCAACCGCGTCCTGATGGCGCCGCTGACCCGCGGCCGCGCGACCCGCGCCCATGTGCCGACCTCGATCATGGCCGATTATTATGCGCAGCGCGCCTCGGCCGGCCTCATCATCAGCGAGGCCACGGGTATTTCGCAGCAGGGATTGGGCTGGCCATATGCGCCAGGCATCTGGTCGGACGAACAGGTCGAGGCGTGGAAGCCGGTGACGCAGGCCGTGCATGACAAGGGCGGCCGGATCATCGTCCAGCTCTGGCATATGGGCCGGGCCGTCCACAGCGCCGTCACCGGCGAGCAGCCCGTGTCCGCCAGCGCCACCGCCGCGCCGGGGGATGCTCACACTTATGAGGGTAAGCAGCCCTATGAAACTGCCCGTCCGCTGGCGCTGGAGGAAATTCCGGGGCTGATCGACACCTATGTCCGCGCCGCGCATAATGCGATCGCCGCCGGGTTCGACGGGGTGCAGATCCATGCCGCCAACGGCTATCTGATCGACGAATTTCTGCGCGACAACAGCAATTTCCGCGACGATATCTATGGCGGCAGCGTCGAAAACCGCGTCCGCCTGCTGCGCGAAGTGACGCAGGCGGTGGTCGATGCGATCGGTGCCGACCGCGTGTCGGTGCGCCTGTCCCCCAATGGGGACACGCAGGGCGTTGACGACAGCGATCCCGCGACCCTGTTCGCGGCGGCGGCCGATGTGCTGGACGCGATCGGTATCGCCTTTCTCGAACTGCGCGAGCCGGGACCGGACGGCACTTTCGGCGCGACGGACGTGCCGCGCCAGTCGCCGCTCATCCGCCGGCATTTCAAGGGACCGCTGGTGCTGAACAGCGACTATGATGCGGAGCGCGCGCAGGCGGACCTGGCCAGCGGCCTGGCCGATGCGATCAGCTTCGGTCGTCCACTGCTCGCCAATCCCGACCTTGTCGAACGGCTGCGCCAAGGTGCGCCGGTCAACCAGCCACAGGCGATGACGACCTGGTACAGCCAGGGCGTGGAGGGCTATACCGACTATCCGACGCTGGCCGAGGAAAAGGCGGCGGCCTGAGGTAGCTGAGGAGCGGACATTGATTCAACGTCATCCCGGGCTTGACCCGGGATCCCGCTTCTTCTTCCAAGCCGAACTTTGAAAGGCAGCTGGACCCCGGCTCAGGGCCGGGGTGACGAGCGTTGGGAATATCCGCCCCCCCACCACCCAAACCCGACAAAAAAGGCGGCTCCATCGGGAGCCGCCCTTTTTTCGTCTGTCAGCGCTTCAATCAGGCGCCGAATTTCTCGCGCAGGGCCAGCATGGCGATGGCCGCCTTGGCCGCCTCACCGCCCTTGTCCTTCTGGTCGGGGCGGGCGCGGACCAGCGCCTGTTCTTCATTCTCGACGGTCAGGATGCCGTTGCCGATAGCGATTCCGTCCATCGAAAGCGCCATAAGGCCGCGCGCGCTTTCGTTCGACACCACCTCGAAATGATAGGTTTCGCCGCGGATCACCACGCCGATCGCGACGAAGCCGTCATAGCGGCCGGTTTCCGCCGCCAGCGCCACCGCGCCGGGGATTTCCAGCGCGCCCGGCACCGTCACCACCTCATATTTATGGCCGGCATCGTCCAGCGCCGCCTTTGCGCCTTCGATCAGCAGGTCGTTGAGATGGTCGTAGAAGCGTGCTTCGACGATCAGGAATTTGGCCATGCTGCTATCCTCTTACAGTTCGATCGCGCGCTGCCCAACCACGGACAGGTCGTAGCCGTCAAGCGCGATCAGGCTGTGCTGGGTGTTGCTGAGCAGCACCATGTCGTGCACGCCCAGGTCGGCGAGGATCTGCGCGCCCACGCCATAGTCGCGCAATTCGTCCATGCCGGCGACCTTCTGCCCGGCATGATGCTGGAGAATGCGGCTGACGAAATCGCCCGGCGACGAGCTGGTCAGGATGACGATCACGCCCGCGCCTTCCTGCGCGATGATCTCCATCGACTTGGCCAGCAGCCCGGCGCGCTTGCCGATTGCGCCATAGACATCATCCAGCAGCGAGAGCTGGTGCATGCGCACCAGGGTCGGCTCGTCGGAGGAGACATGCCCCTTCTGCAGCACCAGCTGCTCGGTATGGGTCGCCTTGTTGTAGAAGCTGATCGCTTTCCAGTCGCCGCCCCACTGGCTGTGGAAAACGGTTTCGGCGCGGCGCTCGACCATATGGTCGTGCCGGCGGCGATAGGCGATCAGGTCGCGGATCGTGCCGATCTTCATCTTGTGCTTTTGCGCGAAGGGGATGAGGTCGTCGAGGCGCGCCATGGTGCCGTCATCCTTCATCACCTCGCAGATCACGCCCGACGGGTTCAGGCCGGCGAGGCGGGCGACGTCGACCGCCGCCTCGGTATGGCCGGTGCGCACCAGCACGCCGCCATCCTTGGCCACCAGCGGGAAGACATGGCCCGGCGTCACGATGTCGGCCTTGCCCTTCGACCCGTCGATCGCGACGGAGATGGTGCGGGCGCGGTCGGCGGCGCTGATGCCGGTGGTGACGCCCTCGCGCGCCTCGATCGAGACGGTGAAGGCGGTTTCGTGGCGGGTGCCGTTGTTGCGGCTCATCAGGTCCAGGCCCAGCGTGTCGACCCGGTCCTTGGTCAGGGCCAGGCAGATGAGGCCGCGGCCATGGGTGGCCATGAAATTGATCGCGTCGGGCGTCGCCATCTGGGCGGGGATGACGAGGTCGCCCTCATTCTCGCGATCTTCGTCATCGACCAGGATGAACATGCGGCCGTTGCGGGCTTCGTTGATGATTTCCTCGGGGCTGGCGAGCGCGGTGCCGCCCTCGCGCTTGAGGATATAGCTTTCCAGCTTGCCCAGCGTCTCGGCGGTCGGGTTCCAGTCGGCCTCGCCAAGCTTGCGCAGGCTGTTGGCGTGCAGGCCGGCGGCGCGCGCCAGGCCGGAACGGGACATGCCGCCATCGGTGACGAGGCTGCGGACGGTATCGAGAAGCGCGGACGACATGAAAACGACTCCATTCCCTGACTGGGACAGGTGTTGCATATCACACTACAATGTGATTATTTCAAGATAGAATCACATTGTGCGCTGCAACAGCAGACGGATTATTTGCTGCGAAGGCTCTGCATCCGGTCGAGATAACGGGCTAGCACGTCAATCTCCAGATTGAAGGCGCGGCCTTCGGGCAGCCCGTCGAGCGTCGTCGCGGCGGCGGTGTGCGGGATGATGTTGAGACCGAAATACACGCTGCCGTCGGCCTGATCCTCGACACTGTTCACCGTCAGCGAAATGCCGTCGAGCGTGATCGATCCCTTGGCCGCCAGTGCCGCCGCCAGTTCGGCCGGCGCCCGAATGACGAGGCGGGTCGAATCGCCCTCACTCACTGCCGACACCAGATGGCCGATGCCGTCGACATGGCCGGTGACGATATGGCCGCCCAGTTCGTCGCCGATCTTGAGCGCGCGTTCCAGATTCAGGCGATTGCCCTTGTCCCAAAGTCCCGACGCGGTGCGCGCGACCGTTTCGGCTGACAGATCCACTGCAAACCAGTCCGCGCCCTTTTCCACCACCGTCAGGCAGGCGCCCGAACAGGCGATCGACGCGCCGATGGCGACGCCGTCCATCTCGTAAGCGCAGCCGATCACGAGCCGCAGGTCGCCGCGCTGCTCGTGGCTGCGGATCGTGCCGATGTCGGTGATGATGCCGGTGAACATGGATCGGTCCTGTGAACGGAGAAATGGGAGGGGACTTAGGCGCTCCGGACCCGCTCGTAAACCTCCAGCCGGTCGACGCCCAGCGCGCGGCTGTCGGTCATGCGCCAGCGGCCATGGGCGTGGGGCAGGTCTTCAAGCCCGATATCGCCAATCCCGGCCAGACCTGCGCCGATCACGATGGGCGCGCGGTAGAGCAGCAGCCGGTCGACCAGATCGGCGCGCAGGAAGGCGGCGGCGGTTTCCGCGCCGCCCTCGACCAGCAGATGGTCGACCCGTTGTAGCGTGGCAATATCGTCGGGCGCGCCGATCCGGTCCCAGCCCCTGGGCGCATCCTTTCGGGTCAGCAGCAGCCGGCGGGGCGAACGATCCTCCAGCCCGCGCAGCCGCACGTCGAGACGCGGCGCATCGGCGCGCAATGTGCCGCCGCCCACCAGGATGGCGTCATGCCGCGCCCGCTCCATATGCGCATGGGCGCGCGCATCCGACCCGGTGATCCAGCGGCTCGATCCGTCCCTGAGGGCGATTCGGCCATCGAGTGACAGGCCCAGCTTCAAGGTCACATGCGGCCGCCCCAGCGTCTGGCGCAGCACGAATCCGGCCATGGCCTGCGCCGCTTCCTGCGCCATCAGCCCCATGTCGACCTCTATGCCCCGGTCGCGCAGCCAGGCCGCGCCCTGCCCGTCGGTGCGGGGATCGGGATCGCGCAGCGCGATCACCACGCGGGAAACCCCGGCCCGCGCCATCAGGTCGGCGCAGCGCGGCCCGCGCGGGGACAGGTGGAAACAAGGTTCCAGCGTCACATAGGCGGTCGCCCCGCGCGCCCGGTCCATCGCCTGCTCCAGCGCCTGCGCTTCGGCATGGGGGCGGCCGCCCTTCTGCGTCCAGCCGCGCCCGACGATGCGCCCTTGCTGAACGATCAGGCAGCCGACATTGGGATTGGGGGTGGACAGGCCGCGCCCCCGCCCGGACAGGGCGATGGCGGCGGCCATGTAGCGCCGGTCATCGGCGGGCGACGTCATGTCGCTCAGGGGTGTGCGGCTGTCGCCGGCTGGGCGGCCGCTTTCGGCGCGGGCTTGCCCGTCGCCTCGGCCTTGGCCAGCCGCTCGTCGAGCAGCGCGTCGATCGCCTTCACCGCTTCCTTGCGCTTGGCGGTGTTGCGGGCCTCTTCTTCGCGCCATTCGATGCCGAAGGCGTCGGCATAGCCCTGCATCTTCTGCTGCTGCTTCACCAGCGCGGCCTCGCGCTTGGCGAAGTCGATCTTCTGCTGGAGGATGATCGCCGCATCGGACCGATTCGCGTCCCAGCTTTCGACATAGATGATCTTGTTGCGTGTCGGCATCGTGTTGGTGTTGGCATCGATGACGAAGGTCCAGACGATCACCCAGGTGAACGCGACGGACAGGCCAAGCAGCGGCCATTTATGCTGCCGCTGCTGCTTGAAATAGCCCCAGAAGTCGCCAAGCGCGCTCTTGGGGGAAACGGGACGGGGAAATATCGCCATCCCGCCCTTATAGGGCAGTGCTGCGCCGGATGCAAAATGGTCCATGCGTCCTCCATCTTCCTGTCCCCTCCCGCAGGCGGGGAGGGGCGATATGCGACACCGAAGGCGCGGAGAGCATGGGTATTTTATCGATCGGTCAGCGTGAACCGGACGGCCAGCACCTTCGATGATGTTACCGCCACCCCGTCGCGAGTCGCCGGGCGGAAGCGCCATTTGCGCAGCGCATGGCGCTGGGTCGCGAGCCAGAAACTCTCGTCGGTCGCCGACATGCGCTCGATATCGGTGACGCGGCCCTCCGGGCTGATCGTCACGCGGACCGTCACCGTGCCTTCCAGCCCCTGCCGGATCATCGCGCCGGGATAGTCGGGCTGGAATCCCGCCATCGCGCGTGGCTCGATCGACGGTTCGGTCAGCACAGGCGCGCGCGGCGGCTCGACCGGCGGCACGATGATGGTCGGGTCGGGATCGATCGCCGTGCCCGATCCCGGCGTGCCGGTGATCGTCGGATCGCCGTGGGGCGGAGTGACGACCGGGTCGATGGCGGTCGGTCTTTGCTGTTCCTGCGGCTGGGTCTGGATCTTCGGATCAGTCTGCTGCTCGACCACCGGCTCGGGCGGCAGGGGAATCGGGATGTTCGTGGTCGTCAACGGCGGCGAGGGAGCAAACCGGTCGATCACTTCCTTCGGGATCAGCAGGAAGGCGCCGATGAGCAGCGCATGCACCGCCACCGTTCCGCCAAGCCCCAGCGGCGACCGCCGCCCCGCGCCATAGCGCGATTCCCCACCCGCTGCCGTCTGAACGGCTCTCAACTGAACTGGCATGAATCGCATCGTCCCGCTCCTCCGTCTGTTGCATCCCCTCGTCTTTCCCTCCGATATTGCGCCGGATGGGAATCAACGATGAAATGATACAACATCATTCAATGATATGTTGCAACATTCATTTTTAGCGCCTGAAACATTCGGGTCGCATCGGGACATATGGAGGCAAAGCGGGGATGCGACCTGACTGGCTCAGGGATTTTCCTTTCTGGAGCCTCCATGCGTTTCCGACATCTCCTTTGCCTTGCCCCACTGGCGTTTACCGCGCCGCTCCTTGCCCAGCCGCCGGGCGGTCCCGCCGGTCCATGGGCGGCCGACGCCGATCGGGACGGGCAGATCACGCGCGATGAAATGGCCGCCTATATGGAGCGCCGCTTCGGGCTGATGGACCAGGATGGCGACGGGCTTGTCCCGGTGCAGGCGATGCAGCGGATGCTGGGCCATGAGCGGGAACAGGCGTCGCCCGAAGGCGGCCAGCGCGAAGGCCGTGGTCCCGGCAAGGGGCGCGGTGGTCCCGGCGGCGTAGGTGGCCCGCCGCCCGGAGGCCGCCCGCCCGGAGGCGATCGTGCGGACGCTGGCGGCCCGCCACCCCCGCCACCCGGTCGCGCCATGCCCTACCCGGAAGACGGCAATGATGACGGCCAGATCGACCGCGCCGAATTTCTCGCGCCCGCGCTCGCCATGTTCGACGATCAGGATCGCAATGGCGACGGCGTGCTGACCGCCGACGAATTACCGCCGCCGCCGGGCGGGGATGGGCCGCCGCCCGAGGATTGACGGCGCAGGAACAGGAACCGTCCGCCTTCTCTCCTCTGCGCGGCCGGTTCCGCCGGGGCGTGTCGATTGGCCCGACGCGCCCCGGCACTTTTTCGAAAAATGCGGCAAAGCCCATTTTCGGGAGGGCTGGTGCGCTTCTCTAAAAGACCATATCGATGGCGTGGATCGCCAAGCCGACCAGACCGCCGACGATCGTCCCGTTGACGCGAATATATTGCAGGTCGCGCCCGACCGCATTTTCCAGCCGCGACGTCACCGTCCCCGCGTCCCAGCCGCGCACCGTGTCACTCACCAGCCGGACGATCGAATCGCCGTAACTGGCCGTCGCCCCCACCGCCGCGCGCCGCACGAAGCGGTTGATGACGAGCCGCAGCCGCGCCTCCTGCTGCAAGGTGCCGCCCAAAGTCCGCAGCGCCTCGCCCAGCCGGCCCGCCATCGCCTTGCCCGGATCGCGCACCGCGCGCAGCAGCCCGGCGCGCGCCTGTTCCCACAGGCCGTCGATCCAGCGCTGCATCGCCGGATTGTCGAGTATCTCGTCACGGACCTTCGCGACCTTGGCCTGCATCTCCAGGTCGAATTGCAGGTCGAAGGCCAGCTTCGCCATGCCTTCCTCCGCCTTCAGCCGCAGCGGATGGCCGGGGTCTTCGGCCATGTCGGACAGCAGCTTGCGCAGGCCATTCAGGATCGCATTGGCCAGATTCTCGTCCAGCCCGGTCCAGCGCAGCACCTTGCCCGCGCGTTCCTGCACCATCTGGCGGATCAGATGCTCATTGGCTTCGAGCGTGCGGTCGGCCCAATGGACGATGCCATCCATCACCGGCGCATGGCGGCCGTCGCGCATCGCCGCCTCGATCGCCTGGCCGATCAGCGGCCCCATGTTGATCGCGCGCAGCCGCTGGCCGATCGCGCCCTTCACCATGCCGCCCAGCCGTTCCTGATCCAATGCTTCCAGCACATCGGCGATCAGCCGCGATGCGCCCTCGCGCAGCCGTCCGTCGCCGCCTGACGGGCTGGCGAGGAAGCGGCCTGCCGCGCCCGCCACATCCATGTGCCGCATCCGCCGCGCGACCACGGCCGGGGTCAGGAAATTGTCGCGCAGGAACAGGGCCAGCGTATCGCCGATCCGGTCCTTGTTACGCGGAATGATCGCCGTATGGGGAATGGGCAGGCCCAGCGGATGCCGGAACAGCGCCGTCACCGCGAACCAGTCGGCCAGCCCGCCGACCATCGCCGCCTCGGCGAAGGCCTGGACGAAGCCGATGGCGGGGTGAAGGTGGACGGTCGCGCGCGCGGCGATGAACAGGGCGGCCATCACGACCAGCATGCCCGTCGCCACCAGCCGCATGCGCCGGGCCGGATGGGGGGCCAAGATGTCCTTGGGGGCGTCCTTGGGCCGGGGCAGGCGAAGCAGCGTCATGTCGGTTGAACGGTTACGCTGCCGTTTCGTTCAGGCAAGCCTTTCTTTTTTGCCGGAGCATCTTCCTGAGACGCTCCGGCGGATCGGTCATTCGGCGGGATGGACCTGTCCCGGCACCGGCTTGCCATTGTCGCCCGGCTTGTAGGTGAGCAGCCCCCTGCCCAGCCGCGGCCCGACCCAGCTTTCGAGGCCGATCGCCAGGCTGAACACGGCCGGCACGATCACCAGCGTCAGCAAGGTCGACAGGATCAGGCCGCCGATCACGGTGATGCCCATCGGCGCGCGCCAGGCGCCGTCGCCCGACAGGGCCAGCGCTGTCGGGACCATGCCTGCCACCATAGCGACCGTGGTCATGACGATCGGCTGCGCACGCTTGTGCCCGGCGTCGATGATCGCCTCCTTCTTGGGCACGCCCTTTTCCATCTCCTCCAGTGCGAAGTCGATGACGAGGATTGAGTTTTTGGCGACGATGCCGAGCAGCATGAGCAGCCCGATGAACACCGGCATGGAAATGGGCTGGCCGGCGATATGCAGCGCCAGCGCGCCACCCAGCGGCGCCAGCAGCAACGAGCCCAGGTTCACGAAGGGCGGCATGATCCGCTTGTAGAGCAGCGTCAGCACCGCCAGCACCAGCATGATGCCGGAAAAGACGGCGATGGCGAAATTGGTCAGCATTTCCGCCTGGAACTTGCTGTCGCCGACATTGAGTTTCTGGACGCCCTGTACCCGGCCTTCGTTGATCGCCTTCATCAGCGGCAGAGCGTTGATCTTGGTCATCGCCTGGCTTGTCACCATGCCGGGCGACAGGTCCGCGCCGACGACGACACGGCGAATCTGGTTGTAGCGGCGGATCTGCGTCGGCCCGGCGCCGAAGCTGATGTCGGCCACGACCTTGAGCGGCACAGATCCGCCCGACACGGTGGGCACCGGCATATTCTCGATCGTGGCGAGATCCTTGCGGCTTTCCTCCGCCAACGAGACGCGGATCGGGATCTGTCGGTCGGCCAGGGAGAATTTGGCGCTGTTCTGGTCGATGTCGCCGATTGTCGCGATGCGGATCGACTGGCTGAGCGCCATGGTCGTCACGCCCAGGCTGGCGGCCAGGTCCAGGCGCGGCTTGATGATGATTTCGGGGCGCTGCATGTCGCCCTGCACGCGCGGCGCGCGTAGTTCGGGGATGCCGGCCATTTCATGCACCAGCTGGTTGGCGGTCTTTTCCAGCAGATCCGGATCGTCCGACCCGAACATCATGATGATGTCGCGGCCAAAGCCGCCGCCCGACTGCGACTGGAAATTGACCCGCGCGTCGGCGATGGTCTGGAATTTGGGCGCGACCTTGCGCTCCCAGTCGACCGAACTGATCGGCCGGTCCTTCTTCAGCGTCAGGAAGATGTCGGCGGTGGTCGGCTCGATATCGGCGAAGGCCGCCTCGACCACATCCTTGTCTGCGGCGAGCAGGTCCGCGACCTTGCGCGTGATCGCGGTCGTCTGTTGCAGCGTGCTGCCCGGCACCGTCTCGATCTTCACCTGGCTGAAATCGGTGTTGGTCGTCGGCTGGAAGGTCATCGGCAGCGTCGCGAAGGCCCAGATGGTGCAGCCGAACGCCGCAAAACCGATGCCCAGCGTCCAGACGCGATGGTCAGTGAAGAAGCCGGCGGTCCGGTTGCGGAAGCCGCCGCGCGCGCGGCGCTGCTTCGCCTTGCGATCCTCCAGCGACCAGCGCAGCACGCCCATATAGCGGTCCATCAGCCAGCCTTCGCCATGACTTGCCTCGCCATGCGCCTTCAGGAAATAGGCGGCGATCATCGGCGTGATGAGGCGCGCGACGGCCAGGCTCATCAGCACCGACACGACGACGGTCATGCCGAACTGGATGAAGAACTGGCCCGATATGCCGGGCATCAGCGCGACCGGCAGGAACACCGCGACGATCGCCATGGTGGTCGCCAGCACCGCGAGGCCGATCTCGTCCGCGGCATCGATCGACGCCTGATAGGCCGACTTGCCCATGCGCATATGGCGCACGATATTCTCGATCTCCACGATCGCGTCATCGACCAGCACGCCCGCCACCAGGCTGAGCGCCAGCAGCGAGATGCCGTTCAGCGTGAAGCCCATCATGTCCATGAACCAGAAGGCGGGGATGGCCGACAGCGGAATGGCCAGCGCCGAAATCATCGTCGCGCGCCAGTCGCGCAGGAACAGGAAGACGATGACGACCGCCAGCACGGCGCCTTCGATCATCGCCGCCATGGCGCTGTGATATTGTTCCTTGGTATAGCCGACGCTGGTGTAAAGTTGCTTGTACTGGACCTTCGGATTTTCCTTCCTGAGCTGGTCCAGCACCTTCATCGCATTGTCGTAGACGGTGACGTCGGACGACCCCTTGGCCTTCTCCATGCTGAAGCTGGTCACTTGCCGCCCGTTCATCAGCGACAGGCTGCGCTGTTCGGCATACATGTCGCGCACGGTGGCGAGGTCGGCCAGCTTGACCGTGCGTCCGCCGGAAATGGCGATCTGGGTATCCCCCAGTTGGCGGGCATTCTGTGCGTTGCCGAGCACGCGGATCGACTGTTCAGCGCCCGCAATCTCGGTCCGTCCGCCCGCCGCGTTCAGATTGACCTGGTTCAGCTGGGCGTTCACCTGCGCGGCGGTGACGCCATAAGCCTGGAGCCGGGCCGGATCGAGGATGACGCGGATTTCACGGCTGACGCCGCCGCCGCGATTGACCGCGGCCATGCCGCTGATGCCCAGCAGCCGCTTGGCGACCGTGTTGTCCACATACCAGGACAGTTCCTCCAGCGTCATGTCGGTCGCTTCGGCGCTGAAATAGGCGATCGGCCCGCCATCGATGTCGATGCGCTGGACCTGTGGCTCCAATATGCCCTCGGGCAGGTCGCTGCGGATCTGGTCCACGGCATTCTTGACGTCGTTGACCGCGCGGTCGACCGGCGTGCCGATCTGGAACTGCACTTGGGTCAGCGACCGGCCTTCGGATGCGAAGGAGGTGATGTCGTCGACGCCGCTGATGCCGCGTACCGCGGCCTCGACCCGCTGCGTGACCTGCGTCTCCAGTTCGGTTGGTGCCGCGCCGGGTTGCGACACGGTCACGCTGACCATCGGGAAGCTGACGTCGGGGTTATTGTTGACGTCCATCCGCATGAAGCTGACGATCCCAGCCATCATCAGCGCGGCGAACAGCACCAGCGGCGTCACCGGATTGCGGATCGCCCATGCGGAAATATTGCGAAAATCCATGACGCGCTTCCTTCGCCGGACGCTGCTGGCGTCCCCCTAATCTTCTATGGCGCGCGATTGCCCGCGCGCAAAATGATGGCGCGGCGCCGGCTGGCGCCGCATGCCTAGTCCGGGCCTTATCCGGCTTTGAGCGCCTCGGGCTTGACCTTCTGCCCAGGCGTCAGGAAGGCACCGGCCGACGTCACGATCTTTTCGGAGCCGTCGATCCCGCTGGTCACCGCGACGCCCGCATCGGACACCTGGCCGACGGTTACGTCGCGTCGTTCCACCTGACCCTTGGCGTTGACGATATAGACATAGCTGCCCTTGGCGTCGTTCTGCACCGCCGATTCCGGCAGCAGCGGCGCGTTGCCCGATCCGCTGGTGATCATGGCAGAGGCAAAACCGCCCGGCCGGATCGCCGCATTATAGGGCACGGCGATGCGGGCGATGCCCTGCCGCGTCTGCGGGTCGATCACCGGCGACACTTGCCACACCCGGCCGGCAAAGCCCTGCTTGCCGCCGATCGGCGTCACCGTCGCGCTATTACCGGCGCGCAGCGTCGCGAGGTCGGCTTCGGAGACCTGCGCCTGCATTTCCATCTCGCCATCCTTGGCCATGCGGAACAACACCCCGCCACCCGCCTGGACGATCTGGCCCGGCTCGACGGTGCGCGTCAGCACCAGCCCGGCGGCGGGCGCACGAATGTCCAGCCGCCCGGTGCGCGCCTGCTGCTCGGCGAGTTGCGCGGCCGCGACGCGCACCTGGGCCTCGGCCTGATCGCGCGTGGCGGTGCGCTGGTCGATATCGGCGGCGCTGATGAAGCCGCGCCCGACCAGTGCCTTGGCGCGATCGAGCTGCGCCTGCGCCAGCTTCGCATTGGCCCGCTGCACTTCCAGCTGCGCGTCGAGCGAGCGGACCTGTTCGGCCTGGACCGACCGCTCGACGGTCGCCAGCACCTGGCCGGCGCGCACCCAGTCGCCCGGCTGCACCAGCACCCGCGTCACCATGCCGCCTTCGCCGACCACGCCCACCGGCATGTCGACCCGCGCGGCGAGCGAGCCGGTGGCGGTGACGGTCCGCGATACATTGGACAGGCCGGGGCTGCTCACGGTGACGACCGGTACCTGCGCAGCCGGGGCGGCGGTGTTCGCGCTTTCGCCCCCGCGCATGGAAATCGCCACCGCAGCCACGACCAGCGCCAGTGCGATGCCGCCCCCGATCAGCAGCCGCTTGCGGCTCCGACGCGATTCATCTTCGCTGATGACGACAGCGGAGTCGCCCAACAAATGGGTTTCGTAATTCATGCCGATTCCATCTCTCCGGCGCTTCGCCCCTATTGGATGACTGTATTATATGAATACATCACCGCCCTCAAGTCCCAATATCATGCGCAAAGGGGGCAGGGCAAAACGATAATGACGGTGGATGGAGGGGGATTGGCGACCAGCCGTTCGTCTCACCCGCTTCGGAAGTGCATCGACTTGCCAAAGGCCGTTGCTTGTGGCGCAATGTCGGCTGGTGCGGGGGGACGAGGGAAGGGGCGCGCCATGGAATTGCTGGGATGGATCATAATCGGCCTGCTGGCCGGCGCCCTTGCGAGGCTGGCGATGCCGGGCCGGGATCCCGGCGGGTGTATCGTCACCCTGTTGCTGGGGATTGCGGGTGCGCTGCTGGCCGGCTTTGTGGGACGGCTCGCAGGACTTTATGCACCGGGGGAGCGGGCGGGTTTCGCTGCCGCCCTGCTGGGGGCGATCGCAATATTGGCCCTCTATCGCTGGTTCGTGGACCGCCGGTGAGCGGGCAGGAAAAAGGGCCGCGCCTTGCGGGCGCGGCCTTTGCGATGGAATGTCCCGATCGTTAGAGCCGTGAACGAATCGTCCACGGCTCTAATTGTCTTTTGACTACCGCATATTGCGAGCTGTCGACTGTTCCAGCCTGCTTCAAAATGTTTTAGCGAACCGATCCACGCCGGACCAGATTGACGATCGCCAGCAGGATGATGGCGCCCACCAGCGACACCAGGAAGCTGTAGAGCGTCAGACCTTCATTGATGGAACCGCCGCTGAAGATCAGGCCGCCGATGAAGGCGCCGACGATGCCGACGACAATATTGAGCAGGATGCCCTGCTGCGCATCGGTCCGCATGACCATGCTGGCAAGCCAGCCGATAATGCCGCCGACGATAAGCCACAAGATGATGCCCATGCTACTCTCCTTGACCACGCCCTTGCGGGTTGTGTGCCTGTTCAACGGAGAAGCGCGCATCGCGTTCCATGGATCAAAAAATGATTCCGGTTGGGAAACCATCGCGCCCTTGCACGGTTGCACGGCAATCGCGGGCCTGCTGCGCGCACGAAAAAGGGCCGCCCGAACCATCGGGCAGCCCTTTTTCAGCGGCATCCTCTTACCTGGGCGTCAGTATTTCTGCTGACGCTCGTACAGGGACTTATAATATTGGATGCGCGTTACCCGAAGGCCATGCATGCCGGATCGGTCGACCGCCCGCTGCCAGCCGGCAAATTCCTCCAGCGTAAGATTATAGCGCGCGCAGGCTTCATCGACGGACAGCAATCCGCCGTTGACCGCGGCCACGACTTCCGCCTTGCGCCGCACGACCCAGCGGGTCGTGTCACGGGGCGGCAAGCTGTCCAGGGTCAGGGGCTCACCAAGCGGGCCGACGACCTGGGCGGGCCTGATTTTCTGGTTCTCGATCATTCTTACCCTCAATTTGCGGCACTGGCGTTGCCGAATTCAGCAGTGACACCCTTTTTCTTCCCGAGGCCTGAACATCGGCTAAAGCGCCACGGTAAACACTGCCTTCATCTTCCTTGCCCCCCGGCGAGACGGTTCGCGATCAGCGGATTGAAGCTGCCCGCAAGCCGAACGGCCTCGATCGTGCCGTCGGAACGTGGCGCGAAAATATCGGCCAGCTCCTGGATCCAGTCGTCGTCCCCATCCTGCCCCCGCAGGACGCCCGCGACCGCCTTCGCTGTCGGGCTGGCCGCCTGGGCAGCCGCGGTCGCGGCCTTCAGGAACGGCCAGACCGGCGCGCGTGGCCAGCCTGGAACCTTGGCGCTGGCGGGGGTCAGCCCGCCGGCCCGGAGGAAACTCAAGTCCATGGACAGTCTTTTAGGATGGAATGGATAACCGTCGGTAAATCCGGTCAACGCTTTGTCGCTTGGTTTGGCCTATCCGGTCGCCAAAACGCGCTTTGGGCGTCATAATTCGTTAACTTTTGCGATTGGGCCGCCGCTGCACTATATGCGCGCCCATGCAGCCCCAGTTCCAGCTTCCTCAGCCGCTCAAGGAGCGGCGCATCGTCGTCGCCATGTCGGGCGGCGTGGACAGCAGCGTCGTCGCCGCGCTCGCCGCGAAGACCGGCGCCGAAGTCATCGGCGTCACGCTACAGCTATACGACCATGGCGCCGCCGTCGGCCGCACCGGCAGCTGCTGCGCCGGGCAGGACATACGCGACGCGCGCGCGGTCGCCGACCGTATCGGCATCGCGCACTATGTCTTTGATTATGAAACCGCCTTCCGCGATTCGGTAATCGCCGACTTTGCCGACGAATATATGGCCGGCCGCACCCCCATCCCCTGTGTGAAGTGCAATATGGGCGTGAAGTTCACCGACCTGTTCCAGATCGCGCGGGATCTGGGCGCCGACTGCCTCGCCACCGGCCATTATGTCCAGCGCGTGGAGGGGCCGCAGGGCGCGGAGCTGTACCGCGCCGCCGACCCGGCCCGCGACCAGAGCTATTTCTTGTTCGCCACGACTCAGGCGCAGCTCGACTATCTGCGCTTCCCGCTGGGTGGCCTGCCCAAGCCGCAGGTGCGCGAGATCGCCGCCGAACTCGGCCTGTCGGTGGCCTTGAAGCCCGACAGTCAGGATATCTGCTTCGTGCCCGATGGCGATTATGCGAAGATCGTGCGCAAACTGCGCCCCGATGCGGACGAGGGCGGCGATATCGTCCATATCGACGGCCGGACGCTCGGTCGGCACAAGGGGATGATCCACTACACCGTCGGCCAGCGCAAGGGACTGGAGATCGGCGGCCAGCCCGATCCGCTCTATGTCGTGCGGCTGGACGCCGAAGGCCGCCGCGTGATCGTGGGGCCGAAGGCGGCGCTCGCCGTATCGGGCGCGCGCCTTTCCGACATCAACTGGCTGGGCGGCGACTTTGCCGGCCCGCTGACCGCCAAGGTGCGGTCGATGGCCAAGCCCGTCCCCGCGCGGCTGGATGGCGACCGCCTGCTCTTCGACGCGCCGGAATATGGCGTTGCGCCGGGGCAGGCCGCGGTCCTCTACGCCGGCGACCGCGTGCTGGGCGGCGGCTGGATCGCGCAGACGCAAGCCGCGATGGCGGAGGCGGCGTAACTACCCTTCCTCTCCGTCATGCCAGCGAAGGCTGGCATCCCACTGTTCTTTGGATGCAACGCTAGAGGCAGGATCCCGGCCTTCGCCGGGATGACGGCCTGAAAGATGGCACACCGGAACTTATTGAGCTATTGAGAGGCATGGATTTTTCCGGTTTTCTCGTTATTCCGCTCAGCGCTGTCATCATGGCTGTCGCCTTGGTTAGCGCAGAGATTGTTCGTTGGCGCGGCAGCGTGTTTCGACTTGCCTTTGCCATTTCCTACATCCTTGGCTTGCTCTTGATTCAGCCATGGTGGACCAATTCAGCAACAGAAATAGGCATGTCCGCCATTATGTTACTTATATTGGCCCTGTGGGTCGTGGGGGGATGTATTATTGGCGCAATACCCGCAATGCTCCTTATCGCCATCGGCAAATGGATGGCACGACGCTGAATTCCCCAAACCTTGCCCTTTTACGCCCCCGCGCGTAAGGCGCGCGCGTCATGACTCGTTCGCTCACCTTCGCCATCCCCAAGGGCCGCATCCTCGATGAAGCGCTGCCCCTGCTCGCCAAAGCCGGTATCGAGCCGGAGGCGGAGTTTCATGACAAGAAGAGCCGCGCGCTGCGTTTCGCCACCAATCGGCCCGACGTGTCGATCATCCGCGTGCGCGCGTTCGACGTCGCCACCTTCGTCGCCCACGGCGCGGCGCAGATCGGCATCGTCGGCTCGGACGTAGTCGAGGAGTTCAACTATTCCGAACTCTACGCGCCGGTCGATCTCGACATCGGCCATTGCCGCCTGTCGGTCGCCGAACCGGTCGATGCCGCCGACGAGGATCAGGCCGCGATGAGCCATGTCCGCGTCGCGACCAAATATCCGCACCTCACCCGCCGCTATTATGAAAGGCGCGGGCTTCAGGCCGAATGCGTGAAGCTGAATGGCGCGATGGAACTCGCCCCCTCGCTCGGCCTGTCGCGCCGGATCGTCGATCTCGTCTCGTCGGGCGCGACGCTCAAGGCCAACGGCCTCGTCGAAACCGATATCATCATGCAGATCAGCGCGCGCCTGATCGTCAACCGCGCCGCCTACAAGATGCGCTCGGCCGAATTGTCGCCGCTGGTCGAGGCGTTCCGCGCCGCCGTGGGGGTGAAGGATGCCGCTTAAGCTCTCCACCACCGACGCCGATTTCGCGTCCGCCTTTACCGCGCTGGTCGATGCCCGCCGCGAGGCGGACGAGGATGTCTCGCGCGACGTGACCGCGATCCTGAAGCGTGTCCGCGCCGAAGGCGATACGGCGCTCGCCGATTACACCCAGCGTTTCGACCGCCATGACCTGAACGTCAGCGGCTGGGCCGTCACCCCGGCGGAAACCCGCGCGGCGCTCGACGGCATCTCGACAGAATTGCGCGACGCGCTCGAACTCGCCGCCGCGCGCATCACCGCCTATCATGAAAAGCAGAAGCCGCAGGACAGCGACGGCGTGGACAGCGCGGGCGTCCGTCTCGGCGCGCGCTGGAACGCGGTCGACGCCGCCGGTCTCTATGTGCCGGGCGGGCGCGCCGCCTATCCCAGTTCGCTGCTGATGAACGTGATCCCCGCCAAGGTCGCGGGCGTAGAGCGTATCGCCATGGTGACGCCGACCCCCAATGGCGAGATCAATCCGCTGGTCCTCGCCGCCGCGCAGATCGCCGGGATCGAGGAAATCTGGCGCGTCGGCGGGGCGCAGGCTGTCGCCGCGCTCGCCTATGGCACCGACCGGATCAGGCCCGTCGACGTGATCACCGGCCCCGGCAACGCCTGGGTCGCCGAAGCCAAGCGCCAGCTCTACGGCGTGGTCGGCATCGACATGGTCGCCGGCCCATCCGAGATCGTGGTCGTTGCGGACGGCAAGAACGACCCGGAATGGACCGCCGCCGACCTGCTCAGCCAGTCGGAACATGATCCGACCAGCCAGTCGATCCTTTTCACCGACGACGCGGCCTTTGCCGATGCGGTCGCCGATGCGGTTCAGCAGCAGCTTCCCAAGCTGACGACGAGGGGTGTTGCGACCGCAAGCTGGGAGGCCAATGGCGCGATCATCCTGGTCCGCGACCTGGACGAAGCCATGCCGCTGGTCGATCGCCTTGCCGCCGAGCATCTGGAACTGGCGGTGGACGATCCCGACCGCTATTTCGCGCAGGTCCGCCATGCGGGGTCGGTCTTCCTTGGCCGGATGACGCCCGAAGCGGTCGGCGATTATGTCGCCGGGCCGAACCACGTCCTGCCCACTGGCCGCCGCGCCCGCTTCTCGTCGGGCCTGTCTGTGCTCGACTTCATGAAGCGCACCAGCTTCCTCAGCCTGACGCCGCAAGCGATCGGCGCGATCGGCCCCGCCGCCGTCGCGCTGGCGCAGGCGGAAGGGCTGCCCGCGCACGCCGCCTCGGTGGCGCTCCGATTGAAATAAAAACCCGTTCGCTTCGAGCGCTGTCGAAAAGCCCGCGCGCAGCGCTTCTCGACAAGCTCGAACCGAACGGAGTAGGGACATTATGATGAACGATCGCTCCAAATCCCGCTCCGCCGCGCGCCTCGCCGCGGTTCAGGCGCTCTACCAGCTCGAAATGGAGGGTACGCCCGTCCATATCCTGCTGCACGAATTCCATCAGCACCGCCTTGGCGCCACGATCGAGGATGTCACTTACGCGCAGGCGGAAGAGCCGTTCTTCGACGATATCGTGCAGGGCGTCGACCGTCGCCGCGACGAGATTGACGGCCTGATCGCCGCGCGCCTGTCGAGCGGCTGGAGCCTCGACCGCCTCGACAAGCCGATGCGCCAGATCTTGCGCGCCGGCACCTATGAATTGCTCGCCCGCCTCGATGTCGGCACTGGCACGGTCATCAGCGAATATGTCGACGTCGCCCACGCCTTCTACGACAAGCGTGAGGCGGGCTTCGTCAACGGTTTGCTCGACGGCGTGTCGAAGGATGTGCGGAAGTAAGGCCATATCGTCACCCTGAACTTGTTTCAGGGTCCATTGGCTCTACGCTTGCGCAGCCATGCAGCGCTTGTGCTCATGGATGCTGAATCAAGTTCAGCATGACGGTTATTCTTATGTCCGCCGAATCCCGCTTCCTGACCCTGCTGCGCCTGCTCGCCCATGATCCGGCGGCGCAGGGGCTGGTGGACGATGTCGCGATCCTCCCCATCGGCGCCAGCCGCCTGATCCTCACCAGCGACACGATGGTGGAGGGGGTCCATTACCTCCCCACCGATCCCCCGGCCGATATCGGCTGGAAGCTGGCGGCGGTGAATCTGTCCGACCTTGCGGCGAAGGGCGCGCGGCCGGTCGGCTGCCTGCTCAACTATGCGCTGTCGGGCGACGAAGCCTGGGACGAAGCCTTTATCGCCGGTCTTGGCGAGGCGCTCGATCGGCACGCCATGCCGCTGCTGGGCGGCGACACGGTGAAGATGCCCGCCGGTTCGGCGCGCAGTTACAGCCTGACCGCCATCGGCGAAGCGACCGGCCCGGTGCCTACGCGTACAGGCGCACAGGCTGGCGATCTGCTCTATGTCACCGGCCCGGTCGGCGACGCGGGCGTGGGCCTTCACCTCGCCGGCGCCGATCCGTCCGCATCCGGCCCGCTGGTCGAAGCCTATCGCCGCCCGCGCCCGCGCCTGGCCGAAGGCGCGCTGCTCGCGCCCGTCGCGACGGCGATGATGGATATCTCCGATGGCCTGCTGATCGATGCGTCCCGCATGGCGCAGGCGAGCGGCGTCGCCATCACCATCGACCATATCCCGCTGTCCCCCGCGCTCGAAAAGGTGCGTGGCGGCGGCACGGCGGTTCAGATCGCCGCCGCCCGCGCCGGCGACGATTATGAACTGCTCTTCGCGCTGCCACGTGGCGTGAGGTCCCCGGTCCGCGCCGTTCCTGTCGGCCATGTCGCAGAAGGGACCGGCCTCACCCTGATGATCGACGGCGCGGTCATTCCCTTGCCTGACCGGCTCGGCTGGGAGCATTGATCCAGATTGTCGCCCAGGCGGCTTGACGCGCGCCGTCGGGCCTGTAGCTTTCTTCCACCCTATTCTCAGCCGGTTGGAGCGTTTGCATGCGTGCCGCCCCGTTGCTGATTGACGCGGTGCCCGATGCCGGAACCCTGCTTCCGGCCGTCCGCCCCCGCGCGCCCGAAACTTGCCCTTCGTCTGCCCGTCATTCCCTGCGGAGCGGCCGATGACAGCAACAACAGGGGGAGAGGAACAAGCATGGAGATAGTCTATATCGCCATAGGGTGCGGCCTGCTGGCCATACTCTATGGGTTGTTCACCAGTCGTCAGGTGCTTAGCCAATCGCCGGGCAACGACACGATGCAGGCGATCGCGGGGGCGATCCAGGAAGGGGCGAAGGCCTATCTCGGCCGCCAATATACGACCATCGCGATCGTCGGGATCGTCGTCGCGGTCATCGTCGCGCTGTTCCTCGGGCTCACCTCTGCGGTCGGCTTTCTGATCGGTGCGATCCTGTCGGGGGCGGCGGGCTTCATCGGCATGAATATCTCCGTGCGCGCCAATGTCCGCACCGCCGAAGCCTGCCGGGGCACGCTCCAGAGCGGCCTTACCGTCGCCTTTCGCGCGGGCGCGATCACCGGGATGCTGGTGGCCGGTCTTGCCCTGCTCGCGATCAGCACCTTCTTCTGGTATCTGACCGGCCCGGCCGGCCATGCGCCCGACGACCGGCTGGTGATCGACTCCCTGGTGGCGCTGGCCTTCGGCGCGTCGCTCATCTCCATCTTCGCGCGGCTCGGCGGCGGCATCTTCACCAAGGCGGCCGACGTCGGCGCGGACCTGGTGGGCAAGGTCGAGGCCGGCATTCCGGAGGATGATCCCCGCAATCCCGCCGTCATCGCCGACAATGTGGGCGACAATGTCGGCGACTGTGCGGGCATGGCGGCCGACCTCTTTGAAACCTATGTCGTCACCGTCGGCGCGACCATGGTGCTGACCGCCCTGCTGGTGAGCGGCGTCGACAACGCTTTCCTGATGAAGCTGATGGCCCTGCCGCTGATCGTTGGCGGCGTGTGCATCATCACCTCGATCATCGGCACCTATATGGTTCGCCTTGGCGCCAGCCAGTCGATCATGGGCGCACTCTATAAGGGCTTCTGGACCACCGCCATCCTGTCCATCCCGGCCATCTACGGCGTCAGCACCTGGGTGCTGGGCGACATGAACGCGGTGTTCGGCGCCGATCTCGACGGGATCGGGGGCTATACCGGCATGGCGCTCTTCTGGTCGATGATGGTCGGGCTGGCCGTCACTGGCCTGCTGGTGGTCATTACGGAATATTATACCGGCACCAATTATCGCCCAGTCCGCTCCATCGCCAAGGCGTCGGAGACTGGCCACGGCACCAACGTCATTCAGGGGCTGGCGGTCAGTCTGGAATCGACCGCGATGCCGACCCTCGTCATCGTGATCGGCATCATCGTCGCGCACCAGCTGGCGGGGCTGATCGGCATTGCCTTCGCCGCGACCGCGATGCTGGCGCTGGCCGGCATGGTGGTGGCGCTCGACGCCTATGGTCCCGTCACCGACAATGCCGGCGGCATCGCGGAGATGAGCCATCTCGACGACAGCGTCCGGGTGAAGACCGACGCGCTCGACGCGGTGGGCAACACGACGAAGGCGGTGACGAAGGGCTATGCGATCGGATCGGCGGGCCTCGCCGCGCTGGTCCTGTTCGGCGCCTATACGGAGGATCTGAAATTCTACAATGCGGCGCTGGGCCTGACCGCGCCGGTCGATTTCAGCCTGTCCAACCCCTATGTCATCGTCGGCTTGCTGCTGGGCGCGCTGTTGCCCTATCTGTTCGGCGCCATGGGGATGACCGCCGTCGGCAGGGCGGCGGGCGATGTGGTCAAGGATGTCCGCGACCAGTTCGCCACCAATAAGGGCATCATGGAGGGCACGTCGCGTCCCAACTATGCCCGCACCGTCGACCTCGTCACCCGCGCCGCGATCAAGGAGATGATCGTGCCCAGCCTGCTGCCGGTGCTGGCGCCGATCATCGTCTATTTCGCGATCGCGGCGGTGGCCGGGGTAGACAACGGTTTTGCGGCCTTGGGCGCATTGCTGCTGGGCGTCATCGTCTCGGGACTGTTCGTGGCCATTTCGATGACCTCGGGCGGCGGCGCCTGGGACAATGCCAAGAAATATATCGAGGACGGCCATCATGGCGGCAAGGGCAGCGAAGCCCACAAGGCGGCCGTGACCGGCGATACGGTCGGCGATCCCTACAAGGATACCGCCGGTCCGGCGGTCAATCCGATGATCAAGATCACCAACATCGTCGCATTGCTGCTGCTTGCGGCGCTGGCGCACGGCGCATCCTGACGGATGAGGGGGACGGAGCCGGATCGAGGATCGGCTCCGTCCTAAACGGGATCAGTTCACCGCTGTCTTAACCTTTTCTTCACCCACAGGGGCGCAGCCTGACGTCATGGTCGGTCCTAAGGGGGGCAGGCCGTTCCGCACGGCCTTCGTCCAGACGAAGGGGCAATATCGGGTTCAAGCACCGGGTGGACAGATGACGCCGCAAGAAAAACTCGCCGATGAAGCAGGTCGCATCGCGGCCCTGCAACGCTATGATATTCTCGATACGCCAGCCGAAGGCGCGTTCGACAAGATCACCGCGCTCGTGCGCAATCTGGTCGGCGTGCCGATTTCGGCCGTATCGCTGATCGACACCGATCGCCAGTGGTTCAAGTCGCTCGACGGGCTCGACGCCACCGAAACCGATCGCAAGGTCGCCTTTTGCGACCATGCGATCCGCCAGGCGGAGCCGCTGGTGGTGCCGGATGCGCAGCTCGATCCCCGCTTTCGCGACAATCCACTGGTAACGGGCGATCCCGGCATTCGCAGCTATGCCGGCGTCCCGCTGCGCACGCCTGACGGCTATAATATCGGCTCGCTCTGCGCCGTGGACACCCGATTGCGCGACTTCGGACCGGAACAGGTGGCGATATTGAGCGGCCTTGCCCCGATCGTGGTGGAACAGATGGAATTGCGGCTGCTTGCCGAACGCGACGGCCTCAGCGGTGCGCTGACCCGCCGGGCCTTCGTGGCCGAAGTCGACAAGCATATCGCCCTCTATATCCGCCACAAGCGGCCCGCCGCGCTCATCATGCTCGACATCGACCATTTCAAGCGGGTCAACGACAGCCACGGCCATGGCGCCGGCGACCGGGTGATAGAGGCGGTATCGGCTCTGTGCCGCAGCCAGTCGCGCCCCAGCGATTCGCTCGGTCGACTGGGCGGGGAAGAATTCGGCCTGTTGCTTCCCGAAACCTCCGAAAGCGAGGCGATGGTGGTGGCCCATCGCCTGCGCGACGCAGTCGAACGGTTCGAAATTTCCCATCAGCCGCCGCTGCATGTCACCGCCAGTTTCGGCGTCGCCGTGATCGGCCATGGCCGCCTCAACAGCCATGCCTGGATCGCCGCGGCGGACGCGGCGCTCTACGATGCCAAGCGTGGGGGCCGCAACGCCGTGATACTCGCCCCACAGGATACGCTCCGCGCTGCCTGATCCACGCCAACGGACTGATTAACGGTCGATTTCAGGTGACGGCCTCGACTCTCCATCCTATGCCTTCGCGCGGGGACGACAGAGTATCGGGGGGATGGGATGAAGCGCGTTATCGGGCTGTTGGCAGGGGTTGCCGGCCTGTGGACCATGGCGGCGTCGGCGCAGACGGCGGCGCCGGCCGGGCCGGGACAATGGACGATCCAGGATTTTTCCGCGCTGCCGCTGATGGACCGGCCGGCGCTCTCGCCCGACGGCCTGCATATCGCCAGCCGCGCGGCGGTGGCGGGCGAACAGCGGATGGTGATCGCCGACGTCCATGAAGGCCCCAATCGCATCCGCATGCTGGGGCTGGGCGAAAATGACCTGAACTGGTGGAAATGGGTCAATGACGACTGGCTGATCGCCGGCGTGGGCAATGAAACCAATGTACAGGGCATGCCCTGGTATCTGAGCCGCGTCATCAGCGTGAAGCGCGACGGCAGCAAGGTGAATGTGCTGGCCAAGAATGTGGCCGCGCAAAATGCCGACGACGTGATATGGGTCGCACGCGACGGCACGCCGCGCATCCTCCTCTCCTACCAGACGTCGATCTATTATAGCGATGCAGGCTTCTGGCCGAAGGTGGACGAGGTCGATATCACGACCGGCCGGATGCGAAGCGTCGTTGCGCCCCGGCAATATGTGCGCGGCTGGTATGCCGACGCCGCCGGCAATGTTCGCATGGGCATCGGCTACAACGACGCCACGCGCACATCCAAGCTGCTCTATCGCCCGGATGGCAAGGCCCTGTTCCGTGTCGTCGACCGCGCCGACCGGCGTCGCGACGAATCGCTGGTCGTGCCCCTGCTTTTCACGGCCGATCCGGCGCGCGCGATCGCCAGCGACGATCATGAGGGCGCCGATGCGCTTTACGAACTGAATCTGTCCACACTCGAACTGGGGCAGAAGATTTTCGCCGCGCCCGGCTTCGATCTTGGCGGAGTCGAGGAGGATGCCGCCGGCACCGGCCTTGCCGGCGTGCGCTATACCGGCGACGCGCCGATGGTGCACTGGTTCGATACCAATCTGGCGAAAATTCAGGCGGATATCGACAAGGCGGTTGGTGATCGCCGCGCCCGGATCGTGTCGACCAGCCGTGATGGCCAGCGCATGATCGTCCATGTCGGCACGGCGGATCAGCCGGGCGCCTATTATTATTACGACACCGCCGCAGGCGCGATGAGCCTCCTGTCGAAGGTCAGCGACCGCTTTCCGGTCAAGGCGCGGCTGTCACCGGTCAAGACCATCCGCTACAAGGCGCGCGATGGGCTGGAGATCGCGGCCGTCCTGACCCTTCCCGCAGGCAGGGAGGCGAAGAAGCTCCCCCTCATCCTCATGCCCCATGGCGGTCCCTTCGCCCGCGATGCGGAGGAATGGGACTGGTGGGTGCAGTTCCTCGCCTGGCGCGGCTATGCCGTGCTTCAGCCCAATTATCGCGGCTCCTCGGGCTATGGCACCGCCTTTGCCGCCAAGGGGGAGGGGCAATGGGGGCTTGCCATGCAGGATGATCTCAACGACGCGGTGGACTGGGCGGTGGAGCAGGGGCTGGCCGATCCCAGGCGCGTCTGCATGGTCGGCGCCTCCTATGGCGGCTATGCGGCGATGCGGGCGGCGCAACGGGACGGAGCGAAATATCGCTGCGCCGTCTCCTATGCCGGCGTGTCCGACCTTGGCGCGATGATGCGCTATGACGGCCGCTTCCTCAACCATGGCGGACGCAAGGACTGGCTCAAGGAACAGGCGCCCGATTTCGCCGCCGTCTCCCCGATCAACTTCGCCGCCCAATTCTCGACGCCGATCCTGCTGATGCACGGCCGGAAGGATCGCCGCGTGCAGGTGGGCCAGTCGCGCGAAATGGCGGAAAAGCTGAAGGCGGCGGGCAAGGTCGCCGGGCGCGACTATCTCTATGTCGAACAGCCGCTGGCCGACCATTTCTTCACACGCGAGGCGGACCGGCTGGAATTTCTCGAAAAGCTCGACGCCTTTCTGAAGGATCATAATCCCGCCTGAGCGGCGTGCAGCCACTGTCTCCGATGCAAATCCAGTCTGGCCCCCGTGCAAACGGGGGCCTTTTTCTATGTCCGGTACAGTCCGTCCGATGGGCTTCGGAAAATTCCGTCGCCTTTTGGAAGGGGAGAGCAATGATTGTCATAAAATAGAAACAGAATTGACGCTTCAATGTCATCTGATGGTCATAGAGGCGCGCCAACGCTGTTTTGAAAGAAAGCGACGCCCATGCGCCGGACTTGCCTTTGCCTTCTCCTCTCCCTGCTTGCTGCCCCGACGGCGGCGCACGCGACCGAGGATGAACAGCTCTGGACCACGGCCAGCGCGACGGTGAAGCTCAGCGATCATTGGCGCCTGTCGCAGGAAGTGGTGGCCCGCTTCAGCGACGATCGCGACGGTCTCTACGAAATCGAATCCAACACGCTGCTGGGCTATAAACTGTCGAAGGCGGTGACGATCTGGGCCGGCTACACTCATGATCCGCAATATGCCGCCGGCGACTTCACCGTCATGGAGCATCGCGGCCGCCAGCAGATCACGTTCGACAATATCGCGAAGATCGGCCCGGCCACGCTCAGCGCCCGGATGCGGATGGAAGAGCGCTGGCGCGAAGGCGTCGACGGCACCGCCTGGCGTCTGCGCCCCTATGTGAAGCTGGTCATGCCCTTCCGCGAAGGCGGCAAGACCGCGCTGGTGCTGAGCCATGAAAGCTTCTTCGATCTCAACAAGACCAATTTCCAGCGCGTCCAGGGCGAAGAGCGGATGCGCAACCTGATAGCCATCACCACCCCGGTGGCGAAGAATGTGAATGCGGAAATCGGCTATCTCCACCAGCATGGCTTCCGCCCCAATGCCGACGACAGCAACGACAATGTCGCCTCCTTCTCGCTGAGCTTCAGCTTCTGACCAGGGGCTGTCCTATTGGGGGCGGGCACATTATGCTGATCGACCCAATGCAAATGGAATTTGTCATATAATTTCCAACATCGGCAAGATGATGACAAATTATGCGGGAAATGTGCGAAGCTAAGGGTGTGCTTGCCGCTCCCGCCGGGCGGGCCTATAGCCCGCGCCATGACTGCCGAACCTTTCCGTTCCCAGCTTGCCGCGCTGGAGCAGCGCGGGCGGCTGCGTCGCCTGTCTCCCCGCGCGGGCCGCGATTTCGCTTCCAACGACTATCTCGCCCTCGCCGGCGATCCGATGATCGCGCAGGCGGTGGCTGACGCGGTCGCGCGTGGCGTGCCGCTCGGTTCCGGCGGATCGCGCCTGCTGCGGGGCAACGCGCCCGAGCATGAGGGGCTGGAGGCGAAGGCCGCCGATTTCTTCCGCACCCAGGCGGCCCTGTTCGTCGCCAATGGCTATGTCGGCAACCTCGCTCTCTTCTCCACCCTGCCGCAGCGGGGCGACCTGATCGTCGCCGACGAACTGATCCACGCCAGCGCCCATGACGGCATCCGCATGAGCAAGGCCGCTGCCGTCTTTGCTGCGCACAATGACGTGCAGAGCTTCGCCGACCTCATCACCGCCTTCCGCGCCGAAGGGGGCAAGGGCCGGATCTGGATCGCGGTCGAGACGCTCTATTCGATGGACGGCGACATGGCGCCGCTCGCCGATCTCGCGAAACTTGCTGCGCAGCATGATGCGATGCTGCTGCTCGACGAAGCGCATGGCACCGGCGTCTTCGGTCCCGGCGGGCGCGGCCTGTCGGCGGGGCTGGACGGCCTGCACAATGTCATAACCCTCCACACTTGCGGCAAGGCGATGGGCGCGGAGGGCGCGCTGATCTGCGCCCCGCGCGTCCATATCGACTATCTGATCAACCGCGCCCGCGCCTTCATCTTCTCGACCGCGCCGTCGCCGCTGATGGCGGTCGCCGTGTCCGCCGCGCTCGACCGGATCGAGCGGGCCGACGATCTGCGCGAGCGGCTGAAGACGCTGCGGCAGGACGCGGCGGAAGCGATCTGCGCGCCGCTGGGACTGCCGTCCCCGCGCAGCCAGATATTGCCGGTCATCATCGGCGAGGATGCCCGCGCCATGGCGGCGGCGGCAGCGTTGCAGGAGGCCGGCTTCGACGTGCGCGGCATCCGTCCGCCGACCGTGCCGCCCGGCACCAGCCGCCTGCGCATCTCGCTGACGCTCAACGCCAGCCGGTCCGATGTCGCCGCGCTGGGGAAGGAATTGCAGCGGGTGATGAAATGACCGTCCTTATCGTCACCGGCACCGACACCGATATCGGCAAGACCGTGTTCGCCGCGGGCCTGGCCGGGGCGCTGTGCGCCTATTATTGGAAGCCGCTGCAGGCGGGTGTCGATCCGGCCGGCGACAGGGAAACGGTCGCCGCCCTCGCGGGCCTGCCGCCCGAACGAATCCTGCCCGAAGCCTATCGCCTGACCACCCCCGCCTCGCCGCATCTGGCCGCGCGGATCGACGGGGTGGAAATCAGCCTCGACCGCCTTGCCCTGCCGCAGGTCGACGGGCCGCTGGTGGTGGAGGGGGCAGGCGGCGTGCTCGTCCCCGTTACCGAGACGCTGCTGATGGCGGACCTCTTCGCTTTTTGGGGGCAGCCGGTCATCCTGTGCGCCCGCACCGGCCTCGGCACCATCAACCACAGCCTGCTCAGCATCGAGGCGCTAAAAGCGCGCGGTGTCCGCATTGCCGGCATCGCCTTCATCGGCGACCCGCATGCAGAGAATGAACGGATCATCCCGCAGATCGCCGGCGTGCCGGCGCTCGGTCGCCTTCCTCGTCTTGATCCGCTCGACCCCGCGAGCCTGGCGCAGGCCTTTGCAGCGCACTTTCCGAAACTTTCAACGGTCGATAATATTCGACCAACGACATGGACATCGTCGTCCTAGGGGCGTTGTGTCGCCTCACCAAAAAGCAAGGGAAGCTTTGATGAAGACACTCCTTCTGGGCGCCGCAGCGACCGCGCTCGCCCTGGCCGCCACCGTCGCTCACGCCGATCAGGCAGCAACGCCAGCCGCGACCACCGCCACCAAGCCCACCTACGGCACGTTCGGCTTCGACACGGCGGGCATGGACAAGTCGGTCAAGCCCGGCGACGATTTCTACGATTATGCCAACGGCACCTGGGCGAAGAACACGCCGATCCCCGCGGACAAGTCCAACTATGGCGCATTCAACACGCTGGACGACCTGTCGCGTGAGCGCACCAGAGGCATTCTCGAAGCGGCGAAGGGCGACCCCGCCAGCAAGATCGGCGCGGCCTATGCCAGCTATATGGACGCCGCCGGGGTCGAGGCGAAGGGCCTTGCCCCGATCAAGCCCTGGCTGGCGGAGATTGCGGCGGTGAAGGACAAGGCCGCTTATGTCGCGCTCGCCGCCAAGGCCGCCCGTGCGGGCGTCGACGGCCCCTTCGCCTTCTATGTCGGGCAGGACGACAAGGATCCCGAAACCTATATCGTCTCGATGCGTCAGGATGGCCTAGGCCTGCCCGACCGCGATTATTATCTGGAGCCGGACGGCAAGATGGCGGCGATCCGCACCGCCTATGTCGCCCATCTGGAAAAGATACTGACCCTGTCCGGGGGCGGCGACGCCAAGGCCCGCGCCGCCGCGCTGATGGCGTTCGAAACGGAGATCGCCAAGGTTCACTGGAGCCAGGTCGACAGCCGCGACGCCGACAAGACCTATAACAAGATGACGCTGGCGCAACTGGCCAAGGCCGCGCCGGGGTTCGACTTCGCGACCTATTTCGCCACGAACAATCTGAAGCCCGCAGACCTGATCGTCGCCCAGCCGACGGCGATCGCGGGTGAAGCGGCGCTGATCGCCAAGGCGCCGATTGGCGTGCTCAAGGATGCGCTGATCGCCCGGTCGATCCACAGCTTCGCCGAATATCTGCCCGACAGCGTCGCCAATGAGGATTTCGCCTTCTACGGCACCACTCTGTCCGGCACGCCCGAGCGCGAGGAGCGCTGGAAACGCGCCGTCACCTTCCTCAAGGGCACCCTGGGCGAGGAAGTGGGCAAGGTCTATGTCGCCAAATATTTCCCGCCCGAAACCAAGGCGGCGATGGACGATCTGGTTCGCAACGTCCTGACCGCCATGGGCCATCGCATTGACGGCCTGACATGGATGAGCGCGGAGGCCAAGGCCCGCGCCCACAAGAAGCTGGCCGCCTTCACGCCAAAGATCGGCTATCCCGACAAATGGCGCGATTATGCCGGGCTGACCGTCAAGGGTGACGACCTGTTCGGCAACGCCATGCGGTCCAACCAGTTCGAGTTCGACTATAATATCAACAAGCTCGGAAAGCCGGTCGATCGCGGCGAATGGTTCATGACCCCGATGGAGATCAACGCCTATGCCAATTTCGGCATGGTGGAGATCGTCTTCCCCGCGGCCATCCTGCAACCGCCCTTCTTCGATCCTCATGCCGACCCGGCGGTCAATTATGGCGGCATTGGTGCGGTGATCGGCCATGAACTCAGCCATCATTTCGACGATCAGGGCGCGAAATATGACGAAACCGGCAAACTCAACCAGTGGTGGACCGATCAGGACGTCGCCAATTTCAAGGCGCTGACGGAGAAGCTGGGCGCGCAGTACGACGCCTATGAGCCCTTCCCGGGCGCGCATGTGAAGGGCGCCTTCACCATGGGCGAAAATATCGGCGACCTGGGTGGCCTGGCGGTTGCGCTGGACGCCTATCATGCCTCGCTCGGCGGCAAGAAGGCGCCGGTGATCGACGGCCTGAGCGGCGACCAGCGCTTCTTCCTCGGCTGGGCACAGGTGTGGCGCCGCAACTATCGCGAGGCAAACCTGCGTCAGCGGCTCGTCACCGACCCGCACGCGCCGTCGCAATATCGCGCCGACATCGTCCGCAATTTCGACAGCTGGTATGATGCGTTCAAGCCGGCGCCGGGCGGCAAGATCTACCTCGCGCCCAAGGATCGCGTGAAGATCTGGTAAGAAATCTGCCGGGCTGGATTCGCGAATCCGGCCCGTATTTCATTGCATTATCGAAATATTTCGCAGGTGCGATAAAATGTATCGCATCGCCGACGAGCCGTTTTACGCGGTGCAGCCGTCTTTTGAATCGAACGACTCGCCGTTCCGGGCTTTCGGTGGCGGAACTGTTTCAACAGCGTGACCGTCTGATCATCAAGTTAGATCACGCAAGGAGAAGCATGTTGACGGGTCTCAACACTACCAATTTCCTCAAGGCGGGCATCGCCTCGATTGCATTGTTCGCGGCCTATCCGGCATTTGCCCAGGCCGAGCCTGCAGCGCCAGCCGAATCGGCAGCGCCCGCCGCGCCGGCCGCCGGCGCCAGCAACTTCAGTGAAGCTGACATCAAGCAGTTTGCTGCTGCAGCAGTGGAAGTGACGAAGATCCAGCAGGATTCGTCGATCGCGGCCGCCGACAAGCAGCCCAAGATGCTGGCCGCGCTGCAGGCGTCGGGCTTGCCGCCGGAAAAGTTCAACCAGATCGGTCAGGCCGCTGCCGCTGACCCCGCGCTTCAGCAGCGCATCCAGGCCGCAGCTCCGGCCGCTCCGGCGCCCGCTGCGGCAGAACCGGCTGCTCCGGCCCAGCCGAGCCAGCCGCCGCAATAATCGATATATAGGTTCCCCTCGGCGGGGCGTGGCGCAGTCGCCATGCCCCGCCATTCCTATTGTTCCCACTATCGGGAAAAATATCAGGGGTGACGTCCCCGTGATTGCCTGTCTATCCTAAGCCCATGCAGGAACAGGCACTTTCCATCGCGCTGATCGGCATATTGGGGATTGGCGCGCAATG
The DNA here is from genome assembly GCF_013393185.1 of Sphingobium lactosutens. Classification (GTDB taxonomy): domain Bacteria; phylum Pseudomonadota; class Alphaproteobacteria; order Sphingomonadales; family Sphingomonadaceae; genus Sphingobium; species Sphingobium lactosutens_A. The sequence continues at coordinate 26,731 of NZ_QJQX01000031.1, read as the reverse complement.
GATCGCCTGGCGGACCGGCTGGCCCGCCATTGCCCTGATGCTGGCAGCAGGCGTCCTTGGCGGACCCGTCCTCCACCTCATCAATCCCGAACATGTCTTTGGCGAGTTGCTGGAACCGATGGTGTCGGTCGCGGTCGCGCTGATCCTGTTCGAAGGCGGCCTCAGCCTCAATTTTCGCGAGTTGCGCAAGACTGACGGTGCGGTCACGCGCCTCGTTCTGCTCGGCTCGCCGATAGCCTGGGTTCTGGGGTCGCTCGCCTGCTATTATATCGCCGGTCTCGTCTGGCCGGTCGCCATCCTGTTCGCGGGCATATTGGTCGTCACCGGCCCGACCGTGGTGCTGCCCCTGCTGCGCCAGTCCAACATCGCCGCCCGCCCGCGCGCGATCCTGAAATGGGAAGCGATCGTCAACGATCCGACCGGCGCGCTCTTGGGCGTCGTCACCTATGAATATCTGCGCCGGTCGGGGGAGGGGAGCAGTCTCGCCACCGTCATCGTCTCGCTGATCGCCGCCGCCATCGTCGCGGGGCTGATCGGTTGGATCGCGGCGCGGGCGATCGGCTGGCTCTTTCCGCGCGGCCATGTCCCCGAATATCTCAAGGCCCCGGTGCTGCTCGTCGCGGTGATCAGCGTCTTCGTCCTCTCCAATATCATCCAGCAGGAAACCGGCTTGCTCGCGGTCACGGTCATGGGCGTGGCGCTGGCCAATATGCGTCTAGATTCCCTGCGCGACATCCAGCCCTTCAAGGAAAATGTCACCGTTCTCCTCATTTCCGGCGTGTTCGTGATCCTGTCGGCCTCGCTGGACCTGAGCGTATTACGCCAGTTCGAATGGCGCTTCCTCGGTTTCCTCTTCGCATTGCTGTTCCTGGTGCGCCCGATCACCGTGCTGCTCAGCCTCGCCTTTTCGCCCGTGCCCTGGAACGAGCGGTTGTTGGTCGCCTGGATCGCACCCCGCGGTATCGTCGCGGTCGCCATTTCCGGCCTGTTCGCGCTACGGCTCGATCGCCTCGGCTATGGCGACGGCTCGATCCTCGTCACCTTGTCCTTCGCGGTGGTGGTGGCGACGATCGTCTTCCACGGCTTTTCGATCAAGCCGGTCGCGCGGCTGCTGAAAGTCACGGGCGCGCAGGAAAAGGGGCTGTTGCTGGTCGGCGCCACCCCTTTCAGCCTTGGCCTCGCCTCGCAACTGCGCGCGCTGGAGGTGCCAGTGATGATCGCCGACAATAGCTGGCAGCGGCTCGCCCCCGCCCGGCATCAGGGGATCGCCACCTATCATGGCGAGATATTGTCCGAAGCGACCGAGGAAAAGCTCGACCTCGCCCAGTTTCAGGTGCTGGCCGCCGCGACCGACAACGAAGCCTATAATGCGCTGGTCTGCAACGAGTTCGCCCCGGAAATCGGCCGCGACAATGTGCACCAGCTGGGCGACGCCAGCGATGATGAAGACCCCCGCGCCTTGCCCGAATCGCTGCGTGGCCGCGCGCTATTCTCCTCTGGTCATGGCGTGGAGGACATCATGCAGCGCGAAGAGCAGGGCTGGACCTTCCGCAAGACGCGGATCAGCGAGCAGTTCGACTTCGATGCCGCCCGCGCCTCCCTGCCCGAAGGCGGCGACATGCTGCTGCTGCTGCGCAGGAACGGCGCGCTGCGCTTCTTCACCCACGCGTCGAGACCGACGCCCCAATCCGGCGACACCATCCTGTCCTATGTGCCGCCGACCGACAAAAGGCCCAGAGGAGAGGATGAATGAGGAGATCGGCCCCCATGGCTCTGATGGCCTGCGCGCTGGCCGCCTGCCAGCCCCCGGCGGACAAGGGCGCGGCCAATGAAGCCGATAATGCCGCCAACAGGATGGCGGCCAACGAATCCGACAATGCTGTCGAACCGCAACGCTCCATCCTGCGTCCCGAAGTGATCGACCAGCCCGAAGCGCCGAAGATCGAGCCGGTCGATATGGTGATCGGCTTCGGCCAGTCCGCCATGGCGCTGGACGATGGGGCGAAAACCGCGCTCGACACGCTGCTGGCAACCCCTGCCTTGAAGGGAGGCGGCGCCATCACCCTCCACGGCCACAGCGATTCGCGCGGCAGCGACGGCGACAACAAGGTCGCCTCTCGCATCCGCGCCGAAAAGGTCCGCGACTATCTGGTCGAAAAGGGCGTGGCGAAGGATCGCATCACCCTCGTCGCACTGGGCGAAGCCCGTCCTATCGCTCCTAATGCAAAGGAGGATGGCAGCGACGATCCCGAAGGCCGGGCGAAGAATCGCCGGGTCGAGGTGCATGTCGCCCTCCCGACCATTGTCGTCCCGCCACCGGTAGAACCGAAGCCGGCGGAGAAGCCGTAGCCATCATGACCTTGCTGGATTAAAGCCGGGCCATGACCTCTCCCGTCTGGCACCCCTTCACCCAGCATGGCCTCAACGAGCCGATCCCCGAAGTCGTGCGGGCGGAGGGCGCCCTGCTGCACCTCGCCGATGGCGGTACACTGATCGACGGGATTTCCAGCTGGTGGGTGACGACCCATGGCCATTGCGAACCCCGCATCGCCGCCGCCATTGCCGACCAGGCAGGCCAGCTCGACCAGCTCATCTTCGCTGGCTACACCCACGCCCCGGCCGAGGAAGTGGCGCGCGGCCTGATCGACATGGCCCCCCGCGCGGAGGGCCAGCCCGAACTCGCCCATGTCTTCTATTCCGACAGCGGATCGACCGCGGTCGAGGTCGCGCTCAAGATGGCGCTCGGCTATTGGCACAATCTGGCGCTCGATGGCCTCGCCGAAGCGCGCAGTCGCATCCTCGTCCTCGAACATAGCTATCATGGCGACACGATCGGCGCGATGTCGATCGGCGAGCGTGGCGTCTACAACGCCGCCTGGACGCCCCTGCTGTTCGATGTGGGTACCATCCCCTTTCCCGCACCGGGATGGGAACAGGCCTGCCTTGACGCGCTGGAGGCCGCCTGCGCGGACAGGCCCGCCGCCTTCATCGTCGAACCGCTGATCCTGGGGGCGGGGGGGATGCTGCTCTATCCGGCGCATGTCCTGCGCGAGATGGCGGCCATCTGCCGCAATCATGGCGTGCTTTTCATCGCGGACGAGGTGATGACCGGCTGGGGCCGCACCGGCACGCTCTTCGCCTGCGAACAGGCCGGCGTCGTGCCGGACATTATGGCCGTGGCCAAGGGGATCACCGGCGGCGCAATCCCACTGGCCGCCACGCTCGCCATCGCGCCGATCTTCGACGCCCATGTTTCCACCGATCGCGCACGCCTCTTCTATCATTCGTCCAGCTACACGGCGAACGCCATCGCCTGCGCCGCCGCCGCCGCCAATCTCTCCATCTGGCGGGAGGAGGATGTGCTGGGCCGGATCGCGACTCTCGCCGAAGGTATCGCGACGCGACTCGCAAAGCTGGCCACGCATCCCGCCTTCGCGAATCCCCGCCAACTCGGCGCGATCGCCGCGATCGACCTCGTCGCACCGGACGCGGGCTATCTCTCCGACCTTGCCCCGCGGCTGCGCGCCTTTTTCCTGGAACATGGCCTCTTGCTAAGGCCGCTGGGCAACACCATCTACCTGATGCCGCCCTATTGTCTTGATGCAAATCAGCTCGATGCGGTCTTCGCGGCGCTCCATGCGGCCGGCGAAAAGTTCGGCGTGCAACCCTGACTTTCATTTTGTGCGGTTTGGCGCTATGGCGGCGCGATTTTTCGCATATCCGGGATAATATGGCTAAAGAAGAACTGCTTGAAATGCGCGGACAGGTTGTGGAGCTTCTCCCCAACGCCATGTTCCGCGTGCGGCTTGAAAATGATCACGAAATTCTCGGCCACACGGCCGGCAAGATGCGCAAGAACCGCATTCGTGTCCTCGTGGGCGACGAAGTTCTCGTCGAACTCACCCCCTACGACCTGACCAAGGGTCGGATCACTTATCGCTTCAAATAAGCCGCACGACTGATGCGGCTCATCCTTGCTTCGGCTTCCCCCAGGCGGCGTGACCTTCTGGGCCAGATCGGCGTCGTCCCCGACGCGGTCGATCCTGCCGATATCGACGAAACGCCCCTGAAGCATGAAACGCCCGCCGCCTATGCAGCGCGCGTGGCGGCCGACAAGGGGGCGCTCGTCGCCGCGCGTCATCCGGGCGCGCTCATCCTGTCGGGCGATACGGTGGTCGCCGTCGGTCGCCGCATCTTGCCCAAGACGGAAAGCGAGCAGGAGGCGCGCGCCTGCCTGACCTTGCTGTCCGGGCGGCGGCACCGCGTCTTCAGCGCGATCACGCTGATCGACGGCGACGGGCGGGCACGGCATCGCCTGTCCGACAATATCGTCACCTTCAAGCGGCTGGAGCAGGCGGAGATCGATGCCTATATCGCCAGCGACGAATGGCGGGGCAAGGCGGGCGGCTATGCCATTCAGGGCCGCGCCGCCGGTCTGATCCGCGCCATTCAGGGCAGCCACAGCGCGATCATGGGCCTGCCGCTTTACGAAACCCGCGCGCTGCTCAAGGCGGCCGGATATATACTTGACTAGCAGGATTGCGAGGGAAATGGCACATTTCCCGGCTCGGCAATCCTGACCAATAGGGACACAGATATGGCCGAATGGCTCTATGAAGAAGGCATCGGTGAAGCCCGCGCGGCGCTGATCGAAAAGGGCAAGCTGGTCGAAGCCCTGATCGAACGCGACGGCGATGCGGTTCGTCCGGGCGCTGTGGCGCAGGGGCGGCTGGTCGCCACCCTCATTCCCAAGAAGCGCGGCGTCGTCCGGCTGATCTCGGGCGAGGAAGTGCTGCTGGAGCCGATCCCGCCCAGGCTGTCCGAAGGGGCCAATGTGCTGGTCGAGATCATCCGCGAGGCGATTGCCGAGGAAGGCCGCCCCAAGCGCGCCAAGGGCCGCATGCCCCAGCCCGGATCGAAACCCCATGCCGGTCCCAGCCTGTTGCAGCGCATCCGCGCCACCGGCACGCCCGTCGTCCCCTGCCCCGCGCATGAGGAAGATCGGCTCGAAGCCCATGGCTGGAGCGAGCTGATGGAGGAGGCGATCAGTGGCGAGGTCGGCGCCGAAGACGCCGCGCTGCGCCTGTACCTGACGCCCGCCATGCTGCTGATCGACGTCGACGGTTCTTTGCCACCGGCCCAGCTTGGCCCCAAGGGCGCGAAGCTGGCTGCGCAGGCCGTCCGCCGCATGGGGCTGGCCGGTTCGATCGGCATCGACCTGCCGACCATGAACAACAAGGATGAGCGGATGATCGCCGCCGCGCAGATCGATAAATATCTGCCGCTCCCCTTCGAGCGGACGGCGGTGAACGGCTTCGGCTTCCTCCAGATCATTCGCCGCCGCGAACGCGCGAACCTGATGGAATTGCTGCGCGAGGATCCCGTGCTGACTGCCGCGCTCGCCCTGCTGCGCCGCGCCGAGCGCCATGGCCAGGGCGGCGCGGCGACGATCACCGCCGCGCCCGCGATCATCGACCTGCTGCACAAGCGGCAGGACTGGATCGACCTGCTGGCCAAGCGCCGGGGTGGCGCGATCATGCTGAAGGCAGATGCGTCGCTGGCGCTGGCAGGCGGTCATGTCGCCTAAGTCGTCGCCCAAGTTCGGCGCCTGCCCGGTGTGCGGCCAGCCTTCGGCCGCGCAAACCCGTCCTTTTTGCGGAACGGCCTGCCGCGATCGCGACCTGCTGCAATGGCTGGGCGAAGGCTATCGCGTGCCCGGTCCGCCAGCCGACGAAGCGGCGCAAAAAAATGGTAATTATGGGCTGGACAGCGAGCCGGATTGACGCCTATAGGCACGCCTCCATCCGGCGGACGCCTCCGCCAGGAACCCGATGCCCGGGTAGCTCAGTTGGTAGAGCATGCGATTGAAAATCGCAGTGTCGGCGGTTCGAATCCGTCCCCGGGCACCATTTCCCTTGATTTTCCTGTCCATAGCCGTCCGGAATCGATGGTATATTTTGGCCGGTTTGTGGTATCTCGTCCACGGCTGTCCGGGCGCGTACCTTGCTACCCGGATGCGCGAACGGTAGTTTTCTCGGTATCGAAACCGGGAAAATCAACGTCATGCTTACCGATGCCGCCATCCGTAAAATCGGGCTCCGCGAGAAAGCTTTCAAGGTCGGCGACATGCATGGGCTCTATCTGCTCGTGAATCCCAACGGCGCCCGCTACTGGCGCTGGAATTTCTCGCATGGCGGCAAGAAGCAGACGCTATCGCTGGGCGTCTATCCCGATGTCTCGCTCAAGGAGGCGCGTGAGAAGCGCACGGAGGCCAGCAAGCTGCTTGAGAGGGGCACAAACCCTTCGACCCATAAGAGGCTCCAACGCGCGCTGGCGCTGAATGGCGGGGATAGCTTTGGCGCGGTTGCGCAGGAGTGGCTTGCCAAGCTGGAGGCTGAGGGGCGTTCGGCCGCTACGATGGAGAAGATGCGCTGGCTGCTGCGCTACGCCGAGCCGATCATCGGCGAACGGCCGATCGGCGAACTGACCGCCCCTGAGTTTCTTGCCGTCCTGCGGACGGTCGAGGTGAAGGGGCGCTACGAATCGGCAAGGCGGCTGCGGACGACATGCGGCAGCATCCTGCGGTACGCGATTGCGACCGGCCGTGCGCAGCGCGACGTCACCGCTGATCTGCAAGGCGCGCTCATCACGCCCAAGGTCACGCATCGCGCCGCCATCACTGACCCCGGAGGGGTTGGAGAGTTGCTGCGCGCCATGTGGGGCTATGAGGGTCAACCGGCCGTCGAGATCGCCTTGAAGGTCGGCGTTCACACCTTCGTCCGGCCCGGCGAGTTGCGTCACGCCGAATGGTCGGAGTTCGATCCTGATCTGGCGATCTGGACGATCCCGGCCGAGAAGATGAAGATGGGGCGCGAGCATCGCGTGCCGCTGTCCACGCAGGTTATGGATCTGTTGGAGGCGCTCTACCCAATCAGCGGCCACTCGAAATATCTGTTCCCCAGCATTCGCGACCCGAGGCGGCCGATGTCCGAGAATACGGTCAACGCAGCGCTTCGGCGGTTGGGCTATGACAAGACGCAGATGACCGGACATGGCTTTCGCGCGACCGCCAGCACCCTGCTCAACGAGAGCCGCAAATGGCATCCCGATGCGATCGAGCGGCAGCTGGCGCATGTCGAAAGCAACGACGTCCGGCGCGCCTATCTGCGCGGCGAGCATTGGAATGAGCGGGTCAAGATGATGCAATATTGGAGCGACTATCTCGATCAGCTTCGGGCAGCCGAGAAGGTGATCAAAGCCAGGTTTGGACGGCGTTAAGGGGCGAAGCGGCGCCGCAGCCTATGCGATTAAACGCATAAATCGTGTTTATGCGAAATAGAGCATAGGCGGCAGTTGGGATTTGCCATATGGCATTAAAATCTATATATGGTGCCACATGGAGGTGCATTATGGTTATGCTTCAACCCATTGAGACGGTCCCCGCTCCGTTCCGGCCGGAACCCGTCACCCAGGAAGAAGGCGGTGCGATGTTTCGTGCAGCGCTCAACCTGTTTGCCAAATGGGGTGTCACGGATGAGCAGGCTGCCGTCCTGACAGATATGCCGGTCCGCAGCTTCCGTCGGTGGAAAGCAGAAGGGCCGGGCCGCATCTCGCGCGATGGACTTGCCCGGCTCTCCAACCTCATGGGCATCCATAAGGCGCTCCGCATCATCTTTCAGGAGCCGCAACGGGGCTATGACTGGATCAAGGCGCCCAATGCAGCCTTCGAGGGCGCGAATGCCCTAGCGGTCATGCTGGGTGGCGAATTGACCGACATCATGCGAGTGCGGCGCTATCTGGACGCGGAGCGCGGTGGCTGGTGACGGGAATTGCGGTGCCGCCGGTCAGCAAGGTCGAATGGGAGGGAGCGGTCAGGATCATCCGCAGCATCTATCCTCCCATCGATCTGTTCGAGGATATTGCAGATCCCGCCGACTGGCCTCTCCTCATTTCGGCTGAGCAAAAGACGAACCCGCGAATCATGACGTCGATCGGGAACATCGGGCTTGTCCCTCCGGAGCGGCGGATCGGTGGCGTAGGGGCATCCTATCTGATGGCGTCGTTTACCCATGTCAGCCTTGATCGACCGAGCCGATTCTCGGACGGAAGCTATGGCGTTCTCTATGTCGCGCGGAGCTATGAAACCGCTTTGTTCGAGACGATCCATCATCATACCCGCTTCATGGCCAGGACGGGTGAGCAGGCCGGGTGGACGTCACAGTTTCGGGAGATTGTCCTGAAGGTCGATGCCGCTCTGCATGATCTTCGCAGCGGCGATGATGAGTTTGGTCCGTGCCTCGATCCGGAGAGCTATGGGGCGTCTCAGCAACTCGCTGCCAGTCTGCGCGACACAGGGGCTGATGGCATGGCCTATCCAAGCGTGCGACAGGCTGGCGGCGAATGTGTCGCCCTTTTCTATCCGGACTGCGCATCCAATCCCATTCAGGGCCGGCACCTTGACTATCATTGGGACGGCCAACGGGTCGATCTTGTTCGGGACGCAGGCAGCGGCGCGGTTTTCAGGGTGGTTGAGGGTTGATGGCGAGGATCGCCGCGATATGAACCTCCCCGCGCCCGATCGCCATTCGCAGGCGGCCGATTTCCTGAGCATGCACCCTGACTATCGGGTGCAGCGTCGCCTTGTCTCTGTGACTCATTTTCATGAAGCGGACCCGCTTGCCTCCCGCCGAATCGGCGTGGCGATCGACGTGGAGACGACCGGCCTTGATCGCGAAACCGATCGAATCATCGAACTGGCCGTTCAGCGTTTCCGGTTCGATGAGCGCGGGCGGATCATTCAGGTTGGGATTTCCCGGGTTTGGCGTGAAGACCCCGGCACTCCGATCGATCCGAAGATCACCAAGCTGACTGGCCTCGCAGCTGACGATGTCGCTGGACAAGCAATCGACGAGGCGATGGCTGTGGATATTATATCGTCCGCCGACCTCATCGTCGCCCACAATGCTGCCTTTGACAGGCCGTTCGTGGATCGGCGCCTGCCGGCCATTGCTGGGAAGCCCTGGGCCTGCTCGATGGCCGAACTGGAGTGGCTTGAGCTTGGGTTCGAGGGGCGCGCGCTCGCGCATCTCGTTTCGCAATGCGGGTGGTTCTATGAAGGCCACAGGGCGGAAAACGACATCCTTGCGCTCCTTTATCTACTCTCCCACGGGTTGCCGGATGGAGAGACGATCCTGGCAAAGCTCATCGCCTGTTCGGAACGACCGACATATCGCGTGAATGCTATCGATGCGCCTTTCGATGCCAAGGACCGGCTGAAGTCGCGCGGATATCGTTGGGACGCCACTATGCGCTTCTGGTGGAGAAGCATTGGTGAACAGGACCGCGACGCCGAACGGGCCTGGCTGCAGAGCGACGTCTATGGCGGGTATGGGGAACCCGCCTTCCTTCCTATCACGGCTTGTGAGCGGCATCGCTAAAGTTCCCGATCGTCAGTAGCACCGGCAAGCAGCGATCGGACCCAGAGGATCCAGATCAGGCCAGCTGCGCCCTGAGCTCGCCTGCTATCATGCCGCCCAACGATCGAGTTCGGGAAACAGCGGGACGGCAGGCGGCAGGCCGGGCTCAACAACATTTGCGTCGAACGTGCCGATAGTCAGCCATTCGACGCGCCACTCAACTCGGACGGCATTGCCGTCGAACCGGACGATGCCGGCGCCGTCGCGCGCGACCTCCCAACGGCACCGCATGGCTTCATCATAACAGCCCATGAGCAACGTGCCATCGCTCAAACCCACCAAAAACCGCTCGTCTTTGTCATAGGGCACAGCCAGCACGGTCTCGACATCGCCGGTGACCCGTAAGCGCACGCTATCTGGAATTGGGGTGATCGAAACGCACATCGCAAAATCCCTCTTTCCTACATAAGAACATATAGTGAACATATCGAGCAGGAAAGGAGTCGGCAATGGTGATAATCGACGGACCATTTCTTCTGGGGATAGCCGCAGTGCTGACCAGCATCGCGACCTTGTGGCGCAGCCTGAAAGGTCGGAGATAAGGCTCGGGGGCGGTCCGGTCGCGCGTTTCAGCGACGCAATCGGGCTACGCCGGGGGCGGGCTGTCTCAATTGGCACGCCTGTTGCCGAGCGATGCCGGGGGCGGGGCAACCGCTTCGTCATCGACGCGTTCGACTGATCAAAGGAGAACATATATGACGCATCGGCCTTCAGTCCCCCCAGGCAGTACCGCACCCTATCCGGCACATCCAGCGCCGCATGCCGAGAGCATCCAGGCTGATGAGCCCGCGACCGACACGGGCGAAGGCGATCAGGACGCAAAGCTATCCGGTTCAGCGAAAATCCTGGGCGCTGCTGTCGGGATCGGGTCGGCAGCTATCGTCGCGGCTCTTCTCTATGCAAGGCAACGGCGGGCCTGAGGGCAGCTGATGTCGGCCTGGCTGGCGCTGCGGCGCTGGTCAGGCCGTTTGATCCGATTTCTTGGCTAGCAGCAGTCGTTCGCCCTGTTGTTGAACGATTGACTTGATCGGTTCTGACATGAGGCTGAGCATCGCGGACAGTTGCAGGGTGACACGCAGGCGGACGTCTCCCGCATCAACCATGCAGGGGACTTCGACGCCCATGGTTGCGACGGTCAACTGCCGCTTCCGTTCTCAGGGTAATGGTCGCGATTATGTCTTTCATTTGAGACCAACGCATCCAATTCGGATTGCAAGTATGGCCGATAGGCGAATTTCCGGTCAGAAGAGGAGATACGGACATAACTGCCGTCCGCATGGTGCCGTCTTCCAATAGCTACCAATCGTTCAGGTACAGGCTGGTAGCGAATCTGGAACCGAGTTCGGACGCCCCAATTTTTGACAGGCTAGAATGAAGAGCGAGCGGTGGCCTTAGTACGCACATGAACAAATAAGTAGAAAATGTAAGCTCCTCGGCTGGACTCTTAACTTGCCCTGTTTATTGATCGACCGATGAACGGCACTCTTGCTCTATGGTATGAAGGCAAAGCGGATCCCGGTTTCGACGAGCAGGTCGATGACGGCGCGACAATGGACACCGGCGCAAAAGTCGATGTCCGGGACAAGACCGCTGCGGGCGAACCCGTTGCTTCCCACGAGAAGAACGCAGGCGAGGAGTTCGGCGCGAGCGAAGAAGTTGGCGGACCCATTATACCGCCGCTGGTTCGACTGCATGTCAATCTGTGGCGCGACATCGGCAAGAAGTTCAATTTCCTCGATGTCGGCTTCCAGCTAGAGGAGACAGCAGACCTTGACCGGCTCTATCTTTATTTGCCGGCCCAAATTGAGATCGCGTCAATTTTCGATCTCAGCAACGCGCTCAAGGACGGCGATACGCTGAACGCGGTTTTCAACGAGGTCGCCGCGATCGAACGCGAGGCCGACGAGCATTTTATTGTCAAGACCGACACAGGCACCCGGATCATCCATCACGTCGATCCGGCGCGCGACATTTCGGTCCTTTCCGTGCCGATTCCAGGCCGGCCCTGCGGAACGACAATCACGCTCAAGAGCGCCTTGTGCGCCAGGATAAACGACCCGACCAACACAGCCGCGCAGCATTATGTTCGGCTACGCATTTTCCTCCACGGCGATGCGCAGAATCTCTTCACGACCGATGACGCAGCGACCAGCCTTGGCCTATCACTCACGCAGGACACGCTCGAAACGACCGAGTTCCGTCTGAACGAACGCCGCAGCTTTCCGCATGTCATCCTAGAACGGGCGGCGAAAGGCCAGGTCCGGCTATATTCGGTCCATTATTTTCTCATCCGCAGCAAGAATCATCACTTGGGCAGCCAGCACCAGAATTTCAGAAAGGTGCGTCATCTCGAGCCCGATATATGGACAAGCTATCTGCTGGTTGGACAGCCCGCCCCTCGCGGTTGGACCCGGAAGCCCCGCGCCGATGGGATGATCATCTATCAATGGCGAGCCATCGCCCGAAAAGACAAGGAGACGAACAAACCGGTCTTCCTCGACGATTTCATTGCTTACGCGAGCTTCCGAATCGCAAAAGACAAGATCCTCGCCTATTTAGTGGCCGCGCTTGCGATTGGCGGCGTCGGTAGTGCCCTTCTCAACGTGGGCTTGTCCGGCTTGGCAAGGTTTCTTAAGATCATCGGGCAGGGGCCGCTAGGCGTCGGCTGGTCTAACTTGATTACTGGTATCATCCTCGGTCTAGCCGCGCTCACTCCGATGTGGTTCTCGAAGCTGAAGCGATGGTGGCGGAAACGATGACGATGGAAATAACCGGGCGCCCCTTTCCTGATTGCCCTTGCATCGCTATCATCGAGCCAATGTCCTGCACTCATCCCATTGCGCCCGTCCTCGGCAACGCCCATGCGTACGATCGAGGAGTTGCGGCATGGCAGGAAGCCTGCGCGGTCTGGCCGACTCTGGCCCCGCTGAAAGCGACCTATCCGGGTTTCAGCAGTTGGTATTGGAGCAAGGTGGTGCCTGGTGTCCTTCGAGGTACGCGCGCAATTCTCCGGCAGGGACCGTTAAACGCCCCTTTGGGCCTTGCGATCGTTAAGCGCGAAGCTGCCGAGAACAAGATTTGTACCTTGTGGGTTTCTGAAGCGGGCCGTGGCCGAGGCTTTGGCCGCGAGCTGCTCGAGGAGGCAATCGACTGGATCGGCGACGATTATCCGCTCTTCACGGTTCCAGCTCAGCGCTATGAAGAGTTCCAGCCCCTGATGGAGCGGTTTCGCTTTTACGAAACCCAGCGCCTGAATTCGCTCTATCGTTCGGGCATAGTGGAACATATCTACAACGGCCAGTTCAGCGCCCAACAGCAATCGTGAGCGGCATGGCTTCGGGTGAGGCCCGGCGCGCAGTCGATGAGCGCGATGCAAAGAAGGCACTGTTGATCAGCATCCACAGCCATTATGCCCAGCTGATCCTTTCGGGTAAAAAGCGCGTGGAACTCCGTCGGCGCTTTGCTTCCGAAGCTGCCGGAAGCCGGATGCTGATCTACGCGACATTGCCGACAGCGGCAGTCATCGGTCATGTCGTCATCGACAACGTCGAGTGGCTTTCTACTGATGAAATCTGGCACCGTTACGGCAACGATGCCGCAATATCGGCAGAAGACTTCCGCAGCTATTTTGCCGGCGTCGAAAATGGATGTGCCGTGCTGCTCAGCAACCCAAAGACATACACGGAACCTGTGCCGCTTCAGGACTTGCGGAGCACGCACGGTTTGACGGCACCGCAATCCTATTTCTTCCTGCGTGATGCGCATCGCGAGCTCATCGAGCATGAGCAAGACTAGGGCCCTGATCGATACGAATGTTTTGATTGCGCTCGAGGATCCCGGGCGTACCGACCCGATCGCTGCCGAGCTGTCTCGCCGATGTCAGGCAGGCAATGTGACATTGTATATCCATCCGGCGATACACGACGATTTCAATCGTGATCGAAATGCCGTCCGCCGCCTGATCTCGTCGTCGCGCATGGAAAAATATCCGTGCCTCGCATCGATCCCACTTCCTTCTTGGGAAGTGCTCGAAGAACGATATGGACCCGCACGAAACGACAACGATAGGGTCGATATTGCCCTGATTCATGCTTTGTCGCTCGACGCTGTCGATGTTCTCGTCACGCAGGACGACGGGATACACCGCCGTGTCCGAGGCTCAGAGCTCGACGATCGTGTTATGACGATCGCCGACGCGGTCGCATGGCTCAAGGCGTTTCAGGATACCGTGGATGACGATGTTGCCTTGGTTGGCGATGTTCCTGCGTACGCCATCGACGTAGAGGATCCGATTTTTCGCAGTCTTGAACAAGATTACCCACCGTTCAGAGACTGGTGGCGCAACAAATGCGTTGCAGAGCATCGCAACTGCTGGATCATCCGCGGGCATGACGGGTATATCGATGGGCTGATCGTTCGCAAGATTGAAGATGGAGGCGAGATCGGTCGCGATCCATCGCTGCGGATGCTCAAACTATGCACTTGGAAAGTCGCAACGCGGGCGCAGGGTCACAAGGTTGGCGAGTTGCTGCTGCGAAAATCGATCTGGCACGCGCAGCTTAACGGTTTCGGCGCCGTGTATCTTACCACCTTTCCAAAACAGACGATGCTGATCGAACTTCTGGAACGATATGGGTTCGAGATTGCCGGTATGAATTCGGGAGGAGAACTGATCCTCTTGAAGCGGCTTCCGTCAGCTAGGCTCGACGCTTCACTGGAACCTATTTCCGCCGGCCTCGTCAGGACGCGATATCCGAGGTTCAGTATCGACGAGCCTGTCGGCCTCTTTGCAATCCCTGTTCAATGGCATTTTCACCGGCAGTTGTTCCCTGAGGCGGCGAGGCTGGTCCCGATGCCGCTCTTCAATGACGACAGCCGCGACGATCGCGACGCAGGACGGGCGCCAGGAAATACCATTCGCAAGGTCTATGTCTGTCGCTCTAAGATCGCGTCCTTGCGCGCCGGCGATGTCATCTTCTTCTACCAGTCGAAGGACGAAGCCGCCCTGAATTCGCAGTCCCTGACAACGGTCGGCGTCGTCGAGCAGTTGCGGCGCGCGAAAGATGCACAGGAACTGATCCGGTTCACTGCCGGACGCTCTGTCTATTCGGAACAGGATCTCCGCGCAATCGCGGGAGAGTCGCCCGGTGGCGTGGCGGTTATCGATTTCCTGTTCATCCGCCATCTCGATCCGCCGATCGGCCTTGCCGAGGTGACACGGTCCGGCGTTCTGAAGGCTGCGCCCCAATCGATTACGCGAATCGATCGGGCACGATTGACTCATATCCTTCCATCCATGAATTTCGGATTTGCGCTGTGATCAAGGGCCCGGTGATTGCGATCCTTGGCCTCTCCGGATCGGGAAAAAGTTATCTGGGGCGCAGCATCGTCCGGGCACGGCCCGAATATTTGCGCCTGAGCGCCGGCGGCCTGCTGCGCCGCTCCCTCCGCACCACTGGCGAGAAGTTGCGAACCGCAAAGAGTGACGATGTCCGCGAGAACCAAACGGAATTGGCGGGAGCGTTGGCAGAGGCCCGGGCCGGGCAATGGAAAAGGCCCGTCCTGCTCGAAGCACACAGTTTTATCGACAACGACCGTGAGCTCGTCGATGTACCAGCCGAAGTTATGGCATCGCTGGAACTTGCGGGTATCATATTGGTAGACGTACCGGCCGAACAAATTGCGGCACGGCGCTCGACCGACACGCGCAAGCGTCCGCAGCGCTCGTTAGCCGAACTCAAGCATCAATGCGCAAGATCGAAGTCGCTTGCGAACGGCTATGCCTTCGACCTCGGTATTCCCCTGATCGCGGTTAATTCGAGTGAAAAGGAGCGCGTCCTAACTTTTCTTGACGCGCTGGAAGCATCACCGCCACTTGAAGCCGGTTAAATGAAGGCCGCGAGCGGCCTCTTCCGGCACCATGGGCTCCATCGTGAATATGTTCGTCCCGGCATACATGCCGGTTACTGTGCCGGTTTAGAAGCCCGAATTACGTGGGCTTGTGACCATTTATAGAATTTTTTGTGCCGGTTTAATTGCAGGTAGCGCCCGGCAGGTTGAAAAGCGTTCGATGAGACCGGGCACGCGGGAATAGCCGCCATGGCTGACCAGTAGCCTTTGCAATATCCGTCCCGCTGAAGAAATCCCAATAGCCGATCGCTTTGGGAGTAGGAAATCAGCCCATAATGGCGAAAAGCGACGCAAAGCCGCGGATCATGAAGAGGTCAAACTACGGTAGTGCTGCAGGTGATGACCACTCCGGTACGCGCTGATCCTGCAACAGTCGCAATCTGCGCCAATCAAGCGCGGAATAAATTTCGGCAAG
Source organism: Sphingobium lactosutens (assembly GCF_013393185.1). Classification (GTDB taxonomy): domain Bacteria; phylum Pseudomonadota; class Alphaproteobacteria; order Sphingomonadales; family Sphingomonadaceae; genus Sphingobium; species Sphingobium lactosutens_A. Next base: position 10,930 of record NZ_QJQX01000031.1, on the reverse strand, counting down.
GTCGCCATGACCCGAGATCGGCAGTGCTGCGGAAACTTCGCGCTCGAATCTCATTCTTAAGGCATCGTCGGTGTAATAGGCGTTTTGCCACCAGTTGATGATACGATCTCGACTGTCCGCAAAGATCGCTGCGGATGGCAGCCGGTCTCGCTTCTGGTGCTGGTTCACCTTCCTGTCGCAGGGGCCTAGGTTCCAAAGATCGCTGCATGGCCATGCCGCCCAAGGCAGGCAATGATCGATGTCCAACCGCGTCAGCGGTAGTTTCTGGCCAGTCCAGATGCACTCTAGCTGGCGGTCGGTTCGAGAAATTCGTTCTGCGGCAAGGCGGGCGATCGAAGTGCTGCGAACGGGCTCGCGCCATTCCAGGGCTGCTTCGGCCATGCCAGGACGAACCGGCAGGCTCATCCGCTCGGCGTAAGTCCGCATGAGACGGCTCCATTCGGCGACGAGCATCGGCTCGATCCAAGCGCCGAAGCGGGACAGGGCGCGCCAAAGATGGCCGGGCACGACCAGCGTTCCCCAAGCCTGAAGGCGCTGAAGATCAAGTTCGATCCCGGTTGCTTTGGTTCGGCGCTGCCGGACGACTTCGAATACCCGCTGATCGCTATTCGGGAACCTTGTGAAATTCGCCGGCATCGCTGCGATCGTGGATGCCGCCTCGTTCACCGCCGCAAGGATGGCTCTGGCGCGATCGGGGTCGAAGACAGCGCCGATGCGCAATTCGGCTGGATCGGTCCCGTCCGCCAGCAGTCGACGGAATCCTGCCTTGGCAAAGCCAAGGCGGTCCGGCCCGCTATTCTTGGGCAGTTGTGGGAGGCCCAGCCTTATCAAAGGCAGGTACATCCGGACCCAATAGAGCGCGACCAAGCCGAGCGGCAGTTCAACGGCGTCCGGTTGATCGGGCGCGGGAAGAGCCGCCGCCGGCGACTGTTCGGCGACGCGGGCCACAGCGCGCAGCAGTCCAAGCTTATAGGTGGAGGATTTTTCATCGCCGAGAACAATGCCTCGGACCAGCGGCAGCGCTCCGGTCCCATCGTCGGGCATGCGAAGAGCAACGCTTGTCCAGCTGACGCCATCCCTCCTTTGCAGATCGTTGGATGGCTGAACTTTCAGCACTTCCATGCCGTGCGCACGCGCCAGACCTTCGATCTCTCCGCTGGAGGTCAGATGCATAGGGCGATCGGCAGGGGCAGGGCCGGCGCGGAGCGTCACGGCGAGGACGCCGCCGGGCCGAAGGAGCGTTACCAGTTTGCGAAAGGCGCGTGCGCGATCGTCCGGAGCGACGTGCTGCCAAACCGCCGAAATCGTGATGAGGTCGAAAGACAGCCCCAGTCGGTGGACTTGGTCGAGAGAAGGCAGCCGATCGTCGAGCCACCGAATGCCATTGCTTGGCTTCGTTGCGGCATGACGGCGAAATCCTTCCGCAGGTTCAACCGCGACAACTTCGAAGCCAAGGCTCCGCAGCCATCTTGCATCTCGGCCTGAGCCCGCGCCGACGTCGAGCGCAAAGCCGGATGACGGGAAGAGAGGATGGAGCGCGTGAAATGCCGCGCCAGACGGCAAAGCGTCATAGCGCTCTGCAAGTTCATGGGCCGCATCATGATAGGCGGCGATCGTCTGATCGTAGCTGTTCAGCGTCATCCCCCGGTTCGGACTGCCTCAATAGCTTGAAGCGGTTCGTTGGCCAATCGTGATGTCCGTTTGACGATGGGGGGTTAGCGTTGCCCGCGATAGGGCTCGCACGCGATGCCGTCGCCATCGCCATCCATGTGCGGGCCATAGCCGGGCTGCCCGGCATAAAGCGGTGCGGCTCCGGCCGCACGGGCGGCGCGGCAGTTGGGATAGGACCAACTGCTCCCGCTTGTCTTTGCTGGAGCAGCTTGTTGAGGCGCTACGGCACCAGACGACGGCTGTTGAGCATCCAGCTCCGCCGCCGACATCATGTGTCGCGGAGTATAGGAGATCGCCTCGACCGATTGGCTTTGCTCCGCCTGTGCTGGAGCATCGCGATCCCGCATGAAGAATGATCCGGCCCCTACGGCGGCGGCCAGCATGGTGCCCGCAGCCAATTTCGCGGCGAGCGCCTCTTGCCGACGCTTGCGCTTCTGCGCGGCATAACGGGCGCCATGGCGAACAGAAACGGCGCGGAAGGGCTTCTTGAAGGACATGGGGCGGCATCATGCCGCCCCATGGTGAAATTTCGGTTTCTCCGCGCGCCGTTCAGGCGAGTTCGGGTTCGGCCTTGGCTTTGCGCGTGCGGGTGGCCGGGGCCTTTGCAGCGGGTGCGGCGGCCTTTGGCTTGCGGCCGAGACCGATCCGGTGGGCCAGTTCCTTGCGCGTGGCCGCATAGCTGGGCGCAACCATCGGATAGTCGGAAGGGAGGCTCCATTTGGCACGGTAGTCTGCCGGGGTCATCTGATAATGAGTCATCAGATGGCGCTTGAGCATCTTGAGCTTCTTACCGTCTTCCAGGCAGATGATGTAATCGGGTTTCACCGAGGCGCGGATCGAAACGGCGGGTTCGAGTTTGGGTGTTTCCGGCTCGTTCGTGTCGAGGCCGGTCAGCGCCTGATGCACATTGGCGATCAGCTGCGGCAGATCGCCGACGCTGACGCTGTTATTGGAAACATGGGCCGCGACGATGTCGGCGGTGAGGGTGATGAGCGTATCTTGTGCGACCGGCTGTTCGGACATTTTTGTTGCTCCTGAGTGGAGGATAGGAGGATCGCCACCAATTTCACCGGGTGGAGACAGGCGCGAGATAGAGCCTGCCAAGCGTAACATCAAATGACGCCGCTAATTTGATGATCCCGTCGCACTCAGCTGATTGATGCAGTTGACGATATTCTTCCACGTCGTGACGCCATCGGCGTCGCCGATGGCGGTCAGCGCAGAAATTCTCTTGTCGGCATAGGCTTTGGCGTGGTCGCCATGGGTGCGGATGAGCATGGATGCCGCGCCCCATGGTATCTGTTCTTGGGTCAGCGTCATTTGGCGATGATCCTGTCGGCCGCGACAATGTCATGGCCCTCACGCGCGCCTTCGACTTGTACGTGACGGCCGAGGAGATGATCCTGCCTGCCGAGCGCCAGTAGACGCCATTGTCCGCCATCGGCCATGCGCAGGACAAGTTGGCGTCCGTCCTGCATCAGCAGTCCCTCCAATGTGATTGGACGGTAGCGGGCCATCAGCTTTCTTCACCTCGAATGTGGTTTGAGCGGGTCGCATTGTCTTGGATAGGCATGGGCTTGGCATTGGACAATGCCGGCTTGCATGGTAGCGATCACCCATGGTGGGAGCGGACAGCAGAGGATCGGACTGGACGGATCGGGAGATCGATCTGATCGTCGCGGATTATTTCGCGATGCTCCAGATGGAGCTGGCGGGGAAGCCCTTTGTGAAGTCTCATCGCAATATCGCGCTTCAGCAGCTCATCAATCGGTCCCATGCCTCGATCGAGTTCAAACATGGCAATATCAGCGCGGTGCTGGAACGTCTGGGGTTGCCCATCATCAAAGGCTATAAGCCGCGCGAGAATTTTCAGGGTGCATTGATCGAAGGGGTCGGGCGCTATCTAGGTTCGCCGAGCCGGCCAGCCTCTCTGGTGACGTTCGATGAAGCTGTCATCGGTGACGGCGCGGGCTTGCCTATCGTTGATCCGCCGAACCTTGTCGTCGGCGAGAAGAGCAGTACGCAGCCGCTTGAGCGGCTGGTGCGGAAATTCGATCCGGCGGCGCGCGATGCCCGCAATCGATCTTTGGGAATGCGAGGCGAGGAGCGAGCCTTTCATGCCGAGCGACTGCGGCTTTCGGCTGCCGGGCGGGAAGACCTGGCGCGCAAGGTTCGCTGGGTCGCGCAAGAGGATGGCGATGGTGCGGGTTATGATATCCGCTCCTATGGCTTGGATGGCGGCGAGCGGCTGCTCGAGGTCAAGACCACGCTTGGACATGCGCGGACGCCTTTCTATCTGTCGAGCAATGAGTTGGCCTTCTCCCAGGAGCGCTCCGATGCCTTTCGGCTGCTGCGGGTCTATGATTTTGCAGGGTCGGCCAAGGCTTTCGAGTTGGAGCCGCCTTTGACCGATCATGTCAGGCTGCTGCCAACTGCATATCGAGCGAGTCTTTAGTCAGATCGGCAGGGGCAGCTCGGCCCGTGCGAATTTGCAGCGCGGGTTAGTTGTGACATATCGGCATTTTACGTCGTGGCCTCAATCAGGTGGTCGGCGTCTGCGAAAATGTATCAGAGGATGAGCTATGGTTGATTGGTCTGAAAGGCGAGAAGCACGGATTAGGCGCCCGGAAGACAGTCGGACCGACAGCCAGGTCGATTATGCGCGCGTGGTTCACTCTGCCTCATTTCGACGACTTCAGGGAAAAACCCAGATTCTGAACCTGGGCGACAGTGATTTTTACCGTACGCGCCTCACTCATTCTCTTGAGGTGGCTCAAGTCGCTCGCGGCATAGTCCAAAGGTTTGAAGACGCCTTGGCGTCTCACCCCGCAATCTCTCACCTCCCCGATACCGATTTGGTTCAGGCGATCGGTTTCACACATGACCTTGGGCATCCCCCGTTCGGTCATGGCGGGGAGGTCGCGCTGAATTTCTGCATGCGTGATGCCGGCGGCTTCGAGGGAAACGGTCAAACACTCCGCATATTGGGACGCCTTGAGAAATTTTCCGAGAGCTTCGGCGCCAATCTGACGCGCCGAACCATGCTCGGGGTCTTGAAGTATCCGGTTCCTTTTAGTCGCGTCCACAATCCGGAGCGCAAACCCGCCCTCGTGCAGGAGACGAGCGCCGTCAAAATCCTCGATCGCGATAGATCCAAGCCTCCTAAGGCCTATATGGATTGCGATCAGGACATCGTGGATTGGATTTTGCGCGATCTGAGCGATGCCGACAGAGAACTTTTCACCGCTGTCAGCGGTGAAAAAGGCAAGCACGGCAAGAGTGCCCATAAATCCTTCGATTGCAGCATCATGGATTTGGCCGACGATATCAGCTTCGGCGTGCATGACCTTGAGGATGCGATCGCCATGGGCATGATTTCCCACGAGGCGTTTGTCTCGCATGTTCCGGCCGAAACATGCGCCCCTCTGATTAAGAGGATGTCGGGCTTGCTTGGTACCGGCGGGGCCGATGAGCATTATTCCGACCTCGTCGCAGGACTGTTTGGCGGCGAACGCGCCCGCAAGCAGGCTATTGGCCTCCTCGTAAATCACTTCATAACGGAAGCCGAGATTTCCGAGATTGGCAAGTTCGATGAGCCTCTCCTGCGTTATCGGGCCGGCTTGCCGGAAGCCCCTCGGGAGTTTCTGAACGCTCTTATCAAGGCCGTACGCGCCGAGGTAATCTATAGTGCTTCGGTCCAGCAGCTGGAATTTAAGGGGCAGGCGATGGTCGTGGCCGTGTTTGAAGCCCTTGCTTGTGATCCCCTCAAGCTCCTGCCGGACGCCACGCGTAGCCGGTATCGAGAAGCAGCCGATGAAAGCGCGCAGTTGCGAGTTATCTGTGACCATATTGCCGGAATGACCGACAGTTTCCTGCTGAAAACCTACGAACGGCTTTTTAGCCCTCGAATGGGTTCTGTTTTTGACCGCCTGTAATGCGAGGTTGCACCTTGAGTTAACATAGGCAATATCTTTGCCAATCATGGTCAGCGAGAGCGGTGTCGTAACCGATTTCGCGGAACTAGCCTTTGGGGATGGGGGTTGTTCGGCTTATGAAATGGCTGTCTCACCGCGATGTTTTTCCCGGCTGGTTGCATCCGTGCGTACATTCGGCTAACGGCGCGGCGTTATCGAACTATGACTGAGATCCTATTCGCCTTTGCCTCTACGCTTTTCGCGTGTGTAGCCGTCATCGTGTCGGTTGCGTTCGTGCGCGTGTTGCGTGCGGGACCTAAGAAGGTTTCTTACCTCAGGCATAAGAGATATGGTTTGGCTGCCTGGGCGACAGGCGCATTGCCGAAAACCAATGTTGGTACGACGGTCCACGAACTGGAAGGTCTCGAGCTGAAGGCGCGCAACGGCCGCCTCGCTTATGTACGGCAGACGCGCGCAACCACTTCAGAAATCTGATCTGCGGGACTGATCGTTGGGGGACGAATTATTCCGGCTACCGAGTAGTGGCGTATATCCGTGGACAGAGGCGGACTATGCTTATGCGGGGTGGGTGCCCAACGTATCCGGCCACCTCTCATTCAATCTGATTGATCCACACAGCAAAGATCCGACATATAATCACCAGTCGGACCTTTCGGTGCCTCGAACGGTCGCTGTGCACCGCGTCCGATTAGCTCAGGATTATCCTTTTCCTGACTTTCTGGTAAAATTATTCCGGCGATCGGCGGCACAGGATTTCGTCCTGCTGGGGGAATCGAGCCGCGTAGGCACACCTTATTTTGTCGACGATGAACTGCAAGAAGCCGATGACGCCAACGGTTTGCTGATGGGCGTGGTAGCGGTATTGCCGCGCGATGATGCGGGTGAGACGCATCGTGACCGGAAAAACCTGTTGGCGGCCATCGATAATACCATCGCTACGGCGGCTGATGAGCGAGCAACCTGTGGACCCAATGCTGACCGACGCATAGCGCGTGAACTTTTTCGCTCGATGGATCAGGCTCGGGAAGGGATAGCCTGCTATTTTCTGCGGTTTGCGCTTTTCAGGACAGGCGAACTGCGGATTTGGTTCAATCTTGGCGACTTTCTAGGCCGTGACCTGACCGTCAGCCCCGCAGATGATATGGAACTGACGGCGGCTGGCCACCTAGCTCCGCAGGTATATTATTTCATCAAGGATCTGTTGCACGCTCATTATCACCATGATCCCCATTCGGACCAGCTGCTACCATTGACCCAAACCGCAACGCAATGCGTCGCGGTGGAGCAGGCGAGCAGCGAAGCGGCTTGGCGGAGTGCTACCCTGCGGGGTCTTACAAGGGTGGTGGTCGAACTCAGGCAAGGTCGTTCGATTGCCGGCCATCAACAGGCCAAAGGCATCATAGCCTATGCGACAGCGTTCCAGACTGTTCTGGCGCGGGTCCGCCGAGGTCGATCAATCCGTGATCCGCACTGCGCGGAAACTAGGGTCATTCCCTATGATTTCGGCAATCTTGTGATGTCCCTCGACGCAAAGGATGCATCCGCCCAGTCCGCAATCAGCGCCCGAATGCAATTTTTTGCCATCATCGTAGGTATCATTCTCTCGGGATTGGCCCTGTGGGCTGGCGCGGTTCAAATCCAGCCTAATCTGTGCACATCCCTTGGTACGCCCGACGCTTGCCCCAAGATCGGCCCAGGCCCAATCGTAAGCTTGGTGAACTGGATTGTCGCAAATCCTAGTACCTTCCTCGTCATTCTGGTGACGGCCGGCGTATTCGTGTTCATTGCCTGGTTCAGAGGCACCAATGCCTTCCCATGGGTAGAATCGGGAATTCGGTGGTTGCGCCGTCTCTCTGAAGCCTTGGGCGTGCAGATTTCGCGGTGGCTTGATGGAATGGATCTGATTGGTTGGCTTTCAAGTCTGCTATCGCTTGGCACCATCATCTACCTTACTGCCAAGGTTGCCATCCATTTGGCTCCAACGACGGTAGTGCCTCCCGTGAATCTGGATGAGAAATCGGCGCAGCGGAGCCCTTGGGCGCCGCTGTATCCGTTGGTCGGTCAGCGTCTGGATCAAAGCGGTCTTCTCGTGAGAAGCCTGATTGCTCCAGAAATGCGGCCGCTTTTGGGTGATGATTATGCAGATTTTCTCAAAGCTTTCCCGCTAGATGCTTTGCTCCAGCGTGACGGGCCTCTGCTGACATTGACCTCTGGCGCTTCGCCAGGCAGCGATGGCGGCTATCTCATCATCGATCCCCGCACGTTGAAGTTGGAAGCAGGGCTCTGGAAGGATGGCGTGCTGCGGGTCCACCGCACGCAGGGCAAAATGATGGCCAAGCCAAAGGCGCTGTTGGACTTCCTCGGCGCCGCAAGTGGCAGTGATGCAGGACCAACGCCGCTCGAAAAGTCCACCTGCAATTTTGAGCGTGGTGGTATAGCGGGCCGGACCCTCCATTTGTCGGGATCACTGCGCGCGAGCGATTTCTGCGAATATACCATCGAGCTTCATGCCGGTCAGTCACTCAGCTTCGATCCCAAACAAGCGAAGGGGTTGGACGTTCTGGTGCCGGATGGAAGCGGCTTCAAATCGATTGGCAATTCCTTCATCGCCAAGAGGCCGACACGGCAGATGATCCATGTAACGTGGTCCGGATGGCATCCCAAGCCGGCTGATGCTCTCAAACCGCGCTCATTTTATGTTAGATTGTCGGTCCATTGATCGATTTTTCCATTCAAGGGGCTATCGCTCTCATGGCGCCTCAGGCAGAAATCGCGAAAGTTGATATTGGGAAGCGAGGAATATGAGTCTTCGGAAGGACGAAATCCTCGATCGGTTGGCCGAGCGCGGAAGCGTTGCACAGTTCATTTCCTATCGACCTGACGATCGTGGCGCCCCCTTAATGTCGTTCAATCGGCTCGCCGGAGCGTCGGCTAATTCAAGCTTTTCTTCGGTTACCGGCGCCATTGAGGCGCTGTTCGCTCGATCCCCAGAAGGCACCGTAAACGTCCGGAGCTATACCCCGGATAGTCCCCGAAGCCGTGAGTTTCTTTACGGCCTCCAGACGATCGACGATGCCGTGGCTGCGATTGGCCGTCTGACGAGCGAAGGCTTGCACACGATCGCCAACGAAACCGTTAATGTCGCCGATGGCGGTGTATCCGGTGTCGTTCAAGGCGACACGGTCGAGTTTGCGCCGGACGATACGCCCCGCTGCGTAGAGAAGCCCGGCGTGGCGTCCCTGCCCTTTGATCTTGCTATTCGGTTGCTTTCCACAGTCTATGGCTTTGTGCCCGACCTGCCATGCGGACAGGTCAGGACTGAATTCAGCATCCATCCGCTCAAGCGTGGGACGCGGCAGTCTCATACTCTTCTGTGGGAACAGGAAGAAAATGCTGGGGTGACGGTGGATGCCACGATGCAGTGGCCAAACCGCTTCAGTCGGCATATCGGCGATAAGGCCTATGGCCTGTTAATGGCTTGGATGCTTGGGCTGAAAGTCCCGTACACGACCGTTATTCCGCGTCGTTTGGCGCCCTTCAGTTTCGGCACTCCTACGGGGTCTCATGAGGTATGGACCCGCACCTGCCCTGTTGAGCCTCGACCGGGATTGTACACGACGACTTTGGGATGGATTGATCCCTTCTCTCTGTTGGGGAAGGAAGATCCGGACGGTACGCAGATCGCTTCCCTCTTGAGTCAAGCAGGGGTTCCAGCTGCCTATGCAGGGGCTGCGATCGTCGGGCCGCAGGGGCTGATCATCGAAGGGAAGGCAGGATCCGGCGACAGCTTCATGCTGGGCGTTTCCCCGCCTGAGGCATTACCCGATAGCATTCTGGACAACATCACCAGCCAATATGATGAATTGAGCCGTCATCTCGGTGCCGTGCGCTTTGAGTGGGTCCATGATGGGTCTTCCCCGTGGCTGGTCCAGCTTCATCGCGGAGCTACGGGTTCATCCGGTTCAGTTATCGTTCCCGGCGATGCTGATCACTGGGTGTCTTTCATGGTGACTCAGGGCCTGGAGGCACTTCGCACTTTGGTTGAGAATCTGCCGAAAAATTCGGGCATTCAACTTGTCGGCGAGGTTGGTTTGACGAGCCATTTTGCAGATCTGGTTCGAAAAGCAGCCGTTCCCACACGCACCGTGACGGAAGTAAACTAAGGCAGCTGAATTAGGCGTCCCCTTCGGGCCGCGCTCTATTCCGCTGCGCTCCACCGAGCCTGCGCTTTGCTTGTCTCGGCCCTGCCGGGCGACGATCACTGACGCGCGATCCTGATGGATCGTCGGCGGACATCGCTGGACGGTAAGCGCGCATTTCGTAGCACGCTGCTTCCGGAGGCAGTGCGGCCATCATAGTTGACGCTGGACGAGATAGGCCACCGCAGCGACGTCGGCGGGTCAGGCTTGTCTTTCGAAGTTGAATGGCAGCAGGTCGTCGATATCGGCGTCGTGAGGGCGCTGGGGAAGTTCAGTGAGGACATGGCGTAGCCACGCGAGAGGCTCGACGCCGCAGGCGCGGCAAGTCAGCATCAGGCTGTAGGTGACGGCGCTCGCCCGTGCGCCGTCCACGGTATCGCAGAAGAGCCAGGATTTTCTTCCTGTTGCAAAAACCCTGATGTCGCGTTCGAGAAGGTTGTTATCGATCGGCATCCTGCCGTCTTCGACGTAGCGCGTCAGGTATTCCCACTGGTTGAGGGTGTAGGAGACCGCATCACCAAGCTTGGTGTCGGGCACAACCTTGGGCGCGATGTCATCGAGCCACGCCTTGAGTGCATCCAGGACCGGGACGCTATGTTTCTGGCGGAAGCGGCGCATGTAGCTGGCCTGCGTTTCCCCCTCATCGGGTATTTCGTCCCGCGCCTGCCTTTCGATCCGGTAGAGCTGGTCGAAGAACTTGAGCGCCTGTGCGGGCGGCCCGCCTTGTTTCTTCCTCGCCTTGAGGGCGTCGGCAAAGCGCCGTCTGGCGTGGGCCATGCAGCCCAGATGCGTGGCGCCTTTCAATGTGCGCCAGGCCGTATAGCCGTCACTCATCAGGATGCCGCGATAGTCGCCGAGGAAGGCCTGCGGATGTTCCTGCCCGCGACCGGGTTGATAGTCGAACAGCACGATCGGCTGTTCGCTGTCCTGGCTGCTGCGGTAGGCCCACATATACGAGGTGCTGGTAGGAGCCTTGCCCTCTTCCTTCAGCACCTGAACCGTAGTTTCGTCGCCATGAATGACCTCCTGGGACCGGAGCCGCAGCTTCAGGGCGTCAAAGATGCGATGCAAATGCCTCTCGCTCGAAGCGATCACCCAACGGCCCAGAGCACCACGGCTGACAGG
>NZ_QJQX01000030.1 GCF_013393185.1 Sphingobium lactosutens | reverse complement strand
TAGCGCGTAGACTCATTATGCGGCGCACCAGATTCGAACGCAGATAAGTTTGATTGCGGCGAGGAAATTGGCTGGATCCTTGTCGTAGCGGGTGGCAATGCCACGGTACTGCTTGATGCGATTGAAGAAGCGCTCGACGAGGTTTCGCTGTTTGTAGAGCCATGGCGAGAAGGCGAAGCGCTGCTTTCGATTGGATCGATTAGGGATGTTGGCCCAGACGTTCCTAGCCGCAGCGGCCTCACGGATTGCGTTGCTGTCATACCCCTTGTCGCCCAGCAGGGTGGCGCCTTCGGGAATGGCGTCGATCAGCGCTTCAGCCTCACAGGCATCGTGGACCTGCCCGCCTGTCAGTCTTAGGCTGACAGGGCGTCCTTCAGCATCGACAAGAGCGTGGAGTTTGCTGGTGAGACCGCCCCGGGAACGTCCCATGCCACGATCGCAACTTCCCCCTTTTTGCCCGTCGCACCGTTCTGGTGGACGCGCATGCAAGTGGAATCGATCATCACCAGTTCGCCATTATATCCGGCGGAAACCGCTGCCAGCAGCCGGTCCCAGACCCCGGCTTTGCGCCAGCGGACAAACCGGTTGTAGCAGGTCGTCGGAGGCCCATAGCGCTCAGGCACTTCGGCCCATGTAGCTCCCGAGCGAAAGCGCCACATGATCCCGTTGAGAACGCGGCGATCATCCACCCGCGCCACACCGCGAGGCTTGTTGGGCAGCAACGGCTCGATAATCCCCCATTCCCGATCTGTCAGTTCATACCGACGACGTGCCATCCAACCCTCCAATGCTGGAGAGCCGTGAATCATCTCACTCGCCAAACCGCAATCTATTTATGAGTTTACGGCCTAGTCGGGCCCTACTTCAAGCTTGGTTCGCAGGAGCAGCGCGAGCGCTTTCTCCCGAAGTGTGTTTCGGGTGAGACGATCCTTGCGGTTGGCATGACCGAACCGGGCGCCGGCAGCGATCTGTCCGGCATGCGGACCTACGCCAGGGACATGGGTGACCACTTCCTGCTGAACGGTCAGAAGACGTATATTTCCAACGGGATCAACGCCGACGTTATGATCGTCGCTGCGAAATGTGCGCCGGACGAAAATCTCCATTCGATGGTTCTGCTAATAGTGGAACGCGGGATGGAGGGTTTTGAACGGGGTCGAAACCTCGACAAGATGGGTCAAAAGGCGCAGGATACTGCCGAACTCTTCTTCAACGATGTCAAGGTCCCGAAGGCGAACGTGCTTGGAACGCCGGGTAAGGGCTTCCACCATCTCATGGAAGGTTTGGCAGAGGAACGACTCATTGCCGCGGTGGGCAACACCGCCGGCGCTCGCCGCGCGCTAGATATCATCCGCGCCTACGCGATGGACCGGAAAGTGTTTGGCCGTCCTCTCTCCGAGATTCAGAACACCCAGTTCAAGATGGCCGAACTGGAGACCGAAATCGAGATCATGGAGGTTTACGTCGACCATTGCGTCGCCCTCCATAACCAGGGGCAATTAACCGCCAACATGGCGGCGAAAGCCAAGCTGCAAAGTTCGGAGGTCCAGTGGCGCGCCGTGGATGAAGGTGTTCAACTGCATGGGCGTGCCGGCTACATGCAGGAGTACACGATCTGCCGCCTTTTCACGGACGCCCGCGTCAATCGGATCCTCGCGGGCTCCTCGGAAATCATGAAATATATCATCGGACGCGACCTCTTCTCCCAGAAGTACTCAAGTCCGCTTGACTAAAGCTATTCATCTCGTCTGCGCGCAGGCCCAATTACCGAGAAACGCACGGCAAGACGTCGGATGTCTATGTTAGGAGGCAGTGCACGAAGTGCTTTTTGCCTACCCTGTCTCCTGACCCTTAGTAGAAGCGGACATTGTCGATCTGCAACCACATGCGCTTGCCAGGCCCGCGCGATCCGCCGAACTCGACCTGAGTGATGCCGTCACCGGAAAAGGCCGGGCCAACCTTGCCGCGGCGCTCGACCGGCTTGAACTGGCTGAACGGCACTTCGACCGCTGCCCAGCCCGCGCCGCCCTGCACCTGCGCTTCCCAGAAGCCATCGAGGCCATTCATGCGCACGGTATAGACGCCGTCGCCCTTCAGCTCGAAGTGCAGGCCCTTATAGCCGCTGATCTTCGCCGGAGTGATCGACCCGCGGCTCAGCGGAATGGCAAAGCCGGCATAGGCCGCTTCCTTGACCGCCATGCGTGCCGACAGGGACAGCGCCTTGCCGCCCTCGTCGCGCGGCACGGTCTGGGTGATCTCGACCGACCGGTCGATGCCGCCATCGGGCGTATCGACGCGCAGCGTGTCGATCGACGAGCGGCGATCGTCGCGCTCGAAATCGTCGATCAGCGCGGGCACGCTGATCGAGGGCAGACGGTCGGTCTTGTTGGCGGCGGGCAGCGCCGGGGCGCCGGCGCCAAAGGCCAGCTTGCCGTCGATCAGCACCTGCGAGACCTTGTAGACATCCTTGATGTTGGTCCAGGGCGTGCCGTCGATCAGCACGATGTCGGCGCGCTTGCCGACCGCAATGGTGCCGCGATCGGCATCGATGCGCATGATCTTCGCGCTGGTCTGGGTGCTGGCGACCAGCGCCTGGCTCGGCGTCAGGCCGGCCTGCACCAACAATTCCATCTCGTGCAGGGTCGACGGGCCATGCGGCGTGCCCGGCATGCCCGCATCGGTGCCCAGCGCGATCGGCACGCCGGCGTCGAACAGCGCCTTCACATTGCCCAGCGCAAAGCCGAACTTGCGGAAGGTCTGCTTCAGGCGCGGATCGTCGGCCTTCACGTCGCCGCGCTTATAGGGATCATAGACCGCCAGGGTCGGCGCCATCGCCATGCCGCTCTGCTTGATCGCAGCGACTTCCTCGGCGGTGATCGGCCGATCCTGCAGCCCATGGGCCAGCGAGTCCACGCCCGCCCGCGCCGCAACCAGGCCGCGATCGACGGTGACGGTGTGGGTCAGGATCGGCCAGTTCTGGACATGAGCCGCCTCGACCGTCGCCTTCAGCGTCCATTCGTCCATGCTGGTATTGTCGGGCGACATGCCATAGCGCCAGCCGTCGGAGAAGATCTTCACCAGATCCGGCTGATAGGGCACCAGGCTTTCGATCGCGGCCTTGCCGGCGGCGGGGGTGTTGACCCAGATGGTGGTTGCCTGGTCGGCCCAGTCGGCGCCATGGCCGCCGGGCGTGCTGATGCGCGCGGCGAAGCGGACATGGGGGGCGTTCAACTGGCCCAGCCAGGCGCGCAGAGGCGCGAACGCCTCGGGCGCTTCATTGAAATCATTCACCGTGGTCACGCCGGCCGCGACATAGGCATTGGCGATCTGCGGGAAAGTGCCGGGGCTGCCGCCTGCAGTCCAGTGGGTATGGACGTCGAAGAAGCCGGGCAGCAGCGCCTTGCCCTTGGCGTTGATGATACTGGCGCCGCGCGGCACCTTCACATCGGCGCCGACGGCGGTGATGCGGCCATCCTGGATCAGCACGGTGCCGGGCGCGGGCGCCGCGCCGGTGCCGTCGAAAATGGTCGCGCCGACGATGGCGACCGTGCCGCCATCGGCCGGGGCCGAAACGGAAGCGGCGGAATACAGCGCGATCGGCAAGGTGATGGCAGAGGCCAGCAGAGCAGTGACAACAGATTTACGCATGGGACTTCCCCCTCAAAGACAAGGATTATTCTTCGGTCGCCGGCACAGCCGGCATGCAGAACCAGCATTCGGCATCGCTGCCGATCGGCGCGCCCGGCGGGATCGGCGGCGGCGGCGCGATCGGCTCGGCCAGCTTGGCGCGCTCGTCTGGCGACGCGGTCAGCATGGTGGCGAGATAGCGGTTATGCGCGGCGTCAGCGGCGGCCCCGCGTTTGCTGAGGCGCCCGGCCAGACTGTCCATATGTGCCCGCACGATGGCGATCGCGGTCGACGACAATTGCTTGTCGTCGGCCAGGCTGATGAGGCGCAGGACATAGCGGGCACGAACCTGCCGCGCGATTTCCGACTGGCGCCCGGCCGATGCCGGAGCGCTCACCCGATCGTCGATCGCACCCAGATATTCGTCGAGCGACAACTGGCCGGCATCGGCGGCATTCTGCGCCACCAGCCGGTTGAGCCGCTCGGGCGCCAGCAGGGCGATGAAGCTGCCGTCGGCCGCGACCTCGGCCGCGCGCGCCCAGTCGAAGGCGGCGGCGGTGCGGCCGGGCAGCAGTTCGATGTCGGTCTGGCGGTCGCTCATGCCCGACTGGATCGATGACAGCAAAGGTGACAAGCGATCGGGCAGATCGAGCGCGGCGGGATCGAGCGTCGCGAGCAGGGCGCGCAGCGCCGCCCGCTGCTGCGCGGCGTCGACCGGCAGCGCCTGCTCATGCCCGTCGCCCTTCACCGCATAACTGTAATCCACCCCGCCGATCAGCTTCGACGCAGCCGTCACCTGATAGCGGTGGAACAGATAGATCGGCACGATCATCCGGCGCAGATCGGCGGCCGCCGCCCCGGCTGCCAGATTGTCGAGGCCGAAGCGATCGAGCGCGATCCGGCGCACATCCATGATATGCGTCAGTTGCGCCGCCGCGTCGGTGCCGTCATCCCACATATTGCCCCAGGGCTGGGCATCGCCATCGCCGCGTGTGTCACCATCGGCGACAAAGCGATAGCCCTTGGCCTGGACCGCGCGGGTCATGGCGTCGAGCGCGCCCTTCTCGTCGGTGCCGGCCGGGAACTGGCGATAGAGCCAGTCGATCGCGAACTTGTCCCAGGCGCCGACGCCGGTGGCATAGGCGTCGGAAAAGTCTAACGCACCGTCTCGCACGGCGATGCGCGGCGCAGGATAGTCCATCACCGACGCCCGGTTCTCGAAGGTCGAACCGGCGAAATTATGCGACAGACCCAGCGCATGGCCGACCTCATGCACGGCGAGCTGACGCAGCCGCGCCTTGACCAGCATGATCGGGTCGTCGCTGGCGCCGGTGCCTTCCCTGGATGCGCCGGCCAGCCCTTCGAAGATCAGCTTGTCCTGCCAGGCGCGCAGCGATCCCAGCTGCACCACGCCGCGCACGATCTCGCCAGTGCGCGGATCGACGATGGTGGTGCCGGTCGACCAGCCGCGCGTCTCGCGATGAACCCAGGCAATGACATTGTAGCGCGCATCCATCGGATTGGCGCCGACCGGCAGTTCCTCGACCCGGAAGGCATCGGCGAAGCCGGCGGCGTCGAACGCCTGCGCCCACCATTGGGCGCCTTCCTTCAGTGCATCGCGGATCGCCTGCGGCGCAGCGCGATCGACATAGAAGATGATCGGCTTCTTGACCGGCGAGCGGTCTGCGCCGGGATCGGTCTTTTCCAGCCGGAACCGGCGCACCAGCCGGGTGACGATCGGCTCGTCCAGCGCGGCGGCATAATTGTTGCGGATCACCTGCACCGACGTGCCGGTGCGCGGATCATGGTCACGCGTGTGGAACTTGTCGTCGGGCAGGCGAATGAAGCTGTGATGCACCCGCACCGTCAACCCGCGCGCATCGGGCAGCACTCGTTCGATGCTGCGCCCCGGCTCGTCGCTGGTGAAGGTCAGCGCCGCCTCGAACTCGACATTGTCGGGGAAGACCAGGCTCTGCGCCGGATCGACATAGGAAAGCGCCGGCGCAATCTTGAAATTACCGGCCTTGGTCGCCTTCAGCCGCCCGGCAACGTCAAAGGCATCGCGCATCAGCAGGCCGGACAGGTCGAGCGTGATGCCCTTGTCATCTTCGCTGACAATGTCGCCCGACCAGATCGGCGAATTGGAGAAGGAACGCGCGACCGCCTGTTCTTCGCCAGCGTCGCCATTGAGCGCGCGGAAGCGGTAATTCTCGAACTCGGCCAGCACCTTGTTGCCGACCTTGCGGAACAGCAGCACCTGCGTCTCGCCCAGCCGCGCCCGATCCAGGCCGATCTCGGCGGCGCCCAGGCCACCAGCGATCGAGGGGGTGTAGAGATAGCGGGCGATGATGCCATTGGCGCCCGCCCTGGGCAGGACGACCTTCTGCCCGCCAGCCAGCGTGAACAGGCTAGCCGGGGCCGGACTTGCAGCTACCGGCGCGGGCTGGGCCAGCGCTGTGCCGGCCGGCACGCTCAGGATCATCAGGGCGACAAGCGGCAGCGCGCGCAGCGATTTCATCAATAACATGTCCCGAAAGGAAAAAATGGGCACCGGCCGGATGGCCGGTGCCCCAGGAGGCATCAGAATTTGTGGCTGACGTTCAAGTACCAATAGCGACGCAGCGGCGAATAAAGCTGGCCCTGATAGCCACTGGACGACAGCGGCGGTGCCTTGTCGAACAGGTTGCGCACGCCGATGCGCATGCTGGTGCCGCTCAGCGATCCCTCGGTAAAGCGATACTGGCCATAGAGGTTCGCCGTGGTGGTCGCCTTGACCGTCCAGTAATCGCCATCTGCATCGATCAGGCCGGTGTCATAGACCTTGCCGGTATATTGGGCGAAGGCGCCGACCGTCACATTGTTCAGAGACCAGGTGAGCGAGGCCGAACCGCGCCACTTGGGTTTGCGGTCGAGCTGCAAGAGGCTGCGGCCGCCCGAGATGTTGACGGCGGCATCGATGTCGCCGGCATCCTGGGCCGCCAGCAGGGCTGCGATGCCTGGTGAGGGTTCCTGATAATATTTCAGGAAGTGCGACGCATTGACTGCGAAGTTGAAGCTGCCGATGCTCGTTTCCGGCGTGCGATAGGTCAGGTTGAAGTCCAGGCCCTTCACTGTCTGCGGCTGCAGATTGGTATATTGGTCGAGGACGTAGAGAACCTCACCCGCCGGGGTCAGGCCGGTGCCGCGGAACGCTTCCTCATCCGAAGCGGTGGCCGCCGCGCGGATGACGTTCGGGTTGGTCGACCCTTCCTTGCGCAACAGATAGTCCAGGATCAGCGCATTGCCTTCGCCGAAGATGCCGACCAGGCCGGTCTGGCGCACCCGCCACCAGTCGGTGGTGAAGGTCAGATGGCCCATGCCGTCGGGCAGCGGCGGCTCCAGCACGACGCCGAAGGACAGGGTCTTTGCCCGTTCGGGATCGAGATCGGGGTTACCCGAGCGCCGGGCCGAGGTGGTCTGCGCCCGCGAACATTGCGAGAAGTCGGTGATGCGGCCGGCGCGAACGTCCGCCTCGCACATGATATAGTCGGTGCGGCTGTTCGCCCGCGTCACGACGGTGGCGTTGGTCTGCTCCAGGTTCGGGGCGCGGAACGACTTGGCCCAGGAACCCCGGAAGCGGATGCCGCGCACCACTTCCCAGGCGCCGGCGATCTTGGGCACGGCGACATCGCCGAAATCGCTATAATGTTCGTAGCGGCCGGCTAGCTGGAGATCCAGGCTGCGGACCAGCGGGATGTCCATTTCCGGCGAGACCAGCGGCACGGCAAATTCGGCATAGGCGCCGAACACTTCGCGATGGCCGCTAGTGTCGTTGTTGAGCGCGGAGTTGACGAAGTCGCCCGCAACCGCGCCGGTCAGCGGATCGGTATAGGTGATGGTGCCGTCGATGCGCGGATCGCGATCGTCCAGTTGAGTCTCGCGCCGCGCCTCTATGCCCGCCGCAAAGCCGACATTGCCGCCCGGCAGGGTGATAAGGTCGCTTTTGGAGATGCGGAAGTCATAGGTCGCCAGCGTCGACTTGGTATAGCGGACCAGTTCCTCGCGCATCGCGTCGATGGTCGATTGGCTGTTCACCGACGTACCAAATATATTATACGCGTCAGGCGTGGAGAGCGACAGAGACTCCTGCAGCCTGGTGCGGCTGATATTGTCGCTAATATCGCGAGCCCAAGCTTCGGAATAGCTGATCGCGCTTTCCCAGTTGAAGCCATTGGATTCACCGCGCAGGCCGGCAAGCAGGCGATATTGCTGGTTGGTCACGGTAACGTTCATCGGACCGAAGTCCTGGAACAGATAATTGTTGATGCTCAGCGGCAGGCCGGCGGTCGGCGCATTGGTGCCGACCAGGCGGTTGGGATTGACGGCGCCGTTGGCAAACACCGCCTGGCCCAGCGGGTTCCAGTAGTTGCTTGCCGGCACATAGATCGGGATCGAACTCAGCGTCGCAACCGGGCTCTGCTGCGCCTTGGTCTTGCTGCGATAGAAACCGGCTTCGGCGAAAAAGGTGACATCGTCGCTAATGTCATAATGGCCAGTCATGAATAGGTTGAGGCGATTGAGGCGCGGCATGATCGAGACACCCTGCGCCAGCGTGTCATAACGCAGATCGCGGTCAGCCCCGGCCGTCGCCATCGCGCCATTCTGGATACAGCGATCGGCGCTGACCTGAGCGACGCAGCCCGTACTGGACGTTGGCTGGAGATGGAACTGGCCCGAACTGTTCGTGAGCGCCGAGCGATTATAGGTAACCGCCCGATTGCCATAAGTGCGCAGGTTGGCGAAAGGCGTGTTGGTCGATCGGGCGTCGAGCGAGGTCGAACCTTCGAACGCCGTCCCCTCGAACAGGCTGCGACGGTCGGAGGATTTCGTGAAATATTGCTCGGTCGAATCCAGACCGGTGCCATGATCATAGCTGCCGAACAGGGTAATGTTGCCGCGATTTTCGGCAAAGTTGGCGCCAATTACGCCATTGCCGTTGAATTCGCGCAGGCCGGTGCCTTCCGCACCGCCATATTGCAGCGACAATTCAGCGCCCTGATAGTCGGTCTTGAGTACGGTATTGACTACGCCTGCCACCGCGTCTGCACCATAAATGGCCGCCGCTCCGTCGCGCAGCACTTCCAGCCGTTCCAGGCCGTTCACCGGGATAGCATTGGTGTTGTAGCTGAGCACCGGCACCAGCTGGTCGTTCGCCTGGCTGGTCGGGTGGGCGACGACACGGCGGCCGTTCAGCAGCACCAGCGTGTTGCCGATGCCCAGACTGCGCAAGTCGAGCGAGCCAATGTCGCCGCGCGCGCTGTTGGAACTGCCGGGCAGATTCTGGCTGTTGAACTGAACATCACCAAATTGTGGGATCGCACGGAAGAGTTCGTCGCCCGATACGGCGGCCGCGCTCTTGATCTCGTCGGTCGATATGACCGTGACCGGCAGCGCCTCGTTGATCTTGGCGCCCTTGATCTGCGATCCGACGACGACGATTTCCACTGACTCTTCGGCTTCGGCCGCTTCCTGCGCCATCGCCATACCCGCGCTGCCGAGTGCGGCCCAGCTCATGGCGATCAGGCTCGCTGCGCAAGCCCCCTTGATCCGATACGTTCCCATCGTCTTTTCCCCTGATTCCGCGCATTCGCGCGGCAAATGGACATGCAAAAGGCGGCTTGACCCTTCATCGGGTGTCAGATCCAAAACCCTCTAGTTCAGGAAACGGAGACGCGGAAAAAATCCACCATTAGATAAAAGAACTAAACAATAGCCCTCTGTTAAAAGCGCGCCGACAAAGGGGCGCTTGGTGGTCATAAACCCCGTCGCATGCCTAATATCTGCTATACCTGTTGCCCCAATGACGATTCAGCAAAAAGGATTAGGCCGGATTAACCGACCAATCAACGGGTATCAAATGTTTAGTAAATCTATACAAATCGACGAGCGAAACTGCGTTGCCGCGGAAGGGTTTGTCTTCTAGCCTTCACCGAACGGTTTCTGCGAAGAACTCGATGACGATGGGTGTTTGTAATTAAGCAATTCACTTCCGTTCCGCAGTGGTCTGCGACCTTTCCCGAACATCTCGGGTAAGCCTCAAAGAAAGAAGAATGATGCGAGAGTACAGGATGCTTGTGGGCGGCGCTTGGGTCGAGGCCGCGTCGGGACAAAGATTCGAGACCTTCAATCCTTATACCGGTGAAGCATGGGCAACTCTACCGCGCGGCAACGCTGATGACGCCGACGCAGCAGTGCAGGCAGCCTATGGCGCGTTGAAGCGAGGGCCGTGGTCTAAGCTGACAGCTGCTGGCCGTGGCGCACTGTTGCGCAAGCTTGGAGACCTCATGGCTGAGAATGCCGAGGCGCTGGCAAGAACGGAAGTCCGGGATAATGGCAAGCTTTACGGCGAGATGGGCGCCCAGCTGCGGGCGCTTCCCCAATTCGCCTATTACTATGCCGGGCTTGCAGACAAGATCGAAGGCGCTGTCCCGCCACCAGATCGTGACGGGTTCTTCACCTATACACGGCGCGAGCCCGTAGGCGTTGTCGTTTGCATCGTGCCGTGGAACTCGCCGCTCGCACTTATGGCGTCGAAAGTCATGCCGGCACTGGCCGCCGGCTGCACGATCGTCCTCAAGCCTTCCGAGTTCACCTCTGCGTCGGCGCTTGAATTTGGGGAGCTGTTCGAACAGGCGGGCTTTCCGCCGGGTGTGTTCAACGTGGTCTCGGGCTTTGGGAAGGAAATTGGTCAGCCGTTGGTCGAACATCCCCGCGTTGCCAAGATCGCCTTTACCGGCGGTGAGGAGAGCGGACGGCGTGTTAACGAACTGGCCGCCCGCCATTTTAAGCGCGTCACGTTGGAACTGGGCGGCAAGTCGCCGAATATCGTATTTGACGACGCAGATATCGAAAGCGCCGTAAACGGGGCCGTTGCCGGCATTTTTGCGGCGGCCGGCCAGACATGCATCGCCGGCTCGCGCCTATTCCTCCAGGATTCAATCCATGACCGCTTCGTGGAACGACTGGTCGAGGTTGCAGGCGCGGCGATATTGGGCGACCCGAACTCTGAAGAAACCCAGATTGGCCCCATAGCGACGAAACCGCAATACGACAAAATAATCGAGTACATCGCTATCGCAAAAGGCGAAGGCGCATTCTGTGCCCTGGGGGGCAAGGCGTCCGAGCTCGGCGGGCAGTTCATCGAGCCGACGATCTTTACCGGCGTGTCGCCGGATATGCGCATCGCCAGCGAGGAAGTTTTTGGACCCATCCTTTCGGTCCTGCGCTTCCGTGATGAGGAAGAAGTTGTGGCGATGGCCAACGATACAACGTTCGGGCTTGCTGCAGGCGTCTGGACGCAGAACATCGGCCGGGCATTCCGTATGTCAGCCAGCTTGGAGGCCGGCATGGTATGGATCAACACCTACCGTGCTGTGGGAATCGGCATGCCGTTCGGCGGGATGAAGCACAGCGGCATAGGTCGCGAAAACGGCATCGAGGGCATCGAAGGTTATCTTGAGACGAAGAGCGTGTGGCTCAACTATGACGGGGAGACCGGCAATCCCTTCGTCATGAAGATCAAGGGCTGAACGAGCGGGCGCAGCCCACCGCGCTCGATATTTTGCATTGTTTTTCCTGGTCCAATTATTTCGGAGGCGATGATGAGCCAACTCTACACTACCAAAGTCACCGCTGTTGGCGGCCGTCACGGCACTGTCAAAAGCGATGATGGCATTCTCGATCTGCAGCTTGCAACGCCCAAGGAATTGGGTGGCAGGGGCGGTGCCACTAACCCCGAGCAGCTTTTTGCCGCGGGTTATGCCGCCTGCTTCGAGAACGCTGTCATCCATGCTACGCGTAGGCAGGCCGACAAGGTGGGCGACAATGATATCGAGGTGATTGGCGAAGTCAGTCTGTTGCCCAATGGCGGGGGCGGCTTCCAGCTTGCCGTAACGCTCGATGTGGCGATCACGGGCGTCGATCAGGCGAAGGCCGAAGAGATCGTCAACGCCGCTCACGCCGTCTGTCCGTACTCCAATGCCATCAAGGGCAATGTCGATGTCAAATTCAATGTGACCACTCGATGATCCGCCGAGCGGTCAGAGCTCGGGCGTTGTAAGCTAAGCGTTTAGCCGACCTGAACAATTGATGGCAACGAAACTGCGTTGTCCTTTCACGCCGGTTCGGTGAAAAGTGGCGCTACGATAGATGACTTGCACTCATCTTGCAGAAGAGAAAAGCTAAACTACGGGGGATGTCCTGGACCAGGGCGCGTTGAGCCGCGAAGCGGCAACGCTTCCCTATTCCCGCCGTCGTTTGGCAAGCCAGTGCTCGCGGGTGAAAGCGAGCGTTAGGATTGCTTACTGATGTCGGACGAATTTGACTACATCGTCGTCGGCGCAGGCTCCGCCGGCTGCGTCCTTGCCAATCGGCTTACCGAGGATGGCAAGGCGACGGTGCTGCTGCTGGAAGCCGGGCCTCCGGATCGCAATCTTTGGCTCAAGATCCCAGCGGGATTCAGCCGCGTTTTCTTCCCGTCCAAGATCAATTGGGGATATTTCACGGAGCCGGAGCCGCATCTCGGCGGCCGCAAAGTCTATTGGCCGCGCGGTAGAACGCTTGGCGGAACCTCGTCGATCAACGGCATGATCTACACACGGGGCAATGCGCGCGATTACGATAATTGGGCGCAGATGGGCTGCACGGGCTGGAGCTGGGATGAGGTTTTGCCCTTCTTCAAGAAGTCGGAAGGAAACGCCCGCGGAGGCAGCGAATTTCACAGCGCCGCTGGTCCGCTTTCGGTGCAGGACACAAAGCTCGACGACCTTGGCGGTCGGCTGTTCATGCGATCGGCGGAGGAGATCGGCACTCCGCTTATCAACGACTTGAACGACGGGCGGCAATTTGGTGTGTCTCGGCCGCAAATCACCGTCAGGGGAAGCCGGCGCGCATCGACAGCTACAGAGTTTCTCCGTCCGGCCCGCTCGCGTAGCAATCTTCAGGTCGAATGCGAGGCGCTTGTGCAACGGGTCGATCTCGAGGGCAGAAAGGCCGTCGGTGTAACCTACTCTCAAGGGGGAAAGCTACATTCCGTCAAGGCGCGCCGCGAGGTTATCCTTTCGGGGGGCGTTATTAACTCGCCCCAGCTGCTGATGCT
The DNA here is from genome assembly GCF_013393185.1 of Sphingobium lactosutens. Taxonomy (GTDB): domain Bacteria; phylum Pseudomonadota; class Alphaproteobacteria; order Sphingomonadales; family Sphingomonadaceae; genus Sphingobium; species Sphingobium lactosutens_A. The sequence goes on along the minus strand of NZ_QJQX01000030.1, from coordinate 13,503 downwards.
GTCGGGCATCGGGCCGGCCGAGCATCTTGGCTCGGTTGGAATTGCGGTTCAGCATCACCTGCCCGGTGTCGGGCAAAACTTGCAGGACCACGCCTACTGCTTCTTCACCGCGCGCACCAAGCGGGAAATTTCGTGGAATCACCGGCTTAAAATGCCCCGTGTTGGCCTGGAGCTGTTGAATTATCTAGCTACCGGGCAGGGCGTGATGAACATGACCGCGGTGCTGGCGACAGCCTACCCAATGGTGGGTCTTGGTGCCGCACAACCGGACGTTCAGATCAGTTACCGGCCAATATCCATCGCCGTTGGACCAAAGGGGACACTGGAATCGCACCCGTTCCCGGCGGTGAATGCATCGGCCAGCCTGCTACGCCCACAGGCGCGGGGGAAGATCGAACTCGCTTCCAAGGATCCCGCGCAATATCCGCGCATCTACGCGAATTACTTCGACAACGAGTCGGATATCATGGTCATGCGCGAAGGCTTGCGCTGGATCAGGCGTGTGTTCCAGACCGAGCCGCTTGCCGAATATGTGGTGGCGGAATTCGAGCCCGGGCCGGATTGTCAGACCGATGCGGATTATGAGCATTACATCCGCTCCACCTCGCAGACAGTCCATCATCAGACGTCATCCTGCTCGATGGGCACAAGTTCGAACGCGGTGGTCGATCCCCGGCTTAGGGTTCACGGCATCGGCAATCTGCGCGTTGTCGATGCATCGATCATGCCAGCAATCGTCTCGTCAAATACGAATGCTCCAACGATCATGATCGCAGAGAAGGGCGCAGCAATGATCCTGGAGGATTGGGCCTGACCTCGGATTAGTCACCGAGGAGAGGGCAACACATTGGTGCCCACGATTAGCTGGCGACAAGCGGGAAGGGGACAATGAGGACTGCTGCTTCTGGCATGATCAGGCGAGTTGCCGATGGCTTTTATGGTCGCGACCGCGATCGGCATTGGTCGGAATCCAGCGTTGGCGGGCACCAAGGTTTCACAGGCGGCGGACGATCCGGTGTCCAACATGCAAACCGATGCCAAGTCCTCTCAGGCAGAGGTCGCCGACTGGTACCCGATGATGGAATGTGAGCCGTAAGGCGGATCGACATTCGAAGATGGAGAGAGTGATGAGGACGTGGACCGTAGGAGCTGTGACGATCAGCCAGATTGTCGAGCAAATTATCCCCGAAGGGCTGCCGGGGTTCCTGCCGGATGCGACGCCCGAGGCGTTGCTCGCCATTCCCTGGCTCTATCCCGAATTTATCACGCAGGCGGGTGAGCCCAGCCTGTCTGTTCATGCCTTCATTCTCGATACTCCAACCAAGCGCATCCTCGTGGACACCTGCATTGGCAATGACAAGGATCTCAAGATCTCGCCAATCTGGAATCAGATGCAGACGGACTTCCTTAGCAAGATGAATGCTGCCGGCTTTTCGCCGGAGTCCATTGACGTGGTCGTTTGCACCCATCTTCACCTCGACCATGTCGGCTGGAACACCATGCTTGTTGATGGCCTATGGCAACCGACCTTTGGCAACGCCCGTTATCTCTTCGGCCGCCTCGAATATGAGCATATGCAGTCCATCCTATCCGATCCGGAAGAAGACGAGGCTTGGCGGGAGTGCAATGCTGCGGTCGAGCGGGAATCGGTGCAGCCTGTTCTGGATGCGGGCCTAGTCGATCTTGTCGAATTTCATCACGTTATTACGGATGAAGTGTCGCTGACGCCGACCATCGGACATACGCCTGGTCATGTCTCTATTTTAATACGGTCTGGGGGGGCAGAGGCGATCATTACCGGCGATGCCGTGCACCATCCCTGCCAGCTCGCACACCCCGAATGGGGTGCCGTTGTCGATGCGGATGGTGATCAAAGCCGAAGGACGCGCTTGTCGATGTTCACGGACGCAGTGGAACGCCGGCGGATCATGCTCGGGACACACTGGACGGGTGCCGGTGGAGGAACTCTCGTTCCCGACGGGGTTGGCTTCCGACTCGAATTCGACCCTACCGTCGACCCAACAGGTGTCGCAGCGGCTTCGTCGGTTTAAGTTCGGCCTCGGTCTACGTGTCTGCCTCGACGCCAACAATCTGTTTGGAGGGTCAGCCCTTCAGGGAGCGGGACGTTGAGCAGTACACCCCGTTCTGGTTGGCACGCACCAGAAGGCCGGTGCTCCAAACACTGTTCAATCTTGTGAAAGCGCGTGGCCGCAAGCCTGGTGGAGATGACGCGCGGCGCGAAATCGGAAGGGTACGTTCGTCGCCGCTCGCACGTCTCAAAGCTTTCCTCAGGGAGGAGGAATGGGCCTATGCCCCCCATGAGGCGCCGGCCATACCCGGCTCGCCAGGATCCCCGGCTCACCCCGTCTCACGCCGCATTGCCTATGCGGTGATCGGCGTGCTGCTCGGGCTGACCGCAGGGTTCGGCAACGCAATGGTCGCGGTCAATACCGCTATGCTGGGCGGATCGCTCGGACTTGATCCGGCGGAGATCAATTGGTTGCCGACGGTCTATGTGATGACCAACGTCAGCATAAACCTGCTGCTCATCAAGTTCCGCCAGCAGTTCGGGCTGCGGCCGTTCGCGCTCATCTTTCTCGGCCTCTATGCGCTGCTGACACTCGCGCACCTCTTCGTCCACGATTTCTCGACTGCGATCATGGTTCGTGCCGCGAGCGGCCTGGCGGCGGCGCCGCTATCCACCTTTGCGCTCTACTACATTATGCAGTCGGTGCCGCCGGAACACCGTATGCGCGCGGTCGTGCTCGGAATCGGCGTACCGCAATGTGCCACGCCGCTGGCGCGGCTGTTCTCGCCCGATCTCCTGTCGATGAGCCAGTGGCGCCCGATCTATCTGTTCGAACTTGGCCTGGCTATACTCAGCGTGGCGGCGGTGCTCGCCTTTCGCTTGCCGCCGACAAACCGCCAGCCCGCGTTCGAGCGCCTCGACTTTCTCACCTTCGCGCTGTTCGCGGGCAGTATGGCTCTGTTCGCTGCGGTTCTCGGATTGGGGCGGTACGTGTGGTGGACGCAGGCGGCATGGATCGGCTGGGCACTGTTCGCGGCGATCCCGATGCTCGGCATCGCGCTCATCATCGAGAGCGGCCGCGTAAATCCGCTGCTCAACACGCGCTGGCTGGCGAGCGCCGACATCGTCCGCTTCACGATCGTGACCGTCATGGCGCGGATCGTCCTGTCCGAGCAGACAGTCGGCGCGGTCGGGCTGCTCAACGTGCTCGGCCAGAACACCGATCAGATGCAGGTGCTGTTCACGATAGTCGCCATAGCCTCTATCGCGGGCGTCCTGGTCAGCGCGGCGACGCTTGACGTCGATCGGCCGGCGCATCCGTTCATGCTCGCGGTCGGGCTGGTCGCGATAGCCGCTTTCGTAGACAGCCACGCCACCAGTCTCACTCGCGCGCCGCAATTCTATTGGACGCAGGCGCTGATCGCGTTCGCGACCACTTTCTTTTTGGGTCCAGCACTTCTGTTCGGGCTCACCCGCGCGTTGAAGGAGGGAACCGGCCACATCATCAGCTTCATCGCGCTGTTCGGCATTATCAATTCGATGGGTGGACTCGGCGGGACTGCCCTGCTCGGCACATATCAGGTCGTGCGCGAGAAGGCGAACAGCGCGGCGATCGTCGAGGCGATCGATCCGACCGATCCTATCGTGCAGGCACGGTTGCAGGCCGGCGCGACCGGCATCAGCCACGTGGTCGGCGATCAGGTGTATCGCACTGCAGAGGGCACCGCGCTACTGGCTCAGACCGCAACGCGCGAGGCCAACGTGCTGGCCTATGACGATGTTTTCCGCCTGATCGCGTTATTGGCCGCACTGACCTTCGTCTATCTACTCGGTCTCTTGGTGAGGCGGGCGCTACGGACGCGAGCGGAGGGAGCGGCATGACCGACGTTCAATCGCCCGTCACCGCGAGTCCGGTGACTGAGGAGAAACTCGCGGAAGAACCCGCACCCCAGCCAGCGGTGCCGCCTGCCGCCTCGAGTTGGAGGCCGCCGACGTTGTCGAATAGCGCGGTCGTCTTGATCGTGGCGCTGGCGCTGGGCGGCATGGCGGCGGTGATGGCGGCGTGGCAGATCGGGCCGTTCGCGACAGGCTACCAGAATACCGACAACGCCTATGTTCGGGGCCGGGTCACCGTGGTCGCGCCGCAGGTGTCGGGATATGTGACCCGCGTACTGGTCCGCGACTTCGAAACGGTCAAGGCCGGGCAACCGCTGGTCGAGATCGACCGGCGCATCTATGCGCAACGGGTCGAACAGGCCGCAGCGCAGGTGCAGGGGCAGGCAGCGACGCTCGCCAACGATCGCCAGGCCGCGGCAAGCCGGGAAGCAAGTTTCGGCGCGCAAATGGCGGTCGTGGCGAACGCGCGCGCGCAACTGCTGCGTGCCCAGGCAGACATGGCGCGCGTGAATGATCTTGTATTGGACGGCTCGGTGTCGCTGCGCGAGCGTGACCAGACCCGCGCCTCGCTTCGCCAAGCGGAGGCCGCCGTCGCACAGGCGGAGGCCGCGCTCGAGATTGCGCGGCAGGACATACGCGCCGTACAGGTCGGCCGCGGTAGTCTGCAGGCCGGGGTGGCGGGCGCGCAAGCCGCGCTCCGCCTCGCGCGGATCGACTTGTCGAACACCGTCGTTCGAGCGCCGGAACGGGGGCGTTTGAGCGAAGTCGGCGTTCGCGTCGGTCAATATGTCACCGCCGGTTCCCAGCTGTTGTTTCTGGTTCCGCCGGAGGTGTGGGTGATCGCCAATTACAAGGAAGCGCAAACCGCGCGCATCGCGGTCGGACAGCGCGCCAGCTTTACCGTAGATGCGCTCGCCGGCGCGCGGCTGTGGGGCCGGGTGGAGCGGATCTCGCCTGCGACGGGCAGCGAGTTCGCGGTGCTGAGGTCCGACAATGCGACCGGCAATTTCACCAAGGTGCCGCAGCGTATCGCCGTCCGCCTGCGGATCGATCCGCGCCAGCGGTTGGCTGACCGGCTGCGTCCGGGTATGTCGGTGGTCGCGCGGGTCGATACCGCCGGGTTGCGTGCGCCTTGAGGACCGCCGCGCCGCTGCTGCTTGCCGCAGCGCTGGCGGGCTGCGTCTCGCCCGGGCCGCGGGTCACCGCCCCGTCGGCCGCGGCGGTAGCACCATCGGCGGGTTGGCGAACGCAGTTGCCCGGCGGCGGACCGGTAACGGATGATTGGTGGACCGCGTTCGGCGATCCGGCGCTCACTGCGCTGGTTGCCAGAGCGCTGGCCCGCAACGTCGACATTTCGGTCGCGACCGCGCGCGTTGAGGAAGCGCGTGCTGCCGAAGCGCTGGCGCGCGCCCAATTTCTTCCGCAGGTGGGCGGCACCGTCACCGAAACGGAGGGGCAGTCGCTGGGCCCGCGGGGAACGCCGTCCCGGACGGTAAGTGCGCAACCATTGGTCTCGGCCAGCTACGACCTTGACCTGTTCGGACGGTTGCGGCTCGCCAGCGGCGCGGCGCGAGCGCAGCTGCTTGCCAGCGCAGGCGCGCGTGATACGGTGCGGCTGGCGATCATGGCGAGCGCTGCAAGTTGCTATATCACGCTGCGCGCGCTCGACCAGCGGCTTCAGATCGCGCGCGACACGCTGGCAGCGCGGGACGAAGCGCTGCGGATCGCGAGACGCCGGTACGAGACGGGCTATTCGTCGCGGCTGGAATATCGTCAGGCGCAGGCGGAATATGCCGCAACCCGGCAGCTTGTTCCGGTCGCCGAGCTGGCGATCGCGCGGCAGGAGAACGCGCTGTCGCTGCTCGCTGGCGATGCGCCGGGGCCCATCGCGCGGGGTTTGCCGCTCGATCGGTTGCGATTGCCGGCGATCCCTGACGGACTGCCCGCCGACCTGCTTCGGCAGCGGCCCGACCTGTTCCAGGCCGAACAGACGCTGGTCTCCGCCGACGCGTCGCTCGACAGCCAACGCGCGGCATTCCTGCCCAACCTGTCGCTGACCGGATCGGCCGGCGTCGTTCTCAATACGGCGCTCAGCAATCCGGTAGGGGTCTTCGCGCTCGGCGCCAGCATACTTGCCCCGATCTTCGATGGCGGCCGGCTGCGCGCGCAGGAGGCGGCCGCGACGGCCCGCCGCGATCAGGCCGCCTACGCCTATCGTCGCACCGCGCTCATCGCCTTCCGCGAGGTGGACGATGCGCTGGCAGCGGTCGTCCGAACGCGCGAACAGGCGGTCGCGCTGTCCGAACAGGTCGGCTCGTCGCGGGACGCGCTCCAGAACGCCACGAGCCGGTACCGAGCCGGCTACTCGCCATATCTGGAGCAGCTGGATGCGCAACGGACGCTTTTGACCGCACAGCTCGCGTTGGTTCAGGCGCAAGCCGATCAGTTCACCGGCTTTGTCGTGCTCTATCAATCGCTCGGCGGCGGATGGCGCGCCACCGCAACCCGCCCTCCCGTCAACGCTCGTTGAATCCACAGAGGTGGCCCCGTGATTTTAACAGGGGATACAAGTGGCTGTCTAACCGGGCTAAGCCAGGCTGGCCGCGATGGGCAAGCGAGCCAATTACTGACTGACAGCTATATAGGCTCTTCCGCTTGCCTGAACGGGCAGATAAAGGCCCTGGCCGCTGGCTCGTATTTCACCTGTATATGTCTTTTCCAGTTCCGCCCGTACAGTTATTTTGCCCTCGCGTTTATCGGCTATGGCGTTGTCGACTTTGACCAGCAATTGGCTGTAATCGCGTTCGAAATTCTGGCCGAGCGCATCTGCGATTGTTGATGACACCTCAGGCGTATTTATGAATTCGTACAGAAGATCGCTTCCGACCATGTCATTGGTGCCGCTGACATGAAGGTCCGTGAACACAACCTTGCGTGAGTTCGGAGCATTCCTCGGCATAGCGGTCAGCCAGACCGTACCGCTCGACGGTTTGAGAAAACCTTTGGTGCCTTCGACGGATAAGTTGATACCAACAGCGATTTTGCCGCCGGTGGTCCCATAGATGGTTACGGTCCGAAAATTGGCCCTGACGGCACCGAGGTTGGCGATCTTAAAAGGCCTTTGCTGACGCTTGATCAGTGCGCGCAGAAGCACCGGTTCGAGTTCAGCATAGTTCGCTGTAACAGGCAGGAAGAAGGAAAATTGTCCGACTGGACCGCTGATCCGGCGCATCGGTGACAGAGGTGTGGGAGATCTTGCAGAGGGACGTGGGCCGACGAATGTTTCGGTCACTGCTCTCAAACCAAGCCGCATTTTCAGTTGATGATTGGTAACTTCGTAGCCACCAAATAGCAGCTCTTGAGGCGTAACCCGCAGCCAAACCGGCGGGTTCCGGCGGTTGAGTTCCAGCGACGTGAATGCCGCAGCCCATATCCTTTCGACGTGGGAGCGGACAGGCAATTTGGCAAGCTCGCGAGCCAGCCCCGATTCGAGCCTTGTGAGGATGGGAGCCAGTTTTTGGTCTGCCGCCTCGGTTAAATCGATCCGTTGGCCCAGAAACTGAATATGCGGGCTGTCGATCCAATTATAGGATAGGTGGACCTTGCTGTGCAGCGTCCAGTCAGAGGCGAAATCGAGTTCGACACGGGCATGGGCGACAGCACGCGCTGTCGCGGTTTCATGCTTGATTATGCCAGCGACATTGCGCGCCTGGACCATGGCGAAAATGGGGATCGATAGGTTCATTTCCGAACCTTTGCCAGTAAAACGCAAGCGTTCGCGTGTGACTTGGCCGACAATGTCGCACTTGATGACCGGAGACTTCAGATCGACCAGAACGACATGGATTTTTTTGGACGGGATGCACTGCTGACCGCGTTTATCGATCGTCCAAAGCGTCGTGGGAATTTCTCTTTCCAAAGCAGGCACAAGTCCAGATATGTCGGCCTCAACAGGGACCGTAAGGATCGATGTCTGTGGGGTAACTTCGATGCTGTCAGTAGCTCGCACCGGCGGTTCATTGACCTTATGCCCACAACTTACGGTGAACAATAAGCCCCCAATCGCCACAATCTTGAAAGCTTGGTTAATGATGGGGGAACCCGACAGTTTCGTCATTCTTCGATCACTCAATTGAAGGGCACGCCGGTTAGGCGTGATTGGCTTTGACGTGATTGCGGAGTCTGTAGCTCCACATCTAGGAGTCGGGTCATGAGGCGAGAGGTCGTTGCCGTCAGTTTGGATTTGGCGATGAGCGTATGATGGCCTCTCAAAACGGAATTTTCGTTATGGGCACGTCTACAGCCGACCCGCGGGCGGGCGCGATACTTCATCATTGTTGGAGCAGGCGTCCGGATGTGCTTCATCACACCCATGACCGGGAGGTTCTGCGATTGTGTAGTTGTATCCGCCTGACAGCCGATGGCCAACTTACCATGTGTCTTGGGCAGGAGGATCACGGCGACGTCCGCTCCGCCTACCGGAAAGGTGGGATCGCGGGATTTGATGCCGGTCTGGTTGTAGCCCTGCGCGTGAAGCCAGTGCGCCGCGAGCTCAAGATCGGGTGTAGGCTTGTTCCGGCCCTGCCGCCATACGAGTGCCACGGGCGGCTGACAGCACCCTGGACGCCCATGAAAATGCTTACCGTCCGTCAATCGGGAAGGTGGGCACCCCGTGGGCACCCACCAACCTAGCTTCCATTGACGCAACCCTCTGATCGAGTGCGCGGCACCCGCGCCGGTCTGCAAATGGACCCACCAGCGCACGGGTCTCTAGAAGGAAAGCCGAACAGAACCGCCATAGGTTCGCGGTTCGGCCGGCATGACGGTGTTGTAGCCCAGCCCTGCGCCGCGCAGGTCGAGGCCAGCTGCCAGCGTCTTGCGGTTGGTAATGTTGTTCGCCCAGACCCGAAGCGTCACATTTTCGTGCGTCCAGGACAGCGTGCCGTTGATCTTGGCATATTTGCCCTGCTGCAGTTCAGAGTTAACCTGCGGAGATCCAACGGCGTTGATGCTGTTGAACGGCGAGAAAAACTGATGGCTGTAGTAAGCGACGGTGGGTGAGAGCGTAATGTCGCCGTCGGCGATCCTCGCGACTCGCCAATCGAAGCCGCCCTGAAGTGTCAACTTCGGTGCGAACGGCAGTTCGTTGCCGTCCAGGTTGGTGTTCTGAAGAGTGAGATCCTTGTATTTGGTGTGCAGATAACCGACGGCGCCGTTGAAGGTGAGTGTCGGAATGAGCCGCAAGGTCGCCTCGATTTCTCCACCATAACTTTCTGACTTCGGCGCGTTGACAAGGAAGGAAACCGGGCCTGGTCTCGTGTCCTGGGCCTGCTGGTTTATATAGTCGTAGTAAAAGCCCGCCGCCGATAATGTCAGCTTGTTGTCGAGGAATCGTCCCTTGGCTCCAACTTCGTAAGCGTTGACCCGTTCCGGCTTGATATAGTTAATGCCTGCGGAACTCGTATATCCACCACCGTTGAACGCGCCGGACCGATAGCCCCGATTATAGCTCGCATAGATCAGCAGCCCGCTGTCAAATGTGTAGCTGAGCGCAGCGCGGCCAGTGAGCGCGTTGTTGCGACCGCTCAAATTGTAGCGTGCGGCGGGGTCATAGGCGCAAGTTCCGGGCGGAGTGTCGCAAGGCACGGTGCTTGCAACCGGCTGCACAATGCCGGTCGAGACCGATCCCATAAACAGATTGGCGTAGCCGTCCCGGTAGCGCGAACGATCCCACGTGTAGCGCAGACCGGCGGTAAGTACGAGCTGGCTCGTCAGGTTATAGTCTGCCTGCCCGAACAGCGCATAGGAGCGCCGCTCCTGTCGGAAGTGCTGGAAGAAGCCGCCGTCGACACCATAGCCGAGCGCGTCGCCGATGTAGAAGGTGTTGTTGGTCACTACGCGGTCGTAACCGTAGAACCCGCCCGCCACGACCTTCAAGCTATCGCCGGAATAGTTGAATCTCGCTTCCTCACTGGTCTGATGGAAGCGAGACCTCCAGTCGATGTCGAGGACGTCAAGCGGCGAGCCGTCGGCCGCCTGCGTGAGGTGCTGGTTGCCGGTCGCGGTGTTTGTGATCGAGGTGAATTTGAGTTCGGGCGAAATCTCATAGGAGATGTTGGCGGTCGTCCCGTACACGTAAGTGCGGTTGAAGCCAGCACGATTTTCGTTGAACTGGAAGAAGCCGAGACCCTGGCGGTAGGGCAGCAGCCCGAACATAGGCCCCTGCGTTCCGCGATCGTAGCCTCCGTAGACCTGCAACCTTATGTCGAGGGGGCCGCCGCCCGGCCTGATCCGCAGTGAGGCGCGGCCCTGAAGCGTGTTTTTCGAGCCCATTCGACGCCCACCCGGATAAACGTTGCCGAAGACGCCGTCGCCTCGCGCATAGTTGCCGGCGATGCGGAAGCCGAGTTGGTCGTCGACCATTGTCGTCTCCAGCCCTGCCTGGGCGGTCCAGGTGTCGTAGTTGCCATAGCCGCCCTGAATGTAGCCGTTGTCGCCGTGCAGGGTAGGCTGCTTCGTGATGAAGTTGATCGCTCCGCCGGTCGTGTTGCGGCCGAACAGCGTCCCCTGTGGACCACGCAGGACCTCGACCCGCTCGAGATCGTAGAGACCCATGCCGTGGGAGCTTCGGCTCGCCAGATAGACGTCGTCCTGATAGACGCCGATCGGTGAAACCTGGTTCGAATTATATTCGTTCGCCACACTGACGCCGCGCAGCGAGAAATTCGGCTGCGTATTGCCGAAGGTGCTGCTGATCTGAAGATTGGGGACGGCCGTCGCCAGTTGCGCCGAGTTAGTGATGCCCTTCGTCGTGAGCCCCTCGCCGCTTACCGCCGAGATCGCGATCGGCACGGTCAGAATCGACTGAGCGCGCCTCTGCGCCGTGACGACAATGTCGCCGTCCGAACCTCCGGGTGTGGCCGACGTATGCTCCGTCGACGTCGTTGCGATCGAGGCGGCGGTAATTGAGGCGACAGGCGACGCGGGTGCGTCTGTTTCTTGAGCCGATGTTTGTGCGAGGGCGGGCATGGAAACCGATCCCAGCAGAAACAACGCAAGCAGGCGAACCTGTGGTGAATGTCGGCTCATTAATTCCTCCCTCTTTTGCGTCTCGTTCCGTCTTTTGCGGGACTTCGACGCTGCTGCTTTTTATCTTGCGAGCAGCATGCTTGCACTGGCATCAGGCGTCAAAACAACGCATTTCCGCTCGCGGATCTGTTTAGCTTCTCTAATTCAATGGGGTGTGCAGAAATAGCGCCAGTGGTGATGACGGTGTTGGTGCCAGTGCCAGTGCCAGTGCCAGTGCCAAGTCGGGCCAGCCCAATCCAATGTGTCTCTTTCATCGCGGATAATCGGTGGCTTGCGGCGTTGATGGGTCATGAACGGCAAAGTCCGGGGTGACCGCTGACTGGCGGCTTATCCGACCCAGCAGAAAACATGTGTTTTCGTGATCGACAGCCTGCCTGCCGGCACTGGCAGCCGGATCACCCCCGGCCGTGCCGAGGACCCGTGTTCCTAAACCGCTCCCCAGCACTGAAACCTATAGGCAGCTTGCCGGTTTAGGGCCGGTAGCAGGAGCCTATGAATGACCAAAATCCTCACTTACGGCACCCGTCACTCTTTTACAGGCCTCAAACCGATCGAGATTGATCGCCAGTCAGCCGGGGCCGGCGAGGTTGAAATCGAGATCATCTATTGCGGAGTCTGCCACTCCGACGTTCATCAAGCTGAGAATGACTGGTCCAACACGGTTTATCCGTGCGTGCCGGGCCACGAGATACTGGGTCGGGTGTCGGCCGTCGGCGAAGGTGTCACCAAATTCGCCATTGGTGATCTTGTAGGAGTCGGCTGCATGATCGACAGCTGCGGTCATTGCCGGTCCTGCCGCGAAGGCGAAGAGAATTACTGCGAAAGCCCGAATGGCCCGCTCGGCACATACAACGGTCCAGCGAAGCCCGCCACAGTGGCCGGGGGCCAGAATATCTATGGGCGCGACAATACGGTCGGCGGCTATTCGACATCGATCACGGTCAAGGAGTCATTTGTCCTGAAGGTGCCCGACACCCTTCCGATCGAACGGGCCGCGCCGATACTGTGCGCAGGCATTACCACCTATTCACCGCTCAAACATTGGGGCGCGGGGCCGGGCAAGCGCGTCGGCGTGGTCGGCCGCGGTCGCCGCCGAGCCGCGACCCGGGCAGGCGGCCTTCGAGTACAACTCCGTTCCTCAGGGCGCAGCGACGTCGGTGTGGGCAGGCGTCCTGGCTCCTGCTTCGGAAGTCGGGGCCGCTATTGCGAGGATTGTCATGTTGCCGATGTGATCGAAGGCGGGGGCCTCCTGCGCGGCGGGGTTCGGCCCTATGCGATCGGTCCGCGCCGTGCCGAGGCGCTATGGGCAAAAAGCGAAGAGATGGTCGGCGAACGCTTCTGACGCGAGATCGCACGTCGGCTGGCGCGCAGCGAAGAGGAGGATTGGTCAGTAATGACTTGTACAACATGAATAAAATCAAAAATAATGCATATTCTAGAGCATCGTGCCTGAAATAGGAATCTGGGGATTTTCAGAGGAGCGAGAATATGATTCACCGTTGATGGAGGTGGATCATGGGGAAAGCCTATTCAGCCGATCTTCGGGACCGGATTGCCGATCACATTGCAGCCGGGCAATCGCGTCGGTCAGCATCGCGTCATTTTGGGGTGAGCCCCAGTTGCGCTGTGAAGCTGGCGCAGCGGGTGGGGAGGACGGGATCATCGGCACCTGCCCGGCAAGGGCGTCCACCCGGTGATGGCAAGCTGGCACCGCATATGGCGGCCTTGATGACATGGGTCGATGCCGAGCCGGACATCACCATGCCCGAACTGTCGGCCAGACTTGTCGCGGCAACCGGCGTTCGGGCCCATCCTGCCTCATTGTCGCGTGCGCTGCTCAAGGCCGGCTACAGCTTCAAAAAAAACGCTGCTGGCCTCGGAGTGCGGACGCGATGATGTTGCCCAGGCGCGCAGGAACTGGCGCGTTTATCGGCAGTCCAGCTTGCGCAAGGCGCCGCATCGGCTGGTCTTCATCGACGAAACGGCAACCACGACGAAGATGACACGGCTGCGAGGACGGGCCCGCCGTGACCAGCGCCTCAAGGCGCGAGCGCCCTTTGGCCACTGGAAAACCCAGACCTTCATCGCGGCGCTGCGCTGTGATGGACTGACCGCGCCATGGGTCATCGACTGCCCCATGAACCGCACAACCTTCGAAACCTATGTCGAAACCCAACTCGCCCCGACCCTCAAGCCGGGCGATGTCGTCATCCTCGACAATCTCTCCAGCCACAAAAGTGAAAAAGCCAAGGCCATATTGAAGGCCCGGGGCGCATGGTTCCTCTTCACTCCACCATACAGCCCCGACCTCAACCCGATCGAAATGGCTTTCTCCAAACTCAAAGCCCATCTGCGCCGCACCGGCGCAAGGACCATCCATGCCCTATGGCAGGCCATCGGCAATATCTGCGACCTCTACACGCCTGACGAATGCTGGAACTTCCTCAAAGCCGCTGGATATGCGTCCGATTAAAGGCTCGATGCTCTAG
>NZ_QJQX01000029.1 GCF_013393185.1 Sphingobium lactosutens | reverse complement strand
GCGGCCATTCCACACCCGTCACCCCAGCGAAGGCTGGGGTCTCAGGCGGTCATAGAATAAGATGCATTATATCCAGCCAATCGGGATTGCTCTCCTCAATCAGTCGGATTTTCCAGTCTCGCTTCCATGCCTTGAGCGCCTTTTCGCGAGCAATGGCCAATGTGATGTCATCATGCATTTCCACCAGAACGAGGCGCGTCAGGCCATATTTCCTACAAAAGGCCGAGCCAGTCCCGCTGCGATGCTGCTCGATACGCGCCGCAAGCTCAGCAGTATCCCCGATATAGAGCACGCCTCTCGGCTTGTTGGTCATAATGTAAGTGCAACCGCCTCGCGCCATACCCAACTGTCGCGCACCACGCCCTGAGATGCCAGCCTTCGCTGGCATGACGCTTAATTTATATCGCCTGCCATATAGTCACGCGAGATAATCCGCCAGTCCGCTACCCACCCTTTTCGTCATTCCCGCGACCCGAAGGGCGGCCGCAGGCCAACGCGGAAACCCATCTCCTAACCTTGCGTCCAGCACCAGGCTGAGGAGATGTCGAAGGGAGGCACGTGACTCTCTTCGACCCGCCTCCGCGGGGATGACGGTATGAGACAAGCCTTCCGTCACTCATCCATCCTCGCCAAGCGCCTACCTCAGATATTCTCCCCGATTCCGTCTGTGCTTTCCAGCAGGGCGTGGACGCGGTGGGGGGCGGATACCTCGACGCGGCTCGTGACCTCATAATGCGCCTTGGCCTGGCGGACGTTGGAATCCGCCGGCACGCTGTCGGTCAGCCAGACATTGCCGCCGATCACCGACCGGCTGCCGACGATGATCCGGCCGAGCACCGTCGCCCCGGCATAGATGACCACGTCATCCTCGATGATCGGATGGCGCGGCAGCGCCTTTTCGAGCTGGCCCTTCTCGTCCGCCGGAAAGCTGCGCGCGCCCAGCGTCACGCCCTGATAGAGGCGTACGCGATTGCCGACGATCGCCGTCTCGCCGATGACGACGCCGGTGCCATGGTCGATGAAGAAGGACTGACCGATGGTCGCGCCGGGATGGATGTCGATCCCGGTCTTGCCATGGGCGATTTCCGAAATGATCCGCGCCACCAAAGGCGCACCCAGTTCGTGCAGCCGATGCGCCAGCCGGTGATGGATGATCGCAAGCATGGACGGGTAGCAGATCAGCACCTCGTCCACGCTGCGCGCGGCGGGATCGCCCAGGAAGGCGGCGTCGACATCGGTGTCGAGCAGCACGCGCAGCGCCGGCAGGCTTTGCGCGAAGCCGCCGATGATGCGCGCGGCTTCGCGATCCACCACTTGCGCCGGTTCGTCCTTCAGCGCGTAGATCAGCTCCAGCCGGATCTGTCCGTATAGGCGGCTGAGGACCGTTTGCAGCGTCTCCGCGACATAGGCGTCCTCATTGTGGAGCCGCACGAAGCTGGGGCCGAGGCGCAGCGGAAACAGCGCGCCGCAAAGCGACTGCATGATCTTGGCCAGGTTGGCGCGCGAGGGGAAACCCTCCGCGCCATATTCGGCATGATGCTGCTGCGCCTGCCGCCAGCGGCTGCGCGCGGCGCTCAGGTCAGCGACAAGCTGGTCCAAATCCCAATATCCCTCGACCCTAAGCTCTTCTAAGCTACGGTCGTCTTCCGGTCCGTCTGCGATCATATCCGCCTCATATCTCTATGGCGACGGCATAGCTTGAGCACGGGCGCAGCGATAAACGAGTTTTGCTTGGGGGCCGACAGTTTCTCTTTTAGCCGCGGGACGGCTATTTGGGCAAATGGAGGCAGATTTCCGCGCGCAGCCCGCCTTCGGGCCGGTTGGCGAGAATGAACTGGCCGCCCTCCGCCTGCACCGCCTTCTGCACGATTGCAAGGCCAAGGCCCAGCCCGCGCGTATTGCGCTGACGGGCATCGTCGAGACGCGAGAAGGGCCGCAACACTTCCTCCAGCCGTTCGCGCGGGATGCCGGGGCCGTCGTCATCGACGCGGATCAGCACCTCGCTGCCCTTGCGTGCCAACGACACGCGGGCACGATCGCCATAATGCAGCGCATTCTCTATCAGGTTGCGCACCGCGCGACGCAGCGACAGGCCGCGCACCTCCATCTCCAGATGGTCCGGCCCTTCATAGGTCACATCGTCGCCATGATCCTGAAAGGCATCGACCACGGTCGCGACGCTGACGGCAATGTCGGTGCGGACCAGCGGTTCGGGATCCTTTTCCCCGCCCAGGAAGGCGAGCAGGGATTCGAGCATCGCGCCCATTTCCTCCAGGTCGCCGCCCATGGCTTCCTGCACCTCGGGGTCTTTCACCATTTCCAGCCGCAATTGCAGCCGGGCCAGCGGTGTGCGCAGGTCATGGCCAACGGCCGCCAGCGTTTCGGTGCGCTCGTCGATCAGGCGATGGATGCGCGCCTGCATGGCATTGAAGGCGGTGATGAGGTTGCGCACATCGTTGCTGCCGGCTTCCGGCACGATCACTTCCGACCCTCGACCGATCTTGTGCGTGGCATGGGTAAGGTCGCGCAGCGGTGCCAGGGTCCGGCGGATCAGCAGCAGGCCCGCCAGCAGCAACGCCAGCACCGGGATCAGCGCCAGTCCCATGCGACCGATGGTGAAGGCCCATTTGCCGCCGCTATGATGCATGCCGAAATAGAGCCAGCTGCCGTCATGCAGTTGCAGCCCGCCATTGATCTCCGAATGGCGGCCGGGGGTCAGGCGCAGCCACAGTCCCGATTTCTCCAGGCTCGGTTCCCAGTCGATGATCTGGCGCCGCATCCGTTCCAGTTCGGGCGACAGCGGCGGTGGCGGCGGGGCGGCCGGCGACCAGTGGACGTCATAGCGGTCGGTCGTCAGTTGCAGCCCCAGCGCGGGGCGTTCGCCGCGCGGCTGTTCGACCAGCAGCTTACGGGCGATGACGAGATGTTCGGCGAGGCGACGCGCCTCGTCATCCTGTAGCGACAGATGGCTGGCCCGCTCGTAGATCAGCGTGCCGACCGCAAATTCCAGCGTGACCGTCAGCAGCAGGATCGCGAAGAGCCGGCCGAGCAGCCCCAGCGATCCCCTGACATGACGCCTCAAGCGCGGCTGACCTCTGCGTTGAACATATAGCCAACGCCGCGGACGGTGGTGATCGGCGCGCCCTTGTCCTCGGTCGATAGCTTGCGGCGCAGGCGGCTGACGAGGACGTCGATGCTGCGGTCGCTGCTGTCGCCCATGCGGGTGCGCGACAGTTCGATCAGCCGCTCGCGCGCGATGACGCGCTGCGGGTGGCTGAGGAAGGAACCGAGCAGGTCGAACTCCGCGCCGGTCAGGTCGACGATCGCGCCGGTCGGCGAGCGCAGTTCGCGGCGGGGGAAGTTGACACTCCAGCCGTCGAAATGGGCTTCGCTCTCACGATGCTCGTCCGGGCCGCGCTCCACGCCGACGCGGCGCAGGATGGCGCGGATGCGGGCGATCAGCTCGCGCGTGCCGAAGGGTTTGGGGAGATAGTCGTCGGCCCCGAGTTCAAGGCCGACGATACGGTCCGTCTCGCTGCCCTTGGCGCTGATGAAGATGATGGGCACGTCGCTCTTGCGGCGGATCTGGCGACACAGATCAATGCCGTTGGTGCCAGGCAGCATGACGTCGAGCACGACGAGATCGACCGGGCCGGCATCGAAGGCCACCCACATTTCCGGTCCCGACGATGCGGGGCGGACCTGATAGCCATGTTCTTGGAGCGCGCGGGCGGTCAGCGTGCGCAGCGGCGGATCGTCTTCGACAAGGATGATCGACGGGGCGGTCATGGGAGCGTCAGCGCGGACAAGGTCATGCGCCAGAGATAGGCCCCACCCTGACAGGGGTCAACCGCGCCGCCCATCCGAAAGGGCCGATCGCGACTGTAGAAACAATTTGTCACGTCTAGTGGATTGATTTTGGCATTTGCATCCCACTAGCCGGATAGGAGGTCGCAAATGCCAAAATCGAAAAATCCACTAGAATCAAAATCTTCTAGTGGTCCGAAAAGATTCTGACATTTGGACACTTCCTAGCCGAGAACGCAACCAAATGTCAGAATCGGACCACTAGGAAAGAGGCCGGCCCACCACATGGCGGGCCGACCTCTTTTGACGGATCAGAAAGCGGCCGTGAGCGAGAAGACGACCTGGCTGCGCACGATCGACTTGCCGGCATTGTCGGCATCCGCGACCGACAGGTTCGGGCGCAGATAATTTTCCTCGACACGGGCGATGTCCGTATCGACATAGGCGACGCCCAGCGTCAGCGGGGTGCCGGGGATGGCGAGGTCGGCGCCGACCAGCCAGTCCATATATTTGCCGGTCGGCGCGACCGAGGTGCCGTTCGGGCCAAGGCCGCTATTGCCCTTCGACCAGCCCAGATGCGCCTTCAGCGTGACCGGGGTGTTGGGAACCGAACCGCTGACATCGCCCCAGACATAAAAATTGTCGTTCTTCTTGCCGGGGCTGTCAGGGATGCCCAGCGCATAGGTGTCGGCGCTGTTATACCATTTGCCCAGCGCCTGCTGCTTGGGCGCATAGGCGACGCCGAGCAGGCCCTTGACCGGTCCCAGCTGGCTCGACAGCTTGACATAGGGTTCGGCGAAATCGGTTTCGTCCGCGCCCGACGGATACATGTACCAGGTCAGGCCGACGTCCAGCGTCGTGCTTTCGTTGAGCGGAATGGCATAGCCTGCGAACAGGTCCAGCTCGATGCCGGCGCCGCCGAAGGTGCCCCAGCCGGCGAGGTTCGATGCCCAGGTGCCGACATAGGCGCCGCTTTCATGGGTAGCGGTGATGCCGCCCTGCACGGCCATGGCCTTGTCCGACTGCGATACGCCGCGGAAGCGATAATCGGACACGAGGCCGACGCTGCCGGAGACGGTGACGGGGCTGGCGGGTTCTTCCTGAGCGAGGGCCGGTGCGCTGGAGAGAAGCGCGAGGGCGGCACAGGCGATCTGATACTTCATGAACATTCCCCTTTTACGTTGGAATGTTCCGTCCTGCATCCACGGCTCGGAGATCTTTGGTTGATCGTCCCCAATGCCTGCGGATGTCTCTGGACTATTCTCTCCCGGCCCGCAGGCAAACCGCTTTTACTGCAACTGCGAAAGGATAAAGATCACTGTGATATTGAAAGCACGGTTAATTTCTATAATGATAACATATATTTCTATTTGATTGCTGAATGGAAACAGAACAAAGAAAAGCCGCCGCGCCTAGGGGGAGGCACGGCGGCCAAGGGGTCGCCTTATTCGAGGGGGGTGGGGTCAGGCGACCAGTTGGCGCATCCGTCCGGTTGCGCCGAACAGCTCGACCGGGGAGCCAGCGCCGCGACGGCGATCGACCCACTCGCGCAGCATTTCCGCGCAGGTATGGTCGATATGGCCCAGACGCTCGACATTCAGGATGACAAGGCCGGCAGCCGGCAGCGATTCGAGCTTCGCCGACAGCTTGGGCAGGCTGAGGAAGGTGGCAGTCCCGCGCAGCGCCACTTCATGCGCGTCGGCCCGGCTTTCTTCCTCGACCTTCAGACGCAGCTTCTTGGCATGCGGCAGCAGTTCGATCATCGAGAGGCCGATACCCACCAGCACGCCGGTCAGCAGGTCAGTCGCGACCACGCAGATCAGCGTCGCCGCCCACACCACGGCCGGAAGCGGGCCGTAGAGGTGGAAGAGATGCTTGACATGCGCGACACTCACCAGGCGAACGCCGGTGATGACGAGGATGCCGGCGAGCGCCGCCATCGGGATTTCACGCAGCAGCCAGGGCAGCAGCGCGACAAAGCCCAGGATCCAGACGCCGTGCAGGATTGCCGACATGCGGGTCTTGGCTCCGGCCTGGACGTTGGCCGAGGAACGGACGATGACGCCAGTCATCGGCAGTGCGCCGGCAAAGCCGCAGAGCAGGTTGCCCACGCCCTGCGCGCTCAGTTCCTTGTTATAGTTGGTGCGCACGCCGTCATGCATGCGATCGACCGCAGCAGCCGAGAGCAGGGTTTCGGCGCTGGCGATGAAGGCGATGGCAAAGGCGGTGGCAATGACCGCCGGGTTCATCAACTGTGCCAGAAGCCCCTGTTCGGGCAGCGTCAC
Source organism: Sphingobium lactosutens (assembly GCF_013393185.1). GTDB lineage: Bacteria > Pseudomonadota > Alphaproteobacteria > Sphingomonadales > Sphingomonadaceae > Sphingobium > Sphingobium lactosutens_A. Next base: position 147,531 of record NZ_QJQX01000029.1, on the reverse strand, counting down.
GGCGGCAACGATCGATTCCGGCACGACCACGCGCGCAACGTTCAGGCCCAGCGCGAAGGCCACGATGGTCGCCAGCACGACGCCGACGAGCGCGCCCGGCACCAGCTTCATCGAAGCGGGGCGGAACTTCTCCCAGCCCAGCATGCCGAAGATGGTGACGAGGCCGACCGCAAAGGCCGTGGCCGCGTCGCCGTTCGACAGGCCAAGGATCTGGCCCGGCATGGCGATCAGATTGTGCAGACCGCTCGACAGCGGCTTGTCGTCAAACAGCACATGGAACTGACCGACCACGATCAGCACGCCGATGCCCGCGAGCATGCCGTGCACGACCGCCGGAGAGATGGCACGGAACCAGCCGCCCACCTTCAGCAGACCGGCAACCACCTGGATCGCGCCGGCCAGGATCAGGATGGGACCAAGGGCCGACAGCCCCTGTTCGCGTACGATTTCGAAGACGATGACCGCAAGGCCCGCAGCCGGGCCGCTGACCTGAAGCGGCGAACCCGCCAGCAGGCCGACGACGATGCCGCCGATGATGCCGGTGATCAGGCCCTTTTCCGGCGGCACACCGGACGCAATGGCGATGCCCATGCAGAGCGGCATGGCCACCAGGAAGACGACGATCGACGCCGTAAAGTCGCGGCCGAAAGAGCCGCCGGAAAGAGCCTTCAACATGATTTACTCCGCCGCTTGGGCATAAGCTGATTCGCCGGCAAGGCGACGACCGTGGGGAAGCGCGACAGGCATCGTCTGGCCTTCACGCAAGGGCGAGAAGCGCCCGGTTTCGCCGTCAAGGCCGAGCACCTGGCCGGCGTGAATATCGACATACCAGCCGTGAAGAGCGATCTCGCCACGGGCGATGCCCGACGCGACCGATGGATGGGTGCGCAGATGGGCAAGCTGAGCAACGACATTTTCCAGCGCCATGTTGCGCAGCTTTTCAGCATCGCTCAGGTCGTCGGCATAGCTTTCGCGGCAGACCTTCTGCGCGGCATGGCTGTGGCGCAGCCAGGCGGCAACATTGGGCATGGCGGTAAGGTCGGCGTTGGTGGACAGCGCCTTCATCGCGCCGCAGTCGCTATGACCGCACACGATGATGTCGCGCACGCCCAGCACCATCACCGCATATTCCACGGTGGAGGTCACGCCGCCATTCTGGGTGGCATGCGGCGGCACGATGTTGCCGGCGTTGCGGCACACGAACAGGTCGCCGGGCGCGGCCTGCATGATCTGTTCGGGAACGACGCGCGAGTCGGCGCAGGAGATCATCAGCGCCTTGGGGCTTTGGCCATGGCTGGCCAGCTGGTTGTAGAGCGCGCTCTCGTTCGGAAAAACCTTCGTCTCGAAATTGACGACGCGACCGATAAGCTCATTCATGGAGTCTATCCTCTTCTCTCTATTGCGTTGCCGGTCAGGGGGCGGACCGGTGTAGATTGAAGGATAGAGAAGGGATTTTGCTGCGACGCAGCGCATTTGTTAAATAATATGTCTGGCTGATAAATGGCGGAAAAGACGCGCCGAACCGCGGAAAACCGCCATTCGGCGCAGGAAGCTTCGGCTTACCGCCGGTCGACGACCGCGCTGAACATGTATCCGACGCCCCGCACAGTAACAATTGGCGCAGGTCGGCCGCCCTCCCCCAGCTTGCGACGCAGGCGGCTGACCAGCACGTCGATGCTGCGATCGGACGAAGGCGCGTCCCGCACCCCCGCCAGTTCCATCAGCCGCGCCCGAGCGATGACCGCCTGTGGATGGTCGAGGAACACCGCCAGAAGCGAAAATTCCGCCGCGGTCAGTTCGACCAGTTCGCCTTGGGGGGCGACCACTTCGCGCCGGGCAAAATCCACCACCCAGCCTTCGAAGATCGCCTGGGTCTGACGACGCAGGCCCAGCGCCCGCTCTCCCCGCCCCCGCCGCAACACCGCGCGCAGGCGGGCGGCAAGTTCGCGGGCGGAATAGGGCTTGGCCATATAGTCGTCGGCGCCCAGTTCCAGCCCGACCACCCGGTCGACCTCCGAACTGTTGGCGCCGACCAGGATGATCGGCACGTCGCTGCGTTCCCGCACGTCCCGACACAGGTCGAGTCCGTCCGGCCCACGCAGCGCCGCGTCCAGCACGAGCGCACCCACCGGCGCGCTCGTCAGGGCATTGAAGATATCGTTCGCCGAAGCGGCGGGCAGCGCGCGAAACCCGGTCTGCTCCAGAAACTCGCGGACATTGTGCCGCAAATCCTGCTGGGTTTCGGCAATCAGGACCAGTGGTGGATTCATCCGCGCTGCTTGGCGTCCTGCACGGTCAGTGCGCGCACGCTGTCCAGTTCGTCGACCAGAATGGCACGGTCCTGCTGCGCGACGGCGACGGCGTCGGCGGCCTTGGCTTTCGCATAGCGCGCGACCTGCGCATCAATCTGGCTGCGCGCGGAAGCGCAAGTGCCGGCATAGCTGCCCGACAGCGGTGCGAAGCGGTGAATCGTCTTGCCGAAGGCGGCAACGGCCTGCCCCTGCGCAGCGACGGCGCGGTTAACAGTCAGGTCGGCTTGCCAGCGGCAGACGGGGATCGCGCCGCGATTGGCGAAGCGCGGCTCAACCTCGCGCAGGCTAATGGCCGGCTGGGCATGATAGCTGGCGACATAAGCCTTGGCGCCGTGGCTGATCTCGGCGCTGTGGACGGGGGTAGCGGACGCGGCGAGCGCCGCGACGAACTGGGATGCAATGGTCAGGAACATGGAGGCTACTCCGCTGCGCCCGGCCGGAACGACCGGGTGATTGCGTCGGGTGTAGGTCCGATGAATGTCTGCGTAATTGGCTGAGTGTAACAAATCATTGCTGGCGCAACTCAGCACCTCATTGCGCCGCGAGCAATACCGGCCTCGGCTGCACGCGCCCGGTCAGATGGTCCACCAGCGCCGCCAGCCACAAGGCATCGCCCGCCGCGCGGTGACGCATGGCGCCACTATTGTCGGCATGGTCGACCGCTGCCGCAATCCGCGCCTCGTCCGCGCCCTGCTCGTCGAACAGGGTCGCGACATGCTCGATGCGGCAGGGTGAGACGGTTCCTGCGGCCTCCGCCAGCGTGTCGAGCCAATATTGATCGATCAGGCTGTCGGCGATGACCCGCCGCCCCGCCGTCGCGACCCCGAGTTCGGCCAGCACGGTTTCAACCGGAAGCCCCTCCGCCTCGATCCGCGCGCGACTGAGGCCATGGAGCGCTTCGGCCTCCACGGTCCAGTCCCAGCCGAACCAGCGGTCATGCGGGCGGATCAGCCAGCTGCGCGCCATCCCGTCGCCGGCAATGCCGACTTCGATCGGGAAGGACCGTCCGTGGCGTGGCAGGCAGGATGCCTCGAAATCGATTGTGATTATGGTCAAGTTTTCAGGCTCCGGTCCCGCGCGCCGTCGGCCCTCTCCAGCCTTATCCAGCACGCTTCGTCATGCGCCCCCTATTCACCGCAACTATGTCAGGGTGAAGTCAGACGCTACCCCCTTTGGCAAAAATCATATGGGTAGATGCGCCGGTACAGCGAACCGCAGGTCAAAAGAGACGGCGGCGCCAGCTTCTGCTAATCGACGGAAACAAGAAGGAAACAGAAGCATCCATGACCGTCGTTGCCGCCTATCTCTATCGCAATGGTGAGCGCGTGCGTTCCGTCTCGATCGATGAGCGAGTCGCGCCGAGCGAGGACAAGTCCCAGTTCGTGTGGATCGGCGTCGCCGACCCGACCCCGGACGAAATGCAGTTGCTAGCGCGCACCTACAGCCTTCATCCGCTGGCGGTGGAAGATGCGATCAATGCAAACCAGTTGCCCAAGGTCGACCTCTATGGCGACCAGCTGTTCGTGGTGACACGCACCGCCCATGTCGAGGGGGACGCCATCTGCTATGGCGAAACGTCGATCTTCGTCGGGCATGGCCATATCATCACCGTCCGCCATGGGTCCGCCCGCGCTCACCTGACGCTGCGCAATGACCTGGAGGCAGTGCCGTCGCGCCTGGCGCAGGGGGTCGATTATATCCTCCACGCCATTCTCGACTTCATCGTCGACGGCTATCTGCCGATCATCGAGGGGATCGAGGAGGAGGTGCTGGCGATGGAACAGCAGATGATCGACCATTTCCTCGGCCGGGAGGAAATCACCCGCATCTTCAACCTGCGCCGCCAGCTAATCCGCTTCCAGCGCATCCTGCTGCCGATGCAGGAAGTCGCGACCAAGTTCGTGAAAGTGGAACTGCCCTGCATCGACCCGGAGGCGCGCGCCTATTTCAGCGACGTGCGCGACCATGTCCGCCGGGTACAGACCATGGTGGACGATCTGCGCGAGGTGCTGAACAGCGTGTTCGAATCCTCCAACCTGCTCGAACAGCAGCGTACCGGCGACATCACCCGCCAGCTCGCCGCCTGGGCCGCGATCCTGGCGGTGCCGACAGCCATCGCAGGGATTTACGGCATGAACTTCGAATATATGCCCGAACTCAAGGACCGCTATGGCTATCCGGTCGTACTGGGCGTGATCGCCATCATCTGCGCCCTGCTCTACAGCCGGTTCAAGAAGCTGAAATGGCTGTAGCCCAGACCCGATCCCGCCCAAGTCGAAAGGGGCATCCGGCCTTTCGGGCCATCTTTCGGCCGGTTGAACCATAACCCTTTTGCGCCATTCCCTGTCCTATAAGGCAAAACTGGCAATTGGCCGGGAAAAGCTATATCATTTATGCGCCTGACCCAGGTTGGAGCCAAATGGCCAATCGGTCGACAGTCGAAGACGGAAACGACGCATATGACAGGTCTTCCGACCGATCCGAGCGAGAGGATTATCGACGCTGAAGCGCCGTCCCCCTTGCCGCGCCACGATCCGCCGACGCGGATGGCCGACTATGCCGCCACCCCATCCACCGATCGCACCCCGCTTCACACGTGGGCCGAACGGGCGATCCAGCACCTGTCCCGATGGGCAGGTCCGGCTGCCCTTACGGGTGTCATCCTCATTATTGCTTGGTGGCTCATTCACTGATTCGACGACGATCGACGCGGCTTTCTTTCTGATCATTTCTACCGCAGCGCAGCGCCGACCCCGCTCAGGTCGTCGCGACTTTGGGGCGACATGTCCACAGTGCCGCTCAAGTCGTCGGAAAAGCTTGTCCTTGCGCCTTTCTCCCGATTGCCAGCGTCGCATTATTATGGCGTGCTGCTTCGCAACATAAATCAATGCGCAGGGGATGTCCTGAAACCGGGCGGCAATGGCAGCACGGTGAACAGTCATGACGTCATGACGCTAAAAAGGGTTGCAGATGTCGAAAATCGATCTGGCGATCAAAGATATTCCTCGTTTCCAGCCCGCTACCGCTGCCAGCCTGCGGAACGTCCGGCTGATCCTGTGTCTGTTCCTGCTGGTTGCGGACATGGTCGCGCTGACGACGGGTTTCGCGCTCGGGCTGAAAACCGCTGGCCTGCCCGTGCTGTCAAGCTGGCTGTGGCAGCCGCTGACGGGCGGCATGATTGTCTACGGCGTGCTCGCCTTCCACAATCAGGCCTTCAACCCGCGCTGCCTCACCAGCATGACCTCGTCCTGCCGCAGCGCGATCATGGCGCTGGCCGGCACGCTGCTGATCTTCCTGCTCGTGGTCTTCTCGCTGAAGGCGACCGGCAGCCTGTCGCGCCTGGGCGTGTCGTCGGGCATCTTCACCAGCGCGGCGCTGATCATGTTGCAGCGGACGATGATCGTGCATGCGGTTCGACGCCATTTCGGCGACGGACTGTTCGCGCAACTGCTGATCGTCGATGGCGGAGTCATGCCCGACCATGTCGATGGCATGACGGTGATCGAGGCCGACGCGGCCGGCCTGCGCCCGGACCTCGACGATCCCTATATGCTCCATCGCCTGGGCACTATCCTGGAAGAATTCGACCGTGTGGTCATCGCGTCAGCGGTCGATCGCAAGGATGACTGGGCGCAGATGCTCAAGGGCGGCAATATCGTCGGCGAAATCATCGTCCCGGACCTCGATTCCATGGCGCCGCTCGCGGTCCAGAACTGCCGGGGCATGCCGACTTTGGTTGTTGCCCGCGGCCCGCTGAACCTAGCCAACCGGGCCAAGAAGCGGCTGCTGGACATCGTCCTGACCGTGCCGGTGCTGATCGCGCTGGCCCCGGCGATGGCGGTCGTGGCCATCCTCATAAAGCTCGACTCGCCCGGCCCGGTCTTCTTCCGGCAGGAACGGATCGGACGCGGCAATCGCATCTTCCACATCCTCAAGTTCCGCAGCATGCGCGTGAACCAGGCAGGCACGGACGGCACCACCTCGACGCGGCGCGACGACGATCGCATCACCCGCGTCGGCGCCTTCATCCGCAAGACCAGCATCGACGAACTGCCCCAGCTCATCAACGTCCTGATGGGTGAAATGAGCCTGGTCGGCCCCCGCCCCCATGCGCTGGGGTCGACGGCGGAGGACCAGCTTTTCTGGGAAGTCGATCGCCAATATTGGCATCGGCACGCACTCAAGCCCGGCATCACCGGCCTGGCGCAGATCCGCGGCTTCCGTGGCGCGACCGAGACCCGGCGCGACATCCTCAATCGGGTCGAGGCGGACCTGGAATATCTCCATGGCTGGAGCCTGATGCGCGACATCGCCATCATGGTCGGCACGCTGAACGTCCTGGTCCACCGCAACGCCTATTAACAAAAGTTTGCGGGCGGTTGGAATGCGACGAGCCGTTATTCTGCCGCCCTCAATTCCTACCTTTTGTTAACCCACGACATATATCCCGCCTTCCATCAGGAACAGGCGGGATTTTTTTGTGTCATGCGGAACCAAGAATCTGCTGTGATCGTTGCGCACCCTTCGGCCGGAGAAATTCGCGAAAAAGCGCGCGTTCCGGCCCGTCGCCGCGCCAGGCGGGAACTCACCGACCGGCTCGAAACCGCCGTGCAGTTCGTTTCCCGATGGGCCGGCGTGGCCGCCTTGCTGGCCACCGTGGCGGCGATTGCCTGGGTGATTCTCTAGGCCAAAAGCGCGCCACTTAGCTTGCTGCCAGATTAACAAATAGGAATTCGCGGGTTTCGGCCTGCAACCTGCCCGTTTCGGACAATCCGAAGCGTTGCTTTGCTGCGACCAATTGCATTTCGGCGAGTGTGCACGAGGTGGAAAGAGGGTTAGCATGCCCTCATTGCTGCAACGCAACAAGGATTCCTGTTTTTGATCGCATTTCATCGTCCGCTCATGCGGAGGGGCAGTTGCGCGCCCGATATAAACAACAGGCCGCGCGGCCGCCGCTTCGTGCGCACCGCGATCGGCACTGCCGCGATTCTGGTGGCGGCGCCTTTTGCTGCGCATGCGCAGGAAGATGGTACGCCGCGCGCGCCTTCCGATGACAAGCGCCTGGCGGATTATGGTTTCCACCTGACCGCCGGCCTGGATCTGCTCTATGACGACAATGTCTATCGCGTCGACGATGCGGTGGACGATCCCAAGAGCGACCTCATCGTCACCCCCTCGGTCGAGGCGACCTTCGGCCGGCCGATCGGGCGGCACGACATATTGCTCCGGGGCAAGCTGGGCTACGACCGCTTCATATCAGAGGAGCAGCGGAGCAAGCTGCGCGTCGATACCGAGGCGAAGGCCAATATCCGCTTCGGCGCGACCTGCCTCGTCACGCCCCGCGCCGCCTACCGGCAGCAGCGCGCCGACTATGGCGACCTGAACAGCGCGACCGAAAATCTCCAGCGCTTCACCTCCTTCGGGGCGAAGTTCAGCTGCGAACGTCCGGGCCTGTTCCCGGTCGCCGAATATAGCCATGACCTGACGCGCAACGCGAACCAGTTCGACTATGCCGACCAGACGAGCGACACGTTCATGGGCGGCATCGGCTACAGCAAACCGAGCCTGGGCACGTTCACCGCTTATTATGCACGGGTGAACAGCAAGCGTGACACGCTGGGCATAGAGAACCGGATCAACAGCTACGGCCTGCGCTTCGAACGCGCGGTGTCGCCGCTGACCCAGATCGATGCAGACGTGCGCTGGCTGGATGTCGACAGCGATTCCGCCGCCGTCGGCAGCTATGACGGGCTGGGCTGGAAGATAAGTCTTTCCACCAATGCCATTTCCCGCCTGAAGCTGACCGCCACCACGGAAAGGGGAATTGTCAACGACAGCCTGATCGCGGCCGGCTTCGCGATCGAAACCAGCTATCGGGTGCAGGGCGAATTCGCCATTTCCGAACTGACATCTGCCGGCCTCTACGCGGAATGGGAGCGTCGCACCTTCCGTCAGGACGCCGCGCTGCGTCCCTTCACCATCAATTCCGACCGGAACCAGCGACTGGGCGCGGTGTTGAGCCGCAAGCTGTCGGACCGCTTCGCGCTGACGCTCGACGGACAGCATTATCGGCGCCGGACCGACACCGACATTTCTCAATTCAGCGGCACCCAGGTGACACTGGGCGCGTCCGTAAAATTCTGATTCATCCAGGGAGTATAGACCTGTGAAAGCAGCCAAGACCCTGACCGTCCTTCAGGCCGCGACGCTGATCGTGCTGCCGGTGACGGCGGTCGCCCAGACCGCTCCGGCACCCGCTCCGGCGCCCGCGCCGACCACCACCGCCGCGGCCGTCGCCCCCGCCGCGCCGCAGCCCGCCGCGGCAGCCGGCTATCTGCTCGGCCCGGATGACGAGGTGAAGATCGCCGTGTTCGGCCAGCCCGACCTGTCCACGACCACGCGCGTCAAGGCGGACGGCACGATCCTGCTCGCGCTGATCGGGCCGATCCAGGCGAACGGCAAGAGTACGACGCAACTTTCGCAGGATATCGCGGCCGGCTATGCCAGCGGCGGCTATCTGACCAAGCCGTCGGTCAGCGTCGAGGTGAGCAACTATGTCAGCCGGTTCGTGACCGTGCTGGGCAATGTGCCGCAGGCGGGCAATTATCCGCTCGACCGCCCCTATACGGTCGCATCGATGCTGGCCAAGGCCGGCGGATCGACCAAGGACGGCGCGAACGCGGTCATCCTGACGCCGGCCGAGGGCGGCGCGCCGATCCGCATTTCCCTGGCGGATATGTCGGCAGGCGCCAATCGGCCACTCAAGCCCGGCGACACCTTGTTCGTGCCGCAGGCCGAGAAAATCTATGTCTATGGCCAGGTGCAGCAGCCCGGCGCCTTTTCCTTCGCGCCGGGACAGAGCTTCCGCCAGGCGCTGGCGCTGGCGGGCGGCCCGACGCTGGCAGGCTCGACAAAACGCATAAAAGTACGCCGGGGGGGGAAGGAAATTCAGGCCAATCTGGACGATCCGGTTCAGCCTGAAGACGTCCTCATCATCCGGGAGAAGCTGTTTTGACCGCGATAGATCAAGGAATCCTGCCTGAGCGACCGGGCCTTCTGACCCGGTTTCTCTCCTCCGCCCGCGGCAATGCTCAACGCAACGACCGGCTGATCCCGGACGAGGTGGTGTTGCAGCCCGAGATGCGCGCCCTGCCCGGCTTTCGCCACGACGCGGCGGACGAGGCCGAAGCGCCGGAGCCGCAGCCCCGTCCGCTGTCGATGAGCGCGATGACGGCGCCGATCCGGCCGATCAGCCTGCGCCGCGACAGCATCTATGCCGCCTTCAACACGGCGATGCCCGTGACCGACCGCCACGGCCTTGCCGGTCGCAACAGCGAGCTGGAAAAGCTGGTCGAAGCCGTCGTGGTACAGCGCAAGCATGCCGTCGTGTTCGGCACGCGCGGATCGGGCAAGACCTCGCTCGCCCGCGTGTTCGGCGACCTCGCCGACGAGGCGGGCTGCGTCGCCCTTTACGCTTCGGCGAGCGGTGAGTCCGATTTCGACTCGTTGTTCCGCCCTTTCCTGTCCGAGCTGCCGATGAGCAGCGCCGGGCGCGAGCGGCTGAAGGTCATGCTGGGCGAACGGCTGGACGTGTCCCGCCTCGCCGCCCTGCTGGTCGAGGAAGTGCGCGAACGCTCCATCCTGATCATCGACGAATATGACCGGGTCGAATCCGACAGCGCCAAACAGGATGTCGCCACGCTGCTCAAGCTGCTGACCGACATTCATTCTCCGGTGCAGGTGGTGCTGGTTGGCATCGCCAGCGACATTGACGGGCTGATCGCAGCCCATCCCTCGCTGCGTCGCCATCTGGTGCCCCAACGGGTCAGCCCGATCCCCCGCCCCCAGCTGGAGAGGCTGCTCGCCAGCTGTGCCATCAATGCGCGGCTGGCGATCGATCCGGACGCGATGGAAGCGCTGGCGAGCGCAGCCATGGGGTCGCCCTATCATGCCCGCCTGTTCGGCATGCACGCCGCGCTCATTACCGAGGCCTCCGGCCGCGAACTGGTGACGCTGGCGGATGCGGAACAGGGACTGGCCGACGCGCTGACCGGCTGGACCGAAATGAGCGAGGCGACCCATGCGCTGTTCCGCCGCATCCTGTGGGAAGCGGGGTCCAGCCGCCGGATGATCGGCCTGGCCGCCATCGTGGCGGCGCAAATGCTGGCCATTTCCTATGAACGGCTGGTGCGCCTTGGCCATGAAGTGCTGGGCGGCGGATCGATCAACGAGGGCCAGGCACGCGATGCCATGGCCCGGCTGCAACCCGCGCTGGTTGCGACGCCCAATGGCGAGCTGTGGATGTTCGAGGATACGCTGGCGCCGCAATTCCTGCTGCTGATGGCCAAGCAGCCGGTGGCCGCCGCACCGCCCGAACAGTCGCCGGCCGAAGAAATGCGCGCATTGCTGCGAGGAGTGGACGGGCTATGAGCATGAACCCCATTGATTTGCTGGCCGCGCTCCAGGCGCGCTGGCGGACCGCCGCAACGATCGGCGGCATCCTGTTTCTCCTCATCGCGGTGCTCGCCTTCCTGCAACCGCGCCAATATATGGGCACGGCATCGCTGCTGCTCGACCTGTCGCAGACCGACCCGACCTCGACGTCCAACGATCAGGGCAGCCGGGTCGATGTCGAAAGCATCATCGGCACCCAGACCGACGTGATCCGCAGCGCCAAGGTGATCAACGCCGTGGCCAAGGAAGCCGGGTTTGTCGACGCCTTGCCGTCCGACATGCCGGCCGCCGCGCGGTTGCAGCAGGCGGCGGCGATGGTCCGCGCCAACCTGATCATCACCACCGGCCGCCAGAGTAATGTGCTGCAGCTGCAATATCTGGACCCCAGCCCGGAAGTCGCGGCCAAGGTCGCGAACCTGGTGGCGAAGATCTACATGCGCGAGCAGGTGGAACTGCGCGCTTCGCCAGCCCGCGGATCGGCCAAATGGTTCGACGAACAGACGCAGGAAGTACGCCGCCGCTACGAGCTTGCGCAGAAAAACCTGTCCGATTTCCAGCGCGCCCATGACATTATCGGCATCAACCGCATGGATCTTGAGGCCGAAAAGCTGAAGAACATGTCGTACCAGTTGACGCAAGCGCAGGCCGAAGCCGCCGCCGCCCGGTCCAAGGCGCGGGCTGGCGGCGTGTCGGACATCGAAGGGTCGCTGATCGTCCAGAACCTGCAGGAACAGGTCGCGGCGCAATCGGCCCGCGTGTCCGAACTGGCCAAGACGCTCGGTCCGAACCATCCGACCATGGCCGCGGCCAGCGCCCAGTTGGCCGAACTCCAGTCGAAGCTCGGCTCAGCCCGCGCCAGCCAGGCCGGCGCGGTCAGCGCCAACAGCGTCGCCGCCAATGGCCGTGAAGGCGACCTGAAGGCCAATATGGCCGGGCAGGAAGACCGCATGATCCGCATGTCGGACGTGCAGGATCAATTGATGGTGCTCCAGCGCGACGTCGACGCCGCGCGCCAGACCTATGACACGGTGCGACAGCGCTTCAATGAAGCAACTCTGAAAAGCCAAATCTCGCAGCCCAACGCCAGCCCGCTGGACGAAGCAGTGGTGCCTTTGCTGCCGGCCAAGCCCAATATCCCGCTGTGGCTGGTCGCCGGCGTCGCGCTGGGGCTGGTCGGCGGCGTGGCGGCGGTCATCCTGATGGAAATCGTCAATCCTCGCGTCCGCTCGGCTTCCGGTGTCGTCCGCGCCACCGAAGTCGACGTCATCACCGAACTGATGCCCGCCCCTGCCCGGGCCGGGTGGTTCCCCAAGCATAAGGAGGCCGCATGAGACTGCGTTCCACGGCAGGCGCCCCGCCGCAGATGAACCCTGGCGGCGCCGCCGCCTCCCGCCCTCGCGCCCGTGACAGCAAGGGCTTCGCCCGCCTGGCCGTTGAGCATGGCTTTCTCGCCGAAGCCGATGTCGCCCGGATCGAAGCCCATGCCCGCGCCGAAGGTCTGGCGCTGCATGACGCCGCCCTCGACCTGGGGCTACTGGACAGCGAGGACGCCGGCATGCTCGGCGCGCTGCAGGGCGGCTTCGCGCTGCTGTCGGTCGGCGACCCGCGCGTCGATCCGCTGGTTGCAGCCGCGTTCGACCCGGCAGATCCCTATGCCGCCAAGATGCGCACCATCCGGTCCAAGATGCGGGCGGTCGCCAAGGATGGCGATCCCGCCGCGCTCAAGATGGCGGTGCTGTCGATAGAGGCCGGGGATGAAGCAGCGATCATGGCGGCCAATCTGGCCGTCGTCATGGCGCAGATGGACGGTCCGACCATGGCGGTCGACGTCGATATGGACCGCCCCTCGCTCGACCGCCTGTTCCGCGTCGCCAACAAGGCAGGCCTGGCCGAGCAGCTGATCGGCAGCGCCGCGCTGCTCCCCGCCGCCAAGACGGCGGTGGAGGGACTGTGGCTGATGACCGCCGGCCGCGCATCGGGCAGCGCGTCCAGCCTCGTGACCCGTGGCCCGCTGGCGGAAACTGCAGGGGGCTGGGGCCTCAAGGACATGACGATGTTGTTCTACCTTGCCGAGCGCAAGGGTGAGCAGACACCCTATGGCAGCATCCTCGCCGGCTTCGACGCGGTTACGCTGGTTGTGCGGCGCGGCAGTACCGCGATCGCCGCTATGCGCCGCGTCATCGACGATCTCGACCGCCATGGCGTGCCGATCGCCGGGACGGTGATTGCATGAACGATCTGGCTGCCGGCAACCCGATGCCCTGGCCGGACGGCGCGCGCGCGGAAGCCCCGGTCGCACAGGTCGGCGGCATTGCGGTGTCGACCCTATCGCTCAAGGCGCTGATCGACAAGATGCTGCGTGAAGCGCCACTGCGCCGATCGCTCGACCAGCCCGCCTGGCTGGTGTTCGACTGCAACGGCCAGGGCCTGTCGATGAATGCCAGCGATTCCGCCTTCCGCACCGACCTGGCGCAGGCGGACCTGATCCATGCGGACGGGCAGGTCGTAGTGGCCGCCTCCCGCTGGCTGGGCGGGTCGGAGATCGCCGACCGGTCCAGCACCACGGACATGTTCATCGACAGCCTGAAGCCCGCGGCGGCATTGGGCGTGACCTATTATCTGCTGGGCGGCGCGGAAGCGGTGAACGCCGAATGCGCCCGGCGGATCACCGCCCTCGCGCCGGGACTGCAACTGGCGGGACGGCGCAACGGCTTCTGGTCGGCGCAGGATGAGGATGCGGTGATCGATGCGATCAATGCCGCGGCCCCCGATGTCCTGTGGGTCGGCACCGGCAAGCCGCGCGAGCAGGCCTTCTGCGTGCGCAACCGCCACCGCATCAAGGCCGGCTGGATCGTCACCTGCGGCGGCCTGTTCAACTATGTGACCGGCGATTATCCACGCGCGCCGATGTGGATGCAGAAGTCCGGGCTGGAATGGCTGCACCGCATGGTGACGCGGCCGCGCCAACTCGCCTGGCGGTATCTCACCACCAATCCCCATGCGCTCTGGCTGATCTGGAAGCATCGCCATGGCTGAAGCGCAGGTCGCTGAACAACGCCCGGCGACGGGCCGCATCCAGCGCCTGGGCAGCGTGCTCGGCCGCTTCGGTCTGGCCAGCCTGTCGTCGGCGATCGTGTCGGTCAGCCATCTGGCCGTCCAGCTTTTCTCCATCCACCATCTGGGGACGTCGGCGATCGGTACGCTGGCGTTCCTGCTGGTGATCATCCAGTTCGGCTACGGCCTGTCCAATGCGCTGGTATCCACGCCCTATACGATTGCGGTCAACCAGGGCGAGGAAGCGGACGCGCGCCGCTTCGACTTCTTCTTCCCGGTCAACCTGCTGCTGGCGGCAAGCCAGGGGCTGCTCTGCGCCGCGATCGCCTGGGCCACCGCCTCTCCTGCCGCCGCCCTGCTGTTCGGGCTGGCCGGCACCTTCTCGCTGATCCGCTGGTTCGGCCGGTCCAACGCCTACGCCCATCATGCCCCGATGCGCGCCGCACGGTCCGACCTTGCCTATGCCGGCACGATCCTGATCGGCCTGACGATCGCCATGCGCACCGGCGCCAGCCTGCCTGCGATCGGCGGCATGCTGGTCGCCGCCAGCCTGATCGGCATGCTGCCCTTCGGCCTTGCCTTCCTGCGCCGCCATGGCGCGATGGGGCCGGGCCGCGCGCTCCGCGCCTATCGTCCGGTATGGCGCGAACAATCGGCCTGGACGCTGGTCGGCGTGCTGTCGACCGAGGCGACGTCCAATTCGCACAGCTATATCGTGACCCTGCTGGCCGGTCCGACCGCCTTCGCGCCGATCGCGGTCGGCATGCTCTTCTTCCGCCCGGTCAATGTCTGCATCACCGCCCTGACCCAGCTGGAGCGCCCCCGCATGACCCGCGCCGTCGCGCGCGGCGACCATGGCGCGGCGATCAAGTCCGAACGCATGTTCATGGCCGCCCTCGTCATGCTGTGGCTCGGCACCTGCGTCGTCGCGGCGATCGTGCTGGAGTTTTTCCCCGGCCTGATCCTCAAGCCCACGCTCGACCATCAGGCCGTCGTCCTTGCTGTCGGGCTTTGCGCTCTGCTTTCCCTGGTCCAGTGCGTGCAGACGCCGATGAGCGTGATGACGCAGGCGCGCCGCGCCTTCCGCCCGCTCGCCGCGCAAAGCCTGCGCAGTTGCGGCGTCGGCGTCGTCGCGGTGACGCTGATCGTGCTGGGCGCCGATCCGGTGCTGTCGATCGGCGGCGTGGTCCTGTCGCAGCTGGTGATGATGCTGGGTATCTGGCGGCTCGACCGCCAGTGGCGCCGCACGCAACAGGCGGAGGGCTGAACCATGGCGACAAGCTGGCGCCGCATCGGTCATGCCCCGACCCCGACGAGGACCATCCGCACCGCCCCCATCACGGACGGCGGCAGCGATACGCTGGTCCTCATCGCCCAGATCTTCTACTTCGTCTTCCTGATGATGGTCTTCATCGGCCAGCAGCCCTTCGGATCGCGCACGCAGGACGAACTGGTGGCGATGGCCCAGGCCAATGACGGGTCCGATCTGTTCAAGCAGGCGGTGTTCATCGGCTTCGCCTTGCTGCTGACGGCGGTGCAGGCCATCCGCAAGCAGCCGCTGCGTTACAGGTTCAGCTTCTGGCCGCTCGCCATCATGCTGATATGGTTCTTCATTACCTGCGCCTGGGGTGTCGATCCCTTCGTGTCGTTCAAGCGCGCGATGCAGCAGCTGATCGTGATCTACATCACCTTCTGCGCCCTGTCGCTGATCGGGCCGCGACGCTTGTTCGACGCCCTGCGCTGGGCGCTGATCGTCTCATTGCTCATCTGCTGGATCTCGCTGCCGCTGACGTCGGCGGCCGTCCATCCGCCAACCGAAAGCGACAAGGCGCTGATCGGCGCCTGGCGCGGTTTCTTCTTCCACAAGAATATCGCCGGCGCTGTCATGGCGCTGACCTTCATTGTCTGCGGCAATGCGTGGATCGACAAGCGTAAATGGTACTATGCACTATTCGCGGTCATGGCCTTCGTCTTCGTGATCGGGACCAAGAGCAAGACGTCGCTGGCGCTGTGCGTGGGCATGCTGGCGATCAGCAACATCTATCGCGCCCTCAGCGGCAATACCCAGAAGCGCGCGATCCTGCTGCTGATGCTGGGCTTCGGCATGGTCGGTTTCCTGGCGCTCTACATCGCCTATCAGCCGACGGTAGAGCGCCTGTTCGCCGATCCCACCGCCTTCACCGGGCGCGTGTCGATCTGGCGCGTGGTGTTCGACTATCTGGCCGACCATCCCTATCTGGGCGCGGGCTTCGGCGGCTTCTGGCAGGTCGGCGCGCAATCGCCCGCGCATGACTATCTGAACCAGCAGTTCCAGATGCTGACGGCCCATTCGCACAATGGCTATCTGGAAATCTGGGTCACGACCGGGCCGCTCGGCGTCCTCATGCTGCTGCTCAGCTTCCTTGCCCTGCCGGCCTACTGGTTCCTGACGGGGTCCACCCGCGAGAACCAGCATCTGATGGTGCCGGCCTTCGCCATATGGGTTTTCGTAATGTACCAGAATCTGCTGGAAACCTCCTTCTTCGACAAGGATCGCCAGGTCTGGGTGATCTTCCTCGCGGCGATCGCGACCGCGCACGCCACCTTCAAGGCGCGCCCGCGCCCGGCCTGGAACCGGCGCTATCTGGCCGGTAATCAGGAGACTGCCCATGACTAAGGTCGTTCTGGGCATCGCCACCTGCAATCGGCCCCAGGGGCTGCTGCGCACGCTCGAATCGATCGCGCAACTGGACACCCGGTTTCCGCTCGAAATACTCGTCGCCGACAACGACGCCTCCCGGCAGGAGGGCATGGCCGTGGTGGAGCGCATCGCGACCCAGGGCTATCGCTGGCCGATCCGCGCCATCCTGGTCGCGGAACGCGGCATCCCCCGCGTCCGCAACGCTCTGGTCGCGCAGGCGCTCGGCCATCCCGACGTCACCCATGTCGCGATGCTCGACGATGACGAGGCCGCCTCCCCCGGCTGGCTCGACGCCATGGTCGGCGCGGCGCTGCAATGGCATGCCGATGTCGTCGGCGGCGCGGTGCTGCGCGAGATGGACGCCCCGGTGCCCGGCTGGGCCGCCCCCCACCCCCTGCTCCAGCCCAAGATGCGCGGCAAGTCCGGTCCGGTCGAGTTGGTCGACAGCACCGCCAATGTGCTGATCGCCGCTTCCGCCCTGCGCGCCATGGGCGACGCCCCGTTCGACGAGCGGATGGCGCTGACCGGTGGGTCGGACAAGCAGCTCTTTTCCCGCATGCAGCGCGCCGGCCACCGCTTCGCCTGGTCGGAGGATGCGGTCGTGACCGAACTCATCCCCGCCAGCCGGGTGACGCAGAAATGGCTGCTGATGCGCGGCTATCGCATCGGCATGACCGACATGATGGTCGAACGCTTCCACAAGGGGCGGCTGCGCGCGCTCGTCGGCGAAACGCCCCGCATCCTGGGCGGCGCGGCGTCGGGCGCACTGGGCGCGCTGCTGACGCTCGACCGGGGCAAGCGCATCCAGCGGCTCGGCCGCCTCTATCGCGCGGCCGGCAAAGTCGCCGGCCTCGCCGGTTTCCATTATGAAGAATATCGAAAGGTGCATGGCGCATGAGCGATGCGACGCATCAGAATAACCGTCCCTTTTTCTCCGTGGTCATCCCGCTCTATAACCGGGCGGACATTGTCGGCGACACGATCCGGTCGGTGCTGGCGCAGGACTGGCAGGATCTGGAGATCGTCGTCATCGACGACGGGTCGAAGGACGATCCGCGCCCGGTGATCGACGCGATCGGCGACCCGCGCGTCCGGTATATCCGGCAGGACAATGCGGGTGGCGGCGCGGCGCGCAACAATGGCATATTGGCGTCGAACGGCCAATATATCGCCTTCCTCGATTCCGACGACCTGTTCCTGCCCGGCAAGCTGTCGATCATGGCCAGGGCGCTGGCGAAGGATGACGGCCGCACCGTCCTCTATTCGCGGATGAAAGTGGACCGGGGCGTCGACCGCTACTGGATCCGTCCCGACCGTGGCATCCGCGAGGGCGAGGATGTCGGCGAATATCTCTTCTGCGCCAACCAGTTCATGCAGACTTCCACCATGGTCGTGCCCACCGACATGGCGCGCGAAGTGCTGTTCGACCCGGCGCTCAAGAAGGGGCAGGATCTCGATTTCTGCGTCCGCTTGCAGGGCGCCGGCGGGCGCTTCCGCATGATCGACCAGCCGCTGACCGTCTGGCTCGACGCGACCGAGGCAGGACGCACTTCCTATGTGAAGGGCTATGAGACCTCGCTCGACTGGCTCGACCGGTGTGGTCATATGCTGACGAGGCGGGCGCGGCGCGGCTATCGTGCGACGGTCCTTGCCTATCATATGGCGCCGATCCGGCCGGTGCTGGCGATCCGCGACCTGGCGGTGGGACTGGTCGCAGGCGGCGTGCCACCCAAGATCATCGCCCGGCAGGTGCTGCGATCCTATCTGCCCAAGCCGCTCTACCGGTCACTCGTCAACCGGTTCGTCCTGCATTTCGGCAAGGCGGAAGCCGCCCGCCGCGCGTCATGAAACTGATGGAAATGGCCCCCACAAGCGCCGGCACGACGGCGACGCCGCTCTTCTCGGTGGTCATCCCGAGCTATCAGCGACGTGAGGAAACCGTCGCCGCCGTCGTCTCCGCGCTGGAGCAGAGCATTGCCGAGATAGAGGTCATCGTCGTCGTAGACGGTTCGACCGACCAGACCGACGTCGCGCTGCGCGGCATCGACGATCCCCGGCTCACGGTGATCGTCCAGTCCAATCGCGGGGCGGCGGCAGCGCGCAACACGGGCGTCGACCATGCGCGCGGCCATTATATCGCCTTTCTCGACTGCGACGACCTGTTCCTGCCGCATCACCTGTCGGACCTGCTGGTGCTGCTCCAGCATGGCGAGGATATCGTCGCCTATGGCCAGGTCGTCGCCGACCGGGGCGCAGGCCGCCATTTCCTGAAGCCCCCGCGCGCCATCGCCGCCGACGAGACGATGGACAGCTATCTGATGTGCGACCGGGGCTTCATCCAGACCAGCAGCATGGCGCTCAGCCGCGCGCTGGCGCAGAAGGTCCGCTATCGCGAGGATGTCGGCTTTGGCGACGATACCGATTTCGCGATGCGCCTGTCGCTCGCGGGCGGTCGCTTCCTGATGACGGAGCGGCCCGGCACCATCTGGACCGACCGCCAGACCGGCAACCGCCTGTCGCAGGTGCGCGACAATGTCGGCAACCTCATCTGGTTGCGCGACCTGCAACCCCATATCTCGCGCCAAGCCTTTTCCGCCTATATGGGCTGGCACGCGGCCAAGAGCATCTGGCCGACCAGCCGCCGCCGGGCGATGCGCTATTATTTCTCGGCGCTGTGCCGCGGCGCGTTCAAGCCGCGCCTCGCCGCCACCGTCCTGCTCCAGATCGTCATGCCCGACCCGGTCTATCGCCGCATGTCGGACGGCTGGATCGATTTCTCCCACATGCTCGTCGGCAAGGGACCACGGCTTTGAGACGGCGCGAATTTCTGGCCGGCGCCCTCGCCTTGTCGGGTTGCGCGCCGATGCCGCAAAGCTATGCGCGCGACGGCGCACCGACCGAGAGCCTCGCCACGCGAGCGCGTCGTTCAGGCCGCTGGTTCGGCGCGGCGATCAAGTCGCGCCAGTTGCGCGAAGATCCCGATTTCACCGCCGCCGTCGCGCGCGAATGCGACATCGTGGTCGAGGAATATGAACTGAAGCGCGGCACCACCGAACCGAAGCGGGACCGCTTCGATTTCAGCGGCGCCGACCAGATCATCGACTTCGCGCAAGAGCACAGGATGCGCGCGCGCGGCCATGCGCTGGTCTGGTACGCCGCCAATCCCGACTGGCTGGAACCCGCGCTGCAAGCAGCCGACCATGCCGGGCGGGAAAAGCTGATGCTCAGCTATATCGACGCGGCCATGCCCCGCTATGCCGGCAAGATCGCCGAATGGGACGTGGTCAATGAGCCGCTGGAACCCAATGAGGGCCGTGCCGACGGCATGCGCCAGGACAGCATGTGGATGCGCGCGCTGGGCGAGGAGTATATCGATCTCGCCTTCCACCACGCCCGCGAGACCGATCCCAATGCGATGCTGTTCCTGACCGACTATGGGGTGGAGCATGATTCCCCCCGCTGCGAACGCCGCCGTACTGCGATGCTGAAACTGGTCGACCGGCTGATGGCGCGCAAAGTGCCGGTCGACGCCATCGGCATACAGGGCCATCTCAAACCCTTCCGTGAAGGCTTCAACCAGGATATCTTCGCTCGCTTCCTCAAGGATCTGAGCGACCGCGGTCTCAGCCTCTCGATCACCGAATTCGACGTGGCCGACCGGGGCGGTCCGCCCAATCCCGACAAGCGCGATCGGGAAGTGGCTTCCATCGGCAAGGCGTTTCTGGACGTCGCCTTCGACAATCCGGCAACGCAGGCGCTGCTCTGCTGGGGCCTGTCGGACCGCTATAGCTGGCTGTCCAACTTCCCCGACTATAAATGGCCCGACGGACAATTGTCGCGCGGCCTGCCCCTCGACGATAAAATGCGCCGCAAACCGCTCTGGGATGCGATCGGCGCCGCCTTCGATGCCGCCCCCGCCGCGCGGCGTCAGGCCAGCCCTCGGAGTCATAACGCATGAGGATTTCCTCGCTCACCGGCCTGCGCGGCATCGCGGCGGTATCGGTGCTGCTTTACCATATTCCGCATAATCCGACCTTCGCGGCCTATGCCATGCCCCTCTTCTCGCGCGCCTATCTGGCGGTCGACCTGTTCTTCATCCTCAGCGGTTTCGTCATTTCGCTGGGCTATCATGAACGGGTGATGGGCCGTCCCGGCTGGGCCAGTTATGCGGACTTCCTTGTGAACCGTATCGCCCGCGTCTGGCCGCTGCATCTGATCGTGACCTTGGTCTTCGCAGCGCGCATCCTGCTCAACGTGTCGGGCAATCAGGCGATCACGCTCGACGCGCCCAATGTCATCAGCAACCTGCTGATGATACAGAGCTGGGGCTGGGGCACGGAGCCGATCGCAGGCAATAGCTGGTCGGTCAGCACGGAAGTCGCGGCCTATCTGGCCTATCCGCTGATCGCCTTCCTCGCCTTTTCCCGCATTGCGTGGTTGCAGGGCGCGGCGGCAGTGGTGGCGCTCGCGCTGGTTGCGGGATTGGGTCACGGATCGAGCGGCCCGCTCGACGTCAATGACAGCGATTCCGTGCTGACCCTGCTGCGCTGCCTTGCCGGCTTCTCGATCGGCGTGCTCGCCTATCGCGTCGCCGACCGGCGCTGGTGCAAGGCGCTGATCGACCGGCCCGGCGGCTTCCTGGCGATCTGCGCCCTGATCGGCGTCGCGCTCTGGCTGCCGAACAAGCGCGATATCCTCGTCGTCTGCCTGATGCCGGCGCTGGTGCTGAGCTGCTATTATAACGGCCCGGCGGCGCGCGCCGTCATGTCCAACCCGGTCAGCTTCCATCTCGGCCTCATCAGCTATTCCATCTACCTCTGGCATCCGCTCGTCCGAGACGTCGTGGCGCGCGCCATGACGATGGCCCATGGTCGCGGCGTCACCGGAATGGACGGGCTGTTCATCCTCGCCATGCTGGTCGCGACCTGGCTGCTCTGCTGGGCCAGCTATGCGCTGGTCGAGGTGCGCGGGCATCGGCTGATCAAGTGGCTGCAAAAAGCCGGCAGGCGGCGCGAGGCGCGGCAGGCGACGGCATGACCGGCATGACCGGCATGGGCCATCCGATCTGGATCGCCGTCCCGACCTTTCGCCGTCCCCAGCAACTGCGCCATCTGCTGGAGACGCTGCCGGGCATCGTCGCAGGGCATGACGTCATGCTGCTGATCGCCGACAATGATCCGGCCGGGCAGGAAGGCGCCGTCGTGGTGGAGGCGCTACGTGGCGCGGGCTACGACCTGCCGGTGACGTTGCTGCCCGTGCCGGAACCGGGCCTGTGCGCCGTGCGCAACGCGATCGTCGCGACTGCGCTGGGCGACCCGGCGATGCGCTTTCTCGCCATGATCGATGATGATGAATGGCCCCAGCCCGGCTGGCTCGACGCGCTGCTTGCCTGCCAGGCGGCGGTGGATGCCGATGTCGTCGCCGGGCCGGTCGATTCCATGTTCGTCGGCCCCGCCCCGCGCTGGGCGCGGGAGACTTTGGTGTTCCGGGCCGAGGAACGTCCGCACGGCGCAACCGACATGCTCTGGGCCAGCAACAATCTGCTGATCCGCCGCGCCGCGCTGGAGATGCTGGACCGTCCCTGGTTCGACCCGCGTTTCAACCGCAGCGGCGGCGAGGATCTGGACTATCTGTCCCGGCTGGCGCGGGCCGGCGCGCGTTTCGGCTGGGCGCCCGACGCGCGGGTCAGCGAATGGGTACCACCCGAACGCGCCCGCCTGTCCTGGGTATTCAAACGCATGTGGCGCATCGGCTGCACCGAAACCATGGCCCGGTGCAAGGATACGGCGATGCCCGTGCTGCTGGTCCGGTCGGTCGGCATCGTGGCGCTGCGCACGGCGGGCCTTCCCGCCATCCTGCTGCCCGGCGCACATCGTGTCGACATCGCCGGGCAGTGGATCAAGAGCTGGGGCCGCCTCTACGCGCTCGCGGGCGGCGCTCAGAAGGCTTATGGCGCGCTGTAGATCTTGAAGCTGCGGATGGTCATGTCGCCCGTTCCGTCATTATAGGCGCCATTGGTCTTCACCGCGACGTCCATGATCGGATACCAGCGGAAGCCCTTGAACGGGTTGACCGACTGGTAGGTTTCTTTCCCGTCCACGAACCAGGTGATGTAGTCGCGCTGGATATCGACGGCGAAGCGGTGGAAATCCTCCGTATAGCCCTTCAGCCCATAGGCCTGCTCGGTCTGGATCACGACGCCGCGCTGGAAGGCGCGGTAGCCGCCCGACCCGCCATGGATGGTCTGGCCGATATGGCGGTCGAAATCCCAGTAGCTCTGATAGCCAAAGCCTTCATAGACGTCGATTTCCGGCGGCCAGCCGCTGGTCGACACCAGCCAGAAGGCCGGCCATGACCCGCGCCGGGTCGGCATCCGCGCATCCCATTCATATTGGCCATAGCCGATCTGCGACGCGATGAAGTTGCGCCCGTCCAGCACCGACGAACCATATTTCCAGTTCTGGCCCTCATGGTAGATCGGTTGCGCCAGCTTCTGCGTATGCAGGACCAGCCCCTTGGTTCCCCAATAGACCGGCCCCTCGATGCCCGGCCAGATCGATGAATCGAGATAGAGGCCGGTTTCCTCATTGGCAATCTGGGTGCGGCCATGCGACAGCGACGTCGCCCAGCGATCCCATCCGCCATCGGGCGACCGTTTGTGGGTAGACTTGGCCAGCGTGAATTGCAGCGTACCCGTCGCCTTGAAGGTGCGCGCGGCACGGAAGCTGCCTGTCGACTTCGCCGTCGGCGCTGCATAACTCGCCGTGACCGACGCCACCGACTGGCCCTGCAGCGCGCCCCAGGGCGCCTCGCGCAGCTTGAGCTGGAAGAATTGCCCCGCGGTTGCGGCGATGATCGGCACCTCGACCGTCTGCTCCAGTGGATCGCCCGGGCGGAAGATGACGACCTTGTCGACCGTCTGGTAATTATAGCCTGAAATGGCGCGCAATGTGCCCGACCCGTTCACCGTGGTGATCCGCGCGATCACCGTGTTGGGCGTCGCCCGGTCCAGCTTCACCGGCACATAGGCCGTGCCGCCGCTCCCCGGCCGGAACGTCGCATTGCCCACCCACAAGGTCGCCTTGTCCGGCAGCTTCGTGCCGTTTGCGAAGTCGAAGCTCGAAAAGGCGATCGACGTCGATGACGCCGGAGGGTTGGCGATCGGCGCAGTGGCCGTCGTCGTCGCTACCGCGGAGGACACAGACGCAGTCGTCGTCGACCCGCCCGAACTCGTCGTCGACGTCGTGCTTATCGACAATATGGTGGCAGCCCCGGCAGCGAAGACGCACGACAGGGCTAACCCGGCTCCCACAAGGGAGCCAGTATGTTTGGCGACCATTGATATTCCCCATGTTGTTATGTGCCCGAGGGCCAATCGTCATTCAGCCCACACCTGCCGGCATGACGCGCCATTCGTGCTCCGGCATAGGCGGACCAGTGTCCGGTCTCCGGTGCCCGAAAGCCGCGCTTTCGGTTTCGTTGGAACTTGATGTCGATTAACCCAAAGGGTCGGCGATGGGGGTTAACAAAAGCTTCCTCGCAACAACCGCTCATCGTGTTCCAAGGACATTTTGCGACGAGCCGTGAATTGGACTCCTCTCATCGCAAAATCGGGCGTTCCGACGGGATTCGGATGAGTCGCCGATCGAAAAGGATTTGCACGCTCCGTTCAATCGCCGACACTTGCCCTAGCTGGAATTGCCGGTGCGATCTGCCCGGAACGAAAGCCGCCGGTCGATGCCGCAGACGACAAGAAGGAGACGGAGGATGCGCGTGATGGTGTTGGTGAAGGCGACCGAGGACAGCGAAGGGGGCTTTACCCCCACGCCCGAGTCGAAGGCGATGATGGCGGCCATGGGCCGGTTCAACGACGAACTGCGCGAGGCGGGCATCCTGATCATGGCGGACGGCCTGCAGCCCTCCTCTGCGGGCAAGCGCGTCGCCTTCGACGGGTCCGACCGCAGTGTCATCGACGGCCCCTTCCCGAATCCCGATGAACTGGTCGCCGGGTTCTGGCTCTGGGAGGTCAAGGATATGGCCGAGGCGGTCGCCTGGGTGAAGCGATGCCCCAATCCGATGTCGGGGCCAAGCGCGATCGAAATCCGGCCGTTTCACGATCTGACCGGCCTGGAATGACCTGTTTACGGTAAGGTGGTGCACCCAACTGGATTCGAACCAGTGGCCCCCAGATTAGGAATCTGGTGCTCTATCCTGCTGAGCTATGGGTGCCCGGCGACGGCTCTATTGCGCGTCGCGGCTGCGGTCAATTCTTCGCATGCGGCGGGACCACAGGAAAAGGCAGCGGCGCGACCTCCACGCCCTCGTCGATCAGCGCCTTCGCCTCAGCCGGGGCGACCTCGCCGTGGATGCTGGCGCGATCCTGCTCGCCATAATGCATGGCGCGGGCCTGTTCGGCAAAGCCGCGCCCGACCCAGGTGGAACCTTCCAGCGCCTTGGCCTGCGCCTGCCCCAGCGCCTCGACCAGCGCCTGCATCTTCGCCTGATCCGCGACATTCATGACCGGCGCGACCGGCTCTCCGCTCGGGGTAGCGGGCGCCGGCACGGGATCAGGGCGGCTGTTGCCCTTCGCGCCCACGGCCGGGGCCATCACCGCCTTGGTCACGTCGCCATCGCCGCACATCGGGCAGGCGAGCAAACCCCGCGCCTTCTGATCCTCATAATCGGCGCTGGATCCGAACCATGCCTCGAACACATGGCCATGGCTCCCGCATTTCAGGTCGAACACGATCACGAAATTGTCACGTCCTTCGGTATCATACGGCGGTTGGCGAGCGCCGGCACGCGCCCGCGCACATCCCCTATGCGCGACAGGTCGATGTCCGCAAGCCCCAGTCCCGCGCTCTCGCCCATGTCGAGCAGCACGTCGCCCCAGGGATCGATCACCACGCTATGGCCATAGGTGACGCGGCCATCCTCATGGCGCCCCGTCTGCGCAGTCGCAATGACATAGCAGCCCGCCTCGATCGCCCGCGCCCGCAGCAGCACATGCCAGTGCGCCTGCCCCGTCGGCACGGTGAAGGCGGCGGGCGCGAGCAGGATCGTCGCCCCCGCATTGGTCAGCGCCCGGTAGAGGTCGGGGAAACGCATGTCGTAGCAGATGGAAAAACCCATCCGCCCCCAGGGTGTGTCGGCCGCGACCACCTGTTCGCCTGGACCGTAGACCGAGGATTCGCGCCAGCTCTCTCCGGTGGCGAGGTCGACGTCGAACAGATGGATCTTATCGTAGCGCGCCCGGATTTCCCCGGCATCGTCGATCAGGAAGCTGCGATTGGCCCAGCGCCCGTCGGCCCGCTCGCCCTTCAGCGGCAGCGATCCGATATGCACCCAGACTCCCTCGCGCGCGGCGGCTTCGCGCACCGCCGCCAGCACCACATCTTCCGCTTCATTGCGCAGCGTCTCCGCCGCCCGCGCCCGGTCGCGGTCCAGGCATCCCGCCATTTCGGGCGTGAACAATATGTCCGCGCCCTCGCCCTTGGCACGCTTCACCATCTCGACGATGGCGGCGGCGTTGGCGGCGGGATCGATCCCGCTGGTCATCTGGAACAGGGCGGCGCGCATCTTGCTCACAGGCCCAGCAGCGCGTCCAGCCTGCCCTCACGATTCAGCGCCGACAGATCGTCGCTGCCCCCGATATGCTGCCCGTCGATGAATATCTGCGGCACGCTGGTCCGTCCGGGCGCACGTTCCAGCATCTCGTCGCGCTTCGGGCCGCCCAGGCTGATGTCATATTCCTCATAAGCCACGCCCTTGTCGGTCAGCAGCGCCTTCGCCCGCGCGCAATAACCGCACCAGTCCTTGGTATAGATTTCGACTTTGGCCATGATAACTCCTTTCCCCGGAAATTGGGGCAAAGCCCTGCTTTGTCAATCCACGGCATCGGGCAGGACGCGCGCCCAGCAGAGCAGCCGCACCTCCCCCGCCCCACCGCGCTTCAGCATTTTCGCGCACGCCGCCGCCGTCGCCCCGCTGGTATGGACATCGTCGATCAGCAGCACCCGCCGTCCCGTAAAGCCATGGCCCGGCTTCAATGCGAACGCGCCGCGCACCGCTTTTGCCCGCGCCGCCGGGTTCATGCCACGCAGCGGTACCGTGCGTTTCACGCGTCGCAACTCCTGCTTCTCGACCGCCCATCCGGTCAGCCGCCCCAGATGATCGGCGATCAGCGCCGACTGGTTGAAGCCGCGATTCCATAGCCGCCAGCGATGCAGCGGCACCGGCACGATCAGCGCCTCCTCGCTCCCGACATGCCGCACCATCTGTCTCGCGATCAGCCGGGCGAGGCCAATGCGCCGCCCATATTTCAGCCGCAGCGCGACCGTCCGCGCGACATCGCCATAGGCCAGCACCGCCCGCGCGCTGTCCCAGGGTGGCGGCTCGGCAAGGCAGGCGCCGCACGCCGCCCCTTCCCCCAGATCATGCGGAAAGGGCACGCCGCATCGCGCGCAGCAGGGTTCACCCAGAAATTCCATCCCGCTCCAGCAGGACAGGCAGAAAGCGAAATCCTCCCCAACGATCGCCCCACAACCGGGGCAGCGCGGCGGCAGTGCATAATCGACCGCCGGGCGCAGCGCGGTCTTGAGAAGCGGAAGGAGCGACATCATCTGCCTTGTCCGCACTTCGCGCCCGTTGCACAAGGCCCGCCATGGAACCCCGCCCCGACATTTTCGACCGCACTCGCCGCGCCCGCTATCGCGACCGCATGATCGCCGGTTTCGCCGATCACGACTTCCTCCACCGCGCGATGCTCGACGAACTGCTCGACCGGTTGGGCGACGTGCAGCGCGATCTGCCCGAAGTGCTGCTGATCGGCTGCCCCGACGGCAGCGCAAGGGCCGCGCTGGAAGCGATGGGCAAGCGCGTCGCCTGCGCCGACCCCGGCTTCCTCGCGGCAAAAGCAGCCGGCGGCGTGCAGGCGGACGAGGATGCCCTGCCCTTCGCCGATGACAGTTTCGATCTGGTCATCGCCTGCGGTACGCTCGACAGCGTCAACGACCTGCCCGGCGCGCTGATCCTGATGCGCCGCGTGCTGCGGCCCGACGGCCTGATGCTGGCGGCCTTCGCCGGCGCGGGCAGCCTGCCGCGCCTCAAGGCCGCGCTGCTCGCCGCCGAGGGCGACCGGCCGGGCCAGCATGTCCATCCGCAGGTCGATGTGCGGTCGGCAGGCGATCTGCTCAGCCGCGCCGGCTTCGCCATGCCGGTTGCCGACGGGGAGGTGCTGAATATCCGCTACGGCGACGTGGTGCGCCTGATGCACGACCTGCGCGGCATGGGCGCGGGCAATGCGCTGGCGACCCGATCGCCGGCGTTGACGCGCGACGTCCTGATGCGCGCCGCCGCCCATTTCGCTGACGCCGCCGACCCGGACGGCCGCACCGCCGAGCAGATGGCGCTCATCTACCTGTCCGGCTGGAAACCCGACCCCAGCCAAGCCGCCCCCGCCCGCCGCGGCAGCGCGACGATGTCGCTGGCGGCGGCGTTGAAGGGGAAGGAGTGAGGATGTGGGTTTGCGGCTTGGCTGGGTAAAATGCGCCAGTTGTAGCCGTTCACCTGCAATTTCACTGAGCTTGCAATTGGACATTCGCGCCTTGCACGTCAGAACCCACGTAGGCGGTCGCCTGTCGCGCTGATTTCATAGCAACCTGAGCTCACCGATTCCGATAGGTTGACGAGGGATGGCCAAAGCGTCAGCAGTCGTGCTGCAGTGCGCTCTACTGGCCATTTGGCAACCGATGGTGATGGAAAGAAGCCGATCAAGCCGGAGGCTAAGAATAGCTGTCGAGACGGGCGCTTCTTTGCAATATTGCGATCTCCAGTCAGCACGCACCAGCGTCCTTCCTGTCCGAGAATCTTGATCCAATCTTCGTCGGAGAGGTTACCTCTGCCAAACTTGTCCTTGATGTGGATGACGACATGCTCGTCATCAAAGAACGCGGCAAGCCCTCGGGCGAGGCGTGGAGGTAGGTTGTTATCGACTAAGAGCTTCACGCTGCTTTGCGATTGCCGATGCTGGCCTCGTAGGCAATGGCATCACGGATTACGCGCGGTTTGATCTCGTACACCTTCGCTGCGCGATCCACCGAACCTTCTGCCTCGACAATCTCAACAACTCGGGCAGTGGAGATACCATAATCGGTCAATATCGGTTGGCCGAATGAACGAGCAGGATCTGCTACAATAGTTTTCTTACCATGCAGCAACCACCAGCGCTCTGCACCAGTCGGACCAAAATCCAGATCCTGTAAACTTGGCTCGACTACCCTCTTGAAAACACCTTGGCTCTTGCGCAGATCGATGAATACTGGCTCATCGAGATTGCGGGTGATCTCGAGAAAGATCGTCTTTCCATCGGTCTTGAATTGTTGTGTCGAAAATGGGCGCTCGTCGCCTACAATCTTTCGAGCACGTTCAATACACTTCCTGATCATAGGAAGACCGATACGCTTCTCACGCAGTGCGTTAACAATTCTCGCTTCAATGAGGTCACGAAATCCAAGTAGAACGCCGTCTTCGTCATGCGCATATTGTGGGCGCCAAAGGGCTTCCTCTGAACGACCATCATGTACATAGCCAAGGAGCCATCGCCGCAGCGTGGCAGGGCTCATCCCGACCATGCGGGCAGCCTCTAGGGCGGTGTATGCGCCTATGCCAAATTCAGTGGTCTCCATGTTCGCTGTATAGCCACAGCGTTTGCCGAGCGCCAAGCGCTTTGGTTATAATTGGTTGCTACGCAGCTCGGTGACCGCGTTGCCTCAAGATAACGGCCTCTCGGCGTTCAGGTATGGCAGCTAACAGCTTGTACCCGCCGGTAATCGGACAGTCCCTCACCGGCCATCACCGCTCAACATCTGTCCTATCGCCGCGACCCATGATAAAATCGCCGACCGCTCTTTCTCACCGTCAGCCGCGCAGCCAACGCATCGCGTAATAAAATTTCCAACACCCCTCACAATATATCAAAATCTGCGGGAAATGTGCGAAGTTAAGCGCCGCGCTTCCTACGCCCGCCCTCATCCCAAGCCACGCCGCAACGCCATCTCACCGACCCTCGGCGCATCCGCCACATCGCGCGATGCCCATTCCTCCCCGTCGCGCCGATATTCCACATGGCTCGCCCGGCGGAACGCCGCGCCGTCCCATACGATCACCTGCAACTCCATCTCGTTGTTGCGGCGGACATGCAGCCAGTTGAAGCTTTGCGGCTCGGCATTGCGCAACCGGGTCGAGGTTGCGGTGCCCGCCTGGATCACCAGCGCGCCGCCGCTATGCGCCACCATCTTCTGCGCGGCCTGCGCATAGGTGCGGTGGAAATGGCCGGCGAGCGCCAGATGCACCCCCGCCTCGCACGCCGCCTTCACCGCATCGTCATGCCGACCGACCGCCTCGCTCAACTCCCCGCCCTTGCCGATCGGCATGGCGAAGAGCGGGTGATGGGTGACGAGGATGCGGGTCTTGTCCGGCGGCACCTGCGCAAACCGGTCGCGAAGCATGTCCATCTGGTCATGATTGATCCGCCCATCCTTGATCGTCAACGACCGCGCGGTGTTGAGGCCCAGGATCGCGACCGCCTCATCCTCGTAAAAGGGGCAGAGGTCACGGCTGATATAGCGTTTGTAGCGCGTCAGCGGCCGGGCGAAACGACGCACCACGTCATAGAGCGGCACGTCATGATTGCCGGGAATGACGAGGGTCTTGAGTCCCGCCGAGCGCAACCGGTTCAGCCAGGCCGCCGCCTGCCGGAACTGGTCGACCGTCGCCCGCTGGGTGAAATCGCCGCTGATGACGATCAGGTCCGGGCGGCGTTCTTCCAGCCAGGCGGTGGCGGCGTCCACGATCTTGCGATCATGCGCGCCGAAATGGATATCGGACAGATGGGCGATGCGAGCCATGCCGGAGTAACGATTGCGGGCGATTGAGTTTCCCCAGGACCCGAATCCCCGGACCTAAATTCCTTGTGCGGAGTTATTGCGGCATGGAAACGAAACCCCTCCCCAAGGACGCCATCCTCGTCGTCAACGCCCATAGCCGACGCGGGCAGGACAATTTCACGCAGGCCAGGGAAAAGCTGGCGGCGGCGGGTGTCCGCCTGATCGCCGCCCATGCCGTGGGAGACCCCGAACAGATGGCCGCGACGGTGCGCGATGCGGTGGAAAGCGGCGCGCCGATGGTGATCGTGGGCGGCGGCGACGGCTCCATGTCGGGCACGGTGGACGAGTTCGTGGGCAAGGACTGCGTGTTCGGCGTGCTGCCGCTCGGCACCGCGAACAGCTTCGCCCGGACGTTGGGCCTGCCGCTCGACCTGGACGGCGCGGTGCAGGCGATCGCGACCGGCAAGCGGCGGCGCGTCGACCTGGGCATGATCGACCGCGACTATTTCGTGAACGCCGCTTCCCTCGGCCTCTCCCCCATGATCGGGCAGACGGTGCCGCACAAGCTGAAGCGCTATCTGGGCCGGATCGGCTATCTGATGTGGGCGCTCAAATGCTCGGTCGGTTTCCGCGCCTTCCGCCTGACCATCGACGACGGAACGCGGGAGCGGCGAATGTGGTCGACCGAAGTGCGCATCCTGAACGGCCCCTATCATGGCGGGGTCGAACTGTCCGACCATGCAGATGTCGACACCGGCGAGATCGTGATCCAGGCCGTGGTCGGGCGCAGCAAGCCGCGCCTCGCCTGGGACTGGTATGCCAAATTCGTCAAGCTGCGCGACCGCAACGCCCATACCGAGGAATTTCACGGTAAATCGTTCCGCCTCGACACGAAGCCACGCCAGCGCATCTCGATCGACGGCGAAGTGCTCGCGAAGACCCCCGTTACGGTGAAGATCGCGGCCGGCGCGGTCGAGGTGGCGGTGCCGGGGGAGAGTTGATATCTTACTGTTCGAGCTGAGCGAAGTTTAAGCCCGAACGGAGAGGGGGCGCTGCCTTACAGCCCCTTCTCGTAAATCTGGTAGACCTTGTTCACCTTGCTGTCGATCGCGTCGGCGATGGCGTTCATGCCCTGATTGTCATCCAGCACCCAGCCAATCTCGCCACGGGTCGAGCCATAATTGGCAATGGCAGCGCGGCGGATGGTCTCGATCATCATGAAGGCGAGCTGGCTCGCCATGCGCGAGCTTTGCAGCCGCTGCACCACGCCCATCAGCGGCACCCGCATCGTGCGCGCCTTGGGCTTGCGCAACCAGGACAGCAGCTTGATCCAGCCGAAGGGGAAAAGCGAGCCGTTAAGCGGCGCGACCGCCTCATTAAGGTCGGGCAGCGTCATCATGAACGCGACCGGCTCGCCGTCCAGTTCGGCGATCATGATCAGATCCTCGAACACGATCGGCTTCAGCTTCTTGCCGGTATGCGCGACCTCCTCGTCGGTGATCGGCACAAAGCCCCAGTTGTTGCCCCAGGCGTCGTTCAGAATCGACAGGATGATCGCAGCTTCCTGGTCGAACTTCGACTTATCGACCTTGCGGATGCGGATGCGGCCATTCTTCTCGCCCGACTGGACGATGCGCTGGATCAGCGGCGGAAAATTCTTCGTGATGTCCAGCTCATAGGTCTTGAGCTGCTTGACCGGCGCATAGCCCGCGCCTTCGATCATCGCCTGATAGGCCGGGCTGTTATGGCCCATCATCACCGTCGGCGGATGATCATGCCCGGCGATCAGCAGGCCCGGCTCCTCCCAGATGGAGAGCGAGATCGGCCCCAGCACGCGGGTCATGCCCTTGCCGCGCAGCCATTGCTCGGCGGTCGCGATCAGCGCCTTGGCAGTTTCCGCATCCTCCGCCTCGAACAGGCCGAAATTGCCCGTCCCCGGCCCCATGCCCTGCTCGACCGGCTGCTGGAGCGCGAGACGGTCGATATGGGCGGAAATGCGGCCGACCACCTTGCCGCCCCGGCGAGCGAGGAAATATTGCGCCTCGGCATGGCCGAAAAAGGGGTTCTTCCCCGGCGTCAGCAATTCCTTCACCTCGCCCTTCAGCGGCGGCACCCAGTTGGGATCATTGGCATAGAGCCGCCAGGGCAGATCGATGAAAGCCTTGAGGTCGGTCTTGCCGGAAACAGGGGTAATGACCAGATCGTTTTGCGCCACAGGTGCCGCCTTCGAAGGAAAAATGGAGTGCGGTGCAGTTCGGCGCTTGTTTGCGGAATGTCAATCACGCGCGCATCCGGGCGCGTAACATGGTGAATATGTCATGGTGCTGCCATGATATCAGCGCATTTGGAGGCTAGGACCGGCCGCATGACAGTGCATGATCCCATCCTTGCCGCCGCGCAGCGGGCGCGCGCGGCCATTCCCGATGACACCGCCATGCTGCGAGCAGCGGCGGAGATGTCGCGCGAATATGCGGTTGCCAATCCGCGCATCTACTGGCCCGACTTGCTGGCTTCCACCCTCATCGGCTGGACCGCTCTGGCCGGCGCCATCCTGATCGACACTATGGCGGTCGCGGTCGCCTGCGGCATCGTGGCGATGCTGGCGCTCTATCGCGCGGCGAGCTTCATCCATGAGCTGACCCATATCCGCAAGGGTGCTCTCCCCGGCTTCCGCCTGGGCTGGAACCTGATCGTCGGCGTACCGCTGATGATCCCGTCCTTCATGTATGAAGGCGTCCATACCCAGCATCATGCCCGCACCCGCTACGGTACGGCGGAAGATCCGGAATATCTGCCGCTGGCGCTGATGAAGCCCTGGTCGCTGCCGCTGTTCATCATCGTCGCGTCGCTGGCGCCGATCGGCCTTATCCTGCGCTTCGGCCTGCTGACGCCGCTGTCGCTGCTGATCCCGGCGCTGCGGCGCAAGGTGGTGGCGGAATTTTCGGCGCTGTCGATCAATCCCGCCTATCGTCGCCGCGCGCCCGAAGGCGAGTTCGCCCGTCAATGGGCATGGCAGGAAGCAGGCGCCAGCCTGTTCGCGCTGGCGCTGGTCGGCAGCGTCTTCGCCTTCGGCTGGAAGCCCTTGCTGGTCTATATGGCCGTGCATTCGGCGATGACCGTCATCAACCAGTTACGCACGCTGGTCGCGCATCTTTGGGAGAATGAGGGCGATCCGATGACCGTGACGGCGCAATATCTGGATTCGGTCAATGTGCCGCCGCCCGGCACCCTGCCCGCGCTCTGGGCGCCGGTCGGTCTGCGCTACCATGCGCTGCACCATTTGCTGCCGAGCGTCCCCTATCACGCGCTGGGCAAGGCGCACGTTCGCCTGATGGAAACGCTCGACATGGAATCGCCCTACCGGAAGGGCAATTATAAGGGGATGATGCCGCTGGTCGGCAAGATCGCCCGCAGCACCATGACGGCGCGTTGACGCGAAGATCGGGAGGCCGTGACAGGCCGCCCGATTATTTTTCAGTTGCAGCTTGAAACGGGGAAACGCGCCCCCATATCGGGGGCGTTCCGGTCACTTCTCCCCCCCTCTGAGGATCGGAACGCCCCCTATGAACGCCCTGGCGACGTCCCTTGGTCGCCGGGGCGTTTTTCTTTGAAGTTCATTCCTCGGTGCGGAACAGCACCGTCTCGCCAACCAGCAGGAACAGGAAGAAGGGCGCCCAGGCCGCCAAAACCGGCGGGTAGGCGCCCAGATTGCCCATGGCGAGCGAGAAATTGTCGGCGACGAAATAGGCGAAGCCCAGCGCCATTCCCAGCACCGCGCGCAGGAACAGCTGCCCCGATCGCGCCAAACCGAAGGCCGCGACCGACCCCAGGATCGGCATCAGCAGCGCGGATAGCGGCCCGGACAATTTGTGCCACAGGCTTCCTTCCAGTTCCGCCGTCGGCCGACCGGCATCGTGCAGGTCGGAAATCGCGGCTTCCAGTTCGCTGAAGGTCATTCCATCGGGATCGACCTTGGCCAGGGTGAACTGGTCGGGGCGGATGTCGCGGCCGAAGCGGACCGTCCCCACATCGCGCACCGTGCCGCGCGCCACGTCGAACTGCCGCGCGTCTTCCAGCACCCAGCTCTTGTCGGCCGCGTCATAATGGCCCTTGGGCGCCTGAACGATGGTCGTCAGGCTGTTGTTGACGCGGTTGTAGATCTGCACCTTGCGCAGCTGCACCGCCGTGCCGCGTCCCGCGACGATCGCCGCGTTCACCAGATTATTGCCGTCGCGAACCCAGGGATTGCTCTTCACCCCACTGTCGGGCGGGATCGGGCCATAATCCACCGCTTCCCAGGCGCTGAGCGCCGCGGTCGAGCGGGCGACGATGCGCTCGTTGAAGACGAAGCTGATCGCCGACACGCCCAGCGCCGCCACGACCAGAGGCGCCAATATCTGGTGCGCCGACAGGCCCGCC
Organism: Sphingobium lactosutens; assembly: GCF_013393185.1. Taxonomy (GTDB): domain Bacteria; phylum Pseudomonadota; class Alphaproteobacteria; order Sphingomonadales; family Sphingomonadaceae; genus Sphingobium; species Sphingobium lactosutens_A. The sequence continues at coordinate 112,726 of NZ_QJQX01000029.1, read as the reverse complement.
GCCTTCATCGAGATGATCTCGCTATTCTGGTTGAGCGTCGCCAGCATGACCAGTGTGCCGAGCAGCACGGAGAAAGGCAGGAATCGCGCCACGATCTGCGGCGCGCGCAGGCCGACATAGTGCCACAGTTGCGCATCGCCATTGCCCGGATAGGCGAGGATATCGCCCGAATTGCCCAGCAGATCGAGCGTCTGGAGCACGATGACCAGCAGCATCAGCACCGCGAAGGTGCGGGTCAGGAACAGCCGGATCATGTAGAGGCCGATCTGGCGCGAAGGGAAGAAATCGAGATTCATGGGATCAGGCGGCTCCTTCCGCTTCCGCCGGGACGCGCCGCCGCCCGAAACGCAGCAGGCGCGCGACCTGCTTGCCAAGCTTGGAGAAGGCATATTCGAGCGCGGCGATCGGCTGCCCTCCGGGGCGGTGCGCGATCACATGAAACATCCACAGGACCAAACCCGATGCGAGCAGGAACGGAACCCAGAGCGCGATGATCGGGTCGATCTTGCCCAACGCCCCTACGCTTTCGCCATATTGGTTGATCTTGTGATAGGTGACGATGAAGACGATCGACAGGAACACCCCCAGCGCCGAGGTCGATCGCTTGGGCGGGATGGCGAAGGCCAGCGCCGCCAGCGGCAACAGCAGCATGAACACCACTTCGACCATGCGGAAATGGAAATTGGCGCGCACCTCGTTGCGCAATTTGTCGGGCGTCGCCTGATTCTTGCCGATCACCACGAGTTCGGGTATCGTCTTTTCCCGGTCGACGTCGCGCCCGCGAAACGCCTCGATCTGCGGCAGGTCGATCGGCAGGTCATGGCTGGAGAAGGACAGGATGCGCGGCGTCTTATATTTGGGCGCGTCGTTCACCAGCACGCCGTCGCGCAGGCGGAAGATGATCGTGTCGGGATCGTCGGTGGCCAGGAACCGGCCCTGCGCCGCCGTCACCGCGACCGACTGCCCATCGCGACTGACCGCGCGCACGAAGATGCCCTGAAGATTGCGGCCTTCATCCATACTGCGTTCGATCCGCAGCGTCATCCGCTTGCCCAGATTGGTGAACTCGCCGACCTTGATCGACGCGCCCAGCGCGCCCGATCGCAGTTCGAAGCGCAGCGCCTCATAGGCGTGGCGCGAGAGCGGCTGGACGAAACCGACGATGCCGAAATTGATCAGCGCCAGCGCGATCGCGTACATATAGGGCACGCGCAGCAGCCGGCCGTAGGACAGGCCGACCGCGCGCATCACGTCCAGCTCCGACGATGTCGCCAGCTTGCGGAAGGCAAGCAATATGCCCAGCATCAGCCCGATCGGGATGCCGAGCGAGAGATATTCGGGCAGCATGTTGGCGAGCATCCGCCACACAACGCTGACCGGTCCGCCCTCCGCCGCAACGAAGTCGAAGAGGCTCAACATCTTGTCGAGCACCAGCAGCATCGCAGCGATCACGAGCGTGCCGAGCATCGGCACAGCGATCAGGCGAGCGAGATAACGGTCGGTGGCGGTCAGCATTCTCTAAGTCGTCGTCCCATCACCATGTTTTGGCCGCAAACCCATCTCATATGCGAGTCAGGTAGAATTGCGGGGCGAACAGGGGCTCGCCGTCCGGTCCATCCGGACGGCTATAGCTTCCAGGAGTCTGATGGTCATGTTGAAAGTTGCACTGGGTCTGATGTCGGTAACTGCGCTGGTCGCGGGTGTCCCGGCGCTGGCCCATGGGCAGGAAATCGCCAATGAAATGGAGCGTTGCAGCGCCGGGGCCAAGGGTCCGGTGGTGCTGGTCGATGTGCGCGGCTTCGTCGCCGCAACCGGCAAGGTGCGCATCCAGTCCTATCCGGGCACCAAGGACGCCTGGCTGGCAAAGGGCGAATGGCTCAATCGAATCGACGTTGCGGTCAAGCCAGCCAATGGCGCGATGCGCTTCTGCGTGCCGGTGCCCCAGCCGGGCAAATATGGCATCGCCGTGCGGCACGACCGCGACGGCAATGGCAAGACCGACATTTCGCGCGATGGCGGCGGCTTTTCCAACAATCCGTCGATCAGCATCTTCAACCTGGGCAAGCCGGGTGTGGACAAGGCCGCCTTCTATGCCGGCCCCGGCGTGACGAAAATCACGATCAACCTCAAATATATGTGATCCAAAACCATGGTCTGCGTCGCGCTATTGTCCAACCCCAAGTCCACGGGCAACCGGCAGACGCTTCCGCGCGTGCGCAGCTATTGCGCCAGCAATCCGGACATCTTCCATTATGAAGTGGAGCATGTCGACCAGATCGGCCGGGCGTTCCAGACCATCGCCCGCGTCGATCCGACCGTCATCGTCATCAATGGCGGCGACGGCACGGTGCAGGCGTCGCTGACCGAACTCTATCAGGGCGAGCATTTCAAGGGTCGCGTGCCGCCGATCGCGGTGCTGCCCAACGGCAAGACCAACCTGATCGCGCTCGACCTGGGCATCCATGGCGATCCGATCAAGGCGCTGGAGCGTATCGTCCAGATCGCCAAGTCGGGCGTCGGCGACCATGTCGTGGCGCGCGAACTGATCGCCCTGTCCGACGGGCAGGCCGAGACGCGGCCGGTGCTGGGCATGTTCCTCGGCGGCGCGGGGCTGGCCGACTACATGCTTTATTGCCGCAACCAGATCTATCCGCTGGGTCTGTCCAATGGCCTGAGCCATGTCATTACTGCGCTGGCGGTGATCGTGTCGCTGCTGTTCGGCATCCGCGCCCGCTTCCTGCCGCCGTCAAGCAAGCCGGTCAGCATCTCGCTGATCCGCGAGGGTCAGCTAGCTGGGCGTTTCTCGGTACTGATCGTCACCACGCTGGAACGGCTGCTGCTGGGCGTGGATCCGGGCGACAGCCGGCGCGGTAACATGAAGCTGATGGCGGTGGAACAGAGTCTGCCAGCGCTGCTGCGGTTGCTGTGGGGCAGCCTCTTCAAGCGTGTCGGCAAGCACAAGATGCAGGGCATCCACCTGGAACAGGGCGACGTCATCCGCATTGAGGGCGACCATAGCAGCGTCATCCTGGACGGCGAACTGTTCGAGGCGTCGGAAGGCAAGCCGATCGTGCTGCGCTCGACCGAGCCAGTGCCGTTCCTGCGGCTGGCGGCGTAAGCTAAGGGCAAGGCGGAACGGGCCGGATCGGCGCAACTGCTGATTGGGGTGGGTTGACGATCATCTACGATTGTCCGTCATCCCAGCGAAAGCTGGGATCTCTCTTTTCTTTCAAGCGCATCGCCAGAAGAAGTGAGATGCCAGCTTTCGCTAGCATGACAGAAAGTCGCCGTTTCCGACCCTTCCCAATTCCCGCTCAAGCTGAGAAGGCCGGCGCCGCCAAGCCGCGGGCGTGGTCGCGGATACCCGACGGCCAGTCTTCCGACAGCGAAATATACAATGTCTCGTCCTTTGCGTAGAGCGCCCGGATCGCGGCTTCATAGCCGGGGCGGTCGCCCGCCATGGCGGTGACGAAATGATAGGCCGCATCCATCGCCGCGCGCGGGCTGGGCGCGCCGCTGCTTTCCTTGCGCGCCGCTTCCACGAGGCGTCGGAGCGTCGCCGATGCACCGCCGGGTTGCGCCGCCAGCCAGTCCCAGTGGCGCGGCAGCAACGTCACCTCGCGCGGCTGGACGCCCAGTTTCGGCCGTCCCCTGCCCCGCGACGCCTCCGCCGCCGGGCCGCGCAGATCGATGTCCATCTGCCTCCCCGTGCTGTCGTCGAACAGCAGGATATTCTGCGCAACGTCGCCGACGGCGCGCAGGGCTTCCCGCATCTCATCCTCATCGCCGGTGGCGATCCACAGGTCGCCTGCAAAAGCCGTGAATGTCCGTTCCATGCCGAATCTCCTTCGGCACGGTTATTATTACCCGGATATTATTCAGTCAATATTATCCGGGTAATAATCAGACGTCGCGCAGCTCCACCCAGGTCGGCGCATGGTCGCTCGCCTTTTCCCGGCCGCGAAACGCCTTGTCCACCTGCGCATCGATCAGCCGGTCGGCGGCGGCAGGACTGAGGAGAAGATGGTCGATGCGGAAACCGGCGTCGCGCGGCCAGCTGTTCGCCTGATAGTCCCAAAAGGTCCACACGCCCCCGGCTGGATGGCGGCTGAGGATCGCGTCGGTCCAGCCATCGCCCAGCAGCCGGCGATAGGCGGCGCGGCTTTCGGGCTGCATCAGCGCATCGTCCTGCATCGCCTTGACCGAGAAGGTATCCACGTCGCGCGGGATGACATTATAGTCGCCCGCCAGGATCGCGGGCACTTCCTCCGCCCAGATTTCGGCGGCACGGGTCCGCAGCCGCTTCATCCAGCGCAGCTTGTAATCGAATTTGGGGCCGGGCTGCGGATTGCCGTTGGGCAGGTAGATGCTGGCGACGCGCACGCCCTTCACGTCGGCTTCGAGATAGCGGCTATGCTCGTCCTCCGGCTCGCCCTCCAGCCCGCGGCGCACCTCTACCGGGGTTTCGCCGCGGGCGAGGATGGCGACGCCGTTGAATCCCTTCTGCCCGTGCCAGATTACGCCATAGCCGGCGGCCTCGATATCCTTGACCGGGAAAGTCTCGTCGCTGGTCTTGATTTCCTGAAGACAGGCGATGTCGGGGCGCGTTTCGTCCAGCCATTCCAGCAGGCGCGGCAGACGCGCCTTGATGCCGTTGATGTTGAAGGTGGCGATGCGCATCCGACTTCCTTATCCAAACAGTTCGGGCTGCCAACGCCCTGCCTGCTCTTTAAAGAAGTAATGGCCTTCGACAAGCTCAGGCCGAACGGAGGTAGGAAAAGGGCGGTGGGAATCAGACCGAAAAACTAGTGCCGCAGCCGCATCCGGCAGTGGCGTTGGGGTTCGTCACCTTGAACGCCTGCCCGCCCAGATCGGACACGAAGTCCACGGCCGAGCCCCGCACCAGGTCGATGCTGACATCGTCCACCACCAGGGTGACGCCGTCGCGCTCGACCGACAGATCCGCCGCCTCGATCCCTTCGGCCAGGCCGAAGCGATATTGGAAACCGGAACAGCCGCCGCCTTCGACCGACAGCCGAAGGATGGCGGGCTTGCCCTGCTTGGCGGCGATCGCCGCGACACGGGCGGCGGCGGAGGGGGTGAGGTCAATGTCGGCCATGATGCGCCTTAGATAGGGTCAAGCAAAAGGCCCGGCAACCCATGGGGCGCCGGGCCTTTTGCGAATGTCGGGAAATGCCGGATCAGTCGGCGGCCTTTTCCTGCGCCTTGGTCGGGCCGCCCATGGCGACCGGGGGCTTGGTGTTCATCGCGACCAGATAGTCGGGACCGGCGACGAAGGGGATGGGGTTGATCGCCGCACCGTCGACGCGGACTTCATAATGGAGATGGCTGCCGGTCGAGCGGCCGGTCGACCCCATCAGGCCGATCAGCTGGCCGCGCTTCACATAGGAGTTGGCGGCAATGAGCAGCTTCGACATATGGCCGTAGCGGGTTTCCATGCCACCGCCATGGGTGATCTGGACCAGATTGCCATAGCCGCTGGCCCAGCCGGCGCGGCTGACGACGCCATCGGCGGTCGCATAAATCGGCGTACCAACGGGACCGGGAATGTCGATGCCCTTGTGCATCCGCGCGCCGCCGTTGAACGGGTCGGAGCGGACGCCGAAGTTCGACGTCAGCGACAGCTTGGCCACGGGACGGCCCGACGGGATATAGGCCGATGCCTTGGGCTGGCCGTCAAGGCGCTGGAGGCTGGCGAACAGGTCGGAGAAATCGAGGTCGGTCTTGCCAGCCTGAGCGGCAGCGGCGGGCACCTCGCCATAGGGATCGTCATCGTCGGTCGACGCCTGGGCCGGGGCTGCGGCGCACAGCATGCCAGCGATCCCGATGGCTCCAAAAATTTTCATAAACTTCGACGCAGACCGGAACTTTTGCGATCCGCGCGCATTCACCGACTGAAGAACCGACATGCAAACCCCGACTTGACCACCGGAGGCTTATGCCTTGCGGTGCTTCCCGTGTTTTATGTTTGGCGACCTAAATCGCCCCCGCTGATGCTGCACAGTGCCGATCCCGGATCAGGTTGCAAGCGGCGTGTAAAATTCTTCGGTCAAACCGGCCTGTCGACGCGCCGAGTCGTTGAACGGTGGCTTAACGCTGCCACGAAAATGCTGTTTCACAAGCAGTTGGTAATGATTTGGGGCGTCCAGCCCCAGTCCATTCGTCGCCCAGGCGAACCATTTTGTCCCCGCCGAAACATGACGAATCTCGTCCGCCATGATCCGCCGCAGCATCCGTCCGGAGACCATGTCGCCCGCCCCCTCGAAGCGTTCGACGGTCGCCGGCGTGATGTCGAGCGCCCGCGCCTCCAGCACCATCGGCACGATGGCGAGCCGGGCCAGCGCGTCGCCCGCCGTCTCCTCCGCCGCCTGCCACAGGCCGTCATGCGCGGGCAGCGCGCCATAATGGCTGCCGGCCTGTCGCAGCCGCCGGTCGAGCAGCGCGAAGTGCATCGCCTCCTCCGCCCCGACCTGCATCCACTGGTCGGTGAATTCGGTCGGAAATTCCGCGCCGAAGCGGCCGATCAGGTCGAAGGCCAGGTCGATGGCGACAAATTCGATATGGGCGAGCGCATGGAGCATCGCGATGCGCGAGCGTTCCGATCCGATCTTGCCCCGCCTGGGCATTCTGCCGGGCGGCAAAAGTTCGGGCGCGGCCGGGCGTGCCGGCCGGTCCGGCATCGCCACGTCGAAACGAGGCGCCAACCGCCCCAGACGCCAGCCGCGCGCCACCGCGCGGGCCGCCATGAGCTTTTCATGAGGATCGGGCGTCAGCAACACATGGGCGCAGGCCGCGCCCACCGTCGTGATATAAATCGGCAAGGTCAAAGCGCTTGTGCAGCCTCCAGCACGTCGGCGGCATGGCCCTTCACCTTGACCTTGGGCCAGACGCGCAGGATCGCGCCATCCGCGCCGACCAGGAAGGTCGCCCGCTCGATGCCCATATATTTGCGGCCATAGAGCGACTTTTCGATCCAGGTACCGAACGCCTCGCACGCCGCACCCGGTTCATCGGAAGCCAGGATAACGGTCAGGCCATATTTCTCGGCAAACTTCTTCAGCTTGGCTGGCTTGTCCTTGGAAATGCCGACCACCGGCACGCCGGCGGCGGCATATTCGTCGGCCAGCGCGGTGAAATCCTTCGCTTCGTTGGTGCAGCCGGGCGTATCCGCTTTGGGATAGAAATAGACGACCAGCGGCTTGCCGCGATAGGCTTCGAGCGTGAAATCCGTGCCGTCGGCATCCTTGAGCGTCACGGCGGGAATGGTGTCACCCTGCTCCAGCATCTTCATCCTCCTGATAGGGCGCGGCGAGCGCAGCCCAGGCTTCCTGCACGCATTGCCGCGCCTTGGCGTAGCTTGCAAGCAGCCCGTCCCAGTCCGCTATCCCGCAGGCGCGCGCGACGAGGGCACGGGTCGCCTCGGGCGGCTCGGTCGATTTGGGCGAAACGAGGCGCGAGACGACCAGATAGCGGGTGATGAGGTCATGCGCCGCGATCAAGCCGGCGGGCAGATGGCCTGCCGCGACCAGTTCGCTCAGCGCCTTGCCCAGATCGGGATCGAAGGCCATGCCATGGCGGAACTGGGTGATATGGATCAGGAATTCCAGATCGACGAGGCCGCCGGGGACGAGTTTGACGTCGAGGTCGCTGGCCGGCGGTTTATGTTTGGCGATGTCGCGGCGCATCTTCACGGCCTGGGCCGCCAGTTCGTCGAAGTCGCGCGGTCGCCGGAGCGTTTCGGCAAGGACGGCGTCAATCGCGCCACGCGCCCGCGCCGAACCGAAGACCGGGCGGGCGCGGGTCAGCGCCAGATGCTCCCAGGTCCAGGCTTCCTCGCGCTGATAGCGGGCGAAACTGTCGAGGCTGACCGCAAGCAGTCCCTGCGCGCCGGACGGGCGCAGCCTTGTGTCGACCTCGTAGAGCGGGCCGGAAGCGGTGTGGACCGACAGCGCGTTGGTGATGCGCTGGCCAAGGCGGTTGAAATATTGGGTCGCCCCCAGCGGCTTCGCGCCATCGGATTCGGTCGCGAAATCGCCAGTGAAGAGATAGACGAGATCGAGGTCGGAGGCATGGGTCAGAACGCCGCCGCCCATGCGCCCCAGCGCCAGGATCAGCAATTCGCCGCCCGGCACCTTGCCATGGGCGGTCTCGAACTCTGTGACGGTGGCGCTGGCGAGCGCCTCGATCGCGGCTTCGGCGACGCGGCCATAGCCCCTGCCCGCCTCCAGCGGATCGCCGCCGCGAATGATCTGCGCGCCGAGTGCGAAACGCCGATCGCCCACGCGCTGCCGCACCCGGTCGAGCAGCGCCTGATAATCCTCGCCCGGTTCGAGCGCGCCGAGCTGTTGCGCCAGCTGGTCGACCGGCGGCGGGGAATCGAAGGCGGAGGCGTCGATCAGCCCGTCTAGCAGTTCGGCCCGGCGGCCCAGCGCATCGGCGAGCGTGGGCGCATGGCTCAATATCTCCGCCAGCAATTCGACCAGCGCGGGACGCGCGGCGAGCAGCTTGAAGAAATTGATCGCGCTCGGCAGGCGCGCGATCATGTCGTCGAGGCGGTTGAGCGCGCGTGATGGATCGGGCGCCTTCGCCAGCGTGCGCATCAGGCCGGGCAGCAGTTCCTCCAGCGCCTCGCGCGACGGCGCGCTGCGTAGCGCCCGGATCGTGCCGGCGCGCCAACGGGTGATGCGGGCCAGCGGCGTGTCGGCATCGGCAAAGCCCAGTTCGATCAATTGCTCCTTCAGCCGGTCCTCGTCATGCGAAAGGGAAGCATCCTCCTTCTCCGGGCTGAGCCTGTCATAGTTGCGCCCGACCCATTCGACATGGGGACGCAGCAGGTCGAGCAGCGCCGCACTGTCGGGAAGCCCATGGAGGCGCGCGATATTGTCCAGGCTGTCGAGGGATTTGGGCAGTTCGTGGGTCTGGCGATCCTCCACCATCTGGAGCCGATGCTCGATGGTGCGGAAGAGGATATAGGCCTCGTCCAGCCGGGCGGCGACGTCGGGTTCGATCACATTGGCGGCGGCAAGCGCGCGCAGCGCCTCACGCGTGTTTCCCGACCGCAGCGACGGGTCGCGACCGCCATGGATCAGCTGGTGGACCTGGGCGAAGAATTCAACCTCGCGAATGCCCCCGCGCCCGCGCTTCAGGTCGTAGCCCGGCCCGAACGCCTGTCCCTGCGCATAATGGTCGCGGATGCGGCGCGATATGTCGACGATCGCGTCGATCGCACCGAAATCGAGGCTGCGACGCCAGACGAACGGGCGGATCTGGCGCATGAAATAGTCGCCCATTTCCCTGTCCCCCGCCGCCGGGCGGGCGCGGATGAAGGCGGCCTGTTCCCAGCCAAGCGCCATCGATTCATAATAGCCGATCGCCGCTTCCACCGGCAGGGCGATGGGCGTGGCCTCGGGCGAGGGCCGCAGGCGCAGGTCGACGCGGAAGACATAGCCGTCGCCATCGCGCGCGGTGAGCAATTCGCTGACCCGCCGGCCGATCCGCACGGCGGCGTCGGCGACATCCTCCCGCTCGCCATGCGGCAGGGTCCGGGGATCGTAGAGCAGGATCGGATCGATGTCGGACGAGTAATTGAGTTCGCGGCTGCCATGCTTGCCCAGCGCCAGCACGACGAAACCCCTGTGCTCGGCGTCGGGATAGCGTTCCTGCATCGCGGCGGCGAGCGCTTCCTCCAGCGCCTGGTCGGCGAAATCGGACAGGGTGCGGGTGACGCGGTCCATGTCCCATGCCCCCGCCAGATCGGCCGCCGCCACCGCCAGCGCGATCGCCCCGCGCCGCCGCCGCAGCGACCGGGCGACGCCATCCTCCGGGCTGCCCGCCGCCTGCGCCACGGCCAGTGCGCCATCGAAATCGCCCGCCGCCAGCCGCTCGGTCACAGCCGGGAAACGATCCAGCGCGCGCGCCAGAAAGGGCGAATGCGCCCGGATGCGCGCCTCGGTTGCCTGCCAGTCCGTCACCATCGTCTCTCCTCGTCCTGCGGCCTATCGCGCCGGGATGCGACGAATGCCAGAAACTTTTGAGCCAGATGGCCGTTTGGGAGGATATGGACATGCAGCCTAAATCTTTTGGCCGATCGGCGCCGGGGCGGGGGAGCGACCGCGCCCGCATCGTCACTGTCGGCCTGCCCACGCCCTATGAGGGCGTCGGTGATGCGCTGCGGTCCACCTACAGGCCGCCACAGGAATCGATCCCCGACGACATGATGGCACTGCTGATGCAACTGGATCGTTTCTAGCTGCCAAGGCTTTGTTTACCGGTTTCTGCGAACTTGACGCGAGAAAATAGTCGCAAAGAGTCCGCCGTCCGATGCTCTATCGTAACTTCGCCATCGCCACGCTGATCGCTGCACCGTTGATTGCTCTGGTCGCGCAGAATTTCGCGCCCAGGTCATCGGTGCCAACCGAGCAACCATCACCGGTCGCAAAAGCCCCGCCGCCGTCGGCACCGGCGACGGCGCCCATCGCCCCTCCCACATCCTTTTCCGCCATCAGCATTCCGTCGAACCCGGAGCAGCCCATGGAGGACGCCAGGCCGACGCTGGCGCCGGGCATGGGCCTGCCGGCTGCCCCCGCGCGGTCCTCGGCCATGGGCCAATCCTATGTGCCCGGCACGGCGCCGGCCGGATCGCCGAACGCGGAACCCTGATCGTCAGATCGCACCCTTGAAAGTATCGCATTGGGCGGGGTCGCCGGTCGACAGCCCCTTGCGGAGCCACGCCATCCGCTCGGCGCTGGTGCCATGGGTGAAGCTTTCGGGCACCGGCCGGCGGCCGGCCGCCTTCTGGAGCGTGTCGTCGCCGATCGCCTCGGCCGCGCGCATGCCCTCCTCCAGATCGCCCGCTTCCATCAGATTGGTGTCGCGCGCCGCCCAGACGCCGGCATAGCAGTCGGCCTGCAACTCCATCTTCACCTGAAGCGCATTGCCGTCCGCCTCCGACGCGCGCTGCTGCGCCTTGCGGATGCGGTCGGCCTCGCCGGTGATGGTCTGGATATGGTGGCCGACCTCATGCGCGATGATATAGCCGATCGGGAAGTCGCCCGGCGCGTTGAAGCGGGTTTCCATTTCGCGGAAGAAATCGGTGTCGAGATAGATGCGCTGGTCGGCGGGGCAATAGAAGGGCCCCATCGCCGATTGCGCCGCGCCGCAGCCCGATTGGCCGTTCTGGCTGTAGAAGACCAGCGTCGGCGGCGGATATTGCTGTCCTTCCGCCTTGAAGATGTCGGCCCAGCGCCGCTCGGTCGATCCCAGCACCTTGAGCGACACGCGCTGCACGTCGGTCAGTTCGTTGGTGGAGGGCCGCTCGCCCTGCACCGGCGCCTGCTGCTGCCCGCCGCCGCCGACCAGGCTGAGCGGGTTGACGCCCATCACGACCATGATGATCAGCACGACGGCGATGCCGCCACAACCGAACCGGCTGCCGATCAGCGGCAACAACATGCCAAGGCCGCCGCCCAGCCCGCCGCCACCGCCGCCACCCCGCCCTTCCTGCACTTCGAAATGGCTGCTTTCCTGTTCGTCGTCGAGCCGCATGACGCCCTCCCTTTCCTTGTCATTGCCTACGCGAATCCATCAAGGCGGGAAACCGTCCGCACAGGCCCAGGTTGCGGCGGATCGTGATTTGTTACGAGACATTAAGTTGGAATGCCGCCGCCAAAGACTATATTGCACTGCGACATGGCCGACATCGAACCCAAGCCCTCCGAGGCGAAACCGCTGCGCCGCGCAAGGACGCCGCTATCCCTCCCCCGCGAGATCGCCTTGCTGCTGCAAGGCGGCGGTGCGCTCGGCTCCTTCCAGCCGGGCGTCTATGAGCGACTCGACGAACTGGGCGTGGACGTCACCTGGGTCGCAGGCATCTCGATCGGTGCGGTCAATGCCGCGATCATCGCAGGCAATCCGCCGCACCGCCGCATCAGCCGGCTCAAGAAATTCTGGTACACCGTGTCGGGTGGGATGCCCAACATGATCCTGCCCGAAATCGACCATATCCGCGAAGCCGCGCATCTGGGCGCTGCGGGCGTGGTCGCGACCTTCGGCGTGCCGGGCATGTTCCGCCCGCGCCTCTGGCCCGCGCCCCTGATGCCCGAAGGCACGCCCGGCGCGATCAGCTTCTATGATAGCGGGCCATTGAAGGACACGCTCGACGCCTGCGTCGACTGGGATTTGCTGAACGACGGCCCCGTCCGCCTGTCGGTGGGCGCGGTGGACGTGGAAACCGGCAATTTTTCTTATTGGGACACGCGTGGCCCCGGCGGCAACACGCGGATCGACGCGCGCCACATCATGGCGTCGGGCGCCCTGCCCCCCGGCCTGCCGCCGATCGAGATCGACGGCCGCTGGTATTGGGACGGCGGCATCGTGTCCAACACGCCGCTCGCCCATGTGCTCAACCATCAGACAGAGGACATGCTGGTCTTCCAGGTCGACCTGTTCCCCGCCGAAGGGCCGATGCCGCGGCAGATGACCGACGTCTATTCGCGGATGAAGGACATTCAGTATAGCAGCCGCACCCGTCAGGTGACGGACCAGTATCTGCGCCTGCGCCGTGAGCATGGCGCGATCGAGGCATTGCTGGCCAAACTGCCTTCCGAATTGCAGGACAGCGCGGAGGCGCAGGCGCTGCGCCAGTGCCTGGATCAGGGATCGGTCAACATCGTCCACCTGATCTACCGGTCGCGCAACTGGGAAAGCGGCGCCAAGGACTTCGAATTTTCCCGCTCGACCATGCTCGATCACTGGGCGCAGGGCCGCGACGCGGTGGAGGAAGTGATGCACAAGGGCGACCTGATCGCCCGCAACATCCTCGACGGCAAGAGTTCCACTTTCGACCTCGACGAACCCGATCATCTCAAGGAGAAAAAGGCATGAGCACCTCCCTCGCCGGCAAGACCGCACTGATCACCGGATCGACCTCGGGCATCGGGCTTGCCTATGCCAAGGCGCTGGCCGGCGAAGGCGCGAATGTCGTGATCAACGGCTTCGGCGATGCAGATGCGATCGAGAAGGAGCGCAAGGGGCTGGAGGCGCTGTCGGGCGCAAAGGCGCTCTATTCGGGCCACGACCTGACCAAGGTCGACCAGATCGAGGCGATGATGAAGGAAGCGGCCGACACGTTCGGCGGCGTCGACATCCTCATCAACAATGCCGGCATGCAGCATGTCGCCCCGGTCGAGGATTTCCCGCTCGACAAATGGGATCTCATCATCGCGCTCAACCTCAACGCCGCCTTCCACACCACGCGGCTCGCCATCCCGCACATGAAGGAAAAGAAGTGGGGGCGGATCATCCAGACCGCATCGGCCCACTCGCTGGTCGCCTCCCCCTTCAAGAGCGCCTATGTCACCGCCAAACATGGTCTTGCCGGCTTCACCAAGACGGTGGCGCTTGAAGTCGCGACCTTCGGCATCACCGCCAACTGCATTTCGCCCGGCTATGTCTGGACCCCGCTGGTCGAAAACCAGATTCCCGACACGATGAAGGCGCGCAACATGACGCGCGAGCAGGTGATGAACGACGTGCTGCTGGCCGGTCAGCCGACCAAGCAGTTCGTCACCGCCGAACAGGTCGCCGCGACCGCCCTCTATCTGTGCAGCGATGCGGCGGCGCAGGTGACGGGCGCGAACCTGTCGATCGACGGGGGCTGGACGGCGCAATAGGCGGCGAAGTGGCTCCCTGTCATTGATATGAACCGGAGGCATATGTTTCCGGTCCATATCGAAGAAGATATGCGCCCGGTCGGACTGGATGTGGGTGCAATTCTTGCTCGTCGGCTGACGACCATAGGTGGACATTCGGCGGTCTGGTTCGCGTGCGAGAATGCGCATTCTGCTTCTGCCGACGGTTTGACGTTCGATACGCATCGACCCTGCGCGGCGCGCCTTTTGTCGGGTGCGATGTCTTGTGTGGGCTATCCTTTTGCGTCGATGCCATTGCGTTGCCGACATGTAAGGAACATGACATAGTCGCCCGGACATCTTCCACAGACGAGGAAAGGTGAACATATGCGCGGCGGGCATGTATTGATCGCAGGTCTCATCCTTGTTGGCGGATGTGGAAGCGGCGAGTCAGGCGGCAACATCAGTTCTTCGAACGAGTCCTCACTCGCGCCTCAGGCGGATAGCCTGACTGCGGCCCCTGCTGTTCAAACGGTCGATCTAAATTGCGGGCAATTCAAACCGCAGTCGGCGCAACGAGGGCAACCAGCCGATGATGTAGGAGGGCTTAGGCAGGGAATGACCGAGGCGCAGGTTCGTGGCGTCCTTTTGTGTAAGAACCCCAGCTATGCGATCAATACAAACAAAAATAATGTTTCGATCCCTACCGGTGGTCAAATGTCTCAGATCAACTTGAATGCCGACACCGGACTCGACAAAGTTAATGTCTGGTTGCTCGGTCCTCCCGGCGGGGAAAAGGTGGTCCACATAGATCGCACCATTGAATATCCAAGCGGCAAGGAGCTTCCGATTGCAAACATCGCACAGGAAGTAACCGGCAAATATGGCACGTTCGACGATACCGGCTATGGTAATCAGCGTTCAGGCTGGATTGTGCGTTCGCGAGATGGCGAGCGGATGGCTAACGGCAATACAAGCTATGGAGAATGCCGCAGCCACAGCCTTCGAACGGACAAGGCCCTTCCGTGCCTACATTCAATCTCTTATGAGGTAGTGCCGAACCAGCAAAACCCGGCTCTTGCATCACGCTTCAATGTCGCCATCACCAGTTTCTCGACGACGAATGATATGATCGTGTTGACAACTGAGCATCAAGCCAAGGCGGTGCGCCGCGCTGAGGAAAATGCAGAGCAGGGAAGTTTGGACCTTTAGTAGTTCCGTTCATTTGATAGCGTCGATGGTTTGCTCGCCTAGCGGAAGCTGCCTGTCCGCTGACCCACCCACCTGCCATATCGTGTCGCACAAATATCTTCCAATGTAGGATTTTCCCTGATCTATCCTTCGCGATGCAATCCGCGCCGTCCACCCCGCTCTTCTCCCGCACGCTGCGACGCAGTCGACACGTATCAGGCGCGTCAGTGACCCATCCGTGTCGCGCGACCGTCGCGTTGGTGACGCATCGCCATGACCATGATGGCGCCTCGGCGGCGCGTACCTGTCGCTTCGCAGGCGCGAATCCGGCGCAATCGGGCAAAATGCGTCGACGACATCGTGAACTTCGCGACTGTGACGCGACTGTCGCGTCCAGCCACGTCAATCCCCCTTCCCGCCGCAGCCTCTCTCGGCTAGCCAGACGTCCGTAAAACAAGGGGAATGACATGCGCTTCACCACCAGCCTCGCCGTTCTGGCGCTGGTCCTGTCCGCCACCGCCGCCCAGGCCCAGGACGACGGCAAAAAGAAGGATGAAGTCGCCGAAAGCGCCGTCCCCGCGCCCAATGTCTCGGTGACGAAGCATAAGGGCGTGTTCGGCGGCAAGGCGATCGGCTACACCGCGACCACCGGCGAAACCTATCTCAAGGACAAGGACGGCAAGCCGCTCGCGGCGATCTACGCCACCTCCTATGTCAAGGATGGCGGCGACAGGAAGCGGCCTATCACCTTCCTCTACAATGGCGGTCCGGGGTCGGGATCGCTCTGGCTGCACATGGGCGCCTTCGGTCCCAAGCGGGTGGTGCTGCCCGATGCCCAGGATGACGGCGCGCCGCCCTATCCGGTCGTGGACAATCCGGAATCCTTGCTCGACGTCACCGACCTCGTCTTCATCGATCCGGTGGGCACCGGATTTTCCCACGCGATCGGCAAGAAGGATCCCAAGGATTATTGGGGCGTGTCGGCCGACGCCAAGTCGATCGCCGAGTATATCCGCCTGTGGCTGAACGAGAATGGCCGCTGGTCCTCGCCCAAATATATCGGCGGCGAAAGCTATGGCACGACCCGTTCGGTGGCGCTGATCAACGAATTGGAGGGCAGCTATAATGATGTCGCGGTCAACGGCATCATCCTGATTTCGACCATCCTCGACTTCGGCGCCACGGCCGAGGTGCAGGGCAATGAAATGCCCTATATCATCAACCTGCCGTCGATGGCGACGACCGCCTGGTATCACAAGAAGATGGGCAGTCCGCCCGCGACCGTGGCCGAAGCGGCGCAGCAGGCCCGCGCCTTCGCCATCGGTCCCTATGCCGCCGCGCTGCTCAAGGGCAACCAGTTATCCGCCGATGAACGCGCCAGCGTGCGCGCCGAACTGGCGCGGCTGACCGGCCTGTCGGAAACCTTCGTGGACCGCGCCGACCTGCGCATTACGCCGGGCCGTTTCTACAAGGAATTGCTGCGGGACCGGGGTGCGACGATCGGTCGCCTCGACACCCGCTATACCGGCAAGGATTATGACGCGGCGGGCGAAGAACCGGACAATGATCCCAGCTTCTACGCGATCGACGGCGCCTATACCGCCGCGATGAACAGCTATGCCCGCGACGACCTCGGCTACAAGACGGATCGCTCCTATGTGACGATCGGCGGGGTCAGCGGATGGGACTGGAAGCTGGACGGCAAGAGCGGCCGGGCGAGCGAAGTCTATGGCAGCGTCGCCCCCTATCTGGGCAAGGCGCTGCGCGAGAATAGCGGCCTCAAGGTCTTTGTCGGCCAAGGCTGGTATGATTTCGCGACGCCCTTCTTCGGCGCGGAATATGCGATGAGCCGGACCGGCTTCGACCCGGCTCGCATCCACTATCATTATTATGATGCCGGCCACATGATGTATGTCCGCCCCGATGACCTGCGCAAGCTGAGCACGGACATCAGGGCGTTCATTTCGGCGCGCTGAAACGCCTGACGGAAGGGGTGGCGGTGATGCCTGCAAGGTGCCGCCGCCGCCCTTCACCTACCCCACTGTGCATACGCAATAGGGGTGAAGACGCCGTACCCAATTGAAATACGCCAAAATGGCAGGCCCCGCTTTTGCCATGCAATGCTACTGTGCCCCTCTTCGTCGATGACGGTCGTTACAGTCCAACGCTCTTCCACAGGGGGGCCTCTCAATGCCGGCAGGAAGAGGGTGCCGTCGCGTCATCAGGCGCGCCGGGAAATATTGTGCGCCGCCATCGCTGCTGGTGGCGCTCGCCATGGTCCAGGCGCAGGCGCAGGCCATCGACGCATCGTCCATCCCCCTTTTCCATGATGGCGGCGTCGTGGCCGAAATGGGGAGCGCGCCATCCCCCGCCCCTTCGCCGATCTTTCCGGTCGCGGACGGCCGGCCGATCGAAAGCGATTTCGACCTTGCGATGCTGTCGCCGACGCTGCCTGATCGGGACGCTCCGGCAATGCCGATCGGGCCGGAGCCGGGCGATCCGCCGGCGCCATCGCCGGAGTCCGCGCAACGCTATCGCTCGCTCGGCAGCCGCATCGGGGCCGCCAAATGGGAGACGCTGGGCCTGTTCGCCTATATCACCGCGACCCAGGCCTATTGGACCGACGACACGACAAGCTTCCACTTCAAGGATGAAGGCTGGTTTGGCCGAAACACGAACAATCTGGGCATCGACAAGCTGACCCACGCCTTCAACGCCTATCTGTTCGCCGAATTTCTGGGCGCGCGGATCGCGCGGAAGACCGGCGACCGGGCGGCCGCGGCCCTGCCTGCGGCGATCCTGTCGACCGGCCTGCAACTTTATGGCGAAATATGGGACGGGCATAAGAGCGACAGCGGCTTTTCCTATCAGGACGTGGTCTTCAACACGGCCGGCGCGGCCTTTTCCGTGCTGCGCCACAATGTGCCGGGGCTGGAAGAGAAGCTGGATTTCCGGCTCATGGTGATGCCCAATTCCCAGGTCTACAGCTTCAAGGGCAAACGCCATTATGAGCAGCAGCACTTCCTGTTCTCGCTGGAATTGGCAGGCTTCCAGAAGCTGAAGACCAGCCCGCTGCGCTTCGTGGAATTGCAGGTCGGCTATCGCGGCAGGAATTTCCTGGCGTCCGACCGGGCTGCCGGCATCCGCCCCCGGCGCGACATCTTCTTCGGCGTCGCGCTGAACATCAAGGAGCTGTTCTTCCGCAACAGCCGGTCGCGCATCGGCCGCGCCATCGGCAGCGGACTGAACTATTTCCAGCTGCCCTATACCGGCGTCTATGATTATTATTGAAGTGGACATGGTCTGAACCGCCCCGCAACAATCCCTCTTTAACGCGCGTCAAATCGCCCTATGCTCCGGCGCAGCAAGGGAGATTCACGCATATGCGCCACGCGCTCACGGCCTTTCTGGCCGCCGTCAGCTTCACGTCCATCGCCGCTGCCCAAAGCCCGACCGGGACACCCCCGGCCGAAACGCCGCCCGCGCCGCCCGCGCAGAGCGAGATCGGGGCAGTGGTCGCCAAGGACATGGACGGGCTGATGACGCTCTACCGCGACCTGCACGCCAATCCCGAATTGTCGCTTCAGGAGGTCAACACCGCCGCCAAGCTCGCGAAGCGGCTGAAGGCGCTGAAGTTCGACGTGAGCGAGAAGGTCGGTGGCACCGGCGTGGTCGCGGTGATGAAGAATGGCGCCGGCCCGGTGCTGCTGATCCGCGCCGACATGGACGGCCTGCCGGTGGTCGAGCAGACGGGGCTGGACTTCGCGTCCAAGGTCCGCACCAAGACGCCCGAAGGCGTCGAGACGGGCGTGATGCACGCCTGCGGCCATGATACGCACATGACCGCCTTCATCGAGACGGCCAAGCTGCTCGCGGCCCGCAAGGATCAGTGGAAAGGCACGCTGGTCATGATCCTCCAGCCCGCCGAGGAAGTGGGCAAGGGCGCGCGCGACATGCTGGAGGATGGACTCTACACCCGTTTCCCGCGCCCGACCCATGCCATCGCCTTCCACGACGCCGCCAATCTGGAGGCAGGCGTGGTCGGCTATACGCCGGGCTATGCGCTGGCCAATGTCGACAGCGTGGACATTGTCGTGAAGGGGCTTGGCGGTCATGGCGCCTATCCGCAGACGACACGCGACCCGATCGTGCTGGGCGCCCGGATCGTGACGTCGCTCCAGACGCTGGTGAGCCGCGAGCAGGATCCGCAGGATCCGGCGGTCGTCACCGTCGGCAGCTTCCAAGGTGGCGCCAAGCATAATATCATCCCCGACGAGGCGAAGCTGCTGCTCACCATCCGCAGCTATTCGGACGAGACGCGCGCCAGGCTGATCGAAGGAATCAAGCGCATCTCGCGCGGCGAGGCGATCGCGGCGGGCGTGCCGGAAGATCGGATGCCGGTGGTGACGGTGAAGGATGAATTCACGCCGTCCACCTATAATCCGCCCGAATTTGCCGAGCAGATGGCGGGCCTGCTCAAGAGCCATTTCCCCGAAGGTCGTGTGGTGAAGACTCCCGCGGTGATGGGGGGCGAGGATTTCGGCCGCTTCTATCGCGCCGACAAGAGCATCAACAGCTTCATCTTCTGGGTCGGCGGCGTGCCGGCGGACAAGCTGGCTGCGGCCAAGGCGGGCCAGACCAGCCTGCCCTCGCTCCACAGCCCCTTCTGGGCGCCTCAGGCCGACAAGGTGATCGCGACCGCGAGCGAGGCGATGACGGTACTGGCGCTGGATATCCTGAAGAAGGATTGAGCGCGCCAGCGCTTAACTTCGCACATTTCCCGTACATTCCGACATTTTCTTACCAATGTTGGAAATTAACGGTCGCCGGCGTATCGGCCGGCGACCATCATAGCGTCCCCTGTGCAAATAGGACAGATCAGGCGCCGAAACCGCCATCGATCGTGTGCAGGGCGCCGGTGATGATGCCCGCTTCGGGTCCGGCGAGATAGGCGGCGAGGCCGGCGATTTCTTCCCCCGTGGCGTGGCGCTTGATCGCCATGAAGCCGTGCATCGTGGTGGCCATCGGCCCGTCTTCCGGGTTCATGTCGGTATTGGTCGGGCCGGGCTGGATGATGTTGACGGTAATGCCGCGCGCACCGAAGTCGCGGGCGAGGCCGCGGGCCATGCCCTGAAGCGCCGATTTGGTGAGGGCATAGGCCGCGCCGCCCTCGAACGGCATGCGGTCGCCATTGACCGATCCGATCACGATGATGCGACCACCGTCGCGCATCTGCCGCGCGGCTTCGACGGCAGCATGGTAGGGCGCGCGGACATTGATGTCGATCATCCGGTCGACCGCATCGGCGTCGAGCGTCAGCGGATCGCCCAGCACCAGCGCGCCGGCATTCACCACCAGGATATCGAGCGGCCCCTGCCCCGCCACCACGTCGATCACCTGCTGGCGGTCGGCAGCGTCGGACTGGATCGCTTCGGCGCCAGTCTCTTTCGCGAGTGCCTGAGCCGCGTCATGCGATCCCGCATAGGTGAAGGCGACCTGCGCGCCATCGCCGGCAAAGCGGCGGACGATGGCGGCGCCGATGCCGCGGCTGCCGCCCAGAACGAGAGTCTTCCTGGAAGTGAAATCGGTCATGTCCGGTGTCCTTGAGATATTTGTAATGATCGCTATATATATCGTCAGCAGATTGGTTCAAGGATTTTTGTAGTGGTCGATAAAGATAAATCGAAAAGCCGTGGCAGGCCGCGGCAATTTGATCGC
This sequence comes from Sphingobium lactosutens, assembly GCF_013393185.1. Lineage (GTDB taxonomy): Bacteria > Pseudomonadota > Alphaproteobacteria > Sphingomonadales > Sphingomonadaceae > Sphingobium > Sphingobium lactosutens_A. Next base: position 92,168 of record NZ_QJQX01000029.1, on the reverse strand, counting down.
GATGCCGCGCTCGATCAAGCGCAGGCGCTGTTCCACGCTTATGGCTATGAAGGGGTAGGCGTCGCCGCGCTGGCCGAGGCGATGAGCATCAACCCGCCCAGCCTCTATGCGGCCTTCGGCAGCAAGGCGGAGCTGTTCGAGGAAGTGCTGGGCCGCTACGCCCGCAGCGCCCTGCCGGTCGACGAACTGCTCGCGTCCGGCTGCGATCCGGCAAGGGCGTTGACGCGCCTGCTGCGCGAGGCCGCGACCATCTATGCCGCCGATCCGCAGGCGCCGGGGTGCCTGGTGCTGGAAGGCGCGCGCGGCGCGGACCGGCAGGCGGCGGGCCTGGCCTGCACATGGAAGGCGGCGAGCCGGGAAAGGGTGCGCGACTATCTGCGCCAGGCGCATCCGGGGCAGGCCGATGTCGTCGCCGACTATATGGTCGCGATCATGTCGGGCATGTCCGCCGACGCGCGCGGCGGGATGCCGGTGGCGCGGCTGATCGCCGTGGCCGACATGGCGGGGCTGGCGGTCGAGGCCATGCTGGCGCGAGGCTGAAAGGCGTTATTGCGGCCGATGCCCCTTGCGCCACTTGGTCCAGAGGTGGCGCGCCAGCATCATCGGCGGCATGCGCAGCCAGTGCGAGCGGACATAGAAGCCGAAGACCAGAAGCTTGCGCACCTCCTGCCCCCAGCCATTGCGGGCAAGCAGCCGCGCCCGCACCAGCCGGTCCCAAAGGGTAAGCCGCGCCCCATCGCCATAGATCGCGGCGGCCAGCCGCTGCGCTTGCCGGACATGGAGCAACAGACCGTGCCGGGTCGCACGCGCCTCCAGGGCCGCCGGGTCCACATCGGGCAGCAGACAATAAATGTCCCACAGGTTGCGCAGGCCGCCCTGCAAATCGCCGTCAGCCAGCATATGCGCAGCCGAATGGATGATCCGGTCTTCTGGCGAGAGGATATATAATCCATCGGTTATTTGAACGGCGTCGGCGATCATCGCGGCGGCATCGGGCGTCTGGCGAGCGGTCAGCGGCAGCACGGTATGATGGACGTCGATCATCCGGTCCCGCTCGCGATGGATGAGCGGGGGCAGCTCGTGCATCCACTGGCGATAATAGGCGTCGTCATAGGGATCGGGCTTCACCCATTCCCAGCCCGCCGCCATCATCGCCTTTTCCGCCACCGGCATGGCGTCGCGCGGCACGAGAATGTCGAGATCGCCGATGAAGCGCCCCTGCCCCGCGCGCAGCCCCGCCGCGACATAGGCCGTGCCCTTGAGCAATATGGTCGGCACGCCGGTGCCGCGCAGCGCATCGACGCAGCGATCGGCTTCCCACAGCGCCTGTCGGGCTTCCCGGTCGGCGTCGCGCACGGCATCGGCCAGGATCGGGGTGACGGGCGACGGCACGGCGATGCCCGCCAGACGATGCGCCAGCGTGCCGATCAGCCGTTCGGCGCGCGCCGCCGCGATCAGATGGTTCCAGCCGGTCGCATCCAGCCCCCCGACGCTGGCGGGATCGCGCAGCGTGTCGACCAGCAGGGCGGCGCTCATGCCACTTCTCCCCAGAGCCGGTCGACCATCTCGAACGCCGCCTCGCCCGAGGGGAAGTCGATCGCCCGCGCGGGAACGGACTGCACGAAGCGGGTCAGCGCGGCGAAGCCCGGCTCGCCCAGCGCCACATAATTGGTCGAGGCCTGCGTCAGGCGCATGAAGATTTCACCCTGCCCTACCGCGCGTATATCCGTGTCGGGGCCGAAGCGCGGGAAGAGCAGCAGGGCCGGCTTTCCGCCTTCGTCCATGCGGGCGACGGCGTCGGCGCGCGGCACCATGTGGCGGATATCCCCCTTGGCCGTGGCGCGCAGCATCGGTCCCATGCGCACGTCGCCCACCGCATCCTCGACCACGTCGATCGCGCGATTCTTGAGCGATACGAGGCGGGGGAAGGGCAGGATCGCACCGCTGTCGAGGTCGAGCAGGGCGAATTCGTCGCCCATGAAGCGCCAGCCTCGCTCGCCCAGCAGGGCCGCGAGCGTCGATTTGCCCGACCCGGATTCGCCGGTCATCACCAGCACCCGGCCATCCTTCTCGACGCTCGACGCATGGAGCAGCAGATGCCGCCGCCAGCCGAGCGCCATCTGGAGGTTCATGCCCATTTCGGCGGCAAGCAGCCCGTGCGACAGGCTCATCGGCGCGGCGTCGGCCAGGCCATGGTCGCCGGTGATGAAGATGGACGGCCGCACCCAGCGCCGCGCAAGGCTGGTCGGCTGGAGCCGGACGGTGAAGTCGGCGATCGCGCCCTCCACCTGCGGATAGGCGGCATAGAGGCGGGCGAGCTGGTCGATCGGTCCAGCCCATGCCGATCCGATGCGGAAGGTCGCCGGGCCGATGCGCAGGGTCAGGTCGTGCCTCATGCCGGGCGCACCAGACCGAGCGCCACCAGCGCGTCGAGATGCGCCGCGATTTCCGGCAGCGCCGCCGCGCGCGGGCCAAGGTCGAAGCGCTGCGCGAGCCGGTCATGCAGGTCGGCGGCGCTGACCCGTTCGTCTATGCACATCTGATCGAGGATTTCCGGCACCGGGCTGATCACCATATGGGTCTGGCCCGAACGCGGATGATAGAGGAGAACAAGGTCGTCGAGCAGGCAAGCGTGCGTCGCATCGCGTGCATCGAGACGATAATAGCCCGTTATTCCCACTGCCGGCACTCCTGCTGCTCACCCTCTTCTAGCGCGGGAGAGTAGCCAAGTGCCTAACGCATCATGGGAAGGCAGGCGACGGTATCGGCGATCGTTCCGGCTGCCGCGCGACCGAGGCGAAGGCGCGCAGATAGGCGTCGAGCGCCGAGGTCACGCCATGGTCACGGACGGCGTGTGTCATCAGGGCGGGCGTCGCGGGACGCGCCAGCGCCCGCTCGATCGCGCGGGCGAAGGCAGCGGCGTCGCCGACCGGCACGGCGCGATGCTGGCCCGCCGCCGCCAGGATCGGCCCGATATTGGGCGTGCAGTCGGTCGCGACCACGCCCGCGCCGCAGGCCAGCGCCTCGATCAAGGTGGCGCAAAGCCCTTCCCAGCGCGACGGCTGGAGCAGCAGGTCCGCCTCGCCCATCAGCGCCGCGATCCGGTCGGGATCGCCCACATAGCCGAGGAAATCGACCCGGTCGGCAATGCCCAGAGTACGAGCCTGCCGCTCCAGCCTGTCGCGCAGCGGTCCGCATCCCGCGATCGTCAGCCGCCAGTCGAGATGCGGCAGCAGCGCCAGCGCGGCGAGCGCAGTCGCCTGATCCTTCTGCGGCGCGAGACGTCCGGCCATCAGCAACCGGATGGGCGCAAGCGGATCGCGCGTGCCACGCGTTGCGCGGGCGCGCTCCATCGCCGGCGTCACCGTCGGGCGCGGTAGCAGGCGCACGTCGCCACTGTCGGTCAGCAAGGCCCGATCATGCTCGCCCATGACGATGGTCAGCGCCGACAGACGGGTGATCGCGCGAAACCGCTTGAGCCGCGCCCAGGCACTGAGCGCCGGCTGGGTGGGCCGGACGATCGGGTTGGAAATGCGCGCCACCGCCTGCGTCCTGGTGCCAAGGCAGGCGAGCGCGGCCAGCATGTTGCTCTGGTTGCCGGCCGAGTAGAGAATGTCCGGGCGGTGACGGCGGACCATGGCGTGGAGTGCCGGAAACTGCCCGATCATCGACAGGCGGCGCTCGCCGCCGGGCGCGGGCACGCGCCGGACGACAAGATCGGGGTCGATCAGATGCGCATTCTTCCCGTCGATCCGGGTCATCCACAATTCCACCGCCACCCCGCGGCTGAGCAGATGGTTGGCGAGCAGGATGGCGACGCGATCAAGGCCGCCATCGCCGGGCTGATAGAGATAGACCGCTACCGAAAGACCGGGCGCCGGTGACGCGAACTGATGACCCATATACCCTGTCTGCCGTTGATGCGAACCGTTGCAGGTTCGACGGCATCAACGCGGACAAGCCGTATCGGGTTCTACTCCTTGGGCCGAATATGCGAGAAAGTCGTCGCGAAAACCGGCCGGATCAACGCGGCATCTGGAGCGAGGCATAGCAGGTGAAGCCGCTCGTCCCCTGCTGGAGCCGTCGGATATAGTTCAGATAGGCCTGGTTCTGCTCATAGCCGGTGCCCGGCAGGCGGCCGCCGCGCAGCGCCTGCTTCACCTGTTGCCCGGTATAGCTGCGCCCGCCGGGAAAGGCGCCGGGCGTGCTGGACGGCACGAGCTGGCCATTGGGCGCGACATAATTGCCCGCGCGCGCCTGATCCGGCACGGGGATGGTGCAATTGAGCACCGAGGCGGCGGTATTGGCGAGCGCAGGGCGGATCGAGACGATCGCCGAGGCGGCGACCGCGCCGCCCATCAGCAACTGACGACGCGATGCGACCAGCCCATCCGCCGCCTTTTCCGGCGCGGGGGCGTCCTGCGGCATGGGGCCGTCCTGATCGGGCGTCGCTTTGGTCATCTTTTCCTGTTTCGCATCTCACGCTTGCCAAAGCGTAAAGATTGCACGCTATTGCGGCAAGACATCGCAGCAAATGCGCGACAAATCCAGCACGGTAAACATGAATCGACTGAGCATTTCGCAGATTACCGCTTCCCTCGCCATGCTGATGCTGGGCACCGGCGGCGCATTGATGCTGGGCGGCAACCCGGTCAGCATCGCCTTGCCGGTGCTGGCGGGCGTCATCGTCCTGATCATCACATCGGGCGATGCGGGCCTGCGCCCGACCGCGCCGACGGTGACGCTGGACCAGCCCGACCTCACCGCCCATCCCGACTTCGCGAGCCTGCTGGAAGGGATTTCCGATCCGCTGATGCTGGTGGAAAAGGGCCGGATCGCGCGCGCAAACCTCGCCGCGCAGCGATTGCTGGGCGCGCATATCGAGGGCGAAGATGCCCGCATCGCGATCCGCCACCCTGCCGCTGCCGAACGTCTGGCCAGCCTGGCCCCGTTGGCCGAGCCGATCATGATCGAACTGGTGGGCCTGGGCACCCGCGACCAGCGCTGGCAGATGCGCGTGGCGCCGGTCGGCGCGGTGCGCGACATGCGCCGCCTCGTCCATCTGGTCGATCATAGCGGCACCCATGCGGCCGAGAGGATGCGCGTCGATTTCGTCGCCAATGCCAGCCATGAGCTGCGCACGCCGTTGGCGGGCATATTGGGTTTTATCGAGACGCTGGCCGACCCGGAACTGGGCAAGGACACCGAAACCCGCCAGCGCTTCCTGAAGATCATGGATGGCGAGGCGCGGCGAATGCAGCGGCTGATCGACGACCTGATTTCGCTCAGCCGGATCGAATCAGAAAAATATCGCCTGCCCGACGCACGCGTCGACCTGTCCGAACTGGCGGCCGAGGTGGTCGGCGTGTTCCGCTCCAGCCATGGCGATCGTGGGCGCGAGGTGGAGATGGAGATTACGCCGCAACTGCCCGTGGTGCAGGGCGACCGGGCGCAGCTGTCGCAGCTGCTGCACAATCTGATCGGCAATTCGGTCAAATATGGCCGCCCGGGCACGCCGATTCGCGTCACGCTGAACGAGGGGCCGAGCGGCATGACCCGGCTGATCGTCGCCGACGAGGGCGAAGGGATCGGCCCGGACCACCTCCCCCGCCTGACCGAGCGCTTCTATCGCGTCGATTCGGGGCGCAGCCGGGCGATGGGCGGCACGGGCCTTGGCCTGGCCATCGTCAAGCATATCGTCGAACGGCATCGCGGCCGCTTCGACATCGCCAGCACTTTGGGCAAGGGCACGACGATTACCGTCCTGCTTCCACCGCCGCTGGAAGAAACCCAAGGAAAATTTGACGAAAAAAGACGTCCATCGGCGCTTTCGGACACGGTGTCATGAAAATGAAACCTGACTGTCACAAAGGCGCGATGGTCCGCGACTAGGGCGCTCTCCAAGGGGGTGGCGACATGCGACTCGCGGCCCTGATGATGGAGGTTCCCGTGAAGAAGTTCGCCCTGCTCGCCGCCACGACCGCGAGTGTTTTCAGCCTTGCCGCCTGCGGCGACCAGTCCGGCGGCGCCGGCGCCACCCGCGACCAGATCCGCGCGGTCGGCTCCTCCACCGTCTATCCGTTCGCGACCGCCGTCGCCGAACTGTTCGTGCAGGGCAATGCCGGCATGAAGTCGCCGATCGTCGAATCGACCGGCACGGGCGGCGGCATGAAGCTGTTCTGCGCGGGCGTGGGCGCCCAGCATCCCGATATAGCCGATGCCTCGCGCCGGATGAAGAAGGCCGAGTTCGACCAGTGCCAGGCCAATGGCGTGAAGGACATCATCGAAGTGCAGGTCGGCGTCGATGGCCTCGCCTTCGCCGAATCGAAGCAGGGTCCGGGCCTGAAGCTGACCCCCAAGATCGTCTATGAGGCGCTCGCCGCCAATCCCTATGGCAAGGGTCCGAACAAGGCCCAGACCTGGAAGGATGTGGACCCCAGCCTGCCCGCAATCGCCATCTCTGTCTTCGGCCCGCCATCCACCAGCGGCACCCGCGACTCGCTCGCCGAACTGATCCTGGAAAAGGGCTGCCAGAGCGACGAGGCGATGAAGGCGCTCAAGGAAAAGAATGAGGACGAGTATAAGGCGACCTGCACCCGCGTCCGCGAAGACGGCAAATATGTCGACTCGGGCGAGAATGACAATCTGATCGTCCAGAAGCTGGGCGCGAACCCCAATGCGGTCGGCGTCTTCGGCTACAGCTTCCTTGAGGAAAATAAGGACACGCTGAAGGACGTGCCGATCGACGGCGTCGAGGCGACCTATGAAACCGTGTCGACCGGCCAGTATCCGGGCGCCCGTCCACTCTACATCTATGTGAAGAAGGCGCATATGACGGCCATCCCCGGCCTTCAGAACTTCCTCAACACCTTCGCCGCCAACTGGAATCCCGACGGCGCGCTGACCAAGCGCGGCATGGTCGCGGCGCCGGAAGATGTGCGCAAGAAGAGCGCCGAAACGGTGAAGGCGCTGACCGTCCTCGACGGTTCGCAGCTGAAGTAAGGGCGACATGACTGGACCTGCCATCCTCTTGCTGCTCGCGGGCCTGGGCGCCATCGCCTGGGTCAGCGCCCGTGCTCGCGCGCTGCGGTTGCAGACCGCCGCGCGCGAAACCGGGCGGCGCGACGCCGTCCACTCGCTGCCCGGCTATCATGGCTGGTATGTCGCGCTGTGGACGTTGATCCCCGCGGGCATCTTCCTGGCCGTGTGGGCCAATGTGTCGCCGGGACTGGTGACGCAGGCCGTGCTTGCCGATCCGGCGGCGCAAAGCCTGCCCGCCGACGCCTTCTCCCGCTCCGCCATATTGGGCGAAGCACGGGCGATCGCGACCGGATTGCAGACCGGCGCCTTCAACCCGGCTTCGCAGGCGCTGGTCGAACCCTATGCGCAGGCGACGAGCACCTATGGCGTGGCCGGTGCGGCGCTGGCGCTGATCCTGGCCTTTGCCGGCGGCGCCTATGCCTTCACCCGCATCCGTCCCGACTTCCGGGCGCGCACGCGGGTCGAGCGACTGGTGATGACCACCCTGCTGGTCGCATCGCTGCTGGCGATCGTCACAACGCTCGGCATCGTCGCGTCGCTGCTGTGGGAAAGCTTCCGCTTCTTCTCGATGGTCAACCCGCTCGACTTCCTCTTTGGCCTGAAATGGTCGCCGCAGTCGGCCGCCATGGGCTATGGCAATGACGATGCGTTCGGCGCGGTCCCCCTCTTCTGGGGCACGATCTTCATCGGCGCGATCATCGCCATGATCGTCGCCATCCCGCTCGGCCTGATGAGCGCGATCTATCTCACCCAATATGCGACTCCCACGGTCCGCAAGTGGATGAAGCCGACGCTGGAGATGCTCGCGGGCGTGCCCACCGTGGTCTATGGCTATTTCGCCGCCCTGACCATCGCCCCTGCCCTGCGCGACTTTGCGGTGATGATCGGCATCCATGGCGCATCGTCGGAAAGCGCGCTCGCCGCCGGCCTCGTCATGGGCGTGATGATCATTCCCTTCGTCTCTTCGATGGCCGACGACAGCATCGCCGCCGTACCGCAGTCGATGCGCGACGGCAGCCTCGCCATGGGCGCGACCACCAGCGAGACGATCACCCGCGTCCTCATCCCCGCCGCCCTGCCCGGCGTCGTCGGCGGCGTGCTGCTGGCCGTCAGCCGCGCCATCGGCGAGACGATGATCGTGGTGATGGCGGCTGGCCTTGCCGCCAACCTCACCCTCAACCCCTTTGCCAGCGTGACCACCGTGACGACCCAGATCGTCCAGTTGCTGACCGGCGACCAAGAGTTCGACAGCGCCAAGACGCTGGCCGCCTTCGCGCTCGGCCTGGTGCTGTTCGTCGTCACCCTGCTGCTCAACATCGTGGCCCTGCGGGTCGTGAAAAAATATCGCGAGGCTTACGAATGAGCCTGCTGTCGCAAGCCATCTCCGACCCGGAGTATCCTATGTCCCGTCCCACCCGCCTGCCCACCGACTGGAAGTCGGACGTCATGCGCAAGCGGATTGCCCGGCGCTATGCCGCCGAGCGCCGTTTCCGCCTGCTGGGCATGGGCGCGGTTCTGCTGTCCGCCGCCTTCCTCGCCTTTCTGCTCGTCACCATGATGGGCAACGGCCTGCGCGGCTTCACCCGGACCGAGATCGCGCTGAAGGTCGATTTCCCGGCCTCGCCGCTGCTGCTCGATCCCGCCACCATCACCGACGAGGCGCTGAGCCAGGCCAATCTGCCGATGGTGACGGGCGCGGTCGCGAAGAAGGCGCTGGGCGGCGACGCCGATGTGCTGCTGTCGCCGACGGCTTGGATCAGCATCCGCGATGCGATCAAGGCCGATCCGAAGATCCTCGGCCGCACCGAGACGATCCGCGTTCCCGCATCGACCGCGATCGACCTGGCCGCCAAGAGCAAGGGTTCGCCGGAGGCCGAGGCCGAGGTCGCGCGGCTGAAGCAGTTGGGCGTGCTGTCGACCGGGTTCAACTGGAATTTCCTGACCGCCAGCGACGGCACCGACCCGACCCAGGTCGGCATCTGGGGTGCGTTCAAGGGATCTCTGCTGACCATGCTGGTCACGCTGGTGCTGAGCTTCCCGGTGGGCGTGGCGACCGCCCTTTATCTGGAGGAATATGCGCCCAAGGCCTGGTGGACCGACATTATCGAAGTGTCGATCAACAACCTCGCCGCCGTGCCGTCGATCATCTTCGGCCTGCTCGGCCTCTCGATCTTCCTCAACTTCCTGCACCTGCCGCGATCGGCCGCGCTGATCGGCGGCATGACGCTGGCGCTGATGACCATGCCGGTCATCGTCATCGCCGGCCGCAACGCGATCAAGTCGGTGCCGCCCAGCATCCGCGACGCCGCGCTCGGCATCGGCGCTTCGCCCGTGCAGGTCGTGTTCCAGCATGTGCTGCCGCTCGCCCTGCCCGGCATCCTGACCGGCACGATCATCGGCATGGCCCGCGCGCTGGGCGAGACGGCGCCGCTGCTGATGATCGGCATGCGCGCCTTCATCGCCACCCCGCCGGGCGGGATCACCGATCCGGCGACGGTCCTGCCGGTGCAGATCTTCCTCTGGTCGGACGAAGTCTCCAAGGGCTTTGTCGAAAAGACATCCGCCGCGATCATCGTCCTGCTGATCTTCCTGCTCGCGATGAACGGCCTCGCCATCTACCTGCGCAACAAGTTTGAAACACGGTGGTAATCAGCCCCATGACAGAAGCACAATCCAACCTGACCATCGAAAATCCGAAGATGTCGGCCCGTGACGTCAAAGTTTTCTATGGCGAGAAGCAGGCGATCAAGGGCGTCTCCATCGACGTCGACATGGACAATGTCACTGCCTTCATCGGCCCGTCGGGCTGCGGCAAGTCGACCTTCCTGCGGACTCTCAACCGCATGAACGACACGGTCGCCAGCGCCCGGGTCGAAGGCGAGATCACGCTCGACGGCGAGGATATCTACGCGCCTTCGATGGACGTGGTGCAGCTGCGCGCGCGCGTGGGCATGGTGTTCCAGAAGCCCAATCCCTTCCCCAAGTCGATCTACGAAAATATCGCCTATGGCCCGCGCATCCACGGGCTGGCCGCGTCGAAGACGGACATGGACGTCATCGTCGAAAAGTCGCTGCGCCGCGCGGGCCTGTGGGACGAGGTGAAGGACCGGTTGCACGACAGCGGCACCGCCCTGTCAGGCGGCCAGCAACAGCGCCTGTGCATCGGCCGCGCCATCGCGGTGGAACCGGAAGTCATCCTGATGGACGAACCCTGTTCGGCGCTCGACCCGATCGCCACCGCCAAGATCGAGGAACTGATCCACGAACTGCGCGGTCGCTACGCGATCGTGATCGTCACGCACAACATGCAACAGGCCGCGCGCGTGTCGCAGCGGACCGCCTTCTTCCACCTGGGCGAACTGGTCGAATATGGCGTGACGTCGGACATCTTCACCAATCCGCGGCAGGAACGGACCAAGGATTATATCACCGGTCGCTACGGCTGATCGCGGGAGAGACAGACATGGCTGAACATACGATCAAGGCGTTTGACGAGGAAATCGACCGGCTGCGCGGCCTGATCGCCGAAATGGGCGGTCGCGCCGAAGCGGCGATCGAGAATGCGATGCTGGCCCTCCAGCGGCAGGACAAGATACTCGCCGCAGAAGTGGTGGAAGGCGACAAGCGCATCGATGCGATCGAGGCGGAGGTGGAGAAGCTGGTGATCCAGGTGATCGCGCTCCGGGCGCCCATGGCCAATGACCTGCGCGACGTGATCGCCGCGCTCAAGATCGTCAGCGTGGTCGAGCGCATCGGCGATTATGCCAAGAATATCGCCAAGCGCGTGCCGCTGGTCGCCAGCAACCGGCATACGCTGGAGCCTATCTCCCTCCTCCCGTCCATGGGGCAGGTCGCGGGCGAGATGGTGCATGACGCACTCAACGCCTTCGCCGCGCGCGACGCCGAGCTGGCGCTGGCGGTGGTGGAGCGCGACACGGTGGTCGACGATTTCTACAACAGCGTCTTCCGTACGCTCGTGACCTTCATGGTCGAAAATCCCAAGACGATCAGCGAATGCGCGCATCTGCTGTTCATCGCCAAGAATATCGAGCGGATCGGCGACCATGCGACCAATGTCGCGGAGATGGTCTATTATGCCGCGACCGGCCAGACCCTGCCCGAGCGCGAACGCGGCGCCGACATCCAGCCGGAGGACTGAACCATGGCGCGAGCGAAGATGCTGCTGGTCGAGGACGACGCGGCGCTGGCCGAACTGCTCATCTGGCATTTCAAGCGCGAGGATTTCGAGGTCGCCCATACGGTCGACGGCGAGGAAGCCTTGCTGATGGCGCAGGAAAATGTGCCCGACATCGTGCTGCTCGACTGGATGGTCGAAAGCCTGTCGGGGATCGAGGTGTGCCGCCGCCTGCGCCGCATGAACGGCACCGCGAACATCCCGATCATCATGCTCACCGCCCGCGGTGAGGAAGAGGATCGCGTCCGGGGTCTCGAAACCGGCGCGGACGATTATGTGACCAAGCCCTTCTCCCCGCGCGAACTGGTGGCGCGCGTGGGCGCGGTGCTGCGCCGCGTGCGTCCGGCGCTGGCCGGCGAGACGCTGAGCTTTGCGGACGTGGAGATGGACACGGTCGGCCACAAGGTCCGTCGCGGCGGCCAGGTGATCCCGCTCGGCCCTACCGAGTTCCGCCTGCTCAAGCATTTCCTGGAGCATCCGGGCTGGGTCTTCTCGCGCGAGCGGCTGCTCGACAGCGTGTGGGGCCAGGACAGCGACATCGAACTGCGCACCGTCGACGTCCATATCCGGCGACTGCGCAAGGCGATCAACGCGGACGGCCAATATCAGGACATCATCCGTACCGTGCGGTCGGCGGGCTATGCGCTGGATACCGAGGGGATGGCATAAGGGCCTCTACCCCGTCGGCTAGCGCGATGCCTCACCTCATCGCGCTTGGGCGCCATAGGCGAATGCCTCTCCATCGATGAGGAATTGCCCGCGAACGGCATCGAATGTCCACCAGCGGGCAAAAGGAGCGCGCATGTTCATCGTCAGCCTGTCGCCATTCCGGGCAATGTCGAACTGCCCGCCGCACAGGCTGACCGAAGCAGGCCCGGAAGCCAGATCAACGTTGGCTTCCGCGACCTTGTAGCTCGACGGCGACTGTCCAGCCAAAGTCCTGGACAGATCGTCGCGACGACTTTCCTCGCAACGCAAGGTCGTGGCCGAGGGGGTGGATTTCCGCAGGATCAGGCGGCGCTCGAACTGGATTTCCGGCGATAGCAGCAGGTCGCCATATTCGGTGATGATGCCGACCCCACCATCCTGCCGATAGGTGAAGACATGCGCCGCAGGCCACGACCTGCCGCTCGTCGACGACGCGCCAGCTTCGCCCTTGAGCGTCACGGCTTCTGGAAGCGGCGCCACGATAGCACGATCCATGCCCTCGCCCAACTTGCGTATGCTCGCCCTATCCATCTGCCGCCCGCCGCTCGACATCAGGCAGAGCTGATAGGCCGCCTTGTCGGGTCGCGCGCTATCCTGTCCCGCCGATGCGCAGGCCAGGCGCTGATCCCCCACCAACCATGCGGAAAAGATCGTTCCCGCCGGCGCCGTGACCGGGGGCACACCGGGAACTAACAGGGGCGCCGCTATCGTCCCTGCCAGCTGCTTGAAGGTCACACTCTCGCTATACAATAGTGCGTCGTCAGCCGCAGCAACGGTTGCACTTGCCGAGGACGTCTCAACCCGAGGCGCCAGCCAGATCGCCGTCGCTTCCATCTCGGGCACGCTCTTGCTGATCCGGATCGACGTTTTCTGCTTGCCCGCCTCGGCAATGGACGGAGACAGCGCAAGAAGGCAGACGGACAGAAGCAGCTTTTTCATGGCATGTCCCCAAGGCAGTCGAACAGACGTCCCCTATCAGACACAAGAATGAAAATTCGCTTTCGACCCAAATCTTTTTGACAAGGAAAAGCCCCGGACCTCACGGCCGGGACCCTTTTCCTTGGCATCACGGTCAGCTCTGTCAGGCCGCCCGGCGCGCCTTGTTCAGTTTCTTGAGCAGCATGTCGCGCTTCAGGCGGGAGAGGTGGTCGATGAAGAGAATGCCTTCGAGATGATCCATCTCATGCTGGAGACAGGTGGCGAGCAGGCCTTCGAGCTGTTCTTCGTGGATACGGCCTTCGCGGTCCATCCAGCTGGCGCGGATCAGCGCGGGACGTTCCACTTCGGCGAACTGATCGGGGACCGACAGGCAGCCTTCATTATAGACCGACAGCTCGTCGGACCCCTTGAGGATCTGCGGATTGATGAAGACCATCGGCTTCTTGACCGGCGGCGCGCCTTCCTCTTCCGATTCGGGTTCCTGGAGGTCCATGACCAGAACGCGCTTCGGCACGCCGACCTGGATCGCGGCGAGGCCTATGCCCGGGGCGTCGTACATGGTTTCGAACATGTCGTCGATCAGCCGCTGGAGATCGTCGTCGATCGCCTCGACCGGGGTCGAAATGGTACGCAGGCGCGGATCGGGCGCCTCAAGGATCGGAAGAATTGCCATGTGCCGAACATAGATGGAACAGGGCGAAATATCAAGCGAGGCGCCGTTCCGCAGCGCGCCCAGCCCTCTCCAGCGCGGCTTTGCGAACCGCCTACCCTATCGGCCGCCGCGCGCGCAGCGCCTGCGCCAGCGTGCCTTCGTCCAGATAGTCCAGCTCGCCGCCGACCGGCACGCCATGGGCGAGCTGGGTCAGGCGGATCGGAAAACGCTCCAGCCGCTCGGCCAGATAATGGGCGGTGGTCTGCCCCTCCAGCGTGGCGTTCATGGCCAGCACCACCTCGTCGATGTCGCCCTGCTCCACCCGCGCAACCAGTGCGTCGATGGTGAGATCTTCGGGACGCACGCCCTCCAGCGCAGAGAGCCGACCGCCCAGCACGTGGAAGCGACCGGGGAAGAGGCGCGACTTGTCGAGCGCCCAGAGATCCGGCACATCCTCCACCACACAGAGCGCGCGCGGATCGCGGCGCGGATCGGCGCAGATGCCGCAGGGATCGATCGTGTCGACATTGCCGCAGGTCGCGCAGGTGACGAGACGATCGTTCACCGCCTCCAGCGCGCGCAGCAGCGGCTCCAGCGCGCCCTCGCGGCGTTTCAGCAGATGCAGCACCGCACGCCGCGCCGATCGGGGGCCGAGGCCGGGCAGGCGAGACAGGGCTTGGGTCAATGCGTCGATTTCGGGTGAGGCCATATCGTGAGATAAGGGGTTGCAACTGGGAGAGACAAGGGGTTTGAGCATCCGCCATGCGTATCATCTATATGGGCACCCCCGATTTCGCCGTTCCCGCGCTCGACGCGCTGGTGAAGGCGCGTCATGACGTCGTTACGGTGTACAGCCAGCCGCCCCGCCCCGCCGGCCGCGGCAAGGCCTTGCGCCCCTCCCCCGTGCATCAGCGCGCCGAGGAATTGGGGATCGCGGTGCGCACGCCCGTATCGCTCAAGGATGCCGAGGTGCAGGCGCAATTCGCTGCGCTGAACGCCGATGTCGCGGTGGTCGCCGCCTATGGGCTGATCCTGCCGCGTGCCGTGCTGGACGCGCCGCGCCATGGCTGCATGAACATCCACGCCTCGCTGCTGCCGCGCTGGCGCGGGGCGGCGCCGATCCAGCGAGCGATCCTGTCCGGCGACAATGTCACCGGCGTCACGATCATGGACATGGAGGCGGGCCTCGACACCGGGCCGATGCGCGCCAAGCATGTCACCCCGATCGAGGACAAGACCGCCGGCCACCTGACCGCCGAACTGGCGCAGGCGGGCGCGGAGCTGATGGTCGAGGTGCTGGACGATATCGCGCTCCACCCGCCCATGGCTCAGCCGGAGGAAGGCGTCACCTATGCCGCCAAGATCGACAAGGCGGAATCGCGCATCGACTTCACCAAGGATGCGCATCAGGTCGAGCGGCAGGTCCGCGCCTTCAACCCCTTCCCCGGCGCCTTTTTCGAATATCGCGGCGAGCGCTTCCGCATCCTCGCGGCGCATGTCGAACATCATGGCGGAACGTCGGGTGAATTTCTGGACGACAGCCTGCTGATCGGCTGCGGCCATGACGCGATCCGCCCGACCTTGATCCAGCGCGCGGGCAAGGGCGCGATGACGCCCGGCGAACTGCTGCGCGGTTACGATATGCCCGTGGGGAGCCGGGTGGATGGCTGATCAGAGCGAGGGGCAGCGATGACACGCTTCGCCTTCACCGTCGAATTTGACGGGCGTCCCTTCATGGGCTGGCAGCGGCAGGCGCACGGGCCGAGCGTGCAGCAGACGATCGAGGATGCGATCTTCGCCGTCACCGGCGAGCGCGCGGTGATCCATGCCGCCGGGCGCACAGACGCGGGGGTCCATGGCCTCGCCATGCGCGCCCATGCCGAGATCGGGAAGGACATCGCGCCCTTCCGCCTGATGGAAGCGCTGAACGCGAAAATGCGGCCCGATCCGGTCGCGATCCTGGCGTGCGAGACGGTCGCCGACGACTGGCATGCGCGCTTTTCCTGCGTCGGGCGGTCCTATGTCTATCGCATCGTCAATCGCCGCGCGCCGTTGACCTTCGAACATGGGCTGGTATGGCGGGTGGTGCAGGCGCTGGATACGGATGCGATGCACGAGGCGGCCCAGATACTGGTCGGAAAGCACGACTTCACCACCTTCCGGTCCGCCCATTGCCAGGCGGAAAGCCCGGTCAAGTCGCTCGACCGGCTCGACGTGGAGCGCGACGGCGACCGGATCGCCATCCATGCGGCGGCGCGATCCTTCCTGCATCATCAGGTGCGATCGATGGTCGGATGCCTCGCCATGGTCGGCATGGGGCGGTGGAGCGCGGACGATCTGCGCGCTGCGCTGGAGGCGAAGGATCGTGCGGCGCTCGGCCTCAACGCCCCACCGGACGGGCTGTATTTCGTTGCGGCGACCTACCCCGAATAACCCCATCAGATGAAGGCGGCGTTGCAGACCCGGTTTTTGCCGGCGCGCTTGGCCGCGCGCATCGCATCGTCGGCGCAGGCGATCAGCCGGTCAAGGTCGGCCGTATCGGGCGATACGGCCGTAACGAGGCCCAGACTGCAACTGATGCCCGATCCATAGGCAGCGATGCTTTCCCGAACCGCTTCCGCCACGACCGGAGACGCCTGATCGTCGCGTTCGGAAATCAGCAGCAGAAACTCGTCGCCGCCGATGCGCGCAACGATATCGCCGGGATGGACCTGATCCTTCAGCAGTTGCGCGACATCGGCCAGGCAGCTGTCGCCAGCGGCATGGCCCAGGCCGTCGTTCAATTGCTTGAAGCCGTCGAGGTCGAGGAAGAACAGGCTGGCGCTGCGTCCCGCGCGCGCCGTGTCGGCCAGCATGTCCCGCGCCCGGCAGGCGAAGCCGCGACGATTGAGCAGGCCGGTCAGCGGATCATGCACCGCCTCGAAACTGGCCTGGCGCAGGTCGGACATATCCTCGACCACGGCGACGTAGAATTCGGGCTGGTCCGCCTCGTCCCGCACCATCGCGACGGTCAGGTTGATCCAGATGACCGTGCCATCCGCGCGGATGTAGCGCTTTTCCATCGAATAGCGCGATATCTCGCCCGCATTGAGCCGGACCAGCAGCGCTTCGTCGGCGTTGAGGTCATCGGGGTGGGTGATCTGCTGGAAACCGGTGCGGATCAGCGTGTCGGCATCATAGCCGCTGATGGCGCAGAAGCGCGGATTGACCAGCAGGAAGGCGCCGTCGAGACCGACATGGGCGATGCCGATCGGGGCATGGAGGAAGGTCGCCTCGAACCGGCGCTGCGCCAGCGACAGGGCGGCGGCCATGGTGGAATCGAGGGCGACGATATTGGACGTCGCGGGCTTGGACGCAGCCTTGCGAAACAGCGATTCGGTAAAATGGCGGTGCGACTGCCTGCTCATGCCCCCTAATGGAAGGTAAAGAGTAAACAGAGTTTTACCATGCCGCGACCGGACGCAATTTCTCAGAGGCTGGTCCGGAACGGCGTGAAGTTGGTGCCGGCGTCATAAATGTCCAGCCCCTCGCGCCGCTTGACGAAGCCGATCACGGCATAGGTGACAGGGGTGAGCAGAAATTCCCAGAAGACCTTCATACCCCAGTTGGTGATCATCACCGTCATCACCTGCGCATTGGTCCAGTCGCCGTAGAAGGCCAGCGGGTAGAAGAGCAGGCTGTCAACCCCCTGCCCCACCACGGTCGAGCCGATGGTCCGCATCCACAGATGCTTGCCGTCGGTCAGCAGCTTCATCTTGGCGAGGACGAAACTGTTGGCCAGCTCACCCGCCCAGAAAGCGCAGAGCGACGCGAAGACGATGCGCCAGGTACTGCCGAACACCGCCTCATAAGCCTTCTGGTCGGGCCAGCCCTCGGCAGGCGGCAGGGCGACCACGACCCAGCTCATCAGCGCCATGAACAGCATCGCGGCGAAACCCGCCCAGACGCAGCGGCGCGCGCGGGCATAACCATAGACTTCGGTGAGCACGTCGCCCAGCACATAGCCAAGTGGAAAGAAGAGGATGCCGGCACCGAAAGTGAATCCACCGAGCGAGGAGAGCTTGGCCGCACCGATCAGGTTCGACAGCAGCAATATCGCGACGAACGCCGCCATGAAGAAGTCGAAATAGCGCAGCGGACGCGTGCCCAGCGCCCCGGCATCGACCTTGTGAACCGCCCCCTCGTGCATGGCGACATGCTTATCGTGCGGCCGCATGATTGCAAGCGCCCCTGTTGCAAGCGGGTCGGTCGCCCGCTATCGCGGCAGGCGCACGGCCCCGTAGCTCAGTTGGATAGAGCATTCGCCTTCTAAGCGAATGGTCGCAGGTTCGAATCCTGCCGGGGTCGCCACGTTCCTGCCTCAGCCATATAACAGCATATAAAGCAGGCCGACGATCGTGAGCAGCAGCGAGAACCAGAGGAAGCCGAAGTCGGGCTTGTCGGGATCGCGCATCGTTCAGTCCTGTCTTTGCGTGCACCGCACCAGAAGATCGTCGGTCACGGTCATGGTGAAGATCGGGTCGGCATCGGTCGGCACTTCGGCGATGGCGTCGACGAAGGCGGCTCGGGTTTCGGGATCGTCATAGACCATCTTCCGGTCGAACGCCGCGCGCCATGTCGCCTCGTCGGGCCATTCGGCATAGCCGACGAAACGGCCGTCCGCGTCGCGATGGAGGCGGGAGCCATAGCTGCCATATTTTTCCCGAATCAGGTCGGTGCCACGCCGCCAGGCCGCGCGAAACTGTTCTTCTTTGCCGGGATGGACCCGCCACCAATAGACTGCGACGAACATCGGCATTCTCCTCCTGCAGCAAGAGAATGAGCCGGATCGGGCGACGGTTCCAGTGGCGTCTCCGTAGAGGGTCGCACCAGCCCACTCGGATGAGGGAGTGGGCTGGCGCCGCTACATCAGAGAATGCTCTGGCCGGTCTTGGCCCAGTCGGCCGCGAAGCCTTCAAGGCCCTTGTCGGTCAGCACATGCTTGGACAGCATCTTGATGACCGCGGGCGGCGCGGTCATCACGTCCGCGCCGATGCGGGCGCTTTCCAGCACATGGATCGGATGCCGGACGCTGGCGACCAGGATTTCGGTGTCGAAACCATAATTGTCGTAGATCAGACGGATGTCGCCGATCAGCGCCATGCCGTCAAAGCCATTGTCGTCATGACGGCCGACGAAGGGCGAGATGAAGCTGGCGCCGGCCTTGGCGGCGAGCAGCGCCTGGTTGGCCGAAAAGCAAAGAGTCACGTTGACCAGCGTGCCGTCATCGGTCAGCGCCTTGCAGGTCTTGAGGCCGTCGATGGTCAGCGGCACCTTGATGCATACATTGTCCGCGATCTTCCGCAGCACTTCGGCTTCCTTCATCATCGTCTCATGGTCGAGTGCGACCACTTCGGCGGAAACCGGGCCGTCGACGATACCGCAGATTTCCTCCACCACTTCCAGGAACTTGCGGCCCGACTTGTGGATCAGCGACGGGTTGGTGGTGACGCCGTCCAGCAGGCCGGTGGCGGCCAGATCGCGGATTTCGGCAGTGTCGGCGGTGTCGACGAAGAATTTCATGGAACGGACTCCGGGGATAAGCGAATCGCGCCCCTTTAAAGCGTTTTCCAAGCAGGTGGAAACGGAGTTCGCCGAAGGCAAACGAAGTTCGGCGAAGCCATCCACCTGCTGACTCGGAAAAGGCGACAAAATAAAAATCCGAGCTCACGAGCGGATTCGCCATCTTCGGCACTGACAATTGCGCCGCACCGTCATCGCGATTAAGCCGCAGGCACCTTTCCAAAGGACCAAGCATGAACCGCGCCGCCCGTCTGCTGACGATATCCTTCGCCATGGGCGGCACATCTGCGGCCTGGGCAGCGACCGAGGAAAGCCAGGCCTGGATGACCGAGCATGTCACGATCCGCGCAGATCAGGACAATCTCGTCTCGATCGATTCGAGCCAGCGCGCCCGATCCGACGGCAGGAGCGGCGGCGAACAGTTTCTGGCCCGTATCGGCATCGACCATCGAATGACGCCCGCCGTGCAACTGGGCGGCGGCGTCGCCTATCTGAACAGCGAGGTCGATCAGGAAATGCGGCTGTATCAGCAGCTAACGCTGACTAGGGGTCTGTGGCTCAGCCGCACCCGGGTCGAGCAGCGCTTTTTCGACAATGCCAGTGAGGCAAGCTGGCGGTTGCGGCAGCGGGTGCAGGCGTCGGTGCCAGTCGACCGGGCGAAGCAATGGACGCTGATCGCAGCGGGCGAATTCTTCTTCCACCTCAACCGCGCGCGACCGGGCGACAGGACGGGGCTGGCGATGATGCGGCACCAGATCGGCATCCGCCATCCGATCGCCAGGGCGGTG
Organism: Sphingobium lactosutens; assembly: GCF_013393185.1. Classification (GTDB taxonomy): domain Bacteria; phylum Pseudomonadota; class Alphaproteobacteria; order Sphingomonadales; family Sphingomonadaceae; genus Sphingobium; species Sphingobium lactosutens_A. The sequence goes on along the minus strand of NZ_QJQX01000029.1, from coordinate 72,283 downwards.
GACGCGCAGCTGCTCTATATGCGGCAGCAGAATTTCCGCGAAGGGCGACCCGATGTCGTATCGCATATTCCCTGGCTCACCCTCAGCTGGCGGCTGTAGAACAGACCCGTTCGCTTCGAGCGAGTCGAGAAGCGAATAGCGCAACACATGCGTTCAGCTTCGCCGGCCTCAGCTCTGCCTCGTTTCTCGACTACGCTCGAAACGAACGGAGGTCGTGAGGTCATCTCGATCCAGGCGAGACAGCATTGCGCCGCGCGTCCAGCGCTTTAAGGACAGAGGCCATGTCTTCGCGCGCCCGTGTCCTGATCCTCAATGCCGCCCTCGGTCCGCTCGATTATCGCGTGCCCCATGGAATGCGCGTGGAACCGGGCAGCATCGTCGTCGCGCCGCTGGGGCCGCGCCAGCTGATCGGCGTGGTGTGGGAGGAAAACAGCTTCCCCGATATCGAAACGGTGGGCGACAACCGGCTGCGCAACCTGCTGGAAGTGATCGACGCCCCGCCCCTGCCCGAACCGCTGCGCCGGCTGATCGAATGGACGGCGGACTATTATCTCAGCCCGCCCGCCGCGGTGCTGCGCATGGCGCTGTCGTCGATGGCGGCGCTGGAGGGCGCGCGGACGGTGATCGAATATCGGGCGACCGGCGCGGCGCCCGACCGGATGACCGAGCAGCGCGCCCAGGCGCTCGAACGGATCGGCGAGCGGCAGGGGCTGATCCGCGAGCTGGCCATGATCGGCGGGGTCAGCGACGCGGTGATCCGCGGCCTCATCAAGCAGGATATATTCGAGGCGGTGGAGGTGAGCGTCGACACGCCCTTCCCCATGCCCGATCCCGACCATGCCCCGCCCGCCCTGTCCGAGGCGCAACGGGACGCGGCGACGATCATGGCGGACGCGGTGCGCGCGCATGACTTCGCGCCCTTCCTGCTCGACGGCGTCACCGGATCGGGCAAGACCGAAGTCTATTTCGAAGCGATCGCCGCCGCCATCCGCGCCGACCGGCAGACCCTGGTGCTGCTGCCCGAAATCGCGCTGACCGAACCTTTCCTCGAGCGGTTCGAGAAGAGGTTCGGGACGGTGCCGGTCAACTGGCACAGCGGCCTGCGCCAGACCGAGCGGCGGCGGGCCTGGCGCGCCATCGCCAGCGGGCAGGCGCAGGTCGTCGTCGGCGCGCGCTCGGCCCTGTTCCTGCCCTATCCCAACCTTGGCCTGATCGTCGTGGACGAAGCGCATGAAGCGAGCTTCAAGCAGGAGGAAGGCGTCCATTATCACGCCCGCGACGTGGCGGTGATGCGCGGCCTCATGGAAAAATTCCCGGTCGTGCTGGCGTCGGCGACCCCGGCGATCGAGACGCGGCATCAGGTGGAACTGGGCCGCTATGCCGAAATCAAGCTGCCCTCGCGCTTTGGCGGGGCGGAGATGCCGGCGATCGAGGGCATCAACCTGCTGACCGATCCGCCGGAGCGCGGCCGCTGGATCGCGCCGCCGCTGGTCAAGGCGATCGACGAGAATATGGAAAAGGGCGAGCAGAGCCTACTCTTCCTCAACCGGCGCGGCTATGCGCCGCTGACCTTGTGCCGCCATTGCGGCTATCGGTTCCAGTGCCCCAATTGCACCGCCTGGATGGTCGAACATCGGCTGACGCACCGGCTCGCCTGCCATCATTGCGGCCATGTCATCCCCGCCCCGCGCCGCTGCCCGGAGTGCAAGGAGGAGGATAGCCTGGTCGCCTGCGGCCCCGGCGTCGAACGGATCGCGGACGAGGTAAAGGCGCTCTGGCCGCAGGCGCGCACCGCCATCGCGACGTCCGATACGCTGAGTTCCCCCGCCCGCGCCGCCGAGTTCGTGAAGTCCGTGGAGGGAGGCGATATCGACATCATCGTCGGCACCCAGCTCATCACCAAGGGCTATCATTTCCCCAACCTGACGCTGGTCGGCGTGATCGACGCAGATCTGGGGCTGGAGGGCGGCGACCTGCGCGCAGCCGAACGGACATTCCAGCAGATCGTGCAGGTGGCGGGGCGCGCGGGACGGGGGGAGAAGCCGGGCAAGGTCTTCATCCAGACGCGGATGCCGGGCAGCGAGGTCATCAAGGCGCTGATCGACGGCGATACCGAGCGTTTCTACTGGGTGGAGACGGAGAACAGGCGGCGCGCCAACGCCCCGCCCTTCGGCCGCTTCGCCGCGATCATCATTTCGTCCGAGAATGCCGACGAGGCGGTGCAGACCGCGCGGCTGATCGGCAAGTCGGCGCCGCTGATCGAGGGGATGCGGGTCTATGGCCCGGCCCCTGCGCCGCTCGCCGTGCTGCGCGGGCGACACCGGCACCGGCTGCTGATCCACGCCACGCGGCAGGTGGATATTCAGGGCGCGATCCGCGAATGGCTGGGCAACCTCGCCTGGAAGTCGGGGACGCGCGTGGCGGTGGACGTCGACCCCTATAGCTTCATGTGACGGTCAGGATGCGTCCGCCGGTGAGACGATGATGACCACCCGGCGGTTTTCGCGCCGCCCGTCCGCCGAACGGTTGCTTTCGATCGGTACGCGAGCGCCCATGCCCACGACCCGCATCGCCGGCCGCGCCATGCCGCCCGAAACAAGCGCGTCGCTCACCGCCTGCGCACGCCGCATCGACAGCGCTTCGTTATAGCTGGCCGATCCGGTCGAATCGGTATGGCCTTCGACCCGTGCGCCATGAATGTCGACCGCCACCAGCGCGCCTGAAATGCGGCCGATCGCGGCCTTCTGCGCCGGGATCAAGATGCTTTCATCGGTGGCGAAAAGCAGCCGGTCGGCCATGCCGAACTGCCAGTCCTCCCCTGCCGGTTCGAAGCCCTGCTGCCGGAGCGTCGTCACCTGCTGCGGCGTGAAACCGGCCGGACGCACCGGCTGCACCGTCTGGCAGGCGGCCAGGGCGAAAATGGCAGGCAGAAGGCAAGGGTAACGCATCTTGATCCCCATCACGTCATCGGTGCTGGATGGCGGCGCGGCCCGCCTTGGCCGCATACATGGCGGCATCGGCATGGCGCAGCAGGTCGCGCGCATCCGCACTGTCGTCAGGGTAGCGCGCGCTGCCGATGCTGAGCGAGGCGTCGATGCTCTCGCCGCTGGGCACCATGATCGGCTGCTCCATGCTTTCGGCGATCTGGGCCTTGATCGCGTCGAGTTCGGCCGGCGCGATGCCGGGCGCCAGGACCAGGGCGAATTCGTCGCCGCCCAGGCGGAAGGCCTGATCGTCCGGCCGCAGCACTGCGCGCAACCGCGCGGCGATGACGATCAGCAGGGCATCGCCGGCATCATGGCCATGGGTGTCGTTGACCTGCTTGAAGCGGTTGACGTCGATATAGAACACCGCGAAGGGCGTCCGATCCCTGTCCGCCTGCGCGATGGTGGCGGGCAATGCCTGCTCGAACATCGCCCGGTTGCCAAGGCCCGTCAGCGTGTCGCGCGTCGCCTGCCGCTCCAGCATGCGGTTATGCGACACCACCCCCCGGTGCCAGTCGCGCAGTTCGTCCATCAGCGCATTGAAGTCCCGTCCCAGCTGGTCGACTTCGTGAATGTCCGACGTGGGCACGCGCCGGTCGAACTGGCGGTCGGCGCGGACCGCATGGGCGACCTCCGCAATATGGGCGAGCGGTTCGGTCACGTCGCGCTGCAACCGGCGCGCCAGCGTCCATGTGGCCAGCAGCGTGAGGACGAGGCAGGCCAGAGCGGTCGCCACGCCGGAAAGAATGAAGCGCCCCAGCCCGTCCGCGCCACCATAGACCCGGACCTGCGCGACCAGGATGCTGCCGCGCCGCACGTCCGCACGGGCCGGTGACGGCGCGACCAGTTCGGCAATGCCTCGCTCGATCACCGTCATCACGCCGGCACTGGGGCGGCGCCACTCCACCAGCAGCCGGCCCCGGCCGTCGCGCACATCGACGCGGTGGACGCTTTCGGACGCAGCCACCGCCGCCATGCCGCGCCGGGCGGCGTCCATGTCATCGAACACCAGCGCCGGTTCGACCGTATAGGCCACGGTCCGGGCAATCAGGGCGAGATTGCGGTCGGCATAGCCGCGGATGACCAGCACGCCCGTCACCATCAACGTCACGCCGGCCATCAGCACGGCGCAGAGGATGAGACGCATATGGACGCGGGCGAGCACCTGGCGGAGCGTCGGCATGGCGGGCTGGGAGGACGCCGTCATGGCTCAATAGCCTCCTTTCGACAGGCGCAGCACGCGCGGATCGATCCGCACTGTTGATCGCGACACCGCATCGATGCTGAGCTGGAAGGACAGGATTTTCGGCCGATACAGCAGGCATACCATCGCGCCGCTGCGGCAATCGGGGTCATCCTCGGCGATCGTCAGCACGGGCTGGCCGCGGGCGCCGGCGACCATCCGTTGCATCGGCGTTACGGCGAGGCTGCCAAGATAGAGCGCGTCGCATTGTTCCGGCGGACCATCCTGCTGTCCATCCAGCGTCGACAATTGCAGTGCCGCACCATTGGACAGGTGGATGTCGGACAAGCGGCCAGCATGGCGCGCCTGTCCCACGACGCAAAGGCGGACAATGGGACGCGGAGCAGGCCAGCGCGTATATTCGAGGATCGCGCCCACCATCCGGGACGTACCGACCGCCAGCGAATCCGAACCGGGGCCGAGCGGCAGCATGGCAGGCTGAACCAGCGGCCCTGCCGGAGCCGCTACGGGCATTGCCATCAGCAACCAGAATAAAAACCAACGCAAGACCGACGCCGCTTCCCTCGCCCCAAGGCATCGGGCCGTTATAATTAACCGTCCGTAAAATACAGCAGAAATCGTTACGCAGGCATCGCTTTCGTCCCGCCCGCTGTCTTTTGCGGCTGACCGGTCGGCCGGGAAAGGCTAGAAAGGGCGGATGGACAGTCCCTGCCGCAACCTTTGCGCGCTCGACCGGGAGGGCGAATATTGCACGGGGTGCGGCCGGACGATCGGCGAGATCGTCCATTGGCGTGAACTGACCGATGCCGTGCGCGCCACCGTCATAGCGCGGGTGCGCGACTTCCAGCCTTCGCCGCGCTCGTCTCCTTTTCCGCCGCCTGCGCGTCGAATGCCGCCTTGAGCTTCAGCGCCGCCTCACGCATGTCCGACCCGTGCGGCGAATAGGCGATGGGATCGAGCAGGACCGACGCCATCCTATATTCCCCCTTTGCCGCCATCGCATGGGACAGGTTGAAGCGATAGTCGGGGCTTTGCGGCAACAGGGTAAAGGCCTTGTAGAGGCCGTCATAGCCAAGATCGGGCATCTTGCCGCCACGCATGGCATGATAGCGGTAGAAGAGCGCCAGCGGCACCGGGTCTTCGGTATCGGCACGGTTGGCGCGGACGATGGAGGTGAGCGCCGCCTTCCAGTCTGCGTCGCTGTCGCTGTCCTGCGCCTTTTCCAGCAACGCCTCGGCCCGCACCGCATAGGCGCGGGAGGATTTCGGGTCGATCGCGATCGCCCGGTCGGCATCGGCCAGCGCGGCATCCTTCTGCTCGGCAGCCCATTCGGCCTCGGCAAGCAGGGCAAGGGCGTGGGCGCTGGCGGGATATTGGGCGGCGATGCGGCGGATCGCGGTCGCGATGCCGGGCAGTTCCTCGGTTTTGGGATGGTTGATCAACCGCAGTTCGTCCTCGATCAGCGCGCCCTGCGCCGGATCGACCGGGCTGACGATGATCGCGTCGATCTTTAACTCCTTGGGCGTCAGCACCGAGGCCGTCAGGCGGTGACGCAAATAGATTTTGAGATCCTTTTCCAGTCCGGCGAGGCCACCCGCAAAATAGCTGTCGGGCTGGATATCCTTCACGCCATTGGCCACGTCCTTCAGATAGCGGGCGATTTCCGTGCGGCGATCGGGCTTGTACTGGAAATAATGGGTCAACAGCCAGGCGGTGCCATAATAGCGGTCGCCGTCGCGCAGGCTGAGGCCGTCCGTGTCGCGCGCAAAGAGATTTTTCACCGGATAGGGCGACCCCAGCACCAGTCCCGGCGCGCGGGCCATGGGCACATGGCCGAACTCGATCGACCCATCCTTCGGGAATTTCACCACCGAGAAGAATTCGGCAAATCCCTCCACATACCAGGCGGGATAGGCTGCCGGGAAATGATGCAGCATGAAATGATGGGTATATTCGTGGAAAAGGATTTCCTCCGCCCCGAAATCGAACTGGCTGGCCTTGGCCTCGCGCGACAGGACGGCAAAGGCGGTCCTGTCCGACGTGGTGTAGAAGCCCGCGACATTGGGATTGCGGGCAAGCGCCTTCACCTTGGATTCGCTCGACAGGAGATAGACCTTGACCGGACTGCCGCGCTCCGGGTCGGTGACATGGGTCACGACGCGCAGCAGATAGTCGAACTTCTCCAGCCGCTCGGCGAAGCTGCGCAGTTTCGCGTCATTGCCTTCGCTATAGACGGTGAAATGGCGCGTCTGCGCCTGATACCAGGCCGCCTGCGCCGTTCCCATGCTCATGCCCATGCCCGTGACAGCCAGACCCAGCCCGGCCAGCGCCTTCATCCAGAATCGCATCTTGTCCCCCATAGACCCCGGACCGTTCTGACCGAGCCGGGAACGGAAGAAAAGAGGCTATCTTCCCGCTACTTGCCAGCTACTTGGGCGCCTTCGCGGGCGAGCAGCGCCTGCTTGCGGTCCAGCCCCCAGGCATAGCCGCCCATGCTGCCGTCGCTGCGCACGACGCGGTGGCAGGGAATGAGTATGGCGAGGTTATTGTCGCCACAAGCCGTGCCCGCCGCCCGCACCGCGCCGGGGCGACCGATCGCGGCGGCGATATCGCCATAGCTGCGCGTCTCGCCGGGCGGGATGGCGCGCAAGGCAGCCCAGATCGCCTGCTGGAACTCCGTCCCGCGCACGTCGATGGGCAGGTCCGCGCCAGCGGCGGGATCGTCGACCAGCGCCGCGACCCGCTGCGCCATCGCGTCGAGCGCCGGATCGGCCGGGCGGATATCCGCATGAGGGAAACGACCGCGCAATTCCGCCTCGCCCTCGCCAAAGCTGATGCGGCACAGCCCCCTGTCCGTCGCCGCCACCAGCACCGGGCCAAGGCTGCTGTCGATGATGCGCCAGCGGATCGTCGCACCGCGCCCGCCATCCTTCCATGCCGTGGGGGTCATGCCCAGATGCTTTTCCGCATCGGCATAGGCGCGGCTGGGCGCATTATAGCCCGCCTCGTAAATCGCCTCCGTCACGCTGCCGCCCTGGTCCAGCGCGGCCTTCAGCCTTTCGGTGCGAAGACCGCGTACATAGGCGGCGGGGGTCAGGCCGGTCTCACGCTTGAACAGGCGATGGAAATGATGCGGGGCATAGCCGACATGATCGGCGATCTCGTCCAGCCGGGGCGCCTCCTCTGCTGCCTCGATCAGGGCGATGGCCTTCCCGACCGCCAGCCGATCGCGCCCGATCTCGTCCGGGCGGCAGCGAAGGCAAGCACGATACCCCGCCGCCCGCGCCGCCGCCGGATCGGGCAGGAAGGACATATTCTCCCGCTTCGGGTGGCGCGCGGCGCAGCTGGGCTTGCAATAGATGCCGGTGGTGGCGACGCAGCCGACGAAGCGCCCGTCCATCGCCCGGTCGCGCCGCAGAAAAGCGTCCCAGCACGCATCGGCATCGGGCATCGCGGGGGGCATCGCAGGGGTCTGGGCCGGCGTTACGGTCGAAAGGCGAGTCATCTGGTTCATGATCATATGGGATAGATGACGGCCGCCCGCCATGCTTCCCGCGCCTTGCCCTCAAAGCATTTTGGCTTTTCCCGATTGCGCCGCGCCAGCCATTGCATATGAATGCGCCACGATGGTCCCCTTCCTCCGCCGCTTCGCCCCTATCCTTGGCTTCACCCTGGCGCTGATCGCGCCCGCATCGCTGCATGCCGAACAACAGGATATCGCCGCTGCGGCGCGCGGCGTGGTGCGCGTCGCGCTGGTCGCGACCGACGGGTCTGACGCCTATTTCGTCGGCCATGGCAGCGGCTTTGCCGTCGCGCCGGACAAGGTGCTGACCAACGCCCATGTCGTCGAACTGGCGCGTGAGGAAAAGAATCTCGTCATCGGCGTGATCCCGTCCGAAGGGACCAAGACCTATGGCGGGCGAATCATCGCCTATTCGCCGGGCAACGACCTCGCCCTCATCCAGCTGGAAGAAGGCCGCCTGCCGGTCAGCACCTTTTACGCCGGCGCCGTCACCGACGGGCAGCATGTAACCGCGATCGGCTATCCCGGCACGGTCGACCGGGCACAGGGGCTGGGCCTCAAGCAGCTGGTCGAGCCGCTGGCGACGGTGAAGACCAGCGGCAACATCTCCTCCGGGCGGGCGAGCCAGAGCTTCGACACGATTCTCCACACCGCACCGCTCGCCGCAGGCAATAGCGGCGGCCCGCTGGTCGACGATTGCGGCCGGGTGCTGGGCGTGAACAGCTTCGGCTCCGTGTCGGACGGCAATGACGCCGAGTTCGGTTTCGCCGTGTCCTGGCGCGAGGTCGCCTCCTTCCTGCGACAGGCGGGCGTGTCCTCGCTCCACACCGTGGTCGGATGCCGTTCCATGGCGGAGGCCGACGCCGCCGACGCCGCCCTCACCCAGCGCGAGGCGCAGGCTAGCGAGCAGAAGACCCGCGCCAGCGCCGATGCGCGCGAACAGGCGCTGACCAAGGCGCGCGACGATGCCGAGCGCGACGTCATCACCGCCCGCGAAAATGCGATGGCGGGCGCGGCGGTCTTCCTGGCGCTCGCGGTGCTGGGCCTGGGCGCTGGCGGCCTGTTCTACACCCAAGGCAAGGAGAAGAAGGCGACCTGGTTCCTGGCGAGCGGCGGCGTGCTGCTGTTCCTGGCGCTCGGCCTCTTCTTCCTGAAACCCAGCTTTTCCAGCATCGACGAGCGGATCAAGCTGCCCGACGACAAGGGCGTGACCGCTAATGGCGCCTTCGCCTGGACCGGCGACAATGTCTGCAAGGTCGATATCAACCGCAGCCGCCTCACCGTGTCGCAGCCAAATGACGTCGGCTTCAACTGGTCGGAGGGCGGCTGCGTCAATGGCGACAGCCAATATGTGTCGGTCGGCACCCAGTGGCAGCGCCCCACCGTCCCCGACGACGCCAATTATGTATCGACAAGCCAGTTCGACCCGGCGACCGGCACGCTGCGCGTCCAGCGTTGGCTGCCCGACATCGACACCATGGACAAGGCGCGTGCCCTCCTGAAGGATAAGCCGGTCAGGGGCTGCGGCAGCGAATCCGACCTGCTGGCGCGGATCGCGACGCTCCAGAGCGACATGACAGCGTTGCTTCCGGCCCAGCCAAATGAACGGATCATCTATCATTGCCAGAAGGGTCGGCTTGCCCCGGCCGATCCTGCCGAATAACCGATTCGTCGCAGCGTAAATACTCAGGCAAATAGCCGCGATTTCACACTATCGATGGAATCGCGTCACATGACTTGCATAGTCATAATCGCGCTGCTAACCGGCCCGACATCAGGGGCTCGGGACGGCATCAAACCGCGCCCCTCTTTTTTGCATGATCTGCAAATCAAGTGGAGGACGGTAAGCGCGTGGAGACTAGCGGCGGTATTCAGGCCAGCCTCAGCGGCCGCTATGCGGTGGCGCTGTTCGATCTGGCGCGCGATGCAAATTCGCTCGACACGGTGGCGGACAGCCTCCGCGCCCTCAAGGCGGCAGTGGCCGAATCGGTCGATTTCAAAGGGCTGATCAACAGCCCCGTGCTGAGCCGCGACGCAGCAGGCAAGACGATTGCCGCCGTCGCATCCTCCATGGGGATCGATGCGCTGACGGCGAAATTTTTGGGCGTGCTCGCCCAGAACCGTCGTCTGGCCCAGCTTCCTGCGGTTATCCGCGCCTATGAAACGCTGCTGTCGAATCATAAGGGCGAGGCCCGCGCCGAAGTGACGAGCGCCCACCCGCTCAGCAAGCCCCAGATCACCGCTCTGCAAAAGAGCCTGAAGGCCCGTGTCGGTCGCGAAGTCGCGGTCGATGCCAAGGTCGACCCCGCGATCCTGGGCGGGCTGGTCGTCAAGATCGGCAGCCAGATGATCGATTCCTCTATCCGCACCCGTTTGAACACGCTCGCCCACGCGATGAAAGGCTGAAAGGCTGAACATGGATATCAACGCCGCAGAAATTTCGAAGGTCATCAAGGACCAGATCGCCAATTTCGGCACCGAAGCGCAGGTGAGCGAAGTCGGTTCCGTGCTGACCGTGGGTGACGGCATCGCCCGCGTCCATGGCCTCGACAACGTCCAGGCGGGCGAAATGGTCGAGTTCGCCAATGGCGTGCAGGGCATGGCGCTCAACCTCGAAGCCGACAATGTCGGCGTCGTGATCTTCGGCTCGGACGCCGAGATCAAGGAAGGCGATGTCGTCAAGCGCACCGGCACCATCGTCGACGTTCCCGTCGGCAAGGGTCTGCTGGGTCGCGTCGTGGACGGCCTTGGCAACCCGATCGACGGCAAAGGCCCGATCCAGTATACCGAGCGCAAGCGCGTCGAAGTCAAGGCGCCGGGCATCATCCCCCGCAAGTCGGTGCATGAACCCGTGCAGACCGGCCTCAAGGCGATCGACGCCCTCGTGCCCGTCGGCCGCGGCCAGCGCGAACTGATCATCGGCGACCGCCAGACCGGCAAGACCGCCGTCGCGATCGACACCTTCATCAACCAGAAGGGCATCAACGCGGGCGATGACGAGAGCAAGAAGCTCTACTGCATCTACGTCGCCGTCGGCCAGAAGCGCTCGACCGTCGCGCAGATCGTCAAGCAGCTCGAAGAAAATGGCGCGATGGAATATTCGATCGTGGTCGCCGCGACCGCTTCGGAGCCGGCTCCGCTTCAGTATCTGGCGCCCTATACCGGCGTCACCATGGGCGAATTCTTCCGCGACAACGGCATGCACGCCGTGATCGTCTATGACGACCTTTCCAAGCAGGCCGTCGCCTATCGCCAGATGTCGCTGCTGCTGCGTCGTCCTCCGGGCCGCGAAGCCTATCCGGGCGACGTCTTCTACCTGCATAGCCGCCTGCTGGAGCGTGCGGCCAAGATGAACGACGCCAACGGCAATGGCTCGCTGACCGCGCTGCCGATCATCGAAACGCAGGCGGGCGACGTTTCGGCGTACATCCCGACCAACGTGATCTCGATCACCGACGGCCAGATCTTCCTCGAAACCAACCTCTTCTACCAGGGCATCCGTCCGGCCATCAACGTCGGCCTGTCGGTGTCGCGCGTCGGTTCCGCCGCGCAGACCAAGGCGATGAAGAAGGTGTCCGGCTCGATCAAGCTGGAGCTGGCTCAGTATCGCGAAATGGCGGCCTTCGCCCAGTTCGGTTCGGACCTCGACGCGTCGACCCAGAAGCTGCTGAACCGTGGCGCGCGCCTGACCGAACTGCTGAAGCAGGCACAGTTCTCGCCCCTGCCCTTCGAAGAGCAGACCGCGTCGATCTTCGCCGGCACCAACGGCTATCTCGACAAGGTCGCGGTCAAGGACGTGACCCGTTATGAAGAGCTGATGCTCGCCTATCTGCGTCACGACCATGCCGACGTGCTGACCGCCATCCGCGACAGCAAGGATCTGGGCGACGATGCGAAGAGCAAGCTGAAGGCTGCGCTGGACTCGTTCGGCAAGACTTTCGCGTAAACAGGACGTGCTGACCGCCCATTCCCTTCTTGCCTGGACCGTGATGTCGATCGGTCTGGTGCTGCTGCCGGGACCGGACACCATGTTGGTGGCCGGTCACGCAGCGCGCCGCGGGCTGAGGGCGGGGATGGCGGCGATTGGCGGCATCCAGCTGGGCGGCCTGTTCTACATGCTGCTGTGCGGCTTCGGCTTCCTCAGCGTGCTGAACGCGGTGCCGGGGCTGTTCATGGCGGTGAAGATCGCAGGCGCGCTCTATCTGGCATGGATGGGCCTTGGCCTGCTGCGCGGCGCTATCAAGCCCGCACCGGCATCGACTGAGGCGAAGGTCCGCATCGGCGGATCGCCCTTCACGCAGGGGTTCATCAGCACCGTGCTGAACCCGAAGGTCGCAATCTTCTTCCTCGCCGCGTTGCCGCAGTTCGTCGGCACCGGCCCAGACGCGCCGTGGCAGGGCATGTTGCTGATCGCGATCGTCTATGTGCTGGGCTTCGTCTGGTGCGCGCTGCTGGCGGCGCTTGCCACAAAGGCCGGACGCAGGGTCGGTCAAAGCAGCGCGATGCGCTGGTTCGAAGGCGCCATGGGCGTCGGTTTCTTTGGTCTCGCGGGCCGTCTGGCCCTTGCTCGGAATGTCTGAATTATGCCCAGCTTGAAAGAACTGAAGATCCGCCGCGACTCAGTGAAGTCGACGCAAAAGATCACCAAGGCGAAGCAGATGGTCGCCGCCGCGAAGCTGCGCAAGGCGCAGGCCGCTGCGGAAGCCGCTCGCCCCTATAGCAGCCGTCTGGAAGCGGTCGTCGCCTCGCTGGCATCGAAGATTGCGGGCGGTTCGGGCGAAGGCGCCTCCCCGCTGCTGGCCGGCACTGGCAAGGACGAGGTCCATCTGCTGGTCGTCGCCAACTCCGATCGTGGCCTGGCCGGCGCGTTTAACGCCAACATCGTCAAGGCCGCGATCCTCAAGGCGCGCGAGCTGGAAGAAGCAGGCAAGAAGGTCATCTTCTACCTGATCGGCCGCAAGGGTCGTCCGGTCATCAACCGCACCTTCCCCGGCCAGATCGTCGCCAATTACGACACCACCGGCACCAAGGAACCGGGCTTCGCCCAGGCACAGGCCGTGGCGCACGAACTGACCGACATGTATCTGAACGGCAAGTTCGACGTCGCTCACCTCTTCTACTCGCGCTTCAAGTCGGCTCTTGCCCAGATCCCGACCGAACAGCAGATCATCCCCGTGAAGATCCCGGCCGACGCCGACCGCAACGCGATCGCCGCGACGGTGGAATATGAACCGAGCGAGGAAGCCATTCTGGACGACCTGCTGCCGCGCAACGTGACGGTGCAGATTTTCAAGGCGCTGCTGGAAAACAACGCGTCCGAACAGGGCGCATCGATGACCGCCATGGACAATGCGACCCGCAATGCTGGCGACCTCATCAACAAGCTGAACATTCAGTATAACCGTGGCCGCCAGGCCGCGATCACCACCGAACTCGTCGAAATCATTTCGGGCGCCGAAGCCCTTTAAGTGCAGGCAAGGACATAAGTCATGGCAACCACCAACAATGTAGGCCGCATTTCGCAGGTCATCGGCGCCGTCGTCGACGTGACCTTCCCCGATGCGCTCCCGTCGATCCTTTCGGCGCTGGAAACCAGCAATAATGGCCAGCGCCTGGTGCTGGAAGTCGCCCAACATCTGGGTGAAAACACCGTCCGCACCATCGCGATGGACTCGACCGAGGGTCTGACCCGCGGTCAGGAAGTCACCGACACCGGCGCGCAGATCAGCGTGCCCGTCGGCCCGGCCACGCTCGGCCGCATCCTGAACGTCGTCGGCGAGCCGATCGACGAGCGCGGACCGGTTCTGACCGAACTCAAGTCGCCCATCCACGCCAAGGCCCCGGAATTCGTCGACCAGTCGACCGAAAGCTCGATCCTGGTTACGGGCATCAAGGTCATCGACCTTCTGGCCCCCTACGCCAAGGGCGGCAAGATCGGCCTGTTTGGCGGCGCCGGCGTCGGCAAGACCGTTCTCATCCAGGAACTGATCAACAACATCGCCAAGGGCCATGGCGGCACCTCGGTCTTCGCGGGCGTCGGTGAACGTACCCGCGAGGGCAACGACCTCTATCACGAATTCCTCGACGCCGGCGTTATCGCCAAGGACGCCGACGGCAATGCGATCAGCGAAGGCTCCAAGGTTGCGCTGGTCTATGGCCAGATGAACGAGCCGCCGGGCGCCCGTGCGCGCGTCGCCCTGTCGGGTCTGACCATCGCCGAATATTTCCGCGACGTCGAAAATCAGGACGTGCTGTTCTTCGTCGACAACATCTTCCGCTTCACCCAGGCGGGCGCTGAAGTGTCGGCGCTGCTCGGCCGTATTCCTTCAGCGGTGGGCTATCAGCCGACCCTGTCGACCGACATGGGCGCGCTGCAGGAACGCATCACCTCGACCAACAAGGGGTCGATCACCTCGGTTCAGGCCGTGTACGTTCCCGCGGACGATCTTACCGACCCGGCGCCGGCGACCAGCTTCGCGCACTTGGACGCGACGACCGTTCTCAACCGCGCCATTTCGGAACTGGGCATCTATCCGGCGGTCGACCCGCTGGATTCGACCAGCCGCGTTCTGGAACCGCGCACCGTGGGTCAGGAACATTACGACACCGCCCGCGCCGTCCAGTCGATCCTGCAGAAGTACAAGTCGCTGCAGGACATCATCGCCATTCTGGGCATGGACGAGCTGTCGGAAGAGGATAAGGTCACGGTCGCCCGCGCCCGCAAGATCCAGAAGTTCCTGTCGCAGCCCTTCCACGTCGCGGAAGTCTTCACCGGCATCTCGGGCAAGTTCGTCCAGATCGAAGACACGGTGAAGTCGTTCAAGGCCGTGGTCGAAGGCGAATATGACCATCTGCCCGAAAACGCCTTCTACATGGTCGGCGGCATCGACGAAGCCGTCGCGAAGGCAAAGAAGCTGGCTGCTGAGGCGGCGTAAGCTGAACCTGTTCCCCTCCCGCTTGCGGGAGGGGCTAGGGGAGGGCGTGTAACCACAGCTCTCCGCAGACATCCCCTCCCCCGACCCCTCCCTAAAGGGAGGGGGGAGATAGAGAAAAATGGCACTGCATTTCGAACTCGTGACCCCGGAAAAGCTCTTCCGCTCGGAGGAAGTCTATCAGGTGGTCGTCCCCGGCACCGACGGCGACTTCGGCGTGCTGGAAGGCCATGCGCCCTTCATGTCGACCATCCGCGACGGCGCGATCCAGATCTTCGCAACGGCCGGCGCCGCACCGGAAATCATTCCGGTCGAGGGCGGCTTTGCCGAAGTGAATGAAAAGGGTCTGACGGTATTGGCCGAAAAGGCGGGCTGACACAGCGCGACTTTCAGGTCCGGTTATCGAAGGGGCGGCTTGCAACGGCAAGTCGCCCCTTTTCGATTCCGCGCCTACATGCATGACCTCCAGAACAGAGCGCCCGGCCGCCCTTGCCATCGTGGTTAGCAGAAAGTTAAACTTCGTCGCTTAGGCCGCTCGTTGCGAGGGAGGCCTTATGACATATCTGCTTCAGGATCTGACGGGCTTCGCCCTCGGCACCCTGATCGCCCCGTTCATCTTCTACCTGCCCGGCGCGGGCCTGCTGCGGCTGATCATGCCCCGCTGCGCTGCCATCTCATTCTGGCAGAGGGCGGGATGGGCGAGCTTGTTGGCAATCGCCATCCTCCCCGCCGTCAACGCCCTTGTCATCCGATTCGCCGGCATCCCTGCGGCAATGGCCGTCGCCGTCCTGCTGGCCGCTTATGGCGTGCCGTTCCTTCGCCCGCACGCGCCGCGCTGGCGGAGGTTGATCCTTGCTCTCGCCATAGCGCTCCTCTGGTGGCTCATCTGCGCCTGGAGCTATGCCGATTATGACCAGGGCGGCCGCCTCTATCAAAGCCTGATCGCCTATGACATGGTCAAGCATGCGGCCGTAGCGGAGCAGATCGCGCGGCACGACATCCCCTTCCCCGACCCCTTCTTCGCTCGGGGCGGCATCGCCGGCTATTATCATTATTTCTATATCTGGCCCGCCATGGTGCGCTGGATCGGCGGCACGCACGTCAGTGCGCCGATGGCCGTCGCAGCGACTGCCTTCTGGACCGGCATTGCCGTGCCGGCCCTGCTCTGGCGGATCGCGGCTGAAGCGAAATTCATCGATCCGGGTCGCGAACGGCGCGTCGCGCTGCTGGCGATTCTGTTCTGCTTCGTCGCCGGCGCGGATCTGCTGTTCATGCTGTTTCGCTTCCTCGGCAGCGGCACGGTGAAGCCGATGGTGGACCAGTGGAATGAGGAGGTCCGCTTCCTTGCCACCTCCACCCTGTGGGTGCCGCATCATGTCACCGCGCTGGTCGCCGGATGGACCGGAATGCTGCTGGCCGTGCGCGCGGGCGAAAGCGAAGAGGCTCATCGCAACCGGCTGGTGGCCGGGGCCGGAATAGCCTTCGCGACCATGTTCGGCGCTTCGTTATGGGTTGCATTCACCCTCGCGCCGGTACTCGTCATCTGGGCGCTCACCGCCCTGTCCAGGCGGGATGGCCGCCTATGTGCCGCCGGGCTGATCGCCGTCCTCGCCATCCTGCCACAATTGGTCGACCTGCTGCGCGGCCGAATGGCAGGCGAAGTGCCTGTCGGCCTCGAAGTGCGGTATTTCTCCGTGATCGCCTATGGGGAAGCGTGGCCGCAGCAGTTGATGCGCGCCGTCCTTCTCCCCCTGAATTACGGCATGGAGTTCGGCGTCTTTGCATTGGGCGCCGGCTATTTCTGGCTGTCCCAAGGCAAGGGCTGGAGGGACGACCAGCCGGTCCGGCGGCTCCTGCTGCTGACGACCATCATTTCCCTGATAATGGCCAGCTTCGTTCGATCAACCATCATCAACAATGATCTGGGCTGGCGCTCGATCCTGTTCGCCCAACTCGCGGCGATGATCTGGACGATCGCCGTCGCGCAGAGGCTGCCCTCACTGCGTGCGCTTTCCCCGCCGATGATCCTGCTGCTCGTCCTGGGGCTGCTCGCGACCATATGGGATATTGCGGGCCTGCGCGTCATCCGCCCGCCGCTTTTCCCCACGCCCCTGCTGAAGCAGAATGCCCATCCTGAATGGGATCATGCCATGCGCGGCGCCTATAGCTGGGCCGACGCCCATCTGCCCCCGGATGCCGTCCTCCAGCATAATCCGGGCCTGGACTACCGCGCGCTCGATTTCGGCCTGTACGGACGTCATTGGCCGGCGGTAGCGGATGAAGAAGCCATGCTGTTCGGCGCCAGCAAATCGCTGGTGAACCAACGCATGGCCGTGCTTGCCCCGGTTTTCACTGGCCCATCGAGCCGAGCCGATCTTTACAAGAGCGCGCGCGCCGCCGGGGTCGACTATTTTCTCTTCACCCGGCGCGATCCGGTCTGGAGCAGAGCCGGCGGTCCGCCGCCCGCCATCCGCTGCGTCTATCGCACTTCCGCAATATGTATCGGCACGCCGAGGCAGGACATACAGCCATGACCCTTCGCCAGATCAGCCTTCTTGCAGCAATCTATGCCGGCGCGGTCCTGCTGGGCTTCGCGCTCTACCTGGCCCTGATCCGCAGCCCCCTGTTGGGCGGCATGGCGATCCTTTTCTACCGGGGCGTCGCGCTGGCCGCCATCGCAGCCGGAATGATGCTGGTGGCCGCCATCCTTCTCGCCCGCCGCCACGCGCTGGACGGGCCAACAATCATCGGCGCCGTCGCCCTGTCGTTGGCGTTCAACATCAGCTTCCTGATCGTGTTTCCCGTCACGTTCGACCGGTCCATCACCATGTTTCTGCTTGCTCGGATCGAGCGGCAGGATGGGGAACTGGACGCGCGCGCACTGGAGCAGGTCTATGTGCGCGAATATCTGGGCGAGATGCGGCAGATCGACCGGCGCATCGCGGAACAGGGGCTGTCAGGCAATATCCGGGTCGAACGGGGCCACATCCATATCACGCCGCAGGGCCGTCGGCTGCTGGACGGCGGGCGCATGATCGGCGGCTGGTTCGGCGCCGATCCGCGCTTCGTAACGGCGCGGGCGCCGACCGCCGAGGCCCATTAGCCTTTTATCAAAGTTTCCAACCTATTCACCTTCACCATAGAGGGCCGGCCCTTTCGGGTTCGCAGGGCCGGCCAGAAAATTACGGCGGAGACATATGAGCGCCTTTGGACGGAAGAATGGACCTGCCGGGATCAAGCCCGGCTTTGGCGTGGCCCGCCCAATGCAGGGTGGCGCGGCAGCGCGCGAGGAAGCCCCCCGCGGGGGCGACCAGTTCCCCCCGCTCGATATAGCGTCGCTGCCCGCCGAGGCGCCTTTCGACCCGCTGTCGGCGCCTACCAGCCAGATGCAGCGCAATGCCGACGCCATGTCGCGCCTGTCCGAACGCGCCAATGCCGAACATGTGCCCGACGCCGGGCCGCAGGGTTTCGAGGCCAGCGTCCACAAGATCAAGGAGCAGGTGCTCCCCCGCCTGCTGGAGCGTGTCGATCCTGAAGCCGCCGCGACGCTGACCAAGGATGAACTGGCCGAGGAATTCCGCCCGATCATCATGGAAGTGCTGGCGGAGTTGAAGCTGACGCTCAACCGGCGCGAACAATTCGCGCTGGAAAAGGTGCTGGTCGACGAACTGCTGGGCCTCGGCCCGCTGGAAGAGTTGCTGTCCGACCCGGACGTGACCGACATCATGGTCAACGGCCCGGACCAGACCTATATCGAAAAGAAGGGCAAGCTTCAGATCGCGCCGATCAAGTTCCGCGATGAGGAGCATCTGTTCCAGATCGCCCAGCGTATCGTGAACAAGGTCGGCCGCCGCGTCGACCAGACCACGCCGCTGGCCGACGCCCGCCTGCCCGACGGCTCCCGCGTCAACGTGATCGTGCCGCCACTCTCGCTGCGCGGCACGGCCATTTCGATCCGTAAATTTTCCGCCAAGCCGATCACCATCGACATGCTCGCCGGATGGGGTGCTATGTCGCCCAAAATGGCGACGGCGCTGAAGATTGCGGGCGCGTGCCGGTTCAACATCGTCATTTCGGGCGGTACGGGTTCGGGCAAGACGACGATGCTCAACGCCCTGTCGAAGATGATCGATCCGGGCGAGCGCGTGTTGACCATCGAGGACGCGGCCGAACTCCGCCTTCAGCAGCCACACTGGCTGCCGCTGGAAACCCGCCCGCCGAACCTGGAAGGGCAAGGCGCGATCACCATCGGCGACCTTGTGAAGAACGCCCTGCGTATGCGTCCCGACCGCATCATCCTGGGCGAAATTCGTGGCGCGGAATGTTTCGACCTGCTCGCCGCGATGAACACGGGCCATGACGGCTCCATGTGTACGCTCCACTCCAACAGCCCACGCGAATGCCTGGGCCGTATGGAGAATATGATCCTGATGGGCGACATCAAGATCCCTAAGGAAGCCATTTCCAAGCAGATCGCCGATTCGGTCGACCTGATCGTGCAGGTGAAGCGCCTGCGCGACGGCTCGCGCCGCGTCACCAACGTGACCGAGGTGATCGGCATGGAAGGCGACGTCATCGTCACCCAGGAACTGTTCAAGTTCGAATATCATGACGAGGATGAAAGCGGGAAGATCGTCGGCGAATATCGCTCCATGGGCCTGCGTCCCTACACGCTCGACAAGGCGCGCATGTTCGGGTTCGACCAGCCGTTTCTGGAGGCCTGCCTCTAAGGGAATAAAGGACTGCCTCCCTGCGTAAGTGCATGAGTTGCAACGATGCAGGGAGTCATCAGTGTTTCGACGAACCATACGCCATCCCGTCCGCCACGGGGTGGCGTTGCTTTTTATCGGCCTCTGGTCGCCCGCTAAAGCCGAAACCGACTACCCCCATGTTCCCGAACCCATGGTCTTCGACATGATGCGGCCGCTGGGTGCGAAGCGGGGCGAGATGGAGGCCAACATCCTCGCCACGACGCCCCTGTCCGGCCCCGACGATACGATCCAGTGGGCTCCCGAAGTCGAATATGCGCTGACCGACGGCTTTGCGATCGAGGGCGAGCTGCCCTTCGAGGACGGGAAGCTGGTCGAACTGAAGCTGGGCCTTCAGGCCGCGTTCGGCACGTTCGACGGCGGCCGCAGCGCCCATGGCGTGCAATATCTGGGCATCTACGATCGCGAAGCCGGCCAGTATCGCAGCAGCTTCGCCTACATGCTGGCCCACCGCTACAATGACCGCTGGAGCAGCGTGTCGATGGCAGGCCTGGGCGATGTCTCCCTTTCGGGCGGACATGGGCGCAATGCCGCCATCGTCAACCATTCGATCTTCTACGACAGTGTGGACGGGCAGGTGCTGGGCCTGGAGCTTAATTATCGCGGCGGATCGGAGGGCTATGTCCTCGCCATGCCGCAGATCCACCAGCGACTGGCGGCCAAGGTCAATGTCCAGGCCGGCCTGGGGGCCGAACGGCCGCATGGCGGGGTGTTCCGACCCAACGCCGGGATAAGAGTGATCCGCGAATTCTAGGGCAGCTTCCGATCCGATTGCGTCGGTTCGGAAGCGGCTCCAGGCCTTTATTCACCGCGTTTTCCGAGCCGGCAGGTGATCGCACCTGCCTGAAAAACACTCTAATCGCTTGTCAGGCAGGTGGGGAGCAGGCACATCTTCGCGCACGATCATCACGACAAGAGGATTGCCCGATGCGCCTTCCCCTCCTGCTTGCCGCCGCCGCCCTGCTGCCCCTTGGCGCCGCTGTCGCCCAGCATGCCGGCCACCATCAGGCCGCCGACCCGATCGCGGCCGCGATTGCGGCCCCCAGCCGCACTGCCACCAACACTGCCCGCGACAAATATCGCCATCCGGCCGAAACCCTCGCCTTCTTCGGCGTCAAGCCCGGCCAGACGGTGGTAGAATATAGCCCGAGCGGCGGCTGGTACACGGAAATCCTGGCCCCGCTGCTGAGCGGCAAGGGCACATTCTATGCGCTGCAACCGACCGGCCGCTATCTGGACGGCTACAGGAATTTCCTCGCCGCCAAGCCCGAAGTCTATGGCAAGGTCAAGCTTGTGGCTTATCCCGAGGATACAGCCAGCATCCCGGCGAACAGCGTCGATACGGTGCTGACCTTCCGCAACGTCCATAACATGGTCATGGGCGGGACCGAGGGGGCGACCTTCAAGGCCTTCTTTGCCATGCTCAAGCCCGGCGGCACGCTGGGCGTTGTCGACCATCGCCTGCCCGAGGACCGCGACACCGCGCTGGAAAAGAGCAGCGGCTATCTGAAGGTCTCCACCATCCGCCGGATCGCGGAAGCCGCCGGCTTCGACTATGTCGGCGCGTCGGAAGTGAATGCCAACCCCAGGGACACGGCCGATTGGCCCAAGGGCGTCTGGACCCTGCCGCCGACGCTGAGCCAGAAGGATGTCGACAAGGACAAATATCTGGCCATCGGCGAGAGCGACCGGATGACGCTGAAATTCCGCAAGCCGGCGGCGTAAACGCCCCTTTGCCTTGCACATGGACGGAACGGGACTAAGGCGGGGGCGTGACTGCCGCCCGCCCCCACCGCCCGCTCTTTGCCATCGCGCTGCGCCTTACCGCCGTCATCTGCCTGTCGGTGATGTTCATTACCGTGAGGCTGGCGAGCGAGCATGGCGTGCATGTGGTCGAATCGCTTTTCTACCGGCAGGCGCTGGCGCTGCCGGTGGTTCTGGCATGGGTCGCGATGGCAGGCGGGCTGCAGACCATTCGCACCCGCCGCATCCGCATCCATGCCAGCCGCATGATGCTGGGCCTGACCGGAATGCTGCTCAATTTCCTGTCCTATATCCTGCTGCCGCCAGCCGAAGCCGCGACGATCGGCTTCACCATGCCGATATTCGGCACGATCCTGTCGGCACTGATTCTGCGCGAAGTGACGGGCGTGCATCGCTGGAGCGCGGTGCTGATCGGCTTTGTCGGCGTGCTGGTGATGATCCGTCCCGATGGCGGTCATTTCCCGGTGCAGGGCGTAGCGGTGGCGATCGCCGCCGCGCTCGTCACCGCCAGCGTCAGCCTGCTATTGCGGGAACTGGGGCGGACCGAAGCAGCGGGCGTTGTCGTTTTCTGGTTCACCGCCCTGTCGATGGTCCCGCTGGGAATCGCCATGCCCTTTTTCGCACAGGCGCATGATGCGACGACCTGGGGTCTGTTGCTGACGATCGGCCTGTTCGGCGGCATCGCGCAGCTATGCCTGACCGCCGCGCTGCGCTGGGGGCCGGTGTCGGTGGTGTTGCCGATGGATTATAGCGCGATCATCTGGACCACCTTGCTGGGCGTGGCGATCGGCGAGGATTGGCCGATGGCGACGACCTGGATCGGTGCGACCCTGATCATCGCCAGCGGCCTCTATATCGCCTGGCGCGAACATGTCCGCGCCAGGCGCCCGATCGTCAGACCAGAGCCTGTTCCATCAAATTGAGTCGGAGCAGGCACTTATTCCTTTTGTTTTCCGTGATTTCCAAGCCGTGAAATGTTCCATTTCACTCGAAATCACTACAGCAGTTCCGCCTCAAGACTGATTTCCGCCTTCAGCAGCTTGGAGATGGGGCAGTTCGCCTTCGCCTTGCCGGCCAGTTCCTGAAAGGTCGCGTCGTCCGCGCCAGGGATCGTCGCCTTGAGCGTCAGCTTGCTGGCCGTCACGGCAAAGCCGCCATCCTGCTGTTCCAGCGTGACGACCGCGTTCGTCTCCATCTTTTCCGCCGTCAGCCCGGCCTCGCCCAGGATCAGCGAGAGCGCCATGGTGAAGCAGGAGGCATGGGCCGCGGCGATGAGTTCTTCGGGGTTGCTGCCCGGCTGCCCCTCGAAGCGGGTCGCAAAGCCATAGGGATAGGCGCTGAGCGCGCCGCTCTGGGTCGAGATGGCGCCCTTTCCGTCCTTGAGGCCGCCAGTCCAGACTGCCGAACCGCTGCGATTGATCTTCATGCCGATGCTCCTTGTGATGAGCCGGAGGAACCCCAGCGGTCCCTCATGGTTGCGATAGAATAGAGCAATTCATGCAGGAGAGTGACAATGACTGACCCGACGATGGAAAATCGTGGCGACCTGATCGCATCCGACCGGGTCGAGGGCACCGCCGTCTATAATCGGCAGGGCGAACGGCTCGGCAAGATATCCAACTTCATGGTGGAAAAGCGCAGTGGGCAGGTCCGCTATGCGGTGCTGTCCTTCGGCGGCTTTCTGGGGATGGGAAACGACCATTATCCCCTCCCCTGGTCGATGCTGAGCTATGCCGTCGACAAGGGCGGCTATGTCGTCGATCTGGACAAGCAGCTGCTGGACAATGCGCCGCGCTACTTGGCCGACGAACGGCCCGACTATGACGATGGCTATGGCCGGAATGTCTATCAATATTACGGGCTTATCTACCCCTGGTGAGCCTGGTGGACGATAGGACGAGGGGCGTCCGGCATGAGCCGGGCGCCCCTCGTCCTATCCGGCCCAGCGAAGCCCACCGGCTGCCTAATTTCCGACACATTTTGTCGCTTGCCAATTGTCTACTCTAGAAATAGAGTTAGTCATATCCTTGAAAGAGAGGATAAGGAGAATCCACCATGGACCGATTCGGAAGCACGAGCAGGACGAGACAACCCGTCGTTCTGACGGTTCCTGGCCTCAACAATAGCGGTCCGGGCCATTGGCAGAGCCGGTGGGAACAAAGCCGCGGCGATTGCCAGCGGGTGGAACTGGGCCGTTGGTCCAGTCCCAATCGCAACGCCTGGGTCACGCGACTCGATGCCGCGATCCGCGAGATCGACGGTCCGGTCATCCTCGCCGCCCACAGCCTGGGCTGTATCACCGTCGCCTGGTGGGGCGCCTTGCAGAGCCAGGCCTATGGCTGGCCGGTGATCGGCGCGCTGCTGGTGGCGCCACCCGATTGCGACCGGGTGGAAACCCCCGACACGATCGGCAATTTCGGACCGGTGCCGCGGTCGCAACTGCCCTTTCCGTCCATCCTCGTGGCAAGCCGGGACGATCCCTATATCTTCTTCGAACGCGCGCACAGCATGGGCAAATATTGGGGTAGCCAGTTCATCGACGCGGGTCATTGCGGCCACATCAACGCCGAATCCCAACTGGGCGACTGGCAGTTCGGGCAGGAACTGCTCGAACGGCTGATCGAGGGCAGCGACGCCGGCACACGGAAAAGCGAGTCCGGGCCGTCGGCGATCGGCCGGGCGACGCATCGCCCTTTAGTGACTGACATGCAGGCATCGGGCTGACCAACCGGGGCGGAACAAGACAAACTTGGCCGCCCCTTATTTTTCATTTTTTGTCTACTTTAAAAGTTGAGATAATAGGGCAGCAAGAGGTGCTCATGACTGATCAAAGACCGATAGATTTTCGCAACGGACGCAGCGAAGCGCAGCGCGTGGACATCATCGCCAGCATCGAGAAGGTGCGCGACGTGCTGCAGGATCTGCGTTTCGGATCGATCACGCTGACCGTGCATGACGCGCGCGTGGTGCAGATCGACGTGACGGAAAAGACGCGCCTCACCTCCTGACGGGGGCAAGGGGGCAATAGAATAATGGGCTGCGCGCAACGCGGCCCATGCGGCCTGGGGGTGAGCCGCGACACAGGGTCATCATTCCCAACCTGCGGTCTTCATCGGATCACCGAAGAAGCCGCGATTATCAACCACCGGACAGCCGGATCAGAGGGGAATATCATGATTGCGCGTTTCTTGTTGCTCGCCAGCGTGGCGGGCGCGTCCATTGCCGTGCCAAGCGTTCATGCGCAGGACAGCGTGCCTGAGCCCGCTACGGACGGAGTCGATCAAAGCAATATCCGTGGCGAGGTGATCCTGGTCACGGCGCGCCGTCGCCAGGAAACCGCGCAGGAAGTGCCGCTGGCCATCTCGGTCGTCAAGGGCGACAGCATCGAGGCCACCGGCAATTTCAACATCGTGAAGCTCCAGCAACTGGCGCCCACGCTTCAGGTCTACACCACCAACCCCCGCAACACATCGGTCAATATCCGCGGCCTTGGCGTGCCGTTCGGCCTGACCAGCGACGGTTTCGAACAGGGCGTCGGCATCTATGTCGACGACGTCTATAATTCGCGTGTCGCTGCGGCGACGTTCGACTTCCTCGACGTCAACCAGGTCGAAGTGCTGCGCGGTCCGCAGGGCACGCTCTACGGCAAGAACACCACGGCCGGCGCGATCAACATCACGACCAACCAGCCGACCTTCGATTTCGAGGGCCGCGCCGAACTGACCGTCGGCAATCTCAACTACAAGCAGGCGAAGGCCGCCGTCTCCGGCCCGCTGACCGACACGATCGCCGCCCGCATCGCGGTCGCCGCGACCAGCCGCCGGGGCACGCTCTACAATGTGACCAGCCAGCGCTGGATCAACGAGCAGGACAATCTGGGCATTCGCGGCCAGTTGCTGTTCAAGCCGAGCGACGATTTCAGCCTCACCCTCTCGGGCGATTACAGCAAGCAGGATCCGGAGTGCTGCGGCACCACCTTCGTGCGCGTGGGCAAGACTCAGCGCGCGCTTACCCGTCAATATGACGCGCTGGTCGCCGCGATCAACGCCGCTAATCCCGGCCGCAACTATGCCGTGCCAAGCCGTAACCCCTATGATCGCCTGACCGATCTCGACAGCAACCTGAACGCGGGCAACAAGATCGGCGGCGCGTCGGCCAAGGCGGTCTGGAACGTCGGCCCCGGCACCCTGACATCGGTCACGGCCTGGCGCTTCTGGGACTGGAAGCCGGAGAATGACCGCGACTTCACCGGTCTGTCGATCGTCTCCAAGTCGCAGAACCCGTCGCAGCAGGACCAGTATAGCCAGGAATTCCGCTACAATTACGAAAGCCAGAAGATCGACTTCGTCGTCGGCCTGTTCGGTTTCAAGCAGCGGATCGACACCCAGGGGACCGAGCAGCAGGGCGCGGACGCAAGCCGCTGGAGCCTGACCGGCACGCAGGCGACCAACCCCGCTATCCTGCAGGGGCTGACCGCCAGCAATACGCAATGGCTGAAAGCCGACAGCGCTGCGCTGTTCGGCCAGGTCAGCTGGAAGGTGACGGACGCGCTGACCATCCAGCCGGGGGCGCGCCTGAATTACGACAAGAAGTCGGGCTTCTATCAGCGCATCGTCACCAACGGTCAGGGCCAGGTCATTTCCTGCACGCCGACCCCGACCGCCGGATCGGATCTGGCCGCGCAGTGCGGCGTCTATCAGCCGCAGATCAGTTCGCCGTCGGACAGCGCCTGGAACTTCACCTACGACTTCAACGTCAACTACAAGGTCGCGCAGGACGTCCTGGCCTATGCGACCTATGCGAAGAGCTTCAAGACGCTGGGCATCAACCAGAACGGCCTGCCGCTCAATGCCGACAATACGGTCAATTATGATGCCGGCACGGTGAAGCCGGAATCGGTCAATCATTACGAAATCGGCCTGAAGACCCAGTTCTGGGATCGTCGGGCGACCTTCAACCTGACCGCCTTCCGCACTGACATCAAGAATTTCCAGGCGACGGTGAATGGCGGCCAGTTCGGCACCGTGCGCGGCTATCTTGCCAATGCGGAAAAGGTCCGGTCGCAGGGCATCGAAGCGGACTTCAAGGTCGTCGCCAGCGACCGCTTCACCGCCTACGCCAACGGCGCCTATACCGATGCGAAGTACAAGAAGTTCACCAACGCCCCCTGCCCGCCCGAACTGTCGGGCGGCACGTTGCAGCCGTCCGGCGCCACGCCGGATTACTCCAATGCGGGCGTCCCCGGTACGCTCAGCCCGCGCCAGTGCGACATTTCGGGCGACCGTCTGCCCGGCGTGTCGAAATGGGCCTTCTCCTACGGCGCAGAATATAACATCCCGGTCACGCTGCTGGCGAAGGAAGGCCAGATCTATCTCGGCGTCGACGGCAATTATCGCTCGCACTGGAATTCGAACGCCTCGCCGTCGATCTACACGGAAGTGAAGGGCTATGCGCTGACCAACGTCCGCGCCGGCTTCCGCGGCGAAGGGTTCGACATCTTCGGCTGGGTCCGCAACGCCTTCAACGTCAACTATATCGAAAATCTCCAGGTTGCGCCGGGCAACACCGGCCTGATTGCCGGTCAGGTCGGCGATCCGCAGACCTGGGGCGGCACGATCAAATTCTCCTTCTGACGGCTCACCCCCGTGGGCGCGGCCTGCCGCGCCCACAACCTCAAAGACGGGGCGCGGTGTTCCGTGCCCCACAACTACAAGAACCGCACGCGGCGTGCCGCGCCCACGTCCGCAACAGTTGGGGATCGGTCCCACAACGGGCCGCTCCCGGCCTTCCGGCATTTGCGCCCCGCCCGCCGCTGGGGTAGAGCGCCACCATGTCCACGACCTTCACGATCGACACCGCCACCAGCCGCGCCAACCCCACGCCTGCGCCGATGAAGCGCCTGACCGTGCCCGCCATCCAGCGGCGCAAGTTCGAAGGACAGACGGCGGAACCGCTGGTGATGCTGACCGCCTATACGGCGCGACAGGCGCAACTGCTCGATCCGCATTGCGACATGCTGCTGGTCGGCGATTCGCTGGGCCAGGTGATCTATGGCCTGCCCTCCACCCTGCCCGTCACGCTCGACATGATGATCGCCCATGGCGCAGCCGTGGTGCGGGGCAGCTATCATAGCCTGGTGATCGTCGACATGCCCTTCGGCAGCTATGAGGGATCGCCGCAACAGGCCTTCGCCAGCGCCAGCCGGATCATGGCGGAAACGGGCGCGGCGGGCGTGAAGCTGGAAGGCGGCGAGGCGATGGCGGAGACGATCCGCTTCCTCGGCCAGCGCGGCATTCCGGTGATGGCGCATATCGGCCTCACCCCGCAGGCGGTCAACGCGTTGGGCGGCTATGGCGCGCGCGGCAAGAGCCAGGAGGAACATGCCAAGATACTGGGCGACGCCCGCGCCGTGGCGGCCGCCGGCGCCTTCTCGATGGTGGTCGAGGGCGTGATGGAGGAACTGGCCGACACCATCACGGCCAGCGTCGACGTGCCGGTGATCGGCATCGGCGCATCGGCCCGCTGCGACGGGCAGGTGCTGGTGGCGGAGGATATGCTGGGCATGTTCGAGCGCACGGCCCGCTTCGTGAAACGCTACGCCAATCTGGCGGAAACGATCGGCAATGCCGCCGAACGTTATGCCGCCGACGTGCGCAGTCGGGCCTTTCCGACCGAAGAACAGGTCTATCGACCCAAAAAGTGATTTGCCTGTGGCATAAGCGCCGCTATTGATCGCGCCTTCCGGCAGATTGTCTGACCCATTTCTCGGAGATTCCCGTGGCACTTACGCCGCAAAACAGCGAAGCCTTCATGCGCGAAGTGGACGAAGCGGTTCGTCAGGACCAGCTTCTGACCTTCTGGGAACGGTATGGCCGCGCCCTGCTGGTCGTAGTGGTGCTCGGCCTCGCCGCGTTCGGTGGCTGGCTCTATTGGCAGCATTACAGCAAAACCCAGTCCGAGGCTGTGTCCGAGCAGATGGACAGCGTGCTACAGACCGCGGTCGGCGGCGGCACGCCCGACGCCAAGCAGCTCGACGCGCTGACCAAGGCCAGCCAGCCGGGCTACCGCGCTTCGGCGCTGCTGACCAAGGCGGGCGCTGCCGCGCGCAAGGGCGATGCCAAGGGCGCGATCGCCGTCTATAGCGCCATGGCGGCGGACAGCGGCCTCGATCAGCCCTATCGCGACCTGGCGCTGATCCGCCAGACCTCGCTGGAGTATGACAGCCTCAAGCCCCAGCAGGTGGTGGACCGCCTCAAGCCGCTCGCGGTCGAGGGCGCGCCCTGGTTCGGCAGCGCCGGCGAAATGGTCGCCATCGCCTATATGAAGATGGGCAAGACCGATCTGGCCGGCCCGATGTTCGCCGCGCTGGCCAAGGATGCCAATGTGCCCCAGTCGATCCGTTCACGCGCCCGTCAGATGGCAGGCGTCATGGGTATCGATGCGGTCGAGATACCGGCTGAGCCGAGCGAAGGATAAGCGAGTACATGGTAAGCATGAAGAGCCTGGCGCCGATCGGGCGTAGCATGACCATGGTGGCGATGATCGCGCTGCTCGCCGGCTGCGGCATCGTCGGCGGCAAGAAGGGCGGCCCCAAGACGCCGGTCGTCGGCAATCGCGTATCGATCCTGACCAATGAGCAGGGCGTGGAGGTCGAACCGTCGCTGGCCGACGTGCCGGTCAGCCTGCCCGCCCCCTATGTCAATGACGCATGGGCGCAGCCGGGCGGCGACCCGTCCAAGGCGATGGGCCATGTGTCGCTGGGCGGTTCGCCGACCCAGGTGTGGACCACCAAGATCGAGGGCAGCTCGCCACAGGCGCGTCTCGCGGCGTCGCCGGTGGTCGCGGGCGGCAAACTGTTCGTCACCGACGCCGGCGCGCATGTCATCGCCTACGACACCGCGAGCGGATCGAAGCTGTGGCAGACCAACCTCCCCTCCGAAGGCAAGGGCAATGGCCGCGCGCTGTTCGGCGGCGGCGTCAGCGTGCTGGGCGACCGGGTGTTCGCCAGCACAGGCCTTGGCGATGTGTTCGCGCTTAATGTTTCCGACGGCGCGATCATCTGGAAGAAGCATCCGGGCGGCCCGTTGCGCGGCGCCCCGACGCTGGAAAACGGCCATGTCTATGTGATGGGCCAGGATAACCAGATTTTCGCCCTCAACCAGAGCGACGGCGAAACCCAGTGGACCGACAGCGGCACGTTGCAGGTCACGGGCATTTTCGGCGTTGCCGCCCCTGCCGCGGCGCAGGGTACGGTCATCGCGGGCTATAGCTCGGGCGAAATCACCGCCTATCGCTATGAAAATGGCCGCAGCCTTTGGGGCGACGCGCTGTCGCGCACCAGCATTTCGACCGCCGTGGCGACCTTGACCGACATCGATGCCGATCCGGTTATCGATCGCGGCCGCGTCTTCGCAATCGGTCAGGGCGGCCGCATGGCAAGCTATGAACTGACCAGCGGCCAGCGCCTCTGGGAAATCAACATCGCGGGCATTTCGACCCCGGCCGTCGTGGGCGAATGGGTGTTCGCCGTGACCAGCGACGCCCGCCTGCTCTGCGTCGCGCGCGCCACCGGCAAGATCCGCTGGGTCAGCCAGCTGCGCCGCTGGCAGAAGGAAAAGAAGAAGGACAAGGCGATCCGCTGGACCGGGCCGATCCTGGCCGGCGGCCGCTTGATCGTCGTGTCGACGCGCGGCGAAATGGTCTATGTCGATCCCGCGAATGGCAATGTCCAGTCGACCATCGACATGAACAAGTCGATGTCGCTGTCGCCGATCGTGGCCAACAACATGCTCTATGTGTTGGCCGATGATGGAAAATTGACGGCTTTCCGCTAAAAGCCGATTCCAGAAAAAGCTTGTGCTCCTGCGAAAGCAGGAGCCTAGGGTCGGGCAAGTGGCCTTGAACCCTGGGCTCCCGCTTTCGCAGGAGCGCGGCGTTTGTGACAAGCGCATTATTTAACTCGGAAGGAAGCGGGCATGCTGCCCACGGTAGCCATCGTCGGACGTCCCAATGTGGGCAAGTCCACCCTGTTCAATCGTCTGGTCGGCAAGAAGCTGGCGCTGGTCGACGACCAGCCCGGCGTCACCCGAGACCGGCGCGAGGGCGAGGCGCACCTGCTGGGCCTCGACTTCACGATCGTCGACACCGCCGGTTACGAGGATGAGGACGCGCAGTCCCTGCCCGGCCGGATGCGGATGCAGACCGAAGCGGCGGTGGAAAATTGCGACGTCGCGCTGTTCATGATCGACGCGCGCGCGGGCATCACGCCGCTGGACGAAGAAATCGCCCGCTGGCTGCGCGCCAACGATGCGCCGGTTGTGCTGGTCGCCAACAAGGCGGAAGGCAAGGCCGCCGACGACGGCGTCATGGAGTCCTTCAGTCTGGGCCTGGGCGAACCCATCCCCTTTTCCGCGGAACATGGCCAGGGGCTGGCCGATCTGTTCCAGGCGCTTCTCCCCCATCTGGAGCGTGAGGACGGTGAGGCGCACGAGAAGGAATTTTACGAGGATGACGAGAGCGCGCCGCTCAAGCTCGCCATCGTCGGCCGACCCAATGCGGGCAAGTCCACGCTCATCAATCGGCTGCTGGGTGAAAACCGCCTCCTGACCGGCCCTGAAGCCGGGATCACCCGCGACAGCATCGCCGTCGAGTGGAGCTGGACCAACCGCGAGGGGCTGGAGCGCCCCGTCCGCCTGATCGACACGGCGGGCATGCGCAAGCGCGCCAAGGTGCAGGACAAGCTGGAAAAGCTGGCAGTGTCGGACGGCCTGAACGCCGTGAACTTCGCCGAGGTCGTCGTGCTGCTGCTCGATTCGACGCGCGGGCTGGAAGCGCAGGATCTGCGCATCGCCGACAGGGTGCTGGAGGAAGGCCGTGCGCTCGTCATCGCCCTCAACAAGTGGGACACGGTGGAAAATGGGTCGGCCCTCTATCAAGGCATCAAGCAGGCCCTGTCGGACGGCCTTGCGCAGGTGCGCGGCGTGCCGATCATGACCGTGTCGGCCGCAACGGGCAAAGGTCTGGACGACCTGATCCATGTCGCCTTCGAAACGCGCACGGCCTGGTCGCAACGCGTGTCCACCGGCATCCTGAACCGCTGGTTCGAAACCGCGCTGGAGGCCAATCCGCCACCGGCGCCGGGTGGCAAGCGGATCAAGCTGCGCTACATCACCCAGAACAAGACTCGTCCGCCGACGTTCGTGCTGTTTGGGACGCGACTGGACGAACTGCCCGAAAGCTATCGCCGCTATCTGGTGAACGGCATCCGCAAAGAACTGGGCTTCGGCGCGGTGCCGGTGCGGCTGACGCTGCGGAGCCAGAAGAATCCGTTCGCGACGAAGTAGAGCGATGGCGTCCGATCCGGTTGCAGTAAACGCCAGGGGCATGAAATGTCCCTGGCCGGTCCTGCGCGCGGCGCGGGCGATGCGCGAGGCAGATGCCATCATCATCGAAGCGGACGATCCGATCGCGCCCGCCGAACTGGCGGCGCTGGCCCAACAAAATCAATGGGATTTCGCCCGGCTCGGCGACCAGCGTTTCTCCCTACGCAGGGGAAATGGTCACACACTTTAACCCGCCGTTTACACGCACAGTCTATTTTGGCCCGGCACAATAGGGAGTGGCGGGTGCTTCATCTACAGACAGAGCTGGTGGACTGGACCGAGTTTTCGCGCACGCGCAGCGAACTGGGCACGGCCTTCCTGCGCATCCTGGGCTATTTCCGCGAAGATGGAGTCAAGTCGATCCATGCGATCGAAGAGGCCTTTCGCGCCCGCAACGCCGCCGCGCTGGTGACGCCGGCGCACACGCTGAAGGGCGAATCGGCGCAGTTCGGCGCACATCGCCTGCGCGGCATGGCCGAAGAGATCGAGATGGCTGCACGACGCTGCGTGGAAATGCGCGAAGGGCCGGAAGAACTGATCGAAACCGTGGTCGCCCTGCGCCCCTGCTTTACCGAAACGATGGCGCTGCTGGATCGCGATGCGAACCCGCTGGCTGCACGCCGTCCGACGACCTTCGGCCGCCGGGCCGACATGCCGGTGGCCACCTTCGGTCGCGCCGGATAATCTTTCGTATTGAAATGAAACTGACCATGCCCCCATATGGCGGGCATGACACGCTTCTCCCTGCTCGATCTGGTCCCCGTTCGCGAAGGCGATAGCGCCGCGACCGCCCTGGCCAATGCCGCCGATCTTGCCGCCCATGCCGAAGCGCTGGGCTATCACCGCCTCTGGGTGGCCGAACATCATGGCATGGCGGGGATCGCGTCGGCCGCGACGGCCGTCGTACTGGCACATATCGGTCATGCAACATCCACCATCCGGATCGGCGCGGGCGGGATCATGCTGCCCAATCATGCGCCGCTGCTGATCGCCGAGCAGTTCGGCACGCTGGACGCGCTTTTCCCCGGCCGTATCGACCTGGGGCTTGGCCGTGCTCCGGGTTCCGATCAGCGGGTCGCGCAGGCGATCCGCCGCAACCTGTCCGGCGGCCCCGACCAGTTCCCGCGCGACGTGATGGAGTTGCAGGCCTTTTTCGCCGGTGATGAGCGGCTGGGGATCGAAGCGACGCCAGGCGCGGGAGCGGACGTGCCGATCTGGATATTGGGGTCGAGCCTTTATGGCGCGCAGTTGGCCGCCGCGCTCGGCCTGCCCTATGCCTTCGCCTCGCATTTTGCGCCCGCCGCGCTGGATGAGGCCATCGCCATCTATCGGCGCGATTTCCGCCCGTCGGCGCAGCTCAAATATCCCTATGTGATGGCCGGCTATAATGTCTTCGCGGCAGATGATGCGGACGAGGCGCAGTTGCTCGCCAGTTCGATGCAGCAAGCCTTCGTCCGCCTGCGCACCGGCCAGCCCGGCAAGCTCCAGCCGCCGGTCGAAGGCTATTTCGACAGTCTGCCGATGCAGGCGCAGGCGATGCTGGCCGATGTGCTGAGCGTGTCGAGCATCGGCACTCAGGCGGATGTCGAGCGCGACATCGCCGCCTTCCTGCGTCGCACCCAGGCGGACGAGCTGATCCTGACCGGGCAGATTTTCGACCCGGCTGCGCGCAAGCGCAGCTTCGCCATCGCCATGGCGGCGGCGCAGGCGGTGAATGCGCGGGAACCCGCCTTCAGCGCGCCCTGAGCCGCCCGCCGCTGAGGAACGTCGCCAACCCCGGCGCGACCCGCTGCAAGGCAAGGCCGATCATGACGACCACCGCCAGCACGATCAGCGGCTGAAGGATGAGGTAGACGGGGTAGAAGGGCGATCCCATCGGACCGAACACCGCGCCCAGCACCGGTCCGCCCAGCCATATGAGGATGAGATGGGCGCAGAAGAGGAAAAAGGCGAAAGGCTCGATCCGCAGCAGCAGCCCGCGCGCGACGCTGCCCGCCAGCGCCCAGGCGATGCGCCAGAAGGCGATGGCGGCAGCGATGCGGACAGCCAGGTCCAGACCACGCTGCGTCACCTGCCATCCTCCATCGCCCACCGTGATCGATCGATAGAGCTGCGCGCCCATCAGCAGGGCGAAGGGCAACAGAGCGAGCAGGAAAGGCAGGCGCGCGACCGTTTCCTCCCATGCGTTCCGGCGCGCGAGGATGCCAAGGATGAAGAAGAAGAGGATCGACGCGCGCATCAGCACGGGCGGCCCCATCCCTGCGATATGGGCGGCGCCGGCCGCCAGACCGATCAGGGCGAGCATCCAGCCCGGCAACCGCACGAAAAGCGGCGCGGCAAGCATGCAGAGGAACAGGTCGCGCAGGAACGGCATCTGCACATCAATGTCGGGATTGCGGGTGAGGATGAGTACTTCGTCAATGATCCACCAGAGCGATTGCGGCTGGGGCGCGGACAGGCCGAACAGCCAGGCGGCGCCCGACACGAACAGGATCGCCAGCAGATTCCAGAGAATCATTGGTAGCAGGATGGTCCGCGTCTTACGTTCGACATGACTGGGCAGGTTGCGGGTACGCCCCGATGCAGCCACCAGCCAGCCCGAAATCAAGCCGAGCAGCGGCACGGCGCTGCGGCCGAAAATCTCCATCAGGGTCCAGCGCAGATTATCCTGCCCGCTGCCGCGCAGGGCTGCCAGCGCCTCGCCATTCTGCCCGGTCCAGGCATGAACATAGACCACCCCCAGGATGCAGATGACGCGGGCTATTGAAATCGCGTCGGAGCGGCGCGCTCCATCGACCGGTATCGTTTGGGGCAAGAACATATCCTGATTGTGACGCTAGTGTAATGCTGTACCTGGCTTCATGTTCCGGTTGACGGGATGGTCCGTGGTGGAGCTGCGGGTAAAAACCACGTCGTTGAACCATGATAGGGAGCGCGAAACGGTCCCACCATATAGGCATAAGCCAATTTTTACCTCTCATCGCTAGTTATGGTCCATTCACCGGACGCAGTTCCGGTCGCAGGGGACGATCACAGGCTCATGACCCAAATGCCGAGCGCTCACCAATTCACCGCAGCCTCCACTGCTTCGCTGGACCAGTCCATGGGGATGGTGTTTCAGATCGCCGGCTCCAGCTCAAAGATACTGATCGATGCCCAGCGACTGGGCGTGCTGGGGCAGGACAGCGATCCGTGCATCGCCATGGCCGGTCAGGTCGGCAGCCAGGTGAAGATGCGCGTCGGCGATAGCTGGCTGGTCGCCAGCGTCCGCGCGATGACGCTGGATCAGGCGAGTAAGGGCATCGTCGCCGACATCGATTTTCTGGGCGAAGGCGATGAAGAGACGCAGACCGGCCGCATCCACCATTTCCGTCGCGGCGTGACGCGCTATCCGACGCCCGGCACCGACATCTTTCCGGTGTCGAGCCAGGACATGCAGCAGATCTACGCGGCGGACGACCGCGCCAATGTCGAGATCGGCACCGTCTATCCGACCAGCGACACGCGCGCCGCGCTTTATGTCGATTCCATGCTGGGCAAACATTTTGCGCTGCTGGGGTCCACCGGCACCGGCAAGTCGACCAGCGCCGCGCTGATCCTGCACCGTATCTGCGACCTGTCGCCGCAGGGGCATATCGTCATGATCGATCCGCATGGCGAATATGGCGCTGCCTTCGCCAGCAATGGCGCGGTCTATGACGTCAACAATCTGGCGCTGCCCTACTGGCTGATGAATTTCGAGGAGCATTGCGAGGTGTTCGTCACCTCGTCCGGCTCCGATCGGACGGTCGATAGCGACATTCTCGCCAAATGCCTGCTTGCCGCGCGGTCGAAGAACCGGCTGGCGGAAAGCATTGGGCGGCTGACGGTGGATTCGCCCATTCCCTATCTCCTGTCCGACCTCACCAACATTCTCCAGAACGAGATGGGGAAGCTCGACAAGGGGACGGGCACCCTGCCCTATATGCGGCTAAAGACCAAGATCGACGAGATCAAGGCCGATCCGCGCTACAGCTTCATGTTCTCCGGCATGCTGGTCGCGGACACGATGCAGCCTTTCCTCGCGAAGATCTTTCGCCTGCCGTCGGACGGCAAGCCGATCTCCATCATCGATGTGTCGGCCATGCCGTCCGACATCACCTCCGTCGTGGTGTCGGTCCTGTCGCGGCTGGTGTTCGACTATGCCATCTGGGCGCGCGACGAGCCGCAGCGGCCGATCCTGCTCGTCTGCGAGGAAGCGCATCGCTACATCCCGAGTTCGACGACCGGATCGGGTCAGGCGGTGCGCAAGATATTGGAACGCATCGCCAAGGAAGGTCGCAAATATGGCGTGTCGCTGGGCCTCATCACCCAGCGTCCGTCGGACCTTGCCGAAGGCGTATTGTCGCAGTGCGGCACGATCATTTCCATGCGCCTCAACAATGATCGCGACCAGGCCTTCGTTAAGGCTGCGATGCCCGAAGGCGCGCGCGGTTTCCTCGATTCGATCCCGGCGCTGCGCAATCGGGAGGCGATCATCTGCGGCGAGGGCGTCGCCGTGCCGATCCGTGTCGCGCTCGACAATCTGGAGGCCCATCGCCGGCCCGCGTCCAACGATCCCAGCTTCACCGAGCTATGGCGTCAATCCGGCAGCGAAGCCGACATACTCGACCGCACCATCACGCGCTGGCGCAATCAGGGGCGGTGATAGTTTCAGCCCGCTGGGGCGATCCGGCCGGCGGGTTCCGATTCGCAATTTATCGCCTCGCGGCATTCCTCTTCATGGACGGGGACCATCAGCTTGGCCTTGCGCCATCCCCCCTGCGCATAGACGGCGGCTGCCAGCAGGAAGGATGCCAGCGATCCGGCAGGGAAGCTGAGCCACAGGGCGTTGGCGCCGAGTGACGGATAGGCCAGTTCGTAGAAGCCCAGTCGCACCCCGAACAGGGTGAAGGTCAGGATGACCAGCGGCGCCACCACGACGCCATTGGCGCGCATTACGCCGAACAGGATCATGGTGCAGCCGAACAGCAGAAAACTCCAGCTCGCCAGCAACTGCATGTTCCAGGCGGCGTCGATCGCGGCCTGGTTGCCGCCCAGGAACAGCGCCAGCAAAGACGCGTGGAACAGCAAGATGATAAGGATCATCGCGCCGGTGATCGCCAGCAGATAGGACATGCCATAGCCGGTGATGCGGCTGATCCGGTCCCAGCGGCCCGCGCCGACATTCTGCGCCGCCATGGCGCTGACCGCCGCGCCCATCGCCATGGCCGGCATCTGGAGATAGGTCCAGATCTGTTGCGCGGCGCCATAGGCCGCCGTCACCAGCAGCCCCTCGCGATTGACCAGGCCAATCATGACGAGGCCGGATGCCGACATGACGATCATCTGGAGCCCCATGGGCAGCCCCTTCCCCACCAGCACGCGCATCTGGTCCGCGGCGGGTCGCAGATAGGCCAGTTCCTGCCCTCTTAGGCGGAGCGGCAGATCCTTTGCATAGGTGAAGGCGACGAGGCCGATCAGGCTGACGAAGCCCGCAGCCGCCGTCGCCGCCGCCGACCCCGCGATGCCGAAAGCCGGGATCGGACCCAGGCCGAGGATCAGGACGGGATTGAGGATCAGGTCGATGGCAACGCTAACGATCATGAAGATGAGTGGCGTGCGCGCGTCCCCTGCCCCGCGCAGGCCCATCATCATCATGACGCTGAGCAGGGTCGCGGGCATGGCGATGAAGATGACGCGCAGATAAATGAGCGCCATGTCGAACGCCTCGACCGGAGTCGCCAGCAGGCGCAGCAGTGCGGGCGCGCCGATCCAGCCGGCGATGGCGACGCCAAGGCCCAGGATCGAGCAGAAGCCGACCGCAGAGCCGAAGGCGCGGCGCGCGGCGTCGAGATCGCGCGCGCCGACCGCCTGCGCGATCACCACGGTCGAGGCCATGCCGAAGCCGAACACGACCGAGAACATCAGGAACATGATGATGTTGGCGTTCGCCGTCGCCGCCAGCGCCTGCGCACCAAGGAAACGACCGACCCAGATGGCGTTGATCGAGCCGTTCAAGGACTGGAGGATGTTGGACGCCAGCGTGGGAATCGCGAACAGCAGCAGGGTCGAAGCGATCGGCCCCTGCGTCAGGTCTTTTGCGCCCGGTTTGCTCGCTGCCATTTCCGCCTCTCCCACTCAGGCTAGACTAGGAAGCGGACATATCCACCTCCGTTCGCCCTGAGCCTGTCGAAGGGCTATTCTTCTTTTAAGGAAGAACAAGGCTCCGACAAGCTCAGCCCGAACGGGTCATGTGTGGATGCTTACCCCAGCCGTTCCAGTGCCGCCTTCAACCGTTCCGCTTCCGCTGTCTTTTCACCATGATCCTCGCGCGCCTTGGCGACGGCCTCGGGCTTGGCCTTTTCGACGAAGCTGGGGTTGGACAGACGGCCACCGAGCGAATCGCGTTCCTTCTCCGCCGCAGCCAGCGCCTTGGCGAGGCGGGTCTTTTCCGCGTCGATGTCGATCACGCCTTCCAGCGGCAGGATGAAGGTCGCCTCATCCACCACGATCTGCGCCGCGCCGCCCGCAGGCGGCTCGCCGAAGGTCAGGCTTTCAACGCGGCCAAGGCGGGCCAGCGCCACGCCCTGACGGTCGAGACGGCGCTGCGTGCCTTCCGCAGCATCGCGCACGACCATCGGCAGCTTCGCGCCCGGCGGGACGTTGAGTTCGGTGCGCGCGGTGCGGATCGCGCTGACGAGGCGGATCAGCCAGTCGATTTCGGCCTGTGCGTCCGTATCGACGGCGGCGAGCGCCTGCGGCCAGCGCGCGACGATCAGTTCGTTCGCGCGGTCGCCGGTCAGGTGCCACAGCTCTTCGGTGATGAAGGGCATGAAGGGGTGGAGCATGACCAATATCTGGTCGAAGGCCCAGCCCGCAACGGCGCGCGTCTCGTCATCCATCGCGCCCTTGGTCAGTTCGATATACCAGTCGCAAAACTGGTCCCAGACGAAGTGATAGATGGCGTTGGCGGCCGCGTCGAAGCGCAGTTCGGTCATCGCCGTATCGATCGCCTGCACCGTCGCGACCGTCTCCGCAATGATCCAGCGGTTGACCGGTAGCGCGGCGTGGGGCGCTTCATGCGTGGTTGAGGCGGTGACGCCGTTCGACTGGAGGAAGCGCGCCGCGTTCCAGAGCTTGGTCGCGAAGTTGCGATAGCCCTCGACCCGCTTCTCATCCATCTTCACATCGCGGCCCTGGCTTTCCATCGCCGCCATGAAGAAGCGCAGCGCATCCGCGCCGAACTTGTCGATCAGGCCGAGCGGATCGACCACATTGCCCTTAGACTTGGACATTTTCTGCCCATCCGCCGCGCGGACGAGGCCGTGCAGGTAAAGCTTGCGCCATGGGACGTCGCCCATGAACTCCATCCCCTGCATCGCCATGCGGGCGTCCCAGAAGAAGAGGATATCGAAGCCGCTGATCAGCAGGTCGTTGGGATAATGGCGCGACAGCTTGTCGCTCTGCTCCGGCCAGCCCAGCGTGCCAAAGGGCCAGAGCGCCGAGGAGAACCAGGTGTCGAGGACGTCGGGATCGCGGGTCAGAACCTTGTTGCCCGCCAGAGCCTGCGCCTCGGCCTCAGTTTCGGCGACATAGCTGTTGCCATCCTCGTCGAACCAGGCCGGGATCTGATGGCCCCACCAGAGCTGGCGCGAGACGCACCAGGGCTGGATATTTTCCATCCAGTTGAAGAAGGTCTTTTCCCACGTCTTGGGCACGATCTCGATCGCGCCGTCGCGGACGGCCTGCATCGGCGCAACCGCCAGCTTCTCCGCATCGACATACCATTGGTCGGTCAGCCAGGGTTCGATGACCACATTGGAGCGGTCGCCGAACGGTGTCTGGATGGTGCGCGGCTCGAAATCGGCCGAGACTTCCTCGCCTTCCTTGTTCTTCGTGACGTGCGGCACGAGGAAGCCCAGCGCCTTCATCTCCGCGACCACGGCTTCGCGCGCGCCGTCGACGCCGTCCTTCTTGAAGCGGTGCAGGCCAAGGAAGCGATCGGGGATCAGGCCGTCGGCGGTCTGGACGACATTGGCGTCGGCGTCGAACATGTTGAGCATCTCGCCGGCCTTGAAGCCCGCGCGCTTGCCCACGTCGAAGTCGTTAAAGTCATGGCCCGGCGTGATCTTGACCGCACCCGACCCCAGTTCCGGGTCGGCATGTTCGTCGGCGACCACCTTGAAGCGGCGGCCGGTGATCGGCTGGAGAATGTCCTTGCCGATGACGTCCTTATAACGCGGGTCTTCGGGATGGACCGCGACGGCCATGTCGGCCAGCATGGTTTCGGGGCGCGTGGTGGCGACGACGATATGGTCGCTGCCGTCGGCCAAAGTCACACCGTCTGCGAGCGGATAGCGGAAGCGCCAGAAACCGCCCTTGGTCTCGACCGTCTCGACCTCAAGGTCGGAGATCGCCGATCGGAAATGCGGGTCCCAGTTCACCAGCCGCTTGTCGCGATAGAGCAGGCCGCGCTTGTGCAGTTCGACGAAGGTCTTGATCACCGCCTTCGAAAAGCCCTCGTCCATGGTGAAGCGTTCGTTCGCCCAGTCCATCGAACAGCCCAGACGGCGCAGCTGGCGCGTAATCGCGCCGCCGCTTTCGGCCTTCCACTCCCATACCTTCTCGACGAACTGCTCGCGCGTATAGTTGGTGCGCTTGTCCTGCCGCGCCTCCATCTGGCGCTCCACGACCATCTGGGTCGCAATGCCGGCATGGTCGGTGCCGACCACCCAGAGCGCATCCTTGCCACGCAGACGTTCGTAGCGGATGACGATGTCCTGGAGCGTATTGTCGAGCGCATGGCCGATATGCAGGCTGCCCGTCACGTTCGGCGGCGGGTTCACGATGGTGAAGGGCGTCGCGTCGGGGCGTTCGGGGCGGAACAGACCCTTCTCCTCCCAATGGGCGTACCAGCGGGATTCGATATCGGCGGGGTCGAAGGTTTTCGGCAGCTCGGTCATGATCGCGCTTTAGCGGCTGGGACGCGACACGCAAGAGAGGCGAGGCTTCAGATCAGGCTGACCATGATCTCTTGTGGCAATCCCGCGCGGATGGTGATGCGACCATCGCCCTTGCGCGCGACCAGTTGCGGTTCCGACAGGCTGTTGTCGAACACCCATGCCCGATCCGCCTGATCAAAGAACCAACGCAGTTGCGCAAAGGACCGGGCACGACGCGCCTCGACCTTGTCGGGCGGCACATCATGGCCGCCCTTGGCGACGCGAAAGGCGATGCGCTCCAGCTGGCGCTCGACCGAATCCAAATAGACGTAGATCAGCAGTATCTCGAAGCCCCTGCCCCGTGCCTTTTCCACCAGCCGGCGATATTTGGGGCTGGAAAGGACGGTCTCGACGCCTATCGTCTGATGCACGTCGATGGAAGCGTCCAGCCATGCCTCGATGCGCTGAACGGCTGCCAGATTGGCCGCTTCCTGATCCAGCGCTTCGCTTTCGCGCAGGCGGGCGGTCAGGAGATCGGGATTGATGATCCAGACCGACCCGCCAAATTCTGCAACGTCGCTGCGGCCATAGGCGGAACTCTTGCCGCAGCCATTCGGCCCGGCGACGATCCACAAGCGCGGCCTGGCATGCCCCTTACCGCTCAATCCCTATCCTTGATCGCCCGGTTTTCTTCACGCGCCTTGCGCACGCTCGCCTTGAACGAAGCCAGAAATTCGGCTCCGAAATTGGGACTGTCGGCATCGATTACACGCAGCTTCACGGCCTTACCATCCTTGTGGACGGTTCGGTATTTTGGCTTGCCCGGCTTGCCCAAGTCGATGGGACCATCGACGATATCGACTTTCATCTTTGCCATAGGGTCAATATAGCAGGCCGGGCCGCACCCTTAAAGGCTCATTTCCCCGTCCACTTGTCGAGCCACCCCAACGCCTCGCCATACCATTGGAGCGAGTTGCGCGGCTTCAGCACCCAGTGATTCTCGTCCGGGAAGACGAGCAGCTTGGAAGGGATATCGCGGCGCTGGAGCGCGGTGAAGGCGGCCAGCCCCTGCGTGTAGGGGATGCGGAAATCCTTCTCGCCGGTTACGACCAGCATCGGCGTCTTCCATTGCGCGACATGGTTGACTGGGTTCCATTTCTCGAACTCTTCCGGCTTTTCATAATAGGGACCGCCATGTTCCCATTCGTCGAACCACAGCTCCTCGGTTTCGTAAGCCATGGCGCGAGCATCGAAGACGCCGTCATGCTGGACGATGCACTTGAACCCGTCGGTCCACTGCCCCTCGATCCAGTTCATCATATAGCCGCCATAGCTCGCGCCCAGCGCACAGGCATTGCCCGCGTCGACCTGCGCGTCCTGCGCCGCGGCGGCAGCAAGGCCGAGCTTCAGATCTTCGAGCGGCTTGCCCCCCCAATCCTTGTTGATGGCGTCGGTGAAGGCCTGACCATATCCCGTGCTTCCGTGGAAATCGACGATCACGGCGGCATAGCCATGAGCGGCAAAAGCTTTGGGATTCCAGCGATAGGACCAGCTGTCGTTGAAGCTGCCCTGCGGCCCGCCATGGACGAGGAAGGCGACCGGCAGCTTGCCGGTAACGCCGCGCGGTTTCACGATCTGGCCCCAGACGGTGTCGCCATTGGCGCCCTTGAAACTGTAGCGCTCGACCGACACGTCATCGACCCCGGCCAGTTTGGCGGCATTGACGTTGGTCAGGCGGGTGGGCTTGCCTTTTGCAGGCATCTTCCAGAAATCGGCGGGCGACTGGATGCTGTCTAGCGCATAGACGAAGCCGCCCGTGGGCAGCGGCACGACGCTGCCGGCATGGCCCTTTTCCGTCAGGCGCACGACCTTGCCGGAAGCCGCATCGACGCGGAATACCGGATTGTCGAGCACGTCGTTGGCGGTGACGAGCAGTCCTTTGCCGTTCGCTTCCCACGCGATCGAGGCGACCGAGCGGTCCCAGTCTTCGGTCAGCG
Source organism: Sphingobium lactosutens (assembly GCF_013393185.1). Taxonomy (GTDB): domain Bacteria; phylum Pseudomonadota; class Alphaproteobacteria; order Sphingomonadales; family Sphingomonadaceae; genus Sphingobium; species Sphingobium lactosutens_A. The sequence goes on along the minus strand of NZ_QJQX01000029.1, from coordinate 29,765 downwards.
CCTTCGTCTCCCCGGTCGCGATGTTGCGCAACATGAGGACGAGCCGGTCAGCCTCATAACCCGGCCGCTTCATTGCGGCATAGGCGAGCCACTTCCCGTCCGGCGAGACGGCCGGCATGGTGTCGGTCGCGTCATTCGCGTCGGTCAGGTTGGTCGGCGCGGCGCTGCCGTCGGCCGGGACCGAGAAGATATCGAGATTGGTCGACAGCGGTTCGATCGGGTTCTTTGGCCGCCCCGCTTCGCGCAGGGCGAAGAAGAGCGTCTTCCCATCCTTGCTCCAGGCGATTTCCTCCGCGCCGCCAAAGGGCTTGGACGGACTGTCGCCGACAAGGCCACCCATTACCGAGACGGCGGGGCCGCCCGCTATCGGCATCACGAAGATCTGCGAGCGCTGGCCGTCGTACCATGTGTCCCAATGGCGCACGAACATCTGGTCGTAGACGAGGCCGGTGCCGGCTTCCTTGGGAGCGTCGGGCTTTACGTCGTCGATCGTCTTCGCGCCCACGGGTCGATCGGCCCAGAGCGCGACCTGCGCGCCATCGGGGCTGAGCAGGAAGCCGGAAATGCCGCCGGGCGCCTTGCTGATCTGCGCCGGTTCGCCACCTGCCAGCGCCACGCGCCACAGCTGGTCGTCGCCGCTGGCGTTGGACTGGAAATAGAGCGAAGAGCCGTCGGGTGAGAAGACCGGGGAGGCTTCATTCTTGTCGGGCCTGGATGCGATTAGCTTCGGCGCCTGCCCGGCCTTGCCGATGTCGAGCAGATAAAGGTCCATCCGCCCCTTGTTACCGGCAAGGTCGGTGCTGCGCAGCTGGTATGCAAGCCATTTGCCGTCCGGTGATACGGCGGGCGCGGAAATACGGTCCAGCGCCACCATGTCGGCCGGCGTGAAGGGCCGCGCCAGTGCAGGCGCCGTCGCCAGGGCCATCACCCCAAGCCCGGCAAGCAGATATGTCTTCATGGAATCACCCTCGGATCGGATGGCGACGCGCGCAACGATGCGCGGCGCGTCGTCAGGATGCGAGGGGTCTAGGCCTGTGCGGAAGTGTCCGCAAGACTGGCCTTAACGGCCGGTGATGCGGGCGATTTCCTTGGCGACCATTTCTTCGACCAGCACCGGCAGGCGAGAGTCGAGCCAATCCTTGAGCATGGGCTTCAGCATCGAGCGGACGAGACCGTCGAGCGTGTTGTCCTGGCCGTCCTGCGGCGCGATCAGCATCGAGGACAAGGCAGATAGCGAATGGCGGGCGGCGACTTCGCTTTCGACCGAAATGATCGATTCGTCACCCGTCGCGGCAGTGGACGTCTTGGCGGCAAGCTTAGGAGCGGGCATCGAGTCCTCCTCCGCGACCTCTTCGGTCAGTTCCAACACTTCTTCGACAGCCGGCTCGATCGCGACGGGCTTGGCTGCCTCGGCACGGGCGCGGCGGGGCGCGGCCTGCACGGCCTCCTCCCCCTCTTCGGCGATGATCCGCTTGATGGAGGAGAGTATCTCTTCCATCGAGGGTTCCTTGGTCATGTCACCCATGGATAGTCCCCGTCCAAAATCCATTCCGCACCCTTCAGGCTTTAGAATTACCCGACCGGGTTAACAAGCGGTTAAGGCTGCCGTGAAGAAGCCGGGTCGACATTGGCGTTTTGCGCGGGCGTGTCAACGGTGCGCGTCGCGACGGGCGTTGGCTTCGCATCGAAGCTCCAGTCGAGCCACTTGCCCTTCACTCGCTCATAATTGACCATGGGATCGTAGAGCGTGCCGCTGTCGAGACCGAGATCGCCGGCTTCGGCGTGGCCCATGGCGGCCAGCACGCTGAACCCCGCGACATAGGCGTTGCGCTGCGCCGTCACCAGCTGGACCTTGGCGTTCAGCGCTTCCTGCTCGGCATTGAGGATATCGAGGATGGTGCGGCTGCCCACCGAATTTTCGGCGCGGACCCCCTCCAGCGACAGATTGGCGGCATCGACCGCCTTCTGATTCGATTCGATGCTCTCCAGCGACGCCTGCCAGCTGGCATAGGCGGCACGTGTCTGGGAAATGACGCCACGCTCCACCTCGATCTCGCGCTCTATCGCCTGCGATTCGCGGGCCTGATTCTGGCGGACCTGCGCAGCGGGACGGCCACCCTGATAGAGGGGGAGGGTCAGCTGGACGCCGGCGGCGGCCTGCTTGTTGATTTGAGGCCCCTCCACGGCATTGCCTTGCGCATCCTGCGCGGTGCCGCCCAACGTATGCAGATAGTTGGTGTAACCCGCCTGGGTGAAGCCCGAAATCGTGGGCAGACGACCGGCACGCGCCACTTTCACATCATAGCCGGCGGCAATCCGCTCTTTCTTCGCGGCCAATATGTCGGGATTGTCGTTGAGCGCGACCTGCACCGCCATGACCGGTGTGGCCGGCAGGCCGGGCAGCGCGGGCGGCGCCTCCAGCGCATCGGGCGCAGCGCCGACCAGCGCGATATAATTTTCGCGGCTGGCGACCAGATTGGCTTCCGCCGTCTGGAGATCCGACCGGGCCAGGGCCAGGCGCGATTCGGACTGGGCCACGTCGGTCCGCGTGACGTCGCCCACTTCGAAGCGATCATTGGTCGCCTGAAGATTGACCTCGAGCGCCTTCACATTCGACTGGTTGAGCGACAGGACGGCATTGTCGCGAATGACGTCCATGTAGGCGGCGACCACCTGCGAAAAGACGCTCGCTTCCGTGCCGCGCAGATTCGCCTGGCCGGCCTCCACGCGCACCTTGGCCGCCTTCACGCCATTGCGCACGGAACCGCCGGAATAGACCGGGACGTTCAGCGTCGCCTGTGCATTCACCGTCCGCTGCGGCGAGGTGAAGCTGATCGTCGGCTTGAGGATGCTTTCGGAAAAGCTGCCCTGCACATCGACGCCGGGGCGCCCCGCCGCCTTCTGGATCGGGACATTCTCGTCCGTCGCGCGCTGACCGGCGCGCGCGCCGGTCAGGGTCGGGTTGGAGGCATAGGCCTTGGCCAGCGCCCCCTGAAGCGTTTCGGCCTGGGAGGGGGCTGAGATGGCAGAGGTCAGCAACAGCAGGGCGGCTGCGGCACGATGCCGTTTCTGTATGCGCTTGCCTGTCATCTCCCCCCGCCAATCATTGTCAGAATTCAAAAGCCTTGGGCGCGCTGAAACCGGGCAGCACGACCATTTCCATATCGATCAGGCGGTTCAGCCCCAGTGCGCCGCCGACGACACGGCCGCTGCACAGACGCGTAACGCTCCGGTCGACGATGCCGGTCACGACGCGCGCGCCATCGGCAAGCTGCTGAACGAGCGCGGCGGGAACTTCCTCCACGGCGCCGTCGATGAAAAGCACGTCATAGGGCGCACCGGCCGAAGCGCCGGCATTGAGCGCGCCGCGAACCACGGTCGCGCCGGCAACGGCGAACTCTGCGCCGCCCTCTTCCTCGACAGCCGTGATCTGCGCGCCCAGTTCGGAAAGCAGCGCGGCGGCATAGCCGGTCGCGGCGCCGATCAGGAGCACCTTGTCACCGGCGACGATCTGCGCTTCCTTGAGCAGGCGACCCGTCACCAGCGGCGGGTTGAGCGCGCGGCCATTGTCGAGCGGGATCGGACGGTCGATATAGGTCATGGCGCGGCGGTCGGCGGGGACATAGTCCTCCCGCGGCACCTTCGCCATCACCGCGATAACGCGCTGGTCGTCCACGTCGCTGGTGCGCAACTGGCTGTCGACCATGGCGTTCCGCATCGAAGAAAAATTCTGCTCGGTCACGATAGTTCCTCGCTTGGCACAACTGTATTGGTAATGCAATACACTAAGAAGATCATCGGACCTCTAAATCAGCAGACAGCCCGCGCCAAGCGGCTTTCCGCGACGGTCGCCAAGATTCTTGCGCTCTTTGCGCCACAGCCCGCTTGACTTTGCCGCCAAAGCCGCACATTTGCGGCCACCCACGCCGAGGCCCGATGGCGGAGTGGTTACGCAGAGGACTGCAAATCCTTGCACGCCGGTTCGATTCCGGCTCGGGCCTCCATATTGCTGTCAGCCGACGCTCGCTGATAATTGAAAAAACCCCTTATTTCCGCTAGTTTACAGGCAATCGCTGGTTGGCAGCGACCGCCTCTATTTGCCTGTAACCGCAGACGATGGGGGCCTACCTTGGGGGCCTCGCGAGGCCCCCACAGCATCGAGGCCCCCAATGGCGCTGACCGATACGGCAATCCGAAACTCCAAGCCAAAAGCGAAGCCTTACAAGGTGACAGATTCTCAGGGGCTTTACCTACTGGTCAACCCAAGAGGCAGCAAGCTGTGGCGCCTCAAATACCGAATGAATGGCGTGGAGCGCAAACTGGCACTGGGGTCCTACCCGGAGATCACGCTGGCCGAGGCGCGCGCGGCGCGTGATGCCGCCCGCAAACAGCTTGCCCATGCGATTGATCCGAACAGTGCCAAACGGCAAGCGCGGATCGAGGCAAGCATCCGCGCCAGCAACAGCTTCAGCAGCGTGGCCGAGGAACTGATCGAGAAGAAAACGCGGGAGGGGCTGGCGGAGCCGACGCTAGAAAAGATGCGCTGGTTCGTGAAGCTGCTTGGCACCGATTTCGGCAAGCGTCCCATAACGGAGATCACGCCGCAGGAACTGCTGCATGAACTTCGGAAACATGAACGGCGGGGCCGACTGGAGACGGCCAATCTCTTACGATCCTTCGCCAGCCGCGTGTTTCGCTATGCGGTGGCAACGGCACGGGCCGAGCGCGACCCTGCTCAACTGCTTATAGGCGCGCTGACCACAGCGAAGGTCAAGCACTTCCCGGCGATCACCGATCCCGCCACATTCGGCGCATTACTCCGGGCAATAGAGGATTATCAGGGCGATCCCGCCGTCATGTATGCCCTGAAACTCACGCCGCATGTGTTCCAGCGCCCCGGTGAAATCCGACAGTTGGAATGGACGGAGATCAAATTCGACAAAGCAGTCTGGATCATCCCCGAAGAGAAGATGAAAATGCGTCAGCCCCATTCGGTGCCTCTGTCCAAGCAAGCCTTGGCGATCCTTTCGGAGATGCGTTCCCTGTCCGGCTCCGGACGCTACGCATTTCCGTCAATACGGACGCGCGCGAGGCCGATCAGCGATAACACGATCAACGCAGCATTGCGGCGCATGGGTTATTCGAAGGACCAGATGACCGCGCACGGCTTCCGCACGTCCGCGTCCTCGCTCCTGAACGAATCGGGCAAATGGAACCCCGATGCCATCGAGCGGGCGCTCGCACATATGGTCGCGGGCAGCGTGCGACGCATTTACAACCAGTCCGCCTATTGGGGCGAACGTATTGAAATGGCGCAATGGTGGAGCGACTATCTGGACCAGTTGCGCGATAGCGGCAACGCACCAGTCCGCCGATGAGGGATAGATGATGGATCGCAATGACGATGACCGCTCACTTCGGAGAATCGCCTTGCGCATCCTGAATGAAAATGAAGATCAGGCGCGCGATGAACTGGATAGCGTCATCCAAGCGGTAGAAGATCACATAGGGCGGCAAGCATCAGTCTATACTTGGTCCGTTCCCGTCATTCTCACAATTCCCGCATTATGCCTGACACTCTCCATTTTCGCGGCGCTGGCATCCAAAGCGGTTGCCGATAGCCTTTTGAGCATAGCTGTCGCAGCCTGCCTCATTCCACTGATCATGGCGTGGCTCTGGCGTCGCTTCCAATATGGGACAGGCAGGCTGCGAAAGCCGCGAGAGGCAATTTACGCGAACGCCAGCGACGAGACGCGGGAAGCGCTTGAAAAGCTCTTTGCCTATCTCCGGCGCGAAAGCGCACCAAGGGCCTATTACCGAAACTGGAGGGGCACCCCGACCTATCTGGAGCGTCGTTATTTCTTCGGGAATTTGCGAGTCCTGCTTCTATCGGAATTTGCCGCCGTCCGGGCGCTTTGCCTCGCGCCGGGCGGGAACCGGATTTCCGGGGCGATCAAGATCGAGAAAGACCCCGACGAGGTTATCAAGGAACTCGACATCAAGCCCAAGCGGGCCGGTGGTCCAGGCCGGAACGCGAAATACGCCTATAGCGACGCTCTTATATCTCTGATCGGCGACGCCCGGCTCAGCGCGCTGGACCTGAGCAACCGGGCAGCAGCGATCAGGGCGATCAAGAAATGGCTCTCGGAATGGTTTGAGGAATATGCCGACGAGACCGGGGACGTGCCACGCAGCGACCTTTTGGCTCCCTATGCAGCAAAAGTTTGCGCGCAGCTGGAGAAAATCGCGCCTCTCAAGGGCCGTTAACCGACACCTTGCTGATTCCAACGAACCTGACTCGCAATTCCAACTTACGGTGACTCACCTGGCAGCGAACTGGTTGGTAGGATTCGACCATTGCGTGGTCCTTCCCGTGCCAAATCGCAATGCTACAAAGCGGCCAATTTGGCGCCATTTCCCGCTGAGTACCGGAGGCCGGGTGCGCCCGCGCGCATGTGCTTGCGACCGGCGTAGCTTTGCCCTGACTCTGGAATCCGCCCACTGGAATGATGTTGCAGGTCATAACATTTGATCGAGCGCCGCCATCGTCTCCGCCAACAGACGACGCAAAGACAGCAGGCTGGCCCCGAGCGACATTTCCGGCCGCTCGGCCAACAGCATCATCGCCTTGAGCACCGCGTTCGATTCCCGCGCCAGCAAAATAAGATGTACCCCGCTGGGGACATTTGTTCCACTCAACCAGTTTTTCGCCGTGCGCTGGCTCACGCCAGTCCATTGCATAATCATCTTCGCACCGTTGCGCGTCGATCCGAACTCAACCTTGAGAGCCGAAGCGATCACCTGCGCGAACTCGGCGTCGGTCAGCATATCGCGCCCGATCGGAAATGAATTGCCCTTCTTTGAAAACACCTTGCACCTCCTTTGCTGTTACGGAGGCGCAAGCAGCGCAACGAGAAAGCGAGCGATCAATACTAAGGTGTAACGAATGGTCATCGAGTGGCGGACAGGAAGCGGTGGCCATGGCGGAGATCAGCCTCCCAAACGGGCCGCTGAATATGTCCGCATGTCCACCGAACATCAGAAATACTCTACCGATAACCAGTCTGCCGAAATCCGCGCTTATGCACAGCGGCGTGGATTTGAGATCGTCCGCACCTATGCCGATGAAGGAAAAAGCGGCCTGCGCATTGATGGGCGCGATTCATTTCAGCGGCTGTTGGCCGATATCCAGAGCGGCAATGCCGATTTCGAGGTGATCCTTGTCTACGACGTAAGCCGCTGGGGCCGCTTTCAAGACCCCAATGAAGCCTCGCATTATGTGTGGCTGTGCAAGAGCGCGGGCATCGCCGTTCATTTCTGCGCGGAGCAGGTCGAGAACGATGGTTCGATGGGGTCGTCTATCGTGACGACCGTGAAACAGGTAATGGCAGGCGAATATAGCCGCGAACTCTCGGTCAAAGTGTTCAAGGGCCAGTGTCGTCTTATCAGCCTCGGCTACCGACAGGGCGGCGCGCCCGGTTTCGGCCTACGCCGGATGCTGATTGATGAGCACGGCAACCACAAAGGGATGCTGGATCGTGGTGAGCATAAGAGCATCGCCACCGATCGCGTGGTGCTCGTGCCGGGACCGGATCACGAAGTTGCCACTGTCCGCGAGATCTACCGCCGATTTGTCGAGGACGGGCGCACCGAGCGCCAAATCGCCCAATGGCTCAACGCCCAGGGCATCATGTCGGACCTTGAACGCCCGTGGACGCGCGGGGCCGTGCACCAGATTCTCATCAACGACAAATATGCCGGTCACAATGTCTGGGGCCGCACGTCCTACAAGCTGAAAACCAGACACGTCCGCAATGATCCATCCGAATGGATCAGGCATGATGGCGCATTTCCCGCGCTCGTGCCGCAGGCGCTGTTCGATCAGGCGCGGATCATCATCGAGCAACGCTCACAGCGCCTGACCGACGAGGAAATGCTCGCGCTGCTCGCCGACATGCTCAAACAAAACGGCTATCTGTCCGGCCTCATCATCGACGAGTCCGATGATGGTCCTTCAAGCAGCGCCTATCAGTCGCGCTTTGGCAGCCTGCTCCGTGCTTATGCGCTGATTGGCTACGTGCCTGAGCACGACTACCGCTATATCGAAATCAACCGCGCCCTGCGCCGCCTGCACCCGTCGATCGTCAAATCCGTCATCGACGGGGTGAATGCCGTGGGCGGCACCGCCATCCAGAATCTCGCAAATGATATCTTGCTGGTCAACGACGAGATCACGGTGTCCGTCGTCATTGCACGCTGCAAGCTTACGCGCGGAGGTAGTCGCCGCTGGAAAATCCGCCTCGATGAAAGCCTGCGCCCCGATCTCACCATCTGCATCAGAATGGACGATGAGAACATGCACGCCCACGACTATTATGTTCTGCCACGCATGACCCTTGCCGAGGGCGTGTTGCGGCTGGCCGATCACAACGGCCTGTCCCTCGACGCCTTCCGCTTTGAAACCCTCGAAGGTTTCTTTGATCTGGCCAAACGCATGCCGTTTCGGAAAGCGGCTTGACCGTGGCGCTCCCCGCTCAGCGCGTCGAGATGATCCCAATCGACCGGATCACCATCGTCAACCCGCGCCTGCGCAGCAAAAAGGTGTTCAAAGGCATCGTCGAGAACATCGCGGAAATCGGCCTCAAACGACCGATCACCGTCACCTCGCGGCAAGGTGCGGACGGCCCGCTTTACGATCTTGTCTGCGGCCAAGGGCGGCTTGAGGCTTTCCGTGAACTTGGTCAGACCGAGGTGCCCGCGCTCATCGTCAGCGCCGATACCGAGGACTGTCTGGTTGCCAGCCTGGTAGAAAACTGCGCCCGCCGCCAGCATCAGGCCGTGGACCTGTTGCAGGATATCGTCGGTATGCGCGAGCGCGGATACTCCGATTCGGAAATCGCCGAGCGCATCGGCTTGTCGGTCAACTACGTCTACAGCGTCGGCAGGCTGTTGGAACGCGGCGAGCGGCGGCTCGTCGCCGCCGTGGAGGCGGGCTATCTGCCTATTTCCGTCGCCCTCGAGATTTGTGAAGCCGACGATCAGGGCGTACAGGCCGCCTTGCATAAAGCCTATGAGGACAAGCTTTTGCGCGGGCGCGCGCTGATCGCAGCGCGCCGTTTGGTGGAGGTCCGCAAGCGGTCGGGCAAAGCCGCTAAGCTCAATCGTCTCGTCAATAAGGACAGCGCGGCGACACCCGAAGGCTTGGTCAAAGCCTTTCAAGAGGACACGGAGCGCAAGCGGATGATGATCCGCAGGACCGAGGCGACTCGCAATCGGCTGGTGTTCATCGTCGAGGCGCTTGGCCAGCTCTCCAATGACGAAACCTTCGTCGCACTGCTGGAAGATGAGAGCCTGGCCTTAATGCCCAGTCGTCTCGCCGAACGGATTCAAAATGTCAGGATCGCGCCCCAATGACAGGTAGGAATCGCAACCGCAAAATCAAACTTGCCTTTGAGCAAACCAGTCTGCGTATCCCGCTCGCCGACATCGAATTGTTGCGGGCGGTTACACCGGCCATCAAGCGATCCGTCAAATACGGACAGATCGCAGCCTCCATCCGCGAGGTCGGCATAATCGAGCCGCCGGTGGTGGTCAGGATCGCGGGCGAGGCGGAACGTTATCGCTTACTGGATGGGCATATCCGTATCGACATCCTCGCCGAGCGCGGCGACAAGGATGTTGTCTGCCTTGTCGCGACAGACGACGAAGCCATCACTTACAACAAGCGCATCAGCCGGATGGCGATCGTTCAGGAACACAAGATGATCCTGAAGGCGCTCGAAAAGGGTGTGTCAGAGGAGCGGTTGGCGCGTGCGCTTAACGTCAACATATCCAGCATCCGCAACAAGCGTCGCTTGCTCGAGGGCATTTGCGAGGAGGTGGTGAAGCTACTTCAAGATCGTATGGTGCCAATCAATACGTTCAGTGAACTCAAAAAGCTGCGCCCCATGCGCCAGATCGAGGCCGCCGAGGCCATGATCGCAATGAATCGCTATTCATGGCCCTATGCCAAATCTCTCGTGGCGGCGACGCCGCAGCACCAGCTTGTCAGCGAGAAGCGCAAAGCCGTTCGTGGCTTAAGTGACGAGCAGCTGGACCACATGGAGCGCGAGGCGACCAACATCGACCGCGAGTTCCGTATGATCGAACAGAGCTACGGCAGCGATCATCTCGACCTTGTTCTGGCTACCGGGTATCTCTGTCGCCTGATCGACAATGTGCGCGTTGTCCACCATCTTGCCCGTCACCACCCCGAACTGCTGTCGGAGTTTCAGCGGATCGTCCAGATGCGCGATGCTGCATAACCGGTTCAACTAAGCAAGACGTCCAATTTTTGGCTACGGCCTAAAGATTTTCGGACGACGACATCCATTTTCGTAAGCGCGCGTCATCGGCAGTTTTCCACGGCTTTCCCATTGCTGGACGACGCACAGGCGAACGTGTGCAAACTGAACCGTCTCTCGCCGCGAATCGGCAAACACGGAGACGCACATGGAACCTCTCGCCATTTCCATCAATGACACCTGCAAGGCGCTCGGCGTCGGGCGGTCATCGGTTTACGTCCTGATCAAATCTGGTGGCCTGGACGCCATCAAGATCGGCAGGCGAACCTTGCTGACGACCGAGTCCATCAGGCGCTTGGCGCAATCACGACCCGTCGCCTGATTTACTGCCGCTCGACAAGTCCAGCCTGATTGGTGGGCGTGCCGCTTCGCGCCTGCGCTTCCCCTCAACCCCAATGAACACCCGCCATCGTGATTTCACGAAAGGATATCCCATGCTCATTTTCCATCGCACCTTGGATCGGCTTGCCGATTCCCTCTGGACGGGCCGCAAGGTCACTCTGCGCTTCACCGCCGACTATCGCACCGCCTGCATCGCCTTGCCGCTCATCAAGAAGCTGCTTGCCGAAGGCGAGGACGGCGAGACCTATCGTTGCTCCATCGCACATTGGCATTTGAACGAGCGTCCGTCGCTCTATGCCCACCGGGGCGAGGTTTCGACCGTGCGTATCGACGGCCCGTTGCAGAAGGCGGGCACGAGCTATCTTCCGCTTGGCGGATTGATCGAGTCTCCCGGCGTGACCGCGCATCTCGATCCCGTCGAAGCCGACCGGCTCGACAGACGGGTGCAGGAAGCTGTCGAGCGGGCCATTCGTGACTGGATCGTCGAGCATGGCCTTTACGACCAGCCCCGCCCCCACCGGGAGATCGACCGGCGCAACGCTGACCGGGCGGCCCGCGAGGTAATCGCCCTATGGGTGACGGAACAGTTCGGAGAGTCGGAACCGGTGCAGCCATCCTATAGCCGGAAAGGGCCGGACCATGTCTGAGCCGGTCGCCCATGAGGCAATTTTGTTGGGCTACGATGCTACGCATCGAGCCAGCAATTCAGATACACACCTCACGCACGGGTGCATCCAGCTTTTTCGCCATTTTTCGGGACAGCGATCCGACAGCGCCGTTTCTCGTCGGTCTGCAAAGCGCGGATTTCCGCCACTTTCCGAGACAGCGGATCGCTGTCGCGTTGGAGGCGGGCTATGAAGCTGGTCCGTCACACCCTCCGCCTGCCCGTGGCGCTCGACAAGACCCTTCGGACGCTAGCCGAACGGCAGGGCATCAGCGCCTATGCGATGCTCCAGCGTAGCGTCAAAGCCGGGATAGCGACACAGATAAGCCCGCCAACCCGCGACACTGGCAATAGTGAAATGGTCGCCGAACTGGCATCAGTCAGCACCCGTATGGTCGATGTCGAGCGGATGCTGGACCGGGCCCTGTTCACCGCCTGCGCCGCCTATTGCTACGCCCGCAGCGCGGCGACAGGTGCGCGCAAGAGCGATGAGGTCATCACCGCCGAGATCAACGCCGCCTATGACCGCCAGCGCCGACTCTCGCAGGAGAAGCGGCCATGACACAACCCCATGATCGCCGTATCCACGCAGACGCCTTGCGGCGGCAATATCGCGGCAACCAATGGTCCCGCTTCAAGCGGCAGGCCGGTATCATGCTATCATCAGTTGCCCTGGGCGCGGTCGCCGCGCCTTATGCGACGCTGGATCAGGACAGGCTGGATGCCCTTTCCGCCTGGTCCGTGGCGAGGGCAAAGCTGTGGCTAGCTTCGGGCACGTTCGCCGATGCCGAGGTAAGCGTCCGCATTGGCGGACAGACCTATCCCGGTCGGTCCGCCCGCGCCGTGATCGCGCATCCCTATTGCCGACAGTCGGTTGAGATGGCCTATGCTGATGCCAAGCGCGGCGGCGGACTCGGCTTCGTCGCTTGGCTGTCCTGCCTGTTTCTGTTTCGCGGAGCCGTCCGACGGCGGCATGAACGCGCCTTGCGGGATCGCGTCATCGCCGGAACCTTGGTCACGACCGAGAAGCAGCTTGCCAAGATGACCGGCGCCGAAGCAGATTCCCGCGCGCTCGCCATCGGCACGGTGCCGATCCCGTCGAGGCTGGAAACCCGGCACTTGTCGATGATTGGCACGACCGGCAGCGGCAAGACCACCGCGCTGCGTCAGTTGCTCGACGGGATCGAGGCACGCGGCGAAGCTGCCTTGGTTTACGACACCAGCGGCGAGTTCATTGCGCATTACTACCGTCCCGAACGCGGCGACGTGATCCTCAACCCCTTCGACGCCCGATGCGCCTTCTGGTCGCCCTTCGCCGAGATCGCCCATCCCGCCGACGCCGACCGCATCGCGCATCAGCTTATCACCGAGACGGGTCAGAGTGACCGCGACGTGTGGCTGGAAACCAGCCGCATCCTTGTCGCCAATATGATCCGCGCCTTGTGGCGGGAAGGCAAAGGCACCTTGCCGGACCTGTTGGACGCGCTTCAGGACCGGACGAAAGACGACCTCAAAATCTGGCTGGCGGGCAGTTCGTCAGCGCGGACCTTCGCCGAGGATGCCGACCGGGCAACGGGCAGCGTGTTGTTCATGCTCGCCAAGGCCGCGAACCTGATCCAGTTCCTCCGCGCGGATGGCAGCGGCGACGAACCTTTCGCCTTCCGGGACTTCATTCACGGGCTGGATAAGCGCACCGGGGCGCGCCCGTGGATTTTCGTCCCCCGCAAGGAGGATTATTTCGAGGCGTCGAAACCTTTGCTCGCCTGCTGGCTGGAATGCGCGGCCAGCGCCGTGCTGGGGCTTCCCCCCTCCCCCGACCGGCGCATCTGGTTCGTGCTGGACGAGCTGGCCGACCTGCCCCGCGTCGATAATCTGGCGCGGCTCCTGCCCGAAGGACGCAAATTCGGGGCCGCCGTGGTGCTGACCTTTCAGGCGCTGGGCCAAATGCGGCATCGCTATGGGCCGCAGATCGCCGAATCCATGCTGGGATGCTGCAATACCAAGCTGTTCCTGCAAACCATCGATAGCGAAACCCGGCAATGGGCGAGCCAGACCATCGGCGAGTGCGAGGTCGAAATCCAGACCATGACCGACGCGCTGGCCGAGGGCGATGACGAAGCCCGCACCACCTTGGGACGGATGCGCAAGATGCGGCCCGCCGTGCTGGAAAGCGAATTGCGCCTGCCCAAGTTCGAGGGCTTCCTACTATTCCCGGATGGCTTGCCGGTGGCACGGATCAGGCTCACCGCCGATCATGTCGCGCGGCGCGGCGAACCCCGCCAACCTGGATTCATTGCGGGCGATCCCGACACCACGCTCTGGAAGCGGCCGGAAGCCGTCGCGCCCGCGCCGCCGCCGCCCCCGCTATCACCCGCCAGCGAAGGGCCGGTGTGATGGTGGCGTCAGTATCGGCGCTGACCAGTTCGGCGCAGGCCAGCAGCTATTATGAGGCCGACGATTATTATTCGGAAGGCGGGCTTTCGCCCTCCGAATGGCACGGCGCGGGCGCGGAGGCGTTGGGCCTGTCCGGCGAGGTGGACCGCGACCAGTTCCGCGCCTTGCTGGATGGCAGGATCAGCGAGCAACAGCTTGGCACCTTTCGCAACGGCCAGCTTGAGCATCGCCCCGGCTGGGACGTGACATTGAGCGCGCCCAAGTCAATTTCCATCATGGCCGAGGTGGCGGGCGATCGGCGGTTGATCGCCGCGCATGGCGAAGCAGTCAGAACCGCAATGGCCCATGTCGAGAAACATATGGCCGCCACTCGCGTCCGAGACGGCGGCACCGTCACCCGCGAGGCTACCAACAATCTTGTGATCGCCAGTTTCCAACACGGCACCAGCCGCGCCCAAGACCCGCAGCTTCATACGCACAATGTCATCATGAACGCGACGCGGGACGAGGATAGCGTTTGGCGCAGCCTTGAGCCGCGCGCCATCTACCAGCTCCAAAAGCAGATCGGTGCGATCTACCGGCAGGAACTGGCCTTGAAGGTGCGCGAACTGGGCTATGAGATCGAAACGGGCAAGGACTCGCTGTTCGAGATAAAAGGCGTTTCCGCCGAGGTGATGACCGCGTTCAGCACCCGCAGCGCCGAGATCGAGACGGCATTGGCGGAACGCGGCGCGTCCCGCGATACGGCCAGCGCCGTTGAGAAACAGGTCGCCACGCTCGACACCCGGCAAGCCAAGGTCGCGACCGATCATGCCTCCCTTGTGGCAGACTGGCGCGAGACGGCGAGCAAGGCCGGGTTTGAACCAGAGGCGCGTCTGGCGATGATCGAACAGGCCGAGGGCAAAGCCGCCGACCCTTCCCGTCGCGCCGATATAGAAATGCAGGGCGACGGAGCCGCCGCTCGCGCCGTTGCCCAAGCCGCCGACAAGCTGGGCGAACGGCAATCGGTGTTTTCCGCCGCCGCCTTGCAGGAGGAAGCTGGACGGATCGGGCTGGGCAAGATCGGTTATGCGCAAATCGGGACCGCTATAGAGGCGGCGACGAAACAGGGCGAGTTGATCGACCGGAGCTTTCAGGATCGGCGCGGCGCGGAGTTTGCGGGGTTCACCACCCGCCAGAATGTCGAAACCGAATCCAAGATGCTGCGGATCGAGGCGGAAGGGCGCGGCGTGTTCGTGCCCATCGCGTCAGAGCTTGCTGCCGCCAAGGCCATCGCTGCCGCATCGGCACAGGCGGAACGGGCAGGTTTCGGTTGGAACGCGGATCAGCGCGCCGCCACCGAGCAGCTATTGACCAGCCGCAACCGGATTACCGCTTTGCAGGGTTACGCGGGCACCGCCAAGACCACGACCGTCTTGGCGACCTTTGCCCATGAAGCCGAGGCGCGCGGAGTGGCGTTGACGGCATTGGCTCCCACCGCATCGGCGGCGATGGTGTTGGGCGAGGCACTGGGCACGCGCGGCGATACCGTCGCACGGCATCTGTTGTCACCGGAGCGGTCCCAACCCGGCCAGCCCGCCGCGTGGATCGTGGACGAGGCTTCTTTATTATCCGCCCGCGATACCGCCCGGCTGTTCGACCTGGCCGACAAGCATGATGCCCGCGTCATCCTTGTCGGCGATGTGAAGCAGTTGGGAGCGGTCGAGGCGGGCGCGGCGTTCGCGCAGTTGCAGGGCGCGGGCATGGAAACCGCCAAGCTGGCCGAGATCGTGCGGCAGGCCAATGAATCCACCAAGGAGGCCGTGCTGGCGTCCATCGAGGGCGATGCGAAGAAGGCTCTCGCCGCACTGGATAATGGCGGCGGCCAGATTGTCGAGGATGCCGACCGCGCCGAACGCTTCGTCGCCATTGCCGAGCGGTATGCGGCGCTGGATAAGGCCAGCCGTGCCCGCACCCTTGTTATCGAGCCGTCGCGCGAAGGTCGCGACGCGCTGACCGCCGACATTCGCGCCGCGCTTTCCAGATCGGGGGCACTGACCGGCCCCGCCGTCACCGTGCAGAGTCTCGCCAACAAAGGGCTGACCCGTGCCGAAGCGCGCGATCCCCTGAGCTACGACAAGGGCGATGTGGTCCGCTTCACGCGCGACTATGCCGACAAGGGCGTGACGCGCGGCGCAGCCTACAGGGTGGAGAGCATCGACCCGGCCAAAGCCGCCATTGCGCTCAAATCGGAGGATGGGCGCGAGGTGGATTGGCGGTTGCGGCAATGGGGGGCAGGCAAGGTGCAGACGTTCACGCCGCAACCGCTGGACCTGAAAACCGGCGACAGTATTCGATTCACCCGCAATGATCGGCAAGCAGGCCGGATCAACGGCGGGCGGGGCGAAGTGGTCGCCGTGGACGAACTTAACCGCACCGCCACGATCCAGACCACACATGGCAGGACCGAAACGCTGAACCTCGACGCTGCCCGCGACCGACATATTGCCCATTCTTATGTCGAAACCGCTTTTGCCGCCCAAGGCCGCACCGCCGATCATGTCATGATCCATGCCGACAGTCGCGCCACCAACCTTATCAACCAAAAGTCATTCTATGTCGGGATTTCCCGAGCGAAGGAATCCGTTGCGATTTTCACCAATAATCGCGGCAAGCTGGTATCCGCGATCAATGAGCGTGCCGGTCAGGTTCAGACCGCCACCGCGCAAGTAGCCATATCGACGCCAGCAGCCGGAAAAGCTGTGGGGGCGGGACTAAGCTGAGGATGGATGGGCGCTGCCGCTCGCGCAGCCACCGATGTGTCGTCACCGAAATTGACCGGAACGAGCGCAATTAAACGTAAGCGGACCTCAGAGGCGCACTGGGAAGCTCGCAATCCCCCTTCTATATAGCCAGCGTTTGCAGCAGTGACCGGTATTGGCTCAGCATTTCGGCCTGATTTGGTGTCGCGTTCAGTTCGTGCTCGTCGCATTCGGCCAACGCCTTCGCGATGGTCCCCCATTTGCAGTCGCCTTCAAATAGAAGGCGTTCGCGAACATGGGCGCGGACGGATTCTTGCAGTTCGGGCGGCAGCAGGGCCGGGCTTTCGGCGTAGATGATCCGCGCGCCAAGCAGCGCGAAGCGGCTTTCGGTGAATTGTGAAAGCAAGAGATGTCGATCCGGCCAGGGCGCGGCATGAAACCGGTCCATGAGCCGTTCGTCAGGCGTCGAGGCAAAAGCGCCATAGATCATCTGCTCGACATGCTCCGGCTCGTCATACTGAATCTTCGAGCTTTCGTAGGCCTCGAGGAGGCGGGCGACGAAGGAGGCGTCGGCAAGCACGGCAGCCGCTCGATGCGCGATTTCCGCTTCCGACAGGCCACCAAGCGACCAGGCCGGTGCGTCGTCGATCGACCGCAACGTTGGCGCCGCGTTGATCTTGACCTTGCGAAGAGGCTTGGGCCTATCGGTGATGCAAGCCATCAAGGCATGATCGGGCATCGCCGCGAATGCCGCCGGATCATGGCTCAAGTCGAAGCACAGGTGCTTTGTGGATTGCTCGCGATCGACGCCGACGCAGATTATGGGAAAGTGTTTCTGCCCACCAAAGCTGTAGAATTCACTGAGCAGGACGGGATCACCGTCCAAGAGAAAGGCTTCGGTCGCCGCCTTTTGCGAGAAGCGAATGAAGTTCGACCATTCGGCCGACGCGCCGTCGGCGATAATCCGGCACATGTGGATGACGGCCTCGACGTCGGCCATCGCATCGTGGGCATTGCTGTGGTCAAAACCGTTGGCCGGCGCGAGTTGGTCGAGCTTAAAGTTCGGCCTACCGTTGGCCTTCGATGGAATGACCAGGCACTCGGGCTCGAACTGGGCGACCGCCTTGACGAGCATCATCGCGTCCGCGCGCGCATTCCCCTCGCGCTGCGTCAGATAGGGGTTGTGCAGGGTCTGATACTGCGCCTGCCGCAGCAATTCCTCGTCAAATGCCAGGCTGTTGTAGCCGACAAAAATCGCGGGCGCCCATTCGAGCATTTTTGCGCGAATGGCCCTGACCATCGCATAATGGGTCGGCAGGCTTGGATCGGTTGCCTGCTCGATAGAAACGCCGGTTACGAGCATCGCCCCCGGCGACATGATCACATGCGGCAACAACCGGCAGCGGATCTCGAACCGGTCAATCTCTTCGAGATTTTCGTCGGTCTTTATCGCGGCGAATTGCAGAATCTGATCGAAGCGCGTGTCCGTCCCGGTGGTCTCGGTATCATAGAAGATGAATGCCACAGGAGCCCCCCACTCGCTCAGCTCAAGGCCAGCAACCTGAATTGCAGCGCAGACATGCTCACCTTGAAGCGCTTGGCGATCGTCTGCAACTGTTCAACATCATCCAAATCGAACCCTTTTGTGTCGATCAGGGGAGCGAGCAACTTCGTTGGCATCAGCAGTTCCGAGGCGAAGGTATTTGCTTCGATTTCCATTCGATTTGTTCCCTGCGATGCTTCTGTATCGCGGAGCAGGATGGCGAAGCCCTTGTCGACATGGGCGGTGCCGTCAATTTCATGCTGGTGAAGGACATGATGGCCAAGCTCGTGCGCCATCGTGAACCTCTGCCGGTTGGGATGATGCAGCGCATTGACGCCCACTATGCCGACGCCGTCCTTGATCAGCGCCATGCCGGACAGTTCCTGGTCAAGCGGCGAAAATTGAACCCGTATCCCGCGTTTCTTGATGATCTTTTCCACGGGAACGGGAATCGATACGTCACCATATTCGGCCAGGATACGGCGTGCTTCTTCGCGGGCGTGTTGCTTGAAGGTCGTCATCGCGGCGCTTCGACCTTTTCAGGGCCCAGGGCGCTGCGGACCAATCTCTCCAAATCCGACAATTGCACTTCGGAAAAGCCATCCGGATCGATGTTCAGCATGGAAACCGACGACGGAGTGTCGGGTTTCGGCAGCGTGGCCGGCACTAGGTCCGTGATCGATTTGAGGGCGAGCACCCGCGCGATCGCGTAGACTTGGTGCAACAGCACTTTCTGGCGGCCACGCTCGACGTTGGCGATTGACGCGCGGGACACGCCAATCCGGTCGGCAATGTCCTGTTGAGTAAGGCCGAGCGACGTGCGCCGGGCCGCCATTGCCCGCCCGAGCTGCGCGTAGATTGCCATGTCTTCCATGGGAAGCGGTGTGACAGGCTATCCTTCGCTCGTCAACGTCACAAACAATTGTTTGTGATAAGCACAACACAAAGTTGGCATGGTTGACATGCGCGAAAGGATTCGGGATATGGGTGCCACGGCACGCGGTTGATCGAGTCGCAGGCGAAAGGATTGGAAATGCAGTTGGAAGGTGCAGTGATCCGGGAACAGGGCGTGACCTTTGCGGTCGTCGTGGTGAAGCGCCACGTGACCAGCAATCGCGGCGAAGCCTCGCGAGCGATTCAAGGCTTTGGGCGCTACTTCCCGGGGATGCCGATTGTCCTGATGTCCCAGGATGCCAGCGGGCAGGCCACCTATTTCGGTCGGCCCGACATCTCGAAGTTTCTCGTCGGGGTGCCGCAGCACGCCATCCCGTGGAAGCGCTACACCTTCAACTGATCCGATAGGAGATTTTATGGCCAAGAATACGGGCAACAATTTTCGTCGCGGGGCGGTGACTGGCCGTACCCAATTCCAGCGCCCCGACGGCAATTACCAGAAGCGCGACGAGCGCACGGGGCATTTCATGACGGTGAAGGACGACGGCAGGCCCTTCAAGGGCGTGGCGAAAGAGCCCGATGGCCGGGATGGCCCGAATTCCTGATCTCCATCATTTCATTTCGAAGGGATTTTCGAATGGCAGACGTAAGGGTTACCTGCATCAACAAGCAGCCGCGCAACAATACGCACGAGGGCATCACCCATCTGGGCGGCGCGACCTGGCACTGGACGCGCCAGGCTGTGATCAATTCCATCGAAGCCAAGACCAACACGTTCTTCACGCTCGTTGGCGGAAATCGCGCGGAGATCGGCGTCGTGAACGGCGCGAATGGCAAGTACCTGCGCACCTATGCGGATGGAAAGTGGAACGACAATCTCTTGGCGCTCCCGGAATGTTCGAACGGGTAGTTCGCTGAGGCGGGAGGTGGCATGGACTGGCTATGGACCTGGAGCGGCGCCTGTTTTGGCTATCGCGATGGCGACGACCTTTGGACCTATGACGGGTGCCATGTCGGTCGCTTTCATGGCAATGAGATCTTTGGCCGCGATGGCCGCTACCTTGGCGAGCTGAGAAACCAGAACCGGTTGATAACGCATCGCTCGAAGTCGGGATGGAGAAAGCCGGGTTTTGGCGTTTCCGGGCGTCGGGGTTCTTATGCGTGCTATGCCAGCTATGCGGGCTACGCAATGTACGCTGGATATGAGGACTTCCCCGCGCCGGAGGCCTTCCGTTAGATCGAAAGCAGGCGTGCGCGAGCGATGGATCGAAGAGCATGATTGAAATTGAAGGAAATTTGTTCGTCGGCGGCGAATTCGATGAGCAACAGGTGCGCGGCCAACCGGGTTGGTTTTTCATTCATGCCTGCAAGGAACCCTATCACCGGCAGGCATTGGGCTATGCTGGACGAGCCGCCTCCAAGGATCATCCCGAATATCTGGTGGCTCGACGCGAGGGGCGCTTAATCCTGAATCTGGTGGATGCTGCCGACGTCAATTACATTCCTGCCGACATCGTCGACGCAGCGCTGGCTGCAATTCATGAGAATATCGGCGGTCATCGAATCCTGCTCCACTGCAATCAGGGGCAATCCCGATCACCGACGATTGGCCTGCTCTATCTGCTTAAATTCACCGACCGGCTGAGCGGCTTGGACATGGACGCAGCAATTGATGCGTTCCGGTCAATCTATCCCCATTATAATCCAGCGCGAGGCATGGCCGACTATACGCGGAACAACTGGCAGCGTTATCGTCCCGCTAATCGAGTCTGAAGTAGGCACGCAGCCTCGCTCCTTTCATCAAACCGAACACAGTTGAATGAGCGCACACGGCTTACATCAACGTGCGCATGCCCGTTTTTGCCCACACCCGTATTGCGTAACTTGACACCGAACGTCTGTCGGGGTAGAAGAAACCATGAAGATCAGGAACGTGGTCCACAAGGGATTGCGGCAATTCATTGAGGATGACGATGAAAGCGGCATTCAACCCGCCGTTGCCGCCAAGGTCCGGCGCATGGTCTCTTTCCTTCAAGACATGGAGCGGGCGGACGAGCTTCGCACCGTCCCGAACTGGAAGGCCCACATGCTGACCGGAGACCGCAAGGGAACGTGGAGTCTGTTCGTCACCAAAAACTGGCGGATGACGTTTCGGATCGACCGCGAGGAGATCGAGATTATCGACCTCGATTATGAGGATTACCACTAGGAGGTGTCTATGGCCGCGATTGCAGGCATCCGGTTGAAGAACCCGGCCCATCCCGGCGGCTTCATCAAGTATGAGGTCATTGAGCCGCTGGGCCTATCGGTCACTGCGGCGGCCGACGTGTTGGGCGTGACGCGCGCGACGCTATCGACCTTGCTCAACGAACGCGCACACCTGTCGCCGGAAATGGCGCTGCGCGTCGAAAAGGCGTTCGGTGTATCGATGGACACACTCATGCGTATGCAGAATAGCTACGACATCGCACAGACCCGCAAGCGCGAGGGGGAGATCAAGGTTGCGCCGTTCAAGGGCAAGCCAGTCGAGCCGCACGCTGCGGCCTGACCAGACATGAATCTCATCAAATCAAAAAAGCGCGTCGCCGATCATGGGGAGGTATTCACTCCGCCCTGGCTCGTGGAAAAAATGCTCGATCTCGTAAAGGGCGAGACGGAGCGAATTGACGCACGTTTTCTCGAACCCGCTTGCGGAAGCGGTAACTTCCTTGTGCCGATCCTGCAACGCAAGCTCGCCGCCGTGGAGCTGAAATTCGGTAAGTCCGATTTCGAGAAGCGGCATTATGCCCTGCTGGCGGTGATGTGTGCTTACGGGATTGAACTGCTGGCCGATAACATCGCCGAATGCCGGGCGAATATGCTTGAGGTTTTTGCCGAATATCTCGGTCTGGCCGAGACGGATGAGATTTACCGCGCCGCTTCTTATGTCTTGACCCTTAATCTCGTGCATGGGGACGCGATGACGATGCGTGACACGGCGGGCGCACCGATCAACGTGGTGGAATGGGGCTATTTGGGTAAGGGCAAGTTCCAGCGCCGCGATTTCCGGCTGGACGTGCTAACCGGCATGGCAGACCTCACTGCTGAAGGCCTGCTTTTCGCGGGTCAAAAGGTTCATGAAATTTTTAAGCCTACCTCATCACATCCGCCGATGACGGTGAGCGATTTGGCGGGCTTTGCCACCGGCGAAACGGGGGGAGCCGTATGAACGGACAGGCGGGGTTTACGTTACGGGGGCGCAATCCCGATGTTCTGACCTGCATCGCCAATCTCTCTAACGATGAGGTGTTCACGCCGCCAGAGTTTGCCAACAGGATGTTGGACACCCTGGCGGAGGCTTGGGCCGCGCGCAACGGCGGCGCGAACATCTGGGCCGATAGCACGGTCACATTCCTTGATCCTTGTGCCAAATCCGGCGTTTTCCTCCGGGAGATCGCCAAGCGGCTGATCGCCGGACTGGCAGCGGAAATCCCCGTCCTACAAACGCGGGTAAATCACGTTCTGACCCGGCAGGTGTTTGGAATCGGCATCACCACGCTGACCAGCTTACTGGCGCGGCGGAGCCTCTATTGCTCGAAACATGCCAATGGCGAACATTCGGTGGCAGAGGGCTTTGCGGGAGATGACGGCAACATCTGGTTCCAGCGCACCGAACATAATTGGGTGGGCGGCGGAAAATGGATCGAGGTGACAGACGAGGCAGGCAACACGTTAAAGAAACGTGGCGATGCCAAGGACGGCAAGTGCGAATTCTGCGGGGCTAGCCAACACGCGCTTGATCGTGGTGAGGGCTTTGAAACTCATGCCTATGCGTTCATCCATACCAACAACGTTAAGGCTCGCATCAGCGAGTTGTTTGGAGCCGACATGCAGTTCGACGTAATCATAGGCAATCCGCCCTATCAGTTGGATGACGGCGGTTTCGGTACAAGCGCCGCGCCGATCTATCAGATGTTCGTGGAACAGGCGCTGGCGCTGGAACCGAAGTATGCGATTTTTGTCACCCCATCGCGATGGATGACTGGCGGCAAGGGTTTAGACAAGTTCCGCGAACAGATGCTGGCCGACAAACACCTGCGGGTCATCGTAGATTACCCCAAACTCTATGAAGCTTTTCCGGGTGTAAAAATTCGGGGAGGTATTTCCTATTTCCTGTGGGATGGGGACTATCAGGGTCCATGCCAGTTTCAGACGATTTGGGATGGGCAGCCAACTGGGCCAGCGGTTGCTCGACACCTAAACGCTTACGATGTTCTGGTACGGCGGAATGAAGCCGTGCCTATTCTCGAAAAGGTGAAGGCGGCGGGTGAACCGACTCTCGATTCTCGCGTATCCAGCGGTAAGCCATTTGGTTTTCGTACCTTTTTCCATGGCAAACCCAGCGCGGCAGGTCTCAAGGATGCGGTAAAGCTGTTCGGCTCACAGAAAGTTAGCTGGATTGAACGCTCCCAAATCGCCACCAATCCGCAGTGGATTGACGAATGGAAAGTTCTGATGACCGCCGTGCAAGGAACCAGCGCTGCCGTCGAAACCAAGTTCCTCAGCAAGCCTATTATCGCCGAGCCAGGCACCGCTTGTACGGAAACCTATCTGGTTGCGGGCCATTTCGACAACGAGGCGGCGGCAAGAAATTACGCGGGCTATCTGCGAACGCGCTTCGTGCGCTTCCTGGTATCCCTTCGCAAGGTAACGCAACACGCCACGCGCGATGTTTACGCCTTTGTACCGGATTTGCCGCTCGATCAGCCCTGGTCGGACGAAAATCTCTATCAGAGGTATGGGCTAACAGCAGAAGAAATCGCCTTCATCGAGGCTCAAGTCGCTGTGCATCAAGATGCGTGGGTTGACGAACTGGCCCCGGACAACGCCATCGATGAATAAGCCCACTATCGAGGAAATCCTCACCCCGAAACCCGAAGCGCGTCCGCGCATCTATGCCTATGCCATCGCCGCCAATACGCATAATGGCCTTCTCAAAGTCGGGCAGACGACCCGCGACGTGAAGCAGCGTGTGGCTGAACAGCTCAAAACCGCCGCCATCACCAACTACACCATCGAGTTAGACGAAAGTGCCCAACGAGACGATGGCGGCATCATTACCGATCATGCCGTCCGCGATGCCTTGAAACACAAGGGCTTTGCCAACCCGCAACTCGAATGGATGCAATGCACGGTTGCGGACGTAAAAACCGTGCTGGCCGAGTTGCGCACGGGCCAGCAATTCACAGGTACGCACCATGAGGATTTCCCGCCGCGCAAGGAGCAGGCCGAGGCGGTGGAACAAACCTACGCCTATTATCATTCCCGCTGGCAACAGGACGCTAATGCCGTCCCGCGCTTCCTATGGAACGCGAAGATGCGTTTTGGCAAAACGTTCACCAGTTACCAACTCGCCAAGAAACTCAGGGCCAAGCGGGTGCTGGTGCTGACCTTCAAGCCCGCCGTCGAGGATGCTTGGCAGACCGATCTTGAATCACACGTCGATTTCAACGGCTGGCAATATCTCTCACGCAATTCCGGGCGCGATCCCAGCCAGATCGACGACGACAAGCCGGTGGTCTATTTCGGCTCGTTTCAAGACCTATTGGGGCGCGACAAGGCAGGTAACATAAAAGCCCAGAACGAATGGCTCCACACGATCAACTGGGATCTAGTGGTTTTCGACGAGTACCATTTCGGCGCATGGCGCGAGACGGCGAAGGAGCTTTTCGAGGGCGAGGATCCGGCGGTCGTCAAGGCAGCCACCAAACTCGAAGCTGATCTTGATGCCGTAAACGAAGATTTGGAGGTGCTTTCAGTAAGCGAGGTCGAGTTTCTACCGATCACCACACGAGCCTATCTCTATTTGTCGGGCACCCCCTTCAAGGCGCTGGCTACCGGCGAGTTCATCGAGGAGCAGATTTTCAACTGGACCTACACCGACGAACAGCGAGCCAAGGCCGAGTTTGCAGCGCAGAATTCCGATAAGCGCAATCCCTACGGCGCACTGCCCCAAATGCGTCTCCTGACCTATCAGATGCCCGACGAACTGCTGGCGATTGCCAGCGCCGGAGAGTTTGACGAATTTGACCTCAACGGCTTCTTCGCCGCCACCGGCATAGGTGACGCGACAGAGTTCAAGCACAAAACCGATGTGCAGAAATGGCTGGACATTATTAGGGGTGGCTATGCGCCGCAGGCCGTTGAAAGCCTGAAAACCGGCACTCGACCGCCATTTCCTTATTCTGATGTGCGGCTGCTGCCCTATCTGCAACATTCGTTCTGGTTCCTGCCCAACGTCGCCGCATGTCACGCGATGGCGAACCTGCTAGCCGAGAAGCACAATGTGTTCTGGCACGATTACAGGGTGATCGTGGCGGCGGGCACATCGGCGGGGATCGGCCTAGATGCCTTGCCGCCCGTTCGGCTGGCTGTCGGCAGCGGTTTCGATAGCAAGACTATCACGCTGTCATGCGGCAAACTGACAACCGGCGTCACAGTGCCACAATGGTCGTCGATCCTGATGCTTCGTAACCTCAAATCCCCGGAAACTTACTTTCAGGCCGCGTTCCGGGTGCAGTCGCCTTGGTCGATCAAGAATCCCAACGGCGATAATCCGAACGAGGAAGAAATTCTCAAACCCGTCTGCTTCGTGTTCGATTTCGCGCCAACCCGCGCGCTGCGCCAGTTGTCCGAATATGGCATCGGCCTTTCGCCCGGCGAGGCGAACCCGGAAAATGCGGTGCGTGAGCTTGTCTCCTTCTTGCCGGTGCTGGCCTATGATGGCGCCAACATGACCCAGATCGACGCGGGCGGCATCCTCGACATCGCGATGGCCGGAACCTCGGCGACGCTGCTGGCGCGCAAATGGGAATCCGCGATGCTGGTCAATGTGGACAACGACACATTGCGCCGCATTCTCGACAATCCCGAAGCGATGGCCGCCGTCGAACGCATCGAGGGCTGGCGCGCGCTGGGCGACAACATTATAGAAACCATTATAAACAAGAGTGCTAAAGTAAAAGACCTCAAGAATAAGGCCAAGGGCGGCGATCTTACGGAGCAGGAGAAGAAAGAGCTAACTGACGAGGAAAAGGAATACAAATCCAAACGCAAACTCGTTCAAGAAAAGCTTATTAAGTTCGCCACGCGCATTCCAGCGTTCATGTATTTGACGGACTTTCGCGAAAATAAGTTGCAGGATGTCATAACCAAGCTGGAGCCAGACCTGTTTCTTTCAGTCACCGGCTTGACGGTAGCGGACTTCCACCTCTTGGTGAGCTTAAGAGTGTTCAACACCGAAAAGATGAACGAGGCCGTGTTCGCGTTCCGCCGCTATGAGGATGCTTCCCTTCGCTACACCGGAATTGAAAGCCACGAGGGGCTAACCCACTACGGTCTTTACGATACGGTCGTAGCGAGAGATTGAAACAGCGGTGCGACCTTTCCCTGTTTCGAGGACCAAAGAGGCTCTACTGTTTTATCTCAACCATAGGACCTTATGCGGGCGAAGAGCTGATTCCGTCAGTCGCAGTCGGCTCCTCCGTCCGCCATCGTTCGCTTTTTGATATTCGATATGATGACAAACCCTCTCAGTTCATGGGTACAGTTGTAGGTCAAGACGCTAGATGTACTTGTCTAAAATAAGAGGAACGCGACTTGCCTATACCTGACTACCAGACGCTTATGCTACCGGTGCTCCGCCTCGCCGCAGAAGGTGAAACACGCGTACCTCATGCTGCGGACAAGTTGGCGGACGCACTTCATCTTACTGACACAGAACGCGAAGAACTTCTTCCTAGCGGTCGGCAGCGTATTTTTCACAACCGCATTCACTGGGCTAAATTCTACTTGAGCAAAGCCGGACTGATTGACAGCCCAACCCGTGGAAAATTCGTGGCCAGTGAAGCCGGATTGGCGCTCCTCTCAAATAAACCTGTCAAAATAAACGTTGAGACACTCAAAACATATCCGGCATTTCTCGACTTCTATAGCAAGAGCGGCAATAGCGGTACAAACCCAGACGAAGCGCCCGCAACGAAGGCCGCCGCAGCGTCCGACATCACGCCAGAGGAGCAGATTGACGCAGCCTACGGCGTGCTTCACGCCGCGCTCAAGGCTGATCTCTTGCAACGTACCCTTGCCCAAAGCCCCGCCTTTTTCGAGCGCGTTATCGTCGACCTATTAGTTTCCATGGGGTACGGCGGCAGCCATGATCAGGCAGCGCTTCAACTCGGCAAGAGTGGCGACGGCGGCGTGGACGGAGTGATTGACGAGGACCGTCTCGGATTGGATCGCATTTACATCCAAGCGAAGCGCTACGCGGCCCACGTCGGCGTGGGAAGGCCAGAAATCCAAGGATTTGTTGGCAGCCTTGTCGGCCTTGGTGCGAACAAAGGGGTATTCGTCACAACCTCCACCTTCAGTTCGCCAGCGGTTGAATATGCGCGCCATCTTCCACAACGGGTGATCTTGATAGATGGAGAGCGATTGGCCGAACTGATGGTCGAGCACGGCGTCGGCGTGCGCGTTAGCCGTACTGTCGCTGTCAAGCGATTGGACGAGGACTTTTTCATCGACGAGTAAGACAGCGACCGCATTGACAGCTCCGCGCCGACTCGGCAGCCATTCTATCCTGTCTTGCCTTTGTCGCTTTCCAGCCGCTCGACTTCGCGTTCTAGTACGTCTCTGATGAAAGCCGCACGCCGCTGACGCCCGACTAGCTTGTCAATTCGTTCGCCTAACCCTTCGGGTAAACGAACATTGGTCGATTTTAAGTTGAGCGGCGGTCTTCCCATATGTTTGTCGTAGCCGCGCATGACACCCGTTCAACCTGAAGCATAATAAGCGGTGCCGCTTATTGCATATTTCTTCCCTTTCGCGCTATAAGCGGTGCCGGTTACACTTTCCGGCGCGGCTGATGCGTGCCGGATGGCTGAAGGAAGGAAGGCTGATGAACTTATGCAACTTCCCACCGCGCGATTCGAAAATCGTCTCTTCCAGACGCGGATTGCTGCATGGCTTGATCGTCGCGCCTGTCACCGTATCGACGATTGCCTCGCCCTGGGCAAAGGTGTTGGCATCGCTTCACCGGCATTATGAGGACGAACCAGCCACCCTTGTTCGGACCAAGACAGGCCGTGCACGCAGCCGCGACCGCTATGATAGCGCAGAAATCGCCTTCGCTCCAATCGAGGCGGGTTTCTTTGCGCGAGACGTTCGCGTGACGCTACATCAGGCGGGGGCCGTCGCCAAGCTGGTGCTTTGCGCGCATCTTCTGGACATCGGTTTTCCTGACGACTGGAACGCGGCGCATATCCGGCAGGACATTACGAAGGCGCTGGCCTACGCCAACGCTACCGGGTTTGGCCATGATTGCCCCGACATGGCGCGGCTCGCGGTCATTCTCTCGCCCTATTGGAAATGGGGCTATCCGCATCTGATCGGCGACCCGCCGATAGATGACGGCGGCTTCACACCTGATCGGGTCCGTCCGCTTGTGCGCGCCTTGCTGAACCGCGTGGCAGACGTAACCGGCCACCCGCGCCCGCAGGGTATTAAGGGCCATCAGCGGGAGGCGCTGTCATGATGTTGCGCACTGATGCCGACCATCTGCCCGTGCCGATCCGGGCGGAGCTTCTTCGCATCGCAACTATCCTGTTCGAGGCATTCGAGGAAACAGCCAAAGGCAGGCTGTCGCAGCAGTATCGGGCAGGTCGGATTCTGACCCTGATCCTGCATGGCCCCCATGCCGAGAAGGATTGGGGACAGGTCGCGCCGGGAGAAGCGTTCTGCCTGCTGGCAATCGTCAACTAGAGCATCGAGCCTTTAATCGGACGCATATCCAGCGGCTTTGAGGAAGTTCCAGCATTCGTCAGGCGTGTAGAGGTCGCAGATATTGCCGATGGCCTGCCATAGGGCATGGATGGTCCTTGCGCCGGTGCGGCGCAGATGGGCTTTGAGTTTGGAGAAAGCCATTTCGATCGGGTTGAGGTCGGGGCTGTATGGTGGAGTGAAGAGGAACCATGCGCCCCGGGCCTTCAATATGGCCTTGGCTTTTTCACTTTTGTGGCTGGAGAGATTGTCGAGGATGACGACATCGCCCGGCTTGAGGGTCGGGGCGAGTTGGGTTTCGACATAGGTTTCGAAGGTTGTGCGGTTCATGGGGCAGTCGATGACCCATGGCGCGGTCAGTCCATCACAGCGCAGCGCCGCGATGAAGGTCTGGGTTTTCCAGTGGCCAAAGGGCGCTCGCGCCTTGAGGCGCTGGTCACGGCGGGCCCGTCCTCGCAGCCGTGTCATCTTCGTCGTGGTTGCCGTTTCGTCGATGAAGACCAGCCGATGCGGCGCCTTGCGCAAGCTGGACTGCCGATAAACGCGCCAGTTCCTGCGCGCCTGGGCAACATCATCGCGTCCGCACTCCGAGGCCAGCAGCGTTTTTTTTGAAGCTGTAGCCGGCCTTGAGCAGCGCACGCGACAATGAGGCAGGATGGGCCCGAACGCCGGTTGCCGCGACAAGTCTGGCCGACAGTTCGGGCATGGTGATGTCCGGCTCGGCATCGACCCATGTCATCAAGGCCGCCATATGCGGTGCCAGCTTGCCATCACCGGGTGGACGCCCTTGCCGGGCAGGTGCCGATGATCCCGTCCTCCCCACCCGCTGCGCCAGCTTCACAGCGCAACTGGGGCTCACCCCAAAATGACGCGATGCTGACCGACGCGATTGCCCGGCTGCAATGTGATCGGCAATCCGGTCCCGAAGATCGGCTGAATAGGCTTTCCCCATGATCCACCTCCATCAACGGTGAATCATATTCTCGCTCCTCTGAAAATCCCCAGATTCCTATTTCAGGCACGATGCTCTA
>NZ_QJQX01000028.1 GCF_013393185.1 Sphingobium lactosutens | reverse complement strand
GGGTGGAAAGGGGAACAGCCGCTTTCGGTGATCCGATGGACAGAGCGAACCACGCACGCTCCCGCCATACTGATTGTAATTTGCTGACCGACTTACCATCTATCCTCCACCGTTCAGCAAATTCAGCATGTGGACGGCTGAGAGATGTGACGCGCTCCCGCTTAAACGCAGAGGAGCAGCATTATGGCCCGGCCGAAAGATAACACTTCTTCACGCGACCTCAGTATAAACTCGTGGGAAGACGATGGCGGATGTGTTCAGCCTGATTGGCAACATCGCGACCTCAATTCCTTGCTCGCGCAAGAGCAAATTTCCATTATGAACGCTGAAATAGCTGTAAGCGGTGCGGCGTATGAATTTCATCGCGACGCCTCTCTACATACCCGGCAGCTAGTCAACGCTACTCCGTATCCTGAGCATGGCCCCCATGTCTTCGCCCAGGAACGTGCAGGGAAAACGGCTGATTATGGCGAAAGCCTCAAGGCCTTAAAGAGAGTTGTGGAAAGGAACGAGCGCTTGTTAGCGCGCGAGTTTGCCGACGGCCAAGTCAGCGGCAAGGCATTCCAGAATCGTAGCCGATTCCTGAGGCAAGATCGGGCAAAGATAGTTGCTATGTCGCATGCTGCTCGCACGGAGAATGCATCGTGACAACGAATGTGGAACTGGGAAATGGACCGGGACTGGGGCTAGCACCACTCTCTGAAGCGGAAGTGACCGAAATGGCGAACCTTGGGATTTTGCGCCGACCGATCGACTCCTTTAGCGTTGGCGCATTCCGATACAGCAAGCTGAAGGAAGCAATCGCGCAGGCCAAGCGGCAGCTTTCTGAGCGGACCCGGAACGGTTCTAAGGTCTGAAACTGGTCGTTTCCGCCCAAGTACCGAGCGGCCTAATCATTGCTGGTTGAGCACTGCCCTTGCGAGAACAGGCGAACCTCGCGCCAATCCCACTCATCCAACTCCGGCTAACCGCTGCGCGATAAGGCTTCGTATCCTTCTCCCTCCGAGGGAGAAGGAATGCCGGTCGCTCGCCGAAA
Source organism: Sphingobium lactosutens (assembly GCF_013393185.1). Classification (GTDB taxonomy): domain Bacteria; phylum Pseudomonadota; class Alphaproteobacteria; order Sphingomonadales; family Sphingomonadaceae; genus Sphingobium; species Sphingobium lactosutens_A. The sequence goes on along the minus strand of NZ_QJQX01000028.1, from coordinate 27,248 downwards.
CCGATCGCGCCTTTCGCGATCAGCCGTTGAAGCCGACCGAGAGGAATCCGGGCACCGGGCCGTTCCAGCCATCGTCCGGGCCTTCGTCGACTTCGTGGCGGCGCTGGCGCTGCGGCGGGGCGGCGCGATCCTTGCGATCTTCCCGCGGGCGATCATCGCGGGGACCGGAGCGCGCGCGGCCGTCGCGCCTGTCGCTGCCGCGACGGTCGTCCTTGCGGTCGCGGCCTTCGCTGCGCTTGTCTTCGCGCGACACTTCGGCACGATCCGCGCCGGCCGACAGTTCGGCATAGGCGATCTTGGTGCCGATCAGCTTCTGGATATTGTCGATCGCCTCGGCGTCGGCCTCGCTCACGAAGGTGTAGGCAACGCCCTTCGCCCCCGCGCGACCGGTGCGGCCGATGCGGTGGACATAGTCGTCCGGATGCCAGGGCGCGTCGAAATTGAAGACGTGGCTGACGCCCTTGATGTCAAGGCCGCGCGCCGCGACGTCCGAGGCGACGAGGATGTTGACCGTGCCCTCACGGAAGCGTTCAAGTTCGGCGATACGCGACGACTGGTCGATGTCGCCGTGGATTTCGCCCGACTTGTAGCCATGGCTCTGGAGGCTCTTGTTGAGTTCGCGCACGGTGGTCTTGCGGTTGCAGAAGATCACTGCGCTCTGCACGTCCTGCGCGTCGAGCAGCGCGCGCAACGCCTCCCGCTTCTTGCGCGAATCGACCTTCACCAGATGCTGGGTGATGTTAGTGGAAGCCGTCGCCGGACGCGCCACCTCGATCGACTTGGGGTTGGAGAGGAAGCGATCGGCCAGCTTCTTGATGACAGGCGGCATGGTCGCCGAGAAGAGCAAAGTCTGGCGCTGCGCCGGCAGTTTGGTGCAGATTTCCTCGATATCCGGGATGAACCCCATGTCGAGCATGCGGTCCGCTTCGTCGATGACCAGCATGTTGCAGCCATTGAGCAGGATCTTGCCGCGCTGGAACAGGTCCATCAGGCGGCCCGGCGTCGCGATCAGCACGTCGACACCCTTTTCCAGCGCCTTGATCTGATCCCCCATCTGCACGCCGCCGATCAGCAGCGCCATGGAAAGCTTGTGATATTTGCCGTATTTCTCGAAATTCTCCGCCACCTGGGCGGCGAGTTCGCGGGTCGGCTCCAGAATCAGGCTGCGCGGCATGAGCGCGCGCGCGCGGCCATGGGCAAGGATGTCGATCATCGGCAGCACGAAGCTGGCGGTCTTGCCCGTTCCCGTCTGGGCGATGCCGATAATATCCTTCATCATCAGCACCGGCGGGATCGCCTGCGCCTGGATCGGCGTCGGCGTGTCGTAACCGGATTCGGTTACGGCCTTGAGCAATTCGTCGGAAAGGCCGAGATCGGCAAAAGTCATTCAATTGTCCGGGACAGGAGGTTGGCCACCGAACGCGTCCGCACGATGGAAATCCGGCGCGCCTTGCCGGAAATATCGGTCCCTTGTCAAGAAATTCACGCTGTTGGCAGCGAAAAGCGCCGATCAATCGTCCGGTTCTGCAGCGATCAGGCGGCGGAAACTGTCGATGGCGCAGCTCATCCCGCTGCGCGCCTGCAATTCGTCACGTCCCGAACAGAGCGATCCATCCTCATGCGGTTCGACATAGAAGCCCGAATAGAAGCCGATCGAATCGCATCCCCGCTCCAGCCGGGCGCGGTAGCGATGCTCGTCCGCCAGCATCAGGTCCACGCCATTGCGCACGACGATGCTGGCCCCGCGAATCGATCGCAGGGCGATGCAGCGCGGGCCCTTCTTCTCTTCCCATTCCTCGTCGGATGCGGGCGCGATTCGCGACGGCGCCTTGCCCTTGCGGGCCATCGGCACGCGAATGATGACGCGCTGCTGGATCGTCAACTGCGCCATCTGCACAGGCTCGGCGGCAGGCGCGACAAGAAGCAGCAAAACGGAATGAAGCAAATCGGACCCCTTCTTGGAGCGGCACGCTATCGCCATATGGTTGAACAGTCGATGAATTCTGAGGCATAGGTGCAACCATGATCGGACAGCATATTATCGACCGCTTCGCTGCCCTGCTCGGACCCAAGGGGGTAACGAGCGAGCAGGATGATATCACCCCCTGGGCCAGCGACTGGCGCGGCCGCTATCATGGCGCGGCGGCGGCGATATTGTCGCCCGCCTCGACGGCGGAAGTCGCCGCGACGGTGAAGCTGGCGGCGGAACTGGGCGTGCCGCTGGTGCCGCAGGGCGGCAATACGTCGATGGTGGGCGGCGCGACGCCGCCGGCGGATGGCTCCGCCCTGATCCTGTCGCTGCGGCGGATGAATCGCATCCGCAGCCTGTCGTCGGACGACAATCTGGCGGTGTGCGAGGCGGGCGTGATCCTGAGCGTGCTGCATGACGCCGCCGAAGCGGCCGGGCGCCGCTTTCCGCTTAGCCTGGGCGCCAAGGGTTCCGCCACCATCGGCGGGCTTATCTCGACCAATGCCGGAGGGACGCAGGTGCTGCGCCACGGGACGATGCGCGCGCTGGTCGAGGGGGTCGAGGCGGTATTGCCCGACGGTAGCGTCTTCGATGGGCTGGATGCGTTAAAGAAGGACAATCGAGGCTACGACATCAAGCAGTTGCTGATCGGCGCGGAGGGCACTTTGGGTGTCATCACCGCTGCCTCACTTCGACTGGTATCGGCGATCGCCAGCCGCGCGGTCGGCTGGATCGGAGTGGAGACGCCCGCCGATGCACTTCGCCTGCTGCGTCTCGTCGAGGAGAGGCTGGGCGACAGCGTCGAGGGTTTCGAGGTAATCGCCAACGACACGCTGGGCTTCGTACTGGGCCATGTTCACGGCACGCGATCGCCGATCGAAACGCGGACGCCCTGGCATGTGCTGATCGAGATCGACCATGCAGACCTGTCCGAACCCGGCCCGTCCGACCGGCTGGAAGGCGCGCTGGCCGAAGCGTTCGAGCGCGGCATTGCCGTCGACGCCGCCATCGCAGCGAACGAGGCGCAGGCCGAGGCTTTCTGGCGCATCCGCGAATCGCTGTCGGAATCGGAAAAGGCGCAGGGACCGGCGCTGCAATATGACATCAGCGTGCCGGTGGCGAAAATGCCCGCCTTCATGATCGAGACGGCGGCGGCGGCCGAGGCGACCTTCCCTGGAACCACCGCTTCCTCCTTCGGCCATCTGGGCGACGGCAATGTCCATTTCCATGTCCGCGCCCCCAAAGGCACCAGCGACGGCCCCGCCTGGATCGCGGCGCAGGGACAGACGATCAACGCCTTCGTCCATGATGCCGTGGTAGCGGCGGGCGGATCCATCTCCGCCGAACATGGCATCGGCCAGATGAAACGGGCGGAATTGGCTCGCCTCTCCAGTCCAGCGCGAATCGGCGCGTTGCGGGCGATCAAGACAGCCTTCGATCCCAAGGGGCTGTTCAACCCCGGCAAGCTGATCCCCCTGCCCGACGAAGGCTGACGCAACGGGCGTACGGGCCGCCGACAAAGCGATTGCGCCCGACCCGCAAGGCCTATATCGCCCTGCCCCAATCTACGGCCCCGCGGCGCAAGTCGAAGCGCCGCATCATTTGAGAGAATGGACCTGATCATGGCGAGTGCGCCCGCGAATAATCTGCCGATCTTCTACAACGATCTGATCCCGCTCAGCAGCCAGGATCACGCCGATTACAAGACGCGTTCTGTGGATTCGGCCCCGTTCCTGATCAGCCAGCACGCCGTGCCGCTGACCGTCGACGAGTTCGTCACCGCCCAGCGCTTCACCCCGATCATCTTTTCGGCCGGCAATGACAGCGTGCCGCTGGCGCTGATGGGCCTCAACGAAGGCGTCAACATCTTCGTGGACGATGAAGGCAAGCTGCGTGGCCCGGCCTATGTCCCCGCCTATGTCCGTCGCTATCCCTGGATGCTGGCCAAGCTGCGCCCCGACAGCGACGAACTGTCGCTCTGCTTCGACCCGACCAGCCCGGCGCTGGGCGCGTTCGAGGAAGGCCAGCCGCTGTTCGAGGACGGCAAGCCCAGCGAACTGACCCAGGGCGTGCTGAAATTCTGCGAGGATTTCGAGCAGGCAGCAGCCCGCACCGGCCAGTTCGTCCGCGACCTGCAGGAAATGGATTTGCTGATGGATGGCGAAGTGTCGATCCAGACGCCGATCGCCGATCAGCCCTTCGTCTATCGCGGCTTCCGCATGGTCAATGAGGAAAAGCTGCGCGACCTGCGCGGCGACCAACTGCGCAAGATCAACCAGAGCGGCATGCTGCCGCTGATCCACGCCCACCTCTTCTCGCTGCAGCTGATGCGCGAGATTTTCGAGGCGCAGGTGAACCAGGGCAAGGGCCCGATCACCGTTCCGGCGGCTCCGATTGCGGCACCGGCCGACGCCTGATTGAGAAATGCACCGGAAACGGTTCAAATAATTGATGGAAAGGGCAGCGCATCTCCCCTTGAAAGGCGATGCGACCTGCCCTATCTATTAGTCATACGGCGCACCTGCCCCCCTTTCGGGTGTGTCGTATGGGCGCCTCCCCCTTTTGGAGGCGTCTCCTCCCTGAACCTTGGCCACCCCATGCTTGCATGGGGTGGTTTTTTATTGTGCTGATGATGGAAGCCCGCTCTTTCGCTTGACGCAGCCAACCTGCCTGCTAAACGCCTGCCCCTGCCGGTCGCCCATGCGACCATATGGCCCCTTCGTCTAGCGGTTAGGACGCGGCCCTCTCACGGCTGAAACACGGGTTCGATTCCCGTAGGGGTCACCACCTTCGTATCTCAGAAGGTGCCAAGACATGCCATAAACGGCTGTTTTCTGAGACTTTCTTATGATATCTTCGTCGCATACGGAGCGACTGGATACCACTTCATACCAACAATCCGCTGGTACATTCGATGGTAGATGGACGCTTCCCTGACGGGAGATACCATCATGGCGTTGACTGCCGTTGCCATCAAAGCGGCAAAAGGCCGCGACAAAGCGTACAAGCTCACTGATAGCGACGGACTGTTCCTGTTCGTCACGCCGAAGGGCGGACGCTACTGGCGGATGAATTATCGCTATCTGGGCAAGCAGAAGACTCTCGCCTTTGGCGTATATCCTGACATCGGTCTTGCCGATGCGCGGGCACAAAGAGATGCAGCGCGAAGGCTGCTAGCCAAAGGTGAAGACCCTGGCGAACGAATCAAGCTCGATCGAATTGCTGCCACCGTCGCGGCCTCCAACAGCTTCCAGGCGGTGGCTGAAGAATGGCTATTGAAGGCCGAGCGGGAGAACCGCTCCGCTGCCACGATGAAGAAACTAAGTTGGCTGTTGGACTTCATCAACGCCTCGATCGGCAAACGCCCCATTGCCTCGATCACGGCGCAGGAACTCCTCATCATGCTTCGCAAAATGGAAAGCAAAGGCAAGTATGAGACAGCCAAGCGCCTACGCAGCACATGCAGTCAGATATTCCGATATGCCATTGCCACGGCTCGGGCAGAGCGCGACGTGGCGGCCGATCTGCGCGGGGCGCTGATTGCGCCTCAGCCGGTCCATCGGGCCGCCATTACGGGCGCCCACCAGGCAGGCGGGCTATTGCGGGCTATCGAGGCGTTTGAGGGGCATGACAACACCAAGGCAGCGCTGCGCCTCCTCCCCCATGTTTTTGTTCGCCCGGGCGAACTGCGCCATGCCGAATGGGCAGACTTTGATTTCGACAATGCCTTGTGGACCATCCCGCCGCACAAGACCAAGATGCGTCGCGCCCATACCATTCCCCTCTCCCGTCAGTCTCTCGCCATCCTTCGGTCCATCGAGCATGATGTCGATTACAGCCGCTTCCTGTTCCCGTCGTTGCGCGCGGTGGATCGGCCCATGTCGGAAAACACCATCAATGCCGCCTTGCGGCGTATGGGCTTCGCCCAAGACGAAATGACTGGGCACGGCTTCCGGGCGATGGCAGCGACCTTGCTCAATGAGATGGGGTTATGGCATCCCGACGCCATCGAGAGGCAGCTTGCCCATTGCGACAATAATGCTGTGCGGCGCGCCTATACGCGCGGGGAATATTGGGACGAGCGCGTGCGAATGATGCAGCACTGGTCCGACCATATCGATTTCCTTCGGGATGGTGCAAAGGTACTGCACGCATCGTTCAAAAAGGCCGACCATAAGGATCGTGATCAAATCTCGTTGACGTCAAACCCTGCAGCAGTCTGGAATGAGGCTCTGCCGCCTCACAAGGAAGATATCAGACGATAATCCAACGACCTGGCGAATTCAGCTTTGCGCCCTTTATTGCCGTCCAAGAGCGGGATTGCTGATTTCAGAACCGGCCGCTCGTTCGCTTAGTTGATATGCTCGGCCTCGTTGAGCGGTCGCGTCAAACTGGTCAAACATTTTGTCGCCAGCGCAGCCCTTCAGCGTCGCCAACTCAGCTTCACCCGTCCAGTTGAAGCCATCGCTGTTCGGTTTGGGCAGGCTCGCGCCAGCCCTAGCGTCGTGCCACCGTTACGGCTCATCCCGCGGTACGGCTATCCCGCGCGTTGATAATCGCCTTCAAACGTCACATTCATGCCGTACGCGCCGATCCAGTTGTCCTCGCTGACCGCCAGCTTGTCGGGGCCAGAGAATGTAAGCAGTGTGGTCGTGAACTCGCTCCCGAACAGTGAGCGCCGGTAGGCAAGCTTCCGCTCGGAAGTAACGATCCCGAGGAATTCGAGTGTTCCGAAGTTCGGACCGTTCGGGCGCTCAGGCCCCCAGAGCGCATGGCCGGAGACATAATATTGCACGTCGCCGTCGAAACTGTCGGGAAGTGGGGTGAGCTTCAACTCCGCGCTGTTGGCACCGGTCCCAAGCCGGATCCAAGTTCCGGCGAACGGATCGGTCGGTGGCGTAGTGATCGATCCGAAGTGGACCTGCTGAGTGAAAGCGACATTGATTGTGCGTGAGAGTTCCTCGCGAAACGCCTTAACCTCGCCAATCGTCAGGTTTTTACGCTGCGACGATATACTGTCATATTCATCGTGGTGTGCAAAGCACAAGAAAGCAAGGTTATCCTCGGCGCTGTTCGCATTGTTCTTGTCGAGGTGCGCGATCTGGCCCGACATCATCCGGGTATCGCGATTAAGCCCGAAACATATGCAGCAACGACGCCGCGCGCGGATGAGGACGGCGGTTTCGGTCGCCTTTGGGATCGGTTTGCGGGCCACCAGGCCAGGCTAGCGGCTGTTTTCAACCAAGTGAATAGCATTCGCTTCTTTATTTGACCGAATACCCACCCAAGACGGCAAGCGTCGCACCGGACCTCTTGCCTGGCGACATCCGAGCATTTGTCAAGCGGCAGCTAATCGCGCGATCAAGGTCGCAAGCTGTCAGACCGCAATCGGCCATCTGCAGTCATTCTTCATGGCTTGGTGAAAGATGATTTCTCCCATCGAAAGAGCCGTGAGGATGACCAATTGGGCAGGTGATCTGCCCACAAAGGAATGTCGGATAAGACAAAATTGATGAGGATCGCGTTCGATCAATAGCGGTAGAAGTGGGTATGAATCGCAGCATCCTCACGGCTATTCTTACTGTATCGTTGACGTCAGTCGGGACCGCTCAGAGCGCGAAACGATGTCCCGGGGTCGAAAATGGCTTGCGTGATTTTGGCGACGCGATTGCCACAAGTGGCGTGCTGAAGGTCAATGGTGATGGCGCCCAAGCCGCCTACACGCCCGACAATGCAGGCTACATCTATCTCGCCAACGGCATGAACATCATCGAAAATGGCAGGAGTATGGAATGCAAGGAGCAAAGGCTGTCCCTATGCAATCGGCTCTTCGCCGAAGCAGTCCAGAAGAAGTTTGTTGTCGGATCTCAGGAGTTCTGCCTGTTTGCCATTGAGGTTGCTTCGCTTGGCGAGAATGCGCTTTCTAAATGTCCGGATCGAGACGGCTTCATCGTTGGCAACGGCAAGGGCGCCCCCAAAAAAGGGCGATCAGTTCGAAATATCCAAGGCGGGATAAGCGAAACGTATATTTCGACGACTGCAATGCAGCACATGAAGAGCGGAACACGAGCTCAGCTTGATGCCTTGACTGTGCCAGCGCTTGTGGCGCCGAAAGCGCGGGGCAACCTATTGGGCGCCTTGGTCTTGTTGCGATATGAGAACAGGGAGGCTTTTGCGATTGTCGGTGATACCGGCCCTGCCTTCACTGAAGGATCGATCGCGCTGCATCAAATGCTCCGATACGGTGAACTCAAGCCGCCGTCTCCTCCGGGCATAATAGCAGCGGAGGAGCGGTGCCGCGCAGCCGAAATAGCGATTCAGCCGCCATATATGTCGCGAGGCGATAACGGCCGGGACGATCAATGCCGAATGGATGGAAAGGCGCAAGGCCCGGCAAACGTGCGCGCTTGGGGGAATATCGGTACGGTAAAAAGCCCCGTTCAAATCATCGTTTTTCCAAAATTGCGTGTTCCGATGAATGGGCGGCTCGCGACGGTCGAACTGACCGCAGACTACATCCAGCACTTGGCGAGCCGAACCATGGATCGAGCCAGGATCGAGGAGATACGGAAGTGCTTCTAAAAGGATGTCGAGTTGCAGAAAAATGCGCGTCAGCCGCCATCGTCGGGCTGCTTGCCATAGTGCCGTCACCGGCCCTCGCCGACCCTGCGACACATAGGATGGTTTTGTCGGCCCATGATGTGTCGCATGACGGGCTGACAAGTTGCCTGATTCAAGCCGAGATCACGAATGTAGGAAATGGGCCCAGCACCGATTTCACGACGCGTTTTGGGTTCCTAGGACACCCCGGTCTCGAGCCAGGAACTCTGGCATATTTTCGCTTTAGATGGCCTGCACTGGCACCCAACGCGAACGCCACAGAGTCCGACCATGTCGAAGGGATGCAGTGCACGGGCATAGAGGTCACGACGGTGATGGGCGAAGGGCCGAGCGGAATGGCGGCCTTCATCAAGGTGGATGTTGCCCCGCTTGCGGCTCCCCAGGTAGAAAAGCAGGCGATTTTGGTCGACTGATGAGGTCATTGGCGTGCTATTTCAGAAACGCGCGAACGACCGGTTCAGTGTCGGCTGACATCAATGCACCCGCCCGCGGTTTCCCTTATGGGGGTGGCCAAGCGTCATCCTTGCGTCGCGCTCCGGAAATACAGCCAATTTTTTACCGTCCGGCTTCCTCAGCCAAGCTTTCCATGGGATGCCGCCTCTCCCTGATCCGCTTGGCAGAATTCACTGAAAGGCTGCGTGAGGACGCTCGATCAACGAGATGGAGGCCGCGCTTCAGGAACGACAGCGCGGCGCATCCGGTCAAACTCTACCGTTTTCGCTGTAACTGCGCGGATCAGCGATCCAGCGATTGACAGCCGACTCGTGCCAACCGGCGCCATGGACGCTGATTGGCACTTGTCTGGGGAATGTCCCTTCCGCAATCTTGCGGTAGAGGGTCGAACGCGAAAGCCCGGTGCGGGCGAGAACGGTCTTCATTCTGATAATACGTTCGGGATTATTCATGGAGCAAATCTTTCAACTCATGGTGTTGCATGCGCCTCCCGTGGGTCAGCATCGGGCGTCTCCGCCTGCACGGCAAAGGGCCTGAAGGGCGCGCATGGGATCGATTGGACCCAGTAGGGCGACGCTTGTGGTCTCTGGAGGTCGATAGAGGACCGTGGTGGAATTTAGCGTATGACCAATCTTATCAGACGATCAGCGCAAATTTTATCTCACCTTGTCCCAGCGACACGTCCAATCGTGTCTGAGATCGCGATGTTCGCGATCGGTACGCTTTGCTTATGTCGAGTCGTTCATGGCAAAAACTCCATTTCGGGAGGTCTGCCCGCCACTGATCAGGCTGCTTCAAATGATGCCGCGGCGCAAGAGAGGAAGCGTTATCAGCGCTTTCCGGTGTCGCGCTCGCTCTCCAGCCGTTTGACTTCGCGCTCCACGATGTCGCGGATGAACTTAGCACGGCGGTTTGGACCGATTAGATCGTCTATCCGCTCGGCCAGCCCTTCCGGCAAACGAACGACAGTTGTTTTCACTCCGAGCGGCGGTCTTCCCATGGAATCGTCGTAGCCCGCCATTTCACCGGTTCAATCACCGTCAAATTAACCGATATCGCTTATTGATAAATAATCGCCAATCGCTGTATAAGCGATATCTGTTAATCGGCTTGGCGGTAATTTCTTCTGCCTTTGCTCAAAGCGACGGAGGTCATGGCGATGACGGCACCGGATGTTCATGGGAGTGATTCGACTGGCGGCACGACGCGCCGCAATCTGCTCACGGCTTTTTCCAAAGGCGCTGTCTCGGCGGTGGCCACGCCGCTCACTCCCTGTTGGGCAAAGCCATTGGCAGGTCTCCACATCCGATATGACGATCAGCCCGCAATCCTTCTCAGAAGCAAGGAAGGGCGGTCGCTCAGCCGCGACCGCTATGAGAGCGCGGAAATCGCCTTCATGGGGATCGAAGCAGGATATTTCTCCCATCTGCGTTACCTGCGCGAGACATTGCATCAGGCCGGCAGCGTCGCCAAACTGGCGCTGTGCGCTTATCTCCTCGACGTCGGTTTTTCCGACGCATGGAATGCCGCCCATATTCGGCAGGATATCGACAAGTCACTGGCCTATGCCAACGCCACCGGCTTTGGCCATGACTGCCCGGATATGGGGCGATTGGCGATCATTCTCTCCCCCTTCTGGAAATGGGGGTATCCGCGCCTGCATGGCGACCCGCCGATGGATGACGGCGGGTTCACGTCGGCTGATGTTCGCCATCTCGTGCGCGCACTGCTGGACAGGGTTCATGACCTGACAGGGCATCCGCGCCCAAAAGGCTGTCGGCGGGATCCTCGGGAGGCTCGCGCATGACGACCCCCAGAAGAGACCTCGACCGCTTGCCCTGGCCGATCCGGCAGGAGCTTAGCTGTATTGCTGCTATGCTGTTCGAAGCGTTCGCGGAAATGACCAAAGGCAGATTGTCCGAGCACTATCGGTCAGGCCGAATCCTCGCGCTCATCTTGTATGGCGCTCAAGCAGCGCGGGATCGGGCGCAAGCTCCGCCCGGTGAAGCGTTCCATCTGCTCGTCATCGTCAATCATCCGCGATTGGCGCGGGGCAGTCGCAACTGGACTTTGGTGCACGACCGGCTTCATCGGGCATGGGAGTTTGGCGAAATCGGTCATCCCGTCCGCCTCACCGTAGAAAGCCTGGACCGCTTCAATGCCGCCTTAGCAGAAGGCGTGCCCCACTTCGCATCGATCGCAACCGATGGCGTGGCCGTCTATGCAACGCATGGCTTTCGGCTGACGAGACCGCATAATCTCTCGGTGCCGGAGCGGCGCAGGCTGGGCCTTGCCGAATTTGACCGATGGTATGAACGCGCGAGCGATTTCCTGCTGGGCGCGGCCTTCTTCCAGGATCGCGGCAACGCGCCGATGGCGGCGCTGCTTCTGCATCAAGCCTGCGAACATCTCTATCAGTCCGTGCTGCACGCGCTGACCCTGCACGGCCCGCGTACTCATGCCTTGGATGAGTTACGCGAGGCGGCGGAAACCTGCCTTCCATCTCTTCGTGCTGTCTGGCCGCGAGAAACGCCGTTCGAGCGTCGCGCCTTTGACTGCATCCGGCGCGCCTATTTCGAGGTGCGCTATGGGCAGGCTTATCGGATCAGCGCTGAGGAACTTCTCTGGGCGATGCGCTGCGCTGCCCGATTGCATCGCGACGTCGAGCCTCTGTGTCGCACCTTGCTCGATGGTTCGGCCGCCACGGAAGCTTGTCATGCCTGAGCCGGACGAGAGCAGGATGGCCGCCTATGAGGCCGCCATGAACCAGCTGCCCATTCTCTCGCGCGAGGTGTTTCTGCTGAACCGGCTCGACAATTTGTCGTTCGTGCAAATCGCCGGCCGCCTGATGATCGATCCGGTCGCGGTCGAAGCCTGTTTCGCCGAAGCGATCGGCATGATTTGCGCGACCCTGGATGGCAGGACGCCGCGACGCTGGCGACCTGCCCAGATAGAGCCGGCGGAAAGAGGCTTGCGGCAACGGCATCGCCGCTATTGCGAGCAAGCACTCTCCAGGCTCGGCATGGCCGACACCATGGCTTGGGATGACAGCTCGGACGACGACGAAACCGTGAAGCGCGCGATCGTGACGGCCATGCCCGCGCGGGTCCGACAGGCCTTCGTCCTGCATCAGGTCGAGGGACTGGCTTATGCCGACATTGCCGGCCGCCAGCGGACTTTCCGATGGATGGTCAGGCTGCGCATGCTACGCGCCATCCGCCTTATCGCACGCGGCCCGATGGCGTTCGAGGATTGGCTGAGGCAGCCGCCACCGTGAGGCCATCAGCGAAGCCGCGAATGACGGTCGCCGAGTGCGAGGCTGCCCTTGCACATAGGCGTCGCCACAGTCGACAGAGAGTGACGGTGGCAGCCATTACCATCACGCCAGCAGATGCGCCAATTTCACCGACGCAGCGCTCTCGCGTTTCCCTGCCCGCTACAGGGATTGACCTTCGCTCTTGCTGGTTTCGCCCGTCCCGCCATCAAGCGCATTGCCAATCATCGCGGCCAGCGTCTCTTCCGCTCTGGCACGGACAGCGACGTCCTTTGCGTCTAGGTCATGCCGGATCCACTGCGGCACGCGTTCGATCACGCGCAGGATGATCGCTTTCGTCTGTTCGTCCATGGCGCGGACCTATGCCGTCTCGACGCATCGGGCGCAATGCGATGCCCCGTCCCATGATCGCTAGGGCGTCATTGCGACAAAAGCGTTTCCATCGTCGCGATATGCCCGGCGGGCGGATTGGCGTCGGCAAAGTCAGCGAAGTCGATATATCCAAGGCCACGCAGCGTTTCGCCGATGGCGTAACGGAGATCGTCATTACCCACTGACTTGATGGCTTCTCCCAATGCGGCCAGCCGCGCGTCGTGGCTCATTTTCCTCTCCTTAGGGTGTCAGCTCCGCTGTCATGCGGACATTCGTCGATATGCCTCTCGTCGCGGAGTGGGCAATGCTGTCGATCGCCGAGCCTGTCTTTGCGTAAGGAACCATGGAACACGCGCGCGGCGCAACAGGAAAACTGCCGCGCCATGTCATGCGCTGTCGGGCACCTGTTCCGCAGCAAAGGCACGCTTTCCCTTTCGCTGCCAGATCGCCAGCGCCTTCTCCCGTTCCTCGCTGCGCAACCTGTCCGCCACGGTCAGGAAGGCGCCGTAGAGTGTGGCGCGATCATCGCCGGTGAGGTCGACCAGGCCGGCCTTGGTGACAAGGCCGCCCAGTTCGATCAGATGCCGCGTCCGTTCGCGGCGCTTGACGGCCCAGTCCCGCATATCAGTTCGCGCCTTTCGTGCCTCAAGCCGATGCCGCGCCGCCTTCAAACGGTAGAGTGCCGTCCGGCCGGCGATCAGTTCCGTTCGCGGGCTGGCGTTTTTCGCCGCGAAAGAAGGCAGCGCCCGCCTTGCGCCATGCCTCCATTACCGCCGCATCCTTGCTCTGGGCCGCCTGCAGCAGCGCTCCGGCGAGCAGATCGGCGTCAAGGGCGTCGGCTTGGCATGCCACCACCAGTTCGCCCAGTTGGCGCACGCGGCGTTCCTTGAGCTGCCGTGCCTTGTCGGCGAGCGCTTTCAGTTCCGAATCAAAATCGCGAGGTTTGCGCATGACCAAGTCTCCATTGAATGACGGTGCGCCCATGATAGAAGAAGGACGCCGGTCAGGCAGTAGAGTCGCCGGGACAGGCTGATACCGCCTAGTCCCTTCCGAGAAAAATTCGAGAAGGGCGCGCTTATACGTCGTTCCGACGTGCGCTTGCGCGTAGTAAATGGAAGATCGTCATGGCGATCTTCCATTTCTCCGTTCAGGTCATCAGTCGCGCTTCGGGGCGCAGCGCCGTTTCGGCGGCGGCCTATCGCGCGGGCGAGCGGCTGCACGACGAACGGCTCGATCGCGATCATGATTTCCGCGCCCGCTCCGGTGTCGAGCATAGCGAGATCATGCTGCCCGAAAGCGCGCCAGACCAATGGCGCGACCGCGCGCGGCTGTGGAACGATGTCGAGGCCTTCGAGAAGCGCAGGGACGCGCAGCTTGGCCGCGAAGTTGAGTTCGCCATCCCGCGTGAGATGACCAAGCCGCAGGGCATCGAACTGGCCCGCGATTTCGTGCAGGCCGAGTTTGTCGATCGCGGGATGATCGCCGATCTCAATGTGCATTGGGATATGGGAAGCGACGGCCAGCCCGCACCCCATGCCCATGTCATGCTGACCATGCGGGAAGTCGGACCGGACGGCTTTGGCTCGAAGGTGCGTGAGTGGAATGCGCAGGCGAATGTCGAGCAATGGCGCGAGCGCTGGGCCGACCATGTGAACCAGCGCCTTGCCGAACTGGATATCGATGCCCGCATCGACCATCGCAGCTTGGAGAGCCAGGGCATCGACCTGGAACCGCAAAGCAAGATCGGAGGCCCTGCCCATCGCATGGAGGCGCATGGGCTGGACGCCGATCGGGCCGAGATGCACCGCGAGATCGCGAAGGCCAATGGCGAGCGCATCATCGCCAATCCCGGCATCGCCCTCGACGCGATTACGCATAGCCAGGCCACCTTCACGCGTCGTGATCTGGCGATCTTTCTTCACCGCCACAGCGCCGGGCAAGAGCAGTTCAACGCCGCGACGCATGCGGTGCGAAATTCCGCCGATCTGATTCCGCTGATCGGCACTGTTCACACAAGACAGCAGCAGCGCCTCCACCTCCTCTATTGCGGTATCGGCACGGCGCTTGCCATCTCCCTTCTCTGGCTGGTCTATCCAGGTTGGGGGGCGAGTATAGGACCGCGAGACTGGCTCTGGCCCGAAAGGACCGCCCGCCGAACACTAGGCGAGGAATCCTTATGGAGTGCCGGTATCCGCCTTATGCGTGCTGGAAACCCGACTGGCTGGCAAATGATCATTGAGGCCGCTGACATGAGGAAGGGAAACCTCACTGCTATCAATGCATGCGAAAAGGCTGCGGCCAAGGCTAGAAAGCCTTTGAACTGTACTATCCGGATCGGCAGTACAGAATGGTGAGGGCATCGCCTACGGGTAATTCCCGAACTTGGCGAGCAAGGGATGACCGAATTCCAGATCGCATGTTTGGCGGAATGCCCGCCTTTAAGATCAGCGTATAAAACGCTGCGGCAATTCAGCTTTGGTGTCAATACCCTACCAATCTTCAACCAAAATGGATGATTAAGATAATGAATCAAAAAATTATCATTGCAATGTAGGAAATCGAATGCTTGTCTGGCTAATATTGGGGAATTCATCTGGTTGGGGGGGATGGTCGAGCGATGTCATTCAGTCTGTCGTTCCATTTCAAGTTTTGGCCAAGCGCCTGATAATATGATGGACATCATTTGCTGGTGAACAATGCCGGGATAGGGATCCGGCTGGTGTCTAGTTGCGACGGTTCCAACCAACTGGCAGATTTAAATCATCCAGGGCACGTAGCCTCACCGCTTCGTACGCCAGCTCGGCTGGGCAAGTCATTTTATCATTTTCCGCAACCATCGACAAGAATAAATCCCGTTCTCATCCTGAATACTCAAATGAGCATCAGCACGGCCGGAGTCTACTACATTACAAGTCAAGAATCCTCGAAGTCACAAGCTACGACGTTCAGCAGTGAGGGAGAACGGTTGTGATTCAAGAAAAACTATTGATCAAAATCTCATTGGCAGTATTCCTATCATTTCTTCCTATATCATTGCATGCGTCGCAAACATTGCCGGGTAATGTAATAACTGTTTCCACCGACTTGAGTGGTGTAACCGGATATGCGTTTACCGTATCTGGATCGCGTACGACGAAACCGAGTTGCGCTACAGAAGACACTTGGATGATACCAAACTCTGTTAGCGATAAAGCTAAATCGATGTTTGCGACCATACTCACTGCTTCCGCGAGTGGTAAGCAAATTACTGTTTCCGGAACGGGCTCATGCGATTCAAATTTCCCCACAAGAGAGACGGTAAATTATATCACTCTGCAGTGAGTATTCATCGATGCCTATTCGTTTCTTGATCGCCATCTTTTCTGTCCTTCCAGCTTCAGCTCAAGCAGCCAGCACCACCAGCTACACCTATGATGCGCTCGGGCGACTGGTGAACTCCATCACCGCAGGGACCATCAACAATGGCACGCAAATGAGCATCACCTATGACGCCGCCGATAATAGAACGACCTATCGGGTCACTGGATCGGTGCAAAAGGTCGTCGTGGTACCGCTCAATGACCTGACGGTAATTCCGGTTCAGGATTGAGTTTCCGGCACCGACAAAAAAATTATTGCGAGGAGATTGCCCGTTGGCGAATCCCGTTCAAGGTCGTTTGAGACATTCAAGCCGGACGCTGATGGTAGCCTGCGCAGCTATAGGGCTGCTCGCTGCAAATGCAGCGCAGGCAGCTAATCCGGCCGTCTTCATTCCTACTGCACCTCTCATATCGCCGTCGGGCGCACTCACCTATTATGGCAGTCCGATCAGCCCATCGCCACCAGCAAGCCGTGATCCGATAGTAGCCGAAGCGGCGCGAGCACTGCGTTATGACGTCGACACCATCTATGGGTTCGTACGCGATAACATCCGTCTCACTCCGGTATTTGGCTTGCAGAAGGGAGCCAGGGGCGTCATCCTCGACGGGTACGGATCCGCATTTGACCAGGCTCAGTTCATGGTCGACACCCTGCGCGAAGCGGACGCAGTGGCGGGGAAAGGATATAATCCAGTCTATAAACTGGGGACGATCTCCCTCACATCATCCGAGTTTGCTGCCTGGACCGGTGTCAACGATGCGGCGATAGCTACCAAGTTTCTTGCCAATGGCGGCATTCCAGGGACAGTCACAGGTAGCGGTGGCTCATTCTCGGTGTCCATGCTGCATATTTGGGTGCAGGTTACGATCGACGGCACCAACTATCTCTTCGACCCAAGCTACAAGCCAAGTACGGGTGTGGCTGGCCTCCCCTGGCAGGCACAGACAGGCTACAGTCAGGCGCCGTTGTTGGCAGCTGGGGGTGGGGGGACTGCGACGACCGTGAATGGTTTCAGCATCTCCAATTTCCGAGCGAAGTTGCTAGAGTACAGGGCAAACCTGGAGGCCTATCTCGCGGCCAATGCCGCTGGGAAGCGCGCCGAGGCTGTCGTTGGCGATGAGGTGATTACACCGCACCCGGCTTCCGAAGATCGGCGAACCACACTGCCCTATGCGTCAGCACCGGATAGAAGCTGGGCCGGACAGATTCCGGATATTTTCCGTACGTCCTTCACGGTGAAGCTGAACGGCTCGGCTTACAATATCTATTATGCCGATGTAGACGGCGGGGAGATACTCGGCTTCTCCTATTCCTATTCCGGTGGTCAGTTCATCAAAGGCAGCCAGCTTCATTCGCCGGTCATCGCTTCGAGCTTCCTTGACGCCTGTGATCAATATCTGAGCAACAAGTCCACAGCCGCCACACCGGCGACGGCTTCGATCGACATCAATCATCCCTATGCGGCTAACTCTGGTGGCTATGCTGATAGGACCGTCAGCCGCCAGATCGTATCGCAGGTCTGTGCCAGCGGCCGCTTTTTCGTGTCCAACGACTGGGGCTTTACCGGCAATGGCGTATCTCAGCGAATGGCGCCCGTCGCGGCAGCGATTCGTTCTGATCCCAATCGGACGACGGAATTCACTTTCGGTCCAACCGTCGCGAGCATCGCCAGCCAATATTCCAGCTTCCTCGACATCGCGGGCAAAGCGCAATCGTCGATCTTTCAGGTGCATGACCTGATCGGCATCCATGTGCTCGACAATGTAAACTTCAACGTTGATCCGCCAAATACAATGAGCCTGTCGACCAACCCATCGTTGAGCTTCGAAGCAGCGGTCAGCGCTTTTGGTAAGACGGGCACGACAGCATCGGATGTGACGGCAGCCTATTCCGCTGGTCTCGGCTTGTCCTATGCAGAAAGCGCTGTTCCTCGTCAGGAAACCGATTCCGTCTATGACATGGCGGCACTCAGCCTTGTAACTCAGCAGGACACCCGCGCGACATCACCCGGGACCTACACAACCTATCTGGCCAACCCATCGGCCAGTCCTGCATGGTCCAGCGTTCAAAGCTCGCTTGTGGGCTATCCTAGTGGCTCGACAGGCGCGGCCTCGACCTATGTGTCGGAAGGCTACTCCTTGCTGATCCCGCAGCGTGGAGCGCTTCGTCAGCCCCCTATCTCGGTACAGATAGGCACCTCCACATCCTATCGAACCGGCAGGCTCTGGGAAGGGTCCGGTCCGGGAAGCACGGCGAGTGAATTGACGCGTTCCGCTTTCCTTGCCTGGCGTCCATCCACTGGAGCAGGCTCGGTGCCTGATCGCATCGCCCTCGTACTTTACGATCAGCGGCGTGGAAGCATCCTTAAGGCTGGTGTCGGGGTGCCTATCCAGACGGGTACCAATGCAGCCCCGGTTCGTAAGCCGGACGCGCCGAAGGTCGAGAGCAAGGATTTTATCCGGGCGGCGCTGAGCGTGGATGGACAAAGTGGCGCGCTATCCTATGCCCCCGCTCCTGACCTGACCGATGGTGCGGGGGATTTCCCTCGTTCGCTCAGCCTCCAGCGCGTCTATTCTCAGCGCGATCAAACCAACTATGGCTTCGGCATGGGCTGGAAAAGCAACTGGTACCAGGTTGCGACCATGTCTAACGATGGTCGACTGGGGCTTGGAGATGGCGGGGCGCAGGCGGTCGCCAGTGCGCTTGTGGCGATCCAAGCAATGGGCGATCTCACAACCACGCAGGATGCCCAGCATCTCTATGCCGCCCTGCAAACGGCGTCCTGGCTGACCGATCAGACCATCAATAACAGCATTGTCGTCAGTCGCGGGCTGGACTCCGATCATGCCTTCTATCGACAGGCGTCGGGCAGCTTTGTGAGCGCGAAGGCCGATGGCGCTACCCTGACGATGACTGGATCGCCATCCATTGGCATTATCAACCGGCGCCTCTATCTCGACACGAGCTTCTCCTTCACCGATCGGGACGGGTCGATACGGACTTATCCCAATCTTTCAGCTGCGCCGGTCGATATTTCCTCGCCTGGCATTGCTAGCGCATACACGCGTAAATTTGTCTACATGGATCAATGGGCTTTCCCCAACGGGATCAAGATCAATGCCGCCTATACGTCGACATTGCAGGCGGACATATATTATCTTTTCAGAGCGTATAATAACCTTGGCGCTTCAATAAAGAGCCAGGACTACGATTATGGCTCAGCAACGGACTTCCCTTACTGTCAGGTCAATGGGGGGCTGGTTTATTATGATCCGCCTTACCCTGCGAAGATAAGCTATATCACCCCCAGTCGGCAGGTCAGCTTTGGCATGGACGCGCAGGTGGGGTGGCAGCTTACTGTGGATCCGGACGGTGCACGTTGCCCCGCGGGGACCAAGTCTCCGCCGATGCGTCAGCTCCAATATGTCTCTTACCTGCGTTCCGTCGTAGATCCTGCCAACAAGTCTTGGCCCGTCGGATATGCGAGCGTGGGCGGCATGTTTGGCGCGACGTCAGGCTTGGGTCAGATATACAAGCCGAGCAACACATCCCCGGATATCACCGTCACCTACGGCGGCGACGGCAACGTGCGGAGCTTCACGAACCTGCGCGGAAATAGCTGGAACTATTATTCCACGCCGTTTCGCTCTGAAAGCGTATCGCCACTTCAGGCCGCTTCACCTGGTCGAGGCAATGTCACCTACTATGACCAATATGGGCAGGCGATCCGTTCAGTCGATCCGTTGCTGCGCACGACGACAACGATCTATGATGCTTGGGGGCGCCCGCAACTGGTGACGCAGCCCGAAGGCAACGCGACGCAGAGCGCTTATGACGCGCGCGGTAACCCCATCACACAGACGCTCAAGCCTAAGCCGGGATCGGGTCTGGCCGACCTTGTCACCAACACGGCCTATGGCGAAGGCGTGACCGTCATCACCTGCACAAACATCGTTACCTGCAACAAGCCGATCTACACGATTGATCCGCTCGGTTACCGTTCGGATTATGGCTGGGACGGCTCCACCGGTATGCCACTGTCTGTCCGGAGGGGATGGAACAGTGCGGGCACAGCCTGCCAAATCAGTACGGGCGGGGGGTGCCCTTCCGTCACCTTCGGCTATGGATCGGGCCTGACGGGCTTTGACCCCTATACCGGCAGCAGTTCTGGACCGATCTATCTGCCGCTGACTCAGGTCGAGGCGGTGCAGAGCGGAACAACCACCACAGCCTATGGCTACACACTCAAGGCCTTCACTTCGACCTATGCGCCTTTGAGTTTGCAGAATGTTCGAAAGCTTGTGCCAACGCAGGTCACGGTCGACAATGGCGGCCTCAATCTCGTCACCTGCTTTGACTATGATGATGCGGGCAATGTCATATCCGACCGATCGCCGCGCGGGGGAGGGACTTGCCCATGAGCCGGCCCCCTTTGCTCTGGATCGCATCGCTCGCGCTATCGATCCTGCCATCGCCGTGGGTGCCCACCATCGTTAGCGCGCAGACAAGCGCGGCTCCGTTTCAAACTGGCTATCGCTGGGACTTCGAACGGCGGCTGGTGGGTAAGATTTCGCCTTACCCCGACGACGGCAACCCAACATATTATCCAGCCGAGCGCTATAGCTACAATGCCGATGGGCAGTTGATCAGCATCGAGACGGGCATCCTGTCAGCCTGGCAAAGTCAGACTGTCCTGCCGTCAGCCTGGAGCGGGTTTACCATCCGCAAGATCGTGACCTACAGCTACGATGTCGCGGGCAATCAAACCGAGGAACGTGTCAGCGCCGGGGGTGCTGTACAGACGGCCACCCAGATGTCGAGTGACGCAGACGATCGGTTGATGTGCAGCGCAGTGCGGATGAATCTCGGCGCGATTCCGGCAACCGGGTCCGACGCCTGTGCCCAAGGCAGTGGCGGTCAGGACCGGATCACACGGACCATCTACGATACAGCCAATCAAGTGCTGCAGATTCGGCGTGGAGTGGGAACGCCGTTTGAACAGTCCAATGTAACCTACAGCTACACCTTGAACGGCAAGAAGGAATATATCGTCGACGCCAACGGCAACAAAGCGCGTTTCACATATGACAGCTTTGATCGTCACCGTTACTGGTTTTTCCCATCTCCGGTCCGGCCGTCCGCCTATGACGGCTCCACGCCTGCATCCGCGCTGGCAACTGCGGGCAACAATTCGACGTCCGACTTCGAACTTTACGGCTACGATGCCAACAACAATCGGTCGTCGATAAGAAAACGCGACGGACGGTCGATCAGCTTCGGCTATGACGCCGTCAACCGCATGCGGATCAAGAACCTGCCGGACACGACGGTGGGCGATGTCTATTACGGCTACGATCCACGCGGGTTGCAACTCGTCGCGGCATTCGGATCCCTCGGTGGCGAGGGCGTGACGAACAGCTATGACAACGCGGGACGACTTACGAGCAGCGCTAATAATGTCGGAGGAACGAGTCGGACGCTGACCCATTATTATGACGCGAACGGCAATCGGACTCGGCTTGAATATCCCGACTATAACGTGACGAATAACCGCTATGTGGTGTTCGACTATGACGGGCTGGATCGGATGGGCGCGATCCGCCAGGGCGTGGCATCAGGCAGCCCGCCGCTGGTTGCGTCCTTCGTCTATAATGATCGGGGCGAACGGGCCTGTTGGTATTCCAATGTCGTAGCGCCCTGCGATTCGGGAACAGCCAACCGGACCGGTTACAGTTACGATGCCATTGGTCGCCTCGCCAGCATCAATCTCGATATCGCTGGGACGGCGCAGGATGTCACCTTCTGCATGGGCGTGCTGAGCGGTAGCTGTGCGCCTTCCTACAATCCCGCGAGCCAGGTCATGGCGCGTACGATCAGCAATGATCTCTATGCCGTTAAAGGGCAATTCAATGCCAATCGCCCGTATGTGGTGAATGGCCTCAACCAATATGTGACTGCAGGCACCAGCACACCCACCTATGACGGCAATGGCAATCTGACCGCTTTCGAAGGAACTAGCTACGGCTATGATGTCGAAAACCGGTTGGTCAGCGCCAGCGGGGCGAAGAGCGCGAATCTCACTTATGATCCGATGGGCCGCCTGAGCACGACATCAAGTGCGGGGATGACGACGCGCTTCCTCTATGACGGCGATGAACTGGTGGGAGAATATGACGGGGCGGGCACAATGCTGCGCCGCTACGTTCATGGCCCCAATACCGATGAACCCATCCTCTGGTATGAGGGGCCGTCCATGTCGCCCCGGCGCGTGCTGCGGGCTGATCATCAAGGTAGCATCGTTTCGGTCGCTGAAAGCGCGGGCACAAGCATCGCTATCAACAGCTATGACGAGTGGGGCAATCCGGGGCCGGATAATCTCGGGCGGTTCGCTTATACCGGGCAGATTGTCATTCCCGAACTGGGGCTGTATCACTATAAGGCAAGAGTCTATTCTCCAAGGCTTGGGAGGTTCCTGCAAACCGATCCTGTCGGATATGATGATCAGATCAATCTCTATGCTTATGTCGCAAACGATTCCCTCAATAAGACAGACCCGAGCGGGACGATATCGATCAGTAGCTGCGCGGCTGATGACCGGGGAAACGTAAGCGCCAGTTGTGCCGGAGGCACTTCTCCCGAGGGAGGTGCGGCAAACGGCTTCAAGGGACAGGAAGGGAATTGGAGGCGGGCAAGATCTCCTGTGCTCCCTAAGCAGGCAAAAACGACGTCTGGAGCATCGTCGCTAGGGGCGTTGGCGAGAAGCTTGGGTAAAGGTATCATGGCGTGCACAACGTCAAGCGCCTGCGGCCTAAGCGAGGGATACGTGACTGTCTATCGAGCAGTTGACGGTAAGGAAATCCAATCTGTAATGAAAACTGGAACCTATGGATTTTCGCCTAATCGTAGCGGGAAATATTTTGCATTGACCCAAAAGGGAGCTGAAGAAATACAAAAATCATATCCGCAAAGCGTGTTTATGACAAGAATTAGCATACCGCTAAGAGTTTTTGAAAGTGGGTCTAGATTTCCGGATTCAGGAGGCGCCGGCCCAAGTGTACATTTTTCTGACCCGCAACTACCAACGGTATATTCAACGATGACGCCGATTGAAATTCTACATGGAGATCAACCGTGAATGTTGAAGAATTTGCAGATAGAATGAATTTAGCTGTAAAAGATTTATTAAAAAATTTTGGCTCAAGTGAATATGCTGAAAAATTTATTTTAAACCATAATGGTTATCACGAATTGCAATCAGTTGCGGAGATTTCCAGAGCAATATATTGCGGAAATGGTAAATTTCCCAAGAGTATAGATATTGGATTAACTAATAATTTGAGTATAAACGAAGTTTATATTGTCGTTTCTGGCCATGATTTTGTTACTTATGATGAAGTAAAGAAAAATTTATATGGGCTACCTATAAATATTATGGGAAGAGCTCTTTGATTTTATTTGTATCATCCGCTGCCAGCGCAGGAGTTACGAAAAGATTATTGTATAATGGTGCCGAACTGGCCGGCGAATGTGACGGAAGTGGCATCGGCGCGTTCAGTAGGTGCATCATCAAAGACACACCGGTTCGGTCATCGATGTCTCGGGCAACAGTCTTGGCATCAACCGCTACGACGAATGGGCAATCCGGGGACCCGGGGTCGGGCAATGTGGGAAGGTTCGCTCATGCCGAGTAGATCGTCATCCCTGAATTGAAGGTTCCCCTACGGCTTAATCCTTTGCCTAAACGTCGCAAACGATTCCGTGAATGGAGGTCCGTTTCGAGCATAACACTCGCGAGACGCTGCTCAATGTTATCGGGCGCTTCCTTCTTAGCGAGGCCCGCGCAGGAACATTTCGCAATGCACCGCTCGTCGTCTTCCTGGACGAGGCCCACCAGTTCCTTGGCCGAACCGTTGGTGACGACAACATCAATCGTCCCTATGCAGTGAATGGCCTCAACCAATATGTCACCGCGGGCACCAGCACACCCAGCTATGATGCCAATGGCAATTTGACCAGCTTCGAAGGAACCAGCTACGGCTATGATGTCGAAAACCGACTGATCAGCGCCGGCGGCGTGAAGAGCGCGGATCTCACCTATGATCCGATGGGTCGCCTCAGCACGACGTCAAGCGCGGGGGTGACGACGCGCTTCCTCTATGACGGCGATGAACTGGTGGGAGAATATGACGGGGCAGGCACGATGCTGCGCCGTTATGTCCATGGCCCCAGCACCGATGAGCCCATCCTGTGGTATGAAGGGCCGTCCATGTCGCCCCGACGCGTGCTGCGGGCTGATCATCAAGGCAGCATCGTGTCAGTCGCTGAGAGCGCGGGCACAAGCATCGCTATCAACAGCTATGACGAGTGGGGCAATGTATGCATCCGGCGAGACGCGCCTTGTCGTGAGGTAGGGGCCTGCTCTTAAGAACGCTCTCGAGAGCACGCTTAGGAGCAGTGGATGCGGCAGATCACGGTGATGACCGGGCCGGAACGGCGGCGGCGCTGGAGCGACGAGGAACGGCTCCAGATTTTGGCAGAAGCCTTTGCGCCTGGGGCCAGCGTTTTGGCTGTGGCGCGTCGGCACGATATTTCCACGGCGCGCATTTACACGTGGCGCAACAAGCTGCGGCAGCCGCCCGCCCTGACGGAGTTCGCCGAGGCGGTGGTTGACGATGGCGAACAGCAGAATGCGCACCAGGCCGCAATGCCGGTGATCATCGTGGATCTGGGTGGCAAAGGGCGCGTGAGCATATCTGCGTCGGCACCAGCTGCCTTGGTGTCGGCAGCGCTCAAGGCCCTGCGATGATCCCAGCTGGCGCGCGGGTGTGGATTGCGATGGGCCACACAGATATGCGGCGCGGCATGCAGAGCTTGGCAGCAATGGTGCAGCAGAGCTTCTCGCGAGACCCATTTGCCGGCGATCTTTGGGTCTTTCGCGGGCGCAGCGGGGCGCTTGTGAAGATAATCTGGCACGACGGCCTCGGGATGTCGTTATATTCGAAGCGATTGGAACGAGGGAAGTTCATTTGGCCCGCCGCGAAGGACGGCGTGGTGTCGCTGACGAGCTCACAGCTGGCCTGCCTGCTCGACGGAGTGGACTGGCGGAACCCGCAATATAGCTGGCGCCCACAGAGCGCAGGATAGGCGCAGATTTTCTCGGCGGAGGCTGCATTTTCCGCTTCATCCGGGAGGTTTTCTATGATTCCATCCAAGTTGTGGACGCCGCCGTTTCGCCCCTGCCTGACGATATCGAAGCGCTCAAGGCGTTGGTACGGCTCAGTGCGCAGCGCGCCGATGAAGCCGAACAGCGGGCCACGAGCGCTGAAGCCGAACTGGCCAATGCCCGTGCCCGGGAGAGCGCCACCGAGGCGTTGATCTCGCACTACAAGTTGCAGATCGCCAAGCTCAGGCGCGAGCAGTACGGCCCCAGCGCCGAACGCACCCGCCGGCTTCTTGCGCAGATGGAGTTTGAGCTCGAAGATTTGGAGGCCGACGCCGCCGAAGATGATCTGGCCGCCGAGGCCGCCGCGACAAAGGCGACGAACGTCACCGCCTTTGAGCGCAAGAGGCCAGTTAAAAAACCGTTCCCCGTCCATTTGCCCCGCGACCGCGTCGTCGTTCCGGCGCCCTGTTCCTGTCCGGCCTGTGGCGGCATGCGCCTGTCGAAGCTGGGCGAGGATGTAACCGAGACGCTGGAGGTAATCCCGCGTGCCTGGAAGGTCATCCAGACCGTACGCGAGAAATTCTCCTGCCGTGACTGCGAGAAGATCACGCAGCCGCCCGCGCCATTCCATGTCGTGCCGCGTGGCTGGGCAGGGCCAAGCTTCCTCGCCATGCTGCTGTTCGAGAAGTATGGGCAGCACCAGCCGCTCAACCGCCAGGCGGAGCGCTTCGCTCGCGAAGGCGTGCCGCTGAGCGTCTCCACGCTTGCCGATCAGGTTGGTGCGGCGTCCTTCGCCTTGATGCCCATCTTTCGGCTGATCGAGGCCCATGTCTTTGCCGCCGAGCGCGTGCATGGCGACGATACCACCGTGCCGGTCATGGCCAAGGGCAAGACCGA
Source organism: Sphingobium lactosutens (assembly GCF_013393185.1). Classification (GTDB taxonomy): domain Bacteria; phylum Pseudomonadota; class Alphaproteobacteria; order Sphingomonadales; family Sphingomonadaceae; genus Sphingobium; species Sphingobium lactosutens_A. The sequence goes on along the minus strand of NZ_QJQX01000028.1, from coordinate 1,139 downwards.
TACCGGTAGATTATGGGATTATGTCCGGGATGACCGCCCGTTCGGCGGCGCCGATCCGCCGGCGGTGGTTTTCTATTATTCGCGCGACCGGCGCGGGGAACATCCCCAGGCGCACCTCGCGTCCTGGTCCGGGATTCTGCAGGCTGATGCCTATGCGGGCTATTTTGAGCTGTACGCTCCCAACCGCCAGCCTGGTCTCATCCTGGAGGCAGGATGCTTTGCTCACGCGCGCAGGAAGTTCTTCGAACTTGCTGACGTCGAGGGCGCTGCGCGCAAGAAGAGCCGCGGCGAGCGGACTGGCCCGATCTATCCGATTGCGCTGGAGGCGGTGCAGAAGCTGGACGCCCTGTTCGACGTTGAGCGCGGTATCAACGGCAAGACACCAGCGGAGCGGCTTGCCGCCCGTCAGGAGTTGAGCGCGCCACTGATCGCCGAACTGCACGACTGGTTGAACGCCCAACTCGCCAAGCTGTCGCGTAACCATGATCTCGCCAAGGCTATCAACTATATGCTTCGGCGCTGGGACTCCTTCACCCGCTTCCTCGTCGATGGCAGGGTATGCCTCACGAACAACGCAGCGGAACGGGCGCTACGCTGTGTGCCACTCGGGCGGAAAGCATGGCTATTTTGCGGCTCCGATCGCGGCGGTCAGCGCGCCGCCATCATGTTTTCACTCATTCAAAGCTGTCGCCTCAACGACCTCGATCCCCAGGCTTGGCTCGCCGACGTCCTTGCCCGCATCGCCGGTCATCCGGCTAATCGGCTTGGCGATCTGCTCCCATGGAATTGGAAACCAACAGCGTTGAAGCTGGAGCCGTGATCTCATAGCATCACGGCATGGAATTTGACCCGCAACCCGAACTGATTGAATCCTCTCTCTGCCGGTCCATCGAACAGGCGGGCGTACGGCTGACCATCAACATCGTGCGGCTCGCCACCGAACGTGGCTGGTCCCTCGAGGTCGTCAACGAGCACGGCACCTCGACGGTCTGGGACAATCTATTCCCCACCGACCGCGATGCCGATGCTGCATTCCGCGATGTGCTCGCTCAAGAAGGCGTCGAGGCCTTCCTCGGCAAGTAAGATGCCAAATCCCCCAGCAAACCGTCAGTAGCCGCGGTCCTCACCGGATGCGTACG
>NZ_QJQX01000027.1:0-2500 GCF_013393185.1 Sphingobium lactosutens | reverse complement strand
CCGCAATGCCGGTGATCATCGTGGATCTGGGTGGCAAAGGGCGCGTGAGCATATCTGCGTCGGCACCAGCTGCCTTGGTGTCGGCAGCGCTCAAGGCCCTGCGATGATCCCAGCTGGCGCGCGGGTGTGGATTGCGATGGGCCACACAGATATGCGGCGCGGCATGCAGAGCTTGGCAGCAATGGTGCAGCAGAGCTTCTCGCGAGACCCATTTGCCGGCGATCTTTGGGTCTTTCGCGGGCGCAGCGGGGCGCTTGTGAAGATAATCTGGCACGACGGCCTCGGGATGTCGTTATATTCGAAGCGATTGGAACGAGGGAAGTTCATTTGGCCCGCCGCGAAGGACGGCGTGGTGTCGCTGACGAGCTCACAGCTGGCCTGCCTGCTCGACGGAGTGGACTGGCGGAACCCGCAATATAGCTGGCGCCCACAGAGCGCAGGATAGGCGCAGATTTTCTCGGCGGAGGCTGCATTTTCCGCTTCATCCGGGAGGTTTTCTATGATTCCATCCAAGTTGTGGACGCCGCCGTTTCGCCCCTGCCTGACGATATCGAAGCGCTCAAGGCGTTGGTACGGCTCAGTGCGCAGCGCGCCGATGAAGCCGAACAGCGGGCCACGAGCGCTGAAGCCGAACTGGCCAATGCCCGTGCCCGGGAGAGCGCCACCGAGGCGTTGATCTCGCACTACAAGTTGCAGATCGCCAAGCTCAGGCGCGAGCAGTACGGCCCCAGCGCCGAACGCACCCGCCGGCTTCTTGCGCAGATGGAGTTTGAGCTCGAAGATTTGGAGGCCGACGCCGCCGAAGATGATCTGGCCGCCGAGGCCGCCGCGACAAAGGCGACGAACGTCACCGCCTTTGAGCGCAAGAGGCCAGTTAAAAAACCGTTCCCCGTCCATTTGCCCCGCGACCGCGTCGTCGTTCCGGCGCCCTGTTCCTGTCCGGCCTGTGGCGGCATGCGCCTGTCGAAGCTGGGCGAGGATGTAACCGAGACGCTGGAGGTAATCCCGCGTGCCTGGAAGGTCATCCAGACCGTACGCGAGAAATTCTCCTGCCGTGACTGCGAGAAGATCACGCAGCCGCCCGCGCCATTCCATGTCGTGCCGCGTGGCTGGGCAGGGCCAAGCTTCCTCGCCATGCTGCTGTTCGAGAAGTATGGGCAGCACCAGCCGCTCAACCGCCAGGCGGAGCGCTTCGCTCGCGAAGGCGTGCCGCTGAGCGTCTCCACGCTTGCCGATCAGGTTGGTGCGGCGTCCTTCGCCTTGATGCCCATCTTTCGGCTGATCGAGGCCCATGTCTTTGCCGCCGAGCGCGTGCATGGCGACGATACCACCGTGCCGGTCATGGCCAAGGGCAAGACCGATACCGGTAGATTATGGGATTATGTCCGGGATGACCGCCCGTTCGGCGGCGCCGATCCGCCGGCGGTGGTTTTCTATTATTCGCGCGACCGGCGCGGGGAACATCCCCAGGCGCACCTCGCGTCCTGGTCCGGGATTCTGCAGGCTGATGCCTATGCGGGCTATTTTGAGCTGTACGCTCCCAACCGCCAGCCTGGTCTCATCCTGGAGGCAGGATGCTTTGCTCACGCGCGCAGGAAGTTCTTCGAACTTGCTGACGTCGAGGGCGCTGCGCGCAAGAAGAGCCGCGGCGAGCGGACTGGCCCGATCTATCCGATTGCGCTGGAGGCGGTGCAGAAGCTGGACGCCCTGTTCGACGTTGAGCGCGGTATCAACGGCAAGACACCAGCGGAGCGGCTTGCCGCCCGTCAGGAGTTGAGCGCGCCACTGATCGCCGAACTGCACGACTGGTTGAACGCCCAACTCGCCAAGCTGTCGCGTAACCATGATCTCGCCAAGGCTATCAACTATATGCTTCGGCGCTGGGACTCCTTCACCCGCTTCCTCGTCGATGGCAGGGTATGCCTCACGAACAACGCAGCGGAACGGGCGCTACGCTGTGTGCCACTCGGGCGGAAAGCATGGCTATTTTGCGGCTCCGATCGCGGCGGTCAGCGCGCCGCCATCATGTTTTCACTCATTCAAAGCTGTCGCCTCAACGACCTCGATCCCCAGGCTTGGCTCGCCGACGTCCTTGCCCGCATCGCCGGTCATCCGGCTAATCGGCTTGGCGATCTGCTCCCATGGAATTGGAAACCAACAGCGTTGAAGCTGGAGCCGTGATCTCATAGCATCACGGCATGGAATTTGACCCGCAACCCGAACTGATTGAATCCTCTCTCTGCCGGTCCATCGAACAGGCGGGCGTACGGCTGACCATCAACATCGTGCGGCTCGCCACCGAACGTGGCTGGTCCCTCGAGGTCGTCAACGAGCACGGCACCTCGACGGTCTGGGACAATCTATTCCCCACCGACCGCGATGCCGATGCTGCATTCCGCGATGTGCTCGCTCAAGAAGGCGTCGAGGCCTTCCTCGGCAAGTAAGATGCCAAATCCCCCAGCAAACCGTCAGTAGCCGCGGTCCTCACCGGATGCGTACG
>NZ_QJQX01000026.1 GCF_013393185.1 Sphingobium lactosutens | reverse complement strand
TTTGCAACAGATTTTGGCGAACGGCCGCCGCTGCTTGCACGGCAAGAAATCGGCCAGTGCCAGTTATGGAAAATCTCAAATACGCCTCCCTTGCGAATCAGGGAGGGCTTCTATAGAACCTCAACCAATGTTGAGGTAAAGGCTCTTCTGCCGCTTTTCCGATCCCATTGCGCTTAGGAGCGTTTCGATCCCCCTCCCTGCTGCCAATCTGAGCGTCGGCGATGTCGCCCGTCGTGCCGGCGTGCCCGTGTCCACTCTTCATTTCTACGAAGCGCAGGGGCTGATCGAAAGCGAGCGCACTGGCGGCAATCAGCGGCGTTACCATCGCTCGGTTCTGCGGCTAATTGCGGTGATCAAGGTTGCGCAGCGTGTTGGCATTCCGCTGGCGCAGATAAAGGAGCATCTTGCGGGGTTGCCGACGGGGCATTTGCGGATCGCGTCGGACTGGTCGAGCTTGTCCAGCCTGTGGCGCGCCGAACTGGATCAGCGGATCGAGAAGCTGACCCATCTTCGCGATCAGATGGCGAGTTGCATAGGATGCGGATGCCTGTCCCTGGCCGACTGTCCGTTGCGCAATCCTCAGGACATTGCGGCATCTGGAGGCGCGGGCGCCCGTGCATTCGAGTGAGGATCGAGTGCCTCGTTTCAGGGCCGATCCAATCAGTCTTCTGGGAATTAATACACAGATTTATCAGTCAGATGAGGCCATGCCGCAGCGCCCGTCAAGGCGGCGGGCAGGCTGGAGAGCAACTTCGGTGCGTTCAGAAGGCTCGTACGCATCCGGTGAGGACCGCGGCTACTGACGGTTTGCTGGGGGATTTGGCATCTTACTTGCCGAGGAAGGCCTCGACGCCTTCTTGAGCGAGCACATCGCGGAATGCAGCATCGGCATCGCGGTCGGTGGGGAATAGATTGTCCCAGACCGTCGAGGTGCCGTGCTCGTTGACGACCTCGAGGGACCAGCCACGTTCGGTGGCGAGCCGCACGATGTTGATGGTCAGCCGTACGCCCGCCTGTTCGATGGACCGGCAGAGAGAGGATTCAATCAGTTCGGGTTGCGGGTCAAATTCCATGCCGTGATGCTATGAGATCACGGCTCCAGCTTCAACGCTGTTGGTTTCCAATTCCATGGGAGCAGATCGCCAAGCCGATTAGCCGGATGACCGGCGATGCGGGCAAGGACGTCGGCGAGCCAAGCCTGGGGATCGAGGTCGTTGAGGCGACAGCTTTGAATGAGTGAAAACATGATGGCGGCGCGCTGACCGCCGCGATCGGAGCCGCAAAATAGCCATGCTTTCCGCCCGAGTGGCACACAGCGTAGCGCCCGTTCCGCTGCGTTGTTCGTGAGGCATACCCTGCCATCGACGAGGAAGCGGGTGAAGGAGTCCCAGCGCCGAAGCATATAGTTGATAGCCTTGGCGAGATCATGGTTACGCGACAGCTTGGCGAGTTGGGCGTTCAACCAGTCGTGCAGTTCGGCGATCAGTGGCGCGCTCAACTCCTGACGGGCGGCAAGCCGCTCCGCTGGTGTCTTGCCGTTGATACCGCGCTCAACGTCGAACAGGGCGTCCAGCTTCTGCACCGCCTCCAGCGCAATCGGATAGATCGGGCCAGTCCGCTCGCCGCGGCTCTTCTTGCGCGCAGCGCCCTCGACGTCAGCAAGTTCGAAGAACTTCCTGCGCGCGTGAGCAAAGCATCCTGCCTCCAGGATGAGACCAGGCTGGCGGTTGGGAGCGTACAGCTCAAAATAGCCCGCATAGGCATCAGCCTGCAGAATCCCGGACCAGGACGCGAGGTGCGCCTGGGGATGTTCCCCGCGCCGGTCGCGCGAATAATAGAAAACCACCGCCGGCGGATCGGCGCCGCCGAACGGGCGGTCATCCCGGACATAATCCCATAATCTACCGGTATCGGTCTTGCCCTTGGCCATGACCGGCACGGTGGTATCGTCGCCATGCACGCGCTCGGCGGCAAAGACATGGGCCTCGATCAGCCGAAAGATGGGCATCAAGGCGAAGGACGCCGCACCAACCTGATCGGCAAGCGTGGAGACGCTCAGCGGCACGCCTTCGCGAGCGAAGCGCTCCGCCTGGCGGTTGAGCGGCTGGTGCTGCCCATACTTCTCGAACAGCAGCATGGCGAGGAAGCTTGGCCCTGCCCAGCCACGCGGCACGACATGGAATGGCGCGGGCGGCTGCGTGATCTTCTCGCAGTCACGGCAGGAGAATTTCTCGCGTACGGTCTGGATGACCTTCCAGGCACGCGGGATTACCTCCAGCGTCTCGGTTACATCCTCGCCCAGCTTCGACAGGCGCATGCCGCCACAGGCCGGACAGGAACAGGGCGCCGGAACGACGACGCGGTCGCGGGGCAAATGGACGGGGAACGGTTTTTTAACTGGCCTCTTGCGCTCAAAGGCGGTGACGTTCGTCGCCTTTGTCGCGGCGGCCTCGGCGGCCAGATCATCTTCGGCGGCGTCGGCCTCCAAATCTTCGAGCTCAAACTCCATCTGCGCAAGAAGCCGGCGGGTGCGTTCGGCGCTGGGGCCGTACTGCTCGCGCCTGAGCTTGGCGATCTGCAACTTGTAGTGCGAGATCAACGCCTCGGTGGCGCTCTCCCGGGCACGGGCATTGGCCAGTTCGGCTTCAGCGCTCGTGGCCCGCTGTTCGGCTTCATCGGCGCGCTGCGCACTGAGCCGTACCAACGCCTTGAGCGCTTCGATATCGTCAGGCAGGGGCGAAACGGCGGCGTCCACAACTTGGATGGAATCATAGAAAACCTCCCGGATGAAGCGGAAAATGCAGCCTCCGCCGAGAAAATCTGCGCCTATCCTGCGCTCTGTGGGCGCCAGCTATATTGCGGGTTCCGCCAGTCCACTCCGTCGAGCAGGCAGGCCAGCTGTGAGCTCGTCAGCGACACCACGCCGTCCTTCGCGGCGGGCCAAATGAACTTCCCTCGTTCCAATCGCTTCGAATATAACGACATCCCGAGGCCGTCGTGCCAGATTATCTTCACAAGCGCCCCGCTGCGCCCGCGAAAGACCCAAAGATCGCCGGCAAATGGGTCTCGCGAGAAGCTCTGCTGCACCATTGCTGCCAAGCTCTGCATGCCGCGCCGCATATCTGTGTGGCCCATCGCAATCCACACCCGCGCGCCAGCTGGGATCATCGCAGGGCCTTGAGCGCTGCCGACACCAAGGCAGCTGGTGCCGACGCAGATATGCTCACGCGCCCTTTGCCACCCAGATCCACGATGATCACCGGCATTGCGGCCTGGTGCGCATTCTGCTGTTCGCCATCGTCAACCACCGCCTCGGCGAACTCCGTCAGGGCGGGCGGCTGCCGCAGCTTGTTGCGCCACGTGTAAATGCGCGCCGTGGAAATATCGTGCCGACGCGCCACAGCCAAAACGCTGGCCCCAGGCGCAAAGGCTTCTGCCAAAATCTGGAGCCGTTCCTCGTCGCTCCAGCGCCGCCGCCGTTCCGGCCCGGTCATCACCGTGATCTGCCGCATCCACTGCTCCTAAGCGTGCTCTCGAGAGCGTTCTTAAGAGCAGGCCCCTACCTCACGACAAGGCGCGTCTCGCCGGATGCATAC
>NZ_QJQX01000025.1 GCF_013393185.1 Sphingobium lactosutens | reverse complement strand
CTTGACTTCATCAACCGGGCCGAGGTCGTGCATCTTCTGGGGCCTCCGGGCACCGGGAAGAGCCACATCGCTACCGCCCTCGCAGTCGAGACCGTCAAGGCGGGCAAGAGCGTCTACTTCATCCCGCTCGCCGATCTGATCGCTTCGCTGGCCAAGGCCGAACGTGAGGGCACCTTGCGCGAAAGGATCCGCTTCCTGTGCCGCTCTTCCCTCCTCGTCGTCGATGAGATCGGGTATCTCCCCGTTACGCCTGGCGGCGGCAACCTGTTCTTCCAGCTCGTCAACGCCCGATACGAAAAGGGCGCCATGATCCTTACATCCAACCGCGGCTTCGCCGAATGGAGCGATGTCTTTGGCGATCCGGTGGTCGCCACCGCGCTGCTCGACCGCCTTCTTCACCACGCTGTGGTCATCCAGATCGAGGGCTCCAGCTATCGCATGCGACAGCACGCCGACCTGCTGCCTGAACATGCGCGCGCTACACCGCCCATCAACCCGTCGCCCTTGCCCAAACGGCGCGGCCGCCCGCCAACGAAGGAAAAGCCCGATCCCATCACGGCTGATCACCGGCATAAACCCTCCCGCCAAACTAGGGAATTTTAGATGCCCACTTTTGAGGAATCTTCGGTGCCCGTTGACATCTCGTCCACCCTCGTCCGCGAGCTGCGACAGGCCAACGAGATCCTGTGCAAGGCGTCGGCGTATTTTGCCCAGGCGGAGCTCGACCGCCCGTTCAAGCGATGATCGCGTTCATCGACGATTACCGCGATGCCTATGGGGGCGAGCTGATCTGCCGCGTCCTGCCGATCGCCCCATCCACCTATCACGAGCGCATCGCGCAGCGGCAGGACCCGACACGCCTGTCGGCGCGGGCGCAGCGGGACGTCACCCTGAAGCCCGAGGTCGCGCGCGTATTCGCCGAGAACTTCGCGGTCTACGGCGTGCGTAAGGTCTGGCGGCAGATGATGCGGGAAGGCTTTCCGGTCGCTCGCTGCACAGTCGCGCGGTTGATGCGCAAGATGGGCTTGGCAGGGGTGATCCGGGGCAAGCCGGTGCGCACAACTCTCAGTGACAAGCCTGTCCTGAGCCTGTCCTGAGCCTGTCCTGAGCCTGTCGAAGGGGCGGCGCCATGCCCTCTCGATCACGTCAACCGCAGGTTCTACGCACCAGCGCCGAACATGCTGTGGGTGTCGGACTTCACCTATGTAGCGACCTGGGCGGGGTTCGTCTACGTTGCCTTCGTCATCGATACCTATGCTCGGCGGATTGTCGGTTGGCGGGCCAGCAGAACGGCCCATGCCAGCTTCGTGCTCGATGCTCTGGAACAGGCGCATCACGATCGTAATGCTATGCCCAACCGCCGTATCCCGCGCCGCGCCTGCCCGCTCCATCAGTCCGACATTCAAGCCGTCCAGCCACCCCGCCCGCTGCATCAGCGCGATAGCCAATACGCAAAAAAGCGCGAGAGCCAAAGCCCCCGCGCCCTTTGTCAGCGATAGTCGCCGATCAGATATGGAGCGCACGCCCATAGGCGGCGAGCACGCTTTCATGCATCGATTCCGAAATGGTCGGATGCGGGAAGACGGTGTGCATCAGTTCCGCCTCGGTCGTCTCCAGCGTCTTGCCGATGGTGTAGCCCTGGATCATTTCCGTGACTTCCGCGCCGATCATGTGCGCGCCCAGCAGTTCGCCGGTCTTGGCGTCGAACACCGTCTTGGTGAAGCCTTCCGCCTCGCCCAGCGCGATCGCCTTGCCATTGCCGATGAAGGGGAAC
>NZ_QJQX01000024.1 GCF_013393185.1 Sphingobium lactosutens | reverse complement strand
CCTCCACAAATCCACTGGAAAGGGTCAACAAGGAGATCAAGCGAAGGGCAGACGTGATCGGCATATTCCCGAATAACGCTGCCGTCGTTCGTCTCGTCGGAGCACTCATGCTGGAGCAAAACGATGAGTGGGCGGTATCGCGCCGCTACATGACACTGGAAACCCTCGGCTCGGTGAGCCATAACCCTATTGTCAGCTTGCCAGCACTGGCAGCCTGACCTGAAGTCGATCCTGCCGTGGATCGACGGTTCCTACACCACCCCGAGGGACACGACCCGCCAGCCCTTCCGGCGTCCGGGAAACGTATCGCACGCGCTGCTGCTGGATATGGAGGCAGCAGGATTGGTTGCGACCGTGGACATCCTGCAACCGCATGTCGAATCATTGTAGCCTGATGATTTTCCTAGGAAGTCTGGCTGAACAACTGCAATCTCTCTGACTGCTCATATGGTTCCAGCGACAATATTTCGTCGCCACTTTTCACTCAGATCTGGTCCTGAATGTCCTTCAAGGTGAGGGACGAAAGTATCAGCCATATCGTCCGAAATCGCCAAGCCTCCAATATGGCGATATCGATCTGCCACATGCTAAATTCAGGAGTCGGCATGATTAGGGGATGAGGTGGGCCATGACGATCCATTCTTTTTCACAACTTGTGGGATCTACCATCGGATTTGATCCTTCGGTTGACGTCATCTCCTTCGATTCTGGCGAAAGAGCAAATTCCCTCACGATCGAGCAGGATGGCGCCGACGTCATCATCAAGATAGATGACCGCTGGATCCGTCTGTCGGTCCTGTCACTGGACCAGCTTTTCGCTTCGAATTTTCAGTTCTTCTACGACATTGTGAGCATTGGATCACCAGGGCAAGCTGCGCCTGTCGGCGGACCGGGGAACGATTATTTTGATATTCGCGGTGGCGGCCTCAACGGCATTTCGACAGGAGCAGGCGATGACAAAATCGTTGCGAATGCGGCGCTGAACCCGGATTTCTCGATCGACGGTGGCGAGGGAACAGCAGACCGTCTCATGCTTTATGGCCGCGCAGCCGCCATGATCGAGCTCAAGGCCGCATCGCTGCAAAGGGTCGAAGAGATAAGGGCAGGGGCCGGGACGACGGTAAGCCTGAAGCTCGATCTGTCCACTGTTTCACCCGATACAGGGTCGCTCCATATCGACACTTCCGGGCAGGCACAGGACGATTCTACCACGATCGATGGCGCTTTGGCTTCAGGACGGCTGCTGATCGACGCCGGCGCGGGACACGACCAACTTGTGGGCGGGAGCGGTGACGATCGCCTCGACGGCGGAGACGGTGTTGATATAATTTCAGGTGGGCTGGGCACCGACATCATCATCGGGGGCCTGGGCGGCGATACACTGACGGGCGGCGGCGGAGCAGATGTTTTTCGCTTTGGCCTTGGTCAACCGCGAAGCGACAGCGCGCCCAATCTTCCCGATATCATTGTCGATTTCGAGGGACGTGGGGGTGCCGGAGGGGATTTGCTGGACCTGCCGGCATTCAGTTCCGGTCTGCCGCTCACCTTCAACATCGCGCCTGTCGATTTTCAGTTTTCGTCCATCGGTACGTCCGGCACGCAACTTCCGACAGAACTTGTGGGCGACGGCTTTGTTGACGTAGTGTGGCGGTTCAATGCCAGCCAATCGCGCAATGAGATCTGGGTCGACGCCAATGACGATGGTCAGTTCGGTGAAGAGGATCTCCTCATCTATCTGCCGCTGACAAGCGGCTCCCAGGCATTGGCCATCACTGATTTCGTCGACAATTTCCCGGTCATCCGTCTGCGGTCGGATCCGCTGCAACTCGATGATTTCTCCGGCACCAATCAGGCTAACATCATATACGCGCTCGCAGGTGATGACGTCGTGAATGGCCTTGGCGGAAACGACCAGATTTATGGCGGAGAGGGCAACGACACGCTGGAAGGCGGAAGCGATCAGGATACGCTGCATGGCGAAGCGGGCGACGATGACCTCAAAGGCGGGGAGGGCAGCGACTATCTGATTGGAGGCGCCAATGAAGATACGCTCCATGGAGGCGATGATGCCGACACTCTCGTTGCAGGCCTGACGGCTTTCGGTGGTGGTGACGCGGCGACCGACATCAACAGCCTGTACGGGGAACGGGGCGATGACACGCTGTACGGCGCTGAGGGCAAGGATCAGCTCTTCGGTGGCGAGGAGCAGGATATGCTCCTGGGCTATGCGGGCGAAGATCGGCTCGACGGCGGCTCGGGTGATGACCAGCTCGACGGTGGCGAGGGCGACGATGAACTGACGGGGGGCACCGGTTCCGATCGGCTGCAGGGCGGCAGGGGGCAGGATATCCTCAGCGGAGGAGGGCAAGCTGACATAGTAGCTTTTGGATCCGGGGACTCGCTGTTTCCTGCCCCGGATCGGGTGATCGATTTCAATCCGGGAGAGGGGGATCGGATCGAGCTTAATGACGGCACCGGACTTGGACGCTTTTATGGCCGGCCGCTCGTTTTCATGGGCATGCTTCCAACCGGGTCGGTCTATGGCGAGGGGATGTTGCTGCCGGACCGGGGTCTCGATGACATTTTGACCCAGCTCTGGTGGGTGCGGGATGGTGGCCGCACGATGCTGCTTGCTGACCTCAATGCCAACTACCAGCTCGATAGCGCGGACTTCGTGGTCGAATTGAGCGGCACCTCGCCGGTTTCCCTGGCGAAAAGCGATTTCGTGCCCGGAAGCTTCCTCGTTCAGGTCGGGACACCGCTTGCCGATGGACCGAGCGATCTGCCCGGTTCGGCAGGGGACGACACGATCTATGCCGTTGGCGGCAATGACGTTGTGAGTGGCCTTGGCGGTAACGATCAGATCTACGGCGGGAATGACGACGACTGGCTTGACGGCGGCTCCGATCAGGACGCGCTCTATGGTGAGGCCGGAAACGACAGCCTGGATGGCGGAGACGGCGCCGACTATCTGATAGGCGGCGTTGGCAGTGATGCGCTCCATGGCGGTAATGACGCCGATAGCCTGGTCGCGGGTCTCTCTGCTTTGGGCGGTGGCGATGCGGCGACCGACGTCAACAGTCTGTTCGGAGAAGCCGGCAATGACACGCTGTACGGCGCTGAGGGCAGGGACCAGCTCTTCGGCGGCGAAGAGCAGGATATGCTTCTGGGCCATGGGGGCGAGGACAGTCTCGATGGCGGCGACGGTGACGACCAGTTGGATGGCGGCGAGGGGGATGACGAACTGACGGGTGGCGCCGGATCCGATCGGCTGCAGGGCGGCAGCGGGCAGGATATTCTTGCCGGAGGCACGGACGCCGACATATTGACATGGCAGAGCGGGGACTCCTTCTTCCCGGCGCCGGACCGGGTCATGGACCTTGACCCCGGCGAGGGTGATCGGATCGAACTTGAGGATGGCAGCGGTCTGGGCCGTTTCTACGGACGGCCGCTTGTGTTCATGGGCGTCCTTCCAATCGGGACGATCTATGGCGCCGGCATGGCGCTGCCCGATCTTGGCATGAGCGACATCCTGACGCAGCTCTGGTGGGTGCGCGATGGCGGGCGCACGATGCTGCTCGCTGACCTTAATGCCAACTATCAGCTCGACAGCGCGGACTTCGTGATCGAACTGAGCGGCACGTCGCCAATCTCCCTTTCCGCAAGCGATTTCGTGCCGAACAGTTTTCTCGTGCAGGTTGGTACGCGGGCCGCTGAAGGACCGAGCAATCTCCCTGGGTCCGCAAATGGCGACACCATCTATGCGTTGGCCGGCGATGACGTCGTGAGCGGGCTTGGCGGCAATGATCTGATCTATGGCGGGGATGAAAACGACAGGCTTGAAGGCGGCTCTGATCAGGACACGCTCTATGGTGAGGCGGGGAACGACAGCCTGGATGGCGGAGACGGCGTTGACAATCTGACCGGCGGCGTCGGCAGTGATGCGCTCCATGGCGGTAATGACGCCGATAGCCTGATCGCGGGTCTCTCCGCCTATGGCGGCGGCGATGCAGCGAACGACGTCAACAGCCTGTTCGGAGAAGCAGGCAACGACACGCTGTATGGCGCTGAGGGCAGGGACCAGCTCTTCGGCGGCGAGGAGCAGGATATGCTCCTGGGTCATGGGGGTGAGGACAGTCTCGATGGCGGCGACGGTGACGATCAGTTGGATGGCGGCGAGGGCGATGACGAACTGACGGGCGGCGCCGGCGCCGATCGACTGCAGGGCAGCAGCGGACAGGATATTCTTGCCGGAGGCACGGACGCCGACATATTCGCCTGGCGAAGCGGGGACTCATTCTTTCCCGCGCCGGACCGGGTCACGGACTTTAACCCCGGCGAGGGTGATCGGATCGAGCTTGAGGATGGTAGCGGTCTTGGCCGTTTCTACGGACGGCCGCTCGTCTTCATGGGCATGCTTCCAACCGGGACGATTTACGGCAATGGCATGGCGCTACCAGATCTTGGCATGGGCGACATCCTGACGCAGCTCTGGTGGGTGCGCGACGGCGGGCGCACGATACTGCTCGCCGACCTCAACGCCAACTATCAGCTCGACAGCGCGGACTTCGTTGTCGAACTGAGCGGCACGTCGCCTATTTCTCTCTCCGCGAGCGATTTTATGCCCGGCAGTTTTCTCGTGAAGGTGGGGTCGCCTGTCGCCGATGACCCGGGCAATCTGCCCGGATCAGCGAGTGACGACATCATTTATGCGCTGGCTGGCGATGATGTCGTAAACGGCCTTGGCGGTAACGACCAGATCTACGGTGGGGAGGGCAAGGACACACTGGCGGGCGGCTCGGATCAGGACACGCTTTATGGCGAGGCAGGCGATGACACTCTGAATGGCGAGGATGGAAGCGACTATCTCATAGGCGGCACCGGCAGCGACACCCTCCATGGCGGCAATGATGCCGATAGCCTCGTGGCCGGCCTTAACCCCTTTGGCGGCGGCGATGCAGCGACAGATGTTAACAGCCTCTATGGGGAATTCGGCAACGACACGCTCTATGGCGCAGAGGGCAGGGATCAGCTTTTGGGAGGGGCCGATGATGACAATCTGCTCGGCAATTCCGGTGATGACGTCCTCATGGGAGAAGATGGCGACGACCAGATGGACGGCGGCGAGGGCGATGACGCGCTGACGGGTGGTGCCGGCTCCGATCGGCTATATGGCGGGAGCGGGCAGGATATCCTGACGGGCGGCACCGAGGCTGACATATTTTCCTGGGCGGGCGGGAATTCGCTGCTTCCCGCACCGGATCGGGTCACGGACTTCAACCCTGGCGAGGGCGATCGGATCGAACTCAATGACGGCAGCGGCATCGGGCGGCTCGCTGGCAGGCCGATGGTTCTGATGGGCATGTTGCCCACAGGGACGGTTTATGGCGCGGGGATGACGTTACCGGACCGCGACATCGGCGACATTTTGACCCAGCTCTGGTGGGTGCGGACCGGCGGCAGCACGATCCTTATCGCCGACCTCAATGCCGATTATCAGCTCGACAGCTCTGACCTCGTCATCGAGTTCAGCGGGAGTTCGCCTGTTTCGCTTGCGGAAAGTGATTTTGCGAGCGGTAGCTTCAACGCACGTTTTGGCACGCGCAACGCCGATGGTGCTCTCCAGTTGCCTGGTACGCCGCAGGCCGACCTCCTTTATGCGCTGGCCGGCGATGACGTCGTTTCGGGCCTTGAAAGCTCCGACACCATTTATGGCGGGGCAGGCAGAGACTCTCTCAATGGCGATGAAGGCGACGATACGCTTTACGGTGAAATCGATGATGACGGGTTGAACGGCGGCGATGGCAACGACACCCTGGTCGGTGGCGAAGGCAGCGATACGCTCCATGGCGGAAATGACGCCGATAGCCTGTTTGCAGGTGCCTATGGCTGGAACGGGGCCGACGACACGCAGGCCGTCAACAGCCTCTATGGGGACTATGGCGACGACACGCTCTATGGGGCAGGGGGCACGGATAATCTCTATGGCGGCCTCGACCGGGATACGCTCTACGGCTCCGGAGGAAATGATGTCCTGAGCGGAGGAGATGGATCGGATATACTCTATGGCGGGGAGGGTGACGATTATCTGGCTGGTGGCACATTGTCCGATACGCTGGAAGGCGAGTCGGGAAACGACGTCGTCGAATATGCGGCAGAAGACCAGCTCGCTGATGGTGGCAGCGATGGTAATGGAGCAGATGACGATCTCCTGATCCTGGGGAACGGTGGCATCGTCAATCTTGCCAATGCGACAGACCAGGTCGATGGAGGCGGCATAGCGCGTAACTTCGAGAGCGTGGATGCTTCCTCGTCGGCCATGGCCGTCCTGCTCGGCGGTGACGGCCGGGCCAATCGCCTGACCGGTGGTTCGGGCAATGACCAGATCGCAGGCGAAGACGGGAACGATGTCCTGGCCGGCAGTAGCGGCGCCGACGAACTTTTGGGCGGCGACGGGGATGACCAGATACTTTATGACGGCGCAGATATGCTTGCGGCCGGCGGCATGGGGCAGGACCTGCTCATTCTGGCGGGGGCAGCACAGGTCGATCTTGCCGATCCTTTCGACCAGGTCGTGGGCGGGGGCGTGGCGAGCGGCTTTGAGCATGTCGATGCCAGTCTGGCCGCCGCGTCAGTGAGGATTGCAGGCGATGACGGTGCGAACCGGCTGTCAGGCGGCCAGGTTGCCGACATGATCGCTGGCGGCGACGGCGATGACCTTCTCGCAGGCAATGGCGGCGATGACCGTCTGGATGGCGGGGGCGGGGACGACAGGCTTGAAGGCGGAGCGGGCTCTGATCTTGTTCTGCTCTCTGGCAACCGCGCGGACTATAAGTTCCAGCTCCTCACCGATGCCGCCGGGCGTAGCTTCGTACGGGCGACGGATCTGCGCGGCGCAGGTTTTGACGGCATCGACCGCCTCTATGATGTCGAACATGTCCAGTTCGCGGATGGCACGGTTTCGATCAACGCCCTGATCGTGCCGCCCAACGTGATCAACGGCACTGATGATCCGAACATCCTTTACGGAACAGCTCAGAACGACATCATTAACGGCTTTGGCGGCGCCGATATCCTCAGGGGTGAGGCAGGTGACGACATCGTCGATGCTGGTGACGGCGATGATTATATCGACGGCGGTACGGGCGATGACATGCTGCTTGGCGGCGCTGGTGATGACATTCTTTCAGATGAGCTTGGTACTGATACCCTTGATGGCGGAGAGGGGCTCGATACGGTTTACCTTAGCTTTTATAACCTTTCCTTTGGTGTAAGCTTTGCAATCGGCAGCGACCAGACCGTCGATACGGCCGGAGGTCAAAAGACCTTGATCAGTATCGAAGCCGCGATGGTCCAGGGAACCAGCTTTGATGATATCCTGAGCGGCGGAGACATTCGAGACTTGCTCTATGGCGACAATGGCAATGATATTTTGCGGGGTGATGGCGGAAACGATTATCTAAACGGTCAACATGGAGATGATACAATAGACGGTGGTGCTGGAATTGACCGGACCGACATAAGCTTCGCGAATAGAAGCGCGGGAATTACATTCACTTTCACAGGAAATCAGGTTGTATCGAATACCGTAACCGGTGCGGATACGCTGATCGATATGGAAGAGGCCGATATATTCGGAACTTATTACGATGACGTAATTACGGGATCGGGATGGGACGACTATATCGCAGGCAATGGCGGTAGCGACATCCTCGACGGCGGTGCCGGGAATGACCGTCTCGACAATTCATCGCCATCTGCTGCAGGGACCTGGCTTATTGGGGGAGCAGGCGATGATGAACTGTGGGGCGAAGGCACCCACACGACCGCTGTTCTGACCGGCGCAAGATCAGATTATAGTCTGGTATTGCGGACCAATGGATCCGTCCTCGTTTCGGACCTGCGCGCAGGCAATTTTGATGGTACGGACACGCTCTACGGCATTTCCCACCTGAGCTTTGCGGGCACCGTCATGACCATGGCGGACGCGCTCCTGCCCGTTAATTCTCCGCCCACCGATATCACTCTGTCAGGTGCGGTCGTGGCGGAAAACGCGTTGAATGGTACATCGATCGGAACCCTGCTCGGTATAGATCCAGATGCAAACGAGCGTTTCACCTATATACTGGTCGATGATGCTGGCGGTCGTTTTTCGATATTGGGCGATCAGCTGGTCGTTGCCGACGGCACGCTGCTCGATTTCGAAACGGCCTCAAGCCACGACATCGTCGTCCGCGTGACAGATAGCGCGAGCCAGAATTTCGAGAAGGGGATCGCCATCGCTGTCGCGAACGTCAACGAAGCACCGACCCTGGTTCACCCGGCCGTCGATCAGGCGTCCGACGAGGACAGCTTCTGGCAGTTCCAGCTTCCCTCCGACATGTTTTCAGACGTCGACGGCGATAGCCTCAGCCTTGTTGCAACGCTTGGAAATGGTGATCCGCTACCAGCCTGGCTAAACTTTGACGCAAGTGCCGGACGGTTTTTCGGGACGCCGCCGCTCAATTTCAATGGCGCTATCGAAGTGAGGCTTGTCGCGAGCGATGGGGCCCTCTTGGCAAGCGACAGTTTCACTCTGACAATCAGTCCGGTCAATGATGCGCCCTTCGATCTTGTCATGGCAGGAGGGAGCGTCGCAGAAAATAGCCCCAATGGAACGCTCGTAGGATCATTTGCAGGAAGCGATCCCGATTCGGGCGAGGTTCTGCACTATAGTCTGGTCGATGATGCAGGCGGCCGGTTCGTGATCGATGCGGCAAGCGGCGAACTCAGGGTTGCCGACGGCAGTCTGCTCGATTTTGAGGCGGCAGCGTCCCACAATATCATCGTTCGCATCACGGATGCTGCTTTTGCGACCTATGACGAGGCGTTCGTCATCACGATCACCGATGTCCCCGAGACGACACGGATCTACACCGGAACGGGGTCGGCCAACACGTTTGTGGCGCCAACCGCGGAGGATTGGATAGTCTATGGTCTTGGCGGAAATGACAGGCTGACGACGCTGGGCGGCAGGGACGTGGTGTCCGGTGGAGCCGGGAATGACATCATTGCAACCGGCGCCAATGACGATATTGTGACTTTCCAGGGAACAGCCGAAGGTTTTGATGCGATCGACGGCGGTGCCGGCTATGATCGGATAGTGGCACTATCGAATGACACGATCATCGGACTGTCCTCTATAGCCGGCGTCGAGGAGATCTCGGCTAACGGATTTGCCAATGTCCGTATAAGGGGCAGCACCGCCAGCAACATCATTGACCTGTCCGGTATCTCGTTGGTTGATATCGGTTCGATCGACGGCGATGCCGGCAATGACATCATCACCGGCAGCACGGCCGGCGATACGCTGATTGGTGGCTCCGGCAACGACCAACTCGCAGGCGGCGAGGGAGATGACATATTCCTCGTTGGAGTGACTGCGGGAACGGATCAATTTTCTGGTGGAGCTGGCTACGACCGGGTTGTGGCCACCGCCGACGGGGCGGCAATCGCGATCGCGGCGATCAGCGGCATCGAGGAAATCTCGGGCGGCGGTTTTGCCAATGTCAGAATATCGGGTGGCAACACCAACGACGTCTTTGATTTTTCCACGATGCTGCTTTCCGGCATCGCGCTGATCGACGGCGGAAGTGGAAATGACCGGATCGCAGGTAGCATCGGTGACGACGTCATCGCAGGCGGCGGTGGGAACGACGATCTGTCGGGTGGCGATGGCAATGATCTCTTCCTCCTGGGTACCGGTGCGGGGAGTGACCTCATCAACGGCGGCAATGGTTTCGATACGATCCGTGCGACGGCTGCCAATGTTTCGATCGGCTGGAGCGGCCTTGCCAATATCGAAGCGATCGATGGGAATGGATATGCCAATGTGCGATTGATAGGTAGCTCTGCCGCTGATGTGATCAACCTCACCGCTATCCTGGTCAATGATATTGCGTCTGTTGATGGAGGGGCTGGCAACGACCAGATCACAGGGACCACAGGCGCCGATACAATCATCGGCGGATCGGGTAGTGACAGTCTTTCCGGCGGCGACGGGGATGATCTGGTCCTCATCGGGGTTGGTGCAGGCACAGATGCCATAGATGGCGGTGCCGGAATGGACAGGATCCGCGCAAGTGCCGCGAATGTGACGATCGGGCTGAGCGCACTGGCCGGTATCGAGGTCATCGACAGCGGCGGTTTTGGCAATGTTAGGATAGCAGGCACGGCGCTGGCGGATGTGCTGGATCTGGCGGCGGTGACGCTCACCGGCATTGCCGCGATTGATGGTGCAGGGGGTAATGACACTATCTCGGGAACAGTGGACGCCGACACGATCATAGGCGGCGCGGGCAACGACATTCTGTCCGGCGGCGCAGGCGACGACATTTTCCTGATCGGAACAGGTGCGGGCACGGACGTGATCGATGGAGGCAATGGCTTCGACATCATCCGGGCGAGCGCAGCCAATGCCACCATCGCATGGGGTGCGATCAGGGGCATCGAGCGTATCGAGAATGGCGGCTTTTCCAATGCGAGGATCGTTGGCACGGTGGGCGCCGACACCATCGATGTTCAAGGGTTACAGGTTGCCGGCACAACTGTTGATGGCGGCGCGGGAAGCGACACGATCATTGGAACGTCAGACGCTGACACGATCATCGGCGGAACGGGCAATGACAGCCTTGCCGGCGGAGATGGCGATGATCTGTTCCTGATCGACAGGGGCGCGGGCGCAGATGCAGTGGATGGTGGCGCGGGTGTGGACAGGATCCTCGCAACTGCCGCGAACGTGACGATCGGACTGAGCGGGCTGGCCGGTATCGAGGTCATCGACAGCGGCGGTTTTGGCAATGTCAGGGTAGCAGGCACGGCGCTGGGCGATGTGCTGAATCTGGCAACGGTGACGCTCACCGGTATCGCCGCGATCGATGGTGCAGGGGGCAATGACACTATCTCGGGAACAGTGGACGCTGACACGATCATAGGCGGCGCCGGCAACGATACCCTCTCCGGCGACGCTGGCGACGACATTTTTCTTGTTGCAGCAGGTGCGGGTACGGACGTTATCGATGGCGGCATTGGCTTCGACATCATCCGGGCGAGCGCAGCCAATGCCACCATCGCGTGGGGCGCGATCAGCGGCGTCGAGCGTATCGACAATGGCGGCTTTTCCAATGTGAGGATCGTGGGCACGACGGGATCCGATACCATCGATGTTCAAGGGCTGCAGGTTTCCGGTACAGCTATCGATGGCGGCGCGGGAAGCGACACGATCATTGGAACGTCAGACGCTGACACGATCATCGGCGGAACGGGCAATGATAGCCTGTCTGGCGGTGATGGCGACGATCTGTTCCTGATAGGTGGCGGTGCTGGCACCGACATCATCAATGGGGGAAGCGGCGCTGATATCATACGGGCGACAGCAGCGAACACCAGCATTGTCTGGGGAGCCATCACCGTAGTGGAAGGGATCGAGGCTGGCGGCTTTGCCAATGTCCGGATCATCGGCACGGCGGCTGATGACATGATCGACCTCGAGAGTGTTGTACTGACCGGTATCGCTGCAATCGATGGTGGCGCGGGCAGTGACACGGTGGTCGGATCGGGTCAGTCTGACCTGCTGATAGGCGGCGCCGGGAATGACAACATCGGGGGCGGAGCAGGGGCAGACATATTCGATTATAATGCAGTCAGCGATAGTAGGCCAGGCGCACTCGCCGACAGAATCCTTGATTTCGAACAGGGATATGACCGGATCGATCTCTCGACCATCGACGCAAACGCCCTTCTGGCCGGAGATCAGGCGTTCGTCATGATCGGAAGCGCAGCCTTCTCGGGAAATCGGGGCGAAGTGCGCATCGATTATACCAGTCCCGGCGTCTCCCGCATCCTTGTGGATCTGGACGGGAACAGAGTCGCGGACATGGAGATACAGGTGCTTGGAAGCAGCGTGCTGGCGATCTCGGACCTAATCCTTTGAAATGGGGCCGCCTGTCAGGGGCGGGCGTGGTTTTCCGATTGGAACGCCTGATGGCATCTTGGGAAATCGGATCTGATCGCTATGATATGAGGAGCGTAACATGTCGCCCGCGCCGCTTGAGCCGTCGCGATCACGAGACGGTGATGGGTATACTCTCCGGACTATGTTGGACCGAAGATCAGGCATCCATCCAGCGAGTGCATATGAATGAGCAAGTCATTATATGGGAACGCGATGGTGTAGATCCGGGCTGGTTAATTGCTTCGGGGATCGGTTCTGTGCGCAGCAGTGCGAGCTACCGCCCAGGCGGGTGGTGGTTTCTGCCCGACTGGCTTCCTGACAGTGAAGAATTCGATGTCGGCCCATTCCGCACCAAAGCTCTGGCAATCGAGCAAGCAGAAACACTCGCGGGCAAGCAACGTCGCGATGTCTAAATTCTCAGCTTATGGCCATAAGGAACGGCCATCTGGTCACGCTTACTACCCAGGAGGCTCGTATCGCTTTCTCACGGCTGCAAGATATTCCAGGTCAGGCGGCAGCTCAGGTGCGCCCTGACCGCTCTTTCTCCAAAAGCCGCTCGATTTCATTGGTAATCAGGTCCGATGGCGCAGCGTATCCATCAAAGCGTGCGTAGACAGGCTCGAGGAGCTTTTTGACCGCGGAGGCGAGATTGCCCGCTATCTCGGCAATCTCGAGCGTGACGGTGCTGGTGATTTCATCGGCGCGCGCGCCATTGACCGGGGCCCAGGAAGCGGCTGGTGGGCCTTGACCATGTTGCCAGCTCGCGGCCCGCGATGCCGGTGTAGCGCAGGCGTATATCTACGCTGCGGACCTCATTGTGCCAGTCACTGGCAAGGCGCATGGCGTGGAGCAGCACCTCGGCGGTTCGCCAAATTGGAAGGACGAGGTCGAATATGGTGCCGGGAGAGAGAACAGCGGTGCCGTCTTCGTCCAACCCCCGCTTGAGAAATGCCTGACCTGCCGACGATATGCGCCAGAAGTCGCTATGCGCCGGATCCTTCACGGGACCATTTTCCGGGATGCCGAGCCAGCATTCCAATACGCCGTCCTGGCTATAAGGTTTGATCTTTCCGCGGGTCGGCGCCCAGAAGGGCGGCCAGCCCGTTTCGCCTTCCGCCGCGTTACGCACAATTGGCAGCAATGCCCGCAGGGCTATTGGTCGTGCTTCGTTAAGGCTATGATCGTACGTGATGCTGCCGTCGGGTTGTCGTGCGGCATCGCCCGGGTCGAGTGGTGCCACAAGGTCTTGCCAGCGCCGCGCGGCCGCCTGGACGAAACTCGACCGGCCAGGATCGTCTTCCAGAGGCGCCAAAAGACCCAGCACCAGAAGAATATCGAAAGCCTTGTCCATGCGCAGCCGCGTGTTACCTCGCTCGAAGGCAACAATGGTCGGCGCGCTGACGCCAGCAAGGGCAGCCAGGTCTCGCTGTGTGAGCTGTTCCGCCTTGCGTCGTCGTACCGCCTCGTCAACGAGGGCACGCCAGTTGAGCACATATGTGAGGGCGCTTGGAAGAAGCAGGACGGCGCCCGTTTGTATAGCCGCATGGTCATTGCGCAGCGTGGTACAAAAAATGTCCCCGCAAAGAGAGGCCGGGCCAGAAGAAAAATCGCCAAAAGACGTTTCCTCGGGTCGCAAAAATCGCGTTAGCGTAGCGCCGGGCCGGGATCATACCACGGTAGGGGTATGCTCTGAAGGTGATCGCCGTTGCGATGTCGAGAACCCTCCGATCGGCCGCACGGGGTGACGCATGAAGCAAGCAAACAGAGCAAGGCAGCCCCGATGAGCTTCCGACTGCCACGCCAGGCAGAACCGGGAAATTGCACCCCGCTGTTCCGGCAAATGTCCTGCTTTGTCATATTGCGCCCGGGTCGCGTCGTGGTCATAGGCAGAACCACGGACGAGACAATGAACGCAATCATCCTGCGGGTAATCGAGCGTGCCCCTCAGTGGCTTCGGCACGACCTTGAAACAAAGGATGCCTGCGCGCGTGCCCGCGCCGAAGAGACCCTGGCGGCGATGATCAGCGATGCACTTGCAGGAGGATATGGGGTGACCAAAGACATTCAGGGCTAAAGGGTCAAACGCCTTCCCAGGGCGGCTGTGATGAAGCGGTTTATCTCGACCACAAGAACCTGGTCGGCGCGAAGAATCGGTCGCGAGCGCGCAAGGCGGCTGCGCGCCCGGCGGAGCAGGGAGAGGATGTTGCTGTCGATCATGAGGATTTCCTTCGAGCGTGAGGAGGGCAGGCCTTGATCCGAGACGATCCCCTGCACCTCTCTTTCCGCTCCCCCTTTTCTTTCCGGATTGGCCTGCGCGCAGCGCAGCGCCCGCTCAGCCGGTCAAACTCCTGGCACGGGAGCCGACGACCACTCGCAATGCGGGACCGGACCTGCGCGCTGCGGAATGGCAGGTCTTTTGGCCATCTGTTGATACAGACCGGCCATGTCACCTGAAGCCCTGAGCGCTCAAAGGCTTTATGGCGACGTGCGCCGGGCGATCATGACCGGCGCATTCAGGCCTGGTGAACCCCTTGTGACGAGCCATATCGCCGAACAGTTCGGAACGAGCGTGTCACCCGTGCGCGACGTGCTGCATCGCCTGTCCGGCGAAGAGCTGGTCGAGGCGCAGGAATTGGGCGGCTTCACCGTGCCATCCCTCGATCCCGTCCGCATCGGGCATCTTTACAGATGGCAGGCCGAGATCACCTATCTGGTGACAAGGAGTGCGCCCAATCTTTCAGACATAAGCGACGCCCATATCGAGGCGATTGATCCTTGTGAGGGCTCGGGCCAGCTGACGCCTGTCCAGCTTGCTTATGCCAGCGGCCGCCTGTTTATGGCGCTGGTAAGCCTGTCGGACAATCCTGAACATGTCTCGGCGCTGACGCGGCTCGACGCGCGCATACATCTTGTTCGATGCCATGAAGCGGTGCTCGGGCGCTGTCATGGCGAACTCCTCTCGCTCCGGGAGCATCTCCGCTCGGGCAACAGGCATAGGGCACGGACAGGCTTGTGGCATTATCACCGGCGACGCCTGTTGAACGTGAGCAGGATTTTTGCAGCGCTCGCGGCTGCGGGTTACGCCAGGCAAGAAACAGACATGCCTTGAACCCGGGTGGTTTTCGCTTCTGCAGGTTGCCCGGCTGCCCGAGGCACAGCATATATGCCGCCGATCTGGCCGCGTATATCGTTCCTGCCGATGCCCATCGCACCTAGACTTTTAGGTGCCGCCACAAGGCGGCATCATGATGGAGGTGAATATGGAGAAGCATAACGAAGAGCTCATCGACCTGGGTGAGATCGCTGCCGAGACCAAGGGCCCCGCGCTTGGCCAGGGCGATGTCATCGGCCTGCAGCTGCAGACCGGTCTCACCGACGACTGATGAGAGGGGCCCCAGCGCGGCAAAAGCGCGCTGGTGCCCCGACGAGGGGATCTCGCCATGGCTTACGTCCTGCGTGAAGGCATCAGCTTCTGCGTTGCAGGAGAGCGTCACTTCTTCCTCGACCTCATCGCCGATCGATATTTCGCGCTGGGGGCGGGCGACGAGCGGCTTTTCTCGCGGCTGACGGCCATGGATCCGCAGGCGCGAACGGCATTACCACTCTCCCCTGCGCTCGCGCGGCTTCTGTACGAACGTCAGGATGGGAATCTGGCGCCGTTCATGTGCGATGCCGCGCCCATGGCGGGCATGGAAGATCATGAGCATGCCCGGCCGGCATCGATACTCGTGCTGCGTGCTGCGCTTTCTTTCACCGTCATAAAGCTGATGCTGCGGCAGCGCACGCCAGGCCAGATCCTCAAACAGCTTGGTCGCACCAAGCCGCCGCTCGAGATCAAGCACGCCGACGGGGAGGCGCTTGTCCATCTGGCTGCGGCGTTCGAGCGCGTGCGCGCCTGGGCAAGGGAGGATCAGTGCCTGCCGCTGTCTCTTGCCTATGCGCGCCTCGCCTATGCCATGGGATATCGGGTCGACATCGTCCTGGGCATCGCGCCGCGCCCCTTTGGCGCCCATTGCTGGGTGCAGAGCGGAGGGCGGGTACTCAACGATCGTCTGGCGCGTGTACTGAATTTCACGCCGATTTACGCCCAGTGATTGCAGGGAATTTTCTCGCCCTTGTTGGGCCTGGACAGGGGGAGGGGCTTGATCGGCTGCTGGCGCGGTCAGGGCAGTTGTTCCCGCAACTTGAGTGCATCCATGCGAGCCCGCGCTGCTTGATCCTGGCTGATGGGGTGCTGCCGCGCGCGTTCCTGGGCGAGGGTAGGGGCGTGATCCTGGGCCGGCTGCACGGACCCGATGAGGGTGCGTGCAGTCCAGGAGAAATTCGTGGCAAGACCCATGCCTTTCCCGACTGGCATGTCGTGACGCGCGATAACTGGGGCGATTATATCGTCATCGACGAGGGCAACGGTTCCGGCAGTCTCCATGTTGCGCGAAGCGCCATGGGGCAATTGCCCTGCTATCATGTCCGCGATGGGGGAATGGTGATCCTCTCCAACGCGGCGCGCATGATCGAGGCGCTGGGCATTGCGCTTCCTATCGACCGGCAGGCGTTGCTCCATCATCTGCTGAGCAACGTGTCGCGCAAGGCGGCCACCTGCCTGTCGGGCCTTGAGGAATTGGAAGCAGGCTATCACCTGACGGTGAACGACGGCGATCCGATATCGCTGCCTTTCTGGAACCCCTGGCGCTATGCGGGAAGGGACGGGCAGATAAGGGACATGGCCCTCGCGCCTGCGCTGGTGCGCGAGAGGGTGATCGATGCCACGCGAAAAAGCGCGCGGGACCATGCCCATATTCTGCTCGGTCTCTCAGGGGGCCTCGATTCCTCGATTCTCGCCTCAAGCCTGGCGGCAGCGGGCATCGAGTTCAGCTGCTTTACGCTCGTGACCCCCGATGGATCGGGAGACGAGCGCCGCTATGCGCGCCTCGTGGCGCAGCATTTTGGAAGGCCGCTCCATGAGGTTGAGGAGCGGCCAGGCGATATCGATATTCGGCGTAGCGCCGCGTCCCATCTGCCAAGGCCGGTCGCGCGCTGCTTCGCCCAGTCGGATGACCGCATACAGAGACAGCTTGCAAGGGAACTTGGCGCCGATGCCTTCATGAGCGGGGGAGGGGGAGACAATATCTTCTATTATGTCCACTCGATCCGGCCAGACGGCCGCAACTGGTCGCCTGCCGCTGGGCAGCTTTTCGCTGCGCCATTTAGGAGAAAATATTTCCTTATGGGCCAGTCCGATCGTCAGAGTTTGCGCTGCCGCGTCGGCAAGATCGGCGTCGTCCATGACGATCATTGGAGATTTGCCACCTTTTCATTTTCTCTAATCTCGGATTATCGCGCATGTGATATGCGAGATAATCCTTCCTTTTCGCATAAGAGCGAGTGTATTATCGCGTATCTGAGATGCGGGATAATTCTATGACCATTCATCTGGTTGGCGAGACGATCGATGCCAAGCGTGCGCACCAACGTGCGCAGGCGGGCGAACTGGTCCAACTCATGCGGGGCATCTACATCGAAAAGGATACGGATGCCGACGCCGCTGTTCTCAACCATGCCGTCCGCATAGCGCATTATCTCTATCCCAAGGCCTACCTCTCGTCGGCGAGCGCGGCGCTGCTGGTGCCCACACCGGACGGACGGCTGTTCATCAGCGGGCGTCGCAATCAGCGGACCAGGATACGTAGCCTGGAGATCGTTCAGAACGAGGCGCCGCCGCATCCCTCGACAGCCATGGCGGTGGTCGGCGATGACCTGGGCGAATTGCGGGTCGATGTCTCTTCGCCAAGACAGCGTTTCCTCGAAGCCTTTCGCATGCGCAGCGAACATGGCAGCGCGATCACGGTAGAGATGCGCGTGCAGATGGCCGCGCGTCTCGTCGAAGAGCATGGCGCGCCCAAGAAGGCCGCTGATGCGGTCTGGGCGCTGGCGCGCGAGAATGGCTGGTATCGTGAAGGCGAAGGTGCCGAACGCTTCCTTCTAGCGCAACCAGGAACAGCCAAGGCACCCGCGAACAAGGCCGCACTCGACCTGCTCATCGCCTGGCATGGCGAACCGCTCGGGCGCCTGATCCATGATGGTTTTGAATGGCGCTGGAAGCCAGGGAAGCGCTCAGGGCCGGCTTTGGTTCGCGAGACGACTCCGGGCAAACTCCCGGCCTTCGTCGAATCGCTTCTGCCCGAAGGTTGGTTGGCCAAGGTGCTGCATGAGCGCGACGAGCGCGAGGCGCTCAAGCGTGGGCGGCGCTATATGTCCAATATCACCGTGGTGGAGGCTCGAGATGAGCTGGCCGCCCTCCCGGCGGATATCTTGACGATGAGATTGGACGGCTTCGTCGAGGCCGGTCGCTTCAGCGGCCGCTACAAGGGGCCGGCGCGCGGCGCGATTGAGGAAAGTTTCGAGCAGAATCTCGCGCGGATCTTTGCCCGCGCCGAGACGCCGCGCCTCTCGGGCGTCCAGATCAAGGCGCCGATGCACCTCGCAGCCGACGGTGCTCTCCTGCCGGCCATTGACCTGCCATTCACCCATATCCTGAAGCCTGCCGGGACGGCGGGGTTCGAGATGCTGCCGATCGTCGAGTGGCTCTGCCTGGCGCTGGGCCGCGCAGCCGGCTTTGATGTGCCCGATATCGCACTGACCCCGATGCCGGACGGCATGTCGCCCGCCCTCATCGTCGAACGTTTCGATATTCGTCGTGGCGCGGGCGATCAGCGCCGGCTCGCGCTGGAGGATTTCTGTTCGGTCCTCGATCTGCCGGCATCGGCGAAATATGACGGCACGATCGAACGCATGGCACGCGGGCTGCGGCCGCTCTCAACAGATCCCGCCGCCGACCTCGACATTCTGTTTCGCCGCGCGGTGTTCGCCTGGCTAATCGCTGACGGAGATATGCATCTCAAAAATCTCGCACTCCTCAAGATCGTCGAGCCCGAGGCAAAGGTCTTCACGTCGGTTCGGTTCGCGCCCCTTTATGATGCGGTCACGACGAGGGTCTTCCCAAGCCTGGGCGGCGACCGGATGGCGCTCAAGCTCAACGGCAAGGATGATCGGCTGGCGCGCCGAGATTTCATGGCGCTGGCGCGCACTATAGGCTTACCTCGAAACGACGCAGAGAGGGCCATCGCCGGGCTGATCGACCGCCTGACAAAAGCCGTGGAGTTCGTCAGGCTGCCGGGCTTCGCATTGGAACCCGAGGCTGCTGCCACTGTTCAAGGCCAAGTGCTGGCGCTTGCCGGTGAGCGCTGCGCTGCGCTCGCTGGCAATGCAGATTAGATTATGGCTGTAGCTGAATATGCGGTCCGATGAGATCCTCGGCGCTCATATCTGACCCGAGAAGGAGACGCAGATATTCTGGCAGGTCTGCGGCGCGGCTGACCGAATGCGAGGCGATACAGGGTCAGGCTGCTCTTGAGCCACTCTAGGCGGCGCACCCCGCTTCGACAAATGCCCCTATGTCCTGCCAAACCCAGAAACTGCCAAACCCTTCGTGACGATCAAGCACGCTTGGGCCACGGCAAGGAATGAGGCGAACTTGCCGGAGCTGCGCCTCCACGACCTGCGCCATGCTCATGCAACGTTTCTTGCGGCGTCCGGCGTGGAACTCCTCACGATCGGCCGCCAATTGGTGCACCGGGATTACAAATCCACGCTCCGTTACGCAAAGACAACCCATGACACCATGCTGGCCGCCGTTGAGGCCGGTGCCCGTAAGACGGGAAGCGCAGCCCATGGCAATTGAGGAAGGTCAGAAGAAATTGCCTGTCCGGCCTGTGGCTCTCAGTATAGGGTGAAATGGTATCGCCTGCCGTTGAGAGGGCCATTCAAGGTGCAGTGCAAGCGATGCCCTTCGATCTTGCTCTGGAGCAAAGGATGGAAGGACTATGAGGAGGTGACCCTTCTCACCTGCCTCGATCGCTTCCCTCCGCTCATGTGCATCATGAGTGGGGGGAAGCATCAATATTTTTTCGATCATGCATGGTCGCAAACTCTGGCTCCGACCTTATCTGCCAAGAGGCCCCAAGCCCTTGGAATGCCGATGCTTGCCAAAACTGCGTTTGCGCCATTGCAGGAGCGCCGACTTGTGATGTAGCATGGCCACCCCGATCCGCCCTCGGCGCACTTGTTCAGCGGGCTTGTGAGGCGCCCCGCCGGAATCACCACCTCCAACCGGGCGCAGCGCCCGCCAAACATTCACAAAACTGGTGATCAGCGCAGCCACGCCCATCAGCAGCGATCCGTCGATATTCATCATTGCCGACTCCTTCCTACGTGATATGTTCGCCGTATGTTCTCATGTAGGAAAGGTGATTCTGCGATGAGCGTCGAAATTCAGCCCATTCCCGAAAGCGTCCGCCTGCGCGTACGTGGGGATGTCGAAACAACATTGGTCGTCCCCTATGAGGATGATGACCGGTTTCTCGTCTGCCTGAGTGATGGCACGCTGCTGCAAGGGCTATATGATGATGGCCTTGCGTGCCGTTGGGAAATCATCCGTGACGGTGCGGGGCTGGTAAAGGCGAGGGGGCAATCAATCATCATCGATGGGCCGGTCGAATGGGTGACTGTCTCGACCTACGACGCTAATATGGTCGAGCCGCCTCTACCTCCTGCATTGCCGCTGTTTCCCGATCTGGATCGGTGGGCAGCCTGAATAGCTAGCGTCAACTTGTGCCAACTCGGGATCGTGTAGATGGACATACCCCAACGGCGGTATGACGCTACGTCAGGATGATGATATGTGAGTCCGTGCGACCCGAGGGATTGTCTTGTTTTGATGATTTCTCGACTGACCCCGTCAGCGATAGCGGGGTCGTTTTTACTTGGTGGCCGTCGGCCATAATTTCGGTAGTTATACGCCAGCATTTGTGCTTTTTAATAAGCAGATGCGTCTCCATGTCCCCCGACGCATTCGGCCCTGCCTTTGAGGCGGGGTCTTATTGTTCTAGGGGTACCGGGCTTCGTTAATGGGTGACGACGCGAAAGGCGACGATATCGCCGTCATGGGCGCGATCATCCCATCGCAAATCCGACGCCCGAAAGCAGTGCTCCTCGCGCTTCTCGACCGGCTCCGTTCTTAGCTGGATGTACACCATGGTTTCTGGGGCGACCGGCATCTTCCCGCCTTGCCACTGCTGCCATTAACTTTGCATGTCCCACCTGGCCGTTCATCACTTCGTCCCAATCCTCCGCCGGGGGTCGGAAAAATAATCGAGAATGTGTAAACCAACAATTACCCGAAATAGCCTGCGCACAATGAGGGCGTGATATTTGTCACATCCGGACGCTGAAACGGGCGCTCTGCTGAGGGTTTGTTTACTCACATGTTGAGGCTTATGAGCATGCCGAAAAGCGTAGCGTTGCAACTCGCCATGGCTACTACCAAAGCCCATTCGGATTCGCCTACGGCGAAAGCCGCACGCGAGCCGCAAACAATTTGTGCCAGCGACATCATACGGATTCCATGCCAAGCCATAGTGCGCCTAAAAATCAGAACAGTCAGCGCGAGATTCAAAATTCCGGCGATCGACAAAAGTGTAAACTGCTGAAGTTCCACGTTGACCTCCACTCAGCTCCGATATCGCTCGAGGCAGAGAAACACGATCGGCATCTATAGCTACAGGTGGATTCCGACAAGAAAAGAGTGAACTTGCTGTTAGTATCGGTTTTCTGGAACTTGGGCGCCCTGCGTCAGCGATCGTTCTTTAACAGCGTCTCTCGTCAAGAGGGCATCGAGCTCAAAGCAAGAGCCATCGCATTATCGCCACCGGGCGCGTCGTTCTTTCCGAGGTCGGCAAGCCGCCTCACCATGGGCTTCGTCGGTGCGATGCCTCAGCGTTACCCGCGCGGTCCAGGCCACAACGATCGCTACGAGGTCACCGGCCCCATCGTCCCGGCCGGACGAACCGCTCAGTCGAGCGGAACTCGATATCCTGTTATCACGCCTCGACCGGCGTGCCCCATTCGAACTCGGTGCCATCAACCCAGATGCAGTGCAGGATGACCGCGATCTTTCGCGCGACCGCTACCCGTGCCTTCTTCGATCCGACTCGCTTAGTGAGGCGCACGCCCCAGTCTTTGAGCGCCGACCAGCGGGAGATCCGCCCAACCAGCACAGACGCCGCCTCGAACAGGTAGGTTCGCGCCAAGCCGTCGCCGAGCTTCGATATTCGACCAGACCAGTCCATCTCGCCGGATTGATGCCGCCTCAGTGTCAGGCCAAGATAGGCGCCGACATCAGCGGAATGCTTAAAGCGGAGGGGATCATCGATCGCGCTGATGAACGCCAAAGCCGTGAGACTGCCGACACCAGAAACAGTCATCATGCGCCGCGCCGTTTCGTGATGCCGAGCCATTGCGAGCAGCGCGCGGTCATAGGCGCGGATCTGCACGACCATCGTGCGGGCCACTTCTAACAATGGCCGGCACATTGACGCGAGCTTCTCATCGGCATCGCACGCGGCAGTCGCCTTGGCGATGAACCCGCGACCTGCCGTGCTCCCAAGCATGGTCCCCGTCGTCTTCATGATATTGCGAGCCTGGTTTGTCAGATCCCGCCGCATATCGATGAGACGCTTGCGGGCGAGGAGCAGCGACCGGATACGGTGGGCATCGACCGATTTCGCGTGGGCTGGCTTGAACCAGCCGACTCTCATCAGCTCAGCGAGGCCCCGGGCGTCATTGCGATCGGTCTTGTTGATGCGCATCGACAGCGCGCGGTGCGCGTGTCGTGCTTCCATATGCACGACCGGCAAACCCTGCGCTTTCAGCTCCCGGCATAGCCAACTGCTCGATCCGCCTGCCTCAAGCCCGATGCGCTCAGCGTCTCGCGCGTGTTGCGCGACAGCGCGCCCGATCGCGACGGGGTCGGTCCTGACTTTGAATTCGCGCAATATGGCGCCAGCCGCATCGACAACACAAACACTCGTTTCATCAACGGAAACGTCCAATCCGACGAACTGCATGTCACCCTCCATCACGTTTGAGGGCTCGATAGTATCGACTCGATCGAAACAGCGCCGCCCGCTGTTACCCCATGTCGCCCAAAGGGGCGAGACAGCATCGCTGGCTCGATGCAGCGCAGCGGTACAGAGCGCGCTCCTCCCCCAAGGGGAGACGCCAAGCCTGACATCGCTCCAACATCATAACTTTACACATTCAAAATAACGTAGAAAGAAAATGGAGAAATGTTTACACGTGCGCCAGACATGCTAAGGATTAGACGGTTTCTTTACTCAAGGCGATCGACTTGCTCCGACCCAGCTACGCCCTGCCCGATCTGCCGCCCCCCGAAGCGATCGAAACAGCTGCGGTTCTCAAGGCGCTAACCCGTGCCCATCGCTATCTGGCCGAACTGAAAGGCCGGGCCGGGACAATTCCCAACCAAGGAATCTTAATCGACACTCTTTCGCTTCAGGAAGCGAAGGCCAGCTCCGAAATCGAGAATATCGTAACCACCCAGGATGAGATATTCCAGGTCAACGCCTTTCCTGAAAATCCGGGGCCACCTGCGGCAAAGGAAGTGGCTCGCTATCGCGACGCGCTTCACCACGGTTTCAATGAGCAGCGCCGACTAGGCGGACTGTTAACCAACAACATGATCATCGCCATGTTTCGTATCCTCAAGGGAACTGACGGCGGTTTCCGCGAACCCCCCGGAACGGCGCTCAAGAATGAGGGGGCAGGCGCAGTGGTCTATGTCCCCCCACAGGATGCCAACGCGCTGCGTGATCTGATGAGCGCGCTGGAGCGCTTCATCCATGTCGAAGATTCCGAAAGTGACCTCGATCCGCTCACCCGCATGGCCATCATCCACCACCAGTTCGAAAGCATCCACCCATTCCCTGATGGCAACGGACGGCTGGGCCGGATCATCAATGTGCTATTTCTGACTCGGTGTGGCCTACTGGACATTCCAATCCTCTATCTCAGCCGGTTCATCACGCGAAACAAGGCAGACTATTACAAGCTGTTGCAAGCCGTGCGCGACACAGGCGAATGGGAGCCTTGGCTGCTCTACATATTGCGCGGCGTGGAAGAAACGGCGATCGAAACTCTGCGCGTAGTTGAAGGCATCCGCACGCTCATGGCGGATACCAAGAGGCGGCTGCGGGAGGAACATCCGAAGCTATATTCACAAGACCTCCTAAATAACCTTTTCCGTCATCCATATACCCGGATCGAGTTCGTCCAGCAGGACCTGAACGTGTCGCGCCCCACTGCGACCAAGTATCTTGCTGAACTGGCGGAAAGTGGAATGCTTCTCAAGCATCGTGCTGGAAGAAATAACTACTACATTAACCAGCCTCTCATTGAGCTATTTGTGGAACGCGAAGCCGCAAAATGATAACAGATTACCATTCCAAATATCTGGCAACGGACCTTGTCAGAAGAAGGTCGTCCGACAGCAGCGAAAAGCTTGCCGTTGCGGTGGCGGGTGCCCAGGTGGATATGAATCCACATCAGGTAGATGCTGCACTATTTGCATTCGCGTCGCCCCTTTCCAAAGGGGCGTTACTTGCCGATGAAGTTGGATTGGGTAAGACGATCTAAGGTAAGCGCCGACGGAACGAGGCCTTGTTGCCGGCACTGGAATAGGAAAGCTCGCGGCCTTTGA
>NZ_QJQX01000023.1 GCF_013393185.1 Sphingobium lactosutens | reverse complement strand
CTTTCAATTACCCATAAGTGCGCCCAGCGAGATCAATTCCAAGTTTCATGTCCATAAGACGGGACCAGCCGCGCCATATGACAGTATTTCCTGGAGGAGGGTCGCGCTGGCGAGCGAGATAGCCGCCAAGTCTGGCGATCTGTGTTAGGTAACTTGATAATTCTCGTGGCGGTGGTTGGCCCGTCCGCTGTATCACAATGCGGTCGATGAGGTCGATTTCATCTTTGGTCAGCGCGATATCTGGCGAGGCTGTGGGCGCGGTGCGGTTGATCATGGTCATCCAGAACATCCGCCAGCTCAGAACACAGTAAATCGCGAGCAGGTTCACAAGCCGCTCTGCGGTACGCAATTTGGCATCTTCTGCGCGGCATCCAGATTTAAGGATCTTGTGAAAAACCTCTATCTTCCAACGCAAGGCATACCATTGAAGCTTTTCGACCGCCCCTTCCAGCGACGTGATGGGCAGGTCAGTGATCAGCTTCCAGTCGATGGGAGAGCGGTTCTCCGGGACATCCTGTTCCTGAGCGTGGACGATGGTAAGATCGAGAGCGGGATAGCGCTTCTGCTTTCCGATCGGCGGTAAGACCCGGATCTGCTTATATTTCAGTGCCAGGCTGGCGGTCACGCCATCGGCAATTTCAATCATGTGGCGACCTGCAATGGGTGAGTCCGCCATTTCAGCAGCAATGGTGTGTTTGCCATCGCCCGCCAGGCGATCAACGCATGTCCGTACCAGGAAATGGGTTCCGGCTTCGCGCGCAGCACAGAAGAACTCATAAATGTCGTTTTCGCGATCTCCGATGTGGATCAGGCGCTGGCCTTCGCCCAGCAGAGCCGTGGAGGAGCGCATATTCTCCAGCCAGCGGATGCTCTCCTTGGCCTCGATCGGTACCCTCGTCGGATTTATATGACGCTTAAGCGCAGAGGAGCCTTTGAATTTACTGCGCGACCAGAATTTGATCGCCGCCAACCCGAGCGGCAGTCCCTCGGTCGTCACCACCAGGCTGCTATGCATCAACAGCCCGCAAATGGTGTGACGCCTGACAATCCCGACAGTCTCGCGCTTGCTTGGGGCATAGCCGATGGCCCCAACCTGTTCCGGCTTTTTGCGTTCATATGAAAATTCGGTGGTATCTTGCAGAACCAGGATCGGTCCCTCAACGGCTGCAACACGCAATGCCGTGGATTGGAAATGGCCCTGCAGAATTTTACCTTCGCTAACATCTGAGTTGGAAAGAAAGCGATAGGCGGCTTTGGTGTTGGCCCAGTCCTGACAGGCAAGTGGGATTGGGCCGCCCACCGCACCGGCCATCTGCGTCACCAACTGGCGCAGCCGACGCCCAAGACGCACATCGCTAAAACGCGACGCAGCAAATTCATCATCGATCCAATCCTGAGATTCTGAGCCCTCGTCCACAATCGTGCACCTCGCCAATGCGATCCTGTGCGCGAACAGGAATCATAGCCGATTCCATCGCCGCAATACCGCTGCGATCAGTGGAATCTGGCGTCGGACCACTTGTGGGTAATTGAAAGTGACTGGTGGCCGCATCTCGATGGCCTGTCGGTCGCGCCCAAGGCATGCAACGAATCCCTCGTCAAGGGCATCGCCAAGGAAGAGGGCGTGCACGAGATCCGCGCCAACTCGGTCCTTGTCGGCGTGATCGACGCGGGCCAGTTCAAGGTGGGTCAGGCGGAAGGCTATTTTGACGAAAATTGGGAGCGCGAGGTCAAGAAGCTGCTGCCGATCAAGCGCTGGGGCAAGGCGGAGGATATCGGCAAGGCGGCCGTGTTCCTGGCGTCCGACGACGCCAATTATGTGACCGGGCAGACGATTTCGGTCGCCGGCGGTTTCGGCGTCTGACGTGTGAGAGGGGGCGGCCTGTCCGCCCCCGATAGCGATGGCGGACATCGAATGAGCCATCATGTCATGGCCTTTGAGCTAATCCGGCATTTCCCCGAAGGTCGCGATAGGAGAAAGAGCAGGAGCAATCATGAGGGACTGAGAGGATGGGCGATACGGAAAGCCTGCTGGCGCGGATCGACCGGCTGGAATCGCTGGACGCGATCCGTCAGCTGCCGGCCAAATATGCGCTGGCGCTCGACATGCGTGATTCCAATGCCTGGGTGAACCTGTTTCCCGAGGATGTTCGCGTCGGCGGGGGCAAGACCGGACGCAAGGCGCTGCGCGACTGGTTCGATGAAACCCACTCGATGCAGTTCGACGGCACGTCGCACCATATCGGCGGCCATATCATCGATTTCGACGATCCCGACCATGCGCAAGGCATCGTCTATTCCAAGAATGAGCATGAAAGCGGCGCCGAATGGGTCATCATGCAGATGATGTATTTCGACCAATATGAGCGCATCGACGGCCGCTGGTATTTCCGCCGCCGCCTGCCGCTTTACTGGTATGCGACCGATCTCAACAAGCCGCCGGTCGGCGATCGCAAGATGCGCTGGCCGGGCGTGCCGCCTTATCATGGCAGCTTCCACGATCTGTTCCCAAGCTGGAAAAGCTATTGGGACCGGCAGGGCCAGCCGCATGACGGGCCGGTGGAGCCGCCCGCGCCGCTGGAGAAGTTCATCGAGACGATGCGCCGCGCCGCGCCCTTGCCGCGCCCGCGCGTGCGAAGCTGATCACCATGGCCGACATATTCTCGCCGGTCAAACTGGGCGACATCGACTTGTCCAACCGCATCGTCATGGCGCCGATGACCCGCGATCGGGCCGGGCCGGGGGATGTCCCGAACGACGTCATGGTCGACTATTATCGCCAGCGCGCCGGCGCGGGCCTGATCGTGACCGAAGGTACGCAGCCATCTCCGGCCGGCAAGGGCTATTGGCGCACGCCGGGCATTTACAGCGATGCACAGGTGGCGGGCTGGCGCAGGGTCGCCGGGGCGGTGCATGATGCAGGCGGCCGGATCGTGATGCAGATCATGCATGTCGGCCGCGCCGCCGTGCAGGCTAACAAGGATGCCGACGCGGAGACGGTCGCGCCT
The DNA here is from genome assembly GCF_013393185.1 of Sphingobium lactosutens. Classification (GTDB taxonomy): domain Bacteria; phylum Pseudomonadota; class Alphaproteobacteria; order Sphingomonadales; family Sphingomonadaceae; genus Sphingobium; species Sphingobium lactosutens_A. Next base: position 63,193 of record NZ_QJQX01000023.1, on the reverse strand, counting down.
TCGGCCATTGCATGCCCGGACAGGATCGCGGGGCCGGACGGGGTGCCGGTCGACACCGTTCTGCCGCGTGCCCTGGCAACCGAGGAGATTGTCCAGGTCGTTGTCGAATATGTGGCGGCCGCGCGCAACGCGATGGCGGCGGGGATGGACGGGATCGAACTCCATTGTGCCAGCGGTTATCTGCCGATGCAGTTTCTCTCCTCCAACAGCAACCGGCGCACCGACCGCTATGGCGGGTCGGTGGTCAATCGCATCCGTTTCGTCGTCGAACTGCTGGAAGCGTTGGCGGCTGCTATCGGGCCAGGACGCGTGGGTTTTCGCATCTGCCCCGGCGTCAGCTTCAATGGCATGGACGATGCGAATCCGCACGAAACCCATGCCGCATTGCTCCGCGCGGTGGACGGTCTGGGTCTCGCTTACTGCCATCTGATCCATATTCCGCTCGTCGGGCAGGATGCGCTGGATCTGGTGCGGGAAAATTGGCGCGGCGCGATCATCGAAAATAATGGGCTGACGCTGGAAAAGGCGCGTGGCGTGCTGGCCGAAGGGAAGGCGCAGGCCGTATCCTTCGGCTATCTGTTCATCGCCAATCCCGATCTCGCCGACCGCTTTCGCCGCGGCGCGGCGCTGGCGAAAGGAGAGCGCGCCCATTTCTACACGGGCGCCGGTGACGACCGCAGGGGCTATACCGACTATCCGGCGCTGGATGCCTGAACCCGCCTGCGCCAACAAAAGGAGGAGCGGCTGACGGGCAAATTGCTCGAAGGGCGCACCGCGCTCGTCGCCGGTGGCGGGCAGGGGGGAGGCAGGGCATTGTCCGCACCCTCACGCACGCCGGCGCGCGGGGGCAACCATTCGATTCGGCATCGGACCAATCCTGTCCTGACGATGATGAGGTACGGCCGGTGGTTAATCCAATTGGACGATGCGCCGGAAACGGGGAGTCGTAGGTACGACTCATACCCATCGGCAGGAGAGTAACTTGTCCACCCCAATCGACCGTCAGCCCCTTCGCCATGTCGTCATCGGTGCCGGCATGGCCGGCATCCTCGCCGGCATCAAGCTCAAGGAGGCGGGAAAGACGTTCGTCATATATGAAAAGTCGGATCGGCTGGGCGGCACATGGCGCGACAATCGCTATCCCGGGCTGACCTGTGACGTGCCCGCCCACGCCTATACCTACAGTTTCGAGCCCTATGCCGAATGGGAAGCCTATTATGCCAGGGGCGAGGAGGTCCGGACCTATTTCGAACTGACCGCCGCCAAGCATGGGATCATGCCCGACATCCAGTTCGACCGGGAAGTCGTGTCCTGTATCTGGCGTGAGGCGGACGCATGCTGGGCGCTTGGCCTTTCCACCGGCGAAATGGTGGAGGCGGACATCGTCATCGCGGCCTCTGGCGTGCTGCATCACCCCAGGATGCCCGACATCGCTGGGTTGGACAGTTTTGCGGGCCACGTCTTCCACAGCGCCCGCTGGCAGGATGATGCGTCTATCGATGGCGCCCGGGTGGGGGTGGTCGGTAACGGATCGACCGGCGTTCAGATCATCACGGCGCTGCAAGATCGCGCCGAGACGCTGGTGCATTTCCAGCGATCGCCGCAATGGATCATGCCCGTTCCCTATTTCCGCTATAGCGAAGAGGAGCGGGAGGCGTTTCGTCGCGATCCGGCGTTGATCGACGCGATCCGGTACGACGAGGAATATTGGAGCAATATCCATCGCTTCACTCGTGCAATCACGGAAGTCGACGGCCCGGATATCGCGATGATCGAGGCGCTGTGTCTCGACAATCTGGAAAATTCCGTGCGTGATCCGGAACTGAAGGAGAAGTTACGGCCCGATTATCGTGCGGCGTGCAAGCGCCTCATCTATTCGTGGCGCTATTATGATGCCGTGCAGGAACCCAATGTCGTGGTGGAGCGCGAAGGCATATCGCATATGGAGCCGAGCGGCGTGCGGCTGAAGGACGGGCGGTTGCAGCCGCTCGACACGTTGGTGCTCGCGACGGGCTTTCAGGCCGACCGCTTCATCCGGCCGACCGAGGTATTGGGCCGGGCCGGGGTGTCGCTGGACGATGTCTGGTCGCCGCGGCCCACCGCTTATTATGCGGTGACGATCCCGCGCTTCCCCAATTTCTTCATGCTGAATGGCCCGACCGGGCCGGTCGGCAACTTCTCGCTGATCGACATCGCCGAACGGCAATGGGATTATGTTGCGCAACTGTTGCAGCCCCTGTGGGATGGTCGGTCGCGGACGGTGGAACCGAGCATCGCCGCGCATGAGGCTTATGAGGCGCGGCGCGTGGCGGCGGCGCGTACCACCATTTTCGGTTCGGGCTGCTCCAGCTGGTATCTGGATGCGACCGGCGTTCCGGCAAGCTGGCCATGGAGCTACGAAGCCTTTGCGGAGGCGATGACCGCGCCTGTCTGGAACGATTATGTTCTGAATCCCGTGGCAGAACCGGCGCTGCCGGCCTGATGGAAGAGGGGCGGTAGTTCAGCCTCTTCGCTGTTGCTACCCAAATTTCGGCAAATGCGTAAAATAATTGGCTTGGTAAACGCATATCGTGCTTTTTAACGTGTAAATATTGTAAAATATTTGACTAATGTGCATTTCTCTGCGCACATAAAGTTGCGTGGCTGCGCCGGTCATGCCGGCGATGTGCGCGTCAGGGGCATGCGCTGTCCGCTCCGTTCGGGAGGGCGAGGCGGCTTGGGGGAAGGGCAGTTGCATGCAGATCAGGAGCGGACGGACGATGGCGTCCCCTACGCTGGACAGTTTGGACACCAGCATCATCGACATTCTTCGCGGCAATGGCCGCGCGACCAATCAGGAAATTGCCGAGCGGCTGTCGGTGACGGCAGCGACGGTGTCCGCACGCCTGCAGAAGATGGAGGATGCGCGGGTGATGCGCGTCGTCGCGGTCACGGATTTCGCTGCCCATGGCTATAATGTCATCATCGCCCTGGGCGTTCAGGTGCGGGGACGCAATGTTCGCGATGTCGGGCGTGATCTGGCGAAACTGCCTGAAATACTCAGTGTCAATGTGATGAATGGCGATCATGATATTGAACTGCTGGTGGCGCTCCGTGATTTTTCCGAAGTGCAGACATTCCTGTTCCAACATATCGCCGGGATAGACGGGGTGGCGCATATCGCATCCGGAATCGCCGTCGACATTGTGAAGTTCGAATTCAATGTGGTGCCTCTATGATCTTGTCGGATGGCCGGGCGCGCCTGGACATGCTGGATCAGAGGATCGTCGCAAAACTCGCGCGCGACGCCCGGATTTCCAACCGGGCCATTGCTGCGGAATTGGGCGTGACCGAAGGAACGATCCGGACGCGGATCAGGAAATTGCAGAGCGAAGGTCTGATCCAGTTCACCGTCGTCACCGATTTCCGCATGGCCGGTTCCCCCAATCTCTGCATGCTGGGGATCGACGCGGATCCTTCCCATATTTCCGATCTGGCACGCCGTCTGTCCGAAATTCCCGAAATAACCTGCGTCGTGGCGCTGCTCGGACGCTACAGCCTGCTGGCGATGGGGTTGTTCACCAATATCGAGCAGTTGAATGACCTCATGACCGACCATATCCGTTCATTGCCCGGTGTGCAGCGGGTGGAAGCCTCGATTTCTGTGCACAATCTGAAATATGAAGCAGGCATCGCAAAGATCACGCGGGGCGGCCCATCTGATGGCTGATTGGAGCGCCCGCCCTGAATATAAGGCCGCTATTCAAGCGCTGCGCTCGGTCACGAAAATGCCGATCATGTGAATCGCCCCGCATCGGCCGGACCGGCGTGACGGAGAAACCCAAGAGGAGATGGACGATGGGGACGGCACTGACGACGCATGCACCGGTGGGCGTTCGCTCCATGGGGCATATGGCGATGCACTATAAAAGGCTGGAGGAAGGCCCGTTGGCCGCCCGCCTGCTCGGCATGCTGGGCTATGTTCTGACGCAGGACCTGCTGTTGCCATCGGGCGGTCATTTCTATCGGTTCGTTGTCGATCCCCGGCATCAGCCGCGCGGTGACGGCATTCTCTACCTCTCGCTCCTGCCCGACGCACAGCGCGATCTGATGGAGGCGATCCACGGCGCGTTGCATGTCGGTACCGATCACGAGCATCCAACCGTCTTGGCGCTGCGGGCGCGCATGGCGGAGGATCCCGAATATGGCTTCCATTATGGGACGTTGCTTGAAAGCCTTGAGGATCTGGAGGCCATTTTCGCTACGCTGGAGGAAGCAAACCGGCATGATCCAGACCTCAAGGGGCGGCTGAAGCTGGTCTATAACCGTCCGCTCCCGGGCAATCCCGACATCGATGCCCGCCTTGATGCATCGCCCATTTATGGCAGCGTGACCCGTCATGCCTATGGCAAGAATGGCGTGCAGGCCTTTGTGGAGACCGATCTCCTGTCGAGCGGCATGTTGGGGGAAAGCATGATGCTGGAGTTCGATCATGTGTTTCCGGGCTATGCCAACCATATCCTGTCGGTGGCGGAATGGGAATAAGGCGCAAGTTCGCCACTCAGGCCTGGCTTGCAGACGTCCTCGTGCGGATCGCCGACGTCCCCCAGAACCAGCTCTACGGTCTGTTACCCTGGAACTGGCGCACCGCCGAAGATCAACGCGAAGTCGCCTGATCCGCAGTCTTCACCGAATGCTTATGTCTCGCCCGCCATGTGCACCGGAAGAATGGCATGATATGAGCTTTGCAGCCTCCAACATCATTATCGTAAGATCGGCATGGGATTGCCGTAAAGCCCGCACGAACGCATCGCTCGCGCCTTCTACATCGGTCAGGAGCGACGCCAGCAATCCGCCAGTGCAACTTTCGGCGGTGGCAAGCTTGAGGCCGGCATCGCAACAGATTCGCAAGAGCGTCCCCCTCTTAACTAAGATTAGCTTACCCATTCATTATTGACCCGCCCGATTATGAGGCATCTACTAGGGTCAGGCCCCATTGATGTGAGAGGCGCGCTGGGATTCAGGCTCCGTAAGGAGACTGGATTTGAGGGACTTGTACTGGCTGACGGACGAACAGATGGTGCGGCTTGAGCGGGATTATCTTCGTCAATCGCAACGGGCTGCGGTGGCGGGATGCACCGAAGGACTATGACCCGCACAAGACGTTGTACAATCGTTGGAAGCGATGGGGCGACCAAGGCATCTTCCTGCGGATGATGGAAGGCCTGGCTACACCTCAGGCTGCGGAGCGCAAGACGATCATGATCGACGCGACCTATCTCGAGACGCATCGCACGGCTTCCAGCCTGCGGGTTAAAAAGGGGATGCAGGACGCCCGATCGGGCGCACGAAAGGCGGCATGAACACCAATGTTTAGTCCCGGCCTTTGATGGTGCATTATTCAGTCATGAATGGAAGGATGCACTATGGGCCAGATTCTACACGGGAGCGCCCGCATGACAGCGGCCGTCCGTCGAGCGATACAGCATAGTCAAGAGAGCCTGAGGGCCTTGGCCAAGCGCTATGGCATTGACCAGAAGACAGTTGCCAAATGGAAGAAGCGGACCGGAACCCAAGACCTGCCGACAGGCCTGAAGGATGTTCATTCGACGATATTGAGCATTGAGGATGAGGCGATCATTGTCGCCTTTCGCAAGCACACGCTGCTGCCGCTGGATGATTGCCTCTATGCCTTGCAGGCCACGATCCCACACCTGACGCGCTCATCCCTGCATCGCTGCTTGCAACGGCACGGGATCAGCCGGCTGCCAGAGGTCACTGGCGACAAAGAGCCCAAGCGCAAGTTCAAGACCTACCCGATCGGCTACTTCCATATCGACATCGTCGAGGTTCAGACCGCCCAAGGCAAGCTACCATTACGATAGCCATGCTCAACTGATCGCACACCTCAGCGACTTCATCGACGCCTATAACTTCGACCGCCGCCTCAAGACCCTCCGTGGCCTGACGCCATACGAATACATCTGCAAAATCTGGCTAATCGAGCCCGAAAGGTTTACGCTCAACCCGCACCATCAAAGGCTGGGACTAAAAACCTAGAGCATCGTGCGGAAAAGTGGAACCCGTTTTAGCTACGCTGGCCTTCGGCTCCGCATGAAACGATGCGACAACAAAGAACTAGATCGCGCGACCTGTGTCGGATTTAACGCAGCGCGCTCTAAGCTGAACACTGCCCCTCGAACCTCGCGATCAGGTGGCAACATCAGCAACCGCTGCGCTACCGAGCGAAATTGCATCCAGTTCGAGAATGGTGACGGCATGGCTTAAAGGCCAGACCTTGAGCGCAGCTTATGGGTCCGCCGACACGAATCAATTGACCTAATTATCTATCAATATAGTAGACAATATGTTGGCGGCGCGGGGCGGCTTTGGCAGAGTAAGTATGAAATTTTTCAATCGGTTTCTTCTGGTGGGCACTGTTTGTGCCTCGGTTCCTATGCTGCTGGAGACCTCTCAAGCCCAGCTTCAGCCCGCCGAAAGTGCGGATGCCGGGGGTGAGATCATAGTCACCGCCGAGCGCCGAGCAACCGACCTGCAAAAGACTGCCATTGCCATTTCGGCCTTCACGCCCGAATTGCTGGAGCAGCGCAACATCACCAGCGTGCGCGATCTGGCGGGGCAGGTGCCCAACCTGTTCGTGGCGCGCACGTCGATCAGCCATACCACCCAGACCTTCTCGCTGCGCGGCGTGGGCGAGGGCGACCCGATCCAGGAGCCGGTGCTGGCCGTCTATATCGACGACGTCTATGTGCCGCGCCAGATCGGGTCGATGAGCGAATTCGTCGATCTGGAGCGGGTCGAGTTGCTGCGCGGACCGCAGGGCACGCTTTATGGCCGGAACAGCAGCGCGGGTGCGCTGCGCCTGATCACCCGTGATCCTGACGATATGACGCATGTCACTGCCGAGGCTGGATATGGCAGCTATAATGACGTGCAGTTGCGTGCGCTGGTCAGCGGGCCGATCATCAAGGATGCATTGTCGGCCAGCATTTCCTATATTCACCGAACGCGCGATGGCGTGACCTATAATCCGACTCTGGGTCATGATGTGAACCGGATCGATCTGGATGGTTGGCGCGGCAAGCTGCGCTTCACCGGCATAAACGACCTCGACGCATTGCTGACGCTCAATGTGATCCGCGACCGCAGCGACAGCCGGTCCTATATTCCGGTCAATCAGCCGGGCGGGACATTCAGCCGCCGTCGCTCCTATTCGGAGGTCGAGCCGCTTCAGCATTTCAATGCGCTCAACGGATCGCTGCGCCTGATCTATACATTGTCGTCCCAGCTTTCGATCAAGTCGATCACGGCAGCGGGCGGCTTCAACCTGGACCCCGTCTATTATGAAAATGACGGACAGGCCGCGCTGATCCAGAAGAACCTGATCCACTATAATGACAAGTTCATCAGTCAGGAAGTGCAGCTGAACGGCGAGCTTGGCGACGTCAGCTTCACCAGCGGCCTCTTCTATCTGCATGAGCGCTTCTTCGTGGAGCGCGACGGTTTCAGCCGCGCCGGTACGGCAGCGACCGCGCCCGTGAACAAGCAGCGTGCGCACAACATCACCTATACCGACGCCTATGCCATATTTGGCGAAGGGACATGGAAGGCGAATGATATTTTCAGCCTGACCGCCGGCATTCGCGGCACGATCGAAAAGAAGCGGTTCGTTTTCGACAACAAGGTGATCGACGATAATCGCAATGTCGTGTCGCAATCCATCGCTGGGGAAGCGGAAAAGACATGGAAGGCGCTGACGCCCAAAGTCTCAGTTCAGGCGCAATGGACGCCCAATCTGCTCAACTATCTGACTTGGTCGCGCGGTTTCAAGTCCGGCGGGTTCGACAATCGCGCCACCCGGTTGGATCTGGCGACATTGCCCTTCAATCCGGAAAAGGTCACGACCTATGAAGGCGGACTGAAGGCGACCTTGTTCGACCGGGCGCTGCGCAGCAATCTGGCGGTCTTTTACAATGACTATAAGGATTTGCAGGTGTCCTTTTACGATCCAGCCTATGTCGGCAGCCGGCGCGGCAATGCGGGCAAGGCGCATAGCTGGGGCGTGGAGCTGGAAAACGACCTGCGGCTGAGCGATGCGTTCACTGTGCAGGCGTCGGGTGGCTATCTGAAGGCCGTCTATGACGATTATAAGGGTGCGGGCGGCAATGGTGTAGATGCCGATGGCAATCCGCTGACCAACGCGCCAAAATACTCGCTGTCGGGCGGGGGCACTTATGACCTGCCGCTGGGCGCGAATGGGAGCCATGTGCGGCTGTCCGCCAACGCGCAATATCAAAGCAGCTTCTATGCAAGCGCGCTTGCCCGCGTGCAGGATCGGGTGCCGGGGCAGACCTTCGTCAACGGATCGGTGACATGGATATTGCCGGACGACCGGTTCCAGATTGCGTTGACCGGCAAGAACATATTGGGTGCGAATAAGCCCGTCAGTTCGACCTATACGCCATCGACCGGGGTCTATTACCGCAACTATGCCGATCCTGCGACGGTGCTCATCAGCGTGCGCTTTGCGTCCTGATCATCGCCCGGCCAGGCGCATGAGACAACTGGTGCCTCATCGGGTCGACGACGTGACCCGGCCCGGTAATGTCCAAGGGAGATCGCGGCGAGTGCGTATCGTTGCGCTTGCTGAGCTTCATTCGAAGCGGCCTATCATCTCTGCTTTGCGCAGTATTTCGAGATTTTCGCCTCATGTATCAGGTATTTATAATAGAAAGTTAGGTGAAATTTCCCGCTTTCCCAATGGTGTCGATAACAGTAAAAATTTGCTGGAAATTACTACAATAAAAAATGGATTTATACAAGATAAGTTCGGTTCACTGAGATCGTTGGCAATCTTGTTTAATTTGGTTATCTTGGAATATTGTAAATATATTATCTTCGATCATGTGCGTCTAAATTTAGCATTCCGGCATCGGGCGCATAGCATTGACCTGACGCACGAGTTCGAGATCGGCTTGACCAAACCCCTGCAGATATCGACCGGAGCAGAATATCGACTCGACCGCTTCCGGACTTTCGCTGGCGCCCCACTCGCTTACGAGCCGGCAACCTACACATTCCAGCCAGGTTGCCAGCAATATGACTGGAATGTCGGCCGCGTCGCGTCGCCGGTGGTGCAGGGCGCGATCCTTCTGTCGCCCGCCGACGAAGCCGACATCAGCCGAAAAGTCTATGCCGGCTATGTCGACTTCGGTGTCTACCCGACCGACGCCCGGTATATCGGCGCAGCGCTGCGAGCAGAACATTATAGCGACGGATCGGGCAGTCCGATCGGCCCCGGCTTCCGCGCCCTCTCCGACGCAGATCGGCTATGCCCAGACGGATGGCCGTACATCGTCCTTCTTCAACGCCGAAACCGGCCAGACCGAACTGCGTCCGACCGTCGCGAAACTGGTGAAGGCGGACAGCAATGTCGGCCAGTTGCTCGGCGCAGGCTCCGTCTTCTTCGGCGGCGACAAGATCGGCGAACTGGAAGTACTCCAGCCGCACACCAAGTTGGTCAGCACGCTGAACTGGACCAAAGGCATTTTCGGCCTGAGCATCACCAACACCCGCTATGGCAAATATACGCAACGCACCGCGGCGGGGGACGATCGCTATTTCGGCGCGAAGATCATCACCGACGCCAGCATCAGCGCGAAGGTGACGGATTTCGCTACCCTCTCGGTAGGCGCCATCAACCTGTTCGACGTCCGTCCCGAAAAGAACGGGCCGGGCAATCCCCAGACAGGGCAGGGCTATTATGGCCGGTCGCCCGTCAACCCAGCGGGTGGCTATTATTATGGGCGGATCGCTCTTGCTTTCTGATCGACGCAATTTCCTTGCCAGCGCCGCTGCGCTCGGCCTCGCCGCTTGCGGCGGGGTCGCGAACGGCGCGCGCACGAAACTGGTCCTGGGCGACCAGGTGCACCTCCTTCAGTCGAAGGCGGAGGCGGCGGGCGCGCTCAGGAACCTGGACTATGACATAGAATGGGCCAATTTCGTCGGTGCCGCGCCCTTGCTGGAGGCGCTGAACGCCGGGGCAGTGGATACCGCACCGGCGGGCGACCTGCCGGTCGTACTGGCGGCAGCGGCCGGCGCGCCGCTCAAGGTGATCGCGGGGTCGGTTTCCTCCACCCGCGACATCGGCATCATCGTGCCGCCGGAATCGCCGATCCGCAGCGTTGCCGGCCTCGCCGGCCATCGCGTCATCGTGTCCAGCGCGCGAGGTAGCATCTCCCATTATCTACTGATCGAAGCGCTCAAGGAAGCAAAGGTCGATCGCAAGGCGGTCGATATCGGCTTCATGCTGCCTAATGACGCCGCCGCCGCCTTTACTGCCGGCCGGGTCGATGCATGGGCGACCTTCGGCACTTATCAGATTGCCGCGGAATCGCGTGGCGCCCGGGTGCTGCGGGACGGGCAGGGAATCAACACCGGCCTTACCCTCATCGCGGCATCGCAGGCAGCACTCAATGACCCTGGAAAGCGTCGCGCGCTCAGGGACGTGCTGGCCCGGTTTCGCACCGCCAGCCGGTGGGCGCAGGCGCATCCTGACGCCTATGCAGGCCTGTTTGCCAAGGCGACGGGCGTCGATCCCAAATTGGCGAAGCTTATCGTCGACCGACAGAATCCCCTGCTCGTTCCGCCGGACGGGGCAATCATCAAGCCGTTGCAGCGCGTGGTCGATCGCTTCCACGCCGATGGCGAACTGCCTGTCCATGTCGATGTCGCGAACATCGTCGATCCGACGGTCTTCCCGGCATGAGCAGCATTGTCCGACCCTTCAGACATTCTCATTGGGCGGCGGGATGCCGCCTTTCTACAATTGCCCACAAAGGAGCATCGACATGGCCACTGTCTTGAAGGATGATCGTTTCCGCCAATCCGGCATCAGCGAGGCGGAATGGAAGGTGCGCGTCGATCTCGCCGCCTTCTATCGCCTCTCGGCCCTTTATGGCTGGGACGACTTTATCTACACCCATATCTCCGCCCGCGTGCCCGGACCGGAGCATCATTTCCTGATCAATCCGTTCGGCCTGACGTTCGATGAGATCACGGCCTCCAGCCTGGTGAAGGTCGACCTGGATGGCAATGTCATCGGCGAAAGTGATTTTGGCATCAACTACGCCGGCTATGTGATCCATTCGGCGATCCATGGTGCGCGCGATGACGCCCATTATATCGCGCATTTCCACAGCGCGGACGGGATGGCGGTATCGGCTCATGCCGAAGGGCTGCTGCCCTTGAACCAGCGTGCGCTCGCGCTCATCCCGCGTCTGTCCTATCATGATTATGAAGGCGTGGCGCTCAATCTGGATGAGCGCGAACGGCTGGTCGCGGACCTTGGCGATACCAAGGTCATGTTGCTGCGCAATCATGGTACGCTGGCGCTCGGATCGACGCCCGGCGAGGCATTCAGCGGCATTTACCATCTTGAGGAAGCCTGCAAGGCACAGGTTCGCAGCCTCGCCATTGGCCGGGACAATATCCTCATCGCGCCCGAAGCGGCGCAGGAGGAAGTGCGCAAGCAGATCAGCCGCGAGCGTCAGCCGGTGGAAGGCGCCAAATCCCATCATGACATCGTCTGGGAAGCGGCCCTGCGCAAGGCGCAGCGTCAGTCGCCCGGTTTCGATGCCTGAGGGGGACGGCATGACACAACGGCAACTCAAGCTCGGCCTGGTTCCGACCGGCGTCGGTGGTCCCGGCGACAGCAACCGCTGGCTGGACACCGACATCCCGCTCGACGCCAGCATCAATATCGACTGGTATATCGATATCGTGCGTCAGGCGGAAGCGGCCAGGTTCGACCTGGTCTTCATCGTCGACAGCCAGTTCATCACCGCCAACTCGCCACCGCATTATCTCAACCGGCTGGAGCCGTTGACCCTGTTGTCGGCGCTGGCGGTGGCAACCAGGCATATCGGCCTCGTCGGAACGCTCACCACCTCCTACAACGACCCGTTCAATCTTGCCCGCCGCTTCGCCTCGCTCGATCTCATCAGCAAGGGACGGGCGGGATGGAATGTCGTCACCAGCGGCGATGCCGGCACGGCGGGCAATTTCAGCCTGCCCGAACATTTCGACTATGACACGCGCTATCGGCGTGCAGTCGAGTTCCTCGATGTGGCGCGGGGCTTGTGGTCGAGTTGGGAGGATGGCGCGCTGGTGCGTGACCGCGCGACCGGCCAGTTTCTCGATCCCGACAAGCTGCACCAACTCGATCACCGCGGCGAATTTTTCCAGATTGCCGGGCCGCTCAACATCCAGCGCTCACCGCAGGGTGAACCGGTGATCTTCCAGGCCGGCGACAGTGACCAGGGTCGCGATCTGGGCGCTACCATCGCCGACGCCATCTTCACGCATGCGGCGAGCTTCGAGCAGGGCCAGGCCTTCTATGCCGATCTCAAGGCCCGCGCCGCTCGGCGGGGCCGCGATCCCGACCAGATCGTCATTCTGCCCGGATTCTCCGTCTATGTCGGCGATACCGATGCGCAGGCCAGGGAGATCGAGCGGCATTATCGCGAACTCGACCAGAGTTTCGATCAGGCGTTGGCCGAATTTGGCCGTCCCTTCGGTTGGCATGATTTCCGTGCCTATGATCCCGACGTCCCTTTTCCGGTCGAGGCGCTGGAATATGCAAAGAGCAGCTTCTACACTCAGGCGAAGAGGATTACGGACCAGGCCGTCGAGCAGGGATTGACTCTGCGCCAGGCCGTGGAACGCGTACGTGCCGGACGTGGCAGTCCCTTCGTCGGATCGGCGGAAACGGTAGCCAACGAGATACAGCGCTGGTTCGATGGGCGTGCGCTCGATGGCCTCAACGTCCATTTTGGCCATCCGGCACAGTTCAGGCGGTTCGCCGATGAAGTCGTACCGATCCTGCAACAGCGCGGCCTGTTCCGCACCGAATATGAAGCCGATACGCTGCGTGGCAATCTGGGCCTTGGCGTACCGGTCAATCGGTACGAAGCCCGGCGATCGCATCGCGACGCCGCGTGAATCTATGACAATTCATCGACGCTCTCCCGCCAACTCTCATTGGCGGGGGGCATCGGCTCTCGCCACTATGGTCCCGACCGCAAGGAGATCATCATGGCGACACTTCTCACCGATACGCTCAAGGCCCGCTATGCCGCGTTGCAAGCGGAGCGGGAACGCAGCTGGTCCGCTGCGCAATTGGCAGGCAACGCCCGCCAGCGCGCTGTCCTGACAGAGCGTTTCGATCCTGCAGCGGTCGCGCAACCTGGCAGTATTCTTCCGCCCTTGTCCTTTGCTGAAGTCGACGGCGAAACGCTTTCCCTCGATTCCCTGACGGCCGACGGCCCCGCGCTTTTCCTTTTCTTCCGCTTTGCCGGCTGTCCCGCCTGCAACATCGCGCTGCCTTATTATGCCGAACATCTCTATCCCGTGCTCAAGCAGCGGGGCATTCCGCTGGTAGCGCTCAGCCCGCAGCATTCGGACCGGCTAAGGGATATCAAGGTCCGCCATGACCTGCCCTTTGCCGTTGCCACGGATGCGAACAATGACTTGGCCCGGACACTGGGGATCAGCTTCGTTCCGGATGATCGTCCGACGCCGCCGCCTGCCGGCTGGATTGGCGAAGTCATCGGCACGAACAGCTGGGAATTGCCACAACCGGCTGTCCTGCTGGTCGGTCCGGGGCGCCGCGTCGAATGGCTTCAGGTCAGCCCCGACTGGCTCGATCGGCCGGAGCCGGAAGAGATACTGGATCAGATCGCGCTGCGCTTGTCCTGATATCCGGGACGCGGCCTGCGCCAGCGGATCATGCCAAGCAGTGCATTGATCGTGCGCGCATTTGGTTTGGACCCGCTGGCAGGCAAAGCCTATCTCCTCTCTATCAACGCTGGCACGGCCAGTCGTCCTGGAGAGGAGATTTCAAGACATGAGTCATTTTAGCCCCACTGATCTGGCGCGCCAACTGGGCCAGGGGCTATTGTCCTTTCCAGTCACGCATTTCGATGCACAGGGCGCATTTAGGGAAGGCCCTTATCGCGACCATTGTGGCTGGATGCTGGAACGGGAATTGACTGGCCTGTTCGCAGCCGGCGGGACTGGTGAATTCTTTTCGCTGACCCCGACGGAAGTGGCCCGGGTGGTCGCCGCCGCAGTCGCTGAAAGCAACGGGCGCATTCCAGTCATCTCGGGCTGCGGCTATGGTACGGCCATCGCCACCGACATCGCCCGTGACGCGGAGAAGGCGGGTGCGGACGGCTTGCTGCTCCTTCCGCCCTATCTTATGAACAGCAAGCAAGAGGGGCTGGCCGAGCATATAGAGGCGGTCTGCCGCGCGACTGGCCTTGGCGTCATCGTTTACAATCGCGACAATGCCATCGTGAATGACGATACGCTGGCGCGCCTTTGCGATCGCAACCCCAATCTGATCGGCTTCAAGGACGGGGTCGGTGATATCGAACTGATGACCCGGATCTATGCCCGTATGGGCGATCGGCTGACCTATATCGGTGGATTACCGACGGCAGAAACCTTCGCCACGCCCTATCTCACCATGGGTGTCACGACATATAGTTCCGCCATCTTCAATTTCATGCCGGAATGGGCACTGGCTTTCTATAAGGCGGTGCGCGCGGGGGATCAGGCATTCGTGATGGAACAGCTGCGCAGCTTCGTCCTTCCCTATATCGCCTTGCGCGATCAGGGGCGCGGTTATGCTGTGTCGATCGTGAAGGCAGGGATGCGGATCATCGGCCGTGATGCCGGTCCGGTTCGCTCGCCGCTGACCGACCTTTCGGCAGAAGAGGAAGCGCAACTGCGCGTCCTGATCGAGCGCGCCGGTGCGGCGTGACTAAAAGGCGGAGCGCGGATAGTCTGGCATGATGTTCGAACTCAGCCAGCTCCGTTGCTTCGTCGCCGCCGCCGAGGAATTGCATTTCGGCCGGGCCGCCCAGCGGCTCAACATGACCCAGTCTCCGCTCAGTCGGCAGATCCAGCTGCTTGAGCGGATATTGGACGTGCAGTTGCTGGAGCGGACAAGTCGACAGGTAAGCCTGACTCCGGCGGGCAGCGTTTTTCTGATCGAGGCGCGCCGCATCGTCCGTCTGGCCGACAGCGCCGCGCTCTCCGCCCGTCGCGTGGCGAAGGGGGATGCCGGGCGGGTCGCGATCGGATTCACGGCCGTTTCGGGCTACAATATCGTTCCCCGTATCGTCGCGCAGGCGCGCGCCGTACTGCCCAATATCGAACTGGAACTGCGCGAGATGGTGTCGGGCGACCAGGTCGACGCGCTGCTGACGGGGTTGGTCGACATCGGCTTCGTCCGACCGCCGGTCAACCGCCATGAATTCGACAGCGCCTGTGTGCTGCACGAGCCTTTGTTCGTCGCCCTGCCGCCTGGCGACCCGCGCAAGGCGGTGGCGGCGCTTGCGCCAGCCGATTTCGATGGCCAGCCGCTTATCATGTATTCCCGGCAAGGCGCGGGCTATTTCCACAACATGCTCGAAAACCTGTTCAACGAGGTCGAGGCCGCGCCCATCTATGTCCAGCATGTGACGCAGATCCATTCGATGCTGGGTCTCGTCCATGCCGGCGTCGCAGCGGCCATCGTGCCCGAAAGCGCGACGGGCCTCCATATGAGTGACGTGCATTTCCGTCGCCTGATGACGCCTCAGGAAAAGCCGGTCGAACTGCATATGGCCTGGCGGCGTGACAATGCGAACCCGGCGCTTCCGGCGATGCGACAACTTTGCACGGAAACGACGGCATGATCCTGATTGGCCGCCGTACCCTTGTTGCCGGACTGGCGACCGCATCAATCGCAGCTCCTGCGCGCACGCGGCCACGGTCCAGCCCCATCGCGAACACCCGATACGGGAAAGTGCGCGGCACGGTGGAGGGAGATGTGCTCGTCTTCCGAGGCGTCCGCTATGGCGCCGACACGGCAACGACCCGGTTCCGCCGCGCCGTGTCGCCCAGACCTTGGTCAGGCATCGCCGATGCCAGCCGCTATGCCGCTGCGGCGCCCCAGACCAGAGCGAGCGAACCCACTTCCGAAGACTGCCTGTTCCTCAACATCTGGACGCCCGCGCTGGATGCCGGAAAGCGTCCGGTCATGGTCTATCTCCATGGTGGCGCGCACGCCCATGGCTCGGGCAGCGATCCGCTCTATGACGGCGGTAATCTGGTGCGCCGTGGCGACGTGGTGGTGGTGACGCTCAACCATAGACTGGCCGCCATGGGCTATGCCTATCTTGCCCAGCTTGGCGGGCCGACTGAATCCGGCAATGTCGGCAATCTCGATATCATTCTCGCGCTTCAATGGGTGCGAGATAATATCGCGCAGTTTGGCGGCAACGCCGATCGCGTCATGATCTTTGGCCAATCGGGCGGCGGCGCGAAGGTCGTGACACTGATGGCCATGCCGGAGGCCCGTCCGCTTTTCCATGCGGCGGCGACGATGAGCGGCCAGCATGTCACGGCGGCCGGTCCAATCCACGCCTCGACCCGCGCCGGCGCATGGATGAAACAAGCGGGCGCACCCGATCTCGCCACGCTGAACCAGTTGCCGATCGAGAAACTGGTCGAGGCCATGGCGATGACCGATCCGTTGGAAGGAAAGGGCGAAATCAGTTTCACCTCGACCCTCGACCATGGCGTTCTGCCGCGCCATCCTTTCGTTCCCGACGCGCCGCGCGAGGCGGCGCATATCCCGCTGATCGTCGGCAATACGCATGATGAAACCGCGCTGTGGATCGAAAAAATCCTGCGCGCAGGCGATACGACATGGGATAATCTACCCCAACGGCTCGCGAAGGAAATGGTCAAGGATCTCGCACCGGATTATGTGGTCCGCCGCTACCGTGAACTCTACCCAGACCGCAGCCCAAGCCAGATTCTGCTTGCGGCATCGACGGCGGGCCGCTCCTGGCCCGGCCATCTCATCCAGGCCGAGGAACGCGCCCGCATCGGCGCGCCGACCTGGATGTATCAGCTTGATTTTCCCTGCCCCGAAGCGGGCGGGATATTGGGCGCGTTTCACACGCTCGACATTCCGTTGGTGTTCGACAATGTCGATGCGGAAGGCTCCCGCACTGGGACGAGTCCGGAAGCGCGGCGACTGGCGGGGCAGATGGCGGATGCCTTCATCGCGCTGGCCCGAACCGGTGACCCCAATAATCGCGCAATTCCAGGCTGGCCGCAATATGATCTGGCCCAGCGACCGACGATGCTTTTCGACCGGACGGTGCGGGTCGACAATGATCCGCGCCGGGAGGAACGACTGTTGTTTGCCGTCGCCCCCTATATCAAGCCGGGCGGCTGAACGCTTAGCGGTCCCAGGGAAAGGCGAGGGTCGGCCGATTGGCGAAGCGCGTCATCGTCAGCCCCAGTCGGACCCCGCACCCCGGCTCCAGCCGCAGCGTGAAATCCCGCCCGCCGACCGCCGTGGTCCGCCCATCCATCGTCACGGCATCGATCCGATGTTCGGCATAGGCGCCGCCCTGCACGACGACGGTTCTTGCAACCCTGCCGAGATTCACCAGCATGACATCCGTGTCGCGATCTCCAAGCCGGTGGACCAGCGCCGCCACATCCATCGGAACCCCGGCCCGGCGTGCCGCCGGATCGAAATAGCGCAAACGGCAATGCAGCGGAACGCCGCCCTGCGACGGAGAGGTTTTCGACCACGGCGGCCGGGCGATGTGCAGTCCGCCGGTCATCAGCTGGACGAGGCTTTTGACGCTTGCCGGATTGATGTCGATCGGCCAGTCCGCAAGCCGCGTCTGCGGCGTCGTATCGTCTTTCTCGCGCGCGGCGACGCGATCCGCCACGCGCTTCAGGTCAGTGGCCAGAGCCTGGACGGGATAGTCTGCATTGTGGCCATCCAGAAAATCGATCCACGGCTCGTCGCCGGCCATCTCCCGATCTTCGGCCTTCTGCGACATGTACCAGATTTCGAAGCCGTTGCTGCGGTAGCGGCCCGGCTTCCAGCCGTACCAGCCCTGCGCGCCATACATGGTCGGCGCGCTCATCACCCCATCCACGTTACGCGATGCTTCGTTGATCCGCGCCGTCTGCCGCCGCCACAGGTCGATGAAGCCCATGTCGCCGCTGAGCAGCAGGCCGCCCATGAAGGCGGTAATGGCGCGGGGGACGCGATTGCGGTCCTCGCGCTCGCCCGTCTGCGGCACGACCGGGGAAAATCCCCAGCCATAGACGCCCTTCCACCAATCCTTGCCGACCGTGCCGTCAGGCCGGACATGGCTGGGCAGCAGGCCGTCATTTCGTGCCGCCCGGTCCGCCCAGGCGCCCAGATAATCGAGCGCCCAATCCCGGAACCGTTCCCCGCCGCCTAGCGCATAGGCGTTCAGCCCCAGGGTCGTGGCTTGCAGGTTGAGCGGATTGTCACCGATCACATCGCCATATTCCGCATAATGATCGAGGGTCTGCTGATAGGTCTTCTCGCCATGCTCCATATGAAATGGGGCGGGATCGAAGGGGTCACCGGCCCAGTCGAGCGGCGTCGCCTGCCGCAGCATCGGCCCGCGGCTACCGTTCAGCAGGCTGCGGATCATTTTCAGGCGCGGATCATAGTTGCGGACGTCGGGATCGCGCCCGGTGTAGAAATCCGCATAGCGCCGCGTGCGCGCCAGCAGCTTTGCATCGCGCGGGATGGACAGCCCCATGACGTTGAAGCTGGTCAGTCCTTCGGCATTATGCTGCCAGTCCATCTGCGCGGGAAATTCGCGATGATACATGCCCCGCTTCGCGATCGGCACATCGGTCGTGCGCGCGGCGGCGAACTGCCGCAAATGACCTTCCCAGAAACGGCTGGCGAGCGCCTCGATCCGGTCGCTACCGCCAAGCGCATGGAGCAGGAACCAGTCGTTGGTCGCCTCGGCGGCGTCATCGGGACCGTCATTCGCGCCCCAACGCTCGAACACCTTCAGCCGGTCGCTCCGGTCGACATATTTGGCATAGAAAGCCTCGCACGCCACTGCATTGGCATCGAGCAACTGGCGCTGCATCCGCGCCCATGGCGGCGCAGCCATCGGCGTGGCGGCTACCAGAGTCGCGGGGACCGTGCGCGCCTGAGCCGGCAGGGCCAGCGCGGCCGCACCGGCCAGGAAATGCCGTCGATCGACCCGCATCAGGCCAGCTCCAGCCGACGGATCGGTCCCACGATGACGGTGAAGGCGAAGATGGTAAGCAGGCAATGCGCGCCCACGAACACCAGCGCCAGATCGAAGGAGCCGGTCGCCGCCACGATATAGCCGACGACGATCGGCGTCACGATGCCGGCCATGTTGCCGAACATGTTGAACACCCCGCCCGACAGGCCGGCGAGCTGCTTTGGCGCGACATCGGCCATCACCGCCCAGCCGAGCGAGGCGATGCCCTTGCCGAAGAAGGCGACCGCCATCAGCGTGACGACCAGCCATTCGGCCTCGACCCAGACGCAGGCGATGATGATCGTGGCCAGCAGCATGCCGACCACCAGCGGCGCCTTGCGCGCCAGATCCAGCGATCCGGTGCGCCTGAGGAGCATGTCGGAAAAGAAGCCGCCGGCAAGGCCCCCGGCAAAGCCGCAGAGCGCCGGCGCGGCGGCGGCGAAGCCCGCCTCCATGATGTTGAGGCCGCGTTCCTTGACCAGATAAATGGGGAACCAGGTGACGAAGAAATAGGTCAGCACATTGATGCAATATTGGCCGAGATAGATGCCCATCATCATGCGATTGGCGAGCAGTTGCCGCACATTTGACCAGGTAAAGGTCGGCGTGCGCGCTGCGCCGGTGCCGGCGTCCTCCATGTGAATGAGACCGCCGCCCGCCTCGATATGCGCCAGCTCCGCAGCATTGATCGACGGGTGCCGCGCTGGGCTGTGGATATAGCGCAGGAACAGGGCGGTCGCCACCAGACCCAGCGCGCCCATCACCCAGAAAACCGACCGCCAGCCGAAGCTATGGACCAGCCAGCCCATCAGGGGGGCGAAGGCGACGAGCGAGAAATATTGCGCGCTGTTGAAGATGGCTGACGCCGTCCCGCGTTCCGCGCCCGGAAACCAGGCAGCGACCAGCCGGGCATTGCCGGGGAAGGACGGCGCTTCCGCCGCGCCGACCAGAAAGCGCAGCGCGAACAGCGTCGCGACGACCGGCAGGCCCGCGATCAGCCCGACCGTCCCCTGCATGGCCGTGAACAGCGACCAGATGGCGATGGCGCCTGCGTAGATCTTCTTGGTGCCGAAACGGTCGAGCAGCGCGCCGCCGGGGATCTGCGCCAGCACATAGGCCCATGCAAAAGCGGACAGGATGAAGCCGGTCTGCACCGGCGATAGTCCCAATTCGCCGCTCGCCGCATTGCCCGCGATCGAGAAGGTTGCGCGATCCGCATAATTGATCGAGGTGATCAGGAAGGTCAGGGCGATGATCTCGCACCGTACACGCGTAGGACGCGCGGCAGTGGAGGAAATGGCGACGGCCTCGGTCAAGACACTCTCCGAAAAGGCGCCGCCCGTCTTTCGGGGCGGTCAGGGATGGAAGCAGAAGGCTAGACCGACAAGCGGGTCGGGTCCAAGTCCAAATGTGGCATGATCCAGCCATGGCTTGGCTTGATCGGGTGGCGGTTTCCGATCCCATCGCAGATCAGTGCAAGTCTTGCATCGATTCATGCTGGATTGGCGTTGGCGTTTGCCGCCGATACGGGTCTATCGAAAGGCTACCGATCCGGTCCAAAGGCCGGACAACGATCATCTAGGGGAGTGATAAAGCCATGAATGGCACCCGTCGACTGAAAGCATATCTGAGCCTGTCCAGCGCCTTCGCTGCGTTTGCCCTGGCTCCTCATGCTCTTGCTCAGGATCAGGCCGCGCCGCAGCAGGATGCGCCGGTCGCCGATATCGTCGTCACCGGTTTCCGCGCCAGCCTTAGCAACGCTCTGGCCGTCAAGCGTAACGAAACCGCGACGGTCGACGCGATCAAGGCAGAAGATATCGCCGAATTTCCCGACCTGAACCTCGCTGAATCGTTGCAGCGCATTCCCGGCGTCGCGATCAGCCGCGTCAATGGCGAAGGTCGCAACATCTCTGTCCGCGGCCTTGGCGCGGAATATACGCGCGTCCGCATCAACGGCATGGAAGCGATCGGCACGACCGGCGGCACCGACAATTCGGGCGGCGTGAACCGCGGCCGCGGCTTCGACTTCAACATCTTCTCTTCCGATCTGTTCAGCAACCTGTCGGTGCGCAAGACCGCGACGGCAGATGTGGAAGAAGGCTCGCTCGGCGGCACGGTCGATCTCCAGACCACCCGCCCGCTCGACTATAAGAAATCGACCGTCGCCCTGTCGGCGGCCGCCAGCTACAACGATCTCAGCGAAAAGACGACCCCGCGTCTGTCGGGCCTGGTCGCGACCCAGACCGACGACGGCCGTTTCGGCATCCTGCTGTCGGTCGCCTATGAAGAACGCAAGATCAAGGAAGAAGGCGCGAATATCACCCGCTGGACCTATGGCGGATTCAACAACGGCTTCAATCCGGCTTCAACTCTGCCGGGCAAAACGATCGCGCAGATAAATGACCCCAATCCCGATACCGCACTCTTCCACCCGCGTATCCCCGGCCTCGTCAGCTACGATATCTCGCAGCAACGTCTGGGCGCAGCGGGTTCGGTCCAGTTCAAGCCGACCGACCGCACCCTGATTTCGCTCGACGGCCTCTATTCGCGCCTCGACGGCACCCGCAAGGAAGCCCAGCTTCAGGCGATCAGCTTCAGCCGTTCGGGAACGGGCAAGCCGCAGACCATCATCCGCGACGGCGTGGTGGACGACAACAACAACATCATCAGTGGCCGGTTCGATAATGTCGATCTGCGTTCCCAGTCGCGCTACGACGTGCTGAAGACCGAATTCTATCAGGTTACAGGGTCGGTCGACCATCGCTTTACCGACCGGCTGAAGGTCTTTGCGCTGGCAGGCTATGCCAGTTCCGAATTCAGCAACCCGATCCAGACCACGGTGACGATCGACGCGATCAACACCGGCAATTTCCAATATGATTTCTCGACCCGTTTCCCCAACATCCAGCCCGGCGTCGATGTCGCCAATCCGGCGACATGGTCCTTCGTCAACGGCACGTCAGAAGTGCGCATCCGCCCGCAGACGGTCAGCAACGCCTTCACTACGGCCAAGGGCCATGTCGAATGGGAAGCGATCGACGGCATTACGCTGAAAGCGGGCCTCGACTGGCGCAAGTTCGAATATGACTCGACGGAACGCCGCCGCCTTCAGGGCGAAAGTGTGATCGCACCGTTGTCCGCCTCGCAACTGGCCGGGATGACCACGCTTTTCTCTGGCTTCGGCAAGGGGCTGAATGTGCCGGCGGGCACCCCGACCGCCTGGATCGTGCCTGATCTCAACGCCTTTATCAGCCAGGGCGGCATCTACAGCAACCCGCTCTACGCCACCGGCGGGATCGAGAATGCCACGGCGCGCGGCTCCTACATCACGGTGACGGAAGAGGATACCGGCGTCTGGGGCATGGCGCAGTTCAACCTTCAGGATACCGCCGGCGTGCCGATCCGCGGCGACATCGGCCTGCGCTATGTGAAGACCGACCAGTTCTCGACCGGCTATGCGAGCCAAGGAACGGCAATCAATCTCGTTACCGCCGACCGCAGCTACAAGCGCTGGCTGCCTTCGCTGAACCTCGTCGGCAATATCACCGACAATCTCCAGGTGCGTTTCGCCGCCGCCAAGACGTTGGCCCGCGCCGGCATCTCGGCGCTGACGCCCGGTGGCAACCTCAATGTGTCGGGTGGCAACCGGACTTTCAGCACCGGCAATCCGGACCTGAAGCCGACGTCGTCCAAGAATCTGGACGCATCGATCGAATGGTATCCGATGCAGGGCGCCATCTATGCGGTGTCGCTGTTCCGCAAGGATATCGGTACCTTCGCCCAGACGCTGAGCGTCGGCGTGCCTTATAGCAGCCTTGGCCTGCCGGACTCGCTGCTGACCGGCACGACGGCGTCGCCCAGCGACATCTTCATCGTCAGCCAGCCGGTCAATTCGGACGGCGGCATTCTCAAGGGGTTCGAGGTCAACGTCCAGCAGCCCTTCAGCTTCCTGCCGGGCCTGCTCGCCAATTTCGGGGTGATGGCCAACTATACCTATGTGAAGTCGAATATCGAATATCTGACCTCGGCCAATGGCGCATCCTCCGTCACCGCGCCGCTCATCGGCCTGTCCAAGCAAGCGGCGAACCTGACGCTGTATTATGAAACCAAGAAGTTCCAGATCCGCGGGTCGCTCGCCTATCGATCCAAATATCTGACTGCCGTGCCCGGAACCGAAGGAAATGCCTATAACGGCACCAACAGCACGCTCAACGTCGATGCGCAGGCCAGCTACAATCTGACGGACCGTCTGAAGCTGAGCATCGAGGCGATCAACCTGACGGATGCGAAGAACGACCAGTTCGTGGACGAGACCAACCGCCTCAACGTGCTGACCCATAGCGGTCGTCAGTTCAACTTCGGTGTGCGCTACAGCTTCTAAACCTCTCCCTTCCCGAGGCGGGTCGCACCCAAGGCCAGTTGTCCATTGCGGACAACTGGCTTTTTTTGGGGAAGGGAGCGGGAATCAGGCGCCGGTGGCGGGGCCGCCCATGGCCTTTACCAGCGCAATGCTGGCGCGCATCCGGTCGGTTTCGACCGCCAGGAAGGCGCGCTGCGCCTCCAGCGCGTCGGTCTGGGCGGTGACGACTTCCAGATAGTCGGAAGCGCCGTCGCGATAGCGGCTATAGGCGATCTTGCTGGTCCGCTCGGCTGCCTGCGCGGCGTCACGCTGGTCGACCGACTGGGCTGCCAGATGGCGATTGGCCGCAATCGCATCCTCCGCCTGCCGGAAGGCGCCCAGCACTGTCTCGCGATAGGCGGCGGCGAGTTCGTCATATTCCGCGCGCGACATCTTGACCTGTGCCTTGCGCCGTCCGCCGTCGAACAATGTGACGAGCGCTGATAGCGGACCCAATCCCCAGAAGCTGTTGGGGCTGCTGATCAAGTCGCCGCGCGTCGTTTCCCATCCGCCGGTCAGGCCAAGCGTAAGCGAGGGAAAATAGGCCGCCTTGGCGACGCCGATCCTCGCATTGGCGGCATAAATGCGCCGCTCTGCCGCCGCGATGTCGGGCCGTCTCTGGAGCAGTTCCGATGGCGTGCCGGCCGGGATCGACGGCATTTGCGGCAGGCTGTCCTGCGCCGCGATCGAGAAGTCGGATGCCATCACGCCGATCAGCGCCGCAATCTCATGCTCGGTCGCGGCGCGTTCATTCGCCACGGCGGAAATCTGCGCGCGGGCGTTGCTGAGCGTGGTTCTGGCCCGGTTGACGTCCATGCCGGACGCGATGCCGCCCTTCCGCCGCGTGGCGGTCAGAGTATAAGCGCGGTCGAACGCCTCGACCGACTGACGCAGCAAGGCCGCCTGCGCGTCCAGTCCCCGCAGCCGCGCATAGGCGTCGGCAACCAGCGCCTGAAGGCTGAGGCGAGCGGATGCCAGATCGGCCTCGCTCGCCTGCGCGTCGGCACGCGCGGCGGTCACACTGTTGCGGATGCGGCCCCACAGATCCAGTTCATAGTCGAGCGAACCGCCGACAACATAGTCATTGTAGGTGACGGCATTGCCATTGCCCTGAAAGCGGTTGCCCGACACCCGGCGGCGGCTCGCGTCGGCACCGGCGCTGATGGTCGGGATCAGGTCCGACGCTTCGACACGCGCGGCGGCGCGCGCCTGATCGTAGCGGGCAAGTGCGGCCGCCAGCGTCGGGCTGGCCTGCTCTGCGCGCGTTTCCAGATCATTCAGAACCGGATCGCCAAACGCTTCCCACCAGGCGCCGCGCGGCGCGGCGTCCATCGGCTGGGCGGCGGTCCAGCCTGCCACTTCCTTGAAGGCGGCAGGCGCTGCGCTTTCGGGCGGATGATAGTCGGGCGCCATCGAACAGGCCGCCAGGACCATGGACAGCAGCGCTGTTACCCGGCGATCAACGCCCATTCGCAGCGCCCTTTCCGCCGGCCGCCGCCTTCTGCACCTGCACCCGGTCGCCGGTGCGGATCGCATCGGGCGGGGTGTCGACGACCCGGTCCTGCGCGGTGACGCCGCCCGAAAGCTGGACGGTCGATCCCTCGTCACGCGCGATCGTCACCGGCTTCACCGTCACGCGGCCGTCAGTGCCGACGACGGCGACGGTCGGGCCGTCATTGCCATAGAGGATGGCGCTGCCCGGCAGGCTCAGCGCATTGCCCTGACCGGCCGCAACCTGGAAACGCACCTGCGCGAAGGCGCCGGGCTTCAGCGCCGCATCGGGGTTGGGCGCCTGCAGTTGCACCAATACCGCGCCCGACTGCGGATCGACCGCGCCGGCGCTGCTGGTCATGGTCGCGGTGAAGCTGCGGCCCGGATATTCGGGCAGAGACAGGGTCGCGGTGGTGCCGGGCTTTACGGCAGCCGAATAGCCCTGCGGCACGCGGACGTAGATGCGGACGCGATGGATATCGGACACGGTGAAGAGCGGCTGAGCCGACGCGTTGCCAGCCACCACCAGCGCGCCGATCTGGGCCGATCGGCTGGTGACGACGCCGTCGAACGGCGCGGACAGGCGGGTGAAGCCCTGCAACGCCTTCAGTCGATTCACATTGGCGAGCGCGGCGTTCGACACGGCGATGCGCGCGGCGAGGTCGCCCGCCTTCTCGTCGGTTTCCTGCTGCGAGACGGCATCTTCCTTCAGCATCGACGCCCAGCGCTTCGACGTGGTTTCTGCCAGCCGCTGGTTGGCGAGCGCGGTCTGATAGTCGGCCTGCGCGGCGGCGAGTTGCTGATCGACGTCGGGCGCATCAAGGATCGCGAGCGGCTGACCCGCGCGCACCTGATCGCCGATATCGGCCAGCCAGCGCCGTACATAGCCGTTGGTCCGGGCGTTGATGGCCGCGCTGTTATAGGCCTGGACATTGCCCGGCAGGACGAGCGCATTGCCTTCCGCATCGGCCTTGGGCGTCACCACCGCGACGGTCGGCAGCGCCGCGTCGACGGCGGTCTGGCGCAGTTCTTCGGTCGCGTTGATGCGCGAAACGACGCCGACGCCGACGACGACGATCGCGATCATAGCCGCGCCGATGCCGACGCGCTTCAGGGTGCGGCTGTCCGGTCCTGCTTCGGCCGGGTTCTCGATGGGGGCGTTGTGCTCAGACATGGCTCGGCTGCATTTCCGTGGTGGAGGGCTTTTGCCCATGTTTGCGGTGGACGAGGGCGAAAACGGTGGGAACGAAGAAGAGGGTCGCGATGGTGGCGCAGATCAGGCCGCCGACGACCGCGCGGCCCAGCGGTGCATTCTGTTCGCCGCCTTCGCCCATGCCGAACGCCATCGGACCCATGCCGATGATCATGGCGAGCGCGGTCATCAGTACCGGGCGGAAGCGGACCATGCCCGCTTCCAGCGCGGCCTTCGTCGCATCGCCCAGTTCGGCAAGCCGTTCACGCGCGAAACTGACCACAAGGATCGAGTTCGCCGTCGCCACGCCCATACACATGATCGCGCCGGTAAGGGCGGGCACCGACAGCGTCGTGCCGGTCATGAACAATATCCAGATGATCCCGGCCAGTGCGGCGGGCAGGGCGGTGATGATGACGAATGGGTCGACCCAGCTCTGGAAGTTCACGACGATCAGCAAATAGATCAGCACCACCGCCCCGGCGAGACCGAAACCAAGGCCGGAAAAAGCGGTGTTCATTGTCGCATATTGGCCGCGGATAGTGACGGTCGCGCCCTTGGGCTGGTCCTTCTCCATCGACTTGATGACGTCCTGAATATCGCCCGCAACCGCGCCAAGGTCACGGCCTTGGGTGGTGGCGAAGATGTCGAGCACCGGCGCAATATTATAGTGCGAGACGACCGGCACGGTGTTCGAGCGGACGATGGTGGCAAGCCCGCCCAGCGGCTGGACCGTGGTTGCGTTGGCGCCGGAAACCGGGACGTTGGACAGGTCGCTCAGCGATCCGACCAGATATTCGGGCGCCTGCGCGACGACCGGATATTGCACGCCATTTTCCGGATTCACGAAGAAGACGGGCGCGGTCTGGGACGTGCCGGCAAGCTGGCTCGCCAGGCTGGTGGTGACGTCGCGTTCGGTGAGGCCGAACTGACCGACGCGGGACCGGTCGACTGCGACGTCCAGCTGCGGCGATCGGCCGGGTTGCTGGATACGCGCGTCGGCCAGGCCGGGAATGGTCGCGATCCGGGCCAGCAGCTTTTGCGCATAGGCGCGGTTGGCTTCGGCATTCTTGCCCGCAATCTGGATGTCGATCGGCGCGGGCGCGCCGAAGTTCAGTATCTGGCTGGTGATGTCCGCCGGCAGGAAGGCGAAGGTCGTACCGGGGAAGCGGCGCGGCATTTCGCGGCGCAGTTCCGCCACGAGGTCGTCAGTCGGACGGTGGCCATGATTAAGCGCGATCAGCATGTCGCCGTCCTGCGGGCCGATGGTGCCGCTATTATTGTAGACGGTGTTGATGGAGCTGACCGGCAGGCCGATATTGTCGGTGATCGATGCCAGTTCGGCTGCAGGAATGATCTTGCGCACTTCGCGGCTAATCCGGTCGAAGCGGGCGGCGGTATCTTCGATACGCGAACCGACCGGCACGCGGATATGCATCGCAATCTGGCCGGAATCGACCGTGGGGAAGAAGTTGCTGCCCAGCATCGGCAACAGGCCGAAGGACAGGATCACGATGCCCATGAAACCCAGCAGGAAAGGCTTGCGCGTATTAAGCGCGCGGTAGAGCAGGCCGACATAGCCGGTGCGGATCTTCTCGAACCGCGCCTCGAACCCGCGCTGGAAACGGACCAGCGGGTTATGCGAGGTCGCGCTGCCGGCCATGTGGGCATCGCCATGTTCGATATGCGGCTTGAGCAGATACATGGCCAGCGTCGGGACCAATGTGCGCGACAGGATGAAGGACGCGATCATCGCGAACACGACCGACAGCGCCATCGGGACGAACAGGAAGCCCGCGACACCCGGCAGGAAGAACATCGGCACGAACACGATGCAGATGCAGAGCAGGGCGACGAAGGCCGGCGTCACGATTTGCGCCGCGCCGTCCAAAATGGCTTCCGTGACGCCCTTGCCCTGTTCCAGATGCCAGTTGATATTCTCGATCGTCACCGTCGCGTCGTCGACAAGGATGCCGACAGCGAGGGCAAGGCCGCCCAAGGTCATGACGTTGAGCGTCTGGCCGAACATCGCCAGCGCGGCAATCGCCGCCAGGATCGCCAGCGGGATCGACAGGGCGATGATGACGGTGGAGCGCCAGCTGCCCAGGAACAGCAGGATCATCAGCGACGTCAGCGCCGCCGCGATCGCGCCTTCATGGATGACGCCCTCTACCGCCGCCTTCACGAACAACGACTGGTCGCCGACCGGCAGGATTTTCAGGCTGTCGGGCAGGGTGGCGGCGATACGGGGCAGCGCCTGCTTCACGCCATCGACGATCGCCAGCGTCGAGGTCGAGCCATTTTTGAGCACGGTCAGAAGCGCCGAGCGACCGCCCTCGACATGGACGATATTCTGCTGCGGCCCGTTGCCGTCGCGGACATAGGCGACGTCGCGCATATAGATAGTCGCGCCGTTCACGACCTTCACCGGCAGGTCGTTGAGCGCCTCGATCGAGGTCGGGGCGTTGTTCAGGCGAACGCTATATTGGGTTGCGCCGACCTTGACGAAGCCGGCCGGGTTGATCTGATTTTGCGCGGCGATCGCATTGCCGACATCCTGCGCCGACAGCCCCTTGGACTGGAGCGCCAGCGGATTGAGGTCGATCTGCACCTGACGCTGCTTGCCGCCCGAGGGGAAGGGCATGGCAAGGCCGGGAATGGTGACGAGTTGCGGGCGGATCTGGTTCTGACCCAAGTCGAACAATTGCTGTTCGGACAACCCCTTGCCCGACAAGGCGAGCTGGAGGATCGGGACGGTCGATGCGCTATAGTTCAGGATCAGCGGCGGGGTGATGCCCGGCGGCATCTGGCGCAGCACCGTCTGCGAGATCGACGTCACCTGCGCGGTCGCGGTGCGGATGTCGGCGCCGGGCTGGAAATAGATTTTGATGATGCCCACGCCCTGAAGCGACTGGCTTTCGATATGCTCGATATCGTTAACCGTGGTGGTCAGCACGCGCTCATAGGGGCCGACGATCCGGTTCGACATATCCTCGGGCGACAGGCCCGCATATTGCCAGGCGACCGCGACCACCGGGATGCGGATGTTCGGGAACATGTCGACGGGCGTGCGGACAGCGGCGAGTACGCCGACGATCGCGATCAGGATCGCCATCACAATGAAAGTCAAAGGACGGTTGAGGGCAACCTTGACGATACCGATCATCCACGACTCCGGGACGCGCCGGCGGGACCGCCGGGTTGAAAACAGTGATGCCTCTCCTGATGGGATGCCTATCGTTACCGCAACCATCCCGGCGGATAAAGCCGCTTGTCACGGCATGATTTGATGAACGTCATTCATGAATGTGACGATGGTCCGGGTCCGGGGGGCTGCGGCATCAGGGGGGATCACACGCGGCTTTCGGAACGACAGCGAACCACCGCCACATCCGGTTTCGCCATGCAACCTAGAATATTCCGCGTCTAATATATAATACAGCAACATTGATAGCTTGGGCGACTTGATTCATGGACCTTCGACATCTGCGATACTTCCTGTGTGTTGCCGAGGAAATGCATTTCGGTCGTGCCGCGCTTCGGCTGGGCATTTCACAGCCGCCCCTCAGCCAGCAGATACGGGCGCTGGAAGAGGAACTGGGCGTGACCTTGTTCGAGCGGACCAGCCGCCGCGTGGCCTTGACCGAAGTCGGTCGGCTGTTCGTGCCGGAGGCGCGCGCGACCCTTGCGCAGGCGGAACGGGCGGCGCAGACGGCGCGGCTGGCGCAGATGGGGCAGATCGGACATCTGTCTTTGGGCTTTACCGCGTCCGGTCCGTTCGTCCCGCAGGTGGCAAAGGCACTGTACAGGTTTCGCCAATGCTTCCCCCATGTCGAACTGACGCTGTTAGAACTGGGGTGCGACGAGCAGCTCGACGCAGTCGAACGTCGGCAGCTCGACGTGGCGATCGTTCGCTGTTTCGCGCCGCCTGTCCTGCCCAATGGACTGGTTTTACGGCCACTGATCGAGGAGGAGATGTGCTTGGCGATCCGGCAGGATCATTACCTCGCGCGGCAGGCAAGCAATCCGACGATCGAGGATTTGAAGGACGAGCCGCTGGTCCTTTATGGCGCCGTCATCGGCGCGGGCTTCAACGAGCATTTCTTCGCATTGTGCGAACAGGCCGGGTTCCGGCCGACCATCGCGCAGGAGGCGGGCAGCCTCGCGACTTTGCTTGGGCTGGTGGCGGCCGGTTTCGGCGCGACGATCCTGACGCAGTCGCTGACCCGGCTGCATGTCGACAATCTTGCTTATCGGCCATTCGCGACGCCCGTCAGCAGCAGCCTGTGGTTGATCCACCGCGAGGATTTGTCGCCGACCTCGCGGGCATTCAAGGAAACGATATTGGCTGCTGGCGACGATGAACCATCGCCGCCAGCAGCAGGGCTCAGATGATCGGGCGTCAGACCAGCTTGTTGGTGCGCACCAGTTCGCGATACCAGTCAGCGCTCAGCTTGGGCGTGCGCTTCTGGGTCTTGAAATCGACATGGTGGATGCCGAACAGCTTGGTATAGCCGTCCTCCCACTCAAAATTGTCCATCAGGCTCCAGACGAAATAGCCCTTCACCGGGATGCCCTCGCGGGTCGCCCGCTGGAGGTGAGTCATATAGTTGCGCAGATACATGACGCGGTCGGTGTCATAGACCTTGCCGTCCTCGGCGACCTTGTCGTCGGCCGAACAGCCATTTTCGGAGATGTAGAGACCCTTGGGCTTCCAGTTCTCACTGATGGCGCGCATCCCCCAATAAATGACCTCCGGCGTGACGTAGAGCCAGGGGGAGGGCATGCGCGGCGCCTGACCCGGATGCGGCAGTATTTTGTAGCCCGACGGCGCGGATGGATCGGCGCGCACGGTGTTGCCGGTGTAGACGTTGACCGACAGGAAATCGAGCGGCGCGCCGATCAGCTTCATGTCGCCGTCCTTGACCTTGGGCGCGTCTTCGCCCTGCGCGGTCAGATAGCTTTCGATATAGCGACCTTCCATGATAGCGGTCAGGAACATGGCGTTCTCTTCGCGCACCGCCTTCTTCACGGCTTCGATATGGTCTGGCGTCTCGATCGCGGGGACGTAGATATTGGGATTGTCGGCGATGCCGACCTGTGTCCCGCTTTTCGTCGCGGCGCGCAGCGCCTGCACGCCCAGGCCATGGGCCAGCACGCCATGGTGGCGGATCTGGTTCACTTCGCCCATGGGCAGCTTCAGGCCCGGCGCCTTGCCGCCAGTCATGTAGCTGAGGTCCGTGAAGCAGCGCAGTTCGTTTACCGTCATGAAATGCTTCACGCGATCGTTGAGGCGGCCCGCCATATAGGTCGCATAGTCGGCGAAGGCATAGGCGGTATCCCGGTTCTGCCATCCGCCGGGCAGGGCAGCGGGCAGATCCCAGTGGAACAGGGTGACGTGCGGCGTGATGCCGGCCGCCAGCAGCCCGTCGACCAGCCGGTTATAATAGTCCACGCCCTTCTGGTTCGGCTTGCCCTTGCCGTCGGGGAATATCCGCGACCAGGCGATAGAGAAGCGATAGGCTTTCACGCCCAGCGCCTTCAGCAGCGCGATGTCGTCCTGATAGCGGTGATAGCTGTCGCAGGCGACGTCGCCGGTGTCGCCATTGGCGACCTTGCCCAGCGTGTGGGAGAAAATGTCCCAGTTGGTCGCTCCGCGGCCATCCTCCTTCGCGGCGCCCTCGATCTGATAGGCGGCGGTGGCGCAGCCCCAGAGGAAGTCGGGCGGGAAGGACAAAGCGCCCTGCGAGGCTGCGGTCGATCCGGCTTGTGCGGTTGCGGCGGTGGTGCCGCCGACGAGGCTGGCGCCCAGCGCAGCCGCGCCGAGGCCCATGCCCAATTCGCGACGATTGATACCCGTCATGTTTCTGAACTCCTTATTGACCGACAACCTGCACCAGACCGGTAACGGCCTGGCCGGTGGGCAGCTTCATCTTGCTCGTCAGCGACTTTGCGGTGTCGTCCCACACCAGTTCGGCCTTGGAGCCGCCCTTGCGATAGGCGTTGGTCGTGCCGTCGTCATCATAGAGGGTGAAGCGGGCGTTCGCGCCGGGATAGACGCGGATGCTCTCGATCGCCTGCTTTTCCGCTGTGCTCTTGATCTGGACGCCCATCGGGACGATCGAACCGGCCTTCACGAACAGCGGCATGCGGTTGATCGGCGCTTCGACCTCGACCGTCTGGCCGCCCTCGAACTTCTGGTTGGTCCAGTAGTCATACCAGGCCGTGCCCGTGGGCAGATAGACCGACCGCCTGGTCTGGCCCTGCTGCGTCACCGGGGCGACCAGGAAGGCGGGACCGAACATATATTGGTCGCCGATGTTCGACACCTTGGGATCGTTCGGGAAATCCATGAACAGCCCGCGCATGAAGGGCGCGCCGGTGTCATAGGTGTTGCGCCCGAGCGAATAGATATAGGGCATCAGCGTGTAGCGCAGGCGCAGCCAGTCGGCCAGGATCGGTTCGGCCGCCTTGCCATAGTCCCACAGCGCTGTGCCGGGCCGCTGGCCATGGATACGCAGCGTGGGGGTGAAGACGCTATACTGGAACCAGCGCACGAACAGTTCGGGATAGTCGGGATAGTCCGCGCCCATCGCCGTCGCGCCTGCCGGATCGACCAGGATCGGGTTCTCCGCCTTTGGACCTTTGGGCCACTGCCACCCGCCGATATCGCTGCCCCAATAAGCAAGGCCCGACGCGGTGAAGTTGAGGCCCGCCGGGATCTGCCGCTGGAGCGCTTCCCAGGTCGACTTGATGTCCGACGACCAGAACAGCCCGCCATTGCGCTGCGACCCAAGATAGGCGGCGCGCGCCAGGATCATGTTGCGGAAATTGGGGCGGTCGCGCTCGGAGCCTTCGGCCACGCCGGTGGTATGCACCAGCGGGAACAGATTGTGGTAGCGGTCGCCCGAACCCTTGGCGTAGAAATAGCCGTCGGGAACCAGATCAGGCTCGGTCTCGTCCAGCCAGAACCAGTCGAAGCCTTGGGCGGCGATATTGTCGCGGATCTTCCCCCAGAACCATTCGCGCGCCTCCGGATTGGTGCTGTCGATCAGCGCCCCGGCGCGGTCCGATCGCATCGGCAGACCGTCGACCGGATTGCCGTCCTTGTCCTTCAGGAACCAGCCCTTGGTCGCCAGCATGTCGAAATAGCGCGATTCCCGCTCGAAACGCGGCCACACGCTGATGATCGAGTGCATCCCCATCGACTTCAGCTGGTCGTTCATGCTCTTGGGATCGGGGAAATAGGTGCGGTCGATGTCAAGCTGCCCCATGCGCGTCCAGTAGAACCAGTCGAGCACCATCACGTCGAGCGGCAGGTTGCGCTGGCGATAGCCATTGGCGATGTCGAGCAGTTCCTTCTGGCTCTCGTAGCGCGCCTTGCTCTGGATCAGGCCGAAGCCCGCCTTGGGTGGCAGCGGCGTCTTGCCGGTCAGCTTCGCATAGCCGGCATAAAGTTCGTCCGTGGTCTTGCCGGTGATGACGAAGAAGGACACGCGCTCGCCGACCTGACTCTGCCAGTGAGTGCTGCTGTGCAGGCCCGGCTGGATCAGCGTGCGGGCCGGATTGTCCCAGACGATGCCATAGCCCTTGTTCGTGACGATGAAGGGCACGCAGACCGTCTCGCCCGCAGGCGCATCATAATAATGCTGGCAGTCGATCTGCTTGCCGCGCAGATCCATATAGCCTTCCTGGTTCTGGCCCAGGCCGTAATAATGTTCGTCGGCAGGAGAATCGAAGCTGGCGCCGACCTTGAAGGTCTTCTCGCCATTGACCGTCACCGGCGCCATTTCCCAGCCGGTCATTTTCGTCAGCAGCGTGCCGCTCGCATCCTTGACCGACAGGCTGACCGGCGGCAGCGAGGGCGCAAAATAGCGCTGCATCTGCGTCGGCGCTCCGGGCCATTCCTTGGCGTCGATCGTCAGGCTGATCGCCGAGGAGGAGAAGATGTCGCCGGTCGCATCGGTGCGATGGGTCCAGCCAGTCGCGTCCGACTTGGCGTTCGGTCCTTCGCCCGGCGCCGCCGACGCCAGCGCAGGATCGAGCGCGATCGTCACGCGGACGATATTGGGCGCATAAGGCTCCACCGCTACGCGGCTGCCATGGCGGTCCAGCAAGGCCATCGGTTCGGCCAGCGCAGGAGCCGCCATCGCGAGGAAGGACGCACCGAGCGCGATCCCCGCCAATCTTGTGTTGAAGCCCTTTGCGATCATCCCTGTATTCCCTTGCTTGAACTTTATACGAGGCCGCGACCGTCGATGCGGACGACCGGAACGAAATTGCTGTCGTGCGGCATGTCGAAATGGAGGCCCGCGCCATCCTGACGGAAAGCCAGCGGACCGCCGCCGAGCAGCGTCACTTGGCTGATCTTGCCGTCAACGCGCCCACGCGCCAGTGAGCGGATAGTCGTAGATCCCTGCGCCCGGCCTAGGAACAGCGCATAGAGCGCGCCCTTGTTGGTGGTGAAGCGGATGTCCTGCGTGGTGAAGGGCTTGGCCTTCTCCTCATTCTGCATCCCTGCGATCATTTGCGTTGGCCCCTCGCCATAGATGCGCCAGGGCCGCGATCCGAAGATCGCCTCGCCGCCATGGGTCATCCATCCGGCCATGCCGTCCAGAACCTTCTCCGTCTCGCTGTCGATCGATCCGTCGCCCGGCTGCGGGATGGAGAGCATGAGGTTGCCGTTCTTCGACACGACATCGGCCAGCCGCTGGATGACCTCCTCGGCGCTCTTGTAGCTTTTGTCGTGCAGCCGCGCCTCATTGTAGAACCAGTCGCCGATGCAGGTGTCGGTCTGCCATGGCTCGTCCCACAGATGGTCGGTGAAGCCGCGCTCCACGTCCTGCACGATGCCGAAGCGGGCATAGGGCTTCAACTGCTTGCCGGTCAGCACCACGTCGATCTGGCCGTGCCAGTCGATCGAGCGGTTATAATAATCCGCCGCCGCCTCCAGCCCGACCGGGCCGAAGGGCAGTTCATGATCGTCCATATAGACCATGTCGGGCTTGTATTTCGCCACCAGATCGGTCTGGCGCAGCAGCCAGCGGGTGACATAGGCCGGGTCGTCCTTTGGCCCCGTCTCGATCCACCGGCCGTTATGGGCGTCGTGCCATTTGTCCATCGCCTCGATCGTGTCGATGCCGTCGGGCAGCACCGCATGACCGCCGGTATAGAGTTCCTGCGGGTCGAGGCCGTCCCACCACAGCCCCTTGCCGTCTGCCTTGCGCAGGCGGAAGGCATCGTAGCGCTCGCCCTTCTTCGGGCCGACCGGGTCATAGCCATAGGCCGGCTGATACCAGTGCCAGGCATGGGCGGCATGGTTGGACACGCCGAACTTCATCCCCGCCTTGCGCGCGGCCTGCTCCCAGATGCCGACAATGTCCTTCTTCGGCCCGACGCGCAGGCTGTTCCAGGCATGATAGCGGCTGTCATAACAGTCGAGATTGTCGTGATGGCAGGCGAGCGCCATGAAATATTTGGCCCCCGCCTTCTGGTATCGGGCCATCAGCGCATCGGGTTCCCACTTGTCGGCGGTCCAGAGATTCTGGATGTCCTTCATCCCCGCGACCGACGGATGGCCGTAGGTCTTGAGGTGATGCTCATACATGGGGTGGCCCTGCATATATAGGAAGCGGCCATACCAGTCGCCCTGCGCCGGCACCGACTGCGGCCCCCAATGCGACCACATGCCGAGCTTCGCGTCACGGAACCAGTCGGGATAACGATAATTGCTCACCAGCGAGGGCCAACTGGCCTGCACCGGTCCGCGCATCGTCCCCATGGGGCTGGCGGCGCGGGCCACGCGGGCGAGGCCGAGCGCGGCGGTGCCGGCGAGGAAGGCGCGGCGTCCCAGCATCGTCATTGAATTTCCCTCAAGGCCTTGTCGATGGCCTGCCGCGCCAGCGGGCGCATGATCGCATAGCCTTCCTTGGTCGGATGGACGCCATCGGTGGACAGGCCCGGCTTCATGGCGCCGTCGGGCTGCGCCATCGCGCTATGATAATCGACATAGGTGAAGCCCCGGCTGCGGGCGTAATCGGCCAGCCATGTATTGATCGCCGCAATCTGCGGCGCGGGCTTCATCGCCGGGCTCCAGGGGAAAGCGCCGGCGGGCGGCACGGACGCGATCACGACCTTGATCCCGTGCGCATCAGCCAGTTCGGCCATGCTCTGGATATTGCCCAGCACCGTTTCCATCGTCGCCGCGCCGGTATTGCCGGCGATGTCGTTGGTCATCGCCATGATGTGCACGACTTGCGGCTTCAGGGCGATCACGTCATTGCGGAAGCGGACCAGCATCTGCGCCGTTGTTTGGCCGCTGATGCCGCGATCAACCAGCCCGTCCGCGAACATCTCCGGGTCTTGGTTGATCCAGTTGTCGGTGATGGAATCGCCCATGAAGACCGCACGAACCTTCTTGCCTTCCAGCGCCTTGTTGTCCGCGGTATAGCGGCACAACTGCCCGAAATCGCGGGTCAGCATGTGGAGGTTCCACATCTTCCATTCCGCTTCGCCTGCGGGCTTGGGATGGACCGGACAGGGATCGGCCACGATGCCGACCGGATCGTCGGCATGGGGATCGCCGGGCACCTTCGTTTCGGCATGGGCCGTGCTGGCAAGAGCCAGCGCGCACAGAGCAGCCGTCAGGCGAAACATCATCCTTCTCCCTTGCTTCATTTCTGTCGCAGAACCTGCCTGATCGCCCGCTCCGCGATCGGCGCCATCACCGCATAGCCGTTATCGAGTGGGTGGACGCCATCGCGCGTATAGGTGGCCGCCATCAGCCCGCTCCGGTCGACCATCGCGGCATGATAATCGGCAAAGCCATAGCCCCGCTCCGTACAAAAGGCGCGCAGCCAGCCATTGAGCGCCATCAGTTGATCGGGCTTGCGCTCCTTCACCACGTCCTTCGCCGCTTCGGTATAATTATTGACCGGCAGGATCGAGCCGAACACCACCCGGATATGATGAGCGGTGGCGAGGTCAGCCATCGCCTCCCAATTGGCCTCGATCTGTTCGGATGTTTCCTGTTGCAGGAAGCCTTGCACGTCGTTGATGCCGGCCAGAATCACTACGACCTTTGGCTTCAGCGCGATCACATCCTGGTGGAAGCGCAACAGCATCTGCGCCGTTACCTGACTGCCGATGCCGCGATTGACATAGGGCTTGCCAGGGAAGCTGGCAGCGAGGTTCCACCGGTCGGTGATGGAATCGCCCAGAAACACCACGCGCTGCTCGCCGGGCTTTGGTACGGGCAGGGCGGCATTGGCAGGCGCATAGAGATAGCGCTCGCCGAAATCCTGCATCAGGCCGGGCACCAGCTTCGCGCGGAAGGGGCCAAGCCATGGTCCCCAATCCTTTTCCGCCACGGTGCGCCGTTCGGGTGAGCTTTGATACGGATCGGGCGCAGCCTGCGCTGCGCCCGCCACCAGCAGGAGCAAGAGCGGCAACGCACCTATCATGCCGGGATCAGCCCATGCCGGGCGCCGAAGGTCGCGAACAGCTCCGGCCAGGCGGAGGCCTGCATCATGCGCGGCAGGCGCACGCCGAAACCATGGCCGCCATCCTCGAAAATATGGAGCGCGACCGGACGTTTGGCCGCCTGCATCGCCTGAAATAGGGCGATGCTGTTGGCGGGCGGGACCAGCCCATCGTCCGTCGCGTGGACGAGGAAGAGGGGCGGCGTACTTGCGTCGACCCGCATCTCGACCGACCGGGCACGCCGCATATCCGCACCCGCGCCTTCGCCCAGCAGATTGTCGCGCGATCCGCCATGGGTGAACGGCGCGTCGAGGCTGACGACTGGATAGATCAGGCCGGCGACATCGGGGCGGGCATCCTCCCGGTCGGCGGCATCGACCGGGGTATAGATCGTCTCGCCATGGCGGGTCGCCAGCGATCCCGCCAGATGCCCGCCCGCGGAAAAGCCGAGGACGCCGATGCGGCTTTTGTCGACACCGAACTGGACAGCTCCGGCGCGTATGATCCGCATCGCCCGCTGCGCATCCTGCAACGGCACATCCTCGTGCCGCGCCCAGCCTTCGCCCGGCAGGCGATAGAGCAGGATGAAGGCGGTGATGCCGCGCGCATTGAGCCATGCCGCCTGGCTGGCGCCTTCATTGTCATAGGACAGGAAGCCATAGCCGCCGCCGGGCGCCACCAGCATCGCCGCGCCATTGGGGCGGGCGGGGCGGCATACTACCAGAACCGGCCGATCTATGCCGGTTACAAAGCGATCGGGCTTGGTCGGATCTTTGGACTGGTCGTCGATCTTGCGGACGATGCGCGCGCCGGTGTCGCCGGGCGGCGTGCCGGGCCACAGTTCGATGATCTCGTCGCTGGCCGATGTCTGTGCGGACGACAGGCCGGGCAGGGCCGCGAGACCGGCAGCGGCGATCAGGGCGGAACGGCGGTCGAACATGGTCATTGGTCGTCTCCGATGCTGCGCGTCGGCACTGCCATGATCGGCGACATGGCCGTGCCGATCGCATGGGCTGCGTCGCGCACCAGCTGGCTGCAATCGTCCAGTGTCGCCCGGTTCGCGGCGCCGTCGACGAAGGGCATAGTGAGCGCGGCGCGGGCGATGCCGCCGATCAGGATCGGCGCGGAAAGGTCGGTGATCCCCGTCAGCATCGGGCTGGGGGCGATCGCCCCGCCCGCCGCGACGGCCGCATCGAGGCGCGCGATCAGTTCCGCTTCGTCCAGCGCCTCGTCGGTCGCGCGAATGTCCGCCAGCATCGCCGCGCGGGCATCAGGCGATTGGAAGGCCAGCAGGATGCGCCCGCTATTGGAGCGATGCAGCGGCCGCTTGTAGCCGACGCGCACGGCAAAGCCCGACAGGCCGGGCGCCTCGATCGCGATGATGACGACCATCTCCGCCCCCGACGCGACGGCGAGGTGACAGCTTTGCCCCGCCTTGCGCGCCAGATCCTGCATCACCGGCAGCGCTGTGGAGGCGAGGTCGCGAATCGGCGGCTGGCTCATGCCCAGAGCGAAGAGGCGGTTGGTCAGGCGATAGCCGTCTTCGTCCCGCGCGATATAGCCATGCTCTTCCAGCACCTGAAGCATGCGGAAGATTTCACTGACCGACCGGCCCAGCGCTACGGATATATCGGACATGATCAGAGGCTCGCTCGCGCTGGCGAGAAGCTCCAATATTTCCAGACCCTTGGTGAGCGCGGGTGCCTGATAGCGCGCCTTGCCGGTCATGTTGCTCCCCTCCCTTATGCGCTGCTTCGGTTCGTCGAAGCGCGGCGTCATGTTAGCGCTATCCTGCGCATTAATCCACATATGAAATCAATTTTTATATTTCATAATTTGAAATGGGAGAGTAATGGAGCGTCGTCTTGGTACCGCTCCCAAAGCGGGGCGAGACACGAAAGGGAAATGTTTTCGGCCGCTTTTGCGCGGCGAATCGATTAGCGCTCCGACCCAGGAGCCAGGGAGAGGAAGGTTCCATGTCCAAGATGATTCACATGCCGCGTCGCGCTGCGTTGATGGCGGGTATTTCGATCGCCAGCATCACGCTCGGCTGCACCGCCGCCCATGCCCAGGATGCGACGACGCCCGATCAGGCGGCCGCTTCTGCGGACGAGGGAGACATCGTTGTCACCGGCGTGCGCGCCAGCCTTTCCAGCGCTCAGTCGATCAAGCGCAATTCCGACGTCATCGTCGATTCCATCGTGGCGGAAGACATCGGCAAGCTCCCCGACCGCAACGTCGCCGAAGCATTGCAGCGCATCCCCGGCATTCAGGTCCAGCGTCAATATGGCGAAGGCAGCTCGGTCGCCATCCGCGGCCTGACGCAGGTCCGCACCGAACTCAACGGCCGCGACATCTTTACCGCCAGCGGCGCCAACCAGCTGAGCCTGGAAGATATTCCGTCCGAATTGCTCGCCGGCATCGACGTCTACAAGAACCCGTCGGCCGACCTGATCGAGGACCAGCTGTCGGGCACGATCAATTTCCGCACGCGCAGGCCGTTCGACTTCGACGGCTTCAAGGCGGCGGCGACGCTGACGCAGAGCCATTTCGATCTGGTCGACAAATATAAGCCGTCCGCGTCGCTGATGCTCAGCGATCGCTGGGACACGCCGATCGGCGAAATCGGCGTCCTCGCCAGCGTCTCGTTCCAGAAGACCGCCTTCCGTCAGGACACGATCTCGACCGAGCCTTTCTATACGCTCGATCCCACCAACGCTGCAGATGCCGCCGTGCTGGCGACGCTGGGCCGCACCGGCCAGACCACGACCCTGCCGCATGGCACGGGTATCGGCGAAGTCTATGGCGATCGCCGCCGTCTGGGCACTGACGTGTCGGTCCAGTGGCGTCCCAGCGACACGCTGGAGCTGACCGCCGAAGTCTTCCGCTCTGACTATAAGTTCCGTTTCGACGATTACAGCTTCTTCGCCTACACCTCGACCAGCGCGATCCAGCCGCAGCCGGGTGCTCCCTTCACCTATGCCGACAATGGCGATTTCCAGAGCGGCACCTTCATCGACCTGCCGGTCGGCAACAACACCAGCGCGCAGACCCGCCGGTCGAAGACGACCGACTATTCGCTCAACCTGAAGTGGAAGCCGACGGATCGGCTGACCGTGACGGCCGACGGTCAATATGTCGACGCGAAGACCAAGAATCTGCGTTCCATCTTCGGTCTCAACGGCACGGCCGACACGCTGTATCAGGATATTTCGGGTTCGATCCCGGTGGTAAACATTGGTTCGGCAACGGGCCTCACCAACCCGGCAACCTATAACAGCGCCTTCTATCTCGACAATCTTAACGAGTCGAAGGCGTCGGACAAGACCGCTCGTCTGGACGCCGAATATCGCTTTGACGCCGGCATCCTGTCGTCGATCAAGGCTGGCATCCGCTTTGCCGACCGGAAGAACCGGACGATCGACACCGGCTATCGCTACACCGGCCTGTCGGGCATTCCGAGCGAGCTGGAAAATGTCGACCTGAGCGACTTCTTCCGTGGCGATGCCGACCTGTTCGGCAATATCATCGCGTTCAACCGCGGCATCATCCGCAACTATCAGCAGACGCTCGACACGCTGGGCATCGCCAGTGCGCCGGCCTATGTCCAGAGCGGCACCAACGAGCAGCGGCAGAAGACCTATACGGGCTACGCAACCGCCTTCTTCAAGACCGACCCGGTCGACGGCAATATCGGCGTTCGTGTGGTCCGCACCGATCTGGACGTGTCGGGCTATTATCAGCAGACGCCGATCATCCAGAATCCGGACGGAACCGAAACCAACGGCCCGACCGTGTTCAACCCGATCGCCGTGTCGCGCAGCTACACCTCGGTCCTGCCGAGCCTCAACCTGCGCGTCCATCTGATGGACAATCTGCAACTGCGTCTGGCGGCGGCGAAGAATATCTCGCGGCCCAGCTTCACCCAGCTGAACCCGAGCCTGACCATCACCGAGCCGGGCACCGCGCAACAGAATCAGGTGCACACCACCAGCGGCGGCAATCCCTACCTCAAGCCGATGAAGTCGGACAATCTGGACGCATCGCTGGAATGGTATTTCTCGCGCACTGGATCGCTGACCGCGGCGGCCTTCTACAAGAATATCAAGAATTACATCCAGACGGCGGTGTCGACCCGCAACGTCACGTTCGGCAATGGCAACAGCTATGACTATGAAGTGACGTCCTACAACAATGTTGCCAAGGGCAAGGTGAAGGGCTTCGAGCTGGCCTACCAGCAGTTCTTCGACTTCCTGCCCGGACCGCTGAGCGGCCTCGGCATGCAGGCCAACTTCACCTATGTCGACTCGCAGGCGCCGTCGCCCGCGACCTCCGGCCCGGTGACGAATGTGCCGCTGGAACTGCTGTCCAAGTATAATTACAATCTGGTCGGCATCTATGAGCTGGGCGGGCTGTCGGCGCGCGTCGCCTACAACTGGCGCAGCAAATATGTGGTGACGACTGCTGGCAACGGTACGGGCAACCTGCCGATCTTCAACAAGTCGTTCGGCCAGCTAGACGCATCGATCAGCTATAATGTGACGCCGCAATTCGCCTTGGCGGTCGATGGCACGAACCTGACCAACACGCGCCGCAGCACCTATTTCGGCATCGACACTCGTCCGCGCGACGTGGTGGTGAACGACCGCCGCATCAGCCTCACGGCCCGGATCACCTATTGATCCATCATGCGGGCGTTCATAGCGTCCCCTTCCTGGGCAGATCGGACCCATAAAACAGGGCCGGTCTGCCCGTTCAGGGCAAAGAGAGGACGGCCGATGCAAGTGGAAGGGATAGCGCCACGGGCCTGGGGCGAGCGAAGCAGCCGCGCGG
Organism: Sphingobium lactosutens; assembly: GCF_013393185.1. Lineage (GTDB taxonomy): Bacteria > Pseudomonadota > Alphaproteobacteria > Sphingomonadales > Sphingomonadaceae > Sphingobium > Sphingobium lactosutens_A. The sequence continues at coordinate 20,649 of NZ_QJQX01000023.1, read as the reverse complement.
CGATGGTCCTGACCACGGGACTCTTTTTCCTGTGGGGAATGGCGAACAATCTCAACGATGTGCTGATCGCGCATTTCCGGCAGACCTTCGCCCTGTCGGATTTCCAGTCGGGTCTGGTCCAGTCGGCCTTCTACCTTGGCTATTTCTGCTTCGCCATTCCGGCCGCGCTGGCGGCGGAGCGGTTGGGATATAAGGCGACGGTGATCCTGGGCCTCATCCTGTTCGGCGGCGGGGCGCTGCTGTTCCTGCCGGCGTCGATGCAACTCAGCTACGGCTTCTTCCTCTTCGCCCTGTTCGTCATTGCGAGCGGCCTCGCCTTCCTGGAGACGGCGGCCAATCCCATGGTTGCGGTGATGGGGCCGGCGGACGGCGCGGCGCAGCGCCTCAATCTGGCGCAGGCCTTCAATCCCTTGGGGTCGATCGCCGGTGTCGCGCTGGGCGCGACCTTCATCTTGTCCGACGGGCCGGGGCAGGGTGCTGCCGGCGCTATGGCCGTCCAGTTGCCCTATCTCGGCATTGCGCTGGTTGTGCTGGGTTGGGCGGTGATGCTGGCCTTCACGCATTTCCCGCGCTCCGCGACCGAAGCGGGATCAGGAGGCGGCGCGCCGACGGGCGCCTATGGCGCGCTGTTGCGGCGTCCCCGCTATCTGGCGGGTGTGGCCGCGCAATTCTTCTATGTCGGTGCACAGGTCGGCATCTGGAGCTATCTGATCCGCTATGCGGAAAACGCGCTGCCGGGGATCGGGGCGCAGAAAGCGGCCTGGCTGCTGACCCTGTCGCTCGCACTTTTCATGATTGGCCGTTTCGTCGGCGCTGCCCTGCTGGCGCGGTTCGACGGTGCGTGGCTGATGGCGATCTTCGCCACGATCAACATCGCGCTATCGGTGGTGGCTGTCGCAGGCGGCATGGTCGGCCTTGCGGCGCTGGTGGCGACCAGTTTCTTCATGTCGATCATGTATCCCACCATTTTCGCCCTGTCGCTGCGCGACCTGGGGCCGCTGACCAAGGCAGGGGCGTCGATGATCGTCATGGCCATCATCGGCGGTGCGGTGCTGACCATGGCGATGGGGCTGGTGTCCGATCTTGCCGGGACGATCCGCGCAGCCATGCTGGTGCCGGCGGCCTGCTTCGCCATCGTCCTGATCTACGCCCGTGCTGCGCGACGGGGAGGGGCGGCATGATCCCGACATTGGGCATGGGCACGGCGCCCATCGGCAATCTCTATCGCGTCGTGAGCGAGGCGGAGGCGCGAGCGACGCTCGACGCTGCCTGGGACGCGGGCATTCGCTATTATGACACCGCGCCTCATTACGGCTTCGGCCTTGCCGAACGACGGCTGGGGGTGATGCTGGCGGAACGCGATCCGGCTTGCGAGGCGATCGTCTCGACCAAGGTCGGCCGGTTGCTCATGCCGACCCACGCGCAGGGCGAACGGCACGGTTTCGTCGACGCCGACCCGTTCGAGCCGGCCTTCGACTATTCGCATGATGCGGTGCTGCGTTCTTTCGAGGGAAGCTGCCGGCGACTTGGGCGTGAGCGGATCGACCTGCTGCTCGCCCATGACCTCGGCCGCGTGACCCATGGCGACGCGCATCCCGATCATCTGCGCGCTTTCCTGAATGGCGGCTATGGCGCGATGCGCGCCCTGCGCGACAGTGGCGCGGTCGAGGCGATCGGCATCGGCGTTAATGAAGTCGCGATCTGCGATGAACTGCTCGACCATGTCGAACTGGACATGATCCTGCTGGCGGGACGCTATACATTGCTGGATCGGAGCGCCGAGCGCCTGCTGGCGCGCTGCGCCGACCTCGGCGTCCGGCTGATCGTCGGCGGTCCTTATAATAGCGGCATATTGGCGCGCGATCTCAATGGTCCGCTGCATTTCGATTATGCCCCGCCCAGCGCGGAGATACTCCGCAAGGCGCAGCGGCTGGCGCAGGTCTGTGTCGACTTCGCTGTCTCCCTGCCCGCCGCCGCCCTGCAATTCCCGCTGCGCCATCCGCAGGTGGTCAGCGTCATTCCCGGCCTGGTCGGGACGGACCAGGTCGCCGACACCATGGCGCGCATGGCCGCGCCGCTCCCCGAACCGCTCTGGCCCGCGCTCGACGCGGCGCTCGATCCCGATCCTCCTCTGAAAGGCCTGGCCATGTTGCAGGACGATGCGCGGCTGATCCTGCTGCATCCAGACGATAATGTGCTGATCTGCGTCCGCGTGATCGAGGCGGGCGATATCCTCCCGTCTTCGGGCGGCACCATTTCCGCGCGCGAAGGCATCGCCATCGGCCACAAGATCGCGCGCGTGCCGCTGAAGGCCGGGGACAAGGTCGTCAAATATGGCGCCCCGATCGGGTCGATGACCGCCGATGCGGGGACGGGGGACTGGGTCCACATGCACAATATGAAGAGCGACTATATCAGCAGCCATACGCGCACCGCGCTGGAGGAGGGGGCATGATCGAGGCCTGGCTCCGGCAGGATGGGCGCAAGGGCATCCGCAATGTCGTCGCGGTCGCCTATCTGGTGGAATGCGCGCATCATGTCGCGCGGCGGATCGTCGACAAGGCGGACGATCCTGACGTCCAGCTGATCGGCTTTCCCGGCTGCTATCCCAACGCCTATGCCGCCAAGGTGATGGAGGCGATCGCCACCCACCCCAATGTCGGCGGGCTGGTGATCGTGTCGCTGGGCTGCGAAAGCTTCAATCGCGAGCGGCTGCTGGCGGTGGCGCGGGCGAGTGGTCGCCCGGCCGAACTGCTGGTGATCCAGGAGGCCGGCGGCACCGCGGCGACGATCGCGGCCGGGCTGGAGGCGGTGGAGCGGGTGCGCGCCGCTATCGCCGATGCGCCGCGCGTGGCGATGGGCGTGGAGGAACTGGTCGTCGGCACCATCTGCGGCGGATCGGACGGCACCAGCGGCATCACCGCCAATCCGGCGGTCGGTCGCGCCTTCGACCGGCTGGTGGCGGACGGCGCGGCCTGCATCTTCGAGGAGACGGGCGAACTGGTCGGTTGCGAGACGATCATGGCCGACCGCGCGCGCACGCCCGAACTGGCGGTCGCGATCGAGCAATGCGTGCAGAAGGCCGAGCGCTACTACACGATCATGGGCTTCGGCAGCTTCGCGCCGGGCAATGCGGAGGGCGGCCTGACGACGCAGGAGGAAAAGTCGATGGGCGCCTATTCCAAGTCCGGCTCCTCTACCATCGACGGCATATTGAAGCCGGGCGACGTTCCGCCGACGGGCGGCCTCTATCTGCTTGACGTGGTGCCCGATGGCGAGCCGCGCTTCGGCTTTCCCAATATTTCCGACAATGCCGAGATCGTCGAACTCATCGCCTGCGGCGCGCATCTGACCCTGTTCACCACCGGGCGCGGATCGGTGGTCGGATCGGCCATTTCGCCGGTCATCAAGATCTGCGCTAATCCGGACACCGGCCGCCGCCTCGCCGCCGACATGGACGTCAATGCCGGCCGCATCCTGGAAGGCGATGCGACGCTGGAACAGGTGGGCACGGAAATATACGACAAGGTGCTCGCCGTCGCGGCGGGTGAACGCAGCATCTCTGAATCCCTTGGCCATCAGGAGTTTATTTTGACCTACAAGGCTTTCGATCCCATCGGTCCGGAATGTCTGCCCGCAAGGACGCGCGCATGAGCGGGCGTCTCAACGGCAAGGTAGCGCTGATCACGGCGGCGGCGCGGGGCATCGGCCGTGCCACGGCACAGCGTTTCGTGGAAGAAGGCGCGCGCGTGATCGCGACCGACCGGGATCGCGAGGCGCTTGAGGGGCTAGAAGGCTGCGAGTTGCGCGCGCTCGACGCGACCGATGGCGCGGCCGTCCGCGCGCTGGCGGCGGAGGTCGGCCCGATCGACATCCTCGCCAATATCGCGGGGGTGGTCCATGCGGGCAATATCCTGGAATGCAGTCAGGAGGATTGGGACTTCGCCCTCTCGCTCAACATGACCGCCATGTATCACACGATCCGCGCCTTCCTGCCCGGCATGCTGGACAAGAGCGCCGGGGCGATCGTCAACATGTCCTCCATCGCCAGTTCGGTGAAGGGCATTCCCAACCGCTTCGCCTATGGCGCGAGCAAGGCGGGCGTCATCGGCCTCACCAAGGCGGTGGCCGCCGATTTCGTCGGCCAGGGCATTCGCTGCAACTGCATCTGCCCCGGCACGATCGACACGCCCTCGCTCCAGCAGCGGCTGCACGATACCGGCGACTATGAAACCGCGCAGGCCGCTTTCATCGCCCGCCAGCCCATGGGCCGCCTCGGCCGGGCGGAGGAGATTGCGGGCCTCGTCCTCTACCTCTCCAGCGATGAGGCTGCCTTCACCACCGGCGCGGTCCATGTGATCGACGGCGGCTGGGTCAACTGATGCGGCATATATTGCTGATCGATTTGGTCGACGATGCGCAGGCCATCGCTCAATATGAGGCATGGCACGCGTCGGGCGCGCTGCCGCCGGCGATCGGCGCGAGCATCCGCGCTGCCGATGTGACCGCCATGGAGATTTACCGCAGCGGTAATCGCCTCGTCATGCTGATGGAAACCGGTCCCGGTTTCGACCCGGCGGCCAAGGTGGTGGCGGACGCCGCCAATCCGGCGGTGCAAATCTGGGAAGCGCAGATGGACGGCGTCCAGCGACCGCTTCCATGGGCAACCCCGGACGCCAAATGGACCGAAGCCACCCGCATCTTCTCCCTCGACGAACAGCCCTGAAAGGCCTTTTGAATGAACCTTGCCCGGTTTCTGCTCGCCGCCACCCTCCTGTCCGCCACGCCTGCATTGGCGCAGGGCGATGTCCCCCATATCGAAACGCAGGCGGGCCGCCACGCGCTGATCGTCGATGGCGCGCCCTTCCTGATTCTGGGCGGGCAGGTCAACAACAGCAGCAACTATGCCGCGCCGCTGGCAAAGGTCTGGCCGGTGCTGGACCGGATCGGCGCCAACACGGTCGAGGTTCCGGTCGCCTGGGAGCAGTTGGAACCGCAGGAGGGGAAGTTCGACTATGGCTTCGTCCAGACCCTGCTCGATGAGGCGCGCAAGCATGACAAGCGCATCGTCCTGCTCTGGTTCGGCGCGTGGAAGAATACCGGTCTTGCCTATACCCCCGACTGGGTAAAGCTCGACAATCGCCGTTTCCCGCGCATGAAGACGAAGGAGGGCAAGGACCATGACGTGCTTTCGCCCCATGGCGCGGCGACGCTGGAGGCGGACAAGCGCGCCTTCCTGAAGCTGATGACCTATGTGCGCGATCATGATGCGCAGAACACAGTCATCATGGTGCAGCCGGAAAATGAGGTCGGCAGCTACCGCAATCCGCGCGATTTCGGCGCGGCGGCGCAGACGCTGTTCGACGGGCCGGTACCGGCGGCGCTGGCTAAGGCCTTGAAGAAACCGGCGGGCAACTGGGCGACCGTCTTTGGCGATCAGGCCGATCGCGCGTTCAATACATGGCACACGGCCCGCTATATCGAGGCGCTGGCGTCGGCGGGCAAGGCGATCAAGCCGCTGCCCATGTATGTGAACGCGGCGCTGGGCGATCCTTTCGCCAAGCCCGATCCGATGGCGCTGTCGAGCGGCGGGCCGCAGGGCGATGTCATCGACATCTGGAAGGCGGCCGCGCCGTCGCTCGATTTCGCCGCGCCTGACATTTACGACCGGGCGAGCCGCAACGTCTTCAGGCATCTCGATCTCTACACTCGGCCGGACAATGCGCTGATGGTGCCGGAAATCGGCAATGCTGCCGAATATGCCCGCTATTTCTGGGCGACGCTGGGGCGCGGCGCAATCGGCTTCTCGCCTTTCGGCATGGATGGCACCGGCTATTATAACTACCCGCTCGGCGCCAAGAGCTTCGACGACGCGACGCTCGATGCGTTCGGCGACAAATATCGCGCCGTGGCGGCAGCGCCCTGGGCGAAGATCGCCTTCGAACATCCGGTCTGGGGCACGGCCAAGCCCGACGATGGCGCGTCGACGAGCACGACCATGGGCGACTGGACGATCACGGCCAGCTTCGGTCAATGGCAATTCGGCCAGCGCGAATGGTTCCCCAAGGCCGACCTGCCAGCTTGGGCCACGGCGCCGACCGGCGGCATGGTGGTGGCGCAACTGTCCGCCAACGAATTTCTCTTCACCGGCGACCATGTCCGCGTGAACTTCGCAGCGAAGGAAGGCAGCGCTCCGGGCGGCATGGTGGTCAGGGTCGAGGAAGGCCATTTCAACAAGGGCGCCTGGATCATGGACCGGGTCTGGAATGGCGACCAGACCGATTATGGGCTGAACCTGATCGACAAGCCGGTCTGGATCAAGGTGACGATGGGTCGTTATCGCTAGAGTGATTTCGAGTGTAATGGAACATTTCACGGCTCGGAAATCACGGAAAACAAAAGAAACAGAGCCTGTTCCGCTTCGATCTGATCGGAGGAGGTTCTAAGAACGGAACATCTATAACGTCATGGCATGGGAGGGTGCGTCACACCCCCTTTATCGTCATGGGCATATGGGAGGATGATGGCGGCTCGACAAAGGAGCCGTCATGTCCAACGCCATCGCCACCGTTTCGCTCAGGGGTACGCTGGAGGAAAAGCTGCGCGCGGCGGCCGGGGCGGGCTTTACCGGGGTCGAGATTTTCGAGAATGACCTGATCGGATCGTCCCTGTCCCCGCGCGCGGTGCGGCGGATGCTGGATGATCTGGGCCTTGCCTGCATGCTCTACCAGCCCTTCCGAGATTTCGAGGGGATGCCGGGTGCGCTTCGCCAGCGTGCCATGGACCGGGCGGAACGCAAGTTCGACCTGATGGGCGAACTGGGCACGGATCGCATTCTCGTCTGCTCCAACTGCGCGCCGGTGTCGCTGGGCGAGCGCGAGCGCATCGTCGATGATTTCCGCGAACTGGGTGATCGCGCGGCGAAGCGCGATATCCTCGTCGGTTATGAGGCGCTGGCATGGGGGCGCCATGTGTTCGACCATCGCGATGTCTGGTCGATCGTCGAGCAGGTCGATCATCCCAATATCGGTATCATCCTCGACAGCTATCACTCGCTGTCGCGCGGGATTCCGAGCGAAAGCATCCGCGCCATTCGCGGCGATAAGATCGTCTTCGTCCAGTTGGCCGACGCACCGTTGCTCGACATGGACCTGCTCTACTGGAGCCGCCATTTCCGCAACCTGCCGGGGCAGGGCGGGCTAGACGTCGAAGCCTATGTCGCGGAGATATTGCGCACCGGCTATGACGGGCCGCTCTCGCTGGAAATCTTCAACGACCGCTTTCGCTCGAACAGCGCGGCGCTGGTGGCGGAGGACGGGCATCGCTCGCTCGACTATGTGCGCGACGCCGCCCGGCGGCGGCTGGGGCAGGAGACACACATGCCCGCGCCGCAGCCGATGCTGGGCGCCGAATTCGTGGAATTCACCGCCGATGGAGCCAGTTCGGCCCGGCTCGGCAGCACTTTCGCCTCACTCGGCTTCACCCTCGCCGGCGAGCATCGGCAGAAGAAGGTGACGCGCTGGCGGCAGGGTGGCGTGAACTTCGTCATCAATGCCGAACCCAAGGGGTTCGCCAGCGCCTATCGCAGCGCCCATGGCCCCTCCATCTGCGCGATCGGCGTGCGGGTGAGGGATAAGGCGGCCGTGCTGGCGCGCGCGGCGGCGCTGGGGATCAAGGCCTATAGTCCCGAAGGGCGTCCGGGTCGCATGGCGATGCCGGCATTGCGCGGTGTCGGCGGCAGCCTGGTCTATCTGATCGACGACAATGAGGTCGAAGGGCTTTGGGCGCGCGAGTTCGTGGCGCTCGACGTCGAGCCGGACGCGCTGGTCCACGCGCGCAGCTTCGATCATCTGGCCGCGGTGGTGCATGAGGATGAGTTCCTGTCCTGGCAGCTTTACTGGCGCGCCCTGTTCGGGCTGGAGGCGAAGGCGGCGCAGGATGTGATCGACCCGTCGGGTCTGGTCCATAGTCAGGCGCTGCAATCCCCGGACAGCGGTTTCCGCGTGACGCTCAATGCCTCGGACGCGCGGGAAACCCTGTCGTCGCGCTTTCTGGAACAGGGTATCGGCGGCGGTTATCAGCATGTTGCGCTTGGCACCGACGATATTTTCGCCACGGCGCAGGCGCTGCGTGACAGCGGCGCGGCGATGCTGACGATCCCGGCCAATTATCATGAGGATCTGGCGGCCCGCTTCGGTTTCGACGATGCGACGATCGCGCGCATGGCGGAATTGGGCATTCTCTATGACGAAGATGCCGATGGCAACGGCTTCTGGCAGCTTTACAGCCGCGCCTTCGACAAGCTGTTCTTCTTTGAGATCGTGCAGCGCACGCCCGGCTATGCCGGCTATGGCGCGCCCAATGCCGGCGTCCGGCTGGCGGCACAGAATCGCTTCCGCGACGATATGGTCGTGGACTGATGTCCACGACCATAGGGCGTCACAGGATCAGCTTGACCGTCAGGCCGGCTACGACCGCATCGGCATAGCGGCTGGTCGCGCCGACGCGGTGGATATATTGCAGGTTGGGGCGCAGAAGCAGTTCGCGTGTCGCCTGCCAGCCATAGAATATCTCGCCGCTCGCTTCCCATGTCTGCACGTCGACCGCCTGCCCCAGCGATTGCTGGTCGCGTTGACGGTCGGAGATGCGCGGATTGACCCGGGCATAGACCAGCCCCAGACCGAAATTGTCCTTGGGGCGGCTGTCCCACAGTCCGCGCGCGACGAAGCCGCCGCTCAGGAAGATGGGCACGCGCGCCGTATGGCTGTCCGACAGGGTCGCGGTGCCGAACAGCGACAGGCCGCGATCGCCGGGGCCGAAGCGGGCGATCATCTTTTCCGCCATCACCCAGGCGCTCCAGCGTTCCTGCCGCATGGCAGGAGACAGGCCGGACAGGACATAGCTGTCGCCATTGATGTCGTCGCGCACGTCGGCCCGATCGGTCGTGTCGACCAGACCGCCGATGCGCACCAGCCCCGGCAGTCCCCCTTCCTTCTGGCCCGACTTCCATCCCAGTTCGACCGGGACGACTAAGCTGTCGAAGCGCGGCGCGAGTTGCCAGCCATTGCCGGTCTGGGCGCGAATGCTGTTCACTTCGAACGCCGCGACAGTGACGCTGAGGCCGCCGCCAATGTCTTGCCGGGCGCGCACGCCCCAGCGGGGGATGGGGAAGCCCGAAAAACCGCTATTGTAGAACAGCGTCGTCGGGCGCGGGCAGAAGGCGAAATTCTGGAACTGGCAGCCCGAAGGCAAGGTCGCGAAGTCGTCGCCCGTATGATAAAGGCCGATCTTCAGCGCGGTCTTGCCGCCGTTCAACTGCTGTTCGTAGCTGAGTTCGGCCGGACGCAGATCCTGTCCGCCGCCGAACAATTCCTGCACTTCGAACAGATTGCCGAGACGGGTGGCGGTCAGATCCTCGCCCTTGCGGTGGATGATCGTCGCGATGAACTTACCGCCGTCGAGGCCGAAGGCCTTGCCGGTGTCGACAACCGCCGATGCGAGCAATTGCTGCGTATAGGCCGCACCCTGATCGCGCCCGCCGCTGATGGAGGCCGCGCTTTCCGACACATAGGAGAAGGTGAGGGTGACGCCCTTGTCCTTCAGCTTCGTGCGCCAGCCCGGCTTTGTGGCCGGGGGCGGTGGGGGCGTCTGCGGACCGGCGGGCGGCCCCTGCAATTGCGGCGCTTCGCGGGCCGCGACCTGCACGGGCAGGACTATGGCCGGCGGCGGAGCCGGCGGGGCGTCGGCGATCATGCGGCGGCGCTCCGCCTGGTTGCGCGATCGAAGTCGGCGATCATGCGCTGATTGTCGGGTTCGTTGTCGGTGAACAGCGCAAAGGCATGCGCCGCCTGCATCACCGCCATGCCGCCGCCATTGAGCGTCGCGCAGCCCTTGGCCGCCGCAGCCTCAAGCAAAGACGTCTGAAGCGGGAAATAGATGATGTCCGACACCCATTGATCGGGCGTCAGCAGGTCGGGGTCGAAGGGCAGGCCGGGATGACTGAGCATGCCGATCGGCGAGGTCTGGGCCACGCCGTCCGCGCCTTCGATCGCTTCCCCAGCCGTGGCGGCGATGCCGACTTTCGCCGTGGGGAAGAGGCAGCCGAGCCGACCCGCCAGAGCCCTGGCCCGGTCCTGCGCCGGGTCGCAGATGGTGAGCCGAGTCGCGCCGAGGTCGAGATGGGCATAGCCGACCGCCGCGGCAGCGCCGCCCGCGCCGATCAGGGCGACATGGGCGCGGGGACGGTTGCCCAGACCAGCCAGGAAATGCGCGCGATAGCCCGACCAGTCGGTATTGTCGCCATGCGCCTTGCCATCGCGGAACAGGATGGTGTTGACCGCGCCCAGCGCCTTGGCGGCACCGGACAGGCTGTCCATCAGCGGGATTACATCCTGCTTGAAGGGATGGGTGACGTTGAGGCCATTAAAGCCCATAGCCTGAAGCATCGGCAGCAGCCGGGGCAGGTCGGCGGCGCCATAGTCCATCATTTCGCCGTCGAGGATGCGATAGACCATGGTCAGGCCAAGCGCGCGCGCTTCCGTCTCATGCATGTCGGGGCTGCGCGATCCGGCGATGCCGCTGCCGATCAGCCCGCAGAGGATGGACGCGCGGGACCGGCCCGTATCGCGCACGGGATGCTGGAACATCGAACTTCTTCCTTGTTTAGACTGTTTCAGTCGGCCTTGGGCAGGCGGATCATCGCGGCGCAGATGCCCGCCAACACCACCGGCACCGCGAAGATGCCGAAGATCACCGGCAGCGAAACCTTGGCCGCCAGCAGGAAGCCGCCCAGCATCGGCCCGATCACTGCGCCGATTCGGCCGACGCCCATGGCCCAGCCGATGCCGGTGCCGCGCGCTTCGGGCGGATAGAGGCTGGCCGCCAGCGGGTAGCAGCCATTGAAGCCGCCCTGCACGAACACGCCGATCAGGAAAGCGGTGGCCAGCGTTGCGACCAGCGGCATGGCGACCGATCCGAACACCACCAATGCGACTGCTGCCAGCGCCATATAGGTCAGGATCAGCTTGCGCAGGTCGAAGCGCATGGCGACGAGGCCGATCGAGGAGGTGCCGAAGAAAGCACCGATATTGTAGATCGCGCCCGCATAGATGGCGTCCTTGGCCGGCAGGCCGGCCTCGACCGCGAGCTTCGGGATCCAGCTGATGACGAAATAGAGCGTCATGAAGCTGAAGATGATCGCCAGCCACAGCAGGATGGTGCTCGGCGCGCGGCCATCGCTCAGCAGGCCGCGCATGCCGGCATGCTGGGCGGCGCTGACATTGCGCGGCGGCAGAACGTCAAGGCGCGGCTGGCCGATCGAAATGAGCAGGCGGTTCGCCTTCTCCAGCGCGCCCTTGGGCTGGCGGCTCAAGAGGAAGGCGATGGATTCGGGCAGCAGCAGCCAGACCAGCGGAATGGCGGCGGCGCACAGGATCGCTGCGCCCAGCAGCATCGCCTGCCAGCCATGGGTCGCGACCTGGCTGGCGACGACGAAGCCGGTGATGGTCGCACCGACCGGATAGCCGGCCTGAAGGAAGCCCACGGCAAAGGTGCGATGCTTTGCGGGCGCATATTCGGCCGTGAGCGCGGCCATGCTGGCCAGCACGGTGCCGATGCCGATGCCGACGACGAAGCGGCTTGCGATCAGTTCGAAGATCGACGTCGCGATGCTCGACCCGAACATGGCGAGCGCCATCATGACGAGGGAGGCGAGGATCAGCTTGCGGCGGCCGAAGCGATCCGCGAGCGGGGCGATCAACAGGCCGCCGGCCGCCATGCCGGCGAGGCCCGCGCTGAAGACGACGCCTAGGCTTTCGGGGCTGACCTGCCAGTCGGCAGACAGGGCCGGGGCGACATAGGACAGGATCAGTACGTCCATGCCGTCGAGCATGTTGAGGATGAAGCAGATGGCGACGACCAGTATCTGGCGCGCGGTCCAAGACGAATCCGAAGCGGGTGGCGCGGCGTTATCCACGGTCACATAGGGCCGCACGGATACCGTGCCGGTGGGGGAATAGCTGGCCATGGATATGACGCCTTTCATCCTCTCGGGGGCATGCCACCCTGAGCTAAAACCAACCCGGTGTCCTAATCGGCTTCAATTCTGCGGGTGTGCCTCAGTCCTCCTTTCCATAGGTAATTTCCACCAGGGGAATCTCGATCCACTATGCTCTTATGTTATGCCTTGGGCGAACGCGGCAGGCCGATCAAGGCGGTCCGGGCAATCTCCTCGAACGTCTCGCCAATGATTGCGCGGGGCGATTCCAGGTTGCGGTTAATATAGACCGGAAGCACGCCGGGGTCTTCAAATTCCAGAAAGCGGACAGTGTCGGCATGAGGCTGCATCGCCGTGAAGCTGTCGACCAAGGCGATGCCCATCCCATTGGCGACGAAGGCGACGGCGGTTTCCGCGAACCGGATATAGGTCGCGATTTCGAGCGTGCGCCCGGCGCGCGCGAACATGTCGGCGATCGCGCGGCCATGCGGCGTATCGGGACGGAAGGATTGTAACTGCTCATCGGCGATGTCGGCGACGCTGATCCGTTCGCGTGCCGCAAGCCGATGGCTGCTCGGCACGGCACAGACCATGCGGCCGGTGCCGATCCGGCTCGACAATATGTTGGGATGATCGATGGGGAAGACGCTCAGTGCATAATCGCCGCGCTGCAGCGCCAGATAATCCGTCGCCTGTTCGACCGAGAGAATGTCGAACTGGATCGTCAGGCCGGGATAATTGGCAGTGAGACGCGCCAGCATCGGCGGCACGATCGAATGACCGAGCGATGGCGACGCGCCGACCCGGAACAGTCTGTCCTCCCCCTTGGCCAGCCGCCGGATGACATGGGACAGGTCGTCGAACCCCTTGTAGATATGCTCGATCTCGTCGAACAGGATGCGCGCTTCCTGCGTCGGGACCAGCCGCCCGCGGGTGCGGTCGAACAGGCGGAAATGCAGCCTGTCCTCCATATGCGCCAGCATCCGGCTCAATCCGGGCTGCGACGTGCCCAGCATGCGCGCCGCGCCGCTCACCGTCTTGGTGATCATCACCGCGCGAAACATCTCTATCTGTCGAACGGTAAGCATGGCCAGCCATCATCAAGTGAAGGGATGATGGGGCTAGTCCATTGCTGGGGCGTGAAACAACATAAAAGGCAATTCTGCCACTTCTGCGCGGCCGCCACCGTCCCCATGCCATGCTGTCCGGGCGCTCAGTGTCCCGCCAATGCGTCCCACGCCAGGGCGATCGCGCCAAGGGGGCCGGCCTGATCCCCCAGGGCAGGGGGGCGGACGATGGATGCGATGCTGGCCGGCGTTACGAACGACAGATAGCCGTTCAGTTGCGTGACGACCTTGGATCGGACCCTGTCCAGCAAATCCGCGCGTCCCATGCCGACCCCGCCACCGATCAGCACCTGCCGCGCGGCCGTCGTCAGCAGCAGGGTGCAGACCAGTTGGGCGATGTCGTGGGCGACATGATCCCATCGAGGATCGTCGGCGGCGATCTGATGGCCCGGTACGCCGAAACGCCTGGCCAGGGCGGGGCCGCTGACCAGCCCCTCGATACAGTCTCCATGAAAGGGGCAGGCGCCCGCGAAATCGTCACCGGCAGCCCTCCGGATCAGGATATGGCCGACTTCGGGATGCATCGCGCCATGGAGGGGAGCGCCCTCCAGAGCGAAGCCGCCACCCAGGCCCGTGCCGATGGTGAGGTAGCAGAGGCAATTGGAGGCAGGCGTGGATTGCGCGCCCGCGCCCCAGCGCATTTCGGCGAGGGCGGCGCCGTTGACGTCGGTGTCGATCGCGGCGGGGCAGGGCAACCCGTCCGTCAGGGCGCCGAAAATGTCGGCACCGGTCCAGCCCGGTTTCGGCGTCGGCAACATATGTCCGAAATCCTGCGCGGAGCGATCGAGCCGCAGGGGACCGAAGGACGCGATCCCCAGCGCCGCGAACGGTTCCTCCATCCACCAGCTCTTGAGAATATCTGCCGCAGCGCCCAGCGTTTCGTCGGCTGAAGTGGTCGCGATAGTTTCCCGCTGGAAGATATCGCGGCCGCGCGAACGCAAGACGAATATTTTCGTCCCGCCCAATTCCACCCCAGCCAGTAGCGGTGCAGCCGTCATGCCATGTTTCCTCCTTCGCAGCGCCCGGGCATATGCCGCCATGGAGATATTTGCAAAAATCTCTCCTGCTGGACTTCGAATGACGGGTCGGGCGTGACGCGGGAAATAGCCCTTCATTTTCGGTCCATTTTCAGCCTACCCTGTCGATGTGAATGCCACTGGAAGGAGTTGAGGCTTGCCCACCCTGTTTGAGCCGCAGGCTGCGATGATCGCTGCCACCAGCGAGGGGAGGGGTTTCCCCGTGCGCCGCATCTTTTGCATCGGCCGCAACTATGCCGCTCATGCCCGTGAAATGGGCAAGGATCCCGAGCGGGAAGCACCCTTCTTTTTCACGAAATGGGCGGAGAATGTCGTGCCGTCGGGGACGGTCATCGCCTATCCGCCGGGCACGCGCGATTTTCATTATGAGGGCGAACTGGTTATCGCCATCGGCAAGGGCGGCCGCAATATTGCGCCGGCCGATGCGCTCGCCCATGTCTATGGCTATGCCGCCGGTCTCGATATGACGCGCCGCGACCTCCAGTTCGAGGCGCGTGAAATGGGACGACCCTGGGATGTCGCCAAGAATGTCGAGCAGTCAGCGCCTCTGGGTCTGATTCATCCGGCCAGTGCGGTGGGCCACCTTTCGGCTGGCCGGATTGCCCTTACCGTCAATGGGCAAGTCAGGCAGGACGGCGATCTGGGAGAGATGATCTGGAATGTCGCGGAGGTCATTGCCTATGTCTCGCGCTTCTACCGGCTGGAGCCGGGCGATCTGATCTATAGCGGTACGCCCGCGGGGGTCGGCGCGGTGGTGGAAGGAGACGAGATCATAGTGACCGTCGAGGGTTTGAGCGATTGCGTCATCCGGATCGGGCCTGAAGCCGATGACTGAGCCGATCCTCCATGGCTATTTCCGATCGACGGCATCCTATCGGGTGCGGATCGTGCTGAATCTCAAGGGCATCGCCTATACCGACGCCTTTCACCATTTGCGCAAGGGCGAGCAACGCGCGCCCGACTATCTGGCGCTGAACCCCCAGGGGCTCGTTCCTGCGCTGGACATGCAGGGCACGGTACTGACGCAAAGTCTGGCCATATGCGAATATCTGGACGAGTTGGTCGACGAGCCGAAGCTGCTGCCGGAAGATATGGTGCGCCGGGCCAAGGTCCGGGCCGCAGCGCTACTGATCGCCTGCGACATCCACCCGATCCAGAATCTCCGAATATTGGACCGGTTGCGTGATCTGGGTCTGGCGGAGGAACAGGTGGCCGATTGGGCCAGGCAGGTGATCGATGAAGGCCTGGAGGCGTTCGACCGGCTGATCGCTGAGGAGGACGGGCCATATTGCTTTGGCGATCAGGTGACGCTGGCGGATGTCTTTCTGGTGGCGCAGCTCGTCAATGCCCGCCGTTTCGGGGTCGATCTTCGCTGGCCGCGGCTGGTGGCCGTCGAGCGATCCTGTCTGGCACTGGAAGCCTTCAGCCGCGCCGCGCCGCAGAATCAACAGGATGCGGAGTGACCTTCGCCATGCGGTCGGTCATTTGCAGACAGCCCATTTGTCGCAGCTGATGCTGTCCGCGCCGGGGAGATGGCGGAGGTAGTCCCGGGTCCAGACGGTTCCTCCAACGACGACATCCTCCACAACCAGCGGGTTGACGTCTATCGCAACGGATGGCTTCAATTCACGCCCGACACGGATGCGTTCGAGCCGCAGGTCGCGGATCGGTGCATGTGGCAGGCCCCGCACGACAAGCAGGCGGCCCGTCGACGCGACCGTGCAATCGGAAACCGAAACCCGCTCCACCGAAGGGGGATAGGCGCCGCCATCCCCTTCCTCATAGAGCATCCATATCTGTACGAACGCCTTGTCGATCCTGCCGGCCTCGATACGGCGGAGATGGACATCCTCCACCCTGCCGCCGCGAAAGCTGTTCGACTTGATGATCAGGGCGCGGGTGAGCGCAGGACTGTCCATCCGGCAATCATGCACGAAAACATGACGCACCCCGGCAGTCAATTCGCTGCCGATCGCGACGCCGGCATGGCCGTCCTTCATCAGGCAATGGCGCACGACGATATTTTCGCATGGCTTTGCCAGCCGCCTGCCATCTGCATTGCGCCCCGCCTTGATTGCGATACAGTCATCGCCGGTGTCGAAGATGCAGTGTTCGATCAGCACCCCGGCGCAGGATTCAGGATCGATTCCGTCATTATTGGGGCCATGGCTGGTACAGGTGACGTGGCGAAAGATGACGTCCCGGCATTCGACCGGGTGCAGCAGCCAGAAGGGCGATGCTGTCACCGTTACCCCTTCCATCTTCACGCGGGTGCAGCGATAGGGCTGGAAAAGGGGCGGCCGAAGTCGACCGCCGGCTCCGAAAATCCGCTGCTCTATCGGCACATTGTTTTCCGCCATCTCGAACAGGCGAGCGCGGTCTGCCGCCTGCCGTTCCGCAGCGGGCGTGTCACCATAGCGATCCGCCCATGGCCCTTTCCAGGGCCACCAGGTCCGGTCGTCGGCGGACCCGTCGATCACGCCCTTGCCCGTGACAGCGACGTCCTGTTCGTCAAAGGCGTAGATCAGCGGATGGTAGCCCATCAGTTCCACCCCTTCCCACCGGCTGTGGACGGGCGGAAGGTAGCGATCGGCATCCGGAATGAATTTCAGTCTTGTTCCCGCAGGAACATGAAGCTCCATCTGCGAATGGAGCCGGATCGGACCGCTCAGGACGACGCCCTTCGGCAGAATGATGCGTCCGCCGCCTGCCATCCGGCATGCCTCGATCGCTTGGGCGATCGCCGCGCTATTGTCGGTCTTGCCATCGCCGACACCGCCGAAGCGAGCCAGAGGGAAGCGTCGCCGGGGGATGCGGGGAGGCTGGATCTGATTCGCGATGGCGTCGGCTTGCGCCGCTACCATATCCTGGTCGCCTTGCGCGCGGAGCGATGTCGGAAAGGCCGTGGCGGCGAAAGGGAGCGCGGCTGTCATGTTCGTCAGAAGATGTCGGCGCGTGTAGTGGCTTGGCATGAGTTGGCTCCCCCTGAGTGGCAGGGATTCAAGGGATGATTGTCAACGTCCCGGCATATTGGCCCGCGGCCTTTGCAGGTTCGCCCGCCGGGCCGGTCAATTCGGCCGCCTGCCCTTTCGCGCCCATGGCAGGGATCGCATGGAGGAAGCCGAAGTCGCTCGGCGGGAAATCGACGGTCGTCGTGGGGAAATCGGCCAGTCGCGCGCCCAATTGCAAATAGGGTGCGCCTTCGCTGAAGATCGTCAGCGGACCTTGATCGCTCGTCAGCCGTACCCAGCGTGGGTCTGCGAAATATCCCGCCGTCCGCGGGGCGGGCAGTTCCGTGCCACGCGTGTCGGCAATATCATGAACGCCCAATACGGGCCCCCGCAAACGATTCTGCCACACGGGCGAAGGGCCACGCACCAGCGACCGAACGGAGCGCAATTCCGGGCCTTTCCGGTTGAACCCGATGCCGTGATAGAGGAATTCACCGGTCAAGCTGTATCGATAGTCCAGCGTGAGCCGGCCATCGTCCGTCAATGTCCAGCGCACCAGGTCGAGGCCGCCGCTATTTTTGGTCTCCAGCCAGGCTGTGGCCCGACCGGTTCGGGGATCGCGGCCCTGTCCCGTGGTAATTCTCGCTTCGCCGTTTACCGGGATAGCGAACCGCTCCTGCTGGCCCGCAATTTTAACGGACCTTATGATCGGCGTCGTCCGTACACCGGCAAGATTGGTCAGGTGCACTGTCCGAACGGTCCGTGGTGCAAAGGCATAATCCTGTCCATCCTTCGCTGAGCGCGCGCCGTCATAGACCGTCTGCCATTGATGCTCGTTGTCGGACACATCCAGACGGAATCCTGCCCAGCCATCCTCGACGGCGATGCCAAGGTCGACATGCGCGAGATCGGCGCGGGCCGGTTGTGGCAGTTCATAGACACCCTCGCCGCGGTCGATGGCCTGAATCCAGGCAGGTTCACCCGTCGATCGTGGCCGGGCGACGACGAGTTGCGGGCCGGCCGCGAAATCCTGATGCCGTCCGCCTTTCCCTATGCGCGTCAGCAGGCCGGTCGCCGCATCGAAATCGGCAGAAATGGTGCCGACCGTCAATTGGATGCGGGTCGCGTCCCGTGTCGCTTGAGGATGACCCAATGATCGGGCGGTAAGTGGCGTCGCTGCCGAAGCGGTCGGCCACACCCAGGTCCACAAGCTGTCGCTTCCGCGCCGGGCCGTCAGGCGCAGCGCATCGGGCCGATTCTGCGTTCTGGCGGTCGGCACCCGCAATATCCCGCTGGCATGCGGCGCGATCGGCTCACCCGGCATGTCGCCCGATGCAAGAATATGGGGATGGACTGTCTGCGATGCGGGCGAGGCGAAGGTGATCCATTCCCAGTGGAAGGTCACATCCTTGAGGGAGGTGAAATCATAATCGTTCCGTATTTTCAGGCTGCCGTCGAAATCATCGTCGAGGGAGGGCGTCTCTATCTGCACCGGCGACCAGATTTCCTGAATGGTCGCGGCACTCGGTTCGGGCTCATGATGCGGCCCCAATATGCCGTCGGGCGCATAGGTGGCGTAAGTGTCGATCCGTCCGCTCTGATCGGCGCGAGCGATGCCTTCATCGGCGAAGTTCCACAGGAACCCGCCCGCGCCACGGGGCGATGCGGTCATGGCGCGCCAATAATCGTCCAGCCCCGAACCGCCACCGCCGTCGAACAGCCCGTGGAGAAACTCCGTCGGCATCACCAGCGTCTTGCCTGCCAGTCGTCGTTGCAGATCGGGATAGCGGGGATAATGTTTGGTATCGATCCCGTTAAATTCCTCCCAGGGATGGAGAACCCGGCGCTGTTGTGGATCATAGAGTGCGAAATCGCCGTCCAGTTCCCGGTTCCAGCCGCCTTCATTGCCGTTGGTCCAGAACAGGATGCTGGGGTGGTTCACATCCCGTTCGACCAGTTCGCGGACGAGCTTGCGGCCGACCTCGCGATCATGGGCATGCTGCCAGCCGCTCAGTTCGTCGATGACATATAGCCCCAGTTCGTCGGCCGCCTCCAGGAAGGATTCTTCCGGCGCATAGTGCGACATGCGCACTGCATTCATGTTCAGCTACCGGATGGTACGCACATCCGCATAGGCGTCGGCCCGGTTGAGGGCGCGGCCGGTTTCGGGCCGGAAGCTGTGCCGATTTACCCCTTTCAGCATGATGCGCTGGCCATTCAGGAAAAGGCCTGCGCCTTCGCGCACTTCGAATGTCCGAAAGCCGAAGCGTCTGACGACATGGTGCACGGGCTGGTCGCCATCGAAAAGGGTGACATCCAATGCGTGCAGATTGGGTGTTTCCGCCGACCAGAGGGCAGGATGGTCAAATTGCCCCAGCAACCGTATCCGACCCGCGCCGCCAGCGGGAATGTCGGCCGTCAATGGCTGGCCGACCGGCCGACCGGCTGTGTCGACAAGCTGGCCGACCAGATGCGTCACGGTTCGGGGCGCGGCGAGCGTGACATCGGCGGTCAAAGCACCGCTCGCCTTCGCGTCGATGGCGACATGCGAGATCGACTGGGCGGGGACGGCTTCCAGCCAGACGGGCCGATAAATGCCGCCAAAGGCCCAGTAATCGCCGTGGCGCTCCGCAATGTCGGTATCCTTTGCGGCCGAAGCCTCGCTGACATGCACGTCCAGGCTGTTCTGTTCTCCCGGTTTTACCAGGGCGGTTATATCGTAGCTGAAGCGGTTGAAACCGCCTTGATGGACGGGGCCGGCCACCTGACCGTTCACCTTGACCAGCGTATCGGTCATGACCCCGTCGAAGACGAGGCGGATCGTCTTGCCCTTCCATGCCGACGGTATGGCGAAGCGACGATGATAGACAGCATGGTCGCCGACGCGTGGACCTTTGTCATAGCCATATTGATAATGACCATAGCCCTGCTGCTGCCAATTCGAGGGGACCGGGATCGTGCCGGACCGGCTTTCGCCATGGCCGCCGTCAATCTCGAAATCCCATGGGACGGCATCCTCTGGTCCATGGCCGGAAAGCATCAGTTTTTCCGTTTCCGGTACCGAGGCGGCGGCTGGCAGGGCGAACGCCAACAGAAGTGCCCACAAGCCGAAACCCGCCTTCCCTGAACGGGCAACGACTTTCGACCATGGGCCTTTCAACTGTCCTTGTTCGGATTGGTGCACGCCATCCTCTCCGCCAATGTTCCTCTATGCAGGGCGTTGTTCCACATTGTGCCAGCGGTGGCAAGTGGCATGTCGGGAATGGAGCAGAGTAGGCTAGGCTGTATTGACATTTTAGGGATTCACAGCGCCGGTTCTTTGTGATTCAACAGTGGCTTTTGGAGGCTGGTGTGGAAGGCGAGGTTCTTCGGGACGATCAATGGGAGCGATTGCGGGAGTTCGTTCCGGGCGGGCGCAAGGGTACCCTTGCCGTCGCAGACGGCGTGGAGCTTCGAGTTCAGGCCGCCTTTAGTGCGTCCGATACGTCTGGGAGCGCAGCGGGTCAGATAATGATCCGGGGGATCATTATCCCGCAAGC
>NZ_QJQX01000022.1 GCF_013393185.1 Sphingobium lactosutens | reverse complement strand
TATCCCATGCCGCCGGGCCACGGCCGATACGACGACGCCAGGTACCGTCGTCTCCTTCAGGATCGCCAGCTTCTCCTCGTCGCTCCAGTTTCGACGCCGCTCCACCCGTACAAGCGCTCCGCCATCACCGCGACCGCTCATACGAGGCTCGTTTGACTGCTCGATATCCACTCTCTCGCCTCCTCAAAGGCCGCGAGCTTTCCTATTCCAGTGCCGGCAACAAGGCCTCGTTCCGTCGGCGCTTACAGAAAGACTTCGATCGGCAGGCATTCTTCACCGCCTGATCGTCAAAAATAGCGGGCGGCACCAACGCCGTTTGCTTACAATGTCTGCGTGAGGTGAACTGAAGATGGCATAACAGGTCGTACCGGCAGTCTGGAAACCTGGCTCAAAATATGGTGCTTGGCACCGGCGTTTTTATGAGGATCAGACTGTGCGGATATCCATCTTGGCCAAGGCATCAGCCTTGAGACCGGATACGTTGATGCAGACCATCATGCCACCTTTAAAAAGCCTCTTGCGGACGGGGCGGGCCATACGTTCCAGGCGTGAGGTAGGATAGAACCTGTTTGCCAGCGGTCAAGCCTCAAAGCTGATCCGAGGGCGGTGTCCCGCGAGGGAACGCAGGGACGAACGATCTGTGAAGGTAGTCAGATGGGCCGAAAAGCCCGCGTCGAGTCAATGCAACGTTCGCCTCTTTGAGACCCGACACAGCACGACCAAGTTCCGGCTTGGCCAGTGCGGACAGATCCATGAAACCCTCAAGGGATCACACTGCCTAGCTCTGCAATTACAGATTCTGAGCCTAGAAATCTGGCAGTTTGCTTTGTAGCATCTTGATAGTTTATCTGTCGCTCGCTTAGCCAAACGTCATTGTAATAAGTGCAGCCATAGCGTTCGCCGCCATCGCATAATAGTGTCACGACGCTGCCTGTTTCGCCTGCCGCCGACATCTCTTTGATCAGTGTAGCGCATGCCCAGAGGTTCGTGCCTGTCGATCCTCCTACCCGCCTACCTAGGGATTGGCTTAGCGCGCGCATGGCGCCAATGCTGTCTTCATCTCGAACTGCGATCATGCGATCGATGACGCTGGGTAGGAAACTGGGTTCGACGCGCGGCCGTCCGATCCCTTCGATCCGGGACGCACAGCCGTCTGGCAGCGCGACCAAGGTATTGTCTTTGAAATGGCGGTGGAAAATAGAATCGATCGGGTCGGCGACGCATAGCTGTGTCTCGTGCCGACAATAGCGTATAAACCGCCCTATCGTCGCCGAGGTGCCACCTGTCCCGGCTCCGCAGACGATCCATCTGGGAATGGGGGCTTCTTCGGCTTCCATTTGAGAGAAGATGCTTTCGGCAATGTTATTGTTGCCGCGCCAGTCCGTGGCACGCTCGGCATAGGTGAACTGGTCCAGGTAATGGCCACCTGTTTCGGCAGCCAGTCGATGCGATTCGTCATAGATCGTACGTGGATCGTCGACCATATGGATTTCTCCGCCGTAAAAGCGGATGGCGTCAAGCTTCGGCGCGGCGGTCGTGGATGGAACCACCGCGATGAAGCGCAGCCCCAGCATGCGCGCGAAATAGGCTTCGCTCACAGCGGTGGACCCTGAAGACGATTCGATGATGCATGTGTCAGGTCTGATCCACTCGTTGCACAGCGCATAGAGGAACAGCGATCGGGCAAGGCGATGCTTGAGGCTGCCCGTAGGATGCGAACTTTCATCCTTCAGATACAGGGGAATGTTCGGGTATCGGGGAAGGTCTATCCGTATGAGATGGGTATCTGCGGAGCGATTATAGTCCGCTTCTATCCGCCGGACCGCTTCGTTCAGCCACTCTCGACTGTGCTGCATTATACCAACTCTTTGATCGTTCATCAGAATATGCCCTGTGAGTGGATGTGCCGCCATGTCTGCTAGTCGCCATGGTGCGATCGCTGGATAAGCGCGTCGATCGTCTTCAAGCGTGTCGTTGCATCAGATGGTCTGCACGAGACCGTGCCGCCTGAGCAGGGCAGCCGGATCTGGATTCCGCCCGCGGAAGGCGCGGAAGCTATCTGCGGCCGGGCGAGTGGCGCCGCGGGAGAGAATTTCATTCCGAAGATCGTCGCCGGTCGCGCGGTCTACGACTCCAGCTTCCACGAAGCGCTGGAAGCCATCCGCCGCAAGGAGTTCGGCCCAGAGATAGCTATAATATCCCGCCGCATAACTACCTGCGAAGATGTGACTGAAGCTGTGAGGGAAACGATGCCATTCCGGCGGGTGAATGATTGCGACCTCTTCGCGCACCGCGTTGATCACTTCGATCGGGTCAGATCCCATGACACCCAAATGGAGCAGAAGATCGAACAGCGCGAATTCGACATATCGCAAGATGTAAAGTCCCGCCTGGAAGAGCCGGCCCGTCAACATGCGGTCATAGATGTCGGCGGGTAGCGGCGCCCCTGTCGCATGATGGCCGGACATTGCCGTCAGCACATCGCGGTCCCAGGCGAAGTCTTCCATAAGCTGGCTTGGGAGTTCGATCGCGTCCCATTCAAATCCGTTGATCCCACCGATCGAGGGTCTGTCGACACGTGTGAACAGATGATGGAGGCAATGGCCGGTTTCGTGCAGCAGTGTGACGATGTCGCCGTGGCTGAGCAGGGATGGCGTATCGCTACCCTTAGGACTAAAGTTGCAGGTCAGATAGGCGACCGGCAGGGACGCCGTGTTACCATCTGCGATCCGAGCGCGCGCCGGGGCCATCCATGCCCCTCCGCGCTTGCCCGGGCGGGCATGGATGTCGAGATAGAGGCCAGCGAAGCTTTCGCCGCTTTCATCGAGTACATCAAAATATTGTGCATCGGCATGGTATAGTGGCACGTCCCGGCGTTCGCGTAAGCGGATCCCGAATAACCGTTCAAGCAACATCTGCCATCCGGCCATCACCCGTTCGACCGGGAAATATGCGCGGACTTCCTGCTCATCGATCGCGTAACGTTCCTTGCGCAGGAGGTTGGATACGAACCCTATGTCCCATGGCTGCACGTCGGACATACCCAGATGTTGTGCCGCGAATGTGCGAACTTCGGCCAGTTCCCGTATCGCCGTCTCTTTGGCGCGGGCTGCGATATCGCGCAGGAAGCCAAGAACTTCGGCCGCATCTGGTGCCATCTTGGTTGCGAGTGAGAGCGCTACATAATCGGGATATCCTAGCAATTCGGCCATTTCGCGTCGCAATTGCAACATTCGTGCAATTTTTGGTGAATTGTCGAATTGACCGGCATGTGGCCCCTGATCCGACGCGCGTGTGACATTGGCGCGATAGATACGTGCGCGTAACTCCGGGTTTTGTGCAAACGTCAATATGGCGCTTACGCTAGGTTGTTGAAGCGTAATCCGCCATCCGGCGACACCCTTGTCCTCCGCTGCCTTGCGGAACATCGCTTTATCCATGTCCGACATGCCGGAAAGAATGGCCTCATCGGTCACGATTTCTTCCCAAGCATCGGTCGCGTCTAGGACCGCATTACCAAAGTCGGTGGAGAGGCCGGACAGTTCCAGCGAAATGTCCCGGAAACGCGACCGCGCGTCGGCGTCGAGCGCCACGCCGGACAAACTGAAATCGCGGATTGCGCGGGTGACGGCGACCTGATCGGCTGTATCCGACGTTGCGAACGCGGACGTGGCGCTGAACGCAACGAGGGCATCATATAATTCGCGATTCTGGGCATAGGCGATTCCGGCTGCAACCAGCCGGGCTTCGCCTTCTGCATGCGCGGTGCGAAGGGCAGGGCTGTCTGCGACAGCGCACAGATGACTGACCACCGACCAGATGGAGTCCAGCATGTTGCTAGCCCGCTCCAACGGCATCCAGACGTCTTCGAAAGATTTTGCCGGGGCGGCGATGACCATCGCGACGGCGGCCTCTTGATCCGCGATCGCTACGCCCAGCGCCGAAGCGATCTGGTCAGGCTGGATTTCGGTGAAGCGTGGGAGAGCAACTGTATCTAGCAACGGATTCAACATCATATCCCTTTCAACAAATCTCTCCGAGCAATCGAAATGCTGCCGGTCCGATACGTACGGCATCGCAGTATGCTTATCTTGATCACATGATGGGCTTGTGGCTTTATCGGCTCATGCCACCTGACCCTGTCGTCATTCTGTCGCATGTCAGAATATGGTTGTCGGCGGGCGGTAAATACATGCTGGATGGATCAACGTGAAAAATCGGTCGAGACTTATCAATCGGAGGGTCTCCAGGAGGGGCTTGGTGGAATGCTAATCGTTGCCATTGAAGCACAATCTCATGCACGCCCCACGACCTTCCCTGGGGACCACATCGACAAATCCGCCATGCATCCGCATGATCCGTTGCACGAGGTCCAGGCCAAGGCCCGCGCCGCGTCCGCCACGCTTTAGGCGACGAAAAGGATCGAAGATGCTTTCGCGTTCGGATTCGGGAATGCCGTCACCATCGTCGCATATCTCGATCACGCCTGGCCTCGACACGCAAAGGCTGATCGAACCACGCTGCCCGCCATGATCTATAGCATTCTGGACCAGATTGGTGATCACCCGTTCAATAGCGCTTTCGTCGCCGTTGATCGACACGGTCGCATCCTTTGAATCGAAATCTATTTCATAGCCGGCCGCGAAGGCGAGGGGGGACAGGTTGACGATCACGCGTTCGGCGACTGTAACCAGGTCTACCGGCGAAAACGACAACTCCTGCCCATCGAGGCGCTGAAGATCGAGCAGTTGATCTGCCAACACGGTCAGACGGGCCGCATCCTGAAGCAGGCGCAGCTTTGTGTCGCTTGTCGGCAGCGATGAGACGCGGGTGCTCAATATTGCGATGGGGGTGCGCAGTTCATGCGCTGCATCGGCCAGGAAGCGCTTGTGCCTTTCATACCCCTGATCGAGGCGATCGAGCGCTTCATTGACTGCGATGACGAGAGGCTTGATCTCTCGGAATACGCCTCGGGTTGTCAAACGGACGCCCGCGCGTTTGATGTCGATCTGCTCCGCCTCGCCGGCCGCCTTGTCCAAACCTGCGAGCGCCCGGCGCACGACAAATGGCGTCACGATCAGAGTGGTTACAGCCATCAAAAGCACGAAGACAGAACCGATCATCAAGTTGGTTCGGGCGATCGCCAACACCGTTGAAAAGGTTACTGATCCCCTGTTGTCGGCAAGTATCCGCACTCTCCCCGCCCGTGTGTCAGCGATTGCGACACTACCAACATCACGGAAATTGCCGGCCGCCAAATGACCGACGTTCGCGCCTTCGATATGATCGAGAACGGGTAGTAACGCACGCGCGTCATCGGGCATTCGCCCTTCAGCCAAGCTTTGGCCTCTTGCGTCACGGACGAGAAACCAAAAGCCGTCTATCTCCTTACGCAACCTGTCCAGTTTGTGGGAGGGGCGTAGATCAAGCCGCCCTGTGGCATCATGCGAGACTGCTTCGCTGACAGCTTCATAGGCGGCGCGCCCGCGGCTGTCGCCGAGAGCTCCTTCCGACCACATATACGCCAAGGATACAGCGCTAAATGCGATAAGCACAAGGAGGATAAGGGCTTGCCAGATCACCAAGCTGTTGATCAGGCGCCATTTCAGAGATCGCCGCGATATGGTCATTGTTCTTCGCGTAATAAGTAGCCGACGCCGCGAACGCCGTTGATGACCAGTCCACTATTGGCGTCTGAAAGCTTGCGCCGCAACCGCGAGACGTGGGTGTCCAGTGCGTTTGGCTGGACCTCGTCGTCCATGGAGAACACCGCTTCCATAAGTATAGGCCGCATCACCATTCGCCCAAGATGACGCAGCAGGGTTTCCAGAACGAGATGCTCGCGCCGGGTAAGTTCCAGCGTTTTGCCGTCAACAACAACCTCTCGACTAACATAGTCATAAGACAGCCTAGCCGCCGTAACCAGATCGCTTTGCAGATTGGATGGACGGCGGCCCAGCGCACGTATTCGCGCCAGAAGCTCCTCCACGGCAAAGGGTTTTGCCAGATAGTCATCTGCCCCATGATCCAGGCCCTCGACTTTGTGGGAGATTTCCCCCCGCGCCGTCAGAACAAGGACGGGCGCCAGATTTCCGTCGGCGCGCAAGTAGCTGATGAGTTCGAGCCCATCGCCATCAGGCAATTGCCGATCGAGAATGATGACATCGTGGGTGTAGGTTTCTGCTACGATCCTGGCTTCGGACAAGGTTTCCGCATGATTCATCACTATGCCGCGGTTCAGGAATATCTCCCGTAGCGCGGTTACCATCTCGACCTCGTCCTCAACCAATAATATTCTCATTCCCGACCTTATGACTATGCCTGCGGCCCATAAAGATAGAGTGATGCCACCGGCATCAACGACATCACATCTGTAATCACGGGGCCTTGTGTAAGCGGGAAGGGGGGTATCGTCCAGACACCTGAACGCCGGACACCTGAACGGACGCCGCACCGTCCCACCAATGTCATCAGTCAGGGCTATCTGCAAATTTTTGCAAAACCACGCGGGCGACAGACTGGCGACATCTACGCGCCATAAGCCTTGTCGATGCCTAGCAGGAACTCCGGATCGCGAAGACGACGGGCGGAAGACCGGGCTTTGCGCCGGGATCCAATAAGCGGACAAGCGCACGACGAGCGGCATGGCGAACGCAGGAGTGTTTTTATCCTTGCGATGGGGGTTACGATGAAGCGAACGTCTCTTCTTGGTCAGTCATGCTTGTTCACGATTGGGGCGTGTGTGGCGCTTATTCTCTTGCCGCGGCAGGCGCATGCGCAGCGCCAGTTGTTCACGATCGAAGCGGGAGACCTGCAATCGGCGCTTGATGCCTATTCTGTTGCGACCGGTACAGAAGTCCGGGTCGAGGGCGTTGAGATCGATGGTCTGAAAACCAGCGGCGTCAATGGCGAAATGAACAAAACCGCTGCGTTGCGTCGGATCTTATCCGGCAACAAGCTCCAGCAATGTGGCGCGGAGCGCGTGCGAATTGTCATCGTCGCTCCTGCTACGCGGTGCGTTGAATCTGAAGCAAGCGAAGGGCATGGCGTCGCAAGCGATATCATTGTAACGGCAAATGCGGTCTCTCACCTCGCGGCCCACACACGAACTGGCACGCGGATGGATGCCGATCCCCTCACTTTGCCATTGTCGGTCAGCACAGTCAGCGAATCGCTATTGGCTCGACAGCAATCTCTGACATTGGCTGATGCGGCCGCCAACATCTCCGGCGTGACGCCTGGTGGGAGCGGATCCTTCAACATGCGAGGATTTAGCGCCGGCGTGCAGCGCAACGGTGATCTGGGGCTCGACGGTACGAGCAGCGATCTGCCTAACCTCGCCATTGCTCGACTGGAAGTTGTGAAAGGCCCAGCGGCTATCATAGCCGGCGTTGCGTCAAGCTATGGCGGTCTGGTCAACATCATAACCAAAACGCCGCAGGACAGCTTTCTCGCGGAGATCGTGGGCACCGTGGGCAGCCGTGGATATTATGATGCCGGCATCGATGTCGGCGGTCCTCTGAATGAGGATAAGTCGGTGTTGTTTCGCATGGTCGCGACCACGCAGAATACGGATCATACGATCAACGGCTATGACGGCCCATCCAATGATTATCTTGCGCCTTCGATGACCTGGCGCAACAAGGACTGGGGGACCGAAATCACGGCACAGTTCGAATATCAGGATGTCCGCCGCGCACCCGATATCCTAGTATTTACCGATCAGCCCAAGCTGACCGGGGATCTAAAGACACTTCGACTAGGCGCTGCGTCCGACGGCATTCGGACAAAGATCAAGCGGACGACTCTTCAGATCAATCAGGACATCGTTCCTGGATGGACGATGACAGCCCGCTACGCCGGCGAGCGACGCAATCAGCAGACGAACAGTGCAGTGAGCTTCCCCGGATCGTTTCTGGGTCTTCCCTTTTCTAACATCGTATCCATCGCCAACCGGGGCGATACCAAGGTTGCGGCTGACCTATTCAAGTTCGAGTTGCGTGGCCATTTCGCCACCGGACCTGTCAAGCATAGCTTGCTGCTGGCTTATGATAACCAGAAGACCAAGATAGCCGCAGGGAGTCAGTCGCTTTCCGTATCCAGCACTGATATCCAAACTGGCGAAGTCACCGACCTTGATGATACGCTCGGCGTCCTTCTGGGCTTGCCCGGCCCGCGGACAGAAGGTGGCCTAAGGCCTCGTGAAACCGGCTTGTTGGCCCTTGATCAGATGCAGTGGGGAGACCTCTATGTTCTAGCGGGGTATCGCCGCATGGTTTACACGCCTCATCTCTCGCTTGGTGATGTCGGCACATTCAAGAAAGGGCTGCCATCACTGGGTGTTCTGTATAGACTGACGCCTGAATTCTCCTTCTACGCCAGTGCCTCGAAGGGGTTTACACCCAACCTAGGGCAGTTCTCTATCGACGGTTCCGCAGTGTCGCCGGAACAAGCCAAGCAATATGAAGGTGGCGCCAAGGCACTGCTCTTCAACAAGCAGATTGCAGCCACGCTGTCTGTCTATCGCATCGATCAAAAGAACGTGGCGGCCGACGATCCCACTCAACCCAACCCTGTTTGCCTTGGCGGATCGGCATGTTTCATTACGATTCCGGGGGTGCGCTCCACCGGTGCGGAACTCGAAATTTCCGGCACTCTTTTCAAGCATTTTGAAGTTCGGGCAAGCTATGCCTATGCCGATAAAAAGGCGCCCGCCATCGATGGCGCGTCGGCCAATCTCTCCGGCATTGCCTATGCCCACCATATAGGCAGTCTGTGGACGACGTATAACTTCCGCACCGATAATTTGGGATTCTGGCTGGGCAGCGGCATTCAGGCGCGGAGTGCACGCAACAACGATAGCGACGCCAATGTGATCAATCCCGGTCAGATCAGGGTCGATCTCAGCGGTGGATATCAGGCAAAGGCGTGGCAGGTGATCTTTGGTGTGAAGAACGTCACCAACAAGCGGCTATATGATGTCGGCTCGGGCTATTCCAATATTGGTACCGTCACGCAGCCGCGCGAGGTCTACGCTACGCTCCGCTATCGTTTCAACTAACCGGGATTGGACGGCGATCGATCGCGGTCCTTCACCTCTACTTTCATCGAACCGGCTGACTCTGCTCTTGCAAGGACAGATTGTCAGCCGGGCCAGATCGGAGAATTTATCATGACGACGCTCCTTGACGTGAATGAAGCCAGCTTCGATGCCGAGGTGTTGCAGAGCGACCGTCCGGTGCTGGTTGATTTCTGGGCGCCATGGTGCGGCCCATGCATGGCTCTGCTGCCGGCGATCGAAGCGCTCGCCCCGATGTATGAGGATCGCCTGAAGGTCGTCAAAATCAACGCTGACGAGAACCCGGCATTGATGGAGCGGTTCGGCGTTCGCGGGATTCCGCAGCTGTTTCTAATCAATGGTGGCGAAACGGTCGGCTCGATCAAAGAGCGCACCCGTACCCGTCTGTCGGTCGAACTCGATACGGCCTTAGACAATATCGCAGCGAACGGAGCGGTATGATGTCGATACGCGCCTTTGGTGGCGATGCCGCGCGGAAATCGGCCATGGTGGAAGCGGTTCGGCCGCGTTGGGAGAGCAATGCGCTTCTGCCCGCCACAATCCTGAAATGGGATGCGGATAGCGAAATTCATTCGTTGGGTGGCGCCCTGGCGGAGACGGACGACAGGGCTACATTTGAGGAAAAGACCGGCATTCCTCTGGAATGCGCCATGCTGTGCGAAGCGCTCATGGCGCTGGCGGTGGACATATCGGCGGACCCGACCAGCGCACAAGGCTTTTCGATGCGCGGCCCATCCGGGATCCTGTCCTTTGGCATGGAATGGCTCGACGCCGTACGGCCTGGCGCCGACCTGTCAGAAGTAGTTCCCCAATTTGCAGCGTATATTCTGGGTATCATCAGTTCCGATGTCTTTGCGTTGGCAGGCGAGATCGAACCGCCTGTCAAGGCTGTAGCCGCGCAAATCCATGCCCTCTGGTTGCGTGAACTGGCGGGAGAAACGATCGCATCGTCGGAATGGTCCATCGTGCGGCGGAAGGCGATGGCTGCGACCACTAGCAACAGGTCGTTGTTCGGCCATACGATCGCAACCTTCGTGGAATCGGTCGCATGGCCGGTCCGAAGCCTCGCCCCTGAATTCGTTGCGCTCTTTCAGACGGTGCTCGTCACCTGGATGACGTATTTGCAGCGGCCGTTTTTCTCCGAAGAGGAGCAACGCGACCAGGACCATGCGATGATCGGATGGCAGCGGATCGATCAGGTATCGCGTGAGGGTGGCAGTGACGAGGACATGCAGGCGGCGCTCGATGCTCTGCCCGAATCCAAGCGGGTGATGGAGTCAACCTTCGCCCCCGACGTGAAAGCCCGCCGCGCCGAGGTCCAGGAACAGGCCCGGATCGCCACCGACCCAATGCTGCGCGAACAAATGAACATCGTTTTGAAGCTCATCGCCGACGCTTGAGCGACCACCGACCTTTGGAAAGACATATTGATGCTGCTCGAAGAAGTTGCTCTCGTCCCGCGCGCCGCCCTGTTCGGTAATCCTGAACGCGGTGGATGTCAGATCAGTCCGTGCGGGCGCTGGCTGGCCTTTTGCGCGCCGCATGATGGCGTGATGAACCTGTGGATCGGGGAGTGGGGACCGGATCTGGAAGAAGCACTTGGCGCGGCACGCGCGATTACCAACGATCGCAACCGGGGCATTTACGAGTTCTTCTGGTCCTATGACGGGGTCCACCTGCTTTATATGCAGGACCGCGACGGCGACGAGAATGCGCATATCTTTTGCGTGCCCGCGACCGGCGGGGTGGCGCGAGACATGACGCCCTTCCCGGGCGCGCGCGCCAGTCTGGCGGGGATCAGCCGGATTCATCGTGATGCGTTGCTGGTGTCGATCAACAATCGGGATGCGCGCTTCGACGACCTCTACCGGCTGGAACTGGCTACCGGCGCGCTGACGCTGGTACGCGAAAATCCAGGGTATGCGGGTTTCGTCACGGACGAAGACTATCAAGTGCGGCTTGCAATGGCGCCAAATCCCGACGGCACCATAGACATGCTGACCCCCGATGGGGATGAATGGAAGCTATGGCGCCATATTGAGGAAGAGGACGCTTCTAACACATGGCCTGCTGTCCTGCATCGCGATGGCCATACATTGTACATGCTCGATAGCCGAGGTCGCGACAAGGCGGCGCTCTATCAATACGATCTTGAAGGCAGTTCCGAAATCGGCACATGCATAGCCGAACATGATGGAGCCGATATCAGTGGGGTATGGACTGATAACGAAACCAAGGAACCCTTGGCCTGGACAGCTACGGTGGAACGGCGCGAAATCCACCTGCTCGGCGATGCTCTGAAAGCGGACGTCACTTTTCTGAATGGCCGCGAACTGGGGCAGTGGCGGATTGCCAGCCGAACCGAAAATGATCGCCGCTGGATTGTCGCTGGCGCCAGCGATGTGAGCACATCGGTCTTCTATTCCTATGACCGTGATGCGGGAACATTGACATATCTGTATAGCGCCCGCCCGCAATTGGCGTCGGCGCCGCTCGCCCGTATGCAATCGACACGGATAACGACCCGTGACGGGCTGGAAATGGTCAGCTACCTGACGCTGCCTATTCATGTCGATGTCCAGGATCGCGCGTTGATCAGCGCGGCCCCCGTTCCCCTCATCCTGCTCGTCCATGGCGGCCCCCAGGCGCGCGACGAATGGGGCTTCGATCCACAGCACCAGTGGCTCGCCAATCGTGGCTATGCTGTGCTGGGCGTCAATTTCCGTGCGTCGACGGGGTTTGGAAAGGCGTTCATCGCTGCTGGCGACGGCGAATGGGGTGGCCGGATGGACGATGATCTGGTCGATGCGGTGCGCTGGGCCATCGATCGCGGTGTCGCGGACCCCGCCCGGATCTGCATCATGGGCGCCAGCTATGGCGGCTATGCGACCCTGTGGGGCTTGACGGCGCATCCCGACCTTTATGCCTGCGGCGTGGATATTGTCGGACCGTCCAACCTTGCAACCCTGGCCGTATCGATTCCGCCCTATTGGGAATCTGCCAAGAAACAACTGTTCCGCATGATCGGTGATGTGGATACGTCGGAAGGTCAGGCATTGATGCAAGAGCGTTCGCCGGTGCATCGCGCTGCGCGGATAGCGAAGCCGCTGCTCATCGGCCAGGGCGCCAACGATCCGCGCGTCAAGCAGGCGGAGAGCGACCAGATGGTGGCAGCCATGAAGGAAAATGGCGTGCCGGTTACTTATGTGCTTTTTCCCGATGAGGGCCATGGTTTTCATCGGCCGGCCAACAGCATCCGTTTCAATGCGATCACCGAAGAGTTTCTGGCGAAATATCTGGGTGGTCGGGTCGAGCCGCTTGCCCCTGGCGAGGTCGAAGGGAACACAGCCGTGATGGTTGAGAATTCGCTCGCTTGATCAGCCTGTTTCTAGATTTGAATGGCCCGGCACTGCGTCCAAGTCATTCCGCAAATTTGCGAAAAGAATGAAGATGGAAGATATCTCTCCCCCTATCGACCAGTCCGCTGAAGACGCCGTCGCCACCGAGCGTCCGCCAGAGAGTAGGGCGCGCAGGCTATGGCCTGACGTCAGGCACGGCGGCGCGCTCATAAAGAAATATGTCAAGAATGACCCGATTGTAGGCCCGTTGCTGTTTGCGGTGGAATTGGCATCCGGCGCGTTGACCAGTGTGGTGTTCATGCAGATGCAGGTGCATCTGGCGGCCATTACAAATGCGCTCGTCGCGCGCGACGCTGGCGTCATCGGCGGCTATGTTTCCAAGATTCTGTTTGCGGGCGTGCTCATGGCCGTGGTCGGGACATTTGTCCAATGGTCGCGATTTACCTTGCGCATACGCATGCGGCGCGTCCTGACCGACAGCCTTATTGCGCGGTGGATGAGCGCCAACCGCTTCTTTCATTTGGAACAGCGTGAACGACTTGATTATCCCGAACAGCGTATTCAAGACGATGTCTTTCAATTCATCGAAAGATTGACCACACTCGCACCAGGCATTCTGTTCGCACTCTTTTCCATCTTCCTTTACACCGGCCAGCTGTGGAAGCTTTCGCCACCGGTGGTGTTCAGTTCGATCGGGATGACGCATACGATCCCGGGCTATCTTGTCTATCTGGCTTTCGCATTCGCCATTTTGTGGACCATTCTGACGCATGTGGTGGGGAAGAGCCTCACTCGCGTCGAAGTGGTGCGTCAAAGGCTTGAAGCGCAGTTTCGTCAGCAAATGGGCGCAGTTCGCGAAAATGGCGAGGCCATCGCCTTCGCGAGGGCAGCGCCGATCGAGGAAGCGCGGTTACACGACACCTTTGAACTGATCCGACACAATTGGCAGTCCTATATCTTCGCGAACCTCAAGATTACCGTCGTCATGGGGGTTCCGCAGACGGTCCTGATCGTCGCGCCGACGCTGCTGTGCGCGCCCTACGTGCTCAGTGGGCAGATGCAGATCGGAGACATTGCCCTTGTCGGCGCCTCCTTCATGCAGGTGTTCAACGGGGTGGGCATCGTCATCACGCAATATGCCGACCTTGCGGTCCTGCGGTCAGCCGTAGCACGTTTGCGGCTGCTTGACGAAATGTTGGAAGAGCATTTTGCCAACGGGATCGCGGTGCGCGAAGGTGGGGAGGGTGCCATATCGGTGGGCGACCTTGTGATCGACTATCCCAACGGTCAGGCGATGATGGATGTCGGCAATCTCCAGATCAAGCCCGGCAACCGGCTGCTTGTTCAAGGCAGGTCAGGATCGGGCAAGAGTACGATGCTCCGATCGATCGCCGGTCTTTGGCCCTATGGCAGCGGTCACATCTCCATGCCTGACCATGCTGCCATCGCCTTCCTGCCGCAGCGCGCCTATATGCCGGAAGGCACGTTGGCCAGCCTCCTGTCCTACCCTCAGCCATCCGAAGCCTATAAATATGAGGAATATGCGACGCTGTTGAGCCGTCTGGGGCTAGATCGCCTTGTGCCACGACTTCATGAGACTCAGCCATGGGGCCGGATATTGTCACCTGGCGAACAACAGCGTGTAGCGGCCGCACGCGTCATATTGTCAAAGCCCGACTTCCTGTTCGTAGACGAAGCCACCAGTGCACTAGATGCAACTTCGGAAGCGCAGCTTTACGGACTTCTTCTCGAACGGCTTCCAAAAGTGGCGTTGATATCGGTCGCCCACAAGGAATCTGTCGAACAGTATCACGACACGGTGCTCAGGCTCGAAGATGGGCGGGCGTCGACCAGCGCCTTGCGCCGCGCAGAGGATGAATCTCAATAAATGTCAGCGAGAGCATCTGGCGCCGATGCTGGCGAAACAGATGATGAATGGACTGCTCCGATAGGTTACCCAACTCGGTCGCCGGCGAGCCGAGTTGGCGGCTCCGGCTGCTTCGAACGTCCCTTGCGTCGGAGCGGCCGGTTTTTTGTTTCTTCTATCAACTCCCTCTTCGTGTGGGAGTGGATTCAGCCTTTGACTTAGCGTTTATCACCCGCCTGCCAGAAATGCATACTGTTGCCAAAGCGCACGCGCCGCCAACGGCGATCGCTTGCAAAACGACACTGGTCGCGGTTGAGCCTAAATTTACAGAAAATTTGTCGTCCGACAGACTGGCGACAGCCTCAAACTCTAGCTGTGCCCGCCAGATGTTGCGGTACGCAATGCAACGATAGCTCGACAAAAGTTGGAACGGAATCTGATGAAATCTTCGGCAATGGGGTTCAGTCAACGTTGGTTGCTAAATGCCGCAGGATCGTTCTTGGATAGTTTCCGCTTCTTCTCGGCCTGGGTGCGCAATCCTAAAGCTGTTGCAGCTGTGGCTCCGTCTAGCAGGTCGCTCGCGGCATTGATTACCAGCAATGTCACATCGCGTACCGGACCGGTTCTTGAACTGGGTCCTGGAACCGGTGTCTTTACACAGGCGCTGATCGAACGAGGCACGAAGGAGGATGATCTGACGCTGGTTGAATATGGTTCGTCATTTGTGCGTCTTCTTCAACGCCGTTACCCGAAGGCGACGGTCCATCACATGAATGCGATGGATATACCCGCTTTGGCGGCGGCAGACCCCACGCGCTTTGGTGCTGTTATTTGTGGGCTTGGCTTGCGTAATATGCGTTGCCGAGAGGTGGAGGTCATTTTGCGTGGGGCATTTGCCCGCATGCATTCCGACGCTGGCTTTTATCTCTTCACCTATGGCCTTCGCTGCTCGGTTCCCGATGTGCTTTTGATGCGTCTCGGATTGACAGCAAGCCGCGTAGGTACGACGTTCCGCAACTTACCGCCAGCATCGGTGTACCGCATCGTGCGGAGTACTTCCGTTGGTAGCTAATTCTTTGAGTATTCAAGATATCGTGCCATTCTTTTTAAGTCTCGGCTTTGGTGGAATATTCGCTGTTACACTTCTTGAAAAGTTCATCCCGGTTGTGCCGTCCTATGTGATGCTGATGCTTCTTGGCATGACAATTCCTGACAGGGCAACGTTAGGACTAGCGGTGCTGGTCACCGCGGCAGGATCGCTGTGTGGATCGCTTGGCTGGTATGCTATCGGACGGAGCCTTGGAGAAAGGCGTGTCGAAGCGGTCATATCTCGCTTTGGCCACTATATATTTTTCAAGCTTAAAACATACCGATTGCTGGCAATGTCATACCGGCGTAACCAGTTCAAGGTTACGCTATTTGGGCAGACTGTCCCTGTCGCACGGGTCTATCTGGGGCTTCCCGCTGGCGTGCTAAAGCTGCCGCCCTACGCCTTCATGTCTGCAGCAGGGATAGGCATTTTGATCTGGAACATTCCTTTTCTGGCTCTGGGATTCAGCCTAAAAGGCAGTGCGCAAGCGCCCAGCAATATTGGCCTTCGTGCGTCTGCTATCCTCATTGGTGCGGAAATCATCATCGTCGTTGTCGCAAGGTACGTTACCCGTCGACGTGTTAGGCTCAGGACTCACTGATCAAAGCCAGAAGATGACGGTGGCAGCGAGGGCGATGGCGGAGAAGGCATTGGGGCACCGGTCGTAGCGTGTCGCGACCCGTCGCCAGTCCTTGAGACTGCCGAACATGATCTCGATGCGGTTGCGCCGTTTGTAGCGGCGCTTGTCGTATTTGACGGCCTTGTTGCGGGATTTGCGACCCGGGATGCAGGGTGTGATGCCCTTTTCCTGCAAAACATCACGGAACCAGTCGGCATCATCACGGAACCAGTCGGCATCGTAGCCGCGATCAGCGAGCAACCATTGGGCTTTGGGAAGTTCGTCCAACAGGGCAACGGCACCGATATAATCGCTGACCTGCTGCGGTCATGAAGAAACTGATCGGACGACCGTTCGCATCGGTAACGGCATGGAGCTTGGTGTTCATACCACCTTTCGTGCGCCCGATCAGGCGTCCCGCGCCCCCATTTTTACCGCAAGGCTCGATGCCGTGCGGTGGGCCTTGAGATAGGTTGCGTCGATCATATCGTGTGGGATCGGGACCTTTCGGTTCCTCTTTGACGGGATGCAGGCCGCGATGTTGCGTTCGGCGAGCGCCTTGCGGAACCAGTCGGCGTCATATTGCCGACGGCGCGCCAGAGATCGTC
Source organism: Sphingobium lactosutens (assembly GCF_013393185.1). GTDB lineage: Bacteria > Pseudomonadota > Alphaproteobacteria > Sphingomonadales > Sphingomonadaceae > Sphingobium > Sphingobium lactosutens_A. The sequence goes on along the minus strand of NZ_QJQX01000022.1, from coordinate 145,406 downwards.
GATTGTTCGGGCACCGATGCGCTGGAGATGTGCTTTGAGCTTGGCGAAAGCCATTTCAATAGGGTTCAAATCCGGGCTGTAAGGTGGAAGGAAGAGGAACCAGGCTCCTCGCTTCTTGAGGATTTCTGCGGCCTTGTCGCTTTTGTGGCCGGGGAGGTTATCGAGAATGACGACGTCGCCCGAATTGAGTACCGGCGCGAGTTGCGTCTCGACATAGGTTTCAAAAACCTGCTTGGTCATAGGCTGTTCTATGATCCAGGGCGCCGTTAGGCCGTCGCAATGTAGGGCCGCGATAAAAGTCTGGGTCTTCCAATGTCCAAACGGCGCGCGTGCCTTGAGGCGCCTGTTCTTCGGGGCACGACCGCGTAAACGGGTCATCTTCGTCGTCGTTGCCGTTTCGTCGATAAAATAAAGCCGGTGCCGCTCTTCGCGCATGCGCGGCTGCCGGTCTAGGCGCCACCTCCGGCGTGCCAGACTGACATCATCGCGTCCGCACTTCGACGCCATCAGCTGTTTTTTTATATCGGAAGCCAGCTGAAAGGAGGATCCGGGACAAGGAAGCGGGGTGCGCCTTCAGCCCGCTATTTTGCTCCAATTTCTTTGCCAGTTCCGGCATCGTGATGTCAGGTTGCTCGTCCACCCAGCGGATCAATGTCGTCAGGTACGCCGCTAATTTCCCCGCACCTGGCGGTCGGCCTTGCGGTGCCGGTGCCGCTGATCCCGTCTTCGAAACCCGCTGCACAAGCTTGATCGCGCAACTCGGACTGACTCCAAAACGGCGGGTGGCTTCACGCCGCGAGTGCCCCGCCAAACCATGTGCCGATATCCGTTCTCGAAGATCGCTCGAATAGGACTTACCCATGTTCCACCTCCGCCAAGAAATGAATCATGGATCCGCAAAAAAGAGAATCCCCAGCGCGATTCCTATTTCAGGTGCGATGCTCTAGAACATCAGCTTTTCACGGGCGAGCGCCATTCTCGATGACCTCTTCGGCGCACTCCACGCCGAGTTGGCGCATCGCACCAACGATCAGCGCCTTGGCTTCACGGGGCCAGATCGTCTCCGGGGCCGTTGCACATTCATCACTGTGGTGGGCGTAGAACTGTAGCCCGGTAAGGCTGGTTTTCGGCACGGCCGTTGACACTCAGCACGCCATCGTAAACCGAAGCGACATGCTGCTGCCTTTCCAGCTCTCCCAGACGATAGCGGGGACATCCATTGCAATGACCGGAGTCCCCTGAGCATGAAGCGCGAACGATCCCATCACTCCCCTTTCGTAAATTGCGCACCGACATCATCGGTCGCTCGACAATCGCAGTGGAATTTCGCTCAAGGACACGAGCTGGTCCCAGCGATCAACGCCGTCCATCCGCAATTGCGCCTCGATCACGGCCTTCACTGTTTCGGGGAAAAACGACGGGCCAACAATGATGCGGTCGATCAGGCGCCCCCAGGAAAACTGCGGGAGGAACATCACCTCATCCGATTCCATCGCATGGTGCATCTGCACCTCATTGCAGGGCAGTTTGCTTCCATGGCCGTGCAATGGCAGCACCTGGACGATCTGGGGGATACCACCGATCGACTGGATTTTGCGGCGCACAGGGCCGCTGGTTGGAAGGTCACCGGCGCGCGCCAATATGCGCAATTCCCGCTCCTCTCTGAACGCGCGATGCTTGGTCGACAACAGCGCGAAATGGAGCGCGGCGGAAACCACATGCGCAACCATCCACGGATCGACCACCGCGATCGTCTCAGGTGCGGACTTCAACCCCTCGATGACGTTAGAGAGTTCAGCAGCAACCTCTCCATCATCACCGTAGGGAACCGGCGATGCCGAAACCCCAAGGCTGACTGACGGGTCAAAAGATAACCTCGGGATTGAACACCAGTGCCCTTTGTCTGCTATCGCATCCTTCTGGGCATCTGCCTGTTCCTGTTGCTCGGCATGGGCACTATATCTGTGACATGACCCTTTACCGTCCACTTTACGATCGGACGCTGCGCGATGGATGACCTCGCCAGCCGGGCCACGCTGCTCGTCGCGTCCTATGGCGCATGGGCAGGCCCCGTCATCGCCCTGCTGTCCTTTGGCGAATCGCTTGCCGTCATCGGCGTGCTGATCCCGGCAACCGCAGTGATGATCGCGATCGGCGGATTGATCGGCGCTGGTACGCTCGATCCGGTCCCGGTCTATATCTGGGCCGCGGTTGGCGCAATCCTGGGTGACTGGCTGTCCTACCTGATCGGACGCAGGATCGGTCCGTCGGTCTATCGCCGCTGGCCCCTCAACCGGCACCGGTCCATGGTCGCGCGAACACGCCTGTTCTTCCGCAAATATGGCTTTCTCTCGATCTTCTTCGGCCGCTTCCTTGGGCCCGTCCGCGCGACCATTCCTTTGGTCGCGGGCGTCATGAACATGGCGCCGAAGCCCTTTCAGATTGCCAATCTTCTTTCCGCACTGCTCTGGGTACCGCTGATGTTCGCACCAGGCTATCTGGCCGGCAGCAGCCTTGGTCCGTCGGTCGCCATCACCGAATGGCATCTGATCGCCTTTGGCGCGGGCATAATGGTCTTGACCTTTGCCGCCACTTTTATCACGTCAAAAATACTGGGTGATCCCCGCATGCGCGCGAGACGGCGCGCGCAGCGTATGAACCGCCAGGCATGAGCCCGATCATGGCCATAGTCCTTTCCTGCCCATCTCATTTTTCAGACGGAGACTGACCAGCCATGGAGATGCTTCTCGATCCTTCGATATGGATCGGTCTGGCGACGCTCATCGTCCTCGAAGTTGTTCTGGGGATCGATAATCTCGTATTCATCGCCATCCTGGCCGACAAGCTGCCCGCCCATCAGCGCGACAAGGCGCGGCTGCTGGGTCTCAGCCTTGCCCTCGTCATACGATTGATCCTCCTGGCCAGCATCTCCTGGATCGTGGGTCTGACCGATCCGCTCTTCACCATCGCGGGCAAAGGGTTTTCCTGGCGCGACATCATCCTGGCGGGTGGCGGCATCTTTCTGTTGATCAAGGCGACCAAGGAAATGCATGAGCGTCTGGAAGGCGAAGGCGACCAGGGAGCCTCCGGTCCCGCCAATGCCGTCTTCTGGGTGGTCATCGCCCAGATCCTTGCGCTTGACGCCGTCTTTTCGCTCGACTCGATCATCACCGCTGTCGGCATGGTTGACGAGCTGTGGGTGATGATGACGGCCGTCGTCCTGGCCATGGGCATCATGATCGCGGCCAGCAAGCCACTCACCGTCTTTGTCGGACGTCATCCCACGGTGATCATCCTGTGCCTGAGCTTCTTGTTGCTGATCGGGTTCAGCCTGGTCGCCGAGGGTTTCGGCGTCCATCTGCCCAAGGGTTATCTCTATGCCGCGATTGGCTTCTCCGTCCTGATCGAAGCCTTCAACCAGATCAGCACCCGCAATCGCCGCAAGGCGCTGGCCCACCTGCCCATGCGGCAGCGGGCGGCAGCCAGCATCTATCGGCTGCTTGCCCCCAAGGCGTCGGCGGACGGCGAGCTGGTCATCGGCGAAAAGGTACAGGATCCGAGCCAGCGCGACGACGAGCATGAACCATTCCAGCCCGCCGAACGCGACATGATCCGCGGCGTCATCGCCCTGGCCGATCTTTCCGTCAGCACCATCATGACGCCGCGCGCGGAGCTGTTCTGGCTTGATGTCGAGGATCCGATGAATAGGTCGCTGACGCGGCTTGTCGACAGCGGGCGGACGCGCGTGCTCATCTGTCGCGGCGGGCTGGATATGATGCTCGGGGTCGCCGAGACCCGCAGCTTGTTGCCTGCGATGCTGGGCAACACTGACGCCGACCTGTCGCTTATGGTCGAGCGCCCGCTGATCGTACCCGAAAGCATCACCGCGCTTCGCCTGACCGACGTCTTACGCGAAACGGGCGAACGATTTGCGGTCGTGGTCGACGAGCATGGCAATATAGACGGTGTGGTGACCTCGACCGACATCTTCGCGGCGATCGCCGGGGATCTTGCCGAAGACGAAGACGAGGCAGACTGGGTTCGGATCGATGAGACAGTCGTCGAAGCCGATGCGACGATAAGCTGGCGCGATCTGGCCGAGGCCATAGGGCATCCCGAACCGGTTTCGAGCGGCCGGCACAGTTCGCTCGGCGGTTTTCTGCTGTTCGAGTTCGGTCGCATGCCCGATGTAGGTGAAACGATCAAGCGCGATGCCATGACGTTCACCATCCTCTCGGTCTTGGCCAGCCGGATCGACAAGGTGCGGGTCGCGACTAGGTGATACGCCCTTTCTGCGTGCCATGCGACGGCCGATAGCCGCCGTGTCGAGCTCCATTTACCGGCCGTATTGGCCGTATTGGCCGCATTTATCTTCATGCTCGGCTATGGCTGATCCATAACGGCCTTCGGTGATTATGCGCCGTCATCCTTTTGTTGTCTCGCGATGGTATGAGACCGTTCCACCAAAGTTCTTCCTCCGGTGAGATGATAGCGCCGTTCGCGTTTCTCATCTTGTTGCAAGAGGCTCGCCCACCTCGGAGCGGGTCTTTCGCGAATGACGTCCATCCCCCCAGCGAAACGCTCTATTGGCGCACTTCAAGGCGCTCGAATGAGATGGCATGACCTTTGCTGCCGGAGCGTTCTCCCTTCTTATTGACCCAGTACCAACCATCACCCACCACCGAGACGTTCATGGTGTAGGTGCCGCGTGGCAAGCGTGGCGTGATAAACTTCGCACTGGACACCAGATATTGGGAATACATGTCGACCGTCGATGACAGCACTTCATCCCCTTGGCTATTGCGTACGCTAATGCGGGCGTAGCCGCCATCGGGGCGTGCCACACTGTATAGGCCGGCCTGAGTGCCGGTAAATTTCACCGAGAAAGACGCGTCCTTATCAACCGTCATGCGGTGGCTGGGCTCGCCCGTCGCCGCCTGCTTCCAGGTACCTACAAAGCGCACCCGCCGGTCGGTGGCCGCAATGATTTGGCCATCGGTCCGTTTCGGTTGAAGGGTGCCGGTAGCTGTGTCGATCCGCCAGGCCTCCTGATATGCGGGCATGGCCAGTCTGTCGCCGTCCACCATCAGGGGCTGCCATATATATGTGGCAGCGCTTGCCTGACGTGGATACGACCAACGATCGCCCATGAACATGAAAGTGGTGTCTCGGGTGCCTTCGACCGGCAGCACGAACGTAACTTGTGAATTCCAGGTCAGCGTCCCTTCCGGTGCGATCAATCCCTGTCGCGTCCAAGGCCCGCGCAAGGATCTGGCTGTAAAATAATAATTGTCGTTCCGCTCCCAGCCAGTCAGATTGGACCCTACAAAAAAATAGATGTCGTCCTTGCGGAACAGCGCGGGCGATTCAAATCCATGCGCCATCGCTTGGTTCACATGTTCCCGGACGCTTCTGTAATCGTCGGCCAGACGATAAATGTCCCCCCCGTGCAGCAATATATAGCCGAGGCCGTCCTTGTCCTGGAATGTACCCATGTCCCACTTTCTAATGGGTTTCCCGTCGAACAGCAGGGGGCCATGGAAAGTGTACGGGCCGGCGACATTCTTTGCAGTGGCATAGCCGACAAACTGCCCACGATAGTCGATCGCATCTGCATGCATGAACATCACATATTCGCCGGTGCTGGGAGACCGCATGACTTTGGGCCGTTCGCCCACCGTATTCGGCCCAAGGGGCCCGGATCGCTGCACTGGCAGAGCCACCTTCTCGAAACGCCAATTGACTAGATCTTTAGATGAATAACAGTTGAACCCCGCGAACGCATTGGTCATGTCCTCATGCGCTTCACCGAAGAGGTAGTAGATATCGCCATCCTTGATGATGCCGGCGCCATGCGCGCTGACAGGAAGACCACGCTGATCGAGCCAGGGCGTGCCCGAATGGACCGCGTCATAGCGCCTCGGCGTTTGCGCAACCGTTGGATAGGCAAGGCCTGTAAGTACGAGCAGCGCGAAGGCGCGCGTGGTGGTCCATATCATCGTCTTCATCCCGTTATCTCTCATGACTGGCTGGAAGTGAAGCCTGTGCGGTGATGGTCGGCCACCCCATGCTCATCGTTCAAGGTGGCGCATTGTCCAGTTAAAGCTAGTTGGCGCATCCACCAACCAACGTTGATACTCACATCGCGATATCCAGCATTACCAGGCCCGGCCTAACGAGCGCATCGGTTACCCCGAACATCGCAGCTTTTCACAGTCCAGCGGCAAAGCTTTGAACGGGCTCGATCCCATGGGTGGCGTCGCCGCTGCTTGCCGAGTGATTTTGGGAATGTTGGACTGGGCACAGACCTGATCGGTCAGCAGTATCGCACCTATTGCCAAGAGGGCTAGGCCGCGTTGACAAAGTGGATTCCCAAATCGGCTGATTTCTGATTCAGAGCTTCTCTTTGCGAGGAGTGATGATGGCGCGAGGCGATCTGACAGACGAGGAATGGGATGTGATCGCGGGGCTGCTGCCATCGGAGCGCGGTCGCAAGTCCCGTCCTGCCCATGATAACCGGCGTTTTCTCAACGGCATGCTGCATGTTCTGCGGGTCGGCTGTCCGTGGCGGGATATGCACGAACGCTATGGCCTGTGGAACTCGGTCTATGTGCGGTTCCGACGCTGGGCCGAACAAGGTGTGTGGGATGCGATCCTGGCGACGCTGGTGGAATTGGGGCTGACCGACGACTGGCAGCATATGATCGACAGCACCATAGTTCGCGGCCATGTATCGGCAGTGGGCGGAAAAGGGGGGCTTGTGCGCAGGCTCTTGGTCGATCACGCGGCGGCTTTACGTGCAAGGTCCACGCCCGCTGTGACAATCAGGGACGCCCTCTCGGCTTCATCCTGACCGGTGGTGAAGCGTCCGACTATGGCGCTGTCGATGCCTTGATGGCGATCCCTGTCGCCAAGCCCAAGGCGCTGCTGGCAGACAAGGGCTATGACGGCGATGCTGTCCGCGAAAATCTGCTGATGCACGGCATCCTGCCGATCATCCCGCCCAAGGCCAATCGTCGTGAATCCATTCCCTGCGACTTCCGCCGCTATCGTGACCGCAACCGCATCGAGCGCATGTTCGGGCAACTCAAGCAGTTCCGCCGTGTCGCAACCCGTTACGACAAAACCGCCTTATCCTTCGCAAGCTTCCTGAACCTCGCCGCCATCCGCAAATGGCTGCCACACTTTGTCAACGCGACCTAGGCCAAGGGGCATAATCCTTCCAGGCTTCAGCGGGAATGGCCGTTGACTCGCGCCATTTCTGCGATAACTCTTCATTTATCAGATCCCATATATTGCTCTATGGTTCCAACATATATAATATTGTTGATAGCGGAAGCTGTTTCAGTCTGTGCGTATATCTCGCCAGCCCGCATTCCTCAGCGCACATAGCTATGTGAGATGCTTCCGTGAAGCGCCATATCAAAGAAATGACGCTGATCAAAAACCATGTAACAGGGTTGCAGACCATGCCTATCTCAGACAGCATTTGGTTGCGGTGACTGATGGATTAGCATCGTATGATGATGCATGATTCGGAAAAGCAGTTGCTCTCATATAGGCCGCCGTCTTTCTTCAGCGCTCTGGATGAGGCTTTTAAACAAGATTTTAGGTGATTAGGCATTTGATGAGTGAAGACACAGCTAAGCGCAGGCGGGGCGCTGCATTGGAGGAAGCGTTACTAGATGCTGCCTGGAGCGAATTGGAGCAACAGGGGTATGGCGATTTTACCTTCGAGGCCGTCGCTCGCCGGGCCCAAACAAGCAGACCGGTGCTATATCGTCGCTGGGACAGCCGACTCAAGCTGGCGACGGCGGCCATTCGTTACCATCTTGATAATAATCCGATCATCGTCCCTGATCTTGGCAATGTCCGGGACGAGCTAAAACAGCTTCTACGTCGATTTGCTGACCGCGCGCCGCCTAGATTGATGCGGTTGATGTTCGATATGAGCGAAGACATGGCGGCTGAAAAGACAAGCTGGACCGATAGGCGTTTCCAGGATCATCCGCTTCAGCCTGTCATTGAGCGAGCTGTTATGCGTGGCGAACTGCGCGTCGAGCAGCTGACGCCACGCATGCTGCAATTGCCAACGAGCCTTGTACTTCTGGAAGGAATCCTCACGCAAAGACGCGTAGATGATAGTGCGATCGAGGAAATCATCGACGAAATATTTTTGCCCGTAGCACGAGCAGAATCTTCGACCGAATGCATTTAAGGTGCAGTCCGATTCTTATTGACCGATTCGCCATTCTATAGGATACGATATGTATCTTAACTGAGGGCGCTCATAGGTGGCAATGGCTTTGGCATTTTGGTTCGTAGCGATGCCTGTCGGGCGTCCTTCAAAAGCGACGAGCGTCATGTGGCCCGCGCTTGGGCGGCAGGGGAACGTGGCAGATCATTTGCGCATCCAGGCAGCTCCAATTGATGGGCGACGGCTGATGTGTCCTGAACTGCAATGTTCTGGCGGCGTGATTGGGCAGCTTCTGACGCTGCTGCGCCGGAACAGCAAGACTTGCCGTCAGTGAAGCGCTGCCTCATCTCACGCCTCGTTACAAATAGCCAATCCATCCAACATACGTACCGGAGTTAAAAATCATGACGAGCTTCGCGACGATCCATCGCCGCCTGCGCCCCTATTATCCAGGAATTGCAAGTTTTATGGCGACTGCCGCTATAGTTCTCACAGCCTCCGCGGCCAATGCTCAAGATAGTGATCGCGTTGTACTGGGGGTCGGCGCTGTTGTGATCCCGGCCTATCAGGGGGCCGACAAGAACCGTATCCTCCCCATGCCGGTGATCGACATCAAGAAGGGTTGGTTTGTCGCCAACTTGCGTAATGGCATCGGCATTGCGCCGATCAATACCGGGATGATTACAGTAGGAGCCAGCGTGGTTTTTATCCAGGGTTACCGTCGTCGCGACGTTCCAGTCGGTATCGAGCGCCTGAAAGATGGCGTTGGCGCTCGTCTCTTTACCAACCTGCGAACTGGAGGTTTCATGACCACGATTGGGGTGACGAAAGGCATTTCAGGTGGAACGGAGGGGGCCATCGCGGATGCCAGCATATCCTACCCCATCCCTGTGTCATCGAAGGTTTCTTTGACGCCGGCGGTTGGCGTCACCTGGGCTGATGCCAAGCACAACGAGCGCTATTTTGGGATAACTCTCGCGGAATCGGTCGCCAGTGGCCTTCCGCAATTCTCGACTGGCAGCGGGTTTAAGGATCTGTCGGCTGGTGCCACCGCAGCCTATCGGTTGACAACGAACATCACTCTAACCGCGACTACCACCTACACAACGCTGTTAGGAGTAGTGAGAAACAGCCCCCAAATTGAACGCAAATCGGCACCTTCCGGATTTTTGACCGCAAGCTATCGTTTTTGACTACGCTCTTGGCAGAATTTTCCGCGGACGTCCTTGGCCAATCACTCCAACGACTGACAGGCCACGATCGGAAATGATCAATAGCCACCTACGCACAAGCTCCACATGGGGAGACTATGTGCGAGATGAGCTCTTGTTGAAGCCGAGTGTGTCGGAGATGGTATAGGTTGCTTCAGCCAGAAGTTGTCTCGACTCATCCATGCCAAGCTTCTGGGAGCCGTCGACCAATTCGAGGAATGGAACCGTCAACGCGGCGAGGATATCACCATCGAATCCAAAAATCGGAAAGCTGATGTCGGTGACGCCGAAGGTAATAGGGCTCTTTCGACAATCAAAACCCTGTTCGCGAACTTTCACCAGATCGTCCGATAATTTCCGGGTATCAAGATCTGATCGGTTTATGGTTGCCTGAGCGATAATGCGTTCGGTTCGCGCGGGAGGCGAGAAGGCAAGCAGAACATGTCCTGAGCAACTACGCAGCAGATCGATCGCCGCGCCAAGCTTCAAGGTGAAGCCACGGGTGCCGGGATTTTCCTGGCGCGCGATGACGAGCCCTTGCCCGCCATTTGCCACCACAAGATGGCAGGATTGTCCGATCGCTTCGCTCAACATTTCCATCTGAGGGATCGCTGCCGCAGAAATGTTTTGGGATGGCGTTCCGCCGAACGCAATCTCCAGCAATTTATAAGAAATCGCGTATTTGTCGGTAATCTCCGACTTCTGCAGATAGCCATGTTTTTCCATCACGATCACGATCCGAAAAAGCTCACCTACCGATCGCTCGAGCTTTGCAGCAATATCGCTGAGTAACAATCCGCCAGCATTTTTGCTTAATAACTCCATGATCTCAAATGATTTTTCGAGCGCTGGCGCGTTATAAGTTCCCTTCAGACCCGTTCGATTCATCGGTCATCCTCTCCGTTTCGCATCCGACTAGACCTTCCTCTTGCATCACACAACTTGCGCGCCGCTCCACATAGCGGTGCATTTTTCCCCAAAGTGGCATTTAGCCGTTGACGTATGTGAGAATGTAATCGCATATATAAAACCACTGATTTTGGAAGACCGGATTATCGGCGGCCATTTGGGGAGGGTAAATCATGGGAAAGAGCAGCATATCCAAGGCTTCGACGGTTAAGTGTGGAACGGCCCTGGTCTGCATCGCGTGGAGTAGCCTGGCTTTTGGCCAGTCGGTCGATCTGCCCGCTTCGCAAGGCGCAGACGTTCCCGCCGCTAACATCGTCGTCACAGGCTTTCGCTCAAGCCTGACTAAAGCTCTGACCGCCAAACGGGAGGATGCGGGTGTCATCGACACGATTTTGGCGGAGGATATCGGGAAATTTCCAGATTCCAATCTGGCTGAATCCATGCAGCGCGTGCCGGGCGTGGCGCTGGCTCGGGGCGATGGAGGCGAGGGCAAGAATATTTCCGTCCGTGGTCTTGGAGCAGCCTTTACCAAGGTCCGTCTGAACGGCATGGAAGGCAGTTCGCAGACGGGCAGCTCGGACATCTATGGTGCGGGCAATCGCGGCCGAAGCTTCGATTTCAACGTCTTCGCGTCTGAACTTTTTAGCGCGCTTACGGTTCGCAAGACGTCGGCAGCGGATATCGAAGAAGGATCACTGGGCGCGACGGTCGACCTGAAGACCGCTGGTCCGCTGGACTATAATCAGGATTTTGTCCTAACAGCGCGCGTCCAGGGAAGCTGGAACGAGATCCGCGACGAAGTCGATCCGCGCGCATCCATGTTGGTTTCCAAAAAGTTCGCAGACGGTCGATTGGGCGTGCTGGGCTCGGTTGCATACACAAGGCGGCGGACGCGGGAAATGGGCTATTCCGGGGTCAACATCCTGCGCGCGTCGGATGATGGCGGCTTCTGCTCGCCGCTTGGCGGTTCGCCGCAGGTGCCGGCCAACAACGCCGCCAAAGGCGTTACCGCTGCCAATTGCGGAACAGGTGTCCCCCGCACGTCCGTAGCATCGGCATATAATGCAGTCTTCAGCCGCCCGGGCATCGCGGGTGGATCGGCGCCCGGCGTTGCAGGAGGGGGTACCTATCATCCGCGAATCCCACGCTACGTCAATTCGGAACAGGATTATGATCGCCTTGGCGCCACGGCATCGTTGCAATGGGAGCCACGCGATGGGACACGCATTTCGCTCGACGGATTACTTGCGATTTTCGATGTCGAACGGCGCGACAACTTTATTTCGGGGCTCTCCTTCGGTCGTAACCTGACGAACAACGGGAAGCCCATGACGTCGATCGTTGACGCATCGGTGACGCGGGACGGCACGCTGGAATATGGCAAGTTCAATGGCGTCGATGTTCGGTCAGAAAATCAGACGGACCGGTTCAAGTCCACCTTCAAACAGTTGACGCTGAATTTGGAACATGAATTCAGCGACGCGTTCAAAATCTACGGATTGGTTGGCAAATCGAGCTCGATTTTTAACAACCCCATTCGCACGACCGTGAATATCGACGCGATCAATCAGAATGGCTTTTCCTATGATTTCCGCGATCGCGGCAATATTCCGCTGATCGATTTCGGATTCGACATAACCAATCCCGCTGCCTTTGCATTTACCGGAACAGCGGCGGACGGAACCGTGCGCGGGACGGTCGTAACCCGCCGCCTGCGGTCGAAGATCGACAACGGCACGGCAGAACTGAATGGACTTTGGTCAGTCGCTGAAGGCTTCAAGCTTCGCTTCGGTGGCCAGTTTCGTGAGACGGACTTCAGGGTCGTAAGCTTCTCACGCACGGCCGCCAACAACATCGCCGTTCCGGCTTTCCCGGCCGGAAAATCATTGGCGGACGTCACCCGCCAGATCACCGGCTTTGGCAAAGGGCTGGGCGCTGGCGTTCCATCCAGTTGGGTCGCTGTCGACTATGACAAGTTCAATGATCTGTTCGATACAGAGGCGCGGCAGGGTATCTTCGCCGATTGCTCGGTGGAATGCGGTGTCGTCAACGACAACAGCGCCATTCGCGAAAGGATTTCCGTAGGCTATGGCCAGGCGGAGTTCGATACCGGTGATCTGCTGCCATTCGTTATCCGCGGCAATGCTGGTCTGCGCTATGTGCGCACCGCGCAGCGATCGATCGGATACATCCCAATAGCAACACCGGCAGGATCGCCGTTTCCGCAGACCGGGCGAGAGGTCACGATCAGGCGCAGCTATGAAGACTGGCTGCCTTCGGTCAACATCGCCATGGAATTCAGCGACAAGCTAATCCTGCGCCTGGCGGCGGCCGATGTGCTGTCCCGGCCCGAACTGTCAAACCTGACGCCGGGCGGCTCGGTCAACACCACGACCCGCACGATCAGCAATGGCAACGCCCTGCTCAAGCCGATCCGTTCAAGTACTTACGATGCGTCGTTGGAGTGGTATTTCGCGTCAGGCGCTCTGTTGTCGGTCGGTTATTTCCGTAAAGATATTTCTTCCTACATCCAGGTGCTGAACAATTCTGTGGTTTACTCCGACACCGGATTGCCCGCGTCGCTGCTGGACGGCTCGCCTTCCTCACCCTCGGATATCTTTACGGTCAGCCAAGTCGTCAACACACCTGGCGGTCCGTTGGACGGATTCGAAATCAACTATCAGCAGCCGTTCAAATTCCTGCCGGGTTTTCTGTCTAACCTGGGGCTTCTGGCCAACTATACCCGCGTCCAGTCGAAGATCACCTATTTCCTAAATAGTAGCGGTGGCGTGCCGACCCAAACCACCGTCAACGACCTGCTTGGCCTGTCGAAAAATGCGGCGAGCGGCACGCTATATTATGAAGATTCCAAATTCAGTATTCGCGGAACCCTATCCTATCGCGGACCCTATATTCGCGCGATCCCGTCAGGCGGGCCGGACAGCGATATCATCGGTAACAAAAGCAATGTGTATGTCGATGCGTCGGCATCATATCAGCTTACCGATCGCATCCAGTTTACGGTGGAGGCGCAAAATCTGACGGATGAGCGGAACACCCTATTTATCGACTCCCAGCGTCAGGATCCTCTTTTCGAAACGCGGATCGGACGTACTGTCACGGTCGGCGCGTCGTTCAAATTTTGATGCTCCCCTGGCGTCGCACCGGTCTGCGCACCGGCGCGGCGCCCTTTTTTGCTGGCCTGCAATGACATCAACAAGCCCTGTTGCGGTCCAAAACGAAGGAAGAATGACGATGTTGGCAATGCGCAGCAGTCCAAAGCTCTTTGCCCTCCTGTCGATTTCCGCGGTGATGAGCATTGCGGTCGCGCTGCATTCGCACGCTTATGGGCAGGCAAGCGACCCGGCTCAGACAAAGCCAGCCGAGGTGCCCATAATTGGCCCGAAAGCTTTCATCGATTATTTCAAGCCGACCCCTGTCAAAGGACGCCTTTCTAAGACGGTTTGGGGCGCCAAAGATGTCGGGCCGCGAGATACCCGCAACGGCCTTGAAGATGCCTCCCTTACAGAATGGAATTATTGGGACGGCCAGATCTTAAGAGGGGCGGATGGCAAGTATCGCATGTTCGCCAGCCGATGGGATCAGGCGCTGGGCCATGACGCTTGGAAAAAATCTCTGGCCGTGCGGGCCATAAGCGACGCCGCGACCGGTCCCTATCGCGACATGGGGCTGACGTGGCCGGACGATCAGGGCGGTCTTGGTCATAATGTGACCGCGCTTCGCTTGCCAGCCGGGCAGTACGCAATCGTCGTCAGCGAAACGCGTAACGGCGATGTTTTTACATCGGACTCGATTGATGGTCCCTGGAAGCGCCTTGGGAGCATCACGGTCGACCAGAGCCGCTACAAGTCTCTCAAGACGCCCGGCGACACGCAGGAATCAACGCAGCTGAAGCCTTGGAAAGCGTCGAATGTCGGCATCATCGCGCGGCCTGATGGAAAATTCGAGATCATTCAGCGGTCGGGGCAGATCCTGATCAGCTCCAACGGCATCCTTGGTCCCTATGCAGTCATGGGCGACAGCATCTACCGTAACTTGCCCGGCCTGCCGCAGAATGACATGCGAGCGTATGAAGACCCGGCAGTCTGGTACAGTGGCGGCTGGTATCATGTCCTGGTCAACCACTGGCGCGACCGGCGGGCCTATCACCTGATTTCGCGCGATGGGGTTGTCGGCTGGAAGGTCCAAGGGCTTGCCTACGAACCGGGCGCCGATTTCATTCGCTACACAAATGGCACGGTCAACAACTGGTACAAGCTCGAGCGGCCCGGCGTCCTGATCGAGAAAGGCCATGTCACTGCGCTGACCTTCGCCGTGGTCGATATCGTCAAGGAACAGCAACAAGGTAATGATGGGCATGGCAGCAAGGTCATCGTCGTACCGTTCGACGGCGCGGCGATGGATCGCGACTTGGCAGACATAGACAAGCGAGCAGGGTCGTGAAGTCCGTCGCATGGTGGAAGGGGCTATGCGGCAAGGCCGCTCTCTTGCTCGGCTGCGTTGCAGCCCTTCAGGCTGAACCGTCCCACGCCCAATATTGGGCAGGTAGTTGGGCAGCCGCGCCCCAGGCGCCGCTTTCGGGAAATAGCCGGCCCATACCGGACCTGACCGATCGGACGATACGGCAGGTCGTGCGCATCAGCAGTGGTGGCAAGCAGGTTCGCATTCGCCTGTCGAACGAAATGTCCGATACCGCTTTGAGGCTGGATTCAGTGCGTATCGCCTATGCAGACGCTGCCGGTCGGATCGTACCTGGAAGTGATCGCGTCGTCACCTTCGATGGACGTGCCGATGTGCAAATCCCCGGGCATGCCCCCATGATAAGCGACCCGGTTGCCTTAGCCGTTCAACGCCTGTCGAGACTGGCCATCAGCCTTCACTTTCGTGAGCCCGTTGTCCGGCCGACGATCCACAGCCACGCAGCATCGACGGCGTGGATCGCGCCGGGCGATCAGACCTCTGCTCCTTCCATGGAAGCGAGCGCGCCTTTCATGCAGCGGCTAGTCATTTCCGGCGTGGAAGTGGAAAACCGTCGTGCGGTAAACACCATCGTCACGTTCGGAGATTCCATCACGGACGGCGCGCTCGCATCGATCGATTCAGATCAGCGGTGGCCCGATCTGCTCGCGCAAAAACTTCAAGCGGGCGGCAAGAGACCGGGGGTCGCCAACCTGGGTCTGGGCGGCAATCGGCTGCTGGCGGATGGAACCGGACTGAATGCTCTGGCCCGCTTCGATCGGGATGTTCTGGCAGTACCGGGCGTCAGTCATGTGATTATTATGGAAGGGGTCAACGATATCGGAACGGCCACGCGGGACAAGCTGCCGTTGCCGACGGCCCAAGTCCTGACCGCTGCGATACGGCAGTTGATTACACGCGCTCACGGGCACGGCGTCAAAGCCATATTGGCGACTATCCTGCCCTATAAGGGCGCTGGCTATTGGAGCGAAGAGGGCGAGCAGGTGCGGCAAGCCGTAAACCTTTGGATCAGGACGAGCGGGCAAGGTGACGGCTTCATCGATTTCGACAAGGCTCTCGCCGACAAAAGCGACGCCGCTCACATAGCCGCCGCGTTCGACGGGGGTGATCATCTCCACCCCAATGATGCAGGCTTCCGGGCGATGGCAGATGCTATCGACCTGAAGCTCCTGAAATAGGGGATGGCAGCGATGCACTGGGGCAATGGCACAAATAAGCCGCCGCTGATGATCGGCGACGCTCCTGAAATACAACAGCCGATGTCCGTCGATGATGGGAGCCGCTTGTGAAGCTGGGCCTTGAAAACAAACTTGTCATTATCACCGGCGTCGGCGCAGGCATAGGCGGCGCGATTTCGATGGTGCTGGCCGAGGAGGGCGCGATCCCCGCTATCCTTGGGCGCAGTGCGCTTGACCCGAAGTTCGAGGCGACAATCCGCGCGCTTCAGCCCGGAACGATCTTCATACAGACAGAAATGACCGACGATGACGCCTGCGCCCAAGCGGTAAGGCAGATCATATCTGCCGGGCACGGCATTTATGGGCTGGTCAACAATGCCGGGCGCAACGACAGCGTCGGGCTGGAAGCAGGGACGGCGGCGTTCGTGGCGTCCGTGACCGCCAATCTGGGTCATTATTACGCTATGGCTCACCATAGCTTACCGCACCTGAAGGCCAGCCGAGGTTCGATCGTCAACATATCGTCCAAAACCGCGCTGACCGGACAGGGCGACACTAGCGGCTATGTTGCCGCCAAGGCCGCGCAGTTGGGCCTGACCCGCGAATGGGCCGCCTCGTTGGTGAAGGATGGCGTGCGCGTCAACGCTGTGCTGCCGGCCGAAGTGATGACCCCGCTTTATCGCAGCTGGATCGCCACCTTCCCTGAGCCGGACGCGAAACTGGAAGACATCGTTGCGCGCATTCCGCTGGGACGACGCATGACCACCGACCGGGAGATCGCCGATAGCGTGGTGTTCCTGCTGTCGGAACGATCCTCGCATACGACCGCGCAATGGATCATACCGGATGGCGGCTACACGGATCTTGATCGTGCGATCGGCTGAAGGAAATAGAGGATGACACGCGCCCGTTCCGCCCTCCTGCCCCTGATGCTGATCACAAGCTTGTTTTTCCTGTGGGGCATGGCCAACAATCTGAACGACATCTTGATCAAGCAGTTCAAGAAGGCGTTCATCCTGACCGACCTGGAAACCGGGTTCGTACAGTCGGCCTTCTACATGGGCTATTTCCTGCTGGCCCTGCCCGCCGGACTGATGATGCGGCGCTATGGATATAAGGCAGCGGTAGTGCTGGGCTTGATCCTCTATGGCGCAGGAGCGCTGCTTTTCTATCCTGCTGCGCAGATGCAGGCCTATGGCCTGTTTCTGTTCGCGCTGTTCGTGATCGCTGCGGGCCTGGCCTTCCTTGAGACATCGGCAAACCCGCTCATCACGGTACTGGGCGATCCCAAAGACAGCGAAAGGCGCTTGACGCTGGCGCAGGCTTTCAACCCGGTAGGATCGGTAACGGGCCTGTTGATCGGCAAATATCTGATCCTGTCTGGCATCGAACATTCCGATGAAACGCTGGCGTCGATGACGGCCGCGCAGCGCACGGCATTCTACGCCAGTGAAGCGCAGGCAGCGCAGGGGCCCTATATCGCCATTGGCCTGTTCGTGCTGGTGTGGGCGATCATCGTTGCGCTGACGCGTTTCCCGGTACAGGCTGAAAGCCCCCAGCCACTGGAGGGTAGGGCAATCGGCTGGCGGGAGTCGATCGCCGGGCTGTTCTGCCGTCGACACTTCATGCTGGGCGTCGCGGCACAGTTCTTCTACGTCGGCGCGCAGGTGGGAGTGTGGAGCTATACCATCCGCTATGCGCAGGAAGCGATCGGGATTGGCGAGCGGGCGGCCGCCGACTGGGTGATCGCGGCCACGATATTGTTCCTGATCGGGCGGTTCGTGGGTGTGGCGCTGATGAGCCGGGTCAATCCAGCCAGGCTGATGATGATCTACGCCGTCATCAATGTCGCATTGGTGCTGCTGGCAGTCGTGACAACCGGGTTGCCAGGGTTGCTGGCGCTGACCGCAATCAGCTTCTTCATGTCGATCATGTTCCCCACCATCTTTGCCATGAGCGTAAAGGGATTGGGGGAATACACCCAGACCGGTTCGTCGCTTGTTGTGATGGCAATCATCGGCGGCGCGGTGCTGACGCCGATCATGGGCGCTGTGTCGACGGTTACGAGCATTCATCTGGCGATGCTGGTTCCTGCCGCCTGCTTTGCGATCATCGCGCTGTTCGCGTTCTCCAGCCTATCCCGTTCCGGCGACATGGCGTCGGATATCAAACCTTTCACAGGACATTGAACAATGAAGATGAATGTCGTCGTGTGTACCCGACCGGGCCAGTTGGATATGATCCAGCGCGAGAGACCGATGCGCCAACCGGGCGAAGTGCTGATCCGCGTCCGGCGCGTAGGAATGTGCGGCACAGATATGCATATCTATCGTGGGGTACAGCCCTTTCTGGAGTATCCTCGCGTGATGGGCCACGAAGTGTCGGGCGAGGTTGCAGAGGTCGATGAAGGGGCGGGGCTATCGCCCGGCGATCAGGTCTATGTCATGCCCTATATGTCTTGTGGCACATGCATCGCCTGCGCGAAGGGCAAGACCAATTGTTGCACACGGATAGAGGTTTTGGGCGTGCACCGTGATGGCGCTTTGGCTGAATATATCACGGTTCCGCACAGGTTCGTGGTGAAGGCCGAGGGCATCGACCTGGACGCAGCTGCTATGATCGAGTTTCTGGCGATCGGCGCGCATGCGGTCCGGCGCGCGAACATCACAGTCGGACGAAAAACGCTGGTAGTAGGCGCTGGGCCGATTGGAATTGCGGCGGCGATCTTTGCCAAGGCGGCTGGGGGTATGGTGACGGCGATCGATGCGCGTCAGGACCGGCTGGACACGTGCCGCGATGCAGTCGGGGTAGAACATATTGTCGTCGCACGTGAAGAGGCCGATGCGGAATTGTCCAGACTGACCGATGGCGATTTTTATGATGTGGTAATCGACGCAACGGGAAGCCCTGCGGCGATAGAAGCTGGATTTGCAAGGGTCGGGCATGGCGGCACCTATGTGCTCGTATCGGTCGTGGCGGCCGATATCCGCTTTTCCGATCCTGAATTTCACAAACGCGAGACAACATTACTCGCTAGCCGAAACGCGACTGCTGAGGATTTCGAAACGGTTGTGACGGCGATGCGTGCGGGGAAAGTTCCGCTGGCTGCGCTGGCGACACACCGGGCGACGCTCACCGAATTGGCGGAAGCGTTGCCACGCTGGATGGACCCTAGGGAAAGGGTTATCAAGGCACTGGTGGAATTGTAACCCCGTTCGCCACCGAAGTAAAAGGCCCGCAATAAACGCGAGGCTTAAAGCAAAACCACCGCACCTTTCTGGGTGCGGTGGTTTTGCTTTCCCTTATCAGAAGTTAACCGACACCCGCACGCCGTATGTACGCGGTGCCCCGAACTGAAAGTTGTAGATGTCGTCCGGCCCTGCCGCGATGTAGCTAGGGTCAGGACCCATTGATATAACCGGCTCGATCTGATTCAGGCTCCGCGAGGAGATTGCAGATGAGCGATCTGTATTGGCTCACGGACGAGCAGATGGCTCGGCTTGAGCCCTACTTTCCCAAGAGCCATGGCAAACCGCGTGTCGACGATCGCCGGGTGTTGAGCGGGATCATTTTCGTCAATCGGAATGGGTTGCGCTGGCGGGATGCACCAAAGGACTATGGGCCGCACAAGCCTGTCCTGAGCCTGTCGAAGGGACGCTTTACAACCGCTGGAAGCGGTGGGGTGACAAGGGCGTTTTCCTTCGGATGATGGAAGGTCTGGCAGCGCCTCAGGCTTCCGAACGCAGGACGGTTATGATCGACGCAACCTATCTCAAGGCCCACCGCACGGCATCCAGCCTTGCGGTAAAAAAGCGGCGCGGGACGCCTGATCGGACGCACGAAAGGCGGTATGAACACCAAGGCTCTCCTGAGCTTGTCGAAGGGCTCCATGCCGTTACCGATGCGAACGGCCGTCCGATCAGTTTCTTCATGACCGCAGGGCAGGTCAGCGATTATATCGGTGCCGCTGCCCTGTTGGACGAACTTCCCAAAGCCCAATGGTTGCTCGCTGATCGCGGCTACGATGCCGACTGGTTCCGCGATGCTTTGCAGGAAAAGGGTATCACCCCCTGCATCCCCGGTCGCAAATCCCGGAACAAGGCCGTCAAACACGACAAGCGCCGCTACAAACGGCGCAACCGCATCGAGATCATGTTCGGCCGCCTCAAAGACTGGCGACGGGTCGCGACGCGCTACGACCGATGCCCCAACGCCTTCTTCTCGGCAATCGCCGTCGCTGCCACCGTCATCTTTTGGCTTTGATCAGTGAGTCCTGAGCCTAGGTCCGGACTGTCCGGTAACGGGCAGGTCGCGACCAACTCAAGCCATTCCGCCCTGGACGCGTGAACGATCGGTTGCGTCAGGTCCCGACATAGCGGCTATCATCTGTTTGTCGCCGGTTAGCCGATCATGGTTCGGTTACTGAGCGACAAAATCTGACTGTCAGTCGCACCGTGCTGGCGAGAGCGGATCAGCCCAAGCTTAACCTATCTCATTTAATTTTTGGCATTTGCCCAGAAAAAAAAGGATGTGCTCGTCTGAATATCCCCGGCCTCACAAAGATTTCTGGCGCTTGTCCAACTAGCATGTGGCTACGACGTTCCTTCCTTACTTGGAGGGCTGCGTATAGCCGAGAACCAGAAACGCCATAGGAGGGCGCTCCATGACTGCCGCAGCCTTACCCATGTCCACATCGGATGATATGAGGCAGACCTACAGGAAGATCGCCGTGCGCGTGATCCCTTTCCTCTTTGTCTGCTACCTTTTCAATTATATCGACCGGGTCAATGTGGGCTTTGCCAAGCTGCAGATGCTGGACGATCTGAGCATGAGCGAGACCGTCTACGGGCTTGGCGCGGGCATTTTCTTTATCGGCTATCTCGCCTGCGGGGTGCCGAGCAATCTGATCCTCCAGCGGCTGGGCGCGCGCCGCTGGGTCGCGGTTATGATGGTGACATGGGGGCTGTTTTCAACATCGCTGATGTTCGTGCAGACACCCGCACACTTCTATCTCCTGCGTTTCCTGACCGGGGCGGCGGAGGCTGGCTTTTTCCCCGGTATCGTCCTGTACCTGACGGGCTGGTTCCCCCGTACGCAACATGGCCGTGTCATGACCATCTTCATGTCCGCTATCCCCGTCTCCGGCGTGCTGGGCGGCCCTGTTTCGGGTTGGATACTTGGCCATTTCGCTGCTGGCCATGGTGGGCTTGCTGCATGGCAATGGCTGTTCCTATTGCAGGGATTGCCTACCGTGCTGCTGGGTGTTGCGGTCTGGTTCGTCCTAAGCGACGGCATTGATGCGGCACCGTGGCTGGACGCTGGCGAAAAGCGGGCCTTGCACGACGCTATCGTTCAGGATGAAAAGACCAAACCCATAACGGCCGCCGACAGTTTCTCGGCCGTGCTGCGCAATCCGACGATCTGGATGCTGGGCCTGCTGTATTTCTGCATCCAGAGTGGCGTCTACGCCATTAATTTCTGGCTGCCTACGATCATCCAGTCCAGCGGCGAGAGCGATCCGCTGATGATCGGCCTGATGAGTGCCATCCCTTATCTGGCCGCCGTCATCTTCATGATCATGATGGGCCGTTCGGCGGATCGGCGGCAGGAAAGGCGCTGGCATCTGACGATCCCGTTGACCATTGGTCTGACTGGTCTGATCATCGCCGCAACGGCGACCGGCAATCCTGGCCTGTCCCTGTTCGGCATGACGCTGGCGGCGATGGGCGCGCTGACAGGCTTGCCGATGTTCTGGCCGCTTACCAACAGCTATCTTAGCGCGGCGGCAGCGGCTGGTGGTTTCGCCCTCATAAATTCGACCGGGCAACTGGCCGGGTTCGTCAGCCCCTATTTGGTCGGCTGGATCAAGGATGCATCAGGCAGCACGCAGGCGGCGCTGTTTACTCTGGCCATTGCCCTGGCGGTTGGCGTGTTATTAACGCTTCGCATCCCCGCCAGCATCGCCAATCGCTGAAGCCCTCCATAGCCAAAAACGCGCCAAGGATAGCCCATGAAAATCGTAATAGCTCCGGATTCGTTCAAGGAAAGCCTCTCGGCACTGGACGTCGCCATTCATATCGAGGCAGGGTTTCGGGACGTCTTTCCAGCTTGGGACTATGTGAAGGTGCCGGTTGCAGATGGCGGCGAGGGCACGGTAGAGGCGCTGGTCGCCGCCACCCGGGGCCGGATCGTCAAGCAGACCGTCATAGGCCCATTGGGTGATCCCGTCGATGCTTTTTTTGGCATCAGCGGTGACGAAAAGACGGCGGTGAT
The DNA here is from genome assembly GCF_013393185.1 of Sphingobium lactosutens. Classification (GTDB taxonomy): domain Bacteria; phylum Pseudomonadota; class Alphaproteobacteria; order Sphingomonadales; family Sphingomonadaceae; genus Sphingobium; species Sphingobium lactosutens_A. The sequence goes on along the minus strand of NZ_QJQX01000022.1, from coordinate 123,138 downwards.
CGAAATGGCAGCGGCCAGCGGCCTGATGCTGCTGCCCATCGACCAGCGCGATCCGATGCGGACAACCACCTATGGCGTCGGCGAACTAATCCGGGCGGCGCTGGATTTGGGTGCACGCCATTTTATCATCGGTATCGGCGGCAGCGCCACCAATGATGGCGGCGCAGGCATGGCGCAGGCGTTGGGTGCCCAACTGCTGGATGCCGGGTGTCAACCGATCGACATAGGCGGCGGCGCTCTGTCAGCGCTTGCCCGGATCGATATGTCCGATCTTGATCCTCGCCTGGCCGAATGTGACATCGAGGTCGCCTGCGACGTTGACAATCCATTGGTCGGCCCGTCCGGGGCATCCGCGATATTCGGCCCGCAAAAGGGCGCGTCGCCGGTCATGGTGCGAACGCTGGACGATAATTTACGGCATTACGCGGCCAGGATCGAAGCTGATCTGGGGCTGTTGGTGGCCGACCTTCCAGGCGGTGGCGCAGCAGGCGGGCTCGGAGCAGCGATGGTCGCCTTTCTGGGGGCCAGACTGCGTCGCGGCGCCGACATCGTCACCGCTGCTGTAGGGCTGGACGCGATCGTCGCCGACGCCGATCTGGTCATCACTGGCGAAGGGCGCATCGATAGCCAGAGTATCCACGGCAAGACGCCGGTGGGCGTGGCCCGCGTCGCCAAACGGCACGGCAAGCCGGTGATCGGCATCGCCGGATGCCTGGGCACCGGTGCCGATCTGCTCCACGCCCATGGCATCGATGCGATGTTCAGCGTCGTTCATCAATCCTGCACGGTCGAACAGGCGTTGGCGGAGGCCGCCGCCAATGTTCGCGTCGCTGCTCGCAACATAGCCGCCGCCATCAGGATCGGCAGCGAGATGCACTCGGTCTCGACATGCCTGAATATCGCCGCCTGACCTTACCATCCTCGCCTCCCATTTTCCGGAGTATCGCGTCATGAACAGTCTCGCTCCCAGCCGATTCCGCCAGACCAAGATCGTTGCCACCCTTGGCCCCGCCACCTCGACACCCGCAAAAATCCGCGCACTGCATGACGGCGGGGCCAATGTCTTCCGCATGAATTTCAGCCATGGCAGTCACGCCGACCATGCGGCCCGCATTCAGTTGGTGCGCGAGATAGAGCGCGATACCGGACGGCCTATCGCGATCATGGCCGATCTTCAGGGGCCAAAATTGCGACTGGCGACCTTCGCGACCGGGGGCGTCGACTTGGTGCCAGGGCAGGCGTTTCGCCTTGATCTGTCGATGGCGCCGGGTGACGCCACCCGTGTCGGCATGCCGCATGCAGAAATCTTCGCTGCTCTCGAACCCGGTGCGGACCTGTTGCTGGACGATGGTCGAGTGCGCCTAACCGTCGTCGCGTGCAGTGCCGACCACGCCGATACCCGCGTCGTCAGTGGCAACCGCCTGTCCGACCGCAAAGGCGTGAACGTACCCGGCGTGGTCCTGCCCGTTTCGCCGCTGACGCCCAAGGATCTGGCCGACCTCGCCTTTGCCCTCGACCAAGGAGTCGACTGGGTCGCACTCAGCTTCGTTCAGCGCCCGAGTGACGTGGAAGAAGCCCGCGGGCTGATCGCAGGTCGGGCGGCGCTGCTCTCGAAGATGGAAAAGCCGCAGGCGATCGAGCATCTGGACGCCATCGTCGCTTTATCCGACGGCGTTATGGTGGCGCGTGGAGATTTGGGCGTCGAAGTCCCGCCGGAGGATGTTCCCTCAATCCAGAAGCGCATCATCCTGTCGGCCCGACGTGCGGGCAAGCCGGTGATCGTGGCGACACAGATGCTGGAATCCATGGTTACGGCTCCCGCGCCCACCCGCGCGGAAGCATCCGACGTGGCGACGGCGATTTTCGATGGCGCAGACGCGATCATGCTGTCGGCGGAAACCGCATCTGGCGCCTATCCACTGGAATCAGTCGCCATCATGGACCGGATCGCGCGCAAGGTGGAAAGCGACCCAATGTATCGCACGATGCTGGACAACCAGCATGCCAAGCCGGACGAAACGTCGGCTGACGCTATCGCCGCTGCTGCGCGGCAGGTGTCGGAAACGGTCGATGCCGCCGCGATCGTAACCTACACCTCATCCGGCGCCACTGCTCTGCGGGCGGCGCGCGAGCGCCCCGCCGCGCCGATCCTGTGCCTGACGCCATCAGTCGCCACGTCGCGGCGCATGGCCATGGCCTATGGCGTCCATGCGGTGGTGAGCCAGGATGTCCGCAATGTCGCCGACATGGTCTGTGAAGCCATGATCCAGGCACGTGCGCTCGATCTGGGCGACGATGGCGCGCAACTGGTGATTACCGCCGGCGAACCTTTTGGCAGACCGGGCACCACCAACCTGCTGCGGATCGCTCGGATCGAGGGTGTGACGGCGCAACCGCGCGCGGCGTGACGGCACCTTCTGTCCAGTCACCATCCGGTCGTGCTATAAGCGCCCATGCTGAAGCTTGACCGCATCCTTGCCCAATCCATTGTCGATCGATCGATGAAGATCATCGACGGCAATGTAAATGTGATGGACCAGAACGGCACAATCATCGCCAGCGGAGACCGCGACCGCATTGGACATATGCATGATGGCGCGCTCCTGGTCCTGTCGAAACAGGGGCGGGTCGATATCGACGAAGGCATGGCAGCGCAGTTGATGGGCGTGCGACCGGGCGTGAACCTGCCACTGATCGCGGATGGCCGTATCGTGGGCTGCGTCGGGCTGACCGGCGATCCGCGGGCGATCCATCAGCAGGCCGAACTGGTTCGGATGGCGGCGGAAACCATGCTTGAGCAGGCGGAACTCCTCCGCCTGCTGGCGCGCGACGCCCGTCTGCGCGAAGAAGTGACGCTGGGCCTGATCCGTGAAGGCGGGCCAACGTCAGCGGTCACTGGATGGGCCAAAAGGCTGGGCATAGCGCTCGATCTGCCGCGTGTGGCAGCAGTGATAGAAGTGGATGGCGGATCGCTGGCGCTGGATGCGATGCTGGTGGAACTGCAACGGCTGCACACGCTATTGGCAACGCCCGAACGCGGCAACCTTATCGCGGCGACATCGCTGAATGAGATCGTCGTATTGAAGCCTGCGCTCGACCATCGCGGATTGTGGGATGTGGACGAACAGCGTCGCCGCGCCCAACATCTTCTGGGACGGATGAAGGACAGCAGCCCCCTCCAGTTCCGGCTGGCGCTGGGACAATTTTTCCCGGAAGAGAACGGACTACAGCGCTCGTACGAGATTGCGCGCACGACCATGCGGGTGGGCAGGGTCCGGTGCGCGGCAGACACGCTCTATTGCTATCAAGATTACATGCTCCCCGTGCTGGTGGACGAATTGCGGCAGGATTGGCGCGCGCAGGAATTGCTCAAGCCCCTGCATGCTTTGTCCCAGGGCGAGCGGCGGGGGCAGCAATTGCTCAAGACGCTGCAGGCGTGGTTCAGCGTGGGCATGAAGCCAGCCGCCACCGCAAAGATACTGAACATCCACCGCAACAGCCTGGATTACCGCTTGCAGCGCATTCAGGACCTGTGCTGCGTCGATCTATCGGTCACAGAGGATTGCGTCCGCCTTTATCTCGCGCTGCAAATGATGGTTTCGGTCCCGAAAACATCATGAAGCGCGCGCGCCTATTTTCGGAGTATCGCACAAGATTTTATGGCCACTGACAGGAATATGGGGTGCTTGGCACGAAGATTTACACAGCAGCAATGTTTATTATCAAATGGTCAGCCAGCTTTTCCTGTCCGCTGCACCGGGCGCGATGGGCTGGTTGACTGGGCACTCTCAAGCGGTGCCACCCATTAAAGGGCAGATATGGCCTGGAGGAGAGCAGATGACCCAAGCACCCATCAGACGTCAATGTTCTCTTCCGTCAGATAGTCGGCAAAGCCCCGTCGTTATCTACAGCCTGTAGCGCAGCAATGGCCGCCTATGTGCGGCCTTATAGCCTTCCGAGAAAAATGATGATCATTATGATGGCGGCGGCGCTGATCGCCTTGCCGGCCGGTGAAGCCGTGCGTCCTGACAGTGCAAAGGCTGTCGAGCAACGGAATGGTCCGCCTGCGGAGGCGATGCCTCCGCCTCCGCCAGCCCCTCCCGCCGATCCGCATCTTCTGGGTGATTGGGTTGGTATCCGTTCGGCCCTGGCACGCCACGGGATCACGCCCAATATCCAATATGCCAGTGAATTTGCCGCCAATCTTTCGGGCGGCACATCGCGCGATGCCACCAACATCACGCAGTTGGCGCTGGGCTTTACCGCCGATCTTAAAAAGCTGACCCATGTCGTACCCGGCACGTTCCAGTTCACCGTCACAAAGCGCAGCGGACCGCGCCTGGATGATGAAGCGGGCCTTGGACTGCTGCAATTTTCACAGGAAGCATGGGGACGGGGCCGCATCTGGCGGCTGACGCAGGCTTGGTATCGCGTAAATATCGGCTCTCTCGATCTGAAGCTGGGTCGCATGGGCACGGGCGAGGATTTCCATTCCGCCCGCTGCGATTTTGAAAGCCTGTATTTTTGCGCGGCTGGAACAGGTCAGGTACTTCCCCAATATTGGTATAATTATCCCGTCAGCACATGGGCGGCGCGTCTTCGCTATGACATAAGGCCGGATCTCTATGTTCAAACCGGCGTTTATCAGGTCAATCCGCGCAATATCGATGTGAACGGCGGTGGCTTTTATCTGGGCTTCAACAGTGGCACGGGCGTCCTTCTGCCGAGCGAAATAGGCTACAGCCCCAAGCTGTTCGGGCGACTGGTCGGCACTTACAAGATTGGCTTTCTCTACAGCAACGCGCCCCAGCCCGATTTAATTCGAGACGTCGATGGCGGCATCCGCAGCAGGACGGGGCGACCAGCGCTGATGCGTACCAGTCAGTGGGCGGTGTTCGGCAATATTCGACAGCAGATCGTCGCGCCCCGCACTGATGGATCCCATGGTCTGACCGCCTTTTTCAACGGCATCTGGGCTAGCCAGGGCACGGCAACCGTCGAAAGCAAATTCGTGGTCGGCCTCCATTACAGCGGACCATTTGCGGGACGTCCAAAGGATGAAGTCGCCTTCGCCATTGGTAAGGGGCGCCTGAATGACCGGCTGACCGACCTGCAGAGACAGTTGCGAGCAGACGGGCTATCGACAGCACCGATCCGGCAGAGCGAATATACGGCGGAACTTTATTATGGGTTCAGCGTGCTGCCGGGTGTCGTCATGCGCCCCAACGTGCAGCTTACGCTCAATCCTGGCGGCAACAGCCGCCGATCAGCTGTCGCCATCTTAGGGTTTAAAACCGTTGCGAGTTTTTAAGGGCTAAAGGAAGGGCCCTGCACGAAAAGCGAGCGGGATCGATAGTGCACCCCTGCCAACTGGCAATCACATTTGGCGCTCTTTTCAGTGGTCGAACTGAACTGCGCCGGGTTTGCCGGAGGCTCCAACTTCTGAGTAAGTGGAGCCGATATGAGCAAAACGACGAACTAGTTTGCACCTGAGGTTCGCACACGGGCGGTGCGCATGGTGCTGGATCACGAAGCAGATCATCCCTCTCGCTGGGCGGCGATGATTTCTATCGCCGAGAAGATCGGGTGCTCGGCGCACACGCTGAACGAGTGGGTAAAGAAGGCGGAGATGGACAGCGGCAAGCGCGCTGGCGTGCCTACCGACATGGCTGATCGCCTGAAGGCGCTGGAGCGTGAGAACCGGGAGTTGCGCCAGGCCAACGAGATATTACGGAAGGCGAGCGCATATTTTGCCCAGGCGGAGCTCGACCGCCCGTTCAAACGATGACGGCCTTCATAGACGAGCATCGCGCTGAATATGGGGTCGAGCCGATTTGCAGGGTTCTGCCAATTGCCCCATCCACCTATCATGAGCGCGTCGCACAGCGACGTGATCCGGAGCGACTGTCAGATCGTGTCCGGCGCGATCAGGATCTGAAGCCAGAGGTGGTCCGGGTCTTTGCCGAGAATTTCGGGGTGTACGGCGTGCGCAAGGTCTGGCGGCAGATGAACCGCGAGGGCTTTGCTGTTGACCGTTGTACTATCGCGCGTCTGATGCGCGATCTGGGTTTACAGGGGGTGATCCGGGGCAAGCCCGTGCGCACCACGATCAGCAACAAGGCTGCTCCGTGCCCGCTCGATCATGTGAACCGGCAGTTCCATGCACCGGCGCCGAACATGCTCTGGGTGTCGGACTTCACCTACGTCGCGACGTGGGCGGGCTTCGTTTATGTCGCCTTCGTGATCGATGTCTATGCTCGCTACATTGTGGGCTGGCGGGTCAGCAGGACTGCGCATGCCGGCTTCGTGCTGGACGCACTGGAACAGGCTATCCACGAACGACGTCCTGTCCATCGGGGTGGTCTCATCCATCACAGCGACCGCGGATCGCAATACGTGTCGATCCGATACTCGGAGCGGCTTGCCGAAGCCGGGATCGAGCCATCGGTTGGCAGCGTCGGCGACAGCTATGACAATGCTTTGGCTGAGACGATCAACGGCCTTTATAAGGCCGAGGTGATACATCGGCGAGGACCATGGCGGTCCTTTGAAGCCGTGGAATATGCCACGCTCGAATGGGTGGACTGGTTTAACAACCGGCGCCTGCTCGAGCCCATCGGCAATATCCCGCCAGCTGAAGCTGAGGAACTGTACTACGCCATGCTGGACGACGTCCCCATGGCTGCGTAACTTAAACCAAATAGCCTCCGGCAAACCCGGCGCAGTTCAAACCGCTGCGATATCATCATTCAGATGAGAGGTGAAAATCGATGCAGCTTATTGATCGAATTGCGACGGCGCAAAGAGCCGGGGACGATGAATTCTTCATCATCCACTATGATTAGAGTCGTTGGATCATTAATGTGCGTTGCGCTGGTTTCTGGACACCTGCGATTGTCGACCGCTATTTTACGTTGCTGAGAAATCGTGTAGGTTCCGAACATGCACGCGGTCAACCCATCCGTGCCCATATCGCTAAGCGTGGCGCGCCGGTCCATTCGCAAGAGACGATGCGCCGGGTTCAAGAATTGTTTAATAAATTCTGCTTTTCTGGAGACAAGGTAGCCGCCATCGTCGATACAAGTTTAACAAAAATGCAATTTATCCGTACATATTCCGAAGAAATATGCCGTCCATTTTTATCGGAGACAGCAGCCTTGGCGTGGCTTTCTGTCTGATATTTTATTTCATAGGATCGAATTTACAATTCTGGTGCATCTTTGCATTAAAAAGGTCCGCCGGTTGGGTGAGTGACTTGCTATGTTTTTTGAGAAGCACGACCCGCGCGCACCATCTCGCCGGCTACGTTGAGCTATGGGTTTGAAATCCTCAACCTTCCGGAGCGATGATAACCATTGTGCCGTCCAGGCTTTGAGTGATCGGGATTTGACACGACAATCGGGATAATGGCGCGCGATGTTCGCTGCTGCTGAGAAGATCATCTTCATCCGCGCTGACCGGGGCTAGTCTGGCGCCTTCGGGGGCGTAGAGATAGACGTGACATGTCCCGCAAGAACAACTTCCGCCGCACATCGCGAGAAACTGTTCAAAGCCGTTATCGCGAATGACCTCCATGAGCGAAAGACCAGTGTCTGCCGCAATCTTGCGTTCGCTCCCGTCGCGATCAGTGATCACAATATCAACCATCATTAATCCTCTTGCGCGAGATAGGCTACATGTCAGTATAAATGCTCCGCGATGAAACAATAGATCTGATAATATTGCTCAATAGATCACGGTGGCTCAGAATATTTCACTGAAATGCATCATGTCGAAAACCTGGTTTGCCTTGTCCAGCGACTTGTAAATCAAGCGCGTCTTGTTGTCGGGCATCAGGCCCTTGCGCTGTGCTGCGCGGTTCGCTTTGCACAGATTTGTCTTGGCGCTGAGGCAGGACTTGCACTGACAGCATTCCGGCGTATGGAGCGGGATAACCTGGTCACTTGGCATGATACTCGGCCTCGATGCTAACCTCGCACACGATACTGGCACCCTTATGGCCCAGCACGCTTGGGAACAGTCCCTCGCTGTCGAGGCCATCGAGCGTGTAGGCATCTGTGTGGCAAATGTCAGTCGCCATGATCTCGACAGGCACCTCGCCGGACCTCGGACCTTCTAGGCCTAGTTCCACGATTTCGAGGGGCTTTCTCGCCTCGAAGGCGACGGCTGCGCGGGTTTTCATGATGTTAGTTCCTTAAGGGGATGCGGCGATCACGCCTCAACCCTAAACAGTCCACTGGGCAGGAAGACTGGTAGGGCCGCGAAACACCCATCCGCGCACCGGCACCGTTTCGGAATCCACGAGGCGCAAGGCCGACAATCGCGAAAAAATCCGGGGGCCGGCAATGCCGCCGACCAGCGTGCGCGCGACCCAGCTTCCTGCGCAAAAATGCGGACCGGATCCAAAGGCGAGGTTCTTTACCTTGGGGCGGGACAAATCGAACCGATCCGGATCGACAAACCGCTCCGGCTCACGATTTGCGGCCGCGACCGACAGTCCGATGAGCGCCCCGCGCGGCAGTGTCACGCCGCCGATACTGGCATCCCGGGTCAGCTTTCGTGGATACATGCCGATCGGAGATATCCAGCGGACGGCCTCGTCGAAGGCCGCAGGCCAAAGTGCAGGATCGGACAGCAGCCGATCCCGCTGGACCGGATCGCTCAGAACGCCCAGCAGGAGCGAGAGCAGCGAATCTCTCGGTTCGTTGAACCCGCCGCCGACCGCGACTTTCGCGTTGCCATGTATTTCCTCCCGGCTAAGACCGGCGCGCGACATAGAGCCAAGGATCGAATCCTCAGGCGGTCCGCCAGCCTGATTTAAGCTTAGATCGACAGCACGCTCAATCTCGCGACCTGCGGCCAGCGCCCGGAGGCGAGGCTCGCTGTCCTGCGAATAATTGCTGCTCCCATCCATCATGGCCTGCGACCAGCGGGCTATGGTTTGCCACTCGAGGTCGACAAATCCGATAACCTCAATCAAGGCCCTGCCTGCGATCGGTTCCGCGACGGCGCTGAACAGGTCGGCCTGGCCGAGAGGCTCAACTTCGTTAAGGATATCATCGACAATCGCTTCAAGGCGTGGCGCCCAGCAGCGCTTGGCTGTGCCCGGTCGGAGCGCGGGGTCGATCGCCTGACGCTCGCGGCGATGATCGTGCCCATCCTTGCGCATCAGATTGGCACCGAACAGCTGCACCACGTTCGATTCCGGAATCCGCGACGAAAAGGTCTCCGGATCCCGCTCGATGGCGATGATGTCGTCGAAATGGGTGACGAGGCACAGCCCGGTTGCAGCGATGCGTACGACCGATCCCATTTCACGGGCACGGGCATAGATGGGGTAGGGGTCCTCCATGAGATCGCCCATTATAATGTCGTCGATTGCGGGTAATCCGTCCGCCCAGTCGTCCTGATGCATGAATTTTTTCTCCTGAAGCGATGAATATTCGGTCGGCATCAATCGATAAATGCTATCGTCTCAATAGAAGCGATTTAATAATTAGATGGAGAGGGATGTGCTGGACAAACTGGATCTGGGTACGTTGAGAACCCTAGCCGCCATTCACGATGCGGCCTCCTTCACCGGTGCGGCAGAGCGGCTTGGTGTCGAACAGTCGACCGTCAGCTACCGTATCAAGGCGCTACGCCGCGTCTTTGGTGATCCTCTGTTCGTTCGCGCAGGCAACAGCATCGTCGCGACGCCGCGTTGTGTCGATCTGGTCGCGACATTGCGACCGATGCTCATCGCGATGGAACAGGCTCTGACGCCAGGTGACTTCTGTCCAGGCAACGCGCAGGGACAGGTGGTCATTTCGTGCAATTTCCACGAACGGCGCGCCCTCATTCCCGACGCCCTGCGCCGGATCCGGGAGAACGCACCGGGGCTGAGGATCGAATTGCATGAAGCGGCGGTAGAAGGGCGGCGGCAGCTCAGCGAGGGACTGGCCGACATCGTGCTTGGCCCGATGAATATGGACGGCGAGTCATTCTACCGGCGGCGGCTGTTCACCGATCGCTACGTCTGCGTCATGGATCCGGCCAATCCGTTGGCCACCGCTGCGTTCACCGTTCAGGACTACAGGGATGCACAGCATCTTGTGGTAACGCATAACGGGCGCTGGGAAGCGCTGTTCGTTCCACTGTTACGGGCTCAGGGCGTTTCCCTGATGCCCACGGTTTCCGTCCCCAGTCACGACAGCATCGAACGGTTGCTTGTGGGAAGCAGGCTGGTGGCGTCCATTCCCGAACGCCTTGCGCGCCAGCTCGAAGGCGGGCTCATAATCCGTCCGTTCCCGATCGACGTACCGATCGAGATCAATATGTCCTGGACCGATCGCACGCATCATTCTGGCGTCCATGTCTGGGTTCGTCAGCTGTTATGGGAGACGGCGCGCCAGCTACGCGTATCGATACAGGATCAGGAGGCCGTGAGGGATGCGTGATCCGGACCGGACGAGGGCAGGCACAACCGATTTCGGTGCGTATCAGTCGGGTTGGTGGGTCAGCATGACGAACGACAGGGTCGCGGGTGTATGGCCAGGGTTCCTCCACGCATGACGCACGCCATGCTGGACAACCGTGTCTCCTGCGACGAGCGTTACGCACTGCCCCTCGTCCAGCTCGAGCACGATCCGTCCGGCAATGACGGTGACATAGTCGAGTGTAGGCGTGCGATGCATGCCTGGGGATTGCGGTTCGAACGTATCCGCAATACCGGGTGCCGCTTCCAGATGCTCCTGACCCGCTGCCACAGGATCGAAGTCCGCAGACCCCATCACCGAGTCGGGCGGAAAGGTCACGACGAGGAAGGTCGCTCCGCCTGGAGGCGCCAGAAGGCTCGTGCGTTCCAGAAGCGCGTCGGATCGCTGCTCTGCGGTGGTCGCGCCTACCGCCATCCAGATAGGTGACGAAACAAAGCCCGGCGTATGGCACAGCACTCGCTCGCGCGGTGGCGAGCCGTCGCTCGTCACGCGGGATTTGCCGGTCTCGTCCACCCTCGTCACGATGCGTCTCATTGGTCTCAATCCTCCTTGTGCATGGCGCGCACGATATCCGCAGCCATCAGGGATGAATGGTGAAGTTGGAGAAGCCGCCGTGACGCTGCCCGATGCCGGAGATCGCCTGATTGACGTCAGCCAGTGGCGTCGCCTGTGTTTCGAGGATCGAGAAGTCTACGATGCCCGCGCCGACCATGTCCGCCATTTCCTGGCCTTCATGGGTGGTGAACCATGCCGAGCCGTGGAGGTGCTGGTTGCGATCCATCATGGTGTGCACGTCGATCGGCACGGGCCCCATCACTGCACCAATATTGATGGCGATGCCGCCCCGTCGCAGCGCTGCGATGCCCTGGAGAAATGCATCGTGCCCAGCGCCCGGGCCATTGCAATCGATGAAGGCATCCACGCCCTCGCCGCATTCCGTATGCGTTCGCGCCCAATCGTCGATGGGACCGTCATGGATCGAGAAGGTCTCGATACGGCCCGGAGACAGGGCCTTGATCTCGTCAAGAAGCGCACGATCGCGTGCGGTCCCCAGAATCTTCTTCGCGCCCATCGCCAGCCCAAATAGGGCGCATGCGATACCGAGTGTGCCCGAGATGCCGTTCACGAGAATGGTGTCGGTCGGCCCGACATGCGCCTTTTTCAGGGCCGAGTAGCCCGTGCCCATATAGCCGAGCCGCGCCGCCTGATCGAAGGACATGCAATCTGGCAACTGGACGATGGAGGATGCCGGCGCTGCGATATATTCACCCATCCCACCGCTGGCATAATCGCCATATGTCTGGAGGGCATGCTCGCTGAAACCGAAATAGCCCTGGAACGCGTAGTGTTGGCACGACAGACCATCACCGCGCCGACAATGGCGGCAGGATCCGCATGAGCGTCCCGGATTGACGTAAACACGATCGCCGGGCCGGATGCGATGTACATGAGTGCCCACTGCCACCACTTCACCCGCAGGGTCGAGCCCGAAGATTGCGGGCAGGGGCGGAAGCGGCATATGAGGGAACCAGGTCGTCCAGTTCGCAAGGATGTTGCCAAGGTTGGGGACGATCCCGCAGGAGCGGACCCGCACCAGGACATCCATCGATCCGAGGGTAGGGGTAGGAACCCTTTCCAGAATGAGCGGACCGCCGACTTCGTGCATTCGGGCTGCCGTCATCATATCAGGCACTTCGACGTGGCCATTGGCGGCCTCCGCAAGCAATCCGGTCATCACCTCTCCCTTCTTTCATGGTCGTCCGGAATTTTTCACCGGATCGCCCGTTTTTATTTTCAGTCTATAGCGTCCCGAAGGCAATGGAGCGCGCACAAAGTCGCGTTCCACTTTGGGTCAGAAACGGTAGCCCAGCGTCAGGCCATAGCTCGCCGGTGGTCCATAGGAAACGAACTGCGCGCCGATAACAGCGGTGTTGTCGAACCCGATCTGGCCATAGCGTTCGTCGGTTACATTCTTGCCATAGGCCGTGATGCTTATGCCGCGCTGCTTGTCTTCCCAGGTCGCAGACAGGTTGACCAATGTCCGGCCCGCGAAACGCTGCGAGGCAAAGTTGCGGATATTATTATAGATGGCACCAGCATAATTCGCCGTAGCATTGAAGGAAAGCGTGCCACCCAGCACAGTGTCCGGCACGGTGTAATCAATTGTGCCCGTAACCTGGGTGCGGGGTGAATATGGCGGCCGGACGGTCCGGAACACGCCTGGCGCAATGGCGAAGTTGGGAATGCGTGCATGTTGATAGGCGAAGCTTGCGCCGAGCCGAAGACCGGTCGCGACATTCAGCGATGCATCGACATCAGCGCCGTAGACTTGTGCGTCGACGTTGCGGACCACTCCGGACGCGGTGCTGAACACGAACGCCTGATAATCCTTATAGTCATAGTAAAAGCCCGAACCGGCCAGCTGGAAGGGGCCGTGAGACCATTTGGCGCCTCCCTCATAGCTCAATAGCGTCTCTGGCTTATAGGCAATGTTGGCGACCGGCACGATATCGGCGGGGCTGAAGGTCAGCGGCGCATTATAATTGCCGGCCTTCACACCACGGTTGACTCCCGCGTAGAGGAGAAGTCCAGCGGCGGGCCTGAATTCGATTTGCGCCTTGCCGGTCCACAGATTGAAAGTCCTGCGGTCATCATAATCCGGCTGGAAGGACGGGGCGGTCACGATATCGCTGATTTGATAGGAATCCTGGTTCAACGCGTTGAATTCGCGGTAGCTGTTGGTCTGATTCTCGTGGATATATCGGGCGCCCATGATGATCGTCCAGCGGTCGGCGAAGCTGTATTCGGCCTGCCCAAAGGCTGAGATAGACCGAGAGCGAAACCGCAATTGCGTGTTCAGCTGGTTGCCGACAATGGCCAGGATCGGCCTGCCCGACGCCATCGCCGAAAGGTTCGCGAGCGCGGATCCGGGCGGTTCGATCACGCCCTGAAGCGCGTTGACGCGATTATCGAGATAGAACAATCCAGTTTGCCAGTTCAGGCGATCTGTCTTTCCGGCGATCCTAAACTCTTCCGACCATGCCGTCGTGTCCGAACGATCGCCAAAAGCAATGGTGTCATTGGGTGTCCCGTCGCTCAGATAGAAGTTCTTGAAATATTTCTGGTACGACGTGATCGAACTGATTTCGACACCACCCAGATCATAGGAGATGTGCGCGGCATAGATTTGCGCTTCGGTCCGATTGAGATCGCTCCGCGCATAGGCTGAGGACAGCTGAAGCTTGTCCGGATCGACCGGAACATAGCCATAGAAATTGCCACCTGCAGCCGGACGTGACAGCACGCCGTTGAGGACGGGGACGATCACTGCAGGGCCGGTATAATTGGCGCCGCCGGGACCGATTGCGAGCCGTGTTTCGGTCGATGAGACACGATCCTGGCCGATAATTCTGTCCTGGGAATCGACCGTGGCGATGGTCGCTTCGCTCGAATAGGGTGCCGTGGACTGATGGCTGTTCGCGTAATTGGCCGTCAGGCGGATGCTGAGCGCAGCCGTCGGCTCGATCAGCAATTGCCCGCGCAGCGCTACGTTGCGGCCACCGCCGACATCTTCTCCGCTCGGGGACACGGTAGCGCCATTCGGTGCGAACGATGTGATGACGCGACTGCCCGCCGCGCCTGCTGGATAGACATTCTTCCAGAAATTATCGATCCGCGAATAGAGCGCTGAGCCGCGAAAGGCGGCATTGGTTCCAAGAGGGATGTTGAGCGCCCCCTGAGCATTTACTTCATTGAAGCGCGCATAGGTCACGCGCCCATATCCTTCAAACGTTTCGAGTTTTGGCTTCGCCACAATGTTGTGCACTAGTCCGCCGGTCGCGTTTCGGCCGAACAGCGTACCTTGAGGGCCCTTCAATATCTCTACTCGATCAATATCGAGCAAGGATAGTGTCTGCCCCTGCGATGCCGTGACATAGACATCGTCCACATAAAAGGCGACCGGGTTCTCGATCGTATCGAGATAGTCGGACTGGGTGACACCGCGGATCGTATATTGCTGGCTCTGGCCCCCAAAGGCGCCCGCGACATAGACGCCGGGCACGATTTGAGCGATGTCGATAGCTGATGTCACGCCCTGCTTTGCCAGATCATTCCCCGAGAACTGGCTGATTGCCATGCCCACGTCCTGGAGCCTCTGAGATCGACGGTTTGCCGTGACGATGATATCGGCGATGGAACCGGATGAAGCGGGCCTGGTTGCTGAAGGTGGCGCATCCGCCGACGCTGGTTGTTGCGCAAATGCCGGACCGCTCAGCACACTGACGAAAAGCGCGCCGATGCCCGCGCTGCCCAAAAGCTTCGTATGAACCATTTGGCTCTCCCCTCCATATTTTTTTCGTAACCCACCATAATGCGATTAACGTCACCGCTGCAAGTTAATTTCGTAATTATGGAACGGGGTCATATTTTTAAAGAAAACGCCACACAACTGCCGTTTTTGAGGCCAAAAATTTGGCTTTCGACCTCGATGAGGCAATCAAATACCACCGATTTACGAAATAAATGCGCGATTCGAATTTTCGTAAAATGTCTTGGATCGAAGGCGCTGTCGGGATAGCGTGTCCAGCTATTACCGCGCTTTCCGGTATCGATACGGGTTAGCCATAGCGGGGGGGGGCGGCTAAGCGGCGTCCTTTGGTTTTGGAGAATGATGTCATGCAGAAGTCTCAGCTCCCGGCGGGCGGCACTCTTGGGGTAGATGTGCTGAGACGCATGCGTGAAGACGTCATCAGCTGCGTTTTGGAGCCCGGTGCAAAGCTTCGGTTTGAAGCGCTCCGATCCATGTACGGCGTCAGCTTTTCTACGCTTCGCGAAGCGCTGTCTCGGCTGGTCGTTGAGGGGCTGGTCGTCGCCGAAGGGCAGCGCGGCTTTTTCGTGGCGCCGATTACAGAAGAAGATTTGCTCGACATCACCGATGCGCGCGTCGTCATAGAGCGGGAGTGTATCGGCCGCTCGATCGCGCGCGGTGATGCCGACTGGAAAGCCCGCATCATATCGGCTTTTCATCGTCTCGATCGCCTTGAGGAGGCGATGGGAGACGAATTGCGCACCTCTGCCGATTGGGATCGCCTCCACAGTGAGTTCCATGATCGGCTGGTGGCTGCCACCGATTCGCCTACGTTCCGGGAAATCCGTCACACGCTCTTTGAACGTGCGCGTCGCTATCGTCGGATATCCGCTCTCGTGCGCAAGCGTCCGCGTCAAAAATCAGATGAGCACCGTATGATGATGGAGGCGGTGCTTAGCGGCGATGTGGAGCTCTCTCAGGCGCTGGTTGAGCGGCATATCCGGGAGATTGCCCAGAATATCATCCGTAACGGCCTCGGCATTGTGCGTGAGGAGGAGGGCGCACGGTTGCCCTGACGGGCGCGCTGAAATATTTCGAAAATCTGATGAATTTGGGGATTCAGAGGATTTGAATTAGAAATTAATTGGTTTCGAGCCGAATTTAGCGCTTGGAAATTTCGAAAATCCAAAATAGATAATGTCGTCGATGGCAAAGCCGCCGCTCGTGGTGGCGGGATATGCCGGTTGGCAACTTGCGTATTTGTCATCTGCAATCGGGGCGACGGGCGCCGAAATCGGGTCTTCGGCGCTGCCTGTCAGGCGGGCGCACCGCCACCACGTTATAGGGACGACGCTGATGCGCTTCGTGAGTTTCAGGCTGGCTGGACAAATGGGATATGGCGCCGTTATCGGCGATGCGGTCGTGCGGCTGGACAGCGCGGACCTGCCCAGTCTGCGCGCTTATATCGAGCGGCACTTTCAGACAGGCTGGCCGGACCTTCCGGTGGGCCCCCGCATCCCGTTTGCCGACCTTGAACTGCTCCCGCCAGTGCCGGACGCCGGGAAAATCCTGTGCGTTGCCACAAATTTTCGAGAAGCTTCACTCGGCGACAAGCCAGAGCCAAGCCATCCGCTTCTGTTTACGCGCTTTGCTGACAGTTTCGTGGGGCATGGCCAGCCTTTGGAGATGCCTTGCGTTACGCAAGCTTATGACTTTGAGGGCGAGCTGGCCGTCGTAATCGGACGGTACGCACATCGCGTTACGTCCGAGCGCGCGATGGATCATGTCGCTGGCTATTCGTGCCTCAATGACGGCAGCGTGCGGGACTGGCAGAAGCATTCGAGCCAGTTCACGGCGGGAAAAAATTTTTACCACAGCGGTAGCATGGGGCCATGGCTGGTCACATGCGACGAGATTCCCGCCTTTGCGGATCTTTCGCTGGAGACGCGGGTCAACGGATCGGTAGAGCAGCGTGTCGGCATGGACAGAATGATTTTCGATGTCCCCTGGCTCGTGGCCTATCTGTCTCGCATCACGCCGCTGGCGCCGGGCGACATCATCGCGACCGGTACGCCATCGGGCTTTGGCGCATCGCGCAGACCTCAGCATTTTCTGGCTGTCGGTGACATGGTCGAGGTCGAAATTCCGGGCGTGGGCCGCCTTAACAACATTGTCGCCCACGAACGCATGTAACGCCCGCGAAGGGTCCGCATATCAAACAAAAACCGGGAGGAAGTCTTGCAGGAGAATGTATTTTTTGAGTCAGATGGCCTCAGGCTGTCGGGTGTCCTGCATGTGCCGGACGGCTATCACGGCGAACCCCTTCCGGCCTTTATCGTATGCCATGGCTTCGTTGGCTCGAAAGACGAAAGCCACGCGCAGATTCAGGCTGAGATGATGCAGTCCTTCGGCTATGTCGCGCTCCGCTTCGATTTCCGTGGATGCGGCGAGAGTGAGGGAGAGCGTGCGCAGGTACGCTGTCAGGATCAGGTCGCCGACGCGAAGAACGCGCTGACATGGCTGGCGAAGCGACCGGAAGTTGATGCCGCCCGCATCGGCATAACGGGCCACAGCTTCGGCGCAGCGGTTTCGGTCTATACCGCAGGCATCGACGAACGGGTCGCCTGCTGCCTGTCTTCTTGCGGTTGGGGTGATGGTGAGCGCAAGTTCCGGGGCCAGCATCCCACCGATGAAGCCTGGGCGCGCTTTACCGGCCTGCTGGAAAAGGGCCGGCTGCACAAGCAGGAGACCGGTGAAAGTCTCTGGATTTCCCGCTTCGACGCTGTTCCCATACCAGAGGCGCTGCGCAAGAATCTCTCGCCCAAGGCCATCATGGAGATTCCGACCGAGACGGCCTGGTCGATGATGAATTTTCGTGCAGATGATGTGGTGGCGAATATCGCGCCGCGCCCGCTGCTGCTGTTCCACACGGCCCATGACACTATCACGCCGACGATCGAGTCCGTTCGGATGTTCGAAAAAGCCGGGCAGCCGACCGAGCTCATGCTGGTCGATACGACGGCGCACTTCCCGCTTGCACCATCTGACGCGCCGCGCACCAAGGCGATGATGAAGGGTTGGCTGGACAAGTTTTTCCCGTCGCCCCTGAGTGCCGGAACACAGCCGTGACGGCGATCGTCATAGCGCCGGACGCATTGCGCGGATTTGCGGCCGATCTGCTCGAACGCAGCGGCTTTACAGCGGCTGAAGCGCAGGAAATGGCGAACCTGCTGCTATGGGCGAACCTGCGCGGGGTGGATTCACACGGCGTTCTGCGCATCCCGCGTTATGCCGAGATGCTGAAACTCGGCCTTGTCCGTTCCGATGCGCAGATGACCGAACTACATCGGACCGGGGCAATCTGCGTTCTCGACGCTGGCCGGGCGCCGGGCGCGACAGCCATGAACCGTGCGGTCGGTGTCGCTACCGATCTTGCTGCTCGTTTCGGGCTGGGATGGTGTTCCGTCCGGGGCACTTCCCATGCGGGCGCAATTGGCTATTTCGTCCAGCAGCTTGCGGATCGAGGTTTGATCGGCATCGCAATGACTGCGTCCAAGCCGCTTATGACCTATCATGGCGCGAAGGGTGAAGCGCTGTCGTCCAACCCACTGGCGATTGCTGTTCCCCAGTCGCAGGATCGACCGGCCATTATTTTGGATATGTCCACCGCTGCCGTGGCGCTGGGCAAGATCATGGCGGCCAGGGATGCAGGCAAGACGATCCCGGAAGGATGGGGCGTTGATGCAGATGGCGCTGCGACGACCGATCCAAATGCGGTCGCTGCAGTCCTGCCAATGGCCGGCGCCAAAGGCAGCGGCCTGTCCCTGATGATCGAGATATTGTGCAGCTTGCTCGCCGGTGCGCCGAACATCGCTCCAGCCTTGATCGACGGAACGGTTGGAGACTTCAACGGCATGGTCCTAGCTGTCGATCCGGCTGCGTTCGGAGACCGGGATCTATTCCTGACGCAGGTCGGCGTGCTGGCAGACGCGATCCACGCCCTGCCGCCTGCTCCGGGGTTTACAAGCGTGCTGCTGCCGGGGGAACGTGGCCATCAGACCGAAGCGCTTCGCAGCCGGGACGGTGTGCCGGTTCCGATCGGCACCGTGAACAGGCTGACCGCGCTGGCGAGGGAGATCGGCGCGATCATTCCGGACGCTTTTCGTCAAGCGGTCTGAGTGCAATAGATATGGAAGAGGGCAAGATATGACGACTGCGATTGGCATGACGCGGCCATCACTGGCGCATCTGGGGATTTTTGTCGTCGATATCGACGCGATGGAACGCTTCTATGCGGGCGTGTTTGGCCTGTATGTCACGGACCGCGGCGTCGGCGCGGTGTTTAAGAACAGCCTTGTGTTCATGAGCGGTGCGGCGGAGCAGCATCATCAGATCGTGCTGTCAACCGGACGCGCGCCCGACACGCCCAGCACGATTATGCAATTGTCGTTCAAGGTGGAAAGCCTCGCCGCTCTGCGCAGTGTCGGCGCGGCTGCGGAGGCATCTGGCGCGACGGACATGATCGGACTGAACCATGGCAATGCATGGTCGATCTATTTCTACGATCCCGAGCGGAACCGGGTCGAGGTCTATCTGGATACGGTGTTCCACACGCCTCAGCCCTGTGCCGATCCGCTCGATCTGACCAAGAGCGACGAGACGATCCTTGCGGAGACAAGGGACTTGGTCGCCCGACTTCCAGGCAGCATGGACCGCAGCGATTATGTGTCGCAATTGCGTGAAGAGCTTGGCCGGAGCTGACAGCATGACACAGACCCTGACGCACAGGATCGGCGGCGAGAGGGTCGCAGGCGCGATGCTGATCGAGCGACGCAATCCTTCAGATCTTTCCGACATTGTCGCCCGCGCGCCGAACGGCGATGCGGCCGTTCTAGGCGACGCCATTGCCGCAGCCGCCAGTGCGCAGCGTGGCTGGGGGCCGTGTCGCCGGAAATACGTGGCGACATTCTGGATCGCGCAGGCGCTCTCCTCATGGAACGGGCCGATCTGCTTGGGGAATTATTGTCGCGCGAAGAAGGAAAGACGCGCGCGGAGGGCAGGGGAGAGGTTATACGCGCTGCCCGTATCTTTCGGTTTTTTGGTGGCGAAGCATTGCGTCTTCATGGCCGCAGCCTCCCATCGGTGCGTTCGGGGCTGGACGTGGCGACATGGCAGGAGCCGCTCGGCGTGGTTGGGCTCATCACGCCCTGGAATTTTCCGCTGGCCATCCCTGCATGGAAAGCGGCGCCGGCGCTCGCCTTTGGCAATGCCGTGGTGCTCAAGCCTGCGGCCATTACACCCGCGATCATCTCGGCATTGGCAGATATCCTAGATGAAGCAGGCCTGCCTCCAGGGGTATTCAATCTCGTCTTCGTCCCAGGACGGACGGCGGGGGCGCTTGCTACAGACTCCAGAGTGGCAGGCATCACATTCACCGGCTCGACGCAGGTCGGTCAGCAGATTGCGGTAGCGGCAGCCGGGCGTGGCAAGCGGGTCCAGCTCGAAATGGGCGGCAAGAACGCGCTTGTCGTGCTCGACGACGCGGACATTGATCGGGCAATCGCCATAGCGTTGGACGGGGCTTTTTTCGGGAGCGGTCAACGGTGCACCGCATCCAGTCGGCTCATCGTCACCGACGCCATTCACGACCGATTTGTGGACGGATTGACCGATGCTGTGCGACGCCTGCGCGTGGGGCATGCGCTCGACCCGGAAACACAGGTCGGCCCAGTCGCGAGTGAAGATCAGCGCGATGCTATCGAAGCCTTCTTCTCGATTGCGGTGGAGCAGGGTGGCCGCATCGCTTGCGGGGGCGAACGTCTGCGGCGTGACACCGAAGGCTATTTCCTCGCTCCAACGCTGATCACGGGCACCACTGCGGAGATGCGCGTCAACCGGGAAGAGATTTTCGGTCCGGTCGCGAGCGTCGTCAGGGTGGGCGACCTTGAAGAAGCGATCGCTGTCGCAAACGGCACCGAATTCGGTCTGTCCGCTGGGGTCGTGACACGCTCACTCGCTTATGCCAGGGAATTCCGGACGCGGATCGAGGCTGGCATGGTGATGGTCAATGCGCCGACCGCAGGCGTCGATTATCATGTCCCGTTCGGTGGCACGAAAGCGAGCAGCATGGGCCCGCGCGAGCAAGGGTTTGCGGCGCACGAATTCTACACGCGCACCAAAACCGTCTACACGGCAGTATAGCGGAGCGGCCCGCGCGCATCGCCCGTACAATCGAAACCACAGAAAGGATCAGTCGATGCCTGATAGCCATATCTCTGCCCTGGCCATGGAGGACCGTCGCTTTGCGGCGATGGCCAAAAGCGACGCGGAGGAACTGTTTGCGGTCCTGGCCGATGATCTCCATTATACCCACGCTAACGGCATGGTTGAGGACAAAGCTGAATTCATCCGCAAGATCACCAGCGGGGAACGGACCTATCAGAGCGTAGCTCTCCTGCGCCGTACCGTTTCCCGGCAGCCCGGCTTCACCGCGATATTCGGTCAGATCGGTGTCGAGGTCATGCGCACAGCCGGGCTGCTGGTGAATAGGCTCGACTATACCGCGATTTATCGTGATGCTGATCCCCGATTATTCGCTTGGTCGGCCGTCAAGGTGCTGGCTTGAAGCGGGACGAAGGGAACGGCGCACCATCTTCTGCCGGGGTGCCGTCTGCGGCGGCAATTTGCTCGACAAGGGTACGGATGAAGCGGCTGGTCTTCTGATGCCAGATCAGTGCGGTTTCGATAGCTTCACCGAAGTCTGCGACAGGAACGAAACGCAAAGCGTCGATCCCGAGGCCTATCAGTGAGCGTGGACCAAGGACGATCCCATATCCAGCAGCCGCCATGCTCGCGGCGGTCACAAAATCATGCGTGCGGACCGGATCGGGCGGAGGAAAGCCGCCCGTGATGGCAAGCCGGTCCAGCTTCTCCACCAGGCCGAAACGCTCGTTGAACTGGGGCAGCAGGAAAGTCTCCGCCTCAAGCTCTTTCGCGGCAACTATGGTCGAGGTTGCGAGCCTGTGGTCATGCCGCATAAGCAGGCCAAGCGGTTCGCGATGGATGGTGCGCGCCTCGACATTGGCCGGATAGAGGGGGCGCGGTCTGCACAGGCCAAGGTCGATGGTGCGATCCGCGATCGCGCGAAGCTGCGAGGGTGTGTCGAGTAACCTGGCTTGAGGATCGATAAACGCGCCCTCGGATCGCAAAGCGCTCAAAACCGTACCCAGCATTCCATTCATCGCCGCCGAAAAGATATAGCCCAGGTGAAGCGTCCCTACCTCACCGCGGGCGGCCATGCGTCCGATGGCTTCGAAGCGCGCCATTCGGGCCAATGTGTCTTTCGCTTCGGGAAGCAACACCGACCCGACCTCGGTGAGTTGGACGGCTGCTCTTTTATGACGATCGAAAAGCGGTGCTCCCACAATGTCCTCCAGCCGTTGGAGACGCACAGAGAGACTGGATTGCGCAAGGCCCAGGCGGTCGGCGGCCCGAGCAAAATGAAGCTCCTCGGCAAGGCAGACAAACAGGCGGAGGTCACGGGGATCAGGCATGTGGCGATTTAATCGTATTTTTCGATCAAATGCCAATGCTTTCGAGATTGAGTGCCTTGTGCTCGCGGTTCAAGAGTGCGTGAAGTTTCATAGGAGAAGCCTGATGCAGCCGTTCGATTGGTCGGATCCCTTCGATCTCGATACCCTCCTCACCGACGACGAACGCATGATCCGCGACACCGCGCAAGCCTATGCGCAGGAGCGGCTGCAGCCACGTATCATTCGCGCTTATGCCGATGCGGAAACGGACATCGCCATATTTCGGGAAATGGGTCAACTTGGCCTGTTGGGTACAACGATTCCAGAGGGATATGGCGGTGTAGGCGCCTCCTATGTATCCTATGGACTTATCGCTCGCGAGATCGAACGGGTCGATTCGGGCTATCGATCCATGATGTCGGTTCAGTCCAGTCTGGTGATGTTCCCGATCTACGCCTATGGCTCCGAGGAGCAAAAGCAGCATTACTTGCCCAAGCTGGCATCGGGCGAGTGGATCGGCTGCTTCGGGTTGACGGAGCCGGATGCCGGTTCCGATCCCTCCGGCATGCGGACGCGAGCGATTAAAACAGCAACCGGCTACCGTCTTTCAGGTACAAAGACCTGGATATCGAACGCGCCGGTCGCCGATGTCTTCATCGTGTGGGCCAAGTCCGACGCGCATGGGGGAGCTATCCGAGGCTTTGTACTGGAGAAGGGGCTGGAGGGGCTCGACACCCCGAAGATAGACGGTAAGCTCAGCCTGCGTGCCTCGATCACTGGCATGATCGTGCTAGATGAGGTGGAAGTGGGCGAGGAGGCCTTGCTTCCGGAAGTCGAGGGGCTGAAGGGCCCATTTGGTTGTCTCAATCGTGCGCGCTACGGCATCAGTTGGGGCGCCCTTGGCGCAGCCGAGTTCTGTTTTCATGCCGCGCGACAATATGGACTGGACCGCAGGCAGTTCGGCAGGCCTCTTGCAGGAACCCAGCTTTATCAGAAGAAGCTGGCGGACATGATGGTCGACATTTCCCTCGGCCTCCAGGCGAGCCTTCGTGTGGGCCGCCTGATAGACGAAGGGCGGTTTGCGCCGGAGATGGTCTCCATGGTGAAACGCAACAATGTCGGAAAGGCGCTGGAGATTGCCCGGCATGCGCGCGACATGCACGGCGGCAATGGTATTTCCGAGGAGTTCCAGGTCATGCGCCACATGGTCAACCTTGAGACTGTGAACACCTATGAGGGCGCGCATGATGTCCACGCACTCATCCTTGGTCGCGCAATTACCGGTCTGGCGGCTTTCTGATGGAAGCAGCCCCTCTTGCCGGCGTTCGGGTGGTCGAGCTTGCCCGTATCCTCGCTGGACCCTGGGCTGGGCAAGTGCTCGCCGATCTTGGTGCGGAGGTTGTCAAGATCGAGAGCCCAGCGGGGGATGACACCCGCACATGGGGCCCCCCCTTTGTTGAAAACGCCGACGGCACCTGTGACGCGGCCTATTTTCATGCAGCGAACCGGGGCAAAACATCGCGTATCGTCGACTTCACCACACCCGCTGGGCAGGCCGATATCCGTGCCCTTGTTCGCGATGCCGACGTGCTTATCGAGAATTTCAAAGTTGGCGGACTTGCGAAATATGGACTGGATTATGCCAGTCTCGCCCAGATCAATCCTCGGTTGATCTATTGCTCGATCACGGGCTTTGGCCAGACCGGTCCCTATGCCCATCGTCCGGGCTATGACTTCATCGTGCAGGGCATGAGCGGGATCATGGACCTGACGGGTGAGCCGGACGGGCCTCCGCAAAAAATCGGGGTTGCCTATGCCGATATCCTGACGGGTCTCTATGCGGTGATCGGCATCCAGGCGGCCCTTCGCCAGCGTGACGTGAGCGGGAAAGGGCAGCAGATCGACATGGCGCTCCTCGATGTCATGGTTGGAACGCTTGCCAATCAGGCAATGAATGCACTGGTTTCCGGCGTCAGCCCGACGCGTCTCGGTAACGCACATCCCAATATCGTACCTTATGAGGCTTTTCCTGCATCAGACGGCTGGTTCATTTTAGCATGCGGTAACGATGCCCAGTATCGGCGGGTCGCCGCGCTGCTGCGACTGGAAGACCGTCCTGCGTTCGCCACCAATGCCGGACGGGTTGCGCATCGCGCCGAGCTTGGGCGGTCCATTGCGGCAGCGACGCGTCTATCGACCCGCGATACGCTGCTGGCGGAGTTCGAGCGGATTGGCGTTCCTGCCGGCCCGATCAATTCCGTCGCACAGGCACTGGAGGATCCTCAGATCATTGCGCGTGGCATGATCGCCGAAGTCATTCGCGAGGATGGCACATTGCTCCGCGCGTTGCGGACACCGATTCAGTTTTCGTCATCACCTCTGCATGTCGTGAGGGCTTCACCGGTTCTCAACGCAATCTCCGATGACCTGTAAGCGATAATTGAAATACTTGTTTGGTTTCTTGCTTATGCGGAGATGTTTCTGTTCTCAACGATCTCGAGGCGCATGAGTTCGCTGGTCGCGTCATCGGTATAGACGAGCAGGGCGTTCATGCCCACTCGACGTCTGCAACCGAGGTTGGAGCAATGGCTGTGCGGAAGCGCCAAGATCGAGGTGATGGCGACTGGATTTAAGCGTGCCGGATGAAGTCAACGCGCCGATCATCACTAGCTCGTGCAGATCGCGCGTCGCTGTTGCGCGGGAGGTCTCGGCAATAGTGATGTAGTTTCCGGCGTTGAGACCGGGCTTGAAGCCGTCAAGACCTTCCCGGAACATCCGGGCGATGATCTTAGCCTGCCGCTAACTCAAGCGATCCCGGAAGGGGGCATAGAAATTTGGTATTCGTCAGGAGGAAGTCGATTAGCGCAAGTGTCAATCGGCGTGCAAACGGGACCCCCGATCGGCGCGCAAAAGGGACCCCCTTCAAGGGTGGCACAACGGTCGAGGAACGCGCCTTGCGCTGCGCGCGGCGTAGGGAGGGCGGAGCCCGACCGGAGGCGCGCGCAGCGCAAAGCATCTTAATCCAGGCGTGTGGCGGGGATCAGTTTCGGTTCTTGAAGCGCCAGCTGTCATTGCCGGTTTCGATGATGTCGCAATGATGCGTGACGCGGTCGAGGAGAGCGGTGGTCATCTTGGGATCGCCGAACACGGTGGGCCATTCCCCGAACGCCAGATTGGTGGTGATGACGACGCTGGTTTGCTCGTAAAGCTTGCTGACCAGATGGAACAGCAACTGCCCGCCTGAACGGGCGAACGGCAGATAGCCAAGCTCGTCCAGAACCACGAGATCGAGCCGGGAGAGCTGGGCGGCAAGCGCGCCGCTTTTGCCGATCCGGGCTTCCTCTTCGAGGCGGGTCACCAGATCGACCGTGTTGAAGTAACGCCCCCGCGCCCCGGCGCGAACGACATTGGCGGTGATGGCGATGGCCAGGTGGGTCTTGCCCGTGCCGGTGCCGCCGACCAGCACGACATTGCGCCGTGCGGGCAGGAACGCGCCGCTGTGCAGCGAACGGACCAGCCCCTCGTTGATCGGTGTCCCCTCGAAGTGGAAGGCGTCAAGGTCCTTCACCACCGGCAGCTTGGCGGCCGCCATCCGGTATCGGATCGAGGCCGCGTGACGGTGCGTTGCCTCCGCGCGCAGCAGATCGGTCAGTATCTCCATCGTCGTGCGCTGACGCTGGAGGCCCGTGGTGACGGCCTCATCGAACGCGCCGGCCATCCCCTTGAGTCCGAGCCCGCGCATCGCGTCGATCATGTCATGCCGCTGCATGGAAGTTCCTCAGTTGGTCGTAACGGGCACAGTCGGCGATCGGGGGATGCCGCAGGGCGTTGTCCTCCGAAGTGACGATCGTCAGCGGTCGCGGCGGTTCGCGGCGCCGTGCCAGGATATTGAGGATCAGATCATCGCTCGCCGTGCCGGTCGCCAGCGCCTCCCGCACGGCGGCCTCGACGAGTTCCAGGCCATCGGTCAGCACGGCCGCCAGCACGCGCACGAACCGCCGATCGGCATCATCGCCGTTGCCCAGCTTGCGTCGTAACCGGGCCAAGGCCGGCGGCAACTCCCAGTCCTGGAAGGGGGCGCCATTGCGCAAAGCACCGGGCTTGCGGGCCAGCACCGGCAGATAGTGCCAGGGATCATAGATCGTGCGGTTCCGCCCGAAGAAACGGGGATGCTCGGCGACGACCTCATCACCGCATCGCACGACAATGCGGTCGGCATAGGCCCGGACCTGCACCGTGCGCCGCGCCACCGTCGAGAGGACCGAGTATCGGTTGCGATCGTAGCTGATCAGGCAGGTGCCGCTCACGCCATGCTCGCTCTCGTTGAAGCCGTCGAACGGCCCCAGCATCGACTGTAATGCAGGGCGTTCGATCTCCAGCATCTGTGCCACGGTCTGTTCGCCCTGCTCAGGATGCGCCTGTCGTTCGGCCCAGCGCCGGCACTCGGCTTCCAGCCAGCCGTTGAGCTCTTCGAGGCTGGCGAACCGCAGACGGGGCTGGAAGAAGCGCCCTCGGATCGTCTGTACCTGGTTCTCGACCTGTCCCTTCTCCCAGCCCGCCGCCGGCGAGCAGGCAGTGGGCTCGACCATATAATGGTCGGCCATGATCAGGAACCGCCGGTTGAACACCCGCTCCTTGCCGGTGAACACGCTCGTCACCGCCGTCTTCATATTATCGTAGATGCCGCGCCTGACGCCGTAACGATCCCTTCCGCGGGGGTAGTGGAGAGGTCGGCCTTCTGCCGCTGGCGTCATTATGCGGTGCGCGACCTGCGCATTTCAGGCTTCGCCTATGGAATCGCGCTTCGCGCGATAGGGTTCGTGGAGCCGGCGGACAAGCCATCACCCCCTTCGCCGCCCTCGCAGGTTCCGCGCGTTGCAGAACCGGTTTCGGCCACAACGAGTTGCGTCGGAGCCAAGCTCCGCCAGGCGAAAAGGGGCCGGCGGCGTTTGTCCGTTTCAGCGGCGGCGCCGGCCCCTTTTCACCAGGCTACCGGCGGGGCTCCTCGCGACCTTGACGATGAGGTGCCTTTCTAGGGGCAGCCAGGACGGGCCGGGAAGCGCCGTCACGCTGTCCCGGCCCTGAACCGTTATCCTCTCAACAGGAGCGATCCCATGAGCAAGCCAACAGCCTACCGGAGCGTTAGCAGCTTTGCCGACCTGCCGGAACTCTATGCCGACCTCATCGCCACGCCCGACTTTCTGGCATCGTTCGGCGATCCTATGCCGCTTACGATCATGGAGCGGGGCGAGGAACCCGCAGAACTCGACATGCCCGAACCCATCGCGGCGCAGGCGGAATGCGGCGGCATCATTGCGTCGATTTTCGACCTGTTCACCGATACCCGGCTGGAGGCGCTTGCCCCTGAAGTCGCATGGGGCATTGTCAATTCGCTGCATTTCGTCGCCGGAAAGCTGGAGCGGCGCGAAGATCAGCTTGCCGACAATATCCGCGATATGGCGCGGCGGACAGAACCGGGCGAAGTCTTCATGAAGGAACTGGAGGACACGCAGCTTGAATGCCAGTCCATAGCCGAACAGCGCGCCGCGATTGAGGCGATGCGGGACTATGCCGCCGCCATGTATCGCACCTGCTCGGGCCGCCCATGGTCCCCGGCGCGCGGGTCGCGGGCGTCGCATGTCACGACCGCAAGCCAGATATCGGCACTCGACTTCCTGCGCGTCCGGGCGGAAAAGCGGCGCGAGCGCTATGAACCGCAAGGCCCTATCGTCGTCGTTTCCGGTCCGCAGAACTGGCATGACGGGCGCATCATCTGGAACCGGCTTGAACAGATCAGGACGCGCATCCCGCGCATGTTGCTTGTCACCACCGGGCAGCGCTTGGAGGTGGATGCCGCCGCCGCCGCATGGGCCGCGCAAAGGGGCGTGCCATGTGTCACCTTCGGCATCTATGGGCGCGGGAAAGGCGCAGGCTTCAAACGCAATCGGGACATTGCCGCACTCATGCCGGTTGAGGCGATCCTTTGCGAAGGGTCGGGCATTCAGGCGAGCCTTTATGAACTGTTCAACCCGCAGAGCGGCCATCGCGTGCCCACTCATGTTTTCCTGGCGAGCGAGCAGGCACCCGACATTCCCATCAAGCGCAGGCGGCGCGTAATACCCGCCTAGAGACTACGACAGAAGAGGAAGGGACCGGCCCGCAAGCGCGCGCCGGTCCTTTTTTCGTGCCAGCGGCACGATACCATATCGCTAGGGCTGGACGACGGACAGCGTCTTGTCGTCGCCATTTGTTCCGCTGCCTTGTGGCGGCTTGCTTCGCGCCTCCGCAGGCTTCTTGAGTGGCGGCTGTTCAGGCGGCGCGCTGGCCGCTGACAATGGCTTTAGCGCTGCTATCGCAGCGCCGCCGCCGACTCGAATAGCGTGGCTGAGCACATCCCGAAATTCCCGTTCGCTCAGCCTTTCGACGGCAAGGTCCGTCGCGATTTTTCCGTAATGCGCACGTAAAGCCTGCCGCACCGTTTCCGCCTCTTGAGCAAGGCTTTGCTGGTCGGCCTCTATCTTCGCGAGCCGCTCGCGATCCGTCATCTTGGGCATGTATCGACTCCTCATTGCAAGGGGTCTGCCCGCCATCGCCAACTATTCTCCAAGGAGCAGGCGCTTGCAACGCTCTTCCCAGATCGCCCGCTTTGCCGACCGGCATGAAAACCCGTTCGAGGAGGCCCGCCCGCGCCGTCTGATGACGGACGCAGCGGCTGGGCGCTGCGAAGGGCGGACGCACGGGCCCAAGGCCGGTGTAATGCACCCTACGCTCACGAGCTGCCAATAAATTGCGATAATTCAAGAGGTTATGAATGAACGTCATTTCCTCTCAGGGCACATTTTTGCGTAAAATGTTGTGCCCGGTCAAGGATTATTCGCATTACAGTCTAGGGTTGTCGCCGTCGACCATTCTTCACTCTCGCATCGGAAACGGCTTTGATGATTTCAGGGAGCCGGTCAATCAGTCTCGGCAGCACTCGCCATACAAGGATCAGCAGTGTGAGAGCGAATAGCCCGCTGGCGCTTATGCCTCCTTTCAACAATGCTGCTGCAATCTCGAACATGCCGATATTCTCAACCACAGTTCAACGATAGATCAAGGGCAGTGCGGTTCAAAAAAGTGAAATAAAGCCGTTGACTCGGCAAACCCGCAGAAATCGTAGGATAATCAAATTATCATTATCTATCAGTATGTTGTGACTCACTTCATTTCGAAGTGGGCTTTAAGTCATAAGCGTTCCGATATCTCGAATGGCTGGCGAGCAACTATCCTCACTCATAATTTTCCATCAAATTACCGGCGCTATGATTAAGGGGTGCGGCGGGATTGAGCAGTTCGGTGGTAAGCGAACCTCCGCGCCAAACGTCTCGCGTTCGTTCGCAGCGCAGAAGGACGACGCAAACCGCTTATACTCGCAAACAGTCAGAACGAACCCGTCAAGGTAACTCCTTGGTGCGGCAAGCGTCCTGAATCCTAAACTGGGCGTTCGTGCCCATCTGACATCAGCAATCGAGGTTGGAGCAATGATTGTGCGGGGCCGCCAAGATTGATATGATAGCGGCTGGATTTTAGCGCGCCGGATGAGGTGAGCGCGCCGATCGCCACCAGTTCGTGCAGATCGCGCGTCGCTGTTGCGCGAGAGGTATCAGCAATCGTGATGTAATTCCCGGCACTGAGACCGCCCTTGAAGCCGTCGAGACCTTCCCGGAACATCCGGGCGATGACCTTAGCTTGCCGCTCGTTCAAGCGATCCCGGAAGCGGTCATAGAATTTGGTCTTCGTCAGGAGGAAGTCGATGAGCGCAAGGCTGTGGTCCTGCGCGTCGATCACTGTCTCTGCGAAGTATGCGATCCAGTCTGTGATTTCGTTCCGCTTGTTGGCGGCTTCCAGCGCATCGTAATAGGCCGAGCGCTTCCGTTGGATGATATGAGACAGGGCGATAAGGCTTGGCTGGCCGATAGCCTGTGACAGCGCCTTTTCAGCCAGCGCCCGTGCGATCCGACCATTGCCGTCCTCGAACGGATGGATACTGACGAAATGAAGATGCGCAACAGCCGCCCGCGTGATTGCAGGCAATGGAGTTTTGCCATTGGGGGCGGTTGCAGCAAACCATGAAATGAACCGCCGCATTTCCGTCTGCATGGAGGACGATGGCGGTGCTTCAAAATGCACCTTCGGCTTATGCAACGGCCCCGAGACAACCTGCATCGGGTCGTCATGATCGCGATAGCGGCCGATCGCTCGAACATCTTGCCGACCGTTGAGAACCATATGATGCCAAGCGAATAGCGTTTGATCGTTCAACGGTTCGGCATAGCCCCGATAAAGAGCAACCATCATATCCGCGATGCCGCGTTCGGCGGGCGGAATACGGCGATGATCGGTGTCCAAGCCGAACTGCCGACGAAGAGACGACTGGACGCTATCGCGGTTGAGTATCTCGCCCTCGATCTCGGAAGTCTTGAGCGCTTCCCCGGTCATCAGGTCGATCGTAAGGGACGCCCGGTCCTCGTTGCCAAGATGCTTGACGGAGCCGATGACGACGCCCGATTGCTGCAAAAACTGAGCCTCCGACGCCGCCAGTGCGGGGGCGTCCCATTCAAAATTTGGCCAGTCAGATTGTTGCCAGTTCCATTTCATGAGCCATACCGATGTCAATTATAGATCATAAAATGGCATAATTTGAGGTATAAATCCAACGTTTATAACTCAGGACTTTGCCTGCAAACGACCAAGCTGACAGCTAGCTTCCTGTCGATCAGAAAATGATCAGTGTCTAAGCGCATTTTATCGGACATTTTTCCGTCAGATAAGACGCAAACCGAACCTCCTTGACGTCATGCGATTTGCGCGCAGATCACGCGCACCCGAACCAAATGTCGGGTTATCGTAGCTATCATTCGGATTATCAAAAAATGTCATTGAAGTTACGCGGCGCAAGCCGCGACGGGGAGCAGCGCGAAGTGTCGAAGCGCGGGCGCAAGCCTACGCCGGTTGTTGAGAACCCCATGCCGAATACCGAGGAATGGATTGATCCGCCCGGTTTCCGGGAGGCCCTTGTGCTTCACCTGGGGCGCTTTTCGGAAAGCTATTATCAGCTTCACCGCGCCATCATAAAGGTGGGTGAAAAGCTAGATCGCTCGACCCTTCAATCCTGGGTCGAGGGACGCCGCGCACCCAGAAACGCGGCCAGTTTGGAAATCTTGGCACGCATCGAGCATCGCTACGGCTTGCCCGCGGGGTACTTCAAATCGAAACTGCCCAACCCGGCCCGTGCGCCATCCGGGTTTCTGATAAAGGGCGTGTCACCGGCGGAGCAGCGTCGCTTGGCATGGCATCTACCTGATGATTTCAATTCACGCTCTTTGAAGGAACAGGCGGAAATTCTCGATTGGGTGCAGAATGTGGTGATATCGGGTGCCACCGAGTATCCAGGGCCATGGGGTGCCGCTCAAGGATATGTCGTTCGCCATGCTTGTCTTCCCGCGTGTGTGGGACTGGTATGTCCAGTGGCGCGAACGTCGGCGCGGCTTCTTCACGCGGTGGGAGTGCGACATGCTGCGCAACGCCATGGCCTTGGTCCGTGCTGATACTGGATGGCTACGCCAGCATCCCGAGCTTGCCGCTCGTCTTGTGCCGATAGCAGGGCTTGTTTCTGCCGAGGAGGTGGCGTCCGCACGCGCAGATTGGCAGGGGGCGTGTGATTTCCTTCATGCGCACGCGGGCGCGCGAGTGAAAGAGGTTGACCGGGTTGCGCGCATTCATCGCGATCCGTTCGAACCGATTTTGGCGATCTTGGAAGCTCATAGCCCTGTTGCCGAATATCTGAAAATCGCCGATGAAATAATGAAGATTCGCCCAGATGCGCGGCGTTACCCTCGTGCAGCGGCGGAAACGGCACGTTCCTACCTCCTCATCCGATTGGGCCTTCATCTTGGACTGCGTCAAAAGAACCTGCGCCAATTGATGGTGTGTCCGCGCGGGCACCTTCCACGTTCGGAGCGTCAGCTTGAGGTGCAGAAGCGGGGCGAAATTCGTTGGAGCGAACGTGATGAGGGCTGGGAGGTTTTCGTGCCCGCCGTGGCATTCAAGAACGCCCATTCGTCGTTTTTTGCGGGCAAGCCGTTTAGGTTAGTTTTGCCCAACCTCGGCGGCCTGTATGATCATATCACCGAGTATATTGGGCGGCACCGATCCATGCTGCTCAACGGCGCAAACGATCCGGGGACATTCTTCGTCAAGACCGTCAAGGCCACCAGTCGCGACGCCTCGTACAACCAGTCCACATTTTACGAAGCGTGGCGATTGGTCATCCAGCGGTACGGGGTCTTCAATCCCTATACCGGGCGTGGTGCGATCAGAGGGCTTCTACCTCATGGACCACACAATGTGCGCGACGTTCTTGCCACCCATATCCTCAAGCATACCGGCTCCTACGAACAGGCAAGCTATGCGATTCAGGACACCCCGGAGATGGTCGCAAAGCATTACGGCCGCTTTCTACCTCAAGATAAGGCGGCGATGGCAGCGCAGATTCTGAATCAGGTTTGGGAGGCGGCATAGCCAGAAACGGGGCACGGTGCCTTAGCCGCGCCCCATCACCTGTTTCCCGACGCTGGCCCAGTGAATAAAGTCAATCCTACACCTGACTGCGCTCTACCGGAGATCAATTAGGAATTGCGAAGTCTTAATTTTGGGTGCGCTATGGTTGAAAGGAAGGTGGGCGAGCAGCTAAGGACGAGTGGCGCTCGACAAAGGAGTAGAAGCACTTGGCAACTGGCGGCAATCTTGAAGACCTAACTAGCGTCGCGGCAGTACGAAAAGCGATGAAGCAGTTCCGCGAGTTAGGCCGCGATGCGTTCATTGCTGAGTATAGCGCTCCAGAGGCCGCTTTTGGGCGCTCAAGAGATCACTTTGTTGTTGAAGACGGAATTGGGTACGACAGTAAACCGCTGGCAGCAGCGGCATATG
Organism: Sphingobium lactosutens; assembly: GCF_013393185.1. Taxonomy (GTDB): domain Bacteria; phylum Pseudomonadota; class Alphaproteobacteria; order Sphingomonadales; family Sphingomonadaceae; genus Sphingobium; species Sphingobium lactosutens_A. The sequence continues at coordinate 89,848 of NZ_QJQX01000022.1, read as the reverse complement.
GTTTCCAGCACGGGCGGAAACACGCTTTGCATTCAGATGACTTTTATGGCGGCCCGCCCGTCATCAGGCGCATGGCAGCGCTGGGGTTCAAGGTGTCAAATTGGACGTCGCCGAGTTTAATTCTCGACAAAATTTATACGAGAAATGATCTTCGTGAAAAATTCAATATAACAGATGCAACTATTGATAATGGAGTTTTTCGTCCAAAGGGCACAAATTCTATTTGGCTGTTCGTAACAAAGGAAAAAACGAAGGATCGTACGCAGTACGAAGATCGTTTCGAGGGTGATATTCTTTATTGGCAGGGGCAATCGAAGGGAAGAACCGATGGAGTAATCATCAATCACGAGGATGTGGGCGATGAATTGCTTGTATTTTTTCGCGACAGTAAGCGGCAGCATCCCGGAGCCGGATTTCGGTTTGAAGGCCGATTTCGATACGTGTCCCACAGCAATGGGATGCCGACCGATTTTATATTGCAGCGATGGACGGAACACGAGCAGGCCAATCAACCGGAGGATAATTTCGATCCTCATTCCGTAGAGGATGGTCGCAAGAAAATTTGGGCGCAGGTGCGACGGCGTCAGGGGCAGCCAGCATTCCGTAGGAAATTGCTTCGCGCTTATGGAGGGAGGTGCGCAATTACGCGGTGCCCGATTCAGGCCTTACTGGAAGCAGCTCATATTCGGCCATACTTAGGGGCTCAAACGAACGTTACGCCAAACGGCTTGTTGCTTCGGGCCGACATTCACACGTTGTTTGATTTGGGTCACATTTCAATTGCGGCCGACATGTCCATTCTTACAGCCGCGCATTTGATCGGAACCGAGTACGAGGGGTTGGCGAAATCCAAACTGAGTTTGCCATCGCTAGCGGTCGACTATCCGAGTGGCAACGCGCTAGCTTGGCATCGAATGGAGCATCATTTCTGATAGGGATCATTGGCTCAACGTCATGTTGCCTTGCATAAAGGTGGAAATTTATCGGTTTTCAACGGAGTACGCTAGGCGATCCTGAGCATGGGCTAACCGTCAGTAGATCGTAGAAAATTTTACTATGTCGCAAAGCCGCATTAAAGGAGAGGCTAGCGTCAGAAGAGAGTGGGGAATTGGATTTGGATTCAGCTGAGATGCCTCGCGGTGAGATCAAGCAAACCGGGGCGATGCCTCTCCACTTTCGTATCAGTTCCGCTCTTAAGCGGGTGATTGGTCGCGACCTCATCACCGACGAGTTTGTGGCAATCTTCGAACTGGTTAAAAATTCATTCGATGCTCAAGCCAAAACCGTTGAAGTGGCGTTTGTCGATGGCACCTTATTCATCACCGATGATGGTAAAGGGATGTCGTTCGAAGATATCGAGAATAAATGGCTCTTCGTGGCGTATTCAGCCAAGCGCGACGGCAGCGAAGATGCAGCCGATTACCGAGATAAGATCGGACATAAGAGAAGCTATGCAGGTAGCAAAGGTGTAGGTCGATTCTCGTGCGATCGCTTGGGACGAAAACTCAGGTTGCAAAGCCGCAGGGCTGGCGATTCCAGCGTAACATTGTTGAATGTAAATTGGGATTTGTTTGAAGCCAACTCCCAGGACGAGTTCATAGATATTCCCGTTTCTCATTCTTCTATGGGTGAATTTGATCTTCCTGCCGAAGTGACGAAGATTAAGTATGGCACTGTTTTGGAAATTGGCGGTCTCAGAGAAGACTGGCCGCGTGACAAACTGCTAAAATTGCGTGCTGCCCTTGCGAAGTTGATAAATCCATTTGGTACTGCGGATCATAAATTCGTCGTGAATTTGACTGCTCCGCATGAAGATAGGGTAGATCAGGCTGAACGGATCACCGCCCAGCAAAAGGGCAACACTGAGGCGGTAGATATTGTAAATGGTCCTATCAAGAATTTCATATTTGAGACACTTAAAGGGAAGACGACTCATCTATCTGTAGAAATTTCGAAAGATGGTAAATTTCTATATTCCGAATTAAATGATCGTGGCGCACTTATTTATAAAGTGCGCGAGCCAAATCCGTATCCACTTCTGTCAGGTTCTGAATTTTCGAGCAATTTATTCTATCTTAATCGATCGGCCAAGGCAACCTTCGCAGTAAGGATGGGAGTCCCGTCAGTTCAATTTGGATCGATATTTTTATTCAAAAACGGATTCAGAATATTTCCGATTGGCGAACCTGGTGTCGATACCTTTGGCATCGATCGGCGTAAGCAACAGGGTTATGCTCGCTTTTTAGGTACTCGTGATGTGATCGGCCGCATTGATATTTCTGGCGACGATGAGCATTTTCGGGAGGCAACCAGCCGAAATCAAGGGCTGATCGACACGCCAGCATACGAGCAGTTGACTGACTGCTTTGATGAAATGTGCCTTCGCCGTCTGGAGCGATATGTCGTGGGGGTGAATTGGAAAGACCCTCTCGATTTAGAGGTTGAGGATACGTCTAGGCTGAAAGGCGACCATGCCAGCGCCCGGATCACAGCCATTGTCACTCAGTTGGCGGGTGCAGATGGCGTCGAGTTGCTCGACTACAACCGAGAGCTTATTCGAATTCTCAACGAGCGATCGGATGAATTTTCGAAATCCCTCTCCGGCCTAAGGCTGCTTGCAGAAAAATCCGACAATAAACAACTTTTGAACGAAATAGACGCAGCCTCCACTCGCTTTAATGAACTGCAACGCGCAGAGGCAGCTGCGCGCGAGGCGGCAGACCGCGAGCGAATTGCGCGACGGGAAGCGGAACGACAGGCGAGAGACGCTGCGCTGCGTGCAGATCAGGCGACCAAAAGTTACGTTGAAGAGAGAAAAAGAAATCTATTCCTGACATCCCTTTCTTCACTTGATCGAGATACAGTCGAAATTTTGCACCACCAAATTGTCATACACTCTGCTGCGATAAATGAGATCATTGAAGGTCAGTTGGAGAATATCCGAGCAGGACACATGCCATCGTTGGATGATCTATTGACGACATTCGACAATATATCATTTCAAAACAAAAAAGTCCTATCTACTGCTCGATTTGCTACAAAGGCGAACTTCAGACTGGACTCGGAGAATATACAGGAAGATTTGGCGCTCTACATTGAGCAATATATCGAGCAAGTCGCTCCGACGTTCGCTGAAACTGGAATAAAGATTTTGGTCGACAGCGAAGCCAAGTCATTGGTGAAGACGTTCAAGCCGATCGAAGTGGCAATCGTGATCGACAATCTTATCAGCAACGCTGGCCGCGCTGATGCGGGAACGATAAAGTTTTTCATTGATCAGCCGTCGGCGAAGGAACTTCGGATTGTTGCGGATGACGATGGACGAGGGTTTTCAGACTCGATAACGGATTTGCATCGCCTGTTTGAAAAGGGTTTCACAACTTCTCTTGGATCGGGATTGGGGCTTTATCATGTCGCCGAAATTCTCGATGACATGAACGGTTCGATCGCGGCGGAGCGGTTGCCGAACGGCGCGCGATTTGTCGTTCGGATTAGGGGGTAAATTCGATGAGGCTCGACTACCGTATCCTTTGGTTTGATGATCAGCCTAACAATGCCAAGCCGGTCGAGAACCGTATCCTAACCGGCCTTGCTAGGCTTGGCTTTGAGCCAGAAGTGACTATGCGCGCGCCTGTAGCGGGGGTTGAAGACCCATTGACCGACTTACCAGATCAAAGCGATGTTGATCTCGTCCTCATGGACTGGCGTCTGGGCGGTAGTCACGACGGAGCCAAGCTGGCGCGGCGTATCCGACAGAAATTCCGCGACACCGACATCATATTTTACAGCTCAGAGTCGCCTCAAGCGTTGCGTAAGGCGATCTTTGATGAAGATCTTGACGGCGTTCATTGCGTGAACCGCACTGAATTGGGCATTCGCACGATAAGCCATATTCAATCGCAAATGAGAAAGGTTCTGGACCTAAACCATATGCGCGGAATTGTGATGGCCGCGACTAGCGATTTGGATCAGGCAATGATTGATTGTCTGGAGGTGGTTCAGGCTGTCGTCTATCCGGCAGACGCGGCATCGTTCGCTAAATTGATTGGCGAGAAAGTTGCTACCAGTATGCGTAGCAAGGCAGATGATATAGAAAAATTAGGAAATAAAGGCCGCCTTGATAAACTTCTGAAAGAGCCAGCATTTGGAGCCGCTATTCGATTGACGGTTCTTCAGGCGGAAATAGAGAAAATCGCGGATAAAATTCGAGAGACCCATCTTTTAGATGCGCTAGGTCGGTATGCGCAGGAGGTCATTACGCCGCGCAATGACTTTGCCCATCGTCGCGCATCGATGAAGGAAGGAAAGCTAGTTCTCGAAGGCCGCAACGAAGCCTTTGATCAGAATAGCATGATCCAACTTCGCTTGAAATTATTGAGCCATGCGGACAATTTGCAAACACTTCTGGCCATATTGAAAGAAATGGCAGAGGCGCATGGAGAGACTGCGCTGGCTGATCAAATTGAAGAAGTGGAAAAGGTGGTCGAGCAAGCGGTAGAGTCGGTTGCTGCTCCTTCACCCGATTTCCCTACTGGCCATCCATTGGCGGCCGATTAAGATGTCTAATCAGGCGCGTCCCCAATATTTGAGCCAGCAATGGCGGTACGGCATTCGCGACCTGTGTAAATCGGGGTACTTCGACGCGGCGTCGAAGACCGCCGGTCGTATACTTTCCGCAAAATTTGAACCAATCTGGGAAGGTTTGTAGCCGGGCATTTTCCCGAACGGTTAACGTCCGTGGCTCTGAATAATGAATTAGGTCGTCCGGCATACTCGTCACAGTCGGGGAGGGTTCTTTAGGGTCGAGGACCCTCGTAGCCAGTTTTTTGAGACCGAATTGATCACGCATCGCTTGCGAGAGCGAGCGTGTGGAGCGTTGTTGTTCCCTGCACATTTCAATTATCTCAGCAAATCTTTCGCGTATCGGCGCGCGATGATTTGCCAGACGAGTGCTAGACGGCGGTGTATCACTTCCATCGCGGCACCAGCGCTGGAATGGGGTTAGTGGCCCCACATATCCGATTGCTTCAAAACCCTTGGAATCTGGGCAGTTGATCAACGGATTTCTGCCGATTTCCAGGTCAGAGAGCGCATCCGAAGCGGTGCTTTTCAACGGCAAGTTGAGAGACCTGAGAACTTCATCCCTTGTCTGGTCCAAAAGATCGAGTGGGCTATCGCTTAGATCGCTGTCAATGCGGACGCCGACAAGAATGAATCTCGGGCGAGCTTGGGGAACGCCGTAGTCGGACGCTTTGAGCAAAATCGATTGAACATGATAAGAGGCGGAAAGCCGTCGTGTTATTTGCGCTGCGACGTTTTCTCGGGCGCTTCTGCCATTCTTGGTATTCGCCTTAAAATCTTGCGTGAAACCTTTGACATTTTCTAATAGAATCAAGCGCGGCTTGAGAACGTCCACCAGCTCAAGATAGCGTTCGACCAATGCGTTTCGTGGATCGTCCGCCTTCCGGCGACCCGCGCTTGAGAACCCTTGGCATGGTGGGCCGCCGGCAAGCAAGTCAACCTTTCCGCTAAGCTGCCGAAGCTGCTCAATATGCTCGCTGAGTAGCGCTTCCACGGTCCAGGGTTTTTTTTCTAACCAGTCTGGCCATGTGTAACGGTATCGGCTCGCGTCCCCGAGAAAATTCTCCTGGAGCGTCTGAAATGCGGATTCATCCTTTTCAATTGCGAAAAGGCCCGACCAACCTGCTCTATCCAGGCCTAAGCTAAGACCACCGCATCCCGCAAAAGCGTCCACATAGACGGGCGGCGTAGCCTTCGCCGTCTCCATGCCTAAACCCTCTATGATTGCAGCGGTTTTCATAATTCGGTCCCCTTCCGAATCATAAGAATCGAGAACGCAACAAAGCGCCAGGCTTATTTTCATCCCGGGCATAAAAAGTGCGAATCGGCAATATTCCCCGGCTCATAACACCGCGCGAAAGTCTGAATCGCTAGAGGTGGTCAAGAGAAATTTTTCGGGCTTTCGGGGGCGTAATCTCTCCTCGTATGGCGAAAGCCCGATGTGCCGGGACTTTTGGCGGATTTATTGTTTCGGAAACGGAATAAGAATTTTCCGTCCAGATAGATGGTCTGAATTATTGTCTGGCCTTGGGACTGTATGAGCCGCCTTCGATTGAAGTGTCTTGGTTGGCCAAAACAATATTCTCAATTCAACCGATGTTGGGGAGAAGAGTGTGGGCGTCCCGCTCAAGGCGGGCGCGCTCTATTCCGCTTCGCTCCACCGAGCCTGCGCTACGCTTGTCTCGGCCCTGTCGGGTAACGATCGCTGACGCGGCAGCCTCTGGCTGCTGGCGGCCATCGCGTACCGCGATGACGTCGTTATCCGGCCTCCGGCGCGGCGGGGTGGGCGGCGTTCCCCTATAGGCCCACCGCGTCGGGCCGCAAGTCGGGGCTTTGCGCAAGCCATGGGCGCCCGGACGCTGCCTGATGGATGCACTGATCGATCGCCTTCTCGGCCTCTACGACGCCTTGGCTCCCTATAACGGCTTCGGCGGCTGTAACCTGCCCAATGAGCACAGCTGCTAGGCAGCAACTCATCAGCGATGCACGATGCCGCCCGGTCATCGATCGCGCCCTCGGTCGCAGCGTGCCTCGTCCGTCCGGTCGGGTTCTTTGGGACGGGAGATTTCCGGTTTGGGCTTGTTCCGCAGCATACGGTCGATGAGGGCGGTGAGCGTTTCCGTTGCGCGGAGCCCCGCGCCAGCCAGACCTTTGCGGTCGCTCCCTCTATAAACGCCTCGCCGCTCAGCACCTAGAAGGGCCAATTCTCGCCGCTGCACGTCATAGAGGTCGCGTTCCTTCTGGATGCGAACAGCCTCTCGATCGAGCCGGGCTTCCGTCCCGCTCCGCCTGATCATATCCATCCCTTCGAGGGAGGATGTCTTCTGACCGGTGTTATGCTTCAATTTGTCGACGAGGTCCGCTCGATCCTCCGTCCAAAGCGTCACACTATATTCCGCGCGTGTGATCGCAGTGTAAAAGTTCTGTCCAGTGACGAGCGGAGAGCCGACCGGCGCAAGAACGAAGACCCGCGGATAGGTTTTCGACTGTGAAGAGTAGACCGTCTCCGCATAAGCCTGCGCGATAGCAAGACGGGACCGCGAGACGTCATCATCGGCGCGCCCGTCCGCCGCTTCCTGAGAGCGCAAAAGGTTCGCGGGAAACGATGGCGATCCGCGCTCAACCCGGAACGGGTGTTTCCGATGATCGAAGAAGGAGAATATGAGGCCGTCCGTTCCGTCTGGACTTCGGTACGGCGGGAAGCCGACCTGCCGCCGAAACTGCGCATCCACGATCTGCGCCATAGCTTCGCCAGTCATGCCGTCATGTCGGGCGAAACCCTGCTGACTACCTCCCGCTTGCTGGGGCATCGTCGGATCAAGACAACGGCTCGCTATGCGCATCTGGCAGACGACGCCCTACTGGCGGCGGCCGAAAAGGTCGGCGCAATCCTCATGAAACAGGTAGCGGGCGAGGCTACGCCGCGTCGCTGAGGGCAGCCTCAAGGGCCGCGATCTTCTCACTGCAAACGGTGTGGACGACGCGGCCTAACTCCTCGACCTGCGCGCCAAGCCAGGTCAATTCCTCCGCGCTGATCGCGTAGTGCTTGGAATATCGCGCCTTCACATAGGCGTCTTTCAGCTTTTCGAACATCGCCCGTTCGGCCCGCGTATCGCGTGGCCAGACGTTGAACAAACGATAGTCCAGACGCTCAGCTTGTGTTCGAAGGAAGCTCAGATTGTGGACATGGGGGGTGTAAAAGGTCGTAACAAGCAGCACACCATGGTAGAGGCATTCAGCGGCTTGGTGATAGTTGAATGCGGCCTCCTTCAACCTCCCTTCCCGCTGGACATAGCGAGCGGTGTCTAACCGCCCTGCGCCGCTGGGGAACCACTCCTCAAAATATTCCCTCGCCATCGCCAGCGCTTGCGCTGGCGTTTTCGGCTTTGGCTGGTGCAGTTCGCTTTCGTCGGCCTGATAGAGCGCAATCCCCTCATCGGCGACGTCCATGAAGAAATAGCGCCCGTGCGCCAGCCCATCGTTCACCTCTTGCAGAGTGTGAACGATGAAATTCACCGGGGTCTTGAGCGTCTGGGTGATGGCCAGTTCGCGCATCAGCCGCTCGTCGGTCTTCTCCCAATATTGGACCCGGTCGGTGAGTTCCTTCTGGTTGACGATGATGAGCAGGTCATAATCGGACTTGTAGCCCTTGGCCGTGTGCGGCTCGTCAACCCATCCGCCCCGCGCATAGCTGCCGTAGAGGATGATCTTGTGGATACGCCCCGCCTTGCGCTTGCCGGTGGCGAGGTTGTTGGCGTCGCCGAATTCCTCGAAGATGATCTGCACGACGCGCTCAAGTTCGCGCTGTTTGGAGGCTGGCAGATGGTCGAGGTCGGTGCGCATTGCACCCCTCCTAGCCAAACAGCGCCCGTCCACCAAATGAAGATGTTCGGACGCCCTTGGCCAACTATCGCCAAAATGGCGATTCATTGCGGAGGCCCGTCAATCTCCCGCACCAGATGCTTAAGCGCGGTGGCGAAATGCCGCTCTACCGCGCCCACATCCTCCCCGATGCGAAAGGCGATCTGCTCATAGTTCAGGCGATCGAGGCTGTGCAGCAGGAACACGATGCGGGGGATGGAGGGAAGTCCTGCCAGCGCCGCGCGATAGCGCTGACGCTCTGCGGCATGGCGATCATGGGTCATGCCGTTTCCTCCCCCTGCTCTTCCCTATCCCGGAAGGCGAGCAGATAGTCGGCGGCCTTGCTGGCCTGACTGGCAGCGCGAAAGATCGCCTTGCTGTCCTCGCGCAGGACGGAAAGCCATGCGCCCAGATAATCGGCATGGCGCACGGTCGGCACGATGCCCAATTCCGCGCAGAGAAAGGCGCTGGCCATTTCGGCCACCAGTTCCTCCCTCGCATAGGCAGGACTGCCAAAGCCGGTATCGGGCACCGGCCGCCGGAGAGGCGGGGTGGGCGGCAAGGCGTGGACCGGCAGGCTCACCGATGAAGTCGGGCTGCATCCGCAGGACCGAAACGAAGTGGAGGAGTTGGGGCGAACCCTGCGGGCCTTGAGGAGGCAGGAGGGGGGATGGATTGGTGCGGAAGTGAGGAATGCAGACGGCTCGGTAGATCTGGGGCCGATGCAGGTGAACAGCTGGTGGGTTCCTCGTATCGCTCGGCTGATCCACCGAAGCGAGTCGCAGGTAAGATCATGGCTCCGGAATGACCCCTGCTTCAACGTAGACGCTGCCAGATGGATATTTCTTTCGGCGCTCCACGAAGCGAAGGATTTCTGGCGGGCCGTCGGCATCTATCATAGCCCTACTCGCTGGCGGCAGATGCGATACGCAAAGGGAATTGCCCTAATAATGGCGAGTGATCGCCGCAGCCTTTCTCTGCCACTGGCGCGCGGGAACCCACAAACTGGGGGTCGCAGATAATTTTTGCGGATTGGAAGCATTCGCAGCCAGCTATTACCGCGCACGGTACGGCGGGGCTTTCCGCAGCGGGGGTAGGGAAATTGTCAGCGTCCAGATTCACTCGTCTCAAACGATTGCGCCGTCAGTTCAATCTGGAGCCTGGCGAATCGACTGATCGCGGGGGCGAGAGCATTGCGGCCAAAGCCCGGCCGGCTCATGGATTGATAGAGCCAAGCCTGTCACCGGCCGCTCAACGGCGGTTGATCCTTCTGCGGAAGGCAGGGAGATCGGGCGTCCGTTAACGGCCTTGGGAGGCAGGCTCTCATAGTCGCATGCCAACCAATGGCGATGATGGTCGGAAACACCGCTTTCCGCGCCAAAGCATCTCTGCAACTGTTGCTGGACCTATGGGGGCAGGAAAGCATTATGGTACGATCTGACCTGATTGACAGGATTGCCGAAGAAAATCCGGGTCTGAGCCGAAGCGAGGTCGAAAAGGTCGTCGAGACATTCTTCGACGCGATCGTTACCCAACTCAATGCTGGCGGCCGTGTCGAACTGCGTGGCTTTGGTGCCTTTTCGGTGAGAAGCTACCGGGCTCGGACGGGGCGCAATCCCCGGACCGGGGAGGCGGTCAGCGTGGAGGCGAAGAGCCGGCCATTTTTCAAGCCCGGCAAGGCGGTCTTAACACGCCTGAACGGTGGTAGTTGACTGGAAAAGGTCAGGCAGCGCCCAAAGGAAAATTGCGCTGTGGTCGGGATGGACCTTACTCGCGCAAGGATGCCGATACACTGTACGTCGTTGCTTCACGACACATGAGACTAGCTTCGCGAGCGGCCGTGAGATCGTCTTGGCTCTCGGTTTCGATCCGATCATGAAGCGGACCATTCCATGGCGTCGGCCACTCGAGAAGGCGCTTGCTACAATTCGCTTCTCTGCGCCTGAACTTGCGTTCGCGTGGCTCCCATATGGCTCCCAGCCAGCATTCTACCCAATGTCATCAATTGTCAGGCCATATAAAATTTTGAAAAAGCTATATAAAATATTTCGCCGCACTCTTCGGGCGGTCTATCGCAAACATTGAACGCTATATGTGGTCCTTCGACGGAGTGAAGCTGTCGGACGGGGCCGATCCCATCCCCTTCCGCCATATGGAGCGGGTGCGGGTGAACCTCATCAACGACACGATGATGCCGCACCCCATCCATATCCACGGCCATTTCTTTCAGCTCGTTACCGGCGAGGATGCGACCCACAATCCGCGCAAGCATACGGTGAACGTCCTGCCCGGCGGCAAGGTCAGCTTCGATCTCACGGCCGACGCGATCGGCGACTGGGCGTTCCACTGCCATATGCTGATGCACATGCACACGGGGATGATGCGCGTCGTGACCGTCCGTCATGAAGGAGGCGCGGCATGATCCGCCTGACCGCCGCCGCGCTGCTGCTCGCCGGGATCGCAGCGCCCGCCCTCGCGCAGACGATGGATCATGGCCAGATGGACCATGGCGCCCATCAGATGCCGCAAGCGGAAGAAGCGCCCGCGCAGGATCAGCCTGCCAATCCCCATGCCGGTCACGGCGCGCCCGCAACCGACGATAGCATCCCGCAAGGCACCGCCCCGCCGGTCCCGACCGACCATGCCGCCGAAGCCTTTTACGCTCCCGACGTCATGGCTCGCGCCCGCGCGGCGATGCGCAAGGAAAGCGGCGGCATGACCTTCTCCCAGTTGATGATCGACCGCGCCGAATATCGCGCGCAAAAGGGCAGCGACGGTTATCATTGGGAAGGCGAAGGCTGGATCGGCGGCGACATCAACCGCCTCGCCATCAAGTCGGAAGGGGAGGGCGCTGTCGGCGGCCGCCTCGAAAGCGCCGAACTTCAGGCGCTGTACAGCCGCGCCATCGATCCCTGGTGGAATGTCGTTGCCGGCGTCCGCCAGGATTTCCGCTCCCAACCCCAGCGCACCTATGCGACGGTCGGCATCGAAGGGCTTGCCCCCTACTGGTTCGAGCTGGAGGCGCAGGCTTTCCTCTCCGACAAGGGTGATGCCCATCTGCGCGTCGAGGGCAGCTATGACCAGCGCATCACCCAGCGGCTGGTCCTGCAACCCGCCGCCGAAGTGAATATTGCCGCGCAGGGCGTGCCGGAACTGGGCATCGGGTCGGGTCTCTCGACCATCGAGCTTGGCCTGCGCCTGCGTTACGAATTCGCTCGCGAGTTCGCGCCTTATATCGGTGTCAACTGGGAACGCAGCTTCGGCGACACCGCCCGCTACGCCCGCGCCGAAGGGGAGGGGGCATCGGCCACCAGCCTGGTCATGGGTATAAGATTCTGGTTCTGATCAGACGAACAGAAAATCGGCGGCGGAGAAATTCGCCGCCGTCAGCGTCGCCGACGGATCGCCAATCTCGATGCCGAAGCGCGCGCCGCTGCTGGTCGTCACCCACAGCGCGACATCGCCGTCGGGCTGGTCCTGCGCGAACACCGTGCCGGGCAGGCCCGAACTGCTGAACTGGGTCACGCCCAGCTTTTCCAGCACGATCTTGTCCACGCCATCCTGAAAATCGTCGATCCGGTCGCCGCCATCCAGCGCGCCAGCGCCCTTGAACACGAACCGGTCCGCGCCCAACCCGCCCCACAGCCGATCAGCGCCCAGTTCGCCAAGAAGCACATCATCGCCCGCGTCGCCAAATAGTTGGTCGCTGCCGTCACCGCCGTAAATCTGGTCGTTGCCATCCCCGCCGAGCAGGCGGTCCTGCCCGCTCCCGCCCAGCAACAGGTCATTGCCGCCTTCGCCGATCAGCCTGTCATCATCGCCGCCGCCGTCGATCCAGTCATCGCCATCGCCGCCTTCGATCAGATCGTCGCCGGCCTTGCCCAGCATCTGGTCGTCGCCCCATTCGGCCGAAATGATGTCGTCGCCCGCACCGCCGTCGAGATAATTGTCGCCGTCGCCGCCATCGACCCGGTCATTGCCGTCGCCCCCGTCGATACGGTCGTCGCCCGCCTCGCCCTTCAGCGCGTCATCGCCACCCTCGCCATAGATGATATCGTCGCCGTCGCCGCCCGACACCGCTTCGGTGGTCAGCAGGCCGGTCGCGGGATTGATCTCGTTGATGAAGCCGTCATCATCGTCGCCGGCATAGATGCGGTCGTTGCCCGGTCCGGCATCGATATAGTCCCGCCCGCCGCCGCCCTGGATGATGTCTTCGCCCGTGCCGCCTAGCATCATGTCATGGCCCCAACCGCCGTCGAGGGTGTCGTTGCCATCCTTCGCCTCCAGCGTGTCGTTCCCCGATCCGCCGCGCAGCACATCATTGCCGGGGCCGCCATCCAGCCCGTCATTGCCGTCGCCGCCGTCCAGCAGGTCGGCGCCCGCCGCGCCTTTCAGGAAATCGTCGCCGGCCTGGCCATACAGCTTGTCGTCGCCATCCTCGCCCAATATCTGGTCGTCGCCGGCATCGCCCGAAAGCGTATCATTGCCGGCATAGCCCCGGATCACGTCCGTAAGAGTCGAGCCGTAGAGCGTGTCATTCTTGTTCGTGCCAAGGATGTTCATGACTCATCGCCACCGCAATCAGGACGCGCACAGGCGTCGGACCTGGGGAAGCATGATATGGCCGCACCGGCCCGGCCAGTGCGCAGGGGGATATGTCCGATGGTTCAGCGCTTGGGCACCCGGAACGGTTAATCTGATTACATCAGATCAACCGTTCCAGTTTTTGTCTTGCCGCGATTTCTTAACCGGCAATCGATGCCGATCGCCTGGAAATCGCTCTATTTGCCTAGATGCTGCTCCACCAGAGCGACATGCAGCCGCACGCCCAGCTCCAGCACATCGTCGTTGAAGTCGTAATGCGGGTTGTGCAGCGGCGTCGATCCTTCGGGCTTCGCCTGTCCCAGCCAGATATAGGCGCCCTTGCAGGCTTGCAGCATGAAGGCGAAATCCTCCGACGTGAAGGCCGGATCGGGCGCCAATTGCGCCGTGCCGACCGTTGCCGCCGCTGCCAGCGCTTCCTGCGCAGCCTCCGCATCGTTGATCGTCGCGGGATAATAGCGCTGATAATCGACCGTCGCGGTGAGTTCGCCGCCCAGAGCGACCCCTGCCGCGACCTGCCGGATCGACTCTTCGATCCGATCCTGCACCTTGGGGTCGAAGGTGCGCACCGTTCCCGAAACCGTCACCGCTTCGGGGATCACATTATGCGTATGCCCGCCATGGATCTGGGTGATCGACAGCACCGCCGACGCGGTCGGCGCGATCCGGCGCGACACGATGGCGTTCAGCTGCTGCACCAGAGCGGCGGCGGCAAGAATGGCGTCGGGCGTATCCTGCGGGATCGCGGCATGGCCGCCGCGCCCTTCCAGCCGGATCTCGAACTTGTCGGCTGCGCCCATGATCGGGCCGGGCCGCGTCGCGATCGTGCCGGCGGGCAGGTCGGGCCAGTTGTGCAGCCCGAACACCCGGTCGCACGGGAAGCGGTCGAACAGCCCTTCGTTCACCATTTCCCGCGCGCCGCCCTGACCTTCCTCGGCGGGCTGGAAGAAGAAATGGACCGTGCCGTCGAAATTGCGGCTCCGCGTCAGATGCTGCGCCGCGCCCAGCAGCATGGCGACATGCCCGTCATGGCCGCAGCCATGGAAGGTGCCTGGCGTCTTGCTGGCATAGGGCAGGTTGGTCTGCTCATGGATCGGCAGCGCGTCCATGTCGGCGCGAAGGCCGATGCTGCGCGAAGACGTCCCGTTGCGCAGCATGCCCACCACGCCGGTTTTTCCGATCCCCTCATGTACCTCCAGCCCCAGCGCGCGGAGCTGTTCGGCAATCCGCCCGGCGGTGCGATGCTCGCAGAAGCCAAGCTCGGGATGCGCATGAATGTCGCGGCGGAAGGCGACGAGCGGTTCGATCAGGTCGGCAATGTCGGTCATGGGAAAGCCTTATCTGAAAATGTGCTGAAACGCACATTTTGCCGCACCGGCCTTCAAACGAGGCGCGTGACTCGTTTGAAGGCCGGTGCGGTTCTCAACAAAACGCCCTATCTCTGTTCGCCGAACAGATGCTGGATCGGGTAATGATGCTTGATGAAGGGCGACTTGATCACGACATAGCTGAAATATTTCTCGATGCCGTAGTCGCTCTCCAGCATCCCCTCGATGATCGACTGATAATGCGCCACGCCGCGGGTCACGAATTTCAGCAGATAGTCATATCCGCCGCTGACCAGATGGCATTCGACGATCTCGTCCAGCTTGCGGATGCGCGTCTCGAACCGGGAAAAGTCGCCGGCGCGATGCTCGGTCAGCGTCACCTCGGTAAAGACGGTCAGATATTCGCCCAGCTTGTGCAGGTTGATATGCGCGCCATAGCCGGTGATGTAGCCCGCCTTCTCCAGCCGCTTCACGCGGGTCAGGCAGGGACTGGGGGACAGGCCCACCGCGTCGGCCAGCTCGACATTGGTGATGCGGCCCGATTGCTGAAGCTGCGTGAGGATCTTGAGGTCGATCCTGTCCAGTCTTGGTCCGCCCAACATATGCCTGCTCCCCCTTCGTTTCTTATCCCACCGCCGCGCGAATATCTGCTTCTTCGAGCAGGTCGTCGAGCGTTTTGCGGATGCGGGCGAAGATCATGTCCATTTCTTCATCGGACGCGCAGAGCGCCGGCGCAAGCCCGATGATATTGTCGGCGAAGGCACGGAAGATCACGCCATTCTCATATCCCTTGGCGAACAGTCGGTCGGCCAGTTTCAGGCCGGGATCGAAGCGCGCCTTGCTGCCCTTGTCCGCGACCAGCTCGATCGCGCCCAGCAACCCGCGTCCCCGCGTGTCGCCCACCATCGGATGATCGGCAATGCCCGCCATGCCCGCGTCGAAGCGGGTGGCGACTTTCTGCCCGTTCGCCAATATGCCGCCTTCGGTGTAGAGGCGCAGCACCTCAAGGCCCACCGCCGCGCTGACCGGATGCCCGGAGTAGGTCGCGCCATGGCCGATCACGACATCGGCCGCCGCGCCATTGGCGATGCCCTGATATACCTTGTCCGACATCAGCACCGCGCCCATCGGCACATAGCCGGCGGTCAGTCCTTTGGCGACGGTCATCAGGTCGGGGGACACGCCCTCCGCCTCGCAGGCGAACATCGGACCTGTGCGACCGAATGCCGTGATGACCTCATCGGTCACGAACAATATGTCCAGCTCGGTACAGGCCTCGCGCATCGCCTTCAGCCAGCCGACCGGCGGCACGATGACGCCGCCCGAACCCTGGATCGGCTCGCAGAAGAAAGCGGCGACATTGTCCGCGCCCAGCTGCGCGACCTTGTCCTTCAGTTCCTGCACCGACCGCGCGATGATCGCCGCGTCGTCGCCCTCCAGATCGCTGCGATAAGGATAGGGCGACGCGATATGATGCTGCCACCGCAGCGGCAGGTCGAAACCGCGATGGAAATTGGCGAGCGCCGTCAGGCCCGCGCCGGTGCTGCTCGATCCATGATAGCCGCGTTCTAGTGCGATGCACTGTTTCTTCGTCGGCTTGCCGATCGCGTTGTAATAATGGGTGATGTAGCGGATCGCGCTGTCCACCGCGTCCGACCCGCCCAGCGTGAAATAGACATGGTCGAGTCCCTCGGGGCTGAGGTCGACCAGACGTTGCGCCAGCTTCACCGCCGGCTCGCTGCCGAAATGGAAATAGCCGGTCGCATAGGGCAGGCGGCGCATCTGTTCGGCCGCCACCTCGGCGATGCTGTCCTGGCCATAGCCGACATTGACGCACCACAGGCCGGCAAAGGCGTCGAGCAGTTCCTTGCCCTCCATGTCCTTCAGCCACATGCCCTTGCCGCTTTCCAGCAGCAGCGCGCCATGCGCCTCATGGCCGCGGAAGGAGGTGACGGGATGGATCAGGTGGTCGCGGTCGATGTCCAGCAGGGACCGGTTGCTATGCAGCGTCATCAGGGGGGCTCGCTGTTGTGGTCATGGCATCAGCCTAGCCGCATGCCGCAGAGCGAAAGCCCGATATTGCGCGGATGGCGGCCATCCCCGCCCTTAATCGCGAAGCGACGCGGCATAATCTGCTGCTGTCCTACAGGCCCCTTGATATGCTATGAACTCATACAATGAAAAGGGCGTACCGTTCCTGCTGCGGCAGGTCTGGCACGCCCTCATATTTTCCCGACGCGGCTTTCCGATAGGATCAGGCGGCTGCAATAAAATGTCGAAATCGGCGGGAAATGTGCGAAGCTAAGCGGCGTTTTTCCTATCAG
Source organism: Sphingobium lactosutens (assembly GCF_013393185.1). Taxonomy (GTDB): domain Bacteria; phylum Pseudomonadota; class Alphaproteobacteria; order Sphingomonadales; family Sphingomonadaceae; genus Sphingobium; species Sphingobium lactosutens_A. The sequence goes on along the minus strand of NZ_QJQX01000022.1, from coordinate 73,152 downwards.
CCTAGCGCCTCGGCGATCGCCTTGCCGCATTCCTGCGTGTTCGCCTTGCCCTTGAGGTCGCCGGTGCGCAGGCCCGGTTTCGCCAGCACCGTCTCGACCGCGCGCATGATCGCGGCGGCGGCGTCCGCCTCGCCCAGATGTTCCAGCATCATCGCCGCCGACCAGATCTGGCCGACCGGATTGGCGATGCCCTTGCCGGCAATATCGGGCGCGGAGCCATGCACCGGCTCGAACAGCGAAGGCGCGGTGCGGTCCGGATTGATATTGCCCGACGGCGCGACGCCGATCGTTCCGGTGCAGGCCGGACCCAGGTCGGACAAGATGTCGCCGAACAGGTTCGACGCCACCACGACGTCGAAGCGATCGGGGTTCAGCACGAACTGCGCGGTCAATATGTCGATATGATATTTGTCATGGGTGACGGTCGGATAGTTTTTCGCCATCTCCTCCACCCGCTCGTCCCACCAGGGCATGGTGATGGCGATGCCGTTGGACTTGGTGGCCGACGTCACATGCTTGCGCTCCCGCGTCGCCGCCAGCTCGAACGCATAGCGCAGCACGCGGTCGGTGCCGTGACGGGTCATCACCGTTTCCTGGATCACCACCTCGCGCGGCGTGCCGGGGAACATCTTGCCGCCGACCGAGCTATATTCGCCCTCGGTATTCTCGCGGACCACCCAGAAATCGATGTCGCCCGGCTCGCGCCCGGCCAGCGGGCAGGGCACGCCCGGCATCAGCCGAACCGGGCGCAGATTGACATATTGGTCATATTCCCGCCGGAACTGGAGCAGCGACCCCCACAGCGAAATATGGTCGGGCACGGTATCGGGCCAGCCCACCGCTCCGAAGAAGATCGCGTCGGGATTGCCGATCCGTTCCTTCCAGTCGTCCGGCATCATCTGGCCATGCTGGGCATAATAGTCGCAGCAGGCGAAATCCTGCCAAGTCTGCTCGATCGAAAAGCCGTACAGGCTCGCCGCGCGCTCCAGCACGCGAATGCCCTCCGGCATGACTTCCTTGCCGATGCCGTCACCGGGGATGACGGAGATGGAATAGTTGCGGTTGGTGGCGGACATAATCACTCCGTTCGCCCTGGGCCAGTCAAAGGGCTGTTGTTTCTGAAGAAAAGTGCGGGGCTTAAAGCTTCAGCCCCGCAATATGGAACGCCTTGGTTTCCAGATATTCCTCAAGTCCCGCATGGGCGCCCTCGCGGCCCAGGCCCGACATCTTGACCCCGCCGAAGGGCGCGACCTCCATCGCGACCAATCCGCTGTTGAGCGCGACCATGCCCGCCTCCAGCCGCTCCGCCACGCGAAAGGCGCGATGGAGATTCTCGGTGTAGAAATAGCTGGCCAGGCCATAGCTGGTCGCATTGGCCAGCTCGATCCCTTCCTCCTCATGGGTGAAGCGGAACAGCGGCGCGACCGGGCCGAACGTCTCTTCCTCGGCCAGCCGCATGGCGCGCGTCGCGCCGGTCAGCACCACCGGCGTCGCGAACCGCTCGCCAGTCGCGCCGTCGGGCGCCTGCGCGAAGATTTTCGCGCCATGGGCCAGCGCATCGTCGATATGCGCCTTCACCTTGTCGGCGGCGGCGGCGTTGATCAGCGGTCCGATCGTGCTGCCCGCCTGATCGCCCGGCGCGACCTTCAGCGCGGACACGGCCTTGGCCAGCTTCTCGGCAAAGGCGTCATAGACGCCATCCTGCACCAATATGCGGTTGGCGCAGACGCAGGTCTGGCCCGCATTGCGGAACTTGCTGACCATCGCGCTGGCGACGGCGATATCCAGATCGGCGTCGTCGAATACGATCAGCGGCGCATTGCCGCCCAGCTCGAAGCTGACCCGCTTGATGGTGTCGGCGCACTGCCGCATCAGCAGCGCACCGACGCGGGTCGATCCGGTGAAGGACAGTTTCCGCACCACCGGACTGGCGGTCAGCGTTCCGCCGATCGCGGTCGGCATCCCGGTCACGATGTTGAACACCCCGGCCGGAAGGCCCGCGTCTTCCGCAAGCTTGGCCAACGCCAGCGCGCTGAACGGCGTCAGTTCGGACGGCTTCACCACCACCGGGCAACCGGCGGCCAGCGCCGGCGCGCATTTGCGCGTGATCATCGCCGCCGGGAAATTCCACGGCGTGATCGCCGCCGACACCCCGACCGGCTCCTTCATGATGAGGATGCGGCGATTGGCCTCTGGCGCGGGAACCATGCCACCGTCGATCCGCCGCGCTTCCTCGGCAAACCATTTGATGAAGCTCGCCGCATAGCGGATCTCGCCCTCGGCCTCGGCGATCGGCTTGCCCTGCTCGGCGGTCATGATCCGGCCAAGGTCGGTCAGATTTTCCAGCACCAGCGCGTGCCAGCGCTCCAACAGTGCCGCGCGCTCGCCGGCAGTCTTCGCGCGCCAGGCCGGCCAGGCGGCCTCGGCTGCCGCGATGGCGGCCTGCGTCTCGGCCTCGCCGCAATCGGGCACGCTGCCGATGATTGCCCCGGTCGCCGGATTGTCGACCGGCACGGTCTTGCCCGACGCTGCGCCGGCCCATTGGCCGCCGATGAACGCCTGTTCGATGAAGAGGGCGGGATTGTTGAGCGAAAGGGTCATCCGAGCGCCTGCGTCGTGAGGGAGAAGATCGTGATGGCCGGGTCGGCCTTGGGCAAGGGGCCGCGCACCATGCGCATCACCCGGCCGACGCAGGGCAGGCCCAGATCGTCGAGCCAGGCGCCAAGTCCGCTTTCCTCCGGTATGTCGAGCCGGCAGAACATGCCTGCATTGGACCCCAGCCAGTGGGAAATCAGGGCTTTCGCCCCGCCCGTATCCGGCGCGACTGTCGGCCCGACGACATAGCCGCGCCCGAACCGACGGAATAGGGCGAAGCCGACCGGCTCGTTGCTGCGCGTCAGCACCACGCCCTGCGCGCCGGGCACCAGCGCGTCGAGCAGCGCGGCGCGATCCATGCCGGTCGCCCGCTTCGCCAGACCGTGCAGCGTGGCCATGTCCTTCGCGCCCAGCGGCCGCACCCGTTCATCGGGGATCAGTTCCGCCATTGGCACCGAGAAGGCAGCGCCCTGATGCTGGAATACGGGTCCGACCGGTTCAAACCCCATCTTGCGATAGAGCGGGGCGCCTTCGTCGGTCGCATTGAGCAGCACGGTGCGGTCGCCCAGGTCGGCCAACACGGCGTCCATCAGCCGTCGGCCGATGCCCATGCCCTGCGCGCGGGGCGACACGATCACCATGCCCAGCGTCGCGGCATCCTCGCCATAGAGCCAGGCCATGGCCGTGCCCATAACCTCATCGTCGCGCGTTGCCACATAGCCGAAACCAAGGCTCAGGAGCATTTCCCAATCCTCGATACGATGGGGCCATTTCTGCTCGCTTGAAAGCCCGTGGGCGGCGGTGAGATCCTCTGCGGTCATGCGCCGCAACTCCACCATCGCCTCTATGCCTGTCGCCATGCCTCTTGCTCCTTGGCGGGGTTAGGGGGGACGCCCGCCGGGGTTGATCGGAATCAGTGGCCGGACATTAGGAGGCCGCGCCAAGCATTGGCTGCTGCCTTCGCAATATTTTTGGAAGATTATCGCGCGGGTTTTCCTTTGCAACTGCAACAAATGCCGCCGCGCACCCTTATCCTGCCCGGAAGTCCGCACAAGGAGATATATGCCGTGACCGGTTTCGACCCCGATCAGATCAGCCTGCCCAGGGCCAATAATTTCATCGGCGGGCGCCGGGTCGAAGGGCGCGGGCCGGCGATCACCGTGCGCCGCCCATCGGACGGCCGGGTGCAGGCGGACCTCGACAGCGTCGACGCGGATCAGCTCGCGCAGGCCGTCGAAAACGCACAGTCTGCTTATAAGAGCGGCGGCTGGGCGCAGACCGACCCGCGCGGTCGGATGAAGGTTTTGCGCCGCTGGGCCGACCTGATCGACGCCGACGGCGCGACGCTCGCCCCGCTCGAAGCGTTGGGATCGACCCGCACGATCAACGAGATCAACGGCTGGGATCTGAGCTACACCGCAGAAACGATCCGCTTCTTCGCCGAATGGGCGGACAAGGTTGGCGGCGAGGTCGCGGCGACCACGCCCGACAAGCTGGGCCTCACCATCGCCGAACCCTATGGCGTCGTCGCCGCGATCGCGCCGTGGAACCTGCCGCTGGTCATGGCCGGGTGGAAGATCGCCCCGGCCATCGCGGCGGGCAATTCGGTGGTCCTGAAACCCTCGGAAATGACGCCCTTCAGCATCGTGCGTCTCGCCGAACTGGCGATCGAGGCGGGGTTGCCCGCGGGCGTGTTCAACATCGTCCAGGGCGACGGCCGATCGGTCGGCGATCCGCTGGTGCGCCGTCCCGAAGTCGCGAAGGTCACTTTCACCGGATCGACCGCCACCGGCGCGGCGATCATGACCGCCTGCGCGCAGACCGGACCCAAGCCGGTGACGCTGGAACTGGGCGGCAAAAGCCCGCAGATCGTCTTCGCCGACGCCGGCATCGACAAGGCGGCGGCGATCGTCGCACGCGCCATCACGCTCAACGCCGGACAGGTGTGCGTCGCCGGATCGCGCCTGCTGGTGCAGGACAAGGTTGCCGATCAGGTGATCGACCGAATCCTCGCCGCCTTCGCCGCGCACCGCGCCGGCCCGACCTGGCGCACCGACACGACGCTGGGGCCGATCATTTCCGAAGGCCAGCTCGACCGGATGGACGGCATCGTCAAGCGGGCGGTGGTCGACGGGGCGGAAATACTGGCCGGCGGGGGCCGCGCGACTGCGCCGCAGGAGGGCAGCTATTTCGCGCCAACCCTGCTCGCCAATGTCGATCAGCGCAGCGAGGCCGTGCAGGGTGAAATCTTCGGCCCGGTCCTCACCGTCCAGACCTTCGCCGATGAGGAGGAGGCCTATGCCCTTGCCAATGACAGCGACTATGGCCTCGCCGCCGGCGTCCACACCGGCGACGTGGCAAGAGCGCTCCGGGCGACGCGCTCGCTCGAGGCCGGCACCGTCTGGGTCAACCGCTATGGCCGCAGCAACGACTTCATCCTGCCCACCGGCGGCTACAAGCAATCGGGCATCGGCAAGGATCTGGGCCGCGAAGCCTATATGGCCAATCTCAAGACCAAGACTGCGCTGATCGAATTCTGAAACAGAATGGGCGGCTCGTTGGAGCCGCCCATTCTGTTTCAACCCTGCGCCGCAAACCTCGCGATCCGGTACGGCTCCATCGGAATATCCGTCGCGCCCTTGGCGATGACCTCGGCCATCGTCTCGCCCACGCCCGGCCCGATCTGAAACCCCGACCCCGAAAAGCCGAAGGCGTAGTAAAGGCCGCTGGTCGTTGCGCTCGGCCCCATGACCGGCTGGCTGTCGGGCATATAGCCTTCGATGCCGGACCAGACGCGGATGATGTTGAGCTTGCCCAGTTGCGGCGCCAGCCGGCGTATCTGTTTCAGCTGGCTCAGCGTGTTCTGAGGCAGCACATAGGCGCGATAGTCGTCGGGATAGGATGGTCCGCGCGTGCTGCCGCCCAGCACGATGTTGCCGCGCGCGACCTGCCGGAAATAGACCGTCTCTTCCTCGATCGGCGTCATCACGCCGACGGCGGGGGGAATCGCATAGGGCACCGGCTCTGTCACGCTCATGTTCGGCCCGCGCGGCACGATCGGCACCGGCTCGCCGAACTGCGACGACAGCGCATTGCCCCAGGCGCCCGCCGTCACCAGCAGTATCGGCGCGCGGAAGGTCCGCCCGTCGGCCGCCGTGACGATGAAATCCTCGCCGACTTTCTGCGCGTCGATAATCTTCGTATTCTCATGCACCACCGCACCCAGCTTCTGCGCCGCACGGGCGAAGGCGGGGGCGGCGAGGCGCGGATTGGCATGGCCATCCGTCGCCGAATAGGAACCCGCCAACACATCCGGCCCGAAGAAGGGGAATTTGTCGCGCAGCGCATTGCCGCTCAGCAGTTCGAGGTCCAGCCCCTCCAGCCGCGCCTTGTCCGCATATTCCTCCATCGCGCCGACCAGTTCGGGCCGCTCGCGATAGCAGACGCGGATATGCCCCGACTGGAGATATTCGATATCCGCGCCCAACAGTTCGCGCGACTTGCGCCAGATGGCGATGGCGCGGTTGGCGAGCGGCAATTGGTGGATCGCGCGCCCCTGCCGCCGGACATTGCCGAAATTGGTGCCGCTCGCCTGCCGCCCGATCAGGTCGGTTTCCAGCAGCGTGACCGAAATGCCGTGCCCGCGCAGGAACAAAGCGGCGGAAGACCCCATCAGCCCGCCACCCACGATCATGACGTCGCTCGCCCCGCTCATTCTTCGTCTCCGATCGCGATCGTCAGTGGCTTGACCGGAGCCTGCCCGCGCAGGCGGCCGACCTGCTCGACCGGAATGCCGGCCTCGGCTGCGATCAGCTCGGCGGCGGCCAGGCCGCAATAGCGGCCCTGACAGCGGCCCATGCCGACCCGGCTGAACGCTTTGGCCCGGTTCGCTTCCTTTGCGCCTGTCTCACGCATCACCGCGCGCAGATCGCCCGCCGTCACGCCCTCGCAGCGGCAAAGGACCGCCTCATCGGGCAAAGCGGCGGCCTGCGCCGCAGGCCAGGGAAACGCCCTGGCCAGCCCGCGCGCAAACCTGGCATAGGTGGCAACATCGGCGCGCAGGCTCGTCATCTCGCCCTTGTCCACCGGCAGGCCCAGATCGCCCAAAGCCGCCAGCGCCGCAAGCTTCCCGCTCGCTTCAGCCGACCGCGCGCCCAATATCTTTGCGCCGTCGCCCGCCAGATAGACGCCCTCGACGCTCGCCCGCCCGTCGCCATCGCGCTCGGGCAGCCATTGCCGGGTGAGCGGATCGAAGGCGAAGGCACAGCGCGCCAGATCGGCCAGCTGCGTTTCGGGCCGCAGATGATAACCCATCGCCACCGCATCGCAGGCGATCCGCTGTTCCTTGCCGCCGCCATCGCGATAGCGGATGCCGCTGACGCCCGTATCGGCATCGCCGACAATCTCCAGCGGCGTCACGCCATGCTGGACGACCACACCGGCGCGCTTCAGCACCCGCGTCAGCTTAACGCCGTTCCACAGCACCGAAGGCACCGCCATCAAATCCGGCATCGCCTTTACCCGGGCCGAGAAGGGCGACGTATCCAGCACCGCGGCCACCTGCGCGCCCGCCTCCACATATTGGCTGGCGACCAGATAGAGCAACGGCCCCGATCCCATGAACACCACGCGATGCCCGATCGACACCGCCTGGCTCTTGAGCGCTACCTGCGACCCGCCCAGACTATAGGCGCCGGCATAGTTCCAGCCCTTGACCGGCATCAGCCGGTCGGTCGCCCCGGTGCAGAGCAGAAGCGCGTCGAACGGCAACGCCGCCTGGATTGTCTGGTTCGCCGTCCAGACATGCCGATCGGCGATGTTCCAGACCAGCGTTTCGGGCCGATAGTCGATCCGGTCGCGGATCGCGTCGAACGCGCCATGCACCGCCTGCGCCAGGTTCGCCTCGGTGCCGTAGAGCTTCTCATACGGCCGGGTGAAATGCTCCGGCTGGCGGCGGTAGATCTGCCCGCCGTCGCGCCGCCCTTCGTCGATGACGATTGGGCGGATGCCCGCCGCGACGCAGGCTTGCGCCGCGCGCGTGCCGGCCGGGCCAGCGCCAACGATGATTATCCGTGGCTCGGCCATGACGCCTCCGGCTGGCTGGTGAGGATGCGCTGGCCCGGTGCGGCAAGCGTGGAGCAGGCGCGCAGGCGATCGCCATTCTCGGTCCAGACCCAGCAATCCTGGCATGCGCCCATCAGGCAGAAGCCCGCGCGCTTTTCCGGCCCGAATTCGCTCTGGCGCAGCGTGCCGCCGGTGGCGAGCAGCGCGACCATCAGCGTATCGCCCTCCAGCGCCGCGACGGCGTGGCCATCGACATGCAGGGTGAGAGCAGGGCGGTCGGTTTCGCCCAGTCGAACGAACCGGCTCATGACGCGATCAAGCTTTCGTCTCCATGGTGGCACAATATGCGGCTGCCCTTTTCCAGCGGATGGCGGGGCGGCGGGGTGATGTTGCAGAGACCATCCACGCGCGCGGCGCAGCGGGGCAGGAAGCGGCAGAGGTCGGGATGGTCGCCGGCCGCGCCGACCGGCGGCGGCTTGCGCCCGGCATGGCTTTCCTCCAGCCAGCCCGCGCGCATTTCCGGCACCGACCCGATCAGCAGGTCGGTATAAGGATGGAAGGGCGCGCTCTGGAAAGCGGTGCGCGGTCCCATTTCGACCATCGTCCCCGAATAGAGGACCAGGATATCGTCGCAGATCGCCCGCACGGTCGAAATGTCATGGCTGATGAACATGGTCGCGATCCCCAGATCGCGCCGCAAATCCGCCATCAGGTCCAGGATCGCCGCGCCGACCACCGTGTCGAGCGCCGACGTCACCTCGTCGCACAGGATCAGTTGCGGATCGGCGGCCAGCGCGCGGGCCAGATTGACGCGTTGCTTCTGCCCGCCAGAAAGCCCGCCGATATTGCGGTCGATCAGGTTCACCGGCAGGCGGATGAGGTCCAGCAGTTCCAGCACCCGCATATGCGCGGCATTGCCCTTCAGCCCGTGATAGAAAGCCAGCGGCCTTTCCAGTATCTGCCCCACGCTATGCGCCGGATTGAGGGCCGTGTCGGCATTCTGGAACACCAGCTGCACCCGGCGGAACTGTTCGCGGCTCCGACCCGCCAGCCCCGGCGGCAACGGCTCGCCGTCCAGCAAAACCTGCCCGCTCGCCGGCGGCAGCAGCCCGGCAATGACGCGGGCGATGGTCGACTTGCCCGACCCGGATTCGCCGATTACGCCCAAGGTCGCGCCGCGCTCGATCGTCAGGTTGATGTCGCGCAGCACCGGCACGCGCGGCCGGCCATCCTTGCCAATCTTGCCATAGCCCGCCGTGACGCCGCGTATTTCCAGCAGCGGCGCGGTCGGCAAATCGGCCTGCTTCGGCGTCGGCCGGATCGCGGGGCGCGCCGCCGCCATCAGCGTCTTGGTATAGTCGTCCGCCGGCCGGTGCAGCACCTGATCGGCGGCGCCAGCCTCGCGGATGCGCCCCTGATTGAGCACGACGATCTTGTCCGCCATCTGCGCCACCACCGCCAGGTCGTGCGACACATAGACGGCGGTCGCCCCGCGCTCCAGCACCACCGCTTTGAACGCGCGCAGCACCTCGATCTGCGTCGTCACGTCCAGCGCCGTGGTCGGCTCGTCCAATATGACGAGTTCGGGATCGGTAATCAGCGCCATCGCCGCCATCAGCCGCTGCAACTGCCCGCCGGATAGCTGGTGCGGATAGCGCGATCCGATTGTGTCGGGGAAGGGCAGGGCGAGCGCGCTGAACAGCTCGACGGCCTTGGCCTCCGCCTTGTCGCGCGGCATCAGGTCGTGGATCAGCGCCGGCTCGACCACCTGATCCATGATCGTGCGCGACGGGTTGAAGGCGGACGCGGCGCTCTGCGCGATATAGGCGATGCGGTTGCCGCGCAGCTGCGCCAAGCTCTTGGCATCGAGCGCGCAAATGTCGACATCGCCCACGCGGATCGAGCCGCCCGCGATCGTCGCGCCCGGCCGGGCATGGCCCAGCAGGGTGAGGGCAATGGTGGTCTTGCCCGACCCCGATTCCCCGATCAGCGCCAGCACCTCGCCGCGCTTCAGCGCGAAATCGATGCCGCTGACGATCGGGAAAGTCTCGCCCTTGGCATTGCGCGCGGTGACGCACAGGTCTTTCACCTCGACATGGAAGGCGTCACTCATTTGCGCTTCCCCCTGCCCGGCAGGGCGTCGATCAGCAAATTAACCCCCACCGTCAGCGTTGCGATCGCAACGGCCGGCGCCAGGATGGCGAGCGCCCCTTCGCCCAGCCCCGAAATATTCTCGCGCACCAGCGATCCGAGGTCCGCGTCTGGCGGCTGCACGCCAAGGCCCAGAAAGGAGAGGCCCGACAGCAGCAGAACGATAAAAACGAAGCGCAGCCCGAAATCGGCAAGCAGCGGATGGATCATGTTGGGCAGCACTTCGGCGATGGCGATATGGAACCGTCCCTCGCCCCGCGCCTTCGCAACCTGCACATAGTCCATTTGCGCGAGGTTCACCGCCAGCGCGCGGGCGATGCGGTAATTGCCCGGCACATAGGTGATCGCCGCGATCAGCAGCAGCAGCGGCAGCGACGATCCGAACGCCGCCACCAGCACCAGCGAAAAGATCTTGGACGGGATGGAGATCAGCATGTCCATGAAGCGCGACAGCGGTTCGTCGACCTTCGGCCCGCCCACCGCGGCGGTCAGCGCCAGCGCCGTGCCGGTCGTGCTCGCCAGCAAGGCGGCGGCGGCGGCCAGCGCCACCGTATAGCGCGCGCCCCACAGCAATCGGCTCAGCACGTCGCGGCCCAGATAGTCGCTGCCCAGCCAATGGGCGCCCGACGAACCGTCGAACACGTCAAAGGCAACGAAGGCGCCGACCGGATAGGGTGCCAGCATCGGCCCGATCAGCGCGGCCAGGATCCAGAAGAGGACCAGCGTCAGGCCGATCTTGCCCGACAGCGGCAGGGCAATCGCCCCCTTGATCGACCGTGCCATCATTGCGCGCGCAGCCTTGGGTTGGCGAGGATCGCGGTCACGTCCGCGATCAGCATCAGGATCAGATAGGCGGCGCAGAAGATCATCGCGCAGGCCTGGAGCAGCGGCATGTCGCGGCTGGTGACGGCATTGACCATCAGGCTGGCAAGCCCCGGATAGTTGAAGATGGTTTCCACGATCACCGCCCCGCCCAGCAGGTAGGACAGGCTCAGCGCCATGGCGTTGACGATCGGCGCGATCGCATTGGGCATGATGTGCTTCAGGACGATCTGCACCGGTGCGACGCCCTTCAGCAGCGCCATCTCGACATAAGGTCGGTCCATCTGGTCGATCACCGCCGCCCGCGTCATCCGTGCCATCTGGGCGATGACGACGATGCTGAGGCACAGGATCGGCATGGCCGCGCCGCGCAGATAGTCGCCCCAGCTCATCTCGTCGGACGCAAGCGCGATCGAGGGCAGCCAGCGCAGCTTGACCGAGAAGATCAGCACGGCGATCGTCGCGACCAGAAATTCAGGTACCGCCACCATCGACAAAGTGCTGATGTTGAGCGCGCGATCAAGCCGTCCGCCCCGGTTCATCGCCGATCCGATGCCGATCGCCAGCGCCACCGGCACCGCGACCAGCGCCGTCAATGCGGCGAGCAGCAGGCTGTTGGGCAGGCGGCTGGAAATGACTTCGGACACCGGCATGCCGGCGACCAGCGACTGGCCCGGATCGCCGCTCACCATCCCCGTCAGCCAGCTGATGTAGCGGACCGGCGCAGGCTGATCGAGGCCCATCTCGTGCCGCAGCGCTGCGACCTGCTCCGCCGTCGCGCTCTGGCCCAGCGCTTCCTGCGCGGCGTCGCCCGGAAGCAGTTGCGCGATGACGAAGATTGTCACCGACACCAGCAACAGCGTCAGCAGCGACGAAGCAAGGCGCTGGCCGATCAGGACGAGTGCGGCCTTTGCGCCGCTGGAAGTCGAAGCGCCCGCCATCAGCCTTCCCACCATACATGTTCGGCGAATTGATAGCCCATCAGGCCGCCCAGCGACACCGGCCGCAGCCCCTTTAGCCGTCGGTCATAGCCGTCGATCAGGCTGATGAAGACTGGGATGCCGACCCCGCAACGATCATGGACCAGCCCCTGCATTTCGCCATAAAGCTGCTTGCGCCGCGCCTGATCGGCCTCGCCGCGCGCCTCCAGCAGCAACCGGTCGAAGCGCGGATTCTTCCATCCGCTCTCGTTCCAGGCCGCATCGGACTTGTAGAAGAGGCTGAACAACAGGTCGGCGGTCGGGCGCGGGTTGGTGTTGCCGAAGCCGAGCGGATGCTTCATCCAGTGGGTCGACCAGTAACCGTCCGCCGGCACCCGGTTGACTGCCAGGTTCAGGCCGACGCGCGACCCATATTCCTGCAGGATCGACGCCATGTCGACCGATCCGTCCGCCGCCGGAGACGCATAGATCGGCAGCCGGACGCCGGACAGGCCCGCGCGTTGCAGATGCCAGCGCGCCTTGTCCAGATCCAGCGCCGTCTGCGGCAGATCCTTGCGATAATAGGGGTGGAAGGGCGGGATCGGCTGGTCGTTGGCGATCGTCGCATAACCGCGATAGAGCGCCCGCTTGATCAGCGGCCGGTCGAACAGATATTTCATCGCCGCGACGAAATGGGCGTTGCCGGTCGGCAACTGATCCTGCCGCATGATGAGGTTGGTGTAGAGGCCCGATTGCGTTTCCAGCAGCGCATGGCCGCGCGACGCCATGATCCGCCTGGTCGATCGCGGATTGACCGCGATCACCAGCTGTACGTCACCTGACAGCAGCGCATTGACCCGGCTCACCTCGTCGGGAATGCCGATCAGTTCGATCTCGTCCAGCCAGGCCTTGCCCGTTTTCCAGTAATTCGGATTACGCCGCACCAGCGTCCGTACGCCCGGCCGGAACTGGCTGACCATATAGGGACCGGTGCCGTTGGCGGTGCGGAAATCCTTCGTGCCCGCGCGCAGGATCAGGAAATGGGACTGGGCGAGAATAGCGGGCAGGTCGGCATTGGGACCGGTCAGGCGGATGACGACGTCCTGCTTGCCTGCCGCCCTGACCTCAGCGAACTGCTCGGCGATGGTGGCAAGCTTCGATCCCACCGCAGGGTCTTTATGCCGCAGCAGCGACCAGACGACGTCCTCGCTCGTCAGGCTTGCGCCGTCATGGAAGGTCACGCCCCTGCGCAGCCTGATGTGCCAGACCGTCTGGTCGTTGCTGACGATCCTTTCGGCCAGGGCAGGGCGGGCGATCAGGTCGCCGCCCATCTCGGTCAGCCCGTTATAGAGCATATAATGGCGCACATAGTCGGTCGACAGCGCGCCCTTGGCCGGATCGAGCGTGTCGGCGGTCGAACTGGACAGGCTAGCGACGCGGATGCGTCCGCCGCGACGGGGCTTGCTGGCGGCCAGAGCACTGTCAGGCAGCAGCAGCCCGGCCCCAAGGCCCAGACCTGCGCTAAGCCCCGCACCGATCAGCCCGCGCCGCGAAAGGGCAGAAATATCGTCCATCAATGGATCAGATCCTGCCATTTATACCACAGGCCTACCATTGGCAGGAACCAGGGCTTGCCGAAATGACCGGGCACGCTGGGCCAGTCCAGCCCGGCCCAGGGATTGGGGCTTGTATCGCCGCCCATGACCCGCGCCATCGCCTGTCCCATATAGGTCGCCATCTGCACGCCATGGCCGCTATAGCCCATCGAATAATACATCCCGTCCTGCTCGCCCGCGCGGGGCAGGCGGTCGGCGGTCAGGTCGACCATCCCGCCCCAGACATGACTGACGCCCACGCCCTTCAGCGCCGGGAAGATGTCGCCCATTACCTCTTCCAGTATGCGCCCGCTCTTCAGGTCCGACCGCGGATCGCTGATCGCAAAGCGTGCCCGCCCGCCGAAGATCAGGCGATTGTCCGGCGCCAGGCGGAAATAATTGCCGATATTCTTGCTGGTCACATAATTGCGCCGGTTCGGCAGCAATTGCGCGATCAGCGCATCGTCCAGCGGGTCGGTGGCGATGATGAAGCTGCCGACCGACACGATCCGCCGCCGGAAGAAGCCGAACGGCGCCGCCGGCGGCGCGCCGCCGGTCGCGACCAGCAGTTGTGAAGCCATGACCGATCCTTTGGGCGTCGTCACCTTCCAGCCGCCGCCGGCCAGACGATCCATGCCCGTGACTTCGGCATTTTCGAATATTCGCGCGCCCGCCCGCGCCGCCGCTTCGGCCAGCCCCACGCCGAAGCGCGCCGGATGCAATTGTGCGCTGGTTGTCTGGATGAGCGCGCCATGAAAGGCGTCCGATCCCACTTCCTCCCGGATACGCTCGGGCGGCACCAGCCGGACATTCTCGTCTACCTCCGCCGCCAGCAGATCGTGGGCGCGGACCAGCTTGTCATAATGCGCCGGTTTCGCCGCCAGCTTCACCCGGCCGCAGCGACGAAAGGCGCAATCAATGCCTTCGTCCGCCGCGATCCGCTCGACCAGATCCACCGCGTCGCAATGGGCGCGATAATAGGCCTTGGCGACATCCTTGCCGAAACGCGCGGACAGCGCGCCATAGTCGTGGGCCGTGCCATTGTTGCACTGACCCCCGTTGCGTCCCGAAGCCTCTCCGGCCACCCGTCCCTTCTCCAGCAGCACGACGCTGGCGCCTTGCTTCGCCAGCGCGAGCGCCGCCGACAGGCCGGTGAAGCCGCCGCCGATGATGGCGACGTCCACCTTGCCTTCGACGCCGCCCTGCGCCCCGCCGGCGAAAGGGGGGGCGGTGGCCAGCCAATAGGAGAGGGAGGGAGCCGTCATGGCGCTCTTACAGCCCCACCACCGCCGGCAGCGCGCCGATATGGGGGATTTCGACGTCGCGATAGAAGGCGTTGGACGGCTCGTGCCCGCGGCCCACGAACACGCGGCAGCCGAAATGCAGGTCGGTGGCCGTGTTCTGGTCGTAACGGAAGCTGGACGAGACGTGCATCATCTCTTCCGGCTTCGCGCCGAGCTGGTCGAACATATATTCGAACGCCTGCATCCGCGGCTTGTAGGCCTGCGCCATCTGCGCGGTGTAGACCGCATGGAAGGGCGCGCCCAACATCCCGACATTATGATGGATCTGGTCGTTCATCGCGTTGGACAGGATGACGAGCGGGATCTTGTCGCCGATCTTGGAAAGGCCGCCCGGCACATCGTCATGCGGACCCCAGGTCGGCACGGCGGCATAGACCGCATCGGCGTCCGCCTCGCGATAGTCCACGCCCCAGCGTTTGCAGGTGCGCGCCAGCGAATTGCGGATGATTTCCTGATAGGGTTCCCACGGACCCATCACCTGGTCGAAGCGATAGGCGCTCCAGTCCTTGCAGAAGGCGGGCAGGTCTTCCGCCGCGACGCGATCGGCCATGAAGGCGGTCGCCATCTCGGTCATGCGGAAACGGGTCAGCGTGCCATAGCAGTCGAAACTGATATATTTGGGCCGGAAATTGGGCATCGACGGAGCGTCCTTTGCAGGTTCTACGATTGGCTTGGGAAGCCGTGTGACAACAGCATTACGACATGGCGGAGCCGGAACATGCGCCCGATATCCTCGGGTCGGGACGCAGATTTACGGCTTTCTCGCGATCCTTTCGGCATAGTTTGCCGCGCTTCGGGGCAAGCGGCAATCGGGGCATCGGGGCAGGGACGAAACGGCAGAAGGGGCGCTGCGAACGGCATGGAATGTCGCGCCTTCAATAGCCTCGATTCCGCGCGACTTCGCCATCCATCGGCTCGCCCGCCTCATGCCGGCGGATATTGGCGATCAGCGCCCGCGCGGCGCTGTCCGCCCGGGTCATGCTGGCGATATGGGGGGTGATGACGATGCGGGGATGCGCCCAGAAGGGATGGCTGGCAGGCAGCGGTTCGGGGTCGGTGACGTCGAGAAACGCGCCGGACAGATGCCGTTCGTCGAGCAATGACAGCAGATCCTGCTCCACCAGATGCCCACCCCGCCCGGCGTTGATGAGGGCAGCGCCACCGGGCAGTTGCGACAGGCTGTTCCGGCACAAAATGCCGCGTGTTTCGTCGGTCAGCGGCAGCAGGCAGATCAATATGTCGCAGGTCGCCAGAAAATCGGGCAGCGCGGCTTCCCCGGCATGGCAGGTCACGCCTTCGATATCACGCGGCGACCGGCTCCACCCCGACAGGGCGAAGGCGAAGGGCGTCAGCGCCTTCAACACCGCCTGACCCAGATTGCCGAGACCCATGATACCGACCCGCCGCTCGCCCGCAGGCTTCAGCTTGATCGGCGCCCAGCGCGCGTCTTTCTGTGCCTCGCGATAGTCGATCAGGTTCCGGTGCAGCGCCAGCACCGCCATCGTGACATATTCGACCATGCCTGCCGCGATGCCCGGCTCGATCATGCGGACTACGCGCACATGGGGCGGCAGGGCGCTCATGTCGAATTGGTCGATCCCGGCGCCGATCGAGAAGAGAATCTCCAGATTGGGCAGCCCGGCGAGTAATTCGGCCGAAGGCGCCAGGCTGCCGGCGCGGAGCACGCGGCCGCCGGCCGGATCGATCGAGGCATAGCGCGTCCGTCCGCTATCGTCGCTCAACTGCGCGAACCAGGTCGCGTCCTCGGCATCCGGTGCAAAGAGGCGGGTCACATGATAACCGGGCAGGGCATGGCTCGCCTGCCCCACAGCGCGCCCGGCGGAGCAGGCCGGGCCGGTCGCCTGGGTTGTCATGCCGGATGGATCGATCATTCGCGCAACCGGTCCGCGATAGAGCAGCAAAGCGCCGGTCAGCGCCTGAACCAGCAGGAAGGCCGCCATGGCAAGGCCAAGGACGCGGTGAATGCGGAGCCATGTCGCGCGGGTCATGCGGCGCCTCTTGCGGTCGAAAAGGAAAAGGCCGCCAGCACCCCTATAGCTTGGAGGAAGGGATGCCGGCGGCCGGGGTCGGGACGGGCGCGCCCCGACCTATGCCATCAGAAGTTGAAGCTCGCGCGGACGGTGAACGAGCGCGGCATGCCGGGCTGGATCCACAGCGCCGAATAGGAGCTGGCATAATATTTCTTGTTGAACAGGTTGTTCACGTCCGCCGACAGCTTGATCTGCTCGGTGATGTTGAACGATCCCAGCACCTTGGCGATGGTATAGCTCGGCAGGTAGAAATCCGCCGCCGTCTGGCCCAGGCGCTTGCTGACATGGGTTACGCCCGCGCCCAGCATCGCTTCATGATCACCGATGGAGAAATTCTTGAACAGCAGGGCATTACCCTGATGCTTGGGAATGTTGATCAGCGGATCATTCTTGCTAACCCCGGCAGAGGCATAGTCGTCGGCCCAGCCTGCGTCGGTGTAGGCATAGGTCAGGAACAGTTCGAAGCCGCCGGGCAGTTTGGCGTTGACGTCGAACTCCACGCCTTGGCTCTTGGCCTCACCCACCGCGATCGAAAGGCCGGTCAGCAGGTCGGCGGTCAGGACGTTGCTCTTCTTCATCTTGTAGAGCGACAGCGTGCTGGTCAGCTTGCCATCCGGCGTCACGAACTTCGCGCCGACTTCATAGCTTTTGCTGACTTCCGGGGCGAAGGGATTGTTGTTGACGTCGACGCCGCTGTTCGGCCGGAACCCCTTGCCATAGCTAGCGTAGAAGGAGAGGCTGCTGGTCGGTTCGAACACCAGTCCCGCCATTGGGCTGAACTTGGTATAGGCCGCCGGATTGGTGGTGCCCAGACGGTTGTCGATATTCTGGCTGAAATCGTCGTAGCGACCGCCGAACCGGACTTTGAACTGTTCGGTAATCTCAATCTGATCCTGGGCATAGATGCCCCAAGCCTTCTGGATTTCCGTCGAATTCTGGATCACGGACGTCGGTGTCGGCGCAGGGATGGTGTAATCTGGGTTGAAGATGTCGATCGAATAGGACTGGTCTGCGGCGGTCGGGCGATAGCGCAGCTGGAACGTGTTGATCTTGAACTTGTCCCAGTCCCCGCCGATGCGGATATTATGCACGATGGAGCCGGTTTCCAGCTTGCCGCTGATTTCGCCACGGAACACCATATGGGTGGTGCTGTAATCGCGATACCGGCGCTGGCGCGACAAAGTGCGCCCGTCATTGTCGAGCATCTGGCGGCCCAACGCCAGTTCGGGATCGCTGGAATAGCCCTCGAACGTGGTATGCTTGTAGCCGGCGCCCAGCATCAGCGTCCAGTCGTCGTTGAAGTCGTGCTGATATTGCGCCTGATGGCCCAGCACGCCGATCTTGATCGGACCGTCATTGGGGTTGCTCAGGAAGCGCGAATTGGGGATGGCGCCCAGATTATAGCTGGTGGTGCCATTGGCATTGACCGTCGGAATGGCGACCACGCCGCGATCGAACGGCACTTCCTGGTTCACATATTCCAGTTCGTAGGTGAAGATGTCCTTGTCCGACAGCTTTGCCAGGAAGGACGGGGTCAGCGTATATTTCTGCGTTTCCACCGTGTCGCGGAAGCTTTCCGCCTTTTCGACAGAGCCGTTGATGCGGACGGCCACGCTGTCGGTGAGCGGCAGGTTATAGTCGCCCTCGGCGCGATAGGTTTCCCAGCTGCCGCCCGATACGGAGAAGCTGCCACCCTGTTCGAAGGTCGGCTTCTTGGTGACGATGTTGATCGTGCCGCCCGGCTCGCCGCGCCCGAAGAGCGCGGAGTTCGGTCCCTTCAGCACCTCGATCCGTTCGACATTCGATGCGTCGCGCGGACCGCCATAGCCGCGGCCGCCGTTGAAACCGTTGACCAGGAAGCCGCTCGGGAAATTCTCGTCGCCGGCAAAGCCGCGGATCGCGAAACTGTCCCACAGGCCGCCGAAATTATTCTGCTTCGACACGCCGCTCGCCAGTTCCAGCGCGGTGTCGAGGCGGGTGATGTTGAGGTCGTCGAGCAGCTTGCCTTCCAGGAACTGGACCGCCTGCGGGATTTCCTTGACCGGCGTATCGCCGAAATATTGGCGTTTGAGGCCGGTGACGACGATTTCGCCGTCGGGCGTCGCGGGGGCCGGCTCCTGGGCTTGAGCGGCGGACGTCAGTGCGATGGCGGCGGTGCTGGCGACGAAGGCCAGGCGGAGGGCCGATGAAGTGCGCATAATGCTGTAACCCCTTGTAAAATCGCTGTTCCCTTATGTCCTGCGAAACGGGGGGATCGGGCTTTTCCACCTTGCCCCGCGCGGACTTTGTCCTGTCGTCGGGGCCGATCCTTGGGTGATTTCCCACCTCTTCTTGGTTTCAAGGCTAAGGTTGAGTGACGGAAATATTACGTCAAACTTGGCTCATGGGACGGCGCAAAATTGTGAATCTTGGCTTCCTACGGCACGAAAATGCGGCGTCCTCTTCTGCGATCGGAAAGCGTGGAAAGCCCGAAAAATGGCCGCCTTCGAAGGGAAGGCGGCCAAGGCGACCCTAACGCAGGACCGTCAGAGATATTTGAGCCACCATATGTCCTTGCGGCGCTGCTTGAGCTGCGCGAACCAGCGGGTGGGGAAATAGAGGACAGGGATCAAAATGAAGACCCAGATCCACACCCAGCGCAGATGATCGACGCCGAACACCGTGCCCTTGGTCGGGCCGTACAGCAGCAGCGCGACATTATAGATCGCCTTCAGCACATAGAGGTGCAGCACATAATAGAACATCGGTGCGCCGCCCAACAAGGCGAGATGCGGCATCGCCTTGCTGTCCTGAAACGTCTCGAACAGCGCCAGCAACAGGCAGCCGGTGCCCACGGTGGGCATCAGGAACAGCAGGGACGGCGGATATTTGGTGAGCGCCAGGAAGCTCATCGTCGTGCGAAGCGGCGTTTCCGCGACGAACCAAGGCTTGTCGCCATAGATGTTGAGATAGCGGATGACGACGAATCCGACGATCAGGCCAAGGCCGAGCATGGTCAGCCGTCTGATGCGGCGCTCCGGATCGCTGCCCCGTGCAAACCACGGACCGCAGGCATAGCCCAGCAGGATGACGCCGATCCACGGCAGGACCGGATAGGTCGTCTTGAACAGGATTCCGCCAATTTCGAACTTGTCCCGCTGGTGCAGCATCGCCCAGGGAATGAAGAAAGGCGAGTCCGCTGTCAGCCGGATCGGATCGAGCAGATTGTGCAGGCAGACGATCGCGAGGCCAAGCGCGAACTGCGCCGGCCGGGGCAAGTGGATGAGCGCGGCCAGGCAGACCATGCTGATCCCGATCGCCCAGATCACCTGCAGCCAGATTGCGGTCGGCGGGAAGGCCGGCGCCTGCGTCGGCCAGGCATAGCCGACGATGGTGAACTCCAGCACGATCAGGAACAGGCCGCGCTTGAACAGGAATTCGGAGACCTGCCCCTTGCTGTGCGACTGGCCGTAGAGCCACGCCGACAATCCGGTCAGCGCGACGAAGGTCGGCGCGCAAAAGGTCGACAATAGGCGGGTGAAGAACAGGCCGGGGTCGGTCGTATTGGCATCCACCGGGTCCGTCACCTGCAAGTGCAGGAACCAGGTCTCGCGCACATGATCGACCAGCATGAACAGCATGACGAGGCCGCGCAAGGCATCGATGGCGATCAACCGCGTCCGCGCCTTCGCGGCGGCAACCGGCGATGTGGCGGCCCGAAGGCCTATGGGGGGCGCTTGGCCCGCAAAACTGTTCATGACCCTGTCCTTTGTCCCTTATACGCTCATTCAGCCTTGGGCTGATAGAGATCTTTGTAGAAGCCGACCGTCTTGACGGTGACGGTGACGGGCGTGTCGCCCTTGTTGCGGAAATACCAGCCATGGATGCCGGCGAAGGGGGCGGTGAAGTCGCCCTGGCCGCCGCTGATCTCCAGTTCCTTCCAATAATCGGTGAAGGCGTCGTCGGCGGCGTTCAGCACCTCGCCGTGCATCTCCGCTTTGATCGGGCCGGTGGATTTCCAGGTGAAGATGAAGCTGTCGCCCTTTTCCATATGGGCCTTCACTTCCTGTCCGCTATGCGGCGGCAGGGTGATGGTCATCTCATCCTGCCGCCAAGGCGTGGATTTGGAGATGCTGGCCTTGCTGGGCGTGGGAATATCGCTTGCCTTGGCCGGAGCCGCCACGGCAGGTTCGGCCTTTTCCTTGCCGGCGACCATGCCGGTGAGGCCGAGCGCGGTGCCGGCCCCGGTCGGGTCGATGCCATATTCGGCTGGCAGCACGAATAGGGTGACTATGGCGATCGCGGCCAGCGCCGCGCCGCCGGTCGCTTTGGCGAGTGTAGCGGGGGCGGGGCTGATTCGGGTGGGAAGCGCGGATACGGTGGTTGCGGTCATGTCAGGCTCCCTGCGTGAAATAGCCGGCCAGCTGATAGCCGATCAGGACGAAGCCGGCGGTCATCAGCGCGGCGTTCGCGACGATGGCGCTGCGGTGAAAGGTCGAAGTCATGCGCCATAGATTCATGAGAAGGAGGATGATCGTCAGCGCCATGAACTGGCCCAGTTCGACGCCGATATTGAAACTAATGAGATTGTATATCATTCCATCCTTCGCCAGTGTCAACTCCTGCAGTTTCGTGGCCAGGCCGAAGCCATGGAAAAAGCCGAAGATCAGCACCGCCGCCTTGGGATTGGGTGATATGCCGAACCAAGTGCGGAATCCGTCCATATTGTCGATCGCCTTGTAGACCACGGACAAGCCGATGATCGCGTCGATCAGGAAGGGGTTGGCCCGGATGTCGAGCAGGACGCCGAGCAGCAGCGTGGTGCTGTGCCCGATCGCGAACAGGGTCACATAGGCGCCGACATCTTTCAGCCGATAGAGGAAGAAGATGACGCCTGCCAGAAACAGAAGATGGTCGTAGCCAGTGACCATATGCTTGGCCCCCAGATACATATAGGGGATGATATTGATCCCCGACGCGCCTTCGATGAAGGCCTTGTCGTTCTCGTTGACGCCATGCGCCCAGAGCGTGGAACTCAGGCAAGCCAGAAGCCCTCCCAGGAGCAGCAGCGCGACCCGCCGCATGCCTGGAGAAAGAAGCGGTGGGTGGGTCGCGCTGTGCATGGCGGTTCCTTATTTCGCCTGGAAGGTGGCGAAGCTCTTTGCTCCGCTCTTGTCGACCAGCGCCACTACCAGCTTGGCGCCCTTCGCCGCCTTGAAGCCCGGCGCGCTCAGCTTGTTGCCACCGGCCGGCTTGAGGGCGGCCTCGGTCTTGGCCCCGGCGGCCGTCTGGGTGAGCTTGGCGGTGAAGCCGGCGGCGGCCAGCGGCTCGTCCTCCTCACTCAGATAGACGTCCACGCCTTTGGGGCTTGCCACCAGTTCGATCATCGTCTCGCCGGTCATCTGGACCAGCCCGCCATGCTGCGGTTTCATGCTGCCATGGGCGTGCAGCATCGACGGTGCGGCCATCAGCGCGATCGCAGCGAGTCCGGTACGGAAAAGATCGGTCTTCATGCAAAATCTCCTGACAAAGAGGCGTGGGTCATTCGGGCGCATGCGGCAGGACGAAAGACAGCGAGGCGCGATATTCCTCATGATCGACCTTCTTGTCGGTGGTTTCCCCGACATAGATGGCCATCAGCACATTGATGCCCTGGTTGCGCAGCTTGATCGTCGCGGTGCCGTCAGCTGCGGTCTTGGCGGGCGCAGCCTCGTCGGGATCGTTGACATAATCCTGCATGACGGTCGCGCCGGCGACGGGCTTGCCCTTGTAATAGACGCGCACCTTCATCGGCTCGCCCATCTTCTGGGGGATGGCGACGTCGGCAGGCACCAGCTGGAGCATATGGCCTTCCAGCAGCGGCACGGGCTTGGTCGGCACCTGCGTCAGGTGGACGGCATATTTGAAATTATGCTCGGCCAGCGTGGCGTTGGGCACTTCGTCGCGGCCCTTATTGTGCCATTCGCCGTCGGGCGTCTTGCTCCAATAGCCATAATCCATGACGGCGGCGACGGCGGCGATCGGCTCGTCATTGTCGACGACCGGAATGACGCCGGCTGCACGAAGGCGGGTGGCGACCGGCGCCCAGTCGCTGTCATAGCCGCTGACGGTCTTGACCAGCGGCAAACGCTTGACGGCGTCCAGGTCGTCGGCGCCGACGCCGTAGATCAGCGCCAGCTGGCGCGCGCGCTGCGCGAACCAGATGCCGTGGGCCCCGGCGGGTACGGCGACAGCGGCAAGGGTGACAGCGCCAATGGCGGCGGTGGCAAGGCGAGAAAAAGCCAAGTGCAGACTCCTCGGACAGGGGGTGGTCCCGTGGGATCGAGGCTATGACGGCTGCACGATGGAATGTTCCGAATATGCCGGACGGCAGAGCGGAAAATGTCAAAAAGAGAGGGCCGAAGAAGCGATATGCTTCAACGGCCCTCCGACTGTTACAGGCGCAAGACGGTTATGCGTCTTCCAGCGTCACGATGTTGACGATGTGCGCCTGGGTGTATTCCAGCATGCCTGCTTCGCCCAGTTCGCCGCCCAGGCCCGACTGCTTGACCCCGCGGAAGGGGATATTGGCATCGATGGCAAGATGCTGGTTGACCCAGACGGTGCCGGTGTCGATCTTCATCGCTATCTGCGTGGCGCGTTCCACATCCTTGCCCCACACCGTGCCAGCCAGCCCATAATCGCTGTCATTGGCGCGGGCGATGACGTCGTCAATGTCATCATATTTCAGCACCGGCAGCACCGGGCCGAACTGTTCCTCGCGCACCAGCGGCGCGTCCTCGTCCAGATCGCGCACGATCGTCGGCGCGATGAAATAGCCCGGTCGATCAAGCGGCTCGCCGCCCGCCAGCACCGTGCCGCGCGTCTTCGCGTCGGCGATCAGCGCGCTGACCTTGTCGAACTGCATCTTGTTCTGCACCGGGCCGATGGTCGTGCCTTGCTTGGCGCCATCGTCGACGATCGCTTCCTTCGCCAGTTTCGCCAGTTCGTCACAGAAATCGTCATACATGGGGCTGGGCACATAGGCGCGCTTCACCGCGACGCAGATCTGCCCGGCATTTGTCATCGCGCCCTGATAGACCTTGTGCGCTATCTTGCGCGGGTCGACATCGTCCAGCACGATCGCGGCATCATTGCCGCCCAGCTCCAGCGTGACCCGCTTCACCGTGCCGGCGGAGGAGGCCATGACCTTCTTCCCGGTCGCGGTCGATCCGGTGAAGGCGACCTTGGCGATATCCTTGTGTCCGGTCAGCAGCGGTCCCAGCTCATTCTGGTCGCAGACAATGTTGAGCACGCCCGCCGGCAGGATCGACTGCACCAGTTCGCCGAACAGCAGGGTGGTGAGCGGCGTCGTCGGCGCGGGCTTGGCGACCATCGTGTTGCCCGTCACCAATGCCGGACCCAGCTTGTTCATCAGCAGGATCAGCGGGAAATTCCAAGGCGTGATCGACGCGACGACACCCAAGGGGGTGCGATGTTCGATGACGCGATTGCCGCCTTCATCCTTCAAAGTCTTCGGCTCGATCCGCATCGCGGCAAAGGCGCGCAACGTGAACACGCTGCCCATGATCTCGTAGCCGGCCTGGTCCAGCGGTTTGCCCTGTTCGCGCGTCAGCAGGCTGGCGAACTCGCCGATCCGGGCCTCCAGCGCATCGGCGATCTTCAGCACCAGCGCCGCGCGTTCTTCGACCGGCGTCGCCGCCCAGCCCGGCTGCGCCCGCTTGGCCGCAGCGATCGCGCGCTCTGCCAGCGCCTCGTCGGCCTTGGGGCAGGCGGCAAAAGACTCGGCCGTCGCCGGGTTCACCACGCCGAACGTGCTGACACCGGGCACCAGTTCGCCGTCGATCAGCATCCGATATTCATGATCCATGTGTCGCTCTCCACTGTTGCAGCGCCTTGGGACGGCATTGCCTATCGCAATTCGGTTCCGGTAGCTGTACCATATATTTGTGCGCTAGGGATACAGTATTTGGCAAGGGGGTGGATTGGGAATGAAACAGGGGGCCGACCTCCAGTCGCTGATGGGCTATCAGATCCAGCGCGCCAATCTGCGCATGGATGCCGACGCCCGCGCTGCTCTGGCCGACTATGATCTCTCGCCGGCGAAGATGACTGCGCTTATCCTGATCCGCGACAATCCGGGCTGCGACCAGACGGCGCTGGGCCGGGCGCTCAGCATCAATCGGTCGAGCGCGATGAAGCTGGTCAACATCCTCGTCGACAAAGGGTTGATCGAACGGCGTCCCGGTCGCGACCTGCGCACCAATGCGCTGGCGCTGCTACCCCATGGTGAAAGTCAGTTGAAGGCCATGCTCAAGGCGGTCGGCCGATCCGATGCGCGGATGACGGCCGGATTGAGCGCGGACGAACTGAAGACGCTGAAAGATCTGCTCGAACGCGTGGGTGCTGCGGATGAAGAGACGGGGGACTGAATAGCGCTTGCGCCAATTGTATCACTGGCGCACAAATATCTTCTGATCGGCGTTTGATTCGAGGAAGATGGAGAGGTGCGCGTGACGGAAGCGATATGCCTGGGCAATGTAGATGCGCCGGACAGGATTCTGTCGTCGCTGTCGCTCGACCGACTGTTGCGGCCGCGATCGGCGGCGATCGTCGGCGCGTCGGACAAGCCGGGCGCGCTGGGCGCATCGGTCCTAGCCAATCTGCTGCGACAGGGTTTTGACGGCCCGATCCATCTGGTCAATCCGAAGCGGGCCGAGATAGGCGGGCGCGCCTGCGTTGCGTCGGTCGATGATCTTCCGCACGGCGTCGATGTCGCCGTGCTCGCCATACCGCGCGCGGGCGTGCTGGATGCGATGCGCGGCCTCGCTCGCCGCGGTGTCGGTGCCGCCGTCATCTTCTCCGCCGGCTTTGCGGAGGATGGACCGCAGGGCCTGGCCGACCAGCAGGAAATCGCCCGCATCGCCCGCGACGCCGGCATGGTGGTCGAAGGGCCGAACTGCCTTGGCCTCGTCAATTTCCGCGACAATGTCTCGCTGACCTTCATCGAAATGCCGGAGGCGAAGGCGCAGGGCGACCGCCGCGTTGGCATCGTTTCGCAATCGGGGGCGATGGCCGCCGTGCTGGCGACGACGATGATCCATCGCGACGTGCCCTTGAACTGCTACATTTCGACCGGCAACGAGGCAGCGAGCGGGATCGAGGATTATCTCGCCCATCTGGTCGACCAGCCCGATACCGCCGTCATCGCGCTCATCGCCGAACATGTGCGCGACCCCGCCCGCTTCCTCGCCGCCGCCCGCGCGGCGCGCGATGCCGGCAAGGCGGTCGTGCTGCTCCATCCCGGCCGCAGCGCGGCGGGCGCGGCCAGCGCCGCCACCCATACCGGCGCGATGGCGGGCGACCATGCGATCATGGCCGTCCATGTTGAGCGCGCTGGCGTCATCCTGGCCGACTCGCTGGAGGAACTGGGCGACATCGTCGAAATCCTCGCCCGCTCCCCTGACGCAGGGCTGGGCGGTGCCGGCATCATCGCCGAATCGGGGGCCTTCAAGGCGATGATGCTCGACCTCGCCGAGTTGGTCGACCTCGACCTGCCCAGGCTGACCGATGCGGACAGCCCGGCGCTGCGCGCGGCCCTGCCCGATTTCGTTCCTGTCACCAACCCCATGGACATCACCGCCCAGGGTCTGGTCGATCCCGGCCTCTATGGCCGCACGCTCGCCGCGCTGGCGCAGGACGATCGGATCGGCACCATCTTGCTGACGCTGATCCAGACCGACACCGGCACCTCGCATGTGAAGTTCAAGGCGGTACTGGATGCGCTGGCAGCCATCGGCCAGACGAAGCCGATCATCGTCGGCGGTGTCGATGAAGGTGGTGGCGTCCTCGCCGACGATCTCGCCGCCCTGCGCCGGGCGGGCGTTACCTATCTCCCCACCGCAGAACGGATGCTGCGCGCGCTCGCCCGGATCGCCGCCCATCGTCGGCGCGACGCGGCGGTGGCGGCGCTCGACGCCCAGCCCGTCGCCGGTCTGGCGCAGGTCGGCAGCACCATCCCCGAACATCGGTCGAAGGCAATCATGGGCGCACAGGGCATCGCCTTCCCCGCCTTTGAACTGGCGCAGAGCGCGGCGGAAGCCGTCGCCGCCGCCGATCGCCTCGGCTATCCGGTGGTCTTGAAGGCCCAGTCCCCCGAACTGCCGCACAAGAGCGACGCCGGCGGCGTCATCATCAACCTCGCCGATGCAGATGCGGTTGCGGCGGGCTGGGACCGGCTGATGGCCAATCTCGCCGCCTCGCGCCCCGGCCTCGCGCTGGATGGCGTGCTGGTGGAAGGGATGGCGGCCAGGGGCGTCGAACTGATCGTCGGCGCGCGCAACGACCCGCATTGGGGACCGACCATCCTTGTCGGCTTCGGCGGCGTCGCGGCCGAACTGCTGCACGATGTCTGCCTGCTCCCGCCGGACCTGACCCGCGACGCGATCATCGCCGAAATCCGCACGCTGCGGATGGCGCCGCTGCTCGACGGTTTTCGCGGCGCGCCGGTCATGGACATCGGCGCCGTCGCCGATATGGTCCAGCGCCTGGCCCAGATGGTCGCGGCGACCCCGGTGATCGCGGAAGTCGATCTCAACCCGGTGATCGTCTATCCGGAAGGGCAGGGCGCCCTCGCGCTGGATGCGCTGATCTCGCTGTAACCCCTCCCTTCGTTTCGAGCGAAGTCGAGAAATGGGAAGCGCAGTTCCAGCCGCTTCTCGACTTCGCTCGAAGCGAACGGATCGTCTTACGTCAGCGCATAGTATCGCAGCACATTCCCGTCCGCGCGTCGCTCGCCCACGCCGACGAACACATGCTTGGTCAGCCAGTCATGCTTGCCCACTGGCGTTTCGAAACTGGGATTGCCGCGCAGATAATAGTCCTGCTGCTCCACCGGCTCGCCGCCGGCAAAGGCCCAGTCGCGTAAACGCTGCATCGTGTCGGGCTTGCGACCCCAAAGGAAACCGCGATTGTTGAGCAGGATCAGCGTGCCATCCTCCTCCTCCAGCATGTAGCGCGCGTCGAACACCGCCACATCATCCGGCCGGAAATAGGCATAGTCGCCGCCCGATCCCGGCACCGCCCTGCCCCGGATCTTCGGCCCCTCGAACGTACCGCTTTCCACATAGACTGCGCTGCGATTGCCACCCCAGGGGGTGTTGGCGATCATCTGCACGCGCGGAAATTGCAGCCGCACCTCCATCGCGAATTCCAGCCGCGGATTGTCCAGCGTCGAAAACAGATTTTCCATCAACCTAACTCCAGAGTGCCGCCATCGACAAAGAGATTGGCGGCCGTAATGAAACTGGCGTCGTCGGAAGCCAGGAACAGCACCGCGCGCGCGACCTCGTCCGCCCGGCCCATGCGCTTCATCGGCACGGCCGCGATCATGGCCTCCCGCATAACGTCCACATCGGCCGCGCTCATGCCCGGATTGCGATGCAGCAAAGGCGTCTCGATCGGACCGGGGCTGACCAGGTTGAGCCTTATGCCCTCGCTCACCAGTTCGCCCGCAATCACCTTAAGCGCCGCATAAAGCCCGCCCTTGGCCGCGGCATAAGCCGTATTCCCCGGCACGAAGGCATGGCCGCCGATCGATCCCGTGGCCACGATCGACCCGCCCCGGCCCATCAGCCGCAGCGCCTTCTGGATGGCAAAGACGCAGCCGCGTAGATTGACGCCATGGACATGGTCCCAATCCTCCGGCGTTACATCGCGAAAGGGGGCGAACCCGCCCACGCCCGCATTGACGAACAGTGTGTCGATCCGCCCGTCCTGCGCCTCCATGTCGGCGATCACCGCCTCCATCGCGTCCAGATCGGCCATGTCCGCGCGATAGCCCCGCGCGCCCGCAATCCCCTCAACTGCCGTGTCGATCGTCGTCTGATCGCGCCCGGTCAGCCGCACCTGCGCGCCCTCCGCCGCAAAGGCCTGCGCGCTGGCGAGGCCGATGCCGCTGTTCCCGCCCACGACCAGAATGATCTTGTCCCTGAACCGCATGAGTCTCTCCCGGTTCAGAAGGGCGAATGGGGATTGGGGCTGTCGGTCGGCACATCCTGCACCACGTCCCAATGCTCGACGATCATGTCGCCTTCGATGCGAAAGATGTCCATCACCGCAAAGCCTGGATCGCCATCGAACCGTCGCACATGATAATGGACGACCACATGGTCGCCGTCGGCAAAGCGCCGCTTGATGTCATGCACCGCATCGGGATTGTCTCCCCGCACCTTGCGCAGGAAGGCCTTCAGCGGTTCCCGCCCGGTATCGACCCACTGATTATGCTGGATATAGTCCGCCGCGATGAAGCGATCCGCCGCATCGGCATCCATCGGTATCAGCACATGATCGAACATCGCCTGGACCAGATCCAGGTTGCGCTGCTCCTGCGCGCTATAGCCCATCAGCCTCTCCTCACATTTTCTGCTTTCGTTATATGGTAACGATCGTTATCAAAAGAGCAAGAGCCAAGGAGAGGAGAAGCGCCATGAACCGCGCCGACTATGAACGTTATGCGCAGGCCTTCAACGACCGCGACTATGACGCCGTCTTCGACCATTATGCGCCGGGCGCCAGCATCCGCTTCTTCGGCGTCGACCTGAGCGACCGGGACGCATTCAAGCGCTTCTACGGCTTCCTCCACGATCATGTCATCGAAACGCTGACGATCGAACGCTTCGCGTCGGGCGAGGATCTGGTCGCGCTCGAAGGCATCATCCGGATAGAAGCGACGCGCGATCTCGACGCCGCGACATTGGAGGCGCAGGGCCTCGACCAGTTCATGCCCATCGCGAAGGGGGAAGTGCAGCAGATGCGCCAATATATCCATTATCATCTGGCCGACGGCAAATTCACCAGCGTCGGATGCGCCATCGTCGGCTTGACTTGAGCGCCGGCAAATGTCCTATCGGAAGACCATGTCGAACAGCAGTCCCAAGACGACCCCTGCGTCGGCCGAAACCAGCCCCGCCGACACGCTGCACCGCGTGCTGCGGCTGGCGAACAAGCTGATGGCGCCTTTCTCCACCTATCTGGAGCATCGCTACAAGATCAGCCTCAACGAATTCCGCCTGCTGATGCTGCTCGGCCGCTTTCCCAATTCGGCCAGCCATGAACTGGCGGAGATGACCGGCGTCAATCCGATGAGCGTGTCGCGCGCCGTAGCGGCGCTTCAGAAACATGGCCGCATCACCGTCGAGCGCGACCCCGCCAACAAGCGCCGCAAGATCCTGGTCCTGACCGACGAAGGCCAGCGCCTCTACCGGCTGATGCGCCCGCAGACCGACAAGGTCGCGACCTATCTCGTTTCCGACCTCAGGGCGAAGGAGGTGGAGACGCTCAACCACTATCTCGACACGCTGGTCGATACGCTCGAAGCGACTGACGAGGCAGGCAACAGCCGCTTCCTGGAATTCACCAGGCCCGACGGGGATCAGGACGAAGGCTGAGCCGGCCGTCCCAGCGCCACCATCGTCGCCAGCATGAGCGTGAAGCTGGTCCCCAGCACCGCCATCAGCGGCAGGACGGAAAAGGACGGCAGCAGCGACACCGTCCCGCTCGCCAGCGCCGTGATCGCCAGTTGCAGCGTACCGAGCAGCCCTGCCGCCGCGCCTGCGCCTCCCGCCGCGGCATCGAGCGCCGACGTCGCGGCCGGTGTCAGGATCAGGCCCGACAAGGCGAACAGCAGCATGGCGTAAAGCTGGAACAGCGGCAGCGGTACCCACGCCCCGGCGGCCAGAGCCAGCAGGATTGTCGCCCCGATCGCGACCAGTGCCGCGCCCGTCACCAGTCGGCGTGCGCCCTGGGTCCGCATCAGGCCGGGCGCGAACTGGGTCGCGACGATCGACACGACGGCATTCATCGCCAGCAACAGGCTATAGTTCCGGGCATCGAGGCCGAAGCCGCCGCTGTAGATGAAGGGGGCGGCCGTCACGAAGGCGAAGGGAATGGTCGTCGCCAGCCCCGCCACCAATGTCCAGCCCAGATAGCGGCCATTGCCCAGCAATCGCAGGCAGGGCG
Source organism: Sphingobium lactosutens (assembly GCF_013393185.1). GTDB lineage: Bacteria > Pseudomonadota > Alphaproteobacteria > Sphingomonadales > Sphingomonadaceae > Sphingobium > Sphingobium lactosutens_A. Next base: position 42,652 of record NZ_QJQX01000022.1, on the reverse strand, counting down.
CCAGCACCGGCTGGCCATGGCTCCGCCTTTCGGGCGGCAGGCTTTCCGGCAATGTCACCCCCGCCGCCAGCGCCGCCACCCCGCCGCCGCAGGCCAGCAGCAGGAACAGCCCGCGCCAGCTCGTCAGCTCCAGCAGATAACTTCCCGCCAGCGGCGCGATCACCGGCGAGATACCGATGATGAGGAAGGTGAAGGCCATCAGCCGCGCCGCACGATGGCCGCTATGCCGGTCGCGGATCATGGCGCGGACGCTGGATGTGCCTGCGCATGCGCCCATGCCCTGGATGAAGCGGAACAGGATGAGCTGCGTCAGGCTGGTCGCCAGTGCGCAGGCGATCGATGCGGCGGCGAACAGCGCCAGCCCGCCCAGCAGCGGCCGTCGCCGCCCGAACCGGTCGCCCAGCATTCCCAGCGGGATTTGCGCCAGCGCCAGCCCCAGGAAGAAGGCGGACAGGGTCCGCTGGACCGCGCCATTTTCGACCAGAAAGGCCTGCGCCATGCCCGGCATCGCCGGCAGATAGAGGTCGATCGCGAACGGGCCGAGCGACGACAGGAAGCCGAAACCAATGCCCAGCCACAGGCTGGGTTCGGCCGGCGCACGGTCCGTCATGGGACTGGCGTTGGTCATGCTACTCTTTCACTCTCTCCAAACAATAACGATCGTTATATTTGTTCGGCGCGGGCGGCAAGCGATTTAGCTTGGCTTATTGTGTCGTCAGCATACAATGACGGCAAAGATCGGGAGAGGATGATGAGCATATCCGGCGCCAGCCTGCCAGCGGATGATCCGCGCGCCATATTGGCCGAGAACAGGATGCGCCCGCTGCAATGCGTGGCGATCGCCATCTGCTTCCTGCTGAATGCGCTCGACGGTTTCGACATCCTCGCTATCACCTTCGCCGCGCCGGGCATTGCACGGGACTGGGGCATCGGGCCGGGCGCGGTCGGCACCATCGTGTCGATGGGCCTTGTGGGCATGGTGATCGGCTCGCTAACGCTCGGCCAGCTCGCCGACCGGATCGGGCGGCGGCGGCAGATATTGCTCTGCCTCGCCATCATCATCCCCGGCATGATCGCCTGCGCCTTCGCCACCGGCGTCGTTATGCTCAGCCTGCTGCGCGCGATCACGGGCCTCGGCCTTGGCGCCATGCTCGCGGCGATCAACGCCATGGCCGCCGAATTCGCCAGCCGCGCCCGGCGCGACCTTGCGGTCAGTATCATGGCCGCAGGCTATCCGGTGGGGGGCATCGTCGGCGGCTGGGGCGCGGCGCAGCTGCTGCGCCATCATGGCTGGGAATCCATCTTCCTCTTCGGTGGCCTCGCCACCGCGCTGATGGTGCCGCTCGTCCTTCTCTTCCTGCCCGAATCGATCGGCTGGCTGGCGACGCGCGGCGGCCCGGACGCGCTCGCCCGGATCAACGCGATCCTGCGTCGGCTGGGCCAGCCGCTGGCCGGACGCATCGCTATTCTGGATGAACCGAAGGCATCGATGGGCGCGCTGTTCGCCGACCGCTATCGCACGATGACGATCGCGCTTATCCTCATGTACGGCCTCCACATGATGACCTTCTATTATGCGCTCGGCTGGGCGCCCTCGCTCGTCGTGGCGCTGGGCTTCGATCCATCCCGCGCGACCATCGTGTCGGTGGCGATGAACATGGGTGGTGCGATCGGCGGCGTGACGCTTGGCCTTCTTTCGCCCCGCCTCGGTCTGCGCCGGCTGGTTCTTGTCGGCCTCGCCGGCGCGGCGATCGCGGTCAGCATTTTTGGTGCGGTGCCGGCCGATTTCCTGATGCTTCAGGTCGCGGCCTTCTGCCTCGGCTTCCTTGCCAACGGCTCGGTGGTCGGCCTCTACGCGCTGATCGCCAATGTCTATCCGACCACCCTGCGCGCGACCGGGACCGGCGCGGTGATCGGCTTCGGCCGCTTCGGCGCGGCTTTCGGTCCCTTCATTGCCGGGCAACTGTTGGCGGCGGGGGCAGGGCGGGGCGTCACCTCGATGCTGCTGGCGTTCGGCTCGGGCCTCGCCGCGCTCGTCCTGCTGCTGGTCCAGATCCGCGCGGCGGAAGAAAATGGTTCTCAGCCTAAGTTGGCCTAACGCCGCACCACCACCTCGACTCCGGCCATGCCCCGAGTCAAGGCAAAGGGCTTGTCCACGCTCACCCGCGCCTCGACGACCATGGGAAAGTCGAGGCAGCGCTCTCCGAGCTTCTGGGCGAAAGTCTCGATCAGCGGGATATGCACCAGCGCCAGATCCTCGGCCGCCTGTGCGACCCGGCGATAGTCGACCGTCTCGCCTATCCCCTCGATCCGGTCGCCGGACAGGGTCAGCTCGACCGACAGCACCAGCGGCTGGCGCCGCCCGATCTCATCGGGATTGATGCCGATATCGGCGAGCAGCGGCAGGTCGCGCACCCGCACCTTGGTGAAGCAGCGTGCAACCGACCCGGTTGGTTTCGCGCCTGGTCGAGAAGCGTCGAATGGCGACTGTCGACCGGGTTCCAGAAGAAGCTCACTCATGCCGCGCCCTTTCCGCTGCCGTCACTGTGTTGCTCAGCAGGCAGGCGATGGTCATCGGCCCAACGCCGCCCGGCACCGGCGTCACCGCCCCGGCATGGCCCAGTTCCTCCGTGGCGCAATCGCCGACCAGCCGGGTCGATCCGTCCGGCTCCGCGACCCGCGTGATACCGACATCGACCACGATCGCGCCCGGCTTCACCCAATAGCCGCGCACCAGATGGGGCACACCGGCCGCCGCGACGATGATGTCGGCCTTGCGCGCAATGTCGGACAACCCGCGCGTCTCTATATGCGTCACCGTCACCGTCGCTTCCCGCTCCAGCAGCAGCATCGCGACCGGCTTGCCGACGATGTTCGACTTGCCGATCACCACCACGTCCAGCCCTCGATAATCCGCGACCACGCTGTCCAGCAGCTTCATCACCCCCAGCGGCGTGCAGGGCACCAGCCCTCCGGTCCCGGTCGACAGTCGCCCGACATTGACCGGATGGAATCCGTCCACATCCTTGGTCGGGTCGATCCGGTCCAGCACCAGCCCCGCATCGATTTGCGGCGGCAGCGGCAACTGGATCAATATGCCGTCGACCGCGCCATCCAGATTGAGCCGGTCGATCAGGTCCAGCAGCACGTCCTGCCCCGTATCGGCCGGCAGCCGATGCTCGACCGAGCGGATGCCCGCCTTGCGGCATTCCGCGACCTTGCGTCCGACATAGACCTGGCTCGCCGGATCGTCGCCGACCAGTATCACCGCCAGCGCCGGGCAATGGCCGGTGCGTGCGCACAGCGCCTCGACCCGCGCCGCCGTCTCCGTCGACAGGGCGCGCGCCATGGCCCGCCCGTCGATCCGCTCCACCACGGCCTCAGGCCTTGAAGACGACAGTGCGTGCGCCATTCTGGAAGACCCGTCCCTGAAGATGATGCTGCACGGCGGTCGCCAGTACGCGCCGCTCGATATCGCGGCCCTTGCGGACCAGATCGTCGGGCAGGTCGGCATGGTTGATCGCCTCCACATCCTGATGGATGATCGGCCCTTCATCCAGGTCGGCGGTCACATAATGGGCGGTCGCGCCGATCATCTTGACCCCGCGATCATGCGCCTGGTGATAGGGCTTGGCGCCCTTGAAGCCGGGCAGAAAGCTGTGGTGGATATTGATGCACCGGCCAGACAGAAAAGCCGCCAGATCGTCGCTCAATATCTGCATGTAACGCGCCAACACGATCAGGTCGGCGCCCGTCCGGTCGACGATCGCCTTGATCTGCTCCTCCTGCTGCCGCTTGCTGTCCTTGCTGATCGGCAGGTGATGATAGGGCAGGTCGCCCATCAGCGACGTCGTCAGCACATGCTGCGGATGGTTGCTGACGATGCCCACCACGTCCATGTCCAGCTCGCCGATGCGCCAGCGATAGAGAAGGTCGCCCAGGCAATGGTCGAACTTGCTGACCAGCAGCAGCACCTTCTGCCGCTCGCTGCGGCGGCGCAGCGCCCATTCCATCCCGCGCTCGCGCGCCAGTGGTCCGAATGCCTCTTCCAGCTCGCTGATGTCCTCTTCGGCGATTTCGAACTCGACCCGCATGAAGAAACGGTCGGTCAGCTTGTCATTGAACTGCTGCGCGTCGGTGATGTTGCCGCCCTGCCTCGTCAGGAAGGTCGCGACGTCGGCGACCAGCCCCGGCCGGTCGCCGCATTGCAGGGTGAGGGTGCAGATTTCAGCCACGTTCGTCTCTCTCCTTGGGGCGTCGCGCTCAGCGGCGCGCGCTAAAGTGATTTCAAGTGAAATGGCACATTTCACGGCTCGGAAATCGCGGAAAACAAAAGGAAATAGCGCCTGTTCCGATCCGGTTTAATCGGAACGGGCGCTATAATCGTTGATCCATTCGACCGTGCGGGCGAGCCCGCCGAACGGATAGAAATGCAGCCGCACCTTGCCATGCTGCGGTTCTAGCCCGTCGGCCAGCGCATCGACCAGCTTGTCGGGACCGGCCGTGCCGATCAGCTTGGTGATCGAGATGCCATATTTGGCGAGCACCGAAGTCGATGCGCCCACGCCGCAGCGCGCGGCAAAGCGCATCAGCGTCTTGATCCCCGCCGGGCCGGGCACGCCGATCCGCACCGGTGCGTCGATCCCGCGGGCGCGCAATTCGGCCAGCCAGCCCAATATGGGCGCGGCGTCGAAACCGAACTGGGTGACGATCAGCGGCGCCATGTTCCGGCTGGCGATCTCGTCGCACTTGTCCGTCAGCACTTCGAACGTCTGGTCGGGCGTCATATTGGGGTGGCCCTCCGGATGGCCACCGATGCCGATCGCCCTGATCCCCGCGCGCTCGAACGCGCCGGTGCGGATCAGCGCCATGCTGTCGGCATAGGGACCGGCGGCTTCAGGCGGATCGCCGGCGATGACGAAGCAGCGTCGCACCCCTGCCTCGCGCACGACCGCGGCCAGATAGGTCTCGAAATCGTCGCCCGATTCCAGCCGCCGCGCGGAAAAGTGCGGCATCGGCTCGAACCCGAGCGCCCGCACCGTCTTCGCCGCCGCGATCCGCGCGTCCAGCGACTCGCCCGGCAGGAAGGTGACGGCGACTGGCGTCTCGGCGGGCATGGCGGGTGCGGCCTCGGTCAGCGCCTCTATGTCCTTGGCGGTGATCTCCAAGGAAAAGCCGTCGGTCATGCCTTTCGGCGGCAAATCCCAGTTTGGATGGATCGACGGCAGGCTCATATTTCTCTCCCGGTAGGACTGGACCCTGGGGCGGCTTGGCGCATCGCTTTGGCGCTCTTTGTATCCCCGGCGCATTTTCCCCCTAGCCCATCATCGAAGATTCGTATAGATGAAATTTTCATGAGTGCGAAATCATTCCAGATAGCAGGCCAGATAGCAGGAGAGCAGGGCGCGACAGCGCCGCTCGTCATCCTTCCGGGGCTGATGTGTGATTCGCGCATGTTTGCCGACACGCTGGCGGCATTTCCCGGCAGCAGGGTCGTCGATGGCTTTTATGATGGTGCGGACAGGATCGAGGCGATGGCCGATCGCGCGCTCGCCCATATGCCGGCGTGCTGCTCGCTGCTCGGCCACTCCATGGGCGCGCGGGTCGCGCTCGAAGTGCTGCGCAAGGCGCCCGATCGGGTGGAACGGCTGGCGCTGGTCGATACCGGCGTCCATTCTGTAAAGCCGGGCGAACAGGAGGGACGCTATCGCCTGCGCGACCTTGGCCGGGCGCAGGGCATGGCGGCGCTGGTCGGCGAATGGCTACCGCCGATGATGGCCGCCGACTCGCTGCGCGACGAAGCCCTGATGGACCGGCTCTACGCCATGGCGGTCGCGGCGGGGCTTTCGACCTTCGAAGCGCAGATCGATGCGCTGCTACACCGCCCGTCGGTCGATGCGCTGTTGCCGACGATCGCCTGCCCGACCTTTGCGATCGTCGGGCAGGAGGATCGCTGGTCCCCTGTCGCCCAGCATGACGCGATCGCCGCCGCCATTCCGGGCGCGCGCCTGCGTGTCGTGCCGGGCGCGGGCCATATGATGCCGGCGGAAGCACCGCAGGCCTTCAACGAAATCGTGCAGGAATGGCTGGACCAGCCATTGCCTGGCAACGGTGTGAACTTTGCATATCAAGTCGAAGGAGAGGTTTGAATGAGCGACAAGTCCCTGCAGCAGCTGCTCGATGAAAAGGGCGATATCGTCCACTTCCTGCGCAACCAACAGACCGGCCCGAATGTCTATCCGGGCGTCCCGGCCGAATATAGCAACTGGCGCGACGAGCAGCGCAGCTGGGCCGAAAGCGCGGTGCTGTTCAACCAGAGCTTCCACATGGTCGACCTGCTCGTCACCGGCCCCGGCGCCTTCGACATGCTCGCCTATCTCGCTCCCAACAGCTTCAAGGGCTTCGTGCCGAACCGCGCCAAGCAGTTCGCGCCCGTTACCCCCGAAGGCTATGTGATCGGCGACGTCATCCTTTTCTATCTGGAAGAAGAGAAGTTCGAACTGGTCGGCCGTGCTCCCTCGATCGAATGGGTCGAATATTGGGCTTCGACCGGCAAGTGGGACGTGAAGGTGGAACGCGATGAGCGCACTGCCGCCCGCCCGCTCGACCAACAGGGTTATCGCCGCAACTATCGCTTCCAGTTGCAGGGACCGAACGCCATGCCGGTGCTGGAAAAGGCGATGGGCCAGACCCCGCCGGACCTCAAATTCTTCCACATGGCGCCGATCAACATCGCCGGCGTCGAAGTGCGCGCGCTGCGCCACGGCATGGCCGGCCAGCCGGGCTATGAACTGTTCGGCCCGTGGGAAGATTATGACACCGTCCGCAATGCCCTGATCGAAGCGGGCAAGGATCATGGCCTGACTCTGTGCGGCGGCCGGACCTATTCGTCGAACACGCTGGAATCGGGCTGGATTCCCTCGCCGCTGCCCGCCACTTATACCGGCGAAGGTTCGAAGGGATTCCGCGAATGGCTCGGCGCCAACAGCTATGAAGGCAAATGTTCGCTCGGCGGCAGCTTCGTCTCCGACAAGATCGAGGATTATTATCTGAACCCGTGGGAGCTGGGCTATGGCATCATGGTCAAGTTCGACCATGACTTCGTCGGCCGTGAAGCGTTGGAGAAGGTCAAGGATCAGCCGCATCGGCAAAAGGTGACGCTGGCCCTCGACAATGAGGATATCGTCCGCGTCATGAGCTCCATGCTCCAGACCGGCGACAAGGCGAAGTTCCTCGAATTCCCGAGCGCCGTCTATTGCATGCATCCCTATGACGCGGTGCTGAAGGACGGCAAGACCATCGGCCTGTCGACTTGGATCGGCTATACAGTGAATGCCGGCCGTTTCCTGGCGCTGGCGATGGTCGATGCGGAATTCGCAGCGCCCGGCACCGAAGTCACCCTTCTGTGGGGCGAACCCGATGGCGGCACGAGCAAGCCGACCGTCGAACCTCACGTCCAGACGGAGATCAAGGCGATCGTGTCGTCCGTGCCCTATTCGGAAGCGGCGCGTGACAGCTATGCCGACGGCTGGCGCACCAAAGCCGCCTGATCGACTCCGATTCTGAGCGGGGGAAGCGGGGGATGCCGGAAGGCGTCCCCCGTTTTTGGTTATGGCTGTGGTGACTGCCTACCAGTTGCGGACAAGCACCGCATGATAACAATTTTCTGAGAGCGGACTGTTAGGTCAGACTGTAAGGATATATAGCTGACCGCACTATATCTGCTGCTTCATCGCTCATCCCGTTCCGCTCTGCCCAAGCCTCTACAAATTCAATAGTAGAAGCTAAAGCCTCCGCCATCCCTTCTCTTTTTGCCATGTATTCCGTGGTATCATTAGTGACCATCAGAGCCTCCAAAAGCATATTCACATATGGATTTGTAAGGAATTCCATACGAGGGCCATCGGAAAATTTAGAATGGAGAAGTATAGAAATGAGCGGAGACGCCTGATCGCGTTCTATGCGGATAACAAGATCATCTCCATCGAGGCTGGTGGTAACACCCGGCGCTGAATGCTGTATGTCCATGGCCTATCCTAACCGACGGTACGATGATTGGAAGATGCCCTCGATCGAATGTCTTTCGTGCAATAGCGGACCGTCCCCTAACCACCCTTTTTCGTCATTCCCGCGAAGGCGGGAACCCATCTCCTGATCTCACCCCAAGCACGGGGTTGGGGAGATGGTTCGCCGCCTCCGCGGGATGACGGTGTGAGAGAAGCGTGTCCGGTCCGCACTCCGCCCGACCATGCGACACGAGCAGCCGCGGCACCCCCAAAACCCTTCCAATGTAGGATTTTGTCTGATCTACCCTTGTAGATGGACCCATATCCCCGCGGCCCCCGGATTCACCTCGCCAACCCGTTGCGTCCGTGGCGCGTCCCAGGCGCGCAACTGTCGCGTTTGTGTCACGTCGTTGTGACTCACATGGCGCGTCGGTGTCGCTTCGGTGGCGCGTTTTTGCCGCTTTTCCGGCGCAATGGACCAAAATTACGCGACGACATCGTGAACTTCGGCCTGTCGCGTCACTGTGACGTAATATGCTAACCCGCCGGCATCTCGGCCGCCGCGAACAGGTCCACCGCCTGTTCCAGCTTGGAGATGGTCCGGCCTTCCAGTTCGGCGGAGAAGCGCGGCACGGGGATGGCGAGGGCGAAGGCGCCGACCGCCACGCCGTCGATCACCACCGCCATGCCCAGGCCGCAGATGCCCGGCGTATATTCCTCCCGTGTGCGGCCGATGCCGGTGGCGCGGATTTCCGCCAGTTCGGCGCGCAATTGTCCTTCATCGACGATGCTGCTGGGCGTAAAGCGTTCCAGCGGGGTGGCGGCGAAATAGGCGTCCAGTTCCGCGTCGGACAGGTGGGCGAGCAGCGCCTTGCCCGCCGCCAGGCAATGGAGCGGGCTGCGCGTGCCGACGCTGATCGAATAGCGCAGCGACTGTTCCGCCGTCTCGGTGACGATCGCCTCCAGCTGCCAGCCGTCGCGCACGAAGAAGGAGGCCGTCTCGTTCATCTGCAATCGCAGCGACTTGACCAGGGGCCGGACCTTGTCGGCCAGCGACATGGCGATGCGGGGCGACGCCAATCGCTCCAGCGCCGGGCCGGGCAGATAGCGGCGACCCTCCCGCGCCAGATACTGCCGCTCCACCAGGGTCGCGAGCAGATAGGACAGGCTGCTGACCGGAATGGCGAGGCCCGCCGCAATTTCCTGCGCGACGACGCCGGCGGGGCGTGCGACGACATATTCGATGATGTCGATGGTGCGCATCGCCGATTTGACGGTGGACGGCGTGGTGCCATTCATGATCGGCGATACCCCCAATTAAAATGTCAGGCTGCCCCGCCTCTCGGCAAAGCGCCAGCCCGCCTCCGTAGCGGTGAAGCGGTCGTGAAAGCTACCGACTTTAGGCGCGCCTTCACCGGTGAACAACAGCATGGCGCTTTCCCCCACCGCTTCGCTGCCGCTGATGACGTCGATCACGACATTGGAACAGACATGGCGCGTGGTGCGGGCCGGGCGGGAGAGGAAGGCGGTCAGGATCGCGTCCCGTCCCTCGATCCAGTCGTCCGGCGCGGTCGGGCGCGCCATGCGGCCGTCTTCGGCATAGAGCGCCGCGACATCGTCCCATCGCCCGGCATCGTTCAGATTGGCGTAGAGCGCGACGAGCCGGGCGCAATCCTGTTCGATCGCGCGGCGCTGCTCGTCGGGGATGTCGGGCGTCACGACCGCGCGTCCGCGATATCGGCACCGGCGCGCAACGACCGCAGCTTCTTCCACGTCACCGCCGGGTCGATCTTGCCATAGCCGGCAAAGGTGCCGAAGCCGCAGTCGGTGCTGGCGATTACGCGGTCCTTGCCCACGACCCCGACAAAGCGCTCGATCCGTTGGGCGATCAGTTCGGGATGCTCGACATAGTTGGAACAGGTGTCGATCAGGCCGGGAGCAAGGATCTTGTCGCCGGGCACCTTAGCGTCGCGCCAAACCGTCCATTCATGCTCGTGGCACGGATTGGCCGCCTCGAACAGCACGGTCGCGGGGCGGGCGGCGAGGATGATGTCGATCACCTTCTCCAGCGGAATGTCATGATCGTGCGGCCCCTCATAATTGCCCCAGCAGATATGCATCCGCATCCGTTCCGCCGGGATATTGGCCGTCGCCGCATTCAGCGCCTCGACATTGGCGGCCGCGATTTTGAGAAAGGCCTCGTCGCTCGCCTCCTGATATCCGGTGTGGCGCGACATGGCGAGGTCGGGGCAATCGAGTTGCAGGTCGAATCCCGCTGCGACGATCGTCTCATATTCCGCCCGCATCGCATCGACCAGATCGGCCAGATAGGCTTCATGGCTGGGATAATGGCGGTTGACCTGGAAGGCGGTGATGAGGCCGGGGGAGGCGGCGTTCATGAAGGCGCGGGTGCCCTGATGGTCGGCCAGCGCCGTCTTGAAGCGACGTATATCCTCATGCAACGGATCGAGCGTCACCAGCCGCACCGGGCCAATACAGGAGGCGCGGGTGAATTCCTGGCTCCCCATGATCGCCGCCAGTTTCTGCCGCAGTTCGGGCAACGGGGCGAGGTCGGCAGCAGGCTTGCGGTCGATATGGCCGCCGAAACCCGACAGCCGCTCGATCATGTAGGTGGAATAGCCGACCTTCCCCAATTCGCCATCGCTGACAATGTCGACCCCGGCCTCGATCTGCCTGGCCACTGCTTCCTGGACAGCGATCTGGACAATCTCGTCGAATGTCGCGGCATCATAGGGTTCGCCCTTGTCGCGGGCGAGAAGCAGCGGCGTCAGCGCGTCGCCGCGTGGCAGGCTGCCGACATGGGTGGTGGCGATGGGCATGGGGTGATCCTTCTCCTGCTTTCGGATCACCCTGCCATAAATTCATGGATATGGATATATCATAGATATGAATTCTATGCCGGCGCCTTGCCTTTGCTGAGGTCATAGCTGCCAAGGCCCGGCTTGTAGCTTTTCTCGTCGATGAACTGGCGGATGCCTTCCTTGCGGCCCTCGCTCTTGTCGTGGAAATTGGCCGCTTCCTGCATGCGGACCAGATAATCCTCGGCCTCATCATAGGTCATGGTGCCGACGCGGCGGACTGCATCCTTGGCGAATTTGAGCGCGACCGGATTCTTCTGGAGAAGCAGCTCCGCGACCTGCGTCGTGCGCGCCTTGAGCTGGTCCAGCGGTACGCTTTCATTGACCAGTCGCATGGCCGCAGCCGCCTTGCCGTCGATCAGTTCGCCCGTCAGCGTCAGCCACATGGCGTCCCGCATGGGAAGCAGGTCGACCACCACCTTGGTCACGCCGCCGCCCGGCAATATGCCCCAGTTGATTTCGCTGAGGCCGAACTGGGCCTCGTCCGCGCAGATGGCGAGGTCGCAGGCGAAGAGCGGGCCGAAGCCGCCGCCGAAGCACCAGCCATTGACCATGGCGATGGTCGGCTTCTGATACCAGCGCAGGCGGCGGAACCAGCCATAGCTTTCGGCCTGCGACTTGCGCACGCCGCGCAGTCCCTGCGCTTCGGTCTCGCGAAAATATTCCTTCAGGTCCATGCCTGCCGACCAGGCAGTGCCTTCGCCGCTCAGCACCAGCACGCCGACATCGTCGCGATATTCCAGTTCGTCCAGCACCTCCATCATGCGCCGGTTGAGCGTCGGGCTCATCGCGTTGCGCTTGGCGGGGCGGGCGAAGTTCACCCAGGCGATCCCGTTTTCGACATGAAAGGAAACGACGTCCTTTTCTTCCATCTTCCTGCTCCTGACCGGCAATATGTATCATTGGCATACAATTAATCGGGCAGGGCAGGCAAGCGGTTTTTCCGATCATGCAATCAGCCCGCTGCTTGACAAGGCTATCGTTCCAAATAATAACGATCGTTATTAAATGGGCCGGCCCGACCGGCGGAGCGAGATGGGATGGATGTGACAGGCAACAGCATCGGGACGCGCGCGACAGCCCCCGCGACGATTGCCGCCTTCGCGGCGATCGTCGGCAAGGATCATGTCTTCTTCGCGGAAGAGGATCAGGCCAGCTATCAGGACAAGTTCGCGATCGACGATGCGCGCCACCATCCCGCCGGCGCGGTCGCCCCCGCCAGCGTGGAAGAGATACAGGCGATCGTCCGTATCGCGTCGGAACGGGGTATCGCCCTCTGGCCGATCAGCCGGGGCAAGAATCTGGGTTATGGCGGTTCCGCCCCGGTGCTGGCAGGATCGGTGATACTCGACCTCAGCCGCATGAAGAAGATAGACTATGACGAGGTGAACGGCACCGTGCTGCTGGAGCCGGGGGTGGGCTTCTACGATCTCTATGATTTCCTGAAGGCGAGGGGCATGAAGCATTGGCTGTCGGTGCCCGGCAACAGCTGGGGATCGGTGGTCGGCAATGCGCTGGACCGGGGCATGGGCTACACGCCCTATGGCGAGCACGCCACGCGCATCTGCGGGGTGGAGGCGGTGATGGCCGACGGGCTGGTGGTGCGTACTGGCATGGGCGCGCTCGATGGCGCGCCGACCTGGCAGCTTTATCGCTTCGGTTTCGGTCCCGGCTGGGACCAGATGTTCGTCCAGTCCAATTTCGGCATCGTCACCAAAATGGGCCTGTGGCTGATGCCCGCGCCCGAATCGCTGATGGGCATGGACCTGGAGTTCGACCGGCCGGAGGATCTGGGGCCGTTGATCGACGCGATCGCGCCGCTGCGGCGGGAAGGGCTGTTGCAGCAGTCGCCGACCATCGGCAACTGGCTGCGCGCCGCGGCCGTGGTCACAACCCGCGACCAGTGGACCGACAAGCCGGGGGCGCTCCCCGACGATGTGATCGCGGCGATCCGCAGGAAATTCAATGTGGGCTGGTGGGGCGTGAGTCTGCGCCTCTATGGTCGGGAGACGGTCAACAAGGCCGCCTATGCCATATTGGAGCAGGAAATGGGGAAGCTGAAACCCCTGTCGCTGCGCCCCACTGTCTGGAAGACCGGCGAGCCGCTGGAGGCGACGGGCTGGACCGGCACCCCGCTGACCATGCCGATGCAGAATGCCAACTGGCATGGCGGGCGCGGCGGGCATATCGGCTTTTCGCCGATATTGCCGCAGTCGGGGGCAGCGGCGCAGGCCCAGTTCCAGCGCACCTACGCCCGCTACAGGGAATATGGCATGGATTATCAGGCCAGCTTCGCCTTTGGCGAACGTCACCTGATCAACGTCAACGCCGTTCTGATCAACAAGGACGACCCGGATCTGATGGGCCGGGTAGATCCTTTCCTCAAGCATCTGATCGCCGACGCCAAGGCGCAGGGCTATGGCGAATATCGCACCCATCTCGACTATATGGATGCGGTCGAGGGCACCTATGACTTCAACGGCGGCGCGCTGGGCCGGCTCAACCGTCGGGTGAAGGATGCGCTCGATCCCAAGGGCATCATCGCGCCGGGCAAGAGCGGCATCTGGCCCAGCAGCCAGGCGGGAGGGCGGGGCTGATGCGGCGGGGGATGATCGTCCTGGCGGGCGCCGCGCTGGTCCTTGCGGGCGCGGCCTGCAGCCGGGCGCAGGAGCAATCCGGGCAAGGGGAAACAGGCAAGGGACCGCCTCCCTTGCCCGCGCCTGAAACCCTGTCGACGCGCCCGAACGCCAAGCCGGGCGAGCGGCTCTATCTGGAGAAATGCGCCATGTGCCACGGGCCGGGCGGCATGGGCACGGGGCTGCTGGCGCGGCGCACCGATCAGCCGCTGCTGGAAAAACGCACCGACCTGACGGTCGATTATGTGGTGCAGGCGGCGCGCGGGGGGATCGGCAACATGCCGGCCATTCCCCGCGGCGAGGTGAGCGATGCAGAGTTGCAGCAGATCGCGGAGCATCTGGCCGGGACAAGGGGGAGCGGGCAATGACCATCCTGTCGCGGCGCGGCTTCATGGCCGGGGTGGCCCTGACTTCGGCGACGCTGGCGGGCAGCCGTGCCGCCGCGGCCGTGCCGCCCTTGCTGCTTCACGATCCGGGCCTGGCGGCAGGGCGGCGCTTTGCCGCGCGGGCGACGGCGCTCGACGGCGAATCGATCGCCATCGAGGGAGAGCGGGTGCGTTGCATGCAGGCCTTGCTGGCGCGCCGGCCGTCCGCCCTGTTTGGTGTCACGCGCCGGGCGGATGCGCTGCTGATCGGGGAGATCGCCGGGGAGGCGGGCTATCGCCCTGTCGCATCGGTGCGGCATGGCGCCGATAGGATGGTGGCGGATTGCACGCGGGACGGGGCGGCGATCGCGGCATTGGCGCGGCTGGCGGGCGCGGGCTGGCCGGAAGCCTTTGCCGATCTGGCGCTCCGGGGCGTCGCCCGATGCAAGCGCGAGCCGTCCGCCGTGATCGAGCCGGCTTTCAGCTGGATGCTGGTCCGTCGCCAGGGGTGATATTGCGAGCCGTCGGCTGTTCCAGCCGACTTCAGAATATTCTAGACATGCCGGCATGCTGCGACCCTGGACCCTGTTGCTGAAGGATATCGAGCAGATCGCGGCAGACAGTCCGCGCTACATGCAGATCGCCCATGGCCTGATCCACGAGATTGAGCGGGGCCGGCTGAAGCCTGGGGACTATCTGCCGAGCAGCCGAGAACTGGCCGCCGCGCTGGACGTCAATCGCAAGACGATCGTCACCGCCTATGAGGAACTGATCGCGCAGGGCTGGCTGGCGAGTGCGGGCACGCGCGGCACCATGGTGTCGCTGTCCCTGCCGCGCGGCACGGCGAAGGTCGCCCCCGTCACGCTCTCGCCGGTCGATATCGACCAGACCGAATATCCGTTCCTGCCGGCGCCCGATAGGCCCATCGCGGTGCCGCAGGGCCGCTGGCGCAAGCTGGACGAGGGGATTTCCGACCCGCGCCTCTTCCCCGCCGACCTGCTGGCGCGCGCTTATCGCAAGGCGACCGAGGAGGCATCGCGCGCCAACGCGCTGCATTATCGCGATCCGCGCGGCACGCTGCCGCTGCGCAGCGCGGTCGCGGACATGCTGCGGGGCCAGCGCGGCCTGACCGTCACCGCCGACCATATCTGCATCACGCGCGGCAGTCAGATGGGCATCTTCCTCACCGCCCGCATCCTGGTCCGCCCCGGTGACGCCGTGCTGGTGGAGCGGCTGACCTATGAGCCGGCGGTCGCCGCTTTTCGCGCCTGCGGGGCGAAGATCGTCACCGTGGACCTGGACGAGGACGGCATCGACGTCGAACAGGTCGAACATCAGTGCCGCCGGCACAAGGTGCGGGCCGTATTCGTGACCCCTCATCATCAATTCCCGACCACCGTGTCGATGCGCCCCGAACGGCGGCTGCGCCTCCTCGACCTCGCCCGGCAATTCGCCTTTGCGATCATCGAGGATGATTATGACCATGAATTTCATTTCGGTGCGCAGCCTCTGCTGCCGATGGCAAGCTATGCGCCGGCGCGGATCATCTATGCCGGTTCGATGTCCAAATTGCTCGTGCCGGCATTGCGCATCGGCTATATCGCCGCAGCGCCCGGCGTGATCGATGCGCTTGCCTATCAGATTTCGCTGATTGACGGCATGGGCAATAGCGTCACCGAAAATGCGGCGGCCGACCTGCTGGCCAGTGGCGAGGTGCGGCGGCAGGTGCGCAAGACGGCGCCCATCTACGAAGGCCGCCGCAACGCCTTCGCCCAGGCGCTGGACGAGGAAATGGGCGACCTGATCGACTATCGCCTGCCCGATGGCGGCCTGGCCTTCTGGTTGCGGTTCCGCGATCCTGCTGCGCTGGACAGGATCGAGGCGCGTGCCCCCGCGCTCGGCCTCAGCTTCGCGCCGTCGCGCTCCTTTTCGGTCGAAGAGGGTGGCGAACGCGGTCTGCGCATCGGCTTCGCCAGCCTGACCGAGGCGGAGGCGCGCGAGGTTCTGCAGGCGCTGCGCCGCTGCGCGGATGAACTGTGATCCGGGCCTGGAGCGCGCTGCGGTAAATCGGACGCAGGTCGCGCTCTCCCATTCTGTGTGGTCGCATCACTTCATGCGCAAAACCGGTACTCACTTTTGCGCGCGATACCCTAGCGACGCCCCTTGCGTGATCGTACCAGCGCGCAGAAGGTCGCCGCCACCGTCGATCGATTGTCCCGCCGATAGGCCAGGCTGAGCTGGGTCTGCGGCGCGTCGCCCAGGATCGGACGATAGGCGACGCCATGGAGTTGCGCGGACGGAAATGGTGACGCCCGACACCATGGCGATCTGGCTCTCGCTGCCAGGGGAAGGGATCGACTTTCAGGCGGGGCAATATGTGAATGTGACTATTCCCGGCCTGGAGGGCACCCGCGCCTTTTCGCTCGCGGGAAGCCCGACACAGCCCGCCGAAATCGAACTGCATGTCCGTCCGGCTGGTGCCGGGCGGGGTCGGGACGAGCTGGCTGCACGAGAATCTGAAGGCGGGCGACAGCCTGTCCTCACCGGACCCCTGGGGAGATTCTACGTCCGGCGCTCGGCGGAAAAGCCGCTGATCTTCATCGCCGGCGGTTCGGGCCTGTCCAGCCCCAAGTCGATGATCCTCGACTTGCTGGAAAGCGGCTATGAGGAGGAGATCACCCTGCTCCACGGCGCGAGGCGGCCGCATGACCTGCATTTCGCGGACATCTTTCGCGAGTTGGAGCAGGCGCATGATAATCTGCGCTACATCCCGGTCCTTTCGCAACCGGAGGAAGGCGATGGCTGGACCGGCGAGGCGGGCTATGTCCGCGCCTGTTCGACGGCAGGTTCAGCGTGCATCAGGCCTATCTCTGCGGTCCGCCTGCGATGATCGATGCGTCGATCACGGCGCTGATGCAGGGCCGCCTGTTCGAACGCGACATCTTCATGGAGAAATTCCTGGCGGCGGCGGATGCGGATGCCACGGCACGGTCGGCGCTGTTCAAGAAGATTTAAAGAACGACAGGGAGCAGGAAGAGCGCTCTCTGGTCCATTCGGCGCCTCGGTCAGCATCATCGAGTCCGCTTTTGCGGGAGGGCGTCCCGCGTCCCGAAAACACGCATCAAACAAATATAGGAGAGGGAAATATGCGCAAATATGCGCTCGCACTGGCCGCCGCATTTGCCGCCGTCGCCGCCAGCGCGCAGGCCACCGAAACCGGCGGCGGCGCCTATCCCAATGGCGCGGAATCCATCGGCGTGGCGCGGCTTCCCCCGCCCGGCACCTATCTGCTCGGCTATTCCACCTATTATGCTGCCGACCGGCTGAACGATGCGCATGGCGACAGCGCCGTCCCTGATTTTGCGGTCGATGCCTTCGCCAATATCGCGCGCTTCGTCCGACCGACAGACAAGAGGATATTGGGCGCGACCTGCGCGATGCAGACTTTCGTGCCGGTGGTCGACCTCACGGTGCACGCGGCGGGCGCGCGGCAGCATAAGTTCGGCCCCGGCGACATGATCGTCAATCCGTTCATGCTCGGCTGGACCAAGGGCAACCTGAACATCATCGCGACGATGGACACCTATGTCCCGACCGGCCGCTATCGCAAGGGCGACCTTGCCAATATCGGCTGCAACTACTGGACTTTCGAGCCTGTCCTCGCCGTTACTTATGCTGATCCCAAGGGCGGGCCGGAAGTTTCCGCAAAGATAATGTATGACTTCAATACGAAGAACAAGGCAACCGACTATCGGTCGGGGCAGGAATTCCATGCGGATGTGGCTGCAGCCTATAATTTCAATCCGCTGACCATCGGCGTCACCGCCTATTATTACAAGCAGACCAGCGACGACAGGCAAAATGGCCTGCGGGTTGGTCCCGACGGCAACCGGGGCGAGGCTTGTGCGGCAGGACCGCTCCTCCGCTACCAACTGGGCCATGTGCCTATCACGGCCCAATGGCAGCATGAATTCCATGCCGAAAACCGGCCGCAGGGCGCCAAATTCTGGCTGAAGGCGGCTTTCCGCTTTTGACCGCTCATGGCTTCTGCAAAGTCGGGCCGGCTGTCGGTTGCCGGCCCGGCCTCTGCTCCTACGGCATCCGCCACGCATAGAGGCTATGATGCGCCAGGATGAACAGCGTCTTGCGATCTGCGCCGCCGAACAGGAGCTGGAGCGGGCGTTCGGGCACGTCGATCCGGCCGACCGCCTTGCCATCGGGGGCGTGGACGAAGACCTGCCCGTTGGCGATATAGACCCGACCCTGCGCATCGCTGGTCACGCCTTCGCCGCCTCGCTCGGCGAAGGGCTTGAGGGCGGTCATCGCGCCGCCCGCGCCGACCAGCCCGCTATAGGTCCGATTTTCCGATCCGTTGGTCACATAGACGCGCTCGCCCGGCTTGCCCTGGATGAACCCATAGCTGTCGAGCGAGTCCGAGAAGCGCAGGCCGCGATGATCGGCCGGTCCCTGCGCAAAGACGCGCCAGGCGGGGAGGGCGATGCTGCCATCGGGTGAGACATATTCCATCGCCTTGGGCAGCGCCATGTCGCGCGCGAACATCTCCGCAAGCGTGGTGAACTGATAGGTCCTGGGATCGATCTGGTCCCTGAACTCGCCATTGATCCACCAGTTGACCGGAAGCACCGTTGTTGCACCGGCATGAGGCGCGGTTGCCGTGGCTTTGATGAGGCGGATATCGCTGTCAGGCGCATCGGGTTTGACGCTGTAGACGGTGCCGTTGCGCCCATAGGAGGACAGGACCAGCAGATCGCCCGATCGATCGACCGTCAGGTTGACCGGATCGAGCGTCGCGTCGCGGACCATTTCCAGCTTCCCCGCGTCGGACCAGCGCCAGATGCGCTGGAATTTGCGGTCGATGAAATAGAGCCGCCCCTGCGCATCGACCGCCCCGCCGCCGATCGAATGGAAGCCGTCCGCCAACTTCTCGACCTGACCGCCGAGGAAAGTGGAGGGCGTGACCGGATCGGGCTTTGCGAGCACGTCGAGCACGGCAAATTCCCGCTCGCGCACATCCAGTCCGTGGGTGACGTCGCTTATGCTGTTTTCGAAGGGAAATTTGGTCAGGCGCAGGAAGGTGGCGCAGCCGTTTTCGTCGCAGGTGCCAAGCCCGCTCTCCGCGTTCACATGGACGTTGCGGAAGCGGATGTCGTGCGAATTATAGAGGGTGACGGCCGCCGGTGCGGGCTCGCGCGTGCGGGTAACGCGATAGCCATGGAAGTTCGCCACCAATATGTTGCGCGAATTGCGGATTTCCAGCGCGACGGCATCGCCGCTCTCGCCCGCTTCCCCTTCGGTCTGCGGCGCCAGTAATTCCCAGTTGGCGACGCGATTCAGCCCGATTTCGGTGCGGACATGATGCTCTACCGACGCCTGGATCAGGCGACCGGGCGTTTCCGTGTCGGAAATCAGGATGCCCGGATGGCCGAATGTGCTCGGACTCCAGATATTGGCGAAGGTGCCGCCACCACCCTGCGTCACCCAGAGGCTGGCATATTGGCCGGCCCAGCGCCGCACGGCATCGGGATCGGCGGTGGCGTTGTTATTGTAGGGATTGACGCGGCTGCCATCGAACCGGTCGGTACCATGGCCGCCCTGGAATTTGACGTCGTTGACCATCGAGTTGGCGCCGGCCTTCCATAGCAGGCCGGTCGCGCGCGGATTGGCGCCATTGGTATTGAGGCCCAGTCCCGCGACGATCGCATCGCCGCCCTGCGCGCTTTCGACCAGCGCCTTGGGCGCGCCCACGCCGGCCCAGGCTGGCGTGCCGTCGGGCAGGACGATCTGGGTCAGGCTGGGGTGCAGGCCCAGCAGCACCGTGTCGGGACGCAGGCGCAACGTATCGCTGACCCGGTAGAAACCGGCGGGCAGATAGACGACCCGATGGCTGTCGATCGCCTTCTGGATCGCCGCCGTATCGTCCGTGCTGTCATCGCCCTTCGCGCCGAGCGTCCGCACGCTCACCCATTCGGACACGGGCGGCAATGGGCGGATTGCCGGTCCGACCGGCGCGGGGAGGCTGGCGATGCTCTGCGCCTGCATGTCGGTCCGATACTCGCCGATGCGACCAAGGCCCGGCAAGGTCAGGCCATGGGTGAAGGACGTCACCTTGTAGGTCGCGCCCTTGCCCGCCACCGTCCGGCCGCTCTCGCGGAAACGCGCAAAGGTCGGGGTATTGCGCGCCAGCACATTCTGGAAACCGATCTGGGTATAGACATTCTTCTCGTTGGAAATGATGACGCCCGCCTTCGAGACATTTTCGAATCGCACATCCTGTCCCCACAGCCAGTCGCCATAGCCCCGGTCGATCTCGATCCCGACCGGCGTGTCGCGGATCGCGACATTGACCAGCGTCAGCCCTGCTTCATGTTCGCGAATGGCCGCATCGCGCTGCCCCTCGAAGGTCGCATCGACCAGCGCGAAGGGCCAGGCGGGGGAGGGCTTTTCCGCGAGGATGCCATAACGGCCGCCCTTGAAATGCAGATCTTCCGCCTCATTGGCGACATGATAGAGGCCGGCCAGCCCTGACCCGATATCGAAATCCACATGGCTGACGAAACTATGCTGGGCCGAATGGAAGCGGATGGCGGTCGCCGCCGGATTGCCGTCCATGATACGGAAATCGATATTGCCGAGCGCGGAATAGAATGTACCGGGATTGGCGTCCGCTATATCCTTGTTGAACGGCACGCTTCCGGCCGGGGGAAAGGCCGCCGGCCGGGTGTCCTTGTCGGTCTGGCGCGTGCTGCCGGTGAACATCAGCATATGGGCGACGCCGCGCTGGAAACCGGGCGTATTCTTGCCCAGCAGGATGACGGGCCGTTGCTCGCCGATGCCGAAGATGCGCACGCCGGGCCAGAGGAAGAGCGTGCGGCTGATGCGATAGGTGCCGGCGGGCAGGAAGACGATCCCACCGCCGCCTTTCTCCGCCGCCTTGTCGATCGCCTGCTGGATCGCGGCGCCGTCGTCGGCCCGGCCGTCGCCGACGCCCTTCACCGTTACCGCCCGGGGTTCATCCGGCGCGGTCCTGTAGACGGAGGGGGAGGCAAGGGCCGGGTGCGCCGCTGCCAGGCATAACAGGACGGTGGCGCAGGCTCCGCTCAATCCGCGATACATTCGGCATGCTCCGAAAAAGAAGATGTCCCGGCCGTGCAGGACCGGGACGAGGTTGGGGAGATCGGGGGCGATTGTCAGAAGTTGAAGCGGACACCCGCGCGATAGATGCGGCCCAGCGTGTCGTAGAGTGCCGGATTGATGTCCAGGCCGGTATTGGTCTGCGGCGAGGCGACCGGATCCTTGTCGAACAGATTGTCGACCTTGCCGTAGATGGAGAAACGCTCGCCGAACTTGAAGGTCGCGCCGAGGTCGACGTAGAAGGCGCCCTTCATCTTGTTGAAATCGATGGTCGGGTGGTTGGTGGTCGAGACCGGGCAGGATGACTGGCAGACCACATATTGATTGCCGAACGTGCCGTCGCTGAACCAGCGTTCCTGGACCGTCAGGCTGAACCGGCCGCTGTCATAGGTCTGCACCGCCAGCCATTTCCAATCGGGCGTGTTGCCATTGTTCGCACCAGCCTGATCGATCGGATCGACGCCGGCGATGCCAGCATTGACGACGAACTTGCGGATATGCGTGCCCAGCGCGCGGACGGTAAAATTGCCCGGCAGGCCGAGCGGCTCCTGCCACTGATAGCTTGCCTCGATATCGAAGCCGCTGGTCTTCCAGGATGCCAGATTGAACGGTTGGACGTTGACGAAATTGCTGCCCTGCGGCCCGTCGAGCTGGAAGCCCCCGCAGAAGGCCTGATTGCCGTCGAAGCAGAAACGAACGATCTGGTCCGCCGACAGGGACGAAACGACACCACTCAATTTGATGTTATAATAATCGAACGACAGGCTGAGGCCCGGCAGCCATTCCGGCCGCGCCAGCACGATGCCCAGTTCGGTGTTGCGTGCAACTTCCGGGCGCAGGTTGGGATTGCCGACGACGTTCTGGAACACCTGCACCGCCTGGTTACGGAACGGGTCGTTGAAGTTGGGCAGGGTCGTGACGGTGGGGGCGGCGAAGAGTTCCGACAGGTTTGGCGCCCGGACGTCGCGCGAGGTGACGGCGCGCAGCCGCACGCCGCTGAGTGGCGTATCCCAGGTGCCGCCGACCTTCCACGTCCAGACGGTGCCGGACGTGCTATAGTGCGTGGCGCGGGCCGCGCCGTTGAGATTGGCGCGACCGAAAGAGTCGCTATCGAGCAGTGGCAGGTCGACTTCCAGATAGCCTTCATAGACTTCATATTTGCCACGGCCATTCTTGTAATTGCCGGCGGCCCAGTTGCTGCCCAATGCGGAATTGAGCAGCGGGTCTGCCGGATAGTCCGGGCTGTTGGGGCTGATCGCCGTCACGCCCGCGCCATAGGGATCGGCGTTCACCCGATAGAATTCGCGGCGATATTCGCCACCGAAAGCGATCGAAACCGGGCCGGCCCACAGGTCGAACGGATTGCCGGAGAAGTTGAGGCTGGCGACATCCTGCGTCAGCTTGGTGTGCTGGAACGGGCCATTTTCATGCGGGGCGACATAGGTGAGGGCCGATGCCGACGGCGCGAAATTGCCGAAGATATTGATGGGGACGCAGCCATTGACGCGCGCCACCGGATCGCGGCACACGATGGCGCCATTGAGCGAGATCGCATCGGTGGCGGCGACATAGCGGTTCTGGAGAACGATATCGCGGACGCGGATGTCCGAAATGGTGATGCCATGTTCGTAATAGGCGTCATAATTCCAGTCAGTCCCGCCCAGGTCGAACTTGCCCTTGGCCCCGCCGACGAAGCGATACTGCTTGCGGTCGGTATAGACCTGCGGATCGGGGAAGGAGGCGTTGGACGAACCGAAGCCGAAGCTGGTAATCCCCGCGCTGGCGCAGCGATCGCGGACCAGTTGCGGCAGATAGGGGTTCGAACATTGCACCGTCAGGCTGGCGCGGCCATAGCCGGGGCTGGGCTGGTTATTCGTCTTTACCTGCGCGACATTGACCGTGACATAGACTTCATTGTCCTCGGCAAAGTCGAAGCCGACCCGGCCATAGCCGTTGATGCGCTCCAGCTTGGATTTGAGCGATGCGCCCGATCCTGGCGCGCCGGACAGGTCGCCGCCTTCGCAGAAGCTGTTGCCCGGATAGCAGTTGCTGACGCGGCCGTTGCCGAGCGGCTGGCCGTTGGAGCCATATTGGAAATTATAGGGCGTGCCATCCGGGGCGAAGGCGATGCCCTGCAACGGGCCATTGTTGATCAGGCCATAGCGGGCATATTGATAGGGCTGCGCATAGTCGCGGTAATTGAATTGCGGCAGCCCGTTATTGGTGATGCCGGTATTCATCAGCGTCGTCGCGCGATACCAGTCGCGGCTGCCGGCCAGGTCCGTGCCGAAATCGCCCGCGCCGACGCCGCCTTCATGGTCATATTCACCGCTAAGGACAATATGCAGCCGGTTGTCCATGAAGGACTTGCCATAGGCGGCCTGCACCAGCGCCGTCTCATCATCGCCATATTTGGTGATGCTGCCCAGAATATTGCCCTTGAACCCTTCGAAATGCGTATCGGTGATGAAGTTGACGACACCGCCGACCGCGTCCGATCCGTAGGAGGCCGACGCGCCGCCGGTCACGACGTCGACGCGCTTCACCAGCAACTGGGGGAACATGCTGATGTCGGGCACGCCGGTGACGTTGGCGCCGACCACCCGCTGGCCGTCGAGCAGGGTCAGGGTGCGGATCGGGCCAAGGCCACGCAGCGAGAAGGAACTGAGGCCCTGCTGGCCGCTCGACGTGCTGAACGTGCCGGTCGCCGCGCCGGTCGATCCCTGAAGCGAGGGCAACTGCGCGATCGTGTTGAAGATGTTGGGCTGCGCATTGTTGGCGATCTGCTCCTCACCGATGACGGTGGTCGGCGTCGGTGCGTTGAAGCCGCTGGTAGTGATGCGCGATCCGGTCACGACGATGTCGGCGGCACGCGGCGCTTCATCCGTCGCAGTGTCCTGCGGCGCAATGGTCTGGGCTGCCGGCGCAGGTTCGCTCTGCGCCTGCGCAGCGCCGGCCAGCGCCATCGATGCCATGGCGGCGATGCTGACGCTGGTCAGGTGTCGGTGGATTGCGATCTGCACGTTCATTCATCCTTCCCCTTTATGCCCGACTGCCCTCCCGGCGCCGGCGACGCCCATGGCGGGCGATTGTCCCTTGTCTATCCTGCGGCCCCCGCCACCGCACTTACGACATAGGTCGTAGGCGCGGCGAAAACGGCGCAGTTCTCACGGTTTTGCGGCGTAGAGCGCATGATGCGTCAGGATGAACAGCGTGCGCTTGTCCGGCCCGCCGAACAGGATCTGCAACGGCCGGTCGGGCACATCGATACGTCCCGTCTCTTTGCCATCGGGGCTGTAGATGAAGACCTGCCCGTTCGCGACATAGACGCGTCCCTGGCCATCGACCGCGACGCTCTCGCCGCCGCGATTGGCGAAGCGCTTCAGGTTGGTCAGCGTGCCGCCCGCGCCCACGGTGCCGCTATAGGTCACATTCTCCGACCCGTTGGTGACGAACAGGCGCTCGCCCACCTTCCCGCCGATGAGGCCATTGGCGTTCAGGCCATCGGACCAGCGCCAGCCGGTGTGATCGATCGGCCCCTGTTGCCAGGTGCGGAAGGCAGGCAGGGACAGGCTCCCGTCGGGCGAGAGATATTCCTTCGCCTTGGGCGTGCCGACATCGCGCGCGAACATCTCGGCGAGCGTCGTGAACTCGTAGGTGTTGTGATCGAGCTGGTCGCGGAATTCGCCATTATTCCACCAGTTGACCGGCAGCAGCGTCTTTGCCGCGCCGCCAGTCCGCACCGGGGTCGGCTGGATCAAGGTCATCTGGTCCTTCGGCCCCTCTGGGTCCACCGAATAGACGCCGCCCTTCGATCCCAGCGAGGACAGCACCAGCAAATGACCCGATCCGTCGATCGCCAGATTGACCGGGTCGAGCGCATTGTCGCGGACGATCTCCAGTCCCTTCGCTTCGGTCCAGCGATGGATGCGCTGGAACCGGCGGTCGATGAAATAGAGCGCCCCCCTGGCGTCCACCGCCGCGCCGGAGATCGACCAGAAACCGTCCTCCAGCTTCTCGACCCTGGCGCTGCTGGGTGAGGCAGGTGCGATTTTGCGATCGGCCGCGCCGATATCCAGTTTCGCGAACTCGCGCTCGCGCACGAACTGCTTGCGACTTACATCCTCGATCGCATTGTCGAACGGATATTTGCTCGCCCGCAGGAAGGTGCCGCATCCTTCGTCGTCGCAAGTGGCATAGCCGCTCTCGGCGTTTATATGGACGTTGCGGAAGCGGATATCGCTCGAATTGGTGAGCTTCACCGCGCTCTTTTCCGGCGCATAGGTGCGCGTCACGCGATAGCCATGATAGTTGGCGAACAGCAGATTGCTCGAATTGCGGATGTCGAGCGAGATGGCGTCCGGCCCGTCATCCACTTCCTGCTCGGTCTGCGGCGCCAGGAACTCCCAATTCTGCACATTGTCGAGGACGATCTCGTTGCGGGCATGATGTTCGACCGACATTTCATAGACATGGCCGGGCGTGCTGGTGTTGGTGATGTGCAGGCCCGACTGGGCGAAGCTGTTGGGACTCCACACGTCGGCGAAGGTGCCGCCGCCGCCGTCCGTCACCCAGATGCTGGGATATTGGGCGTCGAGCCGTCCGTCCGTGACCGGATCGCCGGTGTTCACCCGCAATGCGCCCAGCATCTTGCCATCGGCGGTCGGCGTGCCGCCGCCGCCCATGATCTTCACGTCCTCGACCAGGCTCTTTCCTCCCGATCGCCACAGCAAGGCGGAGGCGCGCGGGTTGATCCGGCCGGTGAACAGGCCAAGGCCCGACAGGATATTGTCGCCGCCCCTGGGGCTTTCGAGGATCGGCAGCACCGGGCCGAGGCCGGCATGGGCGGGATTATCATCGGGAATATAGAGTTGCGTGATGGCGGGATGCAGGCCGATCAGCACGCTGTCGGGGCGCAGCGTCAGTCTGTCCGTCACCTTGTAGAAGCCGACCGGGAAATAGAGGATGCGGTGGCTGTCGATCGCCTTCTGGATCGCGGCGGTATCGTCGGCCTTGCCGTCGCCCATCGCACCCAGCGTGCGGACATTCACCCATTCGCGCATCGGCGGCAGGTCGCGGATGGCCCCTTCGCGCCGCGCGGGCATGGCAGGCAGCGACTGGATGTCCGCCTCCGTCCTATATTCGCCCGTGTGGCCCATGTCGGGAATGGCGAGGCCGTAGGAGAAATTGGCGACCTTATAGGCTTTCCCCTTGCCGTCCACGGTCTTGCCGCTGTCGCGGAAACGGACGAAGACCGGGCTGTTCTCGACAAGCGCATTGTCGAAGCCGACCTGGGTGAAGACATTCTTTTCGTTCGAGATGACGACGCCGGCCTTCGACACATTTTCGAAGCGGACATCCTTGCCCCAGAGGCTGTCGCTATAGCCGCGGTCGATCTCGATCCCGACGGGCGTGTTGCGGATCGCGACATTGACCAGCGTCAGGTCGACCTCATGCTCGCGGATCGCCGCGTCCCGCTGTCCGTCGAAAGTGGAATCGAGAAGGCTGAACTGCCAGGCGGGGGAGGTCTTTTCCGTGACGATGCCATAGCGGCCGCCCTGGAAATGGACATTCTCGATAACGTTGCCCGCCTGATAAACGCCGGCGAAGGCTGTCCCGAGACGGAACTCCATATGGCTGAGGAACGCATGTTGCGCCATGCGGAAGCGCACGCCCGCCGCCGCCGGATTGCCCGCGCCGATCTCGATGTCGACATTGCTCATCGACGAATAGAAGGTGCCCGAATTGGCGTCGCGCACCACTTTGTCGCGCGGCACGACGGTCGGCACTGGAACCGGCACCTTGCCGACCTGATACTGGTCGCCGCCGGCGAAGATGACCATGGTCGACACGCCCTGCTGGAAGCCCGGCGTGTTCGCGCCAAGCAGAATGACAGGGCGGGTCGGCCCGACGCCATAGACGCGCACGCCCGCCGGCACGATCAGCGATCGGGTGATGCGGTAGGTGCCCGACGGCAGGAAGACGATGCCATGGCCGGTCTTGTCGCGGGCCTGGTCCAGCGCCTGTTGGATCGCGGCGCTGTCGTCCGCCTTTCCGTCGCCCTTCGCCTTGACCGTCACGGCATGGGGTTCGTCCGGCGCGACCGGGAAAACCGATGTGCCGGCGGCCCAGGCCGGCGCTCCAAGGGTGGTCGCCGCCAGCAAAGCCGCGATCATGCTGCGTCCGATCATAGCTGCCTCTCCATGCCATTATCGCCTTGGGTCGCATGGCTAGAGGCGGGGGCGGGTCTTGGCACTTGCGACAAAGGTCGTAGTTTTCATGGACCTGCATCGGTCGGTATAGCCGGGGGACTTCATCGCGATGCCGATCAGGCGTCGCCTGCCTGCAAGGGACGCCGTTTTGCCGCCATCTGTCGATCCTGCCCTGACATCGCCTTTGGCGGTCATCGTCATGGGCGTCAGCGGCTGCGGCAAGTCCACGCTGGGCGCGCTGCTGGCCGAAGCGTTCGACTGTCCCTTTCTGGAAGGCGACAGCTTCCATTCGGCCGAAGCGGTGGAAAAGATGCGCGGCGGCTGCCCGCTGACCGACGAGGATCGCTGGCCCTGGCTCGACCGGCTGGGGCAGGCGGTGGCGACGAGTGTCGTGGCGCATGGCGTGGCGGTCGCGGCCTGCTCGGCGCTGCGCCACGTCTATCGCGAGCGGTTGCGCGCGGCGATCGGCGTTCCGGTGCGCTTCATCCTGCTGGAAAACAGCCGGGACCAGTTGCTGGCGCGGCTCAACAATCGGCCCGGCCATTATATGCCCGCCAGCCTGCTCGACAGCCAGTTGGCGACGCTTGAGCCGCCCTTGCCGCAGGAGGGGGCGATGATCCTGACGACGGACGCCCCGCCGACCGACCTGCGCGATCGTGCGCTCGCCTGGTTGCGCTGAAACGCGCGACTTTCCGCCGAAGTTCACACTGTACGCGCCCGCGTAGGCGGAGGGGCGGGGCATGCCGGACGGTTCAAAGAGGCGTTCGGATTAGGCCGCCCGGTGCGAAATAGGACAGAGTGAATCGGTCTGTGTTGGAAAAATAGGATGTTTCCGGGCGGCCTGTGGCCATCAGGTCACGGGCTGTCTTTAAGCGGGGGCCGTATCCGCATGCCCTTGGTGCGACTGGTCAGATGAAATTTGCGGCACAGGGCGCAGCGATAGGGACGCAGCACGATATCCGCCCGATGGACTACCGCCCACGCCTCCTCCTCACTGTCATAGCGCGCCTTCTTGAGGCAGATGCCGAGTTTCGTGCGCATGGATCGGTTCGATCAAGAGCCGATATGATCGAGATCAGCGTTTCTGGATGCTATCCAAACGTTCCAATATCCGCGTGATGCTGGGGCGAGTATATAATTCGCTCGGTTCCGAACTCCGATCCTTGCTCCGATCATATTCCCCGGCATCGAACGCATTGAAGATATCCACGAACAGTTCGGAAAACCCGCTTTTGGGATCGTCGGCCAATGCGAAGAAGAGATTATTCATGATCCAGTCGGCAGGCCGGTAGGAAACTTCATGCCGACTATACCGGCGTGCCACATCTATCGCCATCGCTTCGGTCAGTTCGGAGTCAGAAATCCTATTTTGCTCGCACCACTTTTGTATCTCCTCATATTCGAGGTTGATTGGAGAGCGTCCGCTCCGGGCGAGAAGGGATGCATGGCGATCAAGCATCATGGAGACGACATCTGCGGGCAGCATCCGACTTCGATCGTAGAAGAACGGCTGAAATGCAAGGGTTTGCGAGGTAATTTCGTCCATCTGCCAGTCGCCGCCAGTTGCGACGGTTCATCTGGCATTGGACCCGGCCATTCACGGGATTGTGTGGATAGGCGTCGTCGCAATTGCCCACAAAGACGCGCGGCTCAAGGCATCAGCCGCCGCCGTCCTTCCCACAAGTGCCAGCGCATGGCGAGCGCCGCGCCTTCGGGGTCTTGCGCGCGGATGGCGTCGACGATCTGTTCATGCTCGCGCAGCATGGTCGCAATCACCTCCGGCGGGCGCGAGCGGCTGATGTCGACCCCGGCGCGCATGATCTTGTCGACATCGGCGTGGAGCGCGTCGAAGGCGATCAGGAAGGCGGGGTTGCCCGTCGCCTCGGCAATGCGGCGGTGCAGCTCCATATCCTCGGCATGGGCCGGTTCGCTTGACAGCAGGGCGGCGCGCAGCATCTCCATGCCTTCCTCGACATGCGCCATTTCCTGCGCGGTGCGGCGGGTCGCCGCGAGCCGGGCCGCCTCCGCCTCCAGCACGAAGCGCACCTCATAGCTGCCCAGCGTCGTCGGCAGTTCGGTCGACGGCATGAACACCGCCAGCCGTTCGGACGGACGGCTCTTGACGAAGGAGCCAGCGCCCCGGCGCGCCTCGGTGATGCCGTCCGACGCCAGTCGCATCAGCGCCTCGCGCACGATCGCGCGGGACACGCCGAACATCTCCGCCAGCCGTGCCTCCGACGGCAGGCGCGCGCCGACCTCCAGCCCCTCGGACTTGATGATGTCGACGATCGCCGCATAGACATGGTCGGAAAGCCGCGCCTGGCTCATCGGGGCACCTGTCTGTCGAACGGACTCATGACCATCCCCTAGTCAGAACAGGCTGCTGGCGACAAGTGCCAGCAGCGCCATGGTTAGAAGATGCTGCTGGCGATGAGCACCAGCAGCAGGCCGACAATGGCGACCACCGTCTCCATGATCGACCAGGTCTTGAACGTGCCGGGCATGTCGGTGCCCAGATAGCTCTTCACCAGCCAGAAGCCGGGATCGTTGACGTGGGAGAAGAACAGCGATCCCGCGCCGATGGCCAGCACCATCCATTCCGGCTCCACGCCGGACGCGGCGACCAGCCCCTCCATCACGCCTGCCGTGGTGATCGTCGCTACCGTCGCGGACCCGGTCGCCAGGCGGATGCAGACCGACACGCCCCAGGCGAGCAGCAGCGGCGAGATCGCCCCGCCGTCCGCGATCCGCACCAGCATGTCGGACAGGCCCGCCGTCACCAGCACCTGCTTGAGCGCGCCGCCCGCGCCGATCGCCAGGATGATGCCGCCTGCGGGCGTCATCGCCTCGGTCCAGATCGCATTCTGGATGTTGCGATCGGTAATGCGGCGGCCGAACAGCAGGGGCAGGGCGACCAGCACCGCGACCAGCAGCGCCACCACCGGATCGCTGACCCAGCCGAGCCAGTGGAAATGGGCGGCCACCGCCGGCGGCATCAGCGCCACGGCCTGCCCGGCGGCGATCAGCGCCACCGGCAGCAGCACGGCGGTCAGCGCCCGGCCGACCGAGGGGACGGGCACATCGACCTTCACCGGATCGAGCAGCGGCGGACTGAGCTTGACCCCCGGCGCGGTGAAGCGCGCCAGCAGCGGGCCGGCGATGATCGCGGTCGGGATGCCGACGATCAGGCCGTAGACCAGCGTCAGCCCCAGATTGGCGCCCAGCGCGTTGACCGCCAGCAGCGGCCCCGGATGCGGCGGCACCAGCGCATGGACCACCGACAGGCCCGAAAGCGCGGGCAGCATCAGCCGCAGCTTGGCCGTGTCGCCATTCTGCCCCGCGGGCAGGGCGGCGGCGGCAGAGGCGACGATCGGCAGCAGCAGCACCAGCCCAGTCTCGAAAAAGAGCGGCAGGCCGATGACGATCGCGGTGAAGAGGCTGGCCCAGGGCGCGCCACGCACGCCCGATACGCGCAACGCCGCGCGCGCCAGACCACCCGCGCCGTCGGACAATTGCAGCATCGCGCCAAGGCCAAGGCCCAGCGCCACGACCAGGCCGGTCCCGCCCAATATCGCGCCCGCGCCCTTTTCCACGGCCTTGGCGGTTTCCTCCATCGGCAGGCCGGCGAGCAGCCCGACGGTGAAGGCGCCGCAGAGCAGGCCGACGAAGGGATGGAGCCTGCCCCGGATGATGAGCGCGATGGAAAGGGCGATGCCGATGACGGCGGACAGGACGAGCCGGTAATCCGCCGGAGTCATCGGGCGTTGATCCCATGATCGGCGCGGCGTCGCCGTCCGCGGACAAACGAAGTCGATCGACGAACTGGTAACGCCATCCTCTCCCCTTTCTCATTCTGCGCGAATCCGGCGATTCGATCGACCGGACCCCAAAATCTGTTAGACAGGTTATAGCCGTAATTTTGCCCTGAACTAGAAAAAATCCTCAAATTGGCCAATTTTCGCTTGAACCTGTCTGACTGATTCTCTTATCGTTAGCGCTACCGATTCCGATGCAGCCAGCGGGCCAATTGCTGGCGCACACAGATCGGATCGAACAGGGAGAGGACGGATGCACTTCGCAACGGATTTGCACGATATTCTCGATCATCAGGATCGCCGCGCACCGCAACCGCCGCAGTTGACGCCCACCCAGATGAAGGTGCTGCGCTGCGTCCATTCGGGGCTGCTCAACAAGCAGATCGCCTATGAGCTGGGCATGGCCGAAGCCACGGTGAAGGTTCACATGACCGCGCTGATGCGCAAGCTGAACGTGCGCAACCGCACCCAGGCCGCCATCGCGGCGCGTAATCTGGGGTGGCTGCGGCCCGCGCTTGGCCGGGCGGCCGACTGATCGTCCGGCTGTAACCGGGCCAGAAAATAAGGAGGTTCGCATGGCGACAGGTTCCCGTCGTGAACTGCTGGGCGGCCTTGGCGCTGGCATGATGCTGGCCGGTATGGCTGCGCGCGCGGCGACCGCGCCTTCGCGCAGGATCGGCTATGCGGTGGTCGGCCTCGGCTCCTATGCCACGCGCCAGATCATGCCCAATTTCGCCGGCTGCGATCATGCCCGGCTGGTCGCTCTGGTCAGCGGCACGCCCGCCAAGCTGGAGCAATATGGCGCGCAATATGGTATCCCGTCGACCCATCGCTACAGCTATGCCGATTTTGACCGCATCCGCGACAATCCGGATATCGACGCGGTCTATGTCGTGCTGCCCAACAGCCTGCACGCCGAATATAGCATCCGCGCCGCGCAGGCCGGCAAGCATGTGATGTGCGAAAAGCCGATGGCGGTTTCGGCGGCGGAGTGCGAGGCGATGATCGCCGCCTGCCGCAAGGCCGGAAAGAAGCTGATGATCGGCTATCGCTCCCGGTTCGAGCCTTATAACCGGCTGGCCATCGATCTGGCGCGCGGCGGTCATGTCGGTCCCACCCGGTTCATCACGGCGGAACATGGCTTTCCGATCCGGCCGGACCAGTGGCGGCTCGATCGGCCCTTGTCCGGCGGCGGATCGATGATGGACATCGGCATCTACAGCCTCAACGCCGCGCGCTACCTGACCGGCGAGGAACCGGTCGAGGTCAGCGCGATCGAATCCACCGATCGCAACGATCCGCGCTTCCGCACGGTGGAGGACCGTCTGAGCTTCACGCTCCGCTTCCCGTCGGGCATCGTCGCCAACTGCATTTCCAGCTATAGCTCGTCGCATAATGGCTATCGCGTCATCGGCACGGAGGGCTGGATCGATATGGAACCGGCGACGCCGTACAGCGGGCAGACGATGACGATCCGCAAGGATGGCGTCACCGCGCCCCGAACCTTGCCCGCGCCGGCGAAGAACCAGTTTGCCGGCCAGCTCGACCATCTGGCCGAATGCATCCTCAACAACAGGACGCCGATCGTGGCGGGGCAGGAGGGGCTGGCCGACCTGCGCGTGATCGAGGCGATCTATCGCTCCGCTGCCGAGCGGACCTCTGTCAGGATCGGCGTTTGACCGATCGGCGGACCGTCCTTGCCGGGCTTGCGAGCCTGCCGCTGCTGTCGGCCCGCGGCATGGCGGCGCCTGTCGGCCGGATCGAGCGGATCGACCCGGCGCTGGACCGCATCGTCGACCCGTCGGCCGCGATCGAGATAGTGGCGAGCGGCTTTCGCTGGGCGGAAGGGCCGGTCTGGGTGCCGGGGGAGGACTGTCTGCTCTTCACCGACCCGCCCGCCAATATCGCCTGGCGCTGGAAGCAGGGGGAAGACGCGAAACCTTTCCTCTCGCCCGCCGGCTATCAGGGTAAAGTTCCGCCCGGCGTGCGCGAGGCTGGCCTTAACGGGTTGGCGCTCGACGGCAAAGGCGCTCTGGTTGCGGCGGACAGCGGGACGCGGGCGATCGTGCGTATCGACCGGCGTACCCGTCGCCGCACGATCCTGGCCGATCGCTTTCAGGGCAAAAGGTTCAACAGCCCCAACGACCTGTGCATCGCGCCGTCGGGCGTCCTCTATTTCACCGACCCGCCCTATGGTTTGACCGATGGCGATACGTCGCCCCTGCGCGAACTCGATCATAATGGCCTGTACCGGCTGACGCCCGATGGTGAGGTCACGCTGCTCGACGGCCAGCATCGCCGCCCCAATGGCGTGGCGCTGTCGCCGGACGGCCGCACGCTCTACCTCGCCCTGTCCGACGAGGAACGGCCCGAGGTGATCGCTTATGATATGGATGCGCGCGGCCTGCCCGTCGGACAGAGGCAATTCCGTGACATGCGCGCTTACCATGCCGAAGGACGTCCCGGCCTGCCCGACGGGATCAAGGTCGCCGCTGACGGCCATGTCTTCGCGACGGGACCGGGCGGGGTGCATGTCTGCGCGGAGCAAGGCGCGCTGCTCGGCATCATCGCCACCGGCAAGGCGATCGCCAATATCTGCATCGATCCGAAAGGCGCGCATCTCTACCTGGCGTCATCGGACATGATCGCGCGAGTTGCGCTGAAAGCGAGCGCCTGAGAAAATCCGTCGGCATCAGCCCGCGCGATACCCAATAGGTATCATGTCGGAGCGAAACGGCATTTTCCATTATATGGCAGCGGCAATCACCATCGAAGCAGTCGAGACGGTCATTCTCGATGTGCCCACTATCCGGCCGCATGTCTTGTCGGTCGCGACCATGCAGTCGCAGGCGATGGTCATCGTCCGCCTTATCTGCGATGCCGTCCGCACGCCTGTCGGTCGCTACCGCGGTGCACTGGCGAGCGTCCGTGCCGACGATCTCGCGGCGATCCCGCTCAAGGCCCTGATCGAACGGACGGGCCTCGATCCTGCCGCGATCGATGATGTGATCCTGGGCAGCGCCAATCAGGCCGCCTTCGGCCTGGGACGCGCGCATTGCGCTGGTCCGCGCACAGTGCATGGCCCCGCTCGCCCAGGCATCGGTGGAGCGCTGGTTCACCAGGGCCTTCGCCGCTACCAGCCCGGATGCGATCGCGCGCATCGCCACGATGCTTCAGGCGACCGACCCTAGGGGCTATGCCGGCTGCTGCGCGGCCATTCGCGACATGGACATGCGCCGCGCTGGCGCGTTGATCGAGAGGCCGGCTCTCATCATCGGCGGATCGCACGACCCTGCGACCCCGCCGCCCCATAGCGAGGCGCTCGCCCATGCCATTCCGGGTGCGACCCTCGTCATGCTCGATGCTGCCCACCTGGCAAATGTAGAGCAGCCCGCTGCTTTCGGCAGGGCCGTCCGCGATTTTCCCGCCTGAGTGATCAGGACGCATCGCCGTCCACTGCCGCCTTGAACATGTTTCCGGCCTTTTTGCTTGGACCCCTTCACTTTTGTGAATTGGATGTTTGCGCGGGGTCCAGTGCGCGTGATTGTCACTCGCATGAAATATGCGCCATGCGCCCAGGCCGATATAATATCGCTGGTCCGGCAGAACCCGCTCTGCTGGCTCGTCTCGTTCGGCCCTGACGGCTTCGGCGCCACGCCGCTGCCGCTGCTGCCCGAATGCGACGAGAATGGCAGCCTCGTGTCGCTGTTCGGCCATTGCGCCCTGTCCAATCCCCAGGTCGCGCAACTGCGCGAAAGCCCGCAGGCGCTGGTGCTGGTCAACGGGCCGCAAGGCTATATTTCGCCCGAATTGCTGAGCAGTCCGACCTGGGTGCCGACCTGGAATTATGCGATGGCGATTGTCCAGGTCGATGTCGCGTTCGTGGCCGAGGAAACCCGTGAGGCGATCGAACGGCTGACCGATGTGATGGAGGAAGGCCGTGCCGCGCCGTGGAAGGTCAGCGACGCCGAGGCGCGCCTGCCCGCGATGCTGCCGCACATCATCGCCTTCCGCGCGCATGTCCGCGCGATCGATGGCAGGTTCAAGCTGGGCCGCGACGAGTCCCGCACCGGCATCAACGAGATTGTCGGCGGCATGGCGCCGGGCGCGCTGCGCGACTGGATGCGGCTCTACAATGACGATCGGCTGGAACAGGCGGAAGAAGGGGACAGGGCATGAGCATGAACCGTCGCGAATGGCTGGCGGGTGCATCGGGCGGGCTGGCGCTGGCCATGATGTGCGGGCGCAGCTGGGCGGCGGGGCAGGTGCTCGACGCCGCCTATGTGAACGCGACGGTATGGACCGGGGAGGGCATGCCTGCACGGTCCGCCATCGGCATCGTCGGTGGGCGGATCGCGGCGGTGGGTGCAGCAGCCGTCAAGGCGCAGACCGGCAAGGCGACCCGCATCGTCGATCTGGGCGGCGCCTTCGTCATGCCCGGCTTCATCGACTGCCACACCCATTTCCTGATCGGGTCGGACCTGCTGACCCAGCCCAATCTGCGCGAGGCGAAAAGTCCGCAGGAGTTTGCGCGCATCGTCGGCGACGCAGCCAAGGCGCTCAAGCCCGGCCAATGGGTGCAGGGCGGCAGCTGGGACGCTGAATTGTGGGGCGGCGAACTGCCCGACCGCCGCTGGATGGACCCGGTGACTCCCGATACGCCCGTCGCGGTGCAGCGGCTCGATCTTCACATGTTGGCGCTCAACAGCCTGGCGCTCAAGCTGGCGGGCATCGACCGTAACACGCCCGAAGTGCCGGGCGGCGTCATCGTCCGCGACAAGGACGGCAACCCCACCGGCATCCTGAAGGACGCCGCGATGGACCTCGTCAAGCGCGCCATTCCCGCGCCGACCGAAGCCGACCGCGAAGCGGCGGTTCGCAAGGGCATCGCCCATGGCCTGTCGAAGGGCGTGACCCAGGTCCATACGACCGAACTGGACTGGCACACCCATGACGCGCTGCGCCGCCTGCGCGCCAAGGGCGAAACTGACATGCGTTTCTATTCCTTCCTGCCGTTGCAGGACTGGGCGAAGGTCAAGGCGCTGGTCGATGCCGAAGGGCGCGGCGACGACTGGGTGCGTTGGGGCGGGCTGAAGCTGCAATATGATGGATCGCTGGGGTCGCGCACGGCGATGTTCTACAAGCCCTATGACGATGCGCCGGGCAATAGCGGCATGCCGATCCACAAAATGGCCGACGTCCAGCAATGGACCAACGATGCCGACGCGGCCGGTCTCCAGATCACGATCCACGCCATCGGTGACAGGGCGAATGACGAGGCGCTCGATATCTTCGCGGCGGCTGCTGCGAAAAATGGCGCGCGCGATCGTCGTTTCCGCATCGAACATGCGCAGCATCTCGCCCCCGCCGCCATCCCGCGCTTCGCCAGGCAGCAGGTCATCGCGTCGATGCAGCCCTATCATGCGATCGATGACGGCCGCTGGGCGATCCAGCGTGTCGGGGCGGAACGGCTGAAGGGCACCTATGCCTTCAGGTCGCTGCTCGACGCCGGGGCGAAGGTGGCGTTCGGGTCGGACTGGCCCGTCGCCCCGCTCGATCCCCTCACGGGAGTCGCGGCGGCGGTGCTGCGCCAGACCATCGACGGCGCCAATCCGGGCGGCTGGCTGCCCGAACAGAAGCTGACCATGGCGCAGGCGCTCCACGCCTACACCGCGACCAACGCCTTTGCCGGATTTCAGGATGATCGGCTCGGCCGAATTGCGCCGGGGATGCTGGCTGACTTCGTGGTGATGGATGCGAACCTGTTTGCGATCGACCCGGCCCGGACCGGCGACACGAAAGTGCTGCGCACCATCGTCAACGGCACGGAGCGGTTCAGCGCATGAAGTGACAGTTTCGGAAGGCCGATCCGAACACGGCGGCCTTCCCACTTGAAGGGGAAGAAGCATGAAGACGATTACGCATGTGAAGTCTGCCAGTCTGGCCGCGCTCGCGGCGGCAACCCTGTTCTCCACGCCGGCCATGGCCCAGGCGCCCGCCGCAGGGGAGGGGGACACCATCATCGTCACCGCCGGCAAGCGCGACGAGGATATCCGCCAGGTCGCCCTGTCGATCAGCGCCGTCACCGGCGATCAGCTGAAGGCGATGAACGCCAACAGCCTGTCCGACTATATCACGCGCCTGCCCGGCGTCGTCTTCAACGATTATCAGCCCGGCATTTCCGAAGTCGTGATCCGCGGTGTCGCCGCCACCACCTATCATGAGCAGGGCCAGACCACGGTCGGCTATTATCTGAACGAAGTGCCGATCGTGGAGCCGGGTTTCCCGATCGGCATCCCCGATGTCGACACGTTCGACCTTCAGCGGGTCGAGGTGCTGCGCGGTCCGCAGGGCACGCTTTTCGGTTCCTCGACGCTTGGCGGTCTCGTCAACTATGTCGCCAACGTTGCCGACGCCAGCAAGATCGACGCCGCCGCATCGGGTCTGGTCGGCACGACCAAGAATGCGTCGGGCGAACTCAACTATGCCGCCAAGGCGATGGTCAATATTCCGCTGGTCGCCGATCAGCTGGCCGTGCGCCTCGTCGCCATGCAGCGGTCGGACGCAGGCTATCTCGACAATCCCGGCATCGGCGTGAACGGCTCCAACGACTTCCGCAGCCGTGGGCTGCGCGGATCGATCGTCGCGCATCTGGGCGAAACGACGAAGGTGACGTTCCTGTCCAGCTATCAGGACAGCAAGCTCGACGACCAGACCTATCTCGACCTCCAAAATCCCTATGTCCGCAACCTGCCGCGCGCCGAAACACAGAAGACCGACTTCTGGATGAGCAGCCTGCGCCTCGATCAGGAAATCGGCGACATCGCCAACCTGACGGTGCTGGGATCGGTCACGAAGAAGAACAACACGACCGTCTTCTCCTATCCCTATGCCTATGTCACCGGCGTCACCACCGGCGACGGCGCCGCCTATTCGCTCGGCGAGGCCGACGCCCTCATCAAGACGGTCGAGGCGCGGCTGGCCTCTGCGGGCGAGGGGCCGTTCAAGTGGCTGGTCGGCGTCAGCTACATGCAGGCGAAGAAGAACAGCTACGACCAGATCTTCCAGGCGGGCGCGGTCGACTTCATCGACGCCAACCCCGGCCTGTTCGGTGGCTATAGCGGCGCGCAGCTGACGCCGGGCGATCGGCTCTATGGCTATCTGACCCACAGCACGAACGAGGATTTCGGTATCTTCGGCGAACTCTCGTTCAAGCCGGTGGAGCAGTTCGAGATCACCGTGGGCGGCCGCTATTTCGACACCACCGCCAAGGCCGACGTGCTGAACCAGGCCGGCGCGCTGGGCGGCTATCCAGGCGGTTACACGCCGACCGACAGCAGCGGGAGCGTGAACCAGAAGGAAGACGGGTTTACGCCCAAGGTGACGCTCGCCTTCCGCCCGTCGAAGGACATCATGGCCTATGCCACCTATTCGGAAGGTTTCCGTGTCGGCGGCATCAACCCCAATGCCGGCCTGCTGCCCAGCATCCCGCAAGCCTATGAAAGCGACAAGGTCAAGAATTACGAGGCCGGCATCAAGGCGCAGACGCCCGACGGCCGCTTCGCCGTAGACCTGACCGGCTTCCGCATCGACTGGAACAATATCCAGGCGCGCCTCTTCGGTCCGGCGCCGTCCTATTTCTCCTATGTCGTCAATGCCGGCGGCGCGCGGATCAACGGCGTGGAATTTTCGGGCACGGTCAACGTCAACCGGATGGTCCGCTTTTCCAGCAACGTGACCTGGCAGGATGCGGAGATCACCGAGTTCCTGCCCTATCCGTTCGACGTGGCCGGGCTGGGCGGCTATCCCAAGGGGACGACGCTGCCCGGTTCGTCCAAATGGTCGGTCTCCAACAATCTGACGCTGACCTTTGCCGATGTGTCGGGCGCGCCGACCTTCGACATTGCGCATCGCTATCTCTCGTCGGCGCCGACCAGCTTCGATGACGTGTCGCGGCGCGGCGACTTCAACGTCTTCGACCTGCGCGCCTCGGTCGGCCTTGGCGAAAAGATACGGTTGATGGCCTTCGCGAACAACGTCTTCGATAAATATGGCGTGCTGAATGCGCCCTTCGCCAATGATGCCGCCACGCCGCAAGGCTCGATCATCCGGCCGCGCACCATCGGCCTGCGCGCAGATTGGAGCCTGTAAGGTCCAAAAATGAACGGGACCGCTTGCCAAGTGGCGGGCGGTCCCGTCTTCTGTCTGCTCTCCTGCCGGAAAGGCCGCGATGCGTTTTCTTGCCGCCCTGCTTCTGTCCGCCACTCCGTTCAGCCCGGCCGTTCTGCATGCGCAGGAGAAGGAGAGGCTCAGCCTCCAGCCGACCAGGACGCTGGACTATCAGGCGAGCGAAGGCACATGGATGCAGCCGGACATCTCGCCCGACGGCAAGACGATCTTGTTCGACCTGCTTGGCGATATCTACGCCCTCGACGTCGGGGGAGGCGCGGCTCGCCCTCTGCTGACCGGCATGGCGTTCGAACGCAATCCCGTCTTCTCACCCGACGGCAGGCAGTTCGCCTTCATCTCCGACCGGTCCGGTGTCACCAATCTCTGGATCGCCAATGTCGACGGCACCGGCCTCAAGCAGCTGTCGCATGACGAGACGGTCGCGATCTATTCCTCGCCGGCTTGGTCGCCGGACGGTCGCTTCGTCACCGTTTCCCGCACCGTTCACTCGATCCTCGCCTTCGAACTGTTCATGTATGACAGGGACGGCGGCAGCGGTATCCAGATCACCAAGGCTGGCTCCCCCGACAATTGGGACGCGAAGATGAATGCGATGGGCGCCGTCGCGGCGCCCGACGGCCGCACCCTCTATTATGCGACCAAGCGTGGCCATACCTGGACCGAGAATGACCTGCCCAACTGGTCGATCGCGCGGCGCGATCTGAAGACCGGGCAAGACGAAACCGTCATTCAATCCTCCGGCGGTGCGATGCGGCCGGCCCTGTCGCACGATGGCAGGCTGCTTGCCTATGCCAGCCGCAACAACCAGAAGGATGGCCTGCGCCTGCGCAATCTGGAAACGGGCGAGGACAGGTGGATAGCCTTCCCGATCGACCGGGACGGGCAGGATGGCGGCTATTACGCCGATCTGCTGCCGCGCTTCACCTTCATGCCCGGCGACAAGGCGCTGCTGATGAGTGTCGGGGGCAAGCTCGCCCGGCTCGATATCGCCAGCGGCGTGCGAACGGATATCCCCTTCACCGCGCCGGTGAAGCTCGGCCTCGGTCCGCTCACCCGTGTTCGCCAGAAGGAAGAGGATGGCCCGGTCCGCGTTCGCGTGGTGCAGGCGCCGCGCCAGTCGCCCGACGGGAAAAGCGTGGTCTTTACCGCGCTGGGGGGGCTCTATGTGCAAAATCTCGCCGCCAACTTCACGCCGCGCAAGATCGTCGCCGAAGACGCCTTCCAGCCAGCCTGGTCGCCGGACGGCAAGAGCATCGTCTATGTCAGCTGGACCGCGAAGGACGGCGGACATGTCTGGACCGTCCCGGCTGGCGGCGGCAAGCCGAAGCGCCTGACGCAGTTCTCCGCCTATTATACGCAACCGATCTTCACTCCGGACGGCAAGGGCGTCGTCGCGCTGCGGGCGAACCATTATGACCGGCTGCGCGCCGTGTCGGAAATCGATCCATCGCGTCCCACCGACCTCATCCGCATGCCGATGCAAGGCGGGTCCGCCACGCTGATCGCTCATGCCATGGGCGCGCGCCTGCCGCATTTCGCGCAGGACGGCCGGCTGCTCTTCTACAGTCCGGCCGGCGTCAGTTCGGTGCCGCTGGCCGGCGGCGACCCGCAGGTGGAGCTGCGCGTCCTTGCGCCCGGCCTTGGCCAATATTTCCCCGGACCCGCGCCGGTCGAGGAGGTACGCCTCAGCCCCGATGGCCGCCATGCGCTCGTCAAGTCCTTCAGCCAGATCTATCTGCTCGATGTCCCGCCCGCTAATGGCAGCGAACCGCCGACGATCAACCTCTCAGCCCCCACGGTCGCCAGAGCAAAGCTGACCCGCATCGGCGCCGACTTCACCGACTGGGCGGACAAGGGCGCGACCGTCACCTGGTCGGTCGGCGCGACCTTCCGCCGTCTTCCGCTTGCGCAGGCGCTGGCGGCCCCGCCCGAAGGCAGCGAAGCGTCGGCGCAAAGCTTTGTGCTCCCGGTCGAACTGCCGCGCGACATACCCGAGGGCAGCATATTGCTGCGCGGGGCGACGGTCCTGCCGATGGCGGGCGGGCAGGATGCGGTCGCCAATGCCGACATCCTTATTACCGACAACCGGATCGTCGCGGTCGGCCCGTCCGGTTCGCTGGCGGTGCCGGCCGGCGCGAGCGTGCGCGACGTCAGCGGCAAATATATCGTCCCCGGTTTCGTCGACACCCATGCCCACTGGTTCGAGATAAGGCGCGGCATTCAGGACAAGGGGCATTGGGATTTCGCCGCCAACCTTGCCTATGGCGTGACATCTGCGCTCGACGTCCAGCCATTCACCACCGATGTCTTCGCCTATCAGGACATGATCGACGCGGGCATGATGCTTGGGCCGCGCGCATGGTCCACCGGTCCCGGTGTCTTCGTGAACGCGGAGATTCACAGTAAGCAGGATGCGCTCGACGTCCTCACCCGCTATCGCGACCATTATCGCACGCGGAACATCAAGAGCTACATGATCGGCGACCGCGCCCAGCGCCAATATATGGTCGAGGCGGCGAAGGAACTGGGCATGATGCCCACGACCGAAGGCGCCAGCGACATGGTGCTCAACCTCACCCACGCGATCGACGGCTTTTCGGGCAATGAACACAGCATCCCGGTGTCACCGCTGCGCGAGGATATCGTTCGCCTCTTCGCACAGAGCCGCACCAGCTACACCCCCACCATCTCGGTCGCCTATGGCACGACGCCTGCCCTGTTCGACTTCATCATCAACAAGCGCCCGCAAGACGACCCCAAGTTCCGCCATTTCGTGCCGCCCGGCATCGTCAGCGAAAAATTGCGCAACCGCCATTGGATGCCGCCCGAAGCGCAAAGCTGGCAGCTGATCGCCGCCGATGCGGTTGCGATCCAGCGCGCCGGCGGGCTGGTCGGCATCGGCAGCCATGGCGAGATGCAGGGGCTCGGCTATCAATGGGAGATGCAGGCCTTCGCGGCCGGCGGCGCAACGCCGATGGAAGTGTTGAAGGCTGCAACGATCGGTTCGGCGGAGGTGATTGGCCACAGCGACGATGTCGGCAGCCTGGAGCCGGGCAAGTTTGCGGACCTGCTGATCCTGGATGCCGATCCGCGTGTCGACATTGCCAATGCCATGAAGATCAGCGCTGTGATGAAGAATGGTCGCCTTTATGATCCTCTGAGGCTGGACGAGATTTGGCCGACGGTCTGGAGCCGACCGGTTTCCTGGTTTGTTGGGGACGCGCCGGGGCGCTAGTTTGGTGTGGGGGATGCGCCGCGTCGCTTGGCGGAAGCTTTTGTTTTCGGGCGAAGGCGTGGGCGAGGGGGTGGGTTCGGATCTTTGTCGTTTTTCTGTAATTTTCTAGTTGACCGACTCAATTGGTATGCCTAGAGGGCTTTTCACCGGACGGGGCGCTGC
>NZ_QJQX01000021.1 GCF_013393185.1 Sphingobium lactosutens | reverse complement strand
TAGCCGTTCCGGCTGTTGGTCCCTTGCTCCTCCTGGCCAAGATGGTGATCCATCTCCGCATTGAGCGCCCGTTCGGCAAATGCCTTCTTCAATGTATCGAGCAGGCCGCCCTGGCTGAGCGCTGCTGCTGCGTCAGTGCCGGCCAGCAGTTGGTCGAGAATGTCGTTCGGTATCGAGGGTTCTTTGCGTCGTGACATACTGGGTCTCCTTGTTGCCCATTATGCCTCGCCGCACACGAAATTCCTGACAGTCCCACGAACAGAGCTCCTCACCGAAAACCGACAAGCATGTACCATGCTGGCCGCCCTCGACGCCATGCTCGGCACAACCGGCAACCACTTTAGGAAACCCCATCCTGACGGTGTTCAGGGGTACGACGGCAACCGATATTCACCCGTCAGGGCCACCACAGACCACTTCGAACGCCGTGCATCGCGTTGTGGATGCGGTAGAGATAGCCCCGCTCGCAGCCAATTTCGAAGCTCGGCCTCGAGAAAGAGTCGGAGATCCA
This sequence comes from Sphingobium lactosutens, assembly GCF_013393185.1. Classification (GTDB taxonomy): domain Bacteria; phylum Pseudomonadota; class Alphaproteobacteria; order Sphingomonadales; family Sphingomonadaceae; genus Sphingobium; species Sphingobium lactosutens_A. Next base: position 15,284 of record NZ_QJQX01000021.1, on the reverse strand, counting down.
CCGCACCTCTCGGCGACAAATCCCGGGGGCCGCCCGCGATTCCCTCCGACACGGAGCAATAGACCATAGACGGCGTGGAATGCCGGCACACCAGCCCAGCCGGGCAATGGCTCACGATCGGCTGACGCGCGTCACAGCTTGAGGATCGCACGCCTCAGGTCGTCGCCTCCGCTGTCTGCCGCTCCTCGTCCATCAGCAGCTGTAACGTCTGGCGCTCCTCAACCGTGGCGCGGTCACTCTTCAGCAACAGCCTGTCCGGCAAATCAGATGCGATACCGAGGATGCACTCAATCTCCTCAGCAGCGAACTTGTCCTCCGCACTGCACGATCCTGACGAGTTCGCCAAGGTTGAAATAGGTGACTGGGGGGCCTTGGTTTGGCCTCCGGGCGCGGAGTTGGGCGCTGACACCCTTTGGCGCGAAACGCCGTCAGCATCAGGACGTGGCGACGCGCGCGCGTTTCTCGAATGGCGGCCGCGGCATGCCCTGTCACTGTCCAAGGCAGTCGCCTCCCTGGGCGTTTCACGTCGTATGGTCGCCTAGTATTCCAATGGCGAGAAAAGGGTGCCGAAACCAGTTCTACTGGCTTGTCGGGGATGGGACGTAAGCGATGGGATGCACCAAGCCGCCTGACCGCATCACTTGTTTGCCGTGCATCCCGCTGATCAGGGTCGGCTTATTACGAGCTATTCTACAATCTGGCAGGCCTTGAACTTAAAAACGTCGCCCATCCCGGTTTCGATGAGGTTTTTGGCTAGCGCGTCGCTCATGAATATCTTGCTGTATACGGCTTCTTCGAACCAGAGATCGGCCTGATGGATCGGGAAAGGGATGAGTGTTGTTGGGTCGACTGACGGTTTAATAGCTGCTTTCAAGGCGGAGGACGTTGGACATTTCGGCAGCGGCTGGGCGGCACTCAATCTCGCCAAGGTCAAACTGGAAATCGTTAGCTACCATGACGCAGACACGCCGGTGGCGCACGACGCAGCGCCATTGCTCCTTCTCGATGTTTGAGATTATATCGACTATCCCAGCGCCCAGCCCGATTATCTGGAAGCCATTTTGCGCAACGCTATCAATTGGGAGTTCGTCGCGCAAAACTTGGACGGCAGGCGCTCAAGCAGAGCCTATCAGGATTGGTAGAACCCATATTTCGGGATGGCTGTTCAGGCCTGAAGTCGACCACCAATACCTTGCGGGGCCGGCGGCGCGGCTAATCCTGCAGTAGCCGTGGCCCTGGCCCCTCTGCGGCCAGTCGGTCTTCCGGGTTGCGCAAGGGGCAGTCCGCAATGGAGAGGCAGCCACAGCCGATGCAAGACTCAAGTTCGTTGCGGAGTTGCAGGAGGCTCGCAATGCGCTCGTCGAGATATGCCTGCCAGGAGACGGTAAGATCTTGCCAATCCGCCTTACTCAAAGCAATATCTTTCGGCAGCCGCGCGAGATAGTCGCCGATCACGGAGAGTGGGATGCCAGCTCTTTGCGCGATCCGTATCACCGCCACTCGTCGCAAGACCATGCGTGAATAGCGGCGCTGATTGCCCGTGTTTCGCCACCCCTCGATAAGACCCTTTCCTTCATAGAAATGGATGGTCGAAACGGCCACGCCGCTGCGTTTAGCGACTTCGCCAACCGATAGATGGTCCGACTTCGACGGCGTCTTCTTTGGCATGTGATACCTCCAACAGCTCCATAGCGAGGAAAGTGCTTGACCTCAACTATAGTTGAGGAATTATATGTGCTGTCGGCCTGAGCCTCAGGCTGCCGGTGACTCGGCGTCGTCGGCCCACTCCAGGGGGAGCCGACATGTCATCCGCCAGCAGTCGATTGACCGAATATACTCGCCGCCCCACGCCGCTGGTGATCGCCGTTCTCATCCTCATTCTCATCTTCGCGGGCATCTATGCGTGGCGGGGATATCGTTTGTCCGCCGGATCGGTCGCCTATGCGCCGCCGCCTGTCGAAGTATCGACCGTGACCGCCCAAGCAGAAGCATTGCCGCAAACCTTGAACGCTACCGGATCGCTACAAGCCGTCCGGGAAGTGCTCCTCGCATCCGAAGCACCGGGCCGCGTCGATGCGATCAGCTTCGATGCGGGGCAGAATGTGGGCCAGGGTAGCGTGCTTGTCCGGCTGTTCGATGGTCAGGAGCGCGCGGATCGCGCAGCCGCCGTGTCCCGCCTCAAATTCGCGCAAATCCAGTATGATCGTTCGAAGACTTTGGCGCAGACAGGGGCTGAGCCCGAGCAACTCCTCCAGCAGCGTGAAGCGGAACTGTCCCAGGCACGCGCCGCGATCCAGCAGATCGACGCGCGCATAACGCAGAAGACCGTCCGCGCGCCCTTCTCCGGACAAATCGGTCTCCGCCGCGTCAATCTCGGCCAATATCTCAATCCTGGTGATCCGGTGGCGACGCTGACCGCGCTCGACCACCTCTACGTCAATTTCAGCGTACCGCAGCAATTGCTGACCAAGCTGCGCGTGGGCGGAACCGTGACGGTCCGCAGCGATGCCATGCCGGACCGTGAGTTTTCCGCACGGATCAATGCCGTAGAGCCGGTCGTCGGCAACGATACCCGCAACATCTCGGTCCAGGCGGTCATGCCCAATGCGGGCGGCGTCCTGCGTTCGGGTCTCTACGTCACCGTTGATGTCGCGCAATCGCCCCGCGATGGAGCCATTCTCGTGCCCGCGACCGCGATCCAGACCTCCGCATCGGGTGAGAGCGTCTTCCTCGTCAAAGGTGGCAAGGCTGCCCTGGTACCGGTGACGGTGGGCAGCGAATATGGTGAGCGAACGCTCGTCGAGAGCGGCATTCGGGCAGGTGACGTTGTCGTCACCACCGGACAGCTCCGTTTGCAGCCGGGGGCGGCCGTGAAGGTCGTCGCTCCCGCCGCGCCCAAGCCGGCCCGCTAAGGAGAGCGCCCGTGAAGTTCACCGATCTCTTCGTCCGGCGGCCGATCCTGTCGATCGTCGTCAGCCTGCTCATTTTGCTGGTCGGCATCAGCGCGCTGTTCGCGCTTCCCATCCGGCAATATCCCAATCTGCAAAGCGCCACGATCACCGTGGATACCAATTACCCGGGCGCAACCCAGGAGGTGATGCAGGGTTTCGTCACCCAGCCCATCGCCCAGTCGATCGCGACCGCGAGCGGCATCGAATATCTGACCTCGACCTCCACTATGGGCCGTAGCCAGGTCAAGGCCAAGCTGGTGCTGAACGCCGATGCCGACCGCGCGCTGACCGAAGTTCTCGCGAAGGTGCAGCAAGTCAAGTACAGGCTGCCGCAAGGCGCATTCGATCCGGTGATCTCGAAGATCACCGACGGTGCTTCGGCCGTCCAATATATCGGCTTCACCGGTGACCGCTATACGCCTTCGCAGCTATCGGACTTTGTGACCCGCGTCGCGCAGCCGCTGCTTACCTCTATCCCCGGCGTGGCAGCTGCCGACGTTACCGGCGCAAGTCCGCTTGCGATGCGGGTCTGGATCGACCCGGTGAAGATCGCGGCGCGTAACCTTACTGCCGGCGACATCGCCGCAGCGCTCCGCTCCAACAATATCCAGGCGGCGCCCGGCCAGCTCAAGGGCGGGCTTACCGTCACCGACATCACCGCCGCAACCGATCTGCGCAATCTCGACGAGTTCCGTAATATGGTGGTCAAGAGCGGCGCGGATGGCCTGGTTCGGCTCGGAGACATCGCCACGATCGAGATTGGCGGACAGAGCTATGACAGTTCGGCCTGGTCGAACGGTAAGCGCGCCGTGCTGATCGCGCTGACGCCGACGCCCGATGGCAACCCGCTGGAGATCGTCAAGGCGGCAAAGGCGCTGATCCCGCAAATTCAGACCGCGGCGCCTCCAGGCGTAGAGGTGCAAAGCAAGTTCGATGTCGCGCAATTCGTCAATGCCTCGATCGAGGAGGTCGAACAAACGCTGATCGAAGCGATCGTCATCGTCATCGGCGTCATCTTCCTGTTCCTCGGCTCCGTACGGGCGGTGATCATTCCGGTGGTCACGATCCCGCTTTCGCTGGTCGGAACGGCCGCGTTGATGCTGGCTTTCGGGTTCTCGCTCAACCTTCTTACCCTGCTGGCCATGGTTCTGGCGATCGGCCTCGTCGTCGATGACGCCATCGTCGTGGTGGAAAATATCCACCGGCATATCGAAGAAGGGCTCTCGCCGATCGAGGCATCCCTGGTGGGGGCGCGCGAGATCGTCGGCCCCGTGATCGCCATGACCATCACCCTCGCCGCGGTCTACGCTCCGATCGGCCTCATGGGCGGCCTTACGGGCAGCCTGTTCCGCGAGTTCGCCTTCACGCTGGCCGGATCGGTCATCGTATCGGGCGTCGTGGCCTTGACCTTGTCGCCGATGATGAGTTCGGTGCTGCTGAACCGCAAGATGGCCGAAGGCCGCTTCGCCAAGAAGGTGGAGCATGCATTCGACCGGCTCTCAACAGGCTATGCAAGGGCACTCGAACACACGCTCGCGCTCCGGCCGGTCGTGTTGGTCATGGCTTTCGCGCTCCTGGCCGGAACGGTCGTGCTGTTCCTCGGCGCACAGCGCGAACTCGCGCCGCAAGAAGATCAAGGCTATGTGTACACCGCGACGCGTGGCCCTCAATATGCCAGCATCAGTTATAGCGACCGCGTGACCAGCGCCGTCGAAAGCGCGTTCCGGCAACTCCCCGAATATGCTGGTAGTTTCTTCAGCAACGGCGTTGACGGCCAGAACATCGGCTTTGGCGGCATCATCCTGAAAGACTGGAAAGATCGTTCGCGCGGAGCGACGGAAGTTCAAGGCCAGCTCTATGGCGCCGCCAACTCCGTTCGCGACGCAACCGTCACGCCGTTCCAGCCCGCCGCCCTGCCGGCCGCGAGCGCCGGGCTGCCCTTCCAGATGGTCTTGCGCTCGCCCGGCGATTTCAGCGCCATTTATCAAGACATGCAGGCGTTGAAGGGCGCTGCCTGGAAGAGCGGCCTGTTCCTGTTTGTCGAAAGCGATCTCGCTTTCGACAACCGTTCAGCGCGCATCCGTATCGACGCGGCAAAGGCTGGCGAGGTTGGCGTCACCATGCAGGCGGTCGCTGATACGCTTGCAACCCTGATCGGCGAGAACTACGTCAACCGCTTCAACTATCATGATCGCTCATACGACGTCATTCCGCAGGTGCGTGCTAAGGATCGGCTGACGCCGGACAAGCTCGGGCAATTCTATGTTCGTTCAAAATCCGGCGAGATGATCCCGCTTTCGACCGTGGTGACGGTGGATGTGAAGCCCAGCGCCAATCGTCTGCCCCAGTTCAACCAGATGAACTCCGCCACGCTTTCGGGCGTACTGGCGCCGGGCGTGACGATGGGACAGGCCGTCGCCTTCATGGAGGCCCAGCCGCACGCGCCCGGCGTGAAGATCGACTGGCTCGCGGACAGCCGCCAATATGTCCAGGAGAGCAACCGTCTGACGGTCTCCTTCGGCTTCGCGCTGATCGTAATCTTCCTTGTCCTGGCCGCGCAGTATGAAAGCTTCCGCGATCCGCTGGTCATCCTCGTGACAGTGCCGCTCGCCATATGCGGTGCGCTGCTGCCGCTCTATCTGGGCTTCACTACGCTCAACATCTATACCCAGATCGGGCTGGTGACGCTGATCGGGCTGATCTCGAAGCACGGTATCCTGATGGTCGCCTTCGCCAACGACGTGCAGCGGCACGAAGGCAAGGATCGTGCCCAAGCGATCGTCGAGGCCGCTAGGGTCCGGATGCGGCCGGTGTTGATGACCACAGCAGCGATGGTGGCGGGGCTGGTGCCTCTATTGTTCGCTGGCGGTGCGGGTGCCGCGAGCCGGTTCGCGATCGGGATCGTCGTGGTGATGGGCATGCTGGTCGGCACGCTGTTCACCCTCTTCGTCCTTCCCACCTTCTACACCTTGCTGGCCCGCGATCACCGCGCGCACGCGCAGACCGAGCGGGAACTGGCCGGACGCGACGTGCCCGGCGACAGCGCCGCCCTGGCTGGAGCATGATCCTCATGAAGAACAAAACACTTGTCGCGCTCCTAGCGAGCGCCTCGGTTTCGGCCTGCGCTGTGGGACCGAACTACACGCCGCCCACGATATCGGCGCCCGTCAGCGCAGGCTTCGTCAATACCGCGCCCGATACAGCTGCAGGCGGCGAACCTGACACCGAATGGTGGCGCATCTATGACGATCCGGCGCTGAACGCGCTGGTGGCCCAGGCGCTTGGCGCCAATACGGACCTGCGGGCCGCTATCGCCAATCTCAAGGCGGCTGACGCGGTGGTGTCGGAGGCGCGAGGTGCGCGGCTGCCGCAGACGACACTCAGCGGCAACGCCACCTATGGCCGTTACCAGTCACCGCTGTTCCTGCCCGGCGATCGCTTTTCGTACGGCGGTGGTGCGCAACTCTCCTACGAGGTCGATCTGTTCGGCCGCGTATCGCGGACCATCGAAGCGGCCCGAGCGGATGCGGATGCCCAAGCTTTTGCAAAGGCAGCGGTGCAGGTTCGGGTGATCTCGGCGGTCACCGATGCCTATCTTTCGGCCTGTACGGCAACACAGGCAATTGCAACCTTGCGCTCGTCGATCGATCTCAGCGCCGACAGCGCCCGCATCATCGGGCTTCAGGCCCGTGCGGGATCGGCCGCCACCCTCGATGTTGCGCGCGCCGAAGGGCAGGCGGCAGAAGCGCGTGCCGCGCTGGCGCCCGTTGAGAATGCCCGCAAATCATCGCTGCTCGAACTGGCGGCGCTGCTCGGCCTGCCCCCCTCGCAGATCCCGGAAACGGCTACGCGTTGTTCTGGACCTCCACAGTTGGGGCATCCAATCTCGGTCGGCGACGGTGCGAGCCTGCTGCGCCGAAGGCCCGATGTTGCGCAGGCGGAACGCACGCTTGCGGCCGCAAGCGCCAGGATCGGCGTCGCTACTGGCGACCTCTATCCGCGCATCAGCATCGGCGGTTCGGTTAACCAATCGGGCGGCGAAGGTATCAGCCAGAGCCGCGGGTTCAGCTATGGCATAGGACCGGTCCTGTCTTTCTCGTTCCCCAACATCACCGCTGCGCGAGCCCGCATCCGTCAGGCCAAAGGGCGCGAGGAGGCGGCGCTGGCGACGTTCGACGGCACGGTCGTGACCGCGCTCAAGGAGGTCGAGCAGGCGCTGAGCGACTATGGCGCAGCGGTCAGCCGCCGCTCTGACCTCGTCACGGCGGAGGCCCGGGCGGACCAGGCGTTCCGCCTTGCCGACCAGCGTTACCGCGCCGGGTCCATCGCTTATATCGATGCCATCGTCGCCCAGAGCGAACTGCTCCGGTTGCGCCTTGCCCGCACGCGGGCCGATCAGGATGTCGCTTCCCGTCAGGTCGGGATATTTCGAGCGCTCGGGGCCGGATGGTCGAACCCACAGGCGGCGCCATTGCCGCAAACACAAATTTCCAAGTCCGGAGTCTGACGTGAAGAAGACAATTGCATGGTCGAGATTGCTGAACCTGGCTCTGATCGCCTTCTTCCTGCTCGGGGCGTTCATGAACCTGTTCGGTCCCGCCTCTATTGCGCAGGATTTTGCGAAGTGGGGCTATCCCGCATCGTTTCGATATGTGACGGGTGGTTTGGAATTGGTGGTAGCGGGACTCCTGTCCGTGCGGCGTTATCAGATGCTCGGCATTTTTTTGGGCGGCACTGTCATGCTTTCCGCCCTGCTCACACTCATAGTCAATGGAGAAGGGTTGCATGCAGCGGCGCCGGCCGTCGTGCTTCTGGCATTCTACTTGCTCTTGAAAACGCGGTCACCCAAGAGATGAATAGCTCACGTTATGCGACCCGGCTGCTAATTCCGACAGAGCCCGCCAATTTAACCAAATCCAATGGTAATTTCCCAACATTATTGCCCTGTTTCCAATCTAGATGCCGTAATGGGCCGGCGTCTCCAAGGTAGCCAAGTGGGTGGCTGTCCCTCAGAATGATGGTGTTGGAACGAGGTCCGAGCGATCGGCCTCAAGCATCATGAGAGGAACAGCCATGGACTCGATGTCTCTCTGAAAGAGAGCAGCGTTTGCGTGGTGGATGCGAAGGGCAATGTGGTGCGCGAGGCAAAGGCGGCCAGCGAGCCTGAATGCTGCAGGTCCGGGACGGCAGGGAGCGGCTCCTTGCGGACACCGCCCGCGTCACCTTGGCGCTCTTTGCGCTGGCGCAGCGATATGCCGCCTTTGTGCATGCCGAGGCGTTGGATGATCGCTCGCGCCCTAGCGAATGGACGATTCAGCCACATTCCCATAGCGAACTAGTCCATATCTTTGTTATCGGTTCAGGTGGCGGCGCGATGCAGGCGGACGGCAAGGAATTGTGCTTCTCCGCACCCTGCATGATCTTCGTGCCGGCGATAGCGGTACATGGGTTCGACTGGTTGCGCGATACCGAGGGATCTGTGCTGACCATGGCGACCCGCTATGTCGGCGAACAGGCCCGGCACGACCGGGACCTGCTGGGCCTGTTCGAAAGCCCGAGCGCAGTGAAATTGTCCGAGCGCGAAAGCGGCCGGATAGCAATGCTGACCGACGACATCATGCGCGAGTTCAGCTGGTCCGCGCCCGGCCATCGCTCTGCCGTCGATGCGGCAATCCAGTCCTTTCTGGTGCTGGGCCTGCTTCATCTGGACCCCGAAAGCCGTGTACGTCCCACGCCCGGCATGCATGCCGCGACGGTTGCCCGCCTACGCGAACGCATCGAGCAACGCCTTCGGTTCCGCGAGCCGGTGTCTGGCTATGCCTCCGCGTTGGGGCTGAGCCAAACCGCGCTGCGAGTGGCCTGCGCGAAGGTGGCGGGGCAGTCACCGGGCCAGATGTTAGACGCGAGGGCGTTGCTGGAGGCGCGGCGATCGCTCATTTATTCCAATCTTCCAGTCGCCGCGACAGGCTTCTCGCTCGGCTTCTCTGACCCAGCGTATTTCTCGCGATTTTTCCAAAGGAAGATGGGTATGTCCCCTCATGAATTGGTCGTGTCCCATCTGATGGTGTAGCTCGGCGGTAGCGGAGCTGACCGGCCGCGCGCTCACCACATGCGCTGTAGCGGCCGGTCAGCTTCGCGGGTGGCCATCGGTGATCTTCGGGTAGGTTTGGGTTGCGACACTCGAACCGACGGAGATCCCGATGACCGACGACATGATGAGCATTCAAGCCTTGTTGGGGAAGAGCAGCGACAGCGATTTTCTGCGCGAGATGATCGGCTTTGCCGCCGAGCGGCTGATGGAACTGGAGGTGGGGGCGCTGACCGGCGCGGCCTATGGCGAGAAGAACGCCGAGCGGCTCGCCCAGCGCAATGGCTATCGCGGGCGCGACTGGGAGACGAGGGCCGGCACGGTCGAGCTACGCATCCCCAAGCTGCGGAAGGGCAGCTACTTCCCCGGCTTCCTCGAACCGCGCCGGCTCGCCGAGAAAGCGCTGACCGCAGTGATCCAGGAAGCCTATATCCAGGGGATCTCGACCCGGTCGGTCGACGACCTGGTCAAGGCGATGGGCGCAAGCGGCATCTCTCGCAGCCAGGTGAGTCGGCTGTGCCAGGAGATCGACGAGCGGGTCCATGCCTTCCTCAACCGGCCGATCGAAGGCGACTGGCCCTATCTCTGGATCGACGCGACCTATGTGAAGGTTCGCCGGGCCGGCCGCATCGTCTCGGTCGCGGTGACGATCGCGATCGGCGTCAACAATGACGGTCGGCGCGAAGTGCTCGGACTGGCGATCGGCGCGTCGGAGGCCGAGACCTTCTGGACCGACTTCCTGCGCGGCCTGGCCCGGCGCGGTCTGCGCGGCGTCAAGCTCGTGATCTCCGACGGGCATGAGGGCATCAAAGCCGCCGTCTCGCGTGTGTTCAGCGCCAGCTGGCAACGCTGCCGCGTCCACTTCATGCGCAACCTGCTGGCTCACTCCGGCAAGAGCGGTCGGCGGGTCGTCTCGGCCTTCGTCGCCACCGCCTTCGCCCAGGAAACGCCTGAAGCAGCCAGAACCCAGTGGCGCCAGGTTGCCGACCAGCTGCGTCCCAAGATGCCGAAACTGGCAGCGCTAATGGACGAGGCCGAAACCGATGTGCTCGCCTACATGACCTTCCCCAAGGATCACCGCACCAAGCTGCACTCCACGGATGAGATGGACAAGACCTGCCGCAGAAAATTGTGCTATGCAGGTGGTGCGCGGGCGACTCCGTGACGAAGAGCGGAACCCAGGCTGCGAGTTCCGTCAGGCCGCCTTTTCACAGCCCTGCCGGTTTGGAGCGTCCGCGCACCTTTGGCCTTGTCTCCCACTGGGCAACGAACTGCTCATAGGCCTGCTCGGCATGGCGGGCGATATCCATTTCCTGATCGCGCAGTGCCTTGACGTTGTAGGCGTAGGCTGGGCCGGGTTTGTTGCCTTTCTTCTGCGGTTTTCCGGCCTTGAGTTCCATGGCCCGTCGCTTGTTGGCGATCAGCGCAGGACGCGCCCAACGATAATCGGTCTGTTTGGTCAGCAGATGCCAGCACAGAACCGTCAGCTTGCGCGCCAAGGCGACGGCCGCCACTTGATGGCCACGCTTGGCCCGGATGCGGACGAAGAATGCATGCAGCGGCCCAGGCGTTTTGGCGGCCGCCCATGCCGCCTCGACCAGCATCGCTCTGGCGTGGCTGCGGCCGACCTTCCTGATCCGCCCATGGTGGGCCGCTCCAAGCCCCGACTGGCGCACCCGCGGGTTGAGGCCGAAGTAGCTCACCAGCTTTTGCGGGCTCGAGAAGCGGTTGATGTCGCCGATTGCCGCCACGATCCCCGCTGCCACGGTCAGGTTGATGCCCGTGATGGTCAGCAATCTGGCAATCGCGTCATCGTCGAGCGCGTCGCCGGCGATCTCCTTGTCGATGGTCGCCAAATCATCGGTCAGCCGGTCGAGCTCGCGGATGTGCCGTTCGATAGCACCACGCTCGTCTTCTGGCACGGGCTGGCGCAAGAGCCAGGCACGGCCAACACCGCTGAACAGGTCGGCATGCGGACAGCGCGGGATCAGGTGAGCGTGCAGGATGGAATGCACTTCGTTCTTGATCCGCGTACGGTGTCGGACGCTTTGAAAGCGCCGCGCTGCCAGGCGGCGCATACGCTCCGTCGCCGCATCAGGCGTCCAGATCTCAGGTAGATATCCGGCAGCGTAAAGGCTGGCCAACGTGCCCGCATCGATCTTGTCGGTCTTTACGTGCGCGTGGGCGATCGCCTTCACCTGAAGCGGATTGGCGATCACCACTCGGGTCACGAACGGCGAGAGCACCCGCGATACCGCCATGCAGTTGCCCGTTGCCTCGATCACGACCTCGTCAGTAGATCGCAGTCCTTTGCCGAAACCCTCCAGCGCCGGACGGGTCATATCGACCCGTCCGGCATTCCTGAGCCGGCCTTCTTCCCAAATCACCACCTCGCCAAAGGTCCGGTGGATATCAATGCCAATGACGCGTCGCATAAGCGCCTCCTGTCAGCCAAAGTGACGGGAGCGGCGGGCGACACGACAACTACGGATCCGCGCTCGCAGCGCAACCGGGTGAGTCGCAGAGGCGGCCAGCTACTAACGCGAGCTCGCAGCTCATGATGTACATCGGCCTGCCCGCACATTCGTGCTCCCGGTGCCTCTGTCCCGGATGGTCGCACCATATGCCGCAACCCGTGAGTCGCAGAAGGAACTTCGGCACCGACATCCTCATACCGGTTACCAACCCGCTCGACCAACCCGCTCGAACGGCTCAACGGCGAGATCAAGCGGCGAACCGATGTCGTGGGCATCTTCCCCGACGAGGCTTCGATCATCCGGCTGGTCGGCGCCATCCTGCTCGAGCAGAATGACGAGTGGGCAGTCCAGCGAGCCAGATACATGACGCTGGAAAGTGTTTCGCAACTCAGCGATGATGCGCTCGTCTCGCTGTCAGCCATGGCAGCCTGATCAATCCGGCCTGGCCGGAGATCGCCGTGACAACGCCGGCGAAGCTACACCACGCGTTGGGACACGATCCATGAATTCCGTGAGAGAGGCAGCTTTAAAAAGGGCGCGCCTGTTGTGAGGCAATGAAATTGGATATGCTCTTGGGGGTTCTCGTGACGGCGGTGCAAAAAGTGCCGCTAAGCAAGTCATTGAAACATAGCCATAAAAGCCGCAAGAAAATTATAACTCATTGATATTGTTGTGCAGCGAGGTTTCTCGACCTTCAGCCGGCGGTGTGTAGGGTCTTTCCTGGGAGGGCCGAGTCGTGGATGCGCCGTTTCGACAATATCTTGGCTGGGAACGGTTTCCGGAGAATTTAACCGAACCCGAAGTCGCGCATTTCTTTTCGCTTTCCGAGGATGATCGGCGAGCCGTCCACCGCCGCCGGCGACCGTTAAACCGGTTGGGTGTGGCGCTGCAGGTTGGTTTTCTGCGGCTCACGGGAGCGCCACTCAATTCCGTGGAGATGATTCCGTCGCAAGTGCTGGCTCATCTCGGCGCCGAGCTTGGGATTGCACCGCCCCGGCTTACCTCAATCCGCGCGCTTTACCGCCGCCACCGCACGCTGTTCGAGCACCAGGACGCGGCAAAACAGGCGCTGGGTTTGCGCGACCTCACCGAGCACGGGGAACGCGCGTTGAATGGCTTTCTGCGGCGCGAGGCCAGCGACAAATTCCTCGTGGACGAGTTGGAACAAGCCGCGCGCGCATGGCTCCGTGATCACCACTATGTCCAGTTGCCAACGCGACGGCTGAGGAGTTCTGCATCAGGCGCCCGGCGCCATCACGATGGCGGCCTGTTGGCCGGCGCGGTAGCCGCAGTGGGGATGGAACAGACAAAGGCCTGGCCGCTTGAGCTGTCGGAGACAATGCCAAACGGCAAGACGCGGTTGGAATGGCTTCGAGACAGTCCCGCGTCCCGTAAAACCAAAGGCCTCGCCAACCATATCGCGAAGATCGATTTTCTGAAGAAACTTGGGGCCGATAGGCTCCAACTTGGCTTGGCGGCCGGAATGCTGAAGGCCCAGGCAAGATCAATGCTCTACCGCAAGCCTGCGACGCTCAAGCGGATGCGCGGTGAGCGAAAGACCATTGAAATAGCCTGCTTTCTGCGCTTGCAACTGCTGCGTCTCACGGATGACGGTCTTGGGATGATCGACTACCGGATCGCCGATCTCTGGCGTCAGGCCCGAACCCGCGCCGAGGCGGCGGTCGAGGACGAGCTGCGCCGACATCAAGCGTTGGTCTTGCAATTGGCAAGCCTTGTCGATGACGAGAACACCTCCGCTTCCGTCGTGCGCGACCAGATGCGCATCATGTTGGCACCGTTCCTGCCGGCCGGCGCGCACGGTCCATCCACGAAGGTTGGCCGGGTCCGGCGGGAACTGGCGACGGCAGGCAGAGGTGCGAGTGAGTTGCTGGGCGCGGCGGCGTCGATCAGCCTGGATCTACCGTCGACGCACCCGCTTGCGCAGGCACTGGCGACACTGAACCGGGTGGCGGCTTCGGAAATGGGGCGATTGCCGGAAGGCACCGCCAATCCATTCGGCCGGACGTGGGCGCTCCTCATCGATCAACCGGACCGCGAGGCCGCCTTTGGCAGCTATAGGGCGGCGGCGCTCATGCTGCTCAAACGCTCTCTCCGCAATGGGCAGGCTAGCGTCGACCACAGCCTGGAACACCGTGCCCCTGAGGACCGCCTGATCCCAAAGGCGCAATGGCAAAAGGAACGAGCACGGTTCGTGCGAAACCTCGCGGTGTCAGCCAAGCCGGAAGCGACCATCCGCTGGATCAAGGATGAACTCACGACCGCCCTGAAAGCCATCGATGCGGCGGTATCGAGGGGCGATATCCGGATTGAAAACGACCGATTGGTCGTTCCAAAACTCAAGGCGGCTCCCGAAGACGAAAGGCTCAAGGGCATTCGCCGCGAACTGTTCGCCGGCGTCGGAAAGATCCAGTTACCGGACTTGCTGATCGCCATCGATGCCACCACGCACTTTTCCTGGGCCCTGTTGGGCAGGTCGCCCCGAAGCGAGCATGAGCTCATAACCCTCTACGCGGCCCTGATCGCCTTGGGTTCCGATCTGACTGCCGCCGACATGGCGCGCATGACGCTCAATATTGAAGCCGACGCAGTCGGCGAGATGATGCGCCGCATCGAGGCAAATGGTCGATTGCCGGCGGCCAACCGCTTGGTGCTTGATCATTTCAGGACGCTTCCAGTCACAAGGCTGTGGGGAGGCGGAATTCAGGCATCGGCCGACATGATGAGCCTTGATGCAACCCGCCGTCTCTGGACAGCCCGCCATGATCCGCGGCGGCGCACTCCGGCAGTCGGAACGTACACCCATGTGCTCGACCAGTGGGTGATCCTGCATGACCAGGCCGTCGTTCTGAACCGACGGCAAGCCGGGGCCGCTATCGAAGGGGCTCTTCGCCACGAAGCCGTCGATCTCCACCGTGTCGCGGTGGATACGCATGGCCACACACATTTCGGCATGGCGCTGGCCAATCTCGTGGGGTTTGATCTCGCCCCGAGGCTTGCCGGGATGAATAAACGCAAGCTCTATCTCCCACGTGGCCTCGATGTACCTGCCAGCTTGCGGCCAATTGTGAGCGAGACCGTCTCAACCGGCGCCATCACCCGGGGATGGGATCCGCTCCTGCGGATTGCGGCATCGACCAAGAGTGGCTGGTGTTCGGCGACCTACGTTCTGGACCGCTTTGGCAGCGCCGCGCGGGGCGATGAGGCGTTTCAGGCAGGGGATGCCTTCGGCAGGCTGTTACTGACCCGCTTCCTGGGCGCTTATCTCGGCGATCCGGCGTTCCGTGGGATGAACGACGCTTTGCTCAGCCAAGGCGAGTCGGTCCACACCCTGCAGCGCGCGATCTATTCCGGGCCGATCGGCGCACGGCATGGCCGCACGCCCGAGCAAATGGCCGCGATATCATCAGGCCTGACACTGCTTACCAACGTTATCATGACGTGGAACGCGACCCGGATCGGTGAGATTCGAGCGCGAATGCCGGACACCTTTCCGGATCATCACATCATGCACATCGCCCCCAATGCGCACGAGCATATCAACACCAAAGGCGTCATCACCATTGACGTTTCACCACACCGGGATCGGCTCCTGGGCGAGAAACCGCCAGTGGCCGCGATCAGGAGCGTAATATGAAAAACCTCCGTAGTGTGGAATATCAACCACTTACGGGGACGAAGTCGGAGTTATATGAACAAAGTCAATGGGTTGCTTAGCGGCACTTTTTGCACTGCCGTCACGAGGACCCC
>NZ_QJQX01000020.1 GCF_013393185.1 Sphingobium lactosutens | reverse complement strand
CGGCTATGGCCGCAAGACAGTGACGACCGACGGGGGACGGATCGAGATCGAGGTGCCGCGTGATCGGGCCGGCAGTTTTGATCCGCAGCTTATCGCAAAATATCAGCGCCGTTTCCCCGGTTTTGATGACAAGATCATCTCGATGTACGCGCGCGGCATGAGTACCCGTGAGATCACCGGGCATCTGCGCGAACTGTACGGCATCGATGCCTCACCCGACCTGATCAGCACGATCACGGACGCTGTGCTGGAGGAGGTCACGGCCTGGCAGCAACGGCCGCTGGACCCAGCCTATCCGCTGGTTTTCTTCGATGCGATCCGGGTCAAGATCCGCGACGAAGGCATGGTCCGCAACAAGGCGATCCATATTGCCCTGGGCGTCATGGCCGACGGCACCAAGGTGGTCCTTGGCTTGTGGCTGGAGCAGAATGAAGGCGCCAAATTCTGGCTGCGCGTCATGAACGAACTGCGCAACCGCGGTGTCGAGGATATCATGCTGGCCGTCGTCGATGGCCTGAAGGGTTTTCCCGACGCCATCACCGCCGTCTTCCCCGAAGCGATGGTTCAAACATGCATCGTCCATCTGCTGCGGAACTCGATGGATTTCGTGGCGTGGAAAGACCGTAAGGCGCTCGGAACGGCCCTGAAGGCCATCTACCGTGCTGTCGATGCCGCGGCCGCCGAGGAAGCGCTAACGGCCTTCGAAGCGAGCTTCTGGGGGCAGCGCTATCCTGCCATCGGCCAGAGCTGGCGTCGGGCATGGCCCGAGGTCATCCCATTTTTCGCCTTCCCCGACGAAGTCAGGCGGATCGTCTACACCACCAATGCCATCGAGGCCTTGAACTCCAAGCTTCGTCGCGCTGTTCGTGCGCGGGGCCATTTCCCCAATGATGAGGCGGCCACCAAGCTGCTCTATCTGATCTTGAACCGATCGGAAAAAGAGTGGAAAATGCCGCCGCGCGAGTGGAACATGGCGAAGGCTCAATTTGCCGTTCTCTTCGGCGAACGCTTCATCAGGGCCATGACGGCCTGATGGTCAACCGCCTCGCCGCACACGAAATTCCTGACAGTCCCGTTGGATATGGCGGTGCGGCTGCGTCAGCCGCCTGAAGGCTGCATTTTCCACTCCGATCGCGGCAGCCAATATTGCTCTTATGATTATCAGAAAAAGCTGCAGGCCTATGGCCTGCGTCCATCTATGAGCGGCAAGGGAAATTGTTACGACAATGCCTCCGTCGAGACATTCTTCAAATCCCTGAAGGCCGAACTCATCTGGCGGCAGAATTGGCCAACCCGCCGGCAAGCTGAAGCCGCCATCTTCCAGTACATCAACGGCTTCTACAATTCCCGTCGCCGCCATTCATACCTGGGCGGCATCAGCCCACTCGCGTTCGAAGCCAAGGTGGCATAATGAGATAGGTGACCGGCGCAAAACCGTTACAAGTCCAGTGTGGCTTCCTTCGCCTTGATGCCCATCTTCCGGCTGATCGAGGCCCATGTCTTCGCCGCCGAGCGCGTGCGTGGCGACGACACCACCATGCCGGTCATGGTAAAGTGCGAGACCGATACCGGTCGATTATGGGATTACGTGCGGGATGACCGTCCATTTGGCGGCACCGATCCGCCGCGGGTGGTATTCTATTATCGTGCTGGCGGCGCGGCAAACATCCCCAGACGCATCTCGCGTCCTGGTCCGAGAGTCTGCAGGTAGATGCGTATTACTGGCTATTTCCAGCTCTGCGCTCCCAATCGTCGGCAGGTCTCATCCCGAAAGGGGGGTGCTACGCTCATGCCTGCGGAAAGATCATTGAATTTGCCTACGTTGAGGGTGCTGCGCGCAAGAAGAGCCGTGGCGAGTGAGCCGGTCCCATCTATCCGATACCGCTGGAGGCAGTGCAGAAGCTTGACGTCCTGTTTGACATTGAGCGAGGCATCAACAGCAAGGCCGCGGTGCGGTCCGACAGGAGCTATGCGCGCCTTTGACGGCCGAGTTGCACGATTGGCTGAAGGCCCAGCTTGCAGAGCTGTCGCGCAACCATGATTTCGCTAACCCCATCAACTATTTACTCCGGCGGTGGGACGCGCTCACGCATTTCCTCGCCGATGGGAGCAACGACGTCGGTCCCTAGGCCTGGCTCGCCGACGCCCTCGCCCGTATCGTCGGTCATCCGCCCAATCGGCTTGGCGATTTACTCCCGTGGAATTGGAAACCAACAGCGTTGAAGCTGTAGCCGTGGTCTCATAGCATCACCGCATGGAATTTGCCCCCAATCCGAAATGATCGAATTCTCCCTCTGCCGCTCTATCGACCAGGCAGGCGTACCGCTGACGATCAACATCGTCCGGCTTGACAACGAGCGGGGTTGTTCTCATGAGGTCGTCGACGAGCGCGGCACCTCGACGGTTTGGGACGGATCTTTCCGCGGTCCTCACCGGATGCGCACGGATGATCTGCCCTTCCTTGCAACATCTGCGATCCTCTTGAGTACTCCCACTCGGAGAAGGCGCAAAGCCGGTCAGCGGGACGCTACGCGGCTCGCAAGGCGAACCGATTTGCTATGTTCTGAGAAGACAGACGTTCCCCGATTATTGCTTTTGAGTTGCTGGACCCCGGAGGCTGCGTTGCCATGCGAGGTCCATTTCTCAAATTTCCCGCCGTGCCAGCATACCAGCGATGTAATCGGCTTGGCGGATGGCCAAAGCAACGATTGTTAAGGTCGGATTTTCCGCTGCGCTCGTTGTGAACTGGCTTCCATCACTGACGAACAGGTTCTTTACATCGTGTGACTGACCCCACCGATTGACTACGCCGTCCGCTGGTTTGTCGCTCATGCGGTTTGTCCCAAGATTGTGCGTCGACGGGTAAGGTGGTGTTTTGATCGTCTTGCGAGCGCCGACCGCTTCATAGATCGCCTGTCCTTGACGATAGGCATGATCGCGCATCGCCACGTCATTTGGATGATCGTCATAATGGACATTGGCGACCGGCATCCCGAACCGGTCCTTCACCGCATTGTTCAAGGTTACGCGGTTAGATGCGCGAGGCATGTCCTCTCCCACGATCCACATGCCGGCGAGATGGTCATATTGATCGATCACGCTCGTGAAATCGCGCCCCCAAGCGCCCGGATCAAGAAAAGCAGCGATGAAGGGGAGGCCCAGCGAAATGGTTTCCAGCTCATAGCCGCCCACGAAGCCGCGCTTCACGTCGTGACGGGCTTCATCGCGCACGATGCCGGCCATGACCGTCCCTCGATAGAAATGAACTGGTTCCTCGAAGACGCCATATACCGAGCCCGTCGTATGCCGCATGTAGTGGCGACCGACATGACCTGAATTATTTGCCAGGCCATCCTTGAAGAGATTGCTCTCTGAATTGAGCAGCAGACGGGGGCTTTCGATCGAATTTCCAGCCAGTGCAACGACCCGAGCCTTTTGCCGGTGAAGAACGCCCTCCTTATCGGCATAGACGACGCCAGTCACTTTTCCGGAGGCGTCATGTTCGATCCGAATGACCTGACTGTCAGGGCGAACCTCAAGCTTTCCAGTAGCCTCTCCCTTGGGAATTTCGGTGTAGAGGGTCGACCATTTTGCTCCGGATTTGCATCCTTGGAAACAGAAGCCGATCTGCTGGCAACTGCCACGCCCATCACGCGGCTGGCTGTTGATCGACATATTGCCGGTATGCACCTCGCGGTAGCCGATCTTGGTCGCACCTGCATGAAGCACTTTGAAATTGTTGTTTCCGGGTAACCGGGGAATGCCATTGGTACCTGTGGTGCCCATTTTGAATTCCGCCTTGGCGTACCAGGGTTCCATTTCAGCATGGTCGATCGGCCAGTCCAACAAATTGGCGTCCTTTACGGCGCCATAATGTGTCGAGGCCTTCCATTCATGTTCCTGGAAGCGAAGCGAGGCGCCTGCCCAGTGGGTCGTCGTCCCGCCGACGGCTTTGACGATCCACGCCGGTAATTCTGGAAAGTCCTTGGCGACACGCCACGTGCCCGACGTAGTACGGCGATCAGTCCAGGCAAGCTGACCGAAGCTCTCCCACTCGTCATTGATGAAATCGGAGATCTCGTACCGAGATCCTGCCTCAAGGCAGACGACGCCGATGCCTTTCTGAGCGAGTTCGTTGGATAGTGTTCCACCCCCTGCGCCAGATCCTATGACGACGACGACGCTGCCATCATTGAGGTCAAACTTAGCTGGCATGGGTATCTCCTGCGCTGGGCGCTTCGTTGGGGAGCCACTCGAGATCGTTGAAGCCGCGATGAAGATACCCACCCTTCTCGGCGGATGAGCCTTCATATCCGAACCGAGACCATAGATCGGACTGGTTATAAAGCGCGGTGATAAGGCCGGCGCGCATTTTAGAAAAGAAGGTGCTGCTCGAAATGGCATTCAGGACCGCCAATCGATCGGCGTCGAGGGTCAGTTTGGCATAGGGAAACTTTGAGCGTCTGACCGCCTCAGAATCGAGCATGGCTGCTCCTTCGGTGAGCAATTGTGCGGTCGCCGCGTCCTGGCTCAACTGCTCTGCGATGCTCGCGATCGCGTTACTGTAAAATTCGTCAGAAAGCCGGTCGTGCGGGTAGAGATCGCGCGCCATGCGCGTGAGCGTTGCTGATGCGACAATCGTCAGCGTCGTCGTCGCCGCGAATGCCGGTGCGCCGACGATGGTGGGCGCTCCGGCGACCAGCGCGGCCACGCCAATGAAACTGCGGCGACTTACAACGTCGATTCTGTCGATTGTCCGCATGCTCTTCGTCCTTGGGTGAGATGGGTCATGATTTCACATAAAAACGGGCGCAAGCATGATGCCCGCGCCCGCAACGGCATCAGAAGATCACCTTCAACGTTGCGCCGTAGGTGCGCGGCAGAGCAGCGATTCGGTAAGTACCCGTTACCTGGGTCAAGATCGCCTCGTTATATTTCTTGTCGAACAGATTGTTGACATACCAACCCAGCTCGAACCGCTCGCCGGGAGGGGTGATGGTGCCTGTGAGGTTGGCCGTCGTGAACGCCTTCTGCATGTCATAACGCAGCGGACCGCCGCCGCCGGGCTGGAAATAATATTTGGTTGTGTAACGGGCAGTCGCAGTGATCGAGGCCGACCAGTCGCCCGGCAGGTCAACGTCATAGGTCGCGCCGCCATTGGCGGTGAAATCAGGTGAGTTGGTGGTCGGGAAGTCCTTGAGATCCTGAGTGGTCGTGATCCAAGACCCGCCGACCACCGTGTAGGCAGCCGCGCTCGGATAGGAGGAATAGCGCGAATGCAGATAATTTGCCCCAACGTTGATGGAGAAGGCGCGCGTAAGGGCGAACTGGGCGTCGGCCTCCAAGCCCCACACTTTAACCCCGGCGGCATTCTGCTGGAAGAGACCGCCCGTGGCAGTGTCAACGAAGGCCACCTGAACATCCTTCCAGTTATAATGGAACGCCGCAAGGTTCAGGCGAAGACGCCGGTCGATCAGACTAAACTTGGCGCCGGCCTCGAAGGACTCGATCTTTTCGGGCTTAAGTGCGGGCTGGAGTCCGAAGGTTGGCGCATTGAATCCGCCGCTCTTGAAGCCCTTGTTGTAGCTCACATAATAGTTGGCAACGTCATTTTCGTAAGCGAGCACGACGCGCGGCGTGAAGTTTTTGAACTTGGCGCGATGTTCGAATGACAGCGGCGCTCCGGGTGCGATTAGGGCCACATCCGCATTACTATCCACGCTATGGAATTTCTTGTCTATGCTGTAGCGGCCGCCTACGGTTAGGGTGAAGCCCGGAGCGAACTTCCAATAGGCTTCCCCATAGGCCGCGTAGGAATTTAGCGAATTGTGGTTATCGAACACCGGCATGAGCGGTCCAAACGCCAAGCCGGAAATTGCGCCGATATATTGAGCATCCTGATGTTCGTAGAACAGGCCGGCGGCGAAATTGATTGGGCCATCAAAGGTGGTCGATGCGCGCAGTTCGTTTGTGAATGTCGCATCGTAGAATGTGCGCTTGCTAGGGTCTTGATTACAGAACTGAACGAATACAGGATATTCATTGTCCTGATCGGCGCAGGTCTGACGCTCTACCTGCCGAAAGCCGAACACGTTGCTTACCTGGAACGTGTCCGTTTCATATTTGAGCTGGAGGTTCGCCGTGTAGACCTTGGCGTCGAGCTCACCCGGAGCCACCGGGCTTTGCTTGGTCTCATAGAAGCCAAGGCCCGATGGCGCACCGGTTGCGTCATACACCTGCTGGCGAAGCAGCTGCCCATTGCTCTTGCCATACTCGCCCTTGGCAACGACCGAGAATTCTTCCGTGGGTTGCCATAGCGCCTTTACGCGAATGAGGCCCCGCTCAAAGCCGCCGTGCTTTTTCCCGTCAACGACATTTTTGATATAATCGCCGCGCCATTCGTAGCCCCCGGCAATGCGCAAGGCGAAGGTGGTCCCGAGTGGAAGATTGACCACGCCGTCAACCGTTCGACTTCCCAGATTGCCGATGCCTCCTTTCAGATAGCCCTCGAAGCTAGCCAACTTGGGATTAGCTGTAGTGATCACGAGAGCTCCGCCCGTCGCGTTGCGCCCGTAGAGAGTGCCCTGTGGCCCTTTGAGAATTTGGATCTGCTGGAGATCCAAAAGCTGGGAGGTGGCGCCGAGCTGCGACTGGATATATTGATCGTCTATATAGAGAGCGACGCTGCCCTCCAATCCCTGACCGGAAAAGCCCGTGCCGACGCCGCGGATATAGGGCGTTGCAGCACCGTTGTCGCTGGGGAAGGTAACTGCGGTTGTAGTGAACTGAAGATTCTGCACTTCGGTCACGCCTTGGCGCTCGAGATCGGATTGCGAAAGTGCGGTAACGCTGATCGGAACGTCCTTCAGACTTTCGGAACGACGCTGTGCCGTAACAACGATGTCCTGAAGGCCGACATTGTCCTGGTTTGCGTCCGTTTGATCCTGCGCCAACGCGGCGCCCGACACCGTAAAAGCCAATAGCGAGATCGTGTATTTAAGGTGTTTCATTTCAATCCTCCCCGTACTCACATTAATGGTTGAATAGTTGCTCGAATATTATCTTACGCTCGAGAAGCACGATCTTATTTCTTGGGTGAATAGATCCGGCTGTTCAAAAGCGGGAAAATGCCCGCCTCTGGGTAATTCATTCCAGTGAATGATATTGGAGTAATATTTTTCCGCAAGGCGTCTCGTCGCCAACAGATTTTCCTTCGGAAAAATGCTGCAGCCGATGGGGATTTCGATTTTCGACGGGCCGTAGGCCGCGGCCGAGGTTTCCCAGTAAAGGCGCGCCGACGACGCACCGCTGTTCGTCAGCCAATAGAGCATGATATTGTCGAGCAACTCATCATAGCTGAAGACAGAGAGCGGATCGCCGGCACAGTCGGACCAGGCACGCATTTTCTCATATATCCAGGCGGCCTGTCCCACCGGGGAATCCGCCAGCCCATAACCGAGCGTCTGCGGCCGCGTCGACTGGATCGCGGCATAGCCCGATTCTGCCGATGTGAAACGTACAAGAGCCTCCAGAGCTGCTTTGTGATCCTCGTCCTCCGGCGTGACAGAGGTATCGAACGGTATGACGAGCACCTGATTGAGATGAACGGCACGTAGACTGGCCGGCGCCATACGCGCGAGCGCAACCGTAACGATGGAGCCCCAGTCGCCGCCCTGTGCGACATAATGCCCATAGCCCAGGCGATCCATCAACTCATTCCAAGCGGACGCGATCCTTTCGCACTGCCAGCCTGGCGTTACCGGCTTGCCGGAGAAGCCGTAGCCCGGGAGGCAGGGGATGACGAGATGGAAAGCATCACGCTTGTCGCCCCCGAAGCGCTCGGGCTCGGTGAGCGGACCGATGACCTTGTGGAACTCGATTATCGATCCTGGCCAACCATGCGTCAGCAGCAGGGGCATCGCCTCGGGATGGGGAGAGCGTATATGGAGGAAACGGATGTCGATCCCGTCAATCCGTGTTTCCAGCAGGCCCCAATCGTTCAACATCGCCTCGCACCGGCGCCAGTCATAATGATCGCGCCAATATTCGACGAGCGATTTCATCTGACCCAACGGTACGCCTTGCGACCAATCCGGGACGGTCTCCGCATCGGGCCACCGGACATCCTTAAGCCTGACCTTGAGAGTTTGGAGCGCGGCCTCAGAAATCGAAATGGGGAATGGGCTGATATCTAACATCAAATGCTTCTCAATGGTGTACGTTTAAGGCACGTTCGGTCTGTCCGATGCCCGGGTTGAAATGGTTGCAGGGGTCGAGATTGCGGTAATGCGCCTTGAGCGCGGCTTTAGCCTCGTAAATATGCCCAACATTGTGTTCGGCGGGATATTCCGCGCCGCGCTGTTCAAGCAACGCTAGCAGCGCCTCCTTGACCGGAGCAGCGGGATGGCCTTTGCGGATCACATAATCCTGGTGGAAGACGTGGCAGAAGAAATGCCCGTAATAGAGCTTGTGCGAAAGGCTCGCGGTGACCGCCTCGGGAAGTTGTTCAAACCAGTCATGATCATTGCGCCGAAGGGCGATATCGAGTGCGACGACATCTTCGATCGCGTTTGCGTCTAGCGCGTGGAGTCTGACGGCGGCGCCTGCGACCGCGAACCGGTGCAGGAATGCCGCCTCCGCCTCCTCAGACGTGCATTCAAAATAGTCGGCTTTGCCGTCCGGAAAGGCGCGCTGAAGATACTCGCTCGTTTCTTCGATTGCTTCGTCTCCGACCTTGAGGAGGAGATGATGCTCGAAACGATCGCGAAAATGGCGGATCCGGCGCGGCAGATGTTCAGGGAAGGCGCGCCCGACCGCCTGAAGTAAATGATCCGCAGCACGGGATGAAACAAATGGTAAGCATCTGGCGATGCGATCGACCATAGCCTTTAAGGCAAAGAGATGGGGCAGCCGCTTCGTCCCAAGATATTTGATCGCCAGGAACGTGTCTTTGCCGTAGCGCGCGGCCAAGTCGAAGGCCTCGCGATGGAGATATTCGCCTGCGATCGGCAACGTCGTGAAACTGGAAAGGATGTGCCGCCGGATCCGTGTTAGTTCCGACGTTGCGTTCGTCCCGATGTAGAAAACCGAAGTCCGTTTTGGTTTCGCGAAACTATCCACCCGAACCGCGAAAACAACCATCTTGCCGGCGCTGCCCGACGCTTCGAACAGGCGCTCGGGATTGGCGTTAAATCGAGCCGGGGTTGGGGCGTCGACGAGGCGCACCTGGTGCGCATAATCCCGGTCGGAGGCAGCGGCATCCATGCCTTCGGTCATGCTGTCGCGAATGTCACCGGCCTCGACCATCGAGAGCGCAGCTTCCGGGTCATCGGGCAAAGCAACGCCAAGATGGTTCACCAGCCTCAGGACGCCATCGGCGCCAACCTGCCCATACAAGGAAAGTTCGGTGTAGGCGGGGCCGCGCTGCACCAGCGCCCCGCCTGAATTGTTGCATATGCCGCCGATCACCGACGCGCCGAGACAGGAGGACCCGATCACGGAATGCGGCTCGCGGCCTACCTTATCGAGAGCTGATTCAAGCTCGTATAAAGTGGTGCCGGGCAGCGCAATCGCCTGAGCGCCCCCGCGCATCAGCCGCACGCCCTTGAGGCGCATCATATTGATCAGGATGACTTCCCGATCATAAGCGCCCGTGGGCGTGGCGCCGCCTGTGAGGCTTGTATTGGCGGCCTGCATGATGACGATGCGGCGGGCCGCGACGCACGCGCGCACCGACCGCCACAACTGCACGAGCGATCCGGGAATGATGACCGCAAGTACATCACAATGAGTTCCGCGGAACCCGGTCGTGAAGCGCCGTGCGGCGCCAGCGCCCGTGAGCACGGCGCGCCGCCCTACGATCGAGCGCAATTCTCCGATAAGCTCGCCGGCAGGCGAGCTGTCGGGGCGACCAAATGTGGAACGTCGGTCTAGCATAGAACTGTCATAGGGAAGGGGCATTGCGCCCCCTCCTCGTTGCGGGTAGCATGTTAGAGGCCGAACAGCTTTAACGCTGTGCCGCCGACGATTTTGCGGACGTCGTCCTCGGAGGGAACATTGTCCATGACCTCCTTTAGCGAGGCCCAGCCGCAACCATAGACGCTTTCCGGATGAGGATAGTCCATTGCCCACATCACGCGATCAGCACCAATTTTGTCAAGCATCTGAAGCCCGATTGGATCTGACATAAATGTGGCGTAACAATTCTCATGCCAATAGTGGCTCGGGCGATGTTTGATCGCGGGGTCGAGTTCGTTGCGGAAGGTGTCGTAGATCATGTCTGCGCTCTGCAGCGCGCCTGGGATCCAGTTGATATCGGCTTCGGCAAAGATGACGCGCAGCTTAGGATGGCGATCGAAAATCCCTCCAAAAATGAGCTCGCCGAGACTTTTGCGGAACGGACCGAAACTGACGAACATCGTCAATCCCACGCCGCCCGGTCCATCTGCTGCGAATTCGCCTACATGATAGTAGACGGGAAGACCGCTATCTTCGATGGCTTGCCACATCGGTTCCCAATCCGGGCTGCAGTAGCTGAGGGGCTGGCGGTCCGCGCCGTAAGGGTTCTGAGGCAGCAGAAGGGTCTTGATCCCGAGCGCCTTGAGCTGGGCGATCGACTCTGCTGTCTTAGTGGGTTCCCAGAAATTTATCAGACCTACGCCGTAGAAGCGGCCCGGCGCCTTATCCTGAAGCTCACCTAGATACTCATTATAGATCTTGAAGGCCCATTCACGCACCTCAAGATCGGGATAGGCGTAGAATACGCCAACGGCGTTGGTGAAGACTATCTCCTTTTCGACACCTTCAATATCCAGATCCCGCAGCCGCGGCTCGAGCCGGTGATTTCCCGGTAGCGAGTCATAGGTGCCCAAGACCGTGGTACCGCTGTTGTTGAACAGGCTCTTGTTATCGACCTCAAACACGAAGGCGCCATTGGGCTCTTGGCGAACGCGCGGCGCACGATCCTTCAGATGTTCGGGAAAGCGCTCGTAGAAAATATCGTCGGCCACAGACCAATGGTTGTCTGAAGACACCACGACGCTCCCGGCCGGCAGCTTGATATTGCCCGCTGGTTGCGGCTTGCGCTCAAGAGGCGGCGCGAGGTTTTCAAAAAGGTTTGGCGTGGGAAGTAGTTCGACACCCATTTTATTTCTCCTTGCCCAATGATTCGAGGCAGTATCAGCGCATCATGTTGTGATTGTCAGGCGGCTCTGTTCGGTTGGTCTGTGAAGCCCCATCGCATTCCCAGACAGTCCTGAGGATCGGTCAGAACCAAATGTTCCGTATCCGCCTCCAGCCCGACCCCGCACTGCGCCAGATGATTTCTTGCAGCGGCTAGGTCCGCGACCTCAAATGTCACACTATGGTAGACGTCCTTCTGCTCCAAGCCGCTCAGCCCAAATGGCTTGCGGCGGAACTCGGCCATGGCTTGAGAGGAATCGTCCAGCGGCACGGTATATTCGAGCACAACGCCGTTCAGATCGAACCATGTACTATCCGTATTAAGCGCCGCATTATGCGTCTGTTTGAACTCCGATCCACCCATCGCCCTCACGAACCGGCGCGCTCTCTCCAAATCGTCAGTCAGAATCGTGTGGTGCGCCGTGCGAACGACCGTGAGAGGACCCGCGCTTTCATATTCTGGCGGCGTATAATGTTGAATCAATCTCGGATCCTCGAACGCTTCGCCGAAAACGTCGCCGAGCGGCTGGTCCATCATCAGGAGGAGCATGGTCATCCCCGCGTCTGCGGGCTCTGTAACGAGCCAGTGAATGCCCGGCATCGCCTCCGATGTCGCCTGGGACACCTCGCGCACCTCCTCGCCCGCTTGGCTATAAACCCTAATTCCAGCCTTGAGACAGGCTGCCAGCGCCGCGGCGGGATCGCGCATAAGCCAGGCCAGCTCGCTTAACCTATTAAGAGAGCGGGTCGGATCGCTCATATGAAAATTGTACAAACGTGGATCGATCGCGTCGAACCAGAGATCGGCGATCCAGGTGTAGAGCGAATAGTCGAGGGGATAGGCCTCGTCATATTTAAGTGCCGGCGAACTCGTATATGTCCGCTGGAACGTGCTTTTCACGCCGAACACGCGCTCGAAAAATTTCGCTACTTCTTCCCTGCTTTCCGTCAAAAAAGTTGGGTGATACAGCGTATTAATAATCGGCAGATCGCCACGGCTCGCTGGCTCGCTCATCCTGCTCCACTCTGTATTATTAGTGAACTGGCACCCAGTGTAGTTTAGTGGCCAAACCGTCGCAACAAATGAAAACCTGCAGATTACGCCACTTCCAGATTTGCCCGCATCGCGCCAGACATGGGAATTAAGTCGTTGAAACGGAAGTGTATTGTTATGAACCCCTCTTTGGTCGAGATCGCGGCTGGTTGCTCAACAGATCGTTCATACCTAGTACGGCACCTTCATGAACCTTCGTTCATAACCGTGAATCGTCGCTCGGCGATCTAAGGTTCGCGGTGCCCAGTCCGGGGCAACCGCTTGCGTCAAGACTAGGGCGCCGTCTCATTACGCATTGCACGAGAGGCTATGCAGACGACCTTGATCGCCGCCAGATAGTTGGCCGCATCCTTATTCTGTCGGGTGACGATGGTACGGAATTGCTTGATCTGATTGAAAAAGCGCTCGACGAGACTACGCTGGCAATAAAGCCAGGAGGAGAACCCGAAGCGCTGTTTACGGTTCTATTGATTGGGATTGTTGACCCAGATGTTCCTGGCGGCCGCAGCCTTGGGCATTGCGGTGCTGTCATAACCCTTGGCCCAGCCGGTTGGCATCGTCGGGAGCAGCCTCAATTAAGGCTTCGGCTTCGCACGCATCGTGGACCTGTCCTCCCGTCAGTCGCAAGCTGACGGTACGTCTATCAGCATCGACAAGAGCGTGGAGCTCTGTTGTAACGCCGCGTCGGGAACGTCCCATGCCATGATCTCCAGGCTCCCCTTTTTCCCCGCCGCACCGTGCAGGCGGACGCGCATGCAGGCGGAATCGATCATCAGAAGTTCCCCGTTGAAGCCAGTGGAAACCGCCGCCAACAGACGGTCCCACACACCGGCCTTCCGCCAACGGACGAAGCGGTTGTAGCAGGTCGTCGAGGGACCGTACCGCTCTGGAATCTCGGCCCACGGCGCACCGGAACGGAAACGCCACAGGATGCCGTTCAAAACCCGCCGATCATCCACCCGGGGCACACCGCGCAGCTTGTTGGGCAGCAGCGGCTCAATGATGACCCATTCCTTATCCGTCAACTCGTATCGCCGCCGCGCCATAAGCCCTGCGCTTCCGAATGTCCCAAGGATCACGATGAAGTCGACAGCTCAATAGGATTTATGAGTTCGCGCCCCAGTCCTCTGCGCGCGCGCGGCGCAGAAAGCGGAGAATTTGTTCCGCCATGATCTTTGCCTGGGATGTCAGACCCGCGTTCAAGCATTTCCCGTCGGCATCAAAAACGGGCTCGGCGGTGTTCACCGCGATTCCCATGGGCGTCGGCCATCCTCTGAGAGAGTGCGTGACAGCACGCAGCGCGACCAATGTTCCGTTGGCGCCTTGCCAGCCAGCGCCCGTGGCAATGCAGCCCACCGGCATCATGTCTAAATACACTCGTGCATCACGGGACAGGTCCTCGGTGTAGTCGAGAGCGTTCTTCACTAGCCCGGAAATGCCGCCATGGTAGCCCGGCGAGCCGATCACCACCGCGTCGGCATCGCGAAGAGCTTCGATGAGTTGAGAGGCCTCGTTGGTCCTCTCAGTTGTTTCCGGAGCATAATGTGGCAGGTTTAGCTCGCCCCCCGTGAACTGCAGTGTCCTGGCTCCAAGGCTGCTCGCATTATCGAGCACCAGGCGAATGACACGCTCGGTGGAAGACTGTGGCCGCAGGGTGCCGCCCAGCCCAACAATGAGAGGCGCCTGCGCACCCAGTTCTGAGCCGGTCTCAAATGGCATATCACCTCACTATGAATCAAATGAACCAGGATTCGCACCACGCAATGAGACGAAATCCGAGAATGTCACGTGGATATAACCTTTGCCTTTCCAACACTCAAATAGATTATGAACCACAAGTCACTTTATTGTGGGAAGCTCGACCTCGCTTTCCTCCACAAAGAGCACGCGGATGGCGGAGCGATCGAACAGCCGCTCTTCGTCGGCGGACAATTCGCGTTCGAGTTCGGGATCTTCCGCCATACGGCGAAACATGGTGTCCCGATCCTCGACTGTGTCGAAATAGACTTCGGTGATGCAGTCTACCGCCCCAAGGGCGCCGGTCGCGCGGCCTGCTTCGCCCGTGCAGTAGTTGCGTATATGCCGCTTCATTTCCGGAAACAGGCGCATCCCCAGCGGATAATGGAAATTTTCGTAGTAGGCTATAAAATCCCCCACGCTCATCCCCTCGCGCTTTTTCAGCAACGCGATCACCTTTACCATCGACATTCTCCCATTGTTCGGTCTCTCACCAACCTTCAGCGCAAGTGGGTAGGTTCAGCATCCAGGATGATGGTTTTAGACTCGAGGAATGGGAGAAGGCCATCGCGACCGCCCTCTCTACCGATGCCTGATTGCTTGAAGCCCCCAAAGCCGATCGAGAAGTCGCTGCGGAAGTCGTTTTGGCCGACGGTGCCGGTACGCAGTCGCCGGGAAATACCGTAGGCGCGCTCGACATCATTCGTGAAGACGGACCCGTTGAGGCCGAAATCGGATGCATTGGCGATACGCACCGCGTCGTCCTCGTCGTTCGCTTGTATGACGCAAACCACGGGCCCGAAAATCTCCTCCCGCGCGATCGTCATGTTATTGGTGACGCGGGCAAAGACCGTGGGCTCGAAGTAATAACCTAGATCCAAATGAGCGGGTCTGCCGCCCCCTGCCGCTATGACGCCGCCTTGCCTCCGACCTTCCTCGATATAAGCCTCGACCCGGGCGCGTTGCCGCGCCATCGCCAGCGGCCCCATTTCGCTTTCGTCCGCGAATGGATCGCCTACACGAATTTTACCGAACTCGGCGGCGAGGGCCTCGACGAACGTCTCGTGACGATTCCCTGGTACAATGATCCGCGTCAGCGCGGCGCATACCTGGCCGGTCATGTAGGTAGTGGCCGAAGCGATCTTTTTCGCCGCGTCCCCGATATCATAGTCGTCAAGCACGATGGCAGCCGACTTGCCCCCCAGTTCGAGCGTGCACCTTGCGACCCTCTCTCCACAGATCGAGGCGATTTTCTTGCCCGCACCGCTCGACCCGGTGAAGGTGACCTTGTCGATGGACGCGTGGCGGACCAGCGATTCCGACACCTCGCGATCCGCGGTCAGAACATTCAGAACGCCGCGGGGCAGGCCGATGGTCTGGGCGATTTCGGCCAGCAGATAGGCTGCGCCGGGCGCCTCGGGCGCTGCCTTGAGGACGATTGTGCATCCGGCGAGCAGAGCGGGCGCGATCTTGTAGGCGGCAAGGAGCAGCGGACCGTTCCACGGAATAATCGCCGCCACGACCCCCACGGGCTCGCGTGTCAGCAATCCCACGGCTCCCCCCGTCCGGGTTTCTTTTCTCTCCTCGAACGGGAACGTCTCGGCCAGCGCCGCATAATCGCAAAAAATGCTGGCGGCCACTGGCGTCGCGGCTTTGCTGGCGGAGTGCAATATGCCCATTTCACTCGTCCAGATGAGTGACAGATCGGCCGTTCGGCGTTCGATCTCGTCCGCCATCGCCCGGAGATAGGCGGCGCGATCCGCATGTGAGAGCAGCGGCCATGGACCTTCATCAAATGCCCTGCGCGCGGCGTTCACGGCATATTCCATGTCCGTTGCATGTGCGGCGGGAACTTGAAGAAAGAGCTTCTCGGTCGCCGGATTGACGACGTCGAACCGGTCGGTGGTAGTCGGCGTCTTCCATTCTCCGTCGATAAAGAAGCGATCTCCATGGTTGAGTATGGACGTCATCGTCTGTCACTTCCTCCCCGCACTGTGGATGGTCTCTTGCAAGGCTGCGATCGCCCTCCGCAGCCGGACCTGATGCGCCGCCTCTACAGGATCGTGATCCGGATTTGGAGTCAATTACGAATCATCAATCAGAATTATTCCAGATCGTCCCGTAGTCCAGAATTGGGCATCCGAAGAGCCGAAATCGGCCGAGATCACGAAAAGAAGTAGTATCTGACAATGCAGCTCACGAAACATGCGCCTTGCCTTTCCGCTGGAAAATCAAGAAGTCCAGGATTATTGAATAGTAGTTCATATATATGGCGTGATGGAGGGAGAGGGTTTTGGGAGCTCGCACGCGTATAATCTGCCTGGCCGCGTTTCTGGCGATTTCGGCTGGCGCCTCGATAATCGGCTTGGGTTTTCGCGAGGCGGGAAAAGCCGACTTCGCCGTCGAGCGCCCTCTCTCCGCCGCAGCGCAATCCGCGCGTCTCAAGCTGCTTGATGGTCGGGAAGGGGATGACTGGCCCGCTTATGGCAGAACTTATGGCGAGCAACATTATAGTCCCCTCGATCAGATCAACGCGGGGACCGTCAAGCAGCTGGGACTGGCGTGGTATTATGATCTTCCGCCCGGCAATCCCTTGAGCAACCCGATCGAGGTCGATGGCAAGCTGTTCACATCGACGGGCTATAGCGTCGTGCGCGCGTTTGACGCCGTGAGCGGAAAGCTGTTGTGGACCTTCGATCCCGAAGCGGCCGCGAAGGCCGGGGAACGGCTTCGCCAAGGCTGGGGATCGCGCGGCCTCGCCTGGTGGAACGGAAAAATCTATGTCGGCACCCAGGATGGCCGGTTGATAGCCATCGACGCGGCAACAGGCAAAGCGCTTTGGAGCAGCCAGACGACGGAGCCGGGAGACGACCGCTTTATCTCCGGCGCGCCTCGCGTTCTGGACGGCAAGGTGATCATCGGACATGGCGGCGCCGACGCGGCGAGAACGAGAGGATATGTCACCGCCTATGATGCCGAGACAGGGCGGCAACTCTGGCGTTTCTTCACCGTACCGGGTGATCCGGCAAAGGGTTTTGAAGACGAGGCCCAGGCGATGAGCGCGAAAACCTGGTCGGGGCAATGGTGGAAGAATGGCGGCGGGGGCACCGTCTGGAACGCCATGACTTACGACTCTGAAACGAATAGTGTTTTCCTGGGCACGGGCAATGGCGCGCCCTGGAATTATAAAGCGAGAAGCGAGGGCAAGGGGGACAATCTCTTTCTATGCTCGATCGTGGCCCTCGATGCCGATACGGGCCGCTATAAATGGCATTATCAGGTAAATCCGGCCGAAAATTGGGACTATAACGCCAGCCAGGACATGCAGTTGGCCGATATGAAGATCGGTTCTGTCCGCCGCAAGGTTCTCGTGCAGGCGCCTAAGAACGGCTTTCTCTACGTTCTTGATCGCGCCACGGGGGAACTGCTTTCGGCCGACCGCTATGCGGCCAAGATCACATGGGCGTCTCACATCGATCCGCACAGTGGAAGGCCGGTCGAGAACCCCGCCGCCCGTGTCCCGGGCAATGCGCGTTTCGACATGTGGCCCTCATCGCTGGGCGCACATAGCTGGCTCCCATCCTCCCTCAGCCCGCAGACCGGATATGTCTACATCCCCGTGATCGAATATGGCATGCGCTATAGTCAGGTTGCACCTTTCAGCTGGAAGGCGGGAAATCAGATAAGCGGCGGCATGAACATGGACGCCATTCCGGGAGCGCGGGGATCAAGCACGTTGCTTGCTTGGGATCCCGCTTCCCGCAAACCTGTTTGGCGGATACATACGTCAGGCCTCTATGGCGGCGGGGTGCTTTCGACAGGCGGCAATCTCGTCTTCCAGGGACAGACCGACGGCAAGTTTCATGCCTTTGATGCGCGCACGGGAAAGGAGCTTTGGTCCTTCGACGCCAAGTCTCCCGTGCTCGCGCCACCCATTTCCTATCGGGTCGGAGGGCGGCAATATGTCACCGTGATCACGGGTATGGGCGCATCCATGGGCGTCATGAACAGCGCTATCTCCGGTGACCGCACTTTCGACTATCGTCAGCAAAGCCGCAGGGTTTTGACATTTGCCCTGGGAGAGACGGCGCGCCTGCCGGAAGCGCAAGCGGTCGAAACCGGATTTGCGGAGGACCCGGACTATCGGGAGAACCCGCAGAGCGCGGCGCGAGGACTCAAAGTCTATAATCACTGTGTTGTCTGTCACGGCGGAGCGCTGATGACGACCGGAACCGCGCCGGACCTGCGGCGATCCGCAGTGCCGCCCTCCTCCGAGGCCTTCTCCAAGATCGTCCATGCCGGCGCGCTTGCGTCTGTCGGCATGCCCAGATTTCAGGAGCTCACGGAGCGGGAGCTCGAGGATTTGCGACAATATATCCGTTCTGTTGCCGCAGCCGCTCGAAAGGCCGGTGTACGACCATCGCCCGTCGATCCGCAGGCGAGGTAGGTCGGGATGGCGTTGACCAGCGACAATACGCGTAACGAGGCCGGACTGGTCGTGACAGCACTCACCCGGTTTCCACTCGTGCATTCCGATGACGATCTTGCATCTCTCATCGTCACGTCTCTCGAATCCTCCGGGGGTGCGCTGCTGGAGGGAGACGTGGTTGTCCTGGCCCAGAAAATCGTCTCGAAAGCAGAGGGTCGCCTCGTTGTTCTCGATAGCGTCTCCCCTTCGGCCGAAGCGACCGCTCTTGCGAACCGCGTGGCGAAGGACCCGCGGCTTGTCGAACTCGTGCTCCAGGAATCGTCCGAGGTGTTGCGGGCAAAGAAAGGGGTTCTCATCGTTCGACACCGACTTGGCTTCGTTCTGGCCAATGCCGGTATCGATAAGTCCAATATCGATCATCGCGGGCAAGCGGCGGCGCTCCTTCTTCCGCGCGACCCGGACGCCAGCGCCCGGCGATTGCGCGATGCGCTCATGGTCCTAAGCGGTGTCAGAGTGGCGGTCGTCATCATCGATAGTCTGGGCCGGGCTTGGCGTCAGGGGACGACAGGCACAGCCATAGGAGTGGCGGGCATGCCGGGCCTGCTCGATTTGAGGGGGCGTGAGGATCTCTATGGCCGCAGGCTTGAGACCAGTGAACTTGGATTTGCAGACGAGGTTGCGGCGGCTGCCTCGCTGCTCATGGGACAGTCAGGGGAGGGCCGACCCGTGGTGATCGTGCGTGGACTTGCCTACGACAAGCATGATGGCGCCGCGTCGGATCTGATCCGACCGCTCGACATGGATCTCTTCCAATGATTCTCGCACTTGCTGGCGGCGTCGGGGGGGCTCGTCTCGCCAATGGACTGGTCGCCGTCCTGCCCGACGACCAGCTCACCATCGTTGTTAATACGGGCGATGACTCTGAACATCTTGGGCTTAGCATTTCACCTGACCTTGATACGGTCTGCTACACTCTGGCAGGCATCAACAACCTCGACCAGGGCTGGGGCATCGCAAACGAAAGCTGGTCGCTCATGGGAGCGATTGAGCGATTGGGCGGCGACACCTGGTTCCGTCTTGGAGACCAGGATGTCGCAACGCATTTGATGCGAACGATGATGCTGCGCGACGCCCCTCTATCGGCGGTGACGAGTTTTATTGCCGGAAGGTTAGGCATTAATCACCGGATAGTGCCCATGAGCGATGATCCGGTTCGCTCGATGATAGAGACTGACCAAGGTGTCCTGGCGTTTCAGGACTATTTTGTCCGCCATCCCGCCGAGCCTCGATTTCTCTCGATACGCCTGGAGGGTGTGGAATGCGCAAAACCTTCGCCGGCGCTGTTGGACGGTCTGGAAAATCCCGATCTTCAGGCCGTCATCATTTGTCCCTCAAACCCTGTCCTCAGCATCACGCCCATATTGGCAGTGGGCGGTGTTCGCGAGAGACTGATGGCGTCATCCGCGCCCGTCGTCGCCGTTTCTCCGTTCATTGACGGGCGGGCTGTAAAAGGTCCGGCAGCAAAGATCATGATCGAGCTTGGTCGTGCGACGACGACCGAGGGAGTGATCGAATATTATGATGGGCTGCTCGACGGAATCCTGGTCCATAGCGAAGAAAGCCGTGGCCTGACCGCCGAGGGTGTTGCGGTGTGGTCCTGCAATACACTCATGGCCTCGGACGCCGATCAGCAGCGGCTGGCGCGAGAAAGCCTGGCTTTCGCTTCGAGCCTGCGGTGAGTCCCTGCCATATCCTCCTCCCGGTACGTCCGCCCGAGGAGGGCAAGACGCGCCTTTCGGGCATCTTTGATGCGGACTACCGCAAGACGCTGAACTGGAGATTCTTCCGGAACTGTCTCGATATCGCCTGTCAGCTGGTCGATGCATCGCGATGCATCGTCGTGAGCCGTTCGCTGGCTGTTCGCGATGAGGCCGAGCGTCGCGGCGCCATTTCCCTGCAGGAGGATGGAAGCGATCTTAACCTCGCCCTTACCCAGGCCGCGGCGTTCGGCCGGGATCGCGGCGCGAGCGCGGTCTTGTCCCTGAGCTGTGATCTGCCACTCCTCGACAAGAATGATCTCGACGTCATGCTGCAGGTGTCCCGCGAAGCGGATGTGGTCATAGCACCGGACCGTCATCGCAAGGGCACGAACGCCCTGCTTGTTCGCCCGCCTTTGGCCATCCCGTATCTTTACGGGGCGTCCAGCCTGGGCGCGCACCTGACGGCCGCCCGCAAGGCGGGCCTGTCTGCATCTGTCTTCTATCGGCGAGGTCTCGCGACTGACATTGATCTGCCGAACGACACCCCCCTCATGCCCGTGGAATTCCTCGGATATTGAGCTTGGCACGGGAAAGTGAGTGGGGGGAAGGCACCATAAGGCTTGTTGAGGAGAGAAGGTATGGCTGACTTGCAGACCCGGGATTTGCCGATCCTGCCGCCGATCATCGTGGAGAACGCGAATGAGGCGAACTGGGACGCGGAAACGGATGTCGCAATCGTGGGATTTGGCGGGGCCGGGGCGTGCGCCGCCCTCGAAGCGCACGAGAATGGCGCTAAGGTAATGATACTCGATCGCTTCGCCGGTGGAGGCGCGACGCGATTTAGCGGAGGCGTGATCTATGCCGGCGGCGGCACGCGGATTCAGCGCGAAGCGGGCGTAGAGGATACGCCTGAGGAGATGGCCAGATATCTTCGGCTGGAGGTGGGTGATGCAGTATCCCCCGACCTTTTGCGCCGCTATTGTGAGGGCAGTCGCGCCGAACTCGAATGGCTCATGAAACAAGGCGTTCCGTTCGATAGCAGCTTCTACAAAGAAAAGACGGTCTATCCACCGGAGGGATATTTCCTGCAATATTCTGGAAATGAGAAGTCGCCGGCGTTCGCCTCGGTGGCGAAGCCCGCCGCGCGCGGGCATCGCACCGTGGGCACAGGATTCTCCGGTTACGTCTTCTACGACAGGCTGCGCGAGGCAGTCGAACGGGCGGGCATCAAGATCCTTGAACATAGTCCGGTCACCCGCCTCGTCATGGATGCAGCCGGCCGTGTCATCGGGATCGAGGCCCGGTCGCTGGATCAGAACCGGCGGCGGCTTCATCAAAAGCTCTTTGCCAAGGTTGATCCCATGACGCCGTTCAACGCAGGCCCTGCTGCGCGATCTTCCCGCGAGACCGCCAGACTGGAGCAGGACCATGCCCACGCAATTCGTATTCGGGCTCGAAAGGGGGTCGTGCTGGCGACTGGCGGGTTCTCCCATAATCTGGATATGCTGAAGGAGAATGTCCCGTTCATAGCATCCAACATAAGAGCGACGATGCGAATGGCGTCCCTTGGATGCAATGGATCGGGGCATCGTCTGGGCTTGTCGGCGGGCGGACGGACGAGAGGGATGGACCGCGTTTATCTGGGAAGAGTGATGGCGCCGCCCGCTCCTTATCTGCGCGGGATAATGGTCAATCGTTCGGGCGAGCGTTTCTGCAGCGAAGACGCCTATAATTCTATTCTGGGGGCGGCGATCCTGGCGCAGCCCGAGGGCGCGGCATGGCTCATCCTCAATGCGCGCGATCTGCACGCGGCCGTGCGCCAATGCCTTTTGAGCGGCTGGGCGACATTTCGCTATTTCGGCGGCGCCGCGCTTCTCAACCTGCTCTTCGGGCGCACCCGCCGCGCGCGCTCGATTGGAGCGTTGGGCGGCAAGATCGGTTTGGATCCCGCCGCGCTCGAAAACAGCGTCGCGCGCTACAATCAAACGATGGGAGCGGGCGATGCCTTCGGGAAGCTCCCGGAAAATCGCGTCCCCATCGAGGGTGCTTCCTTTTATGCGGTCAATTTCTCGATCGCCAACATATTCGCCTTTAGCCAGCTGTTCACAATTGGGGGCCTCCTGGTGGACGAGGATAGCGGGCAGGTCCTCGGGCAGGGAGACGAACCGGTTCAGGGACTCTATGCAGCGGGCAGGACTGCCTTTGGCCTGTGCTCGAACCAATATGTAAGCGGTCTGTCGATTGGCGATTGCGTTTTTTCCGGCCGGCGCGCCGGCCGGCATGCGGCCAGCACCAGTTGATCTCCTCTGCCACAGCTCCGGCCTTTGCGACGGGCAGGCCGGGGGCTGGACTGAGCCGATCTGCGCCTTCAGCTTTCCCTGTATGGCGCACTCGGGCATGTAGGATGCGCGGTCGCCGATCGGGACCGGAAGGTGAAGGCCGGCCCGGATTTCGCTCTGGCGCCTGCCAACCCAAGTCATCACATTCCCGCCGAACCCTATCCCGCCAGTTGGGGAAGCGCGAACTGTGCGTTCACGCCTCCGTCGATCACCAATGTGCTACCAGTGCAATAAGCCGCCTCGTCCGACGCGAGATACAGACAGCCATAGGCGATTTCTTCGGGCGCGGCGGCCCGGGCGAGGGGGCACAGCCCCTTCGCGACCTCGCTATCACGAAAATGATCGATGACCTCGGCAATCATGGGCGTGTCGATCGCGCCGGGAGCCAGGCAGTTGGTGCGAATTTTATCCTTGGCATAGGTAACCGCCATGGACTGGACGAGGCTGATCAGCGCCGCCTTGGCCGCGCCGTAGCTATGGCAGTCGGTCATGCCACGCAGCGCTCCATTGCTGCCGATCATGACTATTGCGCCGCCGCCCGCGTCGCGCATGTGGGGGATAACCGCGCGCGCGATCAGATAGGCCGCATCAAGATTTATGCCGATGACCTCCCGCCATTTGTCCGGAGTGGTTTGGTCGATCGCCCGCATCGATCCGGGACTTGTCTGTTCCCAACTATAGCCCACGCCGGCGGCGTGAATGAGAATGTCGATGCGGCCGAACCGGGCGATTGCTTCCGCGACGGCCCGATCTGCTCCATCGTCGGTAACCAGATCCGCCGCGATGATCATGCCTGGCCGCCCCCGCGCTCGGATCGGCGCCATGGTCTCCTCAAGAGAAGATCTGGTGCGGCCAACCCCGATGACGGTTGCGCCATTTTCGGAGAAGAGGTTCATACAGGCGCGGCCTACACCACTTCCGGCCCCGGTTATGAGGGCAATCTTGTCTTTCAGTCGCTCCACGGCTCGTCATTCCTGTCTGGTTGGAAAAAATGGATGCTTTAGGCGGGCTCGATTTTCCCCGGGGGCAGTCCCAGCGGAACGGGGATGCTCTCGGGGCTGTGGCGATATCCCGTCTGCGAGAGCATATGTACGGTCACGTCCATAGGCCCCAGGCGCTCGTGCGCGTGGAACACCCGGCGATATCCCGTGTGACGGATGAGCCAGCGCCCGTCGACCCTGACGTAGCGATCCTCGTACAGCGCGGTCCCGAAGATACGAGTGGCCGTCGTCAGATCCATGTCATCGTCCCAAAGATACCAGCTCCCCAGAGCTTCATGTTCGCCGATGATGTCGATCCGCGGATGATGGCCAAGATGGATCGCAATGAAGCGGCTGTGGAGAGTCTTGCCGATGAACTCGATGAAACGGTCGGCGCCGCGCAGCTCCACCTCGAAATGACCGCCGGCAAAGTCCGTCGTCAGATCGTCATGTAGCAAAGCCCTGAGGCCCGCCATGTCACCCGTATCTACGCAATTGAGATATCGGTATTTCAGCTCCCTGATCGCCTCGATGTCCTTGAGGACGCGCACGTCCTTTTTCAGTTGTTCGAACTCATCCTCGTTGATCATGCGACACCTGCCTTCTTGGATGTTCACAGCCGCGACGCCGACATCCCCGCGCCTCGGACTTTAACGAAACATGCTGTTCTCGACCGTTACGCCCTCGTCGAAGACGGTGTCTGGCGAGGAAGCGACGATCTCGCGCACGAGCATGTCATAGGCGGAGGTGACCGGGGTCAATGGGCCGGGCGACATGAGGTCCTCGGCCACCGCCTGCCAAGCACCGGCGCTATCGTCGCGCGCGTGAACGAAGGGGCGCATGGCGAAGGCGATCCGCGTGGCGTGGCCACCTCCCACCTCAAACAGTTCATTGTTAACCCGGGTTTCGGGATGGACGAGCCATGCGACGAAAGCCGCGACACGTTCGGGCTGAAAATCGCGCTCCATGATTCGCGATATCCTGGGATCCTCTATCCCGTCGCTCATCCGCGTCCAGGCAATCGGCATGATACAGTTCACGGCGATGCCCAGATCCGCGGCCTCGAGCGCCAACGATCGCGAGAAACCGAAGATGGCGCCCTTTGCGGCGCTGTAGCTGGTTAGCCATTTGTTCCCCATCATGCCGTTTGAGGCGATATTGACGATCTTTGCCGCATCGGACCGCCGCAAATGCTGCCAAGCGGCCCTGCACATGCCGACCGTGCTGCGCAAATGGATGTCGAAGAGCCCATGCCATTCCTCCGCCGAGCTCGCCTCGAAAAGGGCGCCACTGACCGCCCCTGCATTGTTGATCAGTATGTCCAGCCGGCCAAAGGCGTCGATGGCGGCCTCAACGATCTCCGAGGCCTGTGTGACGGCATTGCCGCGATGGGCGGTGGCTTGGCCACCCGCCGCGATGATGTCATCGACTGTTGCTTGCGCTGAGCCTGCATTTGCGCCGCTGCCGTCCGCCGCCGTGCCGAGGTCGTTAACGACCAACTTGCATCCCAGCGATGCCAGTTCCATCGCATAGGCGCGGCCGAGCCCTCGTCCCGCACCGGTAACGATCGCGACCCGACCGTTCAAATTGAGATGCTCATCCACATTGGCCTCCATCCTCTGCGTGCCAGGCGGGCGCGATTGCCCCCCCCCAGGCTTCCAAATCCGCTCGAAGGCCTGTTCCACGGCCTTCGATTGAGCGAAAGGGGCAGTGCCTGCCCGCCTCCGATCATTCTAGAAATCGTACTTGACCGCGCCGCCGTATGTGCGGGGAAGGGCAGGCTGCGCCACGACGCCCACGCCGCCGTTGGTGGTGACCTGGTCATAATATTTCTTGTCGAACAGGTTGGAGACATACCAGGAGAGTGTGATGCCGCTGGTTTGGGACCTTACCCGCCCGGTCAGATTGAAAATCGTAAAGGCGGCCTGACGGTCGAAATGGAGGTTGCCGCCACCGCCAGGCGCGAAGTCGTAGGAGCTGGAATATCGACCGAGCAACGTCACATCGCCTTGCCAATCTGAGGCGATGGGAAAATTGTAGGTCGCGCTTCCGTTGGCTGTCCAGTCGGGTGAATTGGGTGTTCGCGTGCCGCTCAGGTCCGCTGACGCCAACTGCAAGACGCCCCCCACCAGATTGACCACCGAGGCATTCTCGTAGCGAGAGTAGCGAGAGTGAAGATAGGCCATGCCACCCTGTAGGCGTAAGCGATCCGAAGCGACGATATCGATGTTGGCTTCCACGCCCCACGCCTTCACGCCGCCGGCATTCTCCTGCACGACGCCGCCACTTCCGGTCTTGACCTCCACCCGGGCGACCTGGATGTCCGACGCCTTGGTGTGGAAGGCGGCGAGATCGAAGCGAACGCGATTGTCGAGCAGGCGCAGCTTTGTCCCTGCTTCAAAACCGCGGATAGTCTCCGGCCGCAGTGCCGGCTGGATCACTGATACCGGACTATTAAAGCCGCCAGCCTTGAACCCTTTGGAATAGCTGACGTAGAAATTGGAGGGCCCACTATCGTAGGCGACGACCAGCCGCGGGGTGAAATTGTCCCAGCTTCCGCTCTGTCGATAGGCACCATTGGCTGGAAGAGGCGTAGGAATGATGAAGCCCACGTCGGCATTGTCAAATACTTTCTGGACCTTGCTATCCTTGCTGTACCGGCCCCCGAAGGTGATCTTGAGTTGCTCGGTCGCGTGGTAGGTGCCTTCACCATAGAAGGAGTAGGATGTCGTGTTCACATAATTGTCGAACACGGGGAATATTCCGGCGAACAACGATCCGCCCAGAACACCCGTCAGCCGCGCCTTGGATCGCTGGTAGTTCGTGCCGGCAATGAAGTTGAGCGGGCCATCGAAGGAGGTCGCCGCGCGCAGCTCGTCTATGAACGTCTTGTCGTAGGAGCCGGCGTCCGTGTTCTGCGGCGCGCCGGGAAAGGTATTGGGTATGATGTCGCGGCCAAGAAAACGCGTCTCGTCACAATATACGAACACCTCGCCCGGCGTGAAATCATTGTCCACGCAGGTCGGATTTTGCATCTTCTTGTAACTAAAATTGTTGGTGATCGAGAAGCTATCGCCCTCATATTTCGCCGTTGCGGCCATCTGCCAGGCGCGGACCTTCAGGAAATTGCGCCTCTGCGGTGATTGGAATGTCTCATAGAAGGAAAGCCCGGTCGGGGCGCCCGAAGCGTCGTGCGAAAGCTGCCGGATATAGGCTATGTTGCGCTGCTGTATTTCCCCCTTCGCCAGAATGCTGAAACCATTGCCTGGCTCCCAGAGCGCCTTGACCCGCGCCGCATAGTTCCGGGCACGGCCGCCGCGCTCGGAATAGACTATATTGGTGAGAAAGCCGTCATTCTTGTCCGTGGCACCGGCGATCCGGACCGCTAGATTGTCCGACGCGGCGATGTTCAGGAAGCCTTCAGCGCGCAGCATGTGGAAGTTTCCGTAGCCCAGCAAGATGCTGCCGGAATTCTTGAAGTCGGGGTCGCTTGTATTGATGAGGATGGCGCCGCCGGTGGCGTTGCGGCCGTACAGCGTGCCTTGGGGACCTTTGAGCACTTGTATCTGTGCCGTATCGAACAGTCCGCCGGTGCCGAGCTGCGACTGCTGATAGATATCGTCCACATAAACGGCGACGCTGCCCTCCAGGCCCTGGCCGGAATAGGCCGTGCCTCGCCCGCGAATGTAAGGGTTAATCGTGGCGTCGTTGTTGGGGAAAGTGAGTCCCGGCGTCACGAACTGCAGATTTTGCGCTTCCGTAATGGCGAAACGTTCGCGGTCAGCCGCCGAGAAGGCGTTGATCGTGATCGGGACGTCTTGAAGGCGTTCCGACCTGCGCTGTGCGGTTACGACGATGTCCTGGATTCCAACGCTCGCGCTGTCCTGCACGATGCCGGCGGCCTTAACCGCCTGTTGCGGGGGCGCGGTTGACTGCGCGATGGCGCTGCAGGGCGCTAAGGCGGTCGGCAAAGTGACGGCCGCGAGCAAACGCAATCGGATCACTGAATCAAAGCCCACCCTAATCTCTCCCCTTATATGTATTATTCATGTCGTTCAGTCATATGACTGAACATTAGATGTCGACAAGAGTATTATTTTTTTCGAACACATGCCATAAGAATCGAGAATGGAATTTACGATTGTCGAGATTTATTCATGAAACAAAATTACAATAAAATAATATTCAACCGATCGA
Organism: Sphingobium lactosutens; assembly: GCF_013393185.1. Classification (GTDB taxonomy): domain Bacteria; phylum Pseudomonadota; class Alphaproteobacteria; order Sphingomonadales; family Sphingomonadaceae; genus Sphingobium; species Sphingobium lactosutens_A. Next base: position 11,891 of record NZ_QJQX01000020.1, on the reverse strand, counting down.
GTAAACTATCTCATCTAATCTAGATCAGAATTTGTTATTAAATTGGGTATCCGGACCTAGGCTTGCGTCGATTGGCACTATATGCTCGGATCGGGGCATGGAATGCGCCCGTGCGTCCGATCGGGCGTCATGCATCGCCATACCCCGCGTCACGGAGCGTTCAGGAATGTGATCTGCCTGCGCTGGAACCGCCACTCTCCGGAACTGCGGGCGTAAAGATCCTCATAGCGCGCGCTGAAAATCTGCATGCCGGAGCCATAATCGAGTTCGACATGAGCAGAGACAAGTCCATTCGCGCTGTCCTTGCACACTCCGGGCGTCGTCAGATTATGATGCATCACATGGTTTTGGAATTTTGCCCTGGGCAGTTCCTGGGTCAGCATGGCCCGTAGCGCGGCCTTCCCTTGCGCATGCATCGCGCCATCGGCAGAGCGAAACTCGGCCTCATCGGTGTAACAGGCAAGTACCGCCTCCACATCGCGGCTGTCGATTGCGAAAGAATATCGCGCAATGAGGTCCCAGATGGCGGCCCGATCCTCAAGCGGAATCGAATTTTCAGGCATGATCTCTCCGGCTGTTCTGGCGTGTTGCTGGCTTCGCTTTTTCCAGTCAAGGCTGGCATCATCGCCCCGTATATCGGAATATGCAATCATATTTGAACGTTGGTTCATCAAAAAATTCGTCATGCTATCACCCCACGTGCCGACCTCTGGCGTCAAATCACCACAAAAGTCACTGAAATGCAGTGTCGACCGGCAAGGCGTAAGGTCCACGTCGGGACTTTCGTGTCAATCGTTCCTTGACATCGGAATGCTCGATTGTTCAAACATGACTCATAAGTCATAAATAGACAGACGTCCGCCACCATATGGCAGAACGGAAATAGGGAGAGTATTCGATGCGAGCGGCAACCTGCGCCTTGACGGTCATGACGGCCTTGTCGGTCTTGCCTAGCGTTGCACGCGGGCAGGAGGTCAAAGCGGACGCTGATGGCGCCGTGCAGGCATCCGGCGATGATCTTGGTTCAATTGTCGTGACCGCTCGCCGCAAGTCCGAACGACTTGTGGACGTTCCTATATCTATCGTTACTCAGACGGCGCAGGATCTCAGCCGGGCCAACATTTCGAATGTTTCCGAACTGGCCCAAGTTACGCCGGGCCTCACCTTCTCGCACGGCGGCGGGATCGTGTTTCCCACGATTAGGGGCATTGGTACGACCCTGACACAACCCGGCGGCGAAACGCCGGTCGCGATCTATGTTGATGGCGTCTATCAGCCCAGCCAGTTCGCCGTTCTCCTCGATCTTCCCGACACCGAGCGTGTAGAAGTCCTCAAGGGACCGCAAGGCACGCTTTTCGGGCGCAACGCCAATGCCGGCGCGATAGTGTTGCACACCAAGGGACCCAGCTTCGATACGAGCGCCGACGCATCGGTTTCGGACGGAGTATATGCGGGCCGTGGCGCAAAGAGCGCCAATGAATTTTCAGCCAATGGCTTCATCACCGGGGGCTTGGCGGGCGACAAGCTGGCGGGCAGCCTGTCGGCCACCTATCGCTCATCGGACGGCTATCTCACAAATGACCGCACCGGCAAAAGCTACGGGGACGGCAGCAACTGGGCGGTTCGCGCAAAATTGCTGTTCGAACCTCAGGATGGACTTCGCTTCCTTCTCACCGGCTATTACAGCAAGTCGCGCGATCGCGCCGCCGAGGCTTTTCAGCCATTGAACGGAGTCTCGACCGGCGCTGCCTATGCTGACGCGATCGTGCCCACCAAGCCGTGGCATTTCGCAAGCGACGCCAAACCGGATTATCGGGTCAGAACGCGCGGAATATCTCTGCTGGCAGAAGCCGAAATCGGCGACTGGGGCACTTTGTCCTCGCGATCGAGCTTTCAGAAGAATGACGCCTTCCTGCTCGTGTCGATCGACGGCACCTACAGTCCAAGCTGCATCGCTACGTTCAATTGCCTGACCTTCGCGCAAAATGTGAACAACAAGGGTTTCCAGCAGGAGGTTCTGTTCACGTCCAAGGATCTGGGCGACCTGAGCTTTGTGGTGGGTTCCTTCTATTTCTACGACAAGGTGTTCGCGCGCGCGATCATCAATCCGCCGGTCCGGGCGGACGGCTCCGCGTCGCTTTCCAATCCGGCGATCGGCAATGACGGTTTCATCACATCGGAGGCGATCTCGGGCTTCGGCGAGTTGACCTGGAACGCGACCCCGCGTCTGCATCTCATCGCCGGCAGCCGATATGGCTGGGAATCGAAAGCAGGCTTTGGCCGCGCGAGCTTCTCTCTGGCCCGGGCGGCATTTCCCGCGCCCGATGGGAAGAGCAGTTTCACGGCTTTTCTGCCACGGCTCTCCGCGCGCTACGATCTCTCGGCTCATGCCAATATCTATGCGACCTTCAGCAAGGGTTTCAAATCCGGGGTTCTGGACTCCGGTGCCTTCACCGACAGCGTTGCGAACCCGGAGAAGCTCAACTCCTATGAGGCAGGCTTCAAGCTCGGAACGCGCAATGTCAGTTTCAACCTTGCCGGTTTCTACTACCGGATCGAGGATCTGCAGGTGCAGTTCTTCAACGGCCAGGCCGCCTTCCTCGCTAATGCGAAGGGCGCCAGTATCTATGGTCTGGATTTCGATCTGGATCTGCGTTTCTCCGACAGCTGGAGTATCAAGGGGGGCGGGTCTTGGGTTCCGCACGCCAAATACAAGGAATTCCGTAACGCCACCGCCTATGCCCTGCCTGCCAGCGCTACCGGCCTGACACCGATTGCGGGATTTGACGCCAGCGGGTTGCGGCTGCTCAAGACACCCAAATTGTCGGGCAACGCCTCGATCCTCTATTCGCAGACGATCGGGCTTGGGGACATCGATGCGAGCCTCAACATGACCTATGCCAGCCAGCATAGCTGGGAGCTTCTTGGGCGGGTCAAAACGAACGCTTATGCCGTGCTCGGCGGCCAGGCGGGGATTCATCCGGCCGGCAGCCATTTCCGCTTTGCCGTCTTTGTCAAGAACCTGACCAACAAAGCCTATTTCCAGAGCACCTTGCTTTCCGTCTTCGGCGATGGGGTCGGCTATTCTCCGCCGCGACAGATCGGCGCTCGCATCGATTACAAGCTTTGATGCCGACAAGCGGCAGATGACGGCCAGCAGCGGCATTCACAAAATAAAGGAGATCGTTCCATGGCGCTAATGCGAGCCTATCGCTTGCTCGAATGGGGCAAGGCTCCCGAATTCGTGGACGTTGCGGTTCCAGAGCCCGGCCCTGGCGAAGTCAGGCTGCGCATGAAGGGGGCTGGCCTGTGCAGGTCCGACCTCGACCTTATGGAGGCGCGCGCGGGGGAGGAACCATATGCCACTGCTGTGCCTGCAGGGTTCACCCTCGGCCATGAGAATGCGGGGCTGGTCGATGCCTGCGGCCCAGGCGTGCTCGATCTTGCCGAAGGCGATGCTGTCGCGGTTCACCATGTTCATTCCTGTGGCTTTTGCGACTATTGCCTTGAGGGCGCGGAACAGCATTGCGGAACCTTCGCCCGAGGCGCCGTGACGCTGACGCGGGGTCTCGGGCTGGATGGCGGGCTGGCGGAATATCTCGTGGTTCCTCGCCGCGACGTCGTCCCGATCGGCTCGCTCGATCCTGTGTCTGTCGCGCCGCTTACGGATGCGGGGCTGGCGGCTTATAGAGCGGTACAGTCGGTGCTCCATCGGTTGAAACCGGGTTCGACGGCGGTGGTCATCGGCGTCGGGGGTCTGGGAAGTTTCGGCGTTCAGTTCCTGAAACTCCTCTCTCCCGCTACCGTGATTGCCGTCGACAGAGCGCGAGATAGGCAGGCCTACGCCTTGGAACTGGGAGCCGATGTGGCGATCGACGCGGATGACCGCGCGCGGGAGCAGATCATGGATCTGACCCGTGGCGCCGGTGCAGACGCGATCATCGACTTCGTCGGGAGCCAGGGCAGTCTGGATCTTGCCTCGGCGGTTTCGCGGCCCATGGGGCGCATAGCCCTGGTGGGCATGGGGGGCGGGACATTGCGGGTCGGCTGGGGCCATATGGCGACAGGGTGCGAATTCGCCGTGTCGATGGGCAGCACGCGCAAGGATCTCTTCGATCTTTGCACGCTCGCGGCGACCGGCAGGGTCCGGATCGATAAAGAGACTTTCGCCCTCGACGCCATCGACGAGGCTTTTGCGCGCCTTCGGACGGGCCAGTTGAAGGGAAGGGCGGTGATTTGCCTCGACTGAAACCATTTAGCCGGTCGGGCGGTGAGCATGGATGCCCGCTTCTTGGTCACCGATCATGATTGCGCTGGACAGGGAGCTTGCGCTCCCGGTCTTTCAGGAGATGAAGGATGATGAAAGAAGGCAATACGCCCGTGGAGTCAGGCGCTTCGATCGACGTTGACTTCCGCTTCTCGGAAGTCGTCAAGGATCCTTATGCGGAGCTCGCACGAATTCGCCCGCTGGGCGACGCCATATGGAACAGTCAAGTTCAGCGGCTGATGCTCTGGCGCTATCAGGACGTGCGCCGCATCCTCTCGAACGACCGAAGTTTCAGCAATCAAGAGACCGCTCTCAAGGAGGCATTTGGCCCCGAGGGCATGTTGTTCGTCAACTTCGCCGATCATAATCGCGCCCGGGGTGTGTGGGCGAAGACCTTCAGCGCAAAAGAGAGCGCCGATCGTTTCTCATGGCTGCGCGCCATCTCCGAGGAGACGCTGGCTCCGATGATCGCGCGACTCGAAGCGGGAGAGACGGTCGATATCGTGCCTGCCTTTCAGGAAATCACCGTCACCGCGATCACGCACCTCATGGACGTGCCGAAGGACCGACGCGACGATTTCAGGCGCTGGAACAACGTCCTTGCCAATGCCGCCCAGCTGGCCATTCCCGTGGATGATCCCCGCTATCTGCACAGGGAAAGCGTCAAGCGCGAAGTGTACGAGTTTCTCGAAGAGCAGGTCGCAGATCGGACCGCTCGCATAGCGGACGGTGGCGAGCCTGACGACCTGGTCAGCATGATGGTCAGCGCGTCGCACGGCGGCGACATCACTTCGCGGGCCGCCGTCGATAATCTGCTGAATCTCTTTCTCGCGGCGCTGGACACGACCGCCCGCTTCATGGGCAATATGCTCGTGCAATTGCTCCTGCATCCTGAAGTGCTGGACGAAATTCGGCGCGATCGCGACCTGTTGCCCAACGCGATCGAGGAAGTGTTCAGGCTTCATCCGGCCAATCAGGTGATCAGCCGGCGGGTCGAGGCGGACGATGTTGTCGTGGGCGGTCGCGCGGTCCCGAAGGGAGAAGAAATTTTCCTGCTGACAGGCGCGGCCAACCGCGACCCGGCCATGTTCGAGGATCCTGAGCGTTTCGACATCCGGCGCCCGAACGCATCGGCGCATCTCGCATTTGGCTGGGGGGTCCATCAATGCATCGGCCTTCACCTCGCGCGTACCGAGATCCATGCCTTTTTCCACCACCTGCTCGACGTTCTACCAAAGGTGGAGATCGTCAGCATAGATTATGGCGACAACTGGACGCTTTGGGGACCGCACGAACTCATGCTCCAGCGCGTACCCTGACGTAGGTCGTGACGGACGCGGCGCGCAGCGGCTCAACACAGCCAGTGCTCGTCTGTCGCGCCGGCTGAGAAACATGGCGGATTTGGCAGAGAAGGCGGAGGATCAGCGGTGGACCTTGGAATAAGACACAAGACCGCCTTCGTGATGGGCGGCAGCAAGGGGATTGGCCAGGCTGTCGCTCGGGAATTGGCGCGCGCGGGCTGCAACGTCGCTATCGCGGCGCGCAATGACGCTGATCTGGACGCCGAGGTGAAGGCATTACGAGAGATCGGCGCTCAAGCTATTGGGATTCGCGCCGACCTTTCGGATCCGCGGGCCTTCGAGCCGGTGTTCGAAACGATGCGGGCGTCCCTTGGGCCTGCGGACATCGCGATCTTCTCGCCGCCGCAGCCTCCAACTGGAAGTTTCATAGATCTTGAGCCCGAACTATTCGAGAAAGCGTTGAGCGAGGTCGTTCTGGCCTTCATCCACATGGTCCGGCTTGTCTATCCGCATATGAGGGAGAAGAGCTGGGGTAGAATTGTGACGATCGGGTCGATGGTGACCAAGCAGCCCGCCCGAGGGGGTCTTGGTTTCGACTATGCGCTGGCGAATATTTCAAGGTCCGCAGCCGCTTCGGCTTCCAAGACGATTTCCGCCGAACTCGCGCCTTTTGGCATCACGGTCAATACCGTGGCGCCGGGTTCGATCGATACGATCTCCTCACGGACTTTCAGAGAGGAGCTCGCCGACAGTAGCGGTGCGCGACAAGAGCAATTGCTAGAAATGCTGATGGCGAGCACGCCGGCGCGACGCATCGGGCAACCGAGTGAGGTGGCGGGGCTGGTTGCTTATCTGTGTTCGGTGCAGGCCGGCTTCACGACCGGGGAGACCATCCTTTGCGATGGCGGGCTCGCCAATTGCATCGTTTGAGCCATCATGGGCGCTGCCGATGACTAGATGTCCTCGAAGCGGTCAAGCGGAGAAGCTCTTATTCTGCTTAGCCATGATCCTCGTCTGAATGTTGATGCAGTGCCCTCATGACAGAAACCTGCCCGCGCTTATCCACCTATTTCGCGAGACACGGCGCGACCGCCGTTGACCATATCAGAAGCTTCATCAACAACATGATCGCCAATCGGTCCGACATAGGACCTATGGCTGCCCGATCGGTACGCTGCGCGGCGAGCTCGGGAAGCTCAGCCACCCGGCGCGACCAGAAGCAAACGCACTCTTTATGCTGTTCAGGACATGGCTTCGTGGGCAGTCCACGCCTCTGGGCCCCGGTCGGGACGCCGACGCGCTGGCGATGCATCTTTCTTGCCCGCAGCCAGGGCGTGGCGACGCTGGCAAGCAGCTTTCGCGACGAGGATCTCATCGGGCAGGAAGTCGATCGGATGTGCGCATGGCTGCACGCCTGCGTGGAATCCGCCGGGCCCGAGAATGAAACGGAATCCTGTTCGGGGCAGCAAGCCGAAGCGGCGCGCACGGCCCGGATGATCTTTGAAGGAGTATAGGATGAAGCTTGAAGGCAAAGTCGCCGTCATCACCGGAGGCACCAGCGGGATGGGCCTGGCCACAGCAAGACGCTTCGTGGCCGAGGGCGCGACCGTCATCATCACGGGTCGCCATCAGAGCGCCCTGGACGAAGCCGCCGCCGCGATCGGAGGAGCCATCAGCGGGTTCGCGGGCGACATCGCCAGTCTTACCGATTTGAATCGCCTCCATGAGCAAATCAGGAGCAATCACGGGCGGGTCGATGTGCTGTTCGCCAATGCCGGCCGAGGGGACTCGGGATATTTCGGACATGTCACCGAAGCCGAATTCGACGCCATCGTCGGGACGAACTTGAAGGGCACGTTCTTCACTGTCCAGACATTGCTGCCGCTCATGCCTGAAGGCGCCTCGATCATCCTCAACGCGTCGATGACGGCCCGGAAGGGCATTCCCGGCTTTAGCGTCTATTCCGCGACTAAGGCGGGATTGCGATCGCTGGCGCGGTCGCTGACCGCCGAACTCAAGGATCGCAGGATCAGGATAAACACCCTGAGCCCTGGCGTGATCAAGACGCCGCTAACGCTGGCCAACTATTCAGAGGAGGCGATCGACGCAATGCAGGCCGAGATGACGCCGTTGGGCCGGGCAGGTGAAGGTGAAGAGATCGCGGGCGCCGCATTGTTCCTTGCGTCGTCTGACAGCAGCTATGTCACCGGAATTGACCTTTGCGTCGATGGCGGCGCGGCGCAAATCTGAGCACCCGATCCGAGAGTAAATGAGCGGACGACAATTTAGCTATGGGGGCGCTTAGCCTTGGGGCCCGCGATCTCCATAGCTTTTAGCCAAGCAGGCCGCGCGGCAATCTGCTGCGCATAGCGTTTGATGTTGCTATAATCGTCCAGGCTTTCACCGATAAGCGTTGGCAGCGTCGTTACGGCAAAGGCCGACATGATGTCGGCAAGCGTGAAATCCTGACCCGCGAGGTAGGTATGTTCAGCCAGCCGGTCGTCCATATGACGGAACAGGCCTTCCCTGCGACGACGTGCCACCTTGCCGAGCATTCCACCATCATGCCCAGTGCCCGTACTCTCAAGCGCGGTCTTCACGAACAAGCCGACTGGGCATTGTTGTTGAACTCCAGCCAGAAGAGATAATCGGCATAATTGTCGGCATCAGGCGAAACGGTCAGTCTGCCGCCGCCATATCTGTGGGCGATGTACTGGACAATGGCGGTCGACTCGGCGAGAACCCCGTCGCCGTCCTTGATGACGGGCGCCATGGCGGCGGGATGTAGGGCGAGATATTCCGGCGGTGCCAACCCGTCCGCGCCGCGATCAAACCATTCAAGCTGGTAGGGCAGGCCCAACTCTTCCATCAACCAGACGATCCTATCGGATTGTGAAACGCCAAGATGATAGATCGTGATCATATAGTACCTTCCCGCGAGCAGATCCCTAGCCCGCAATGTCTGCTTCATGAGAGATGGGGCGTTGTTAATCGACACGGAAAGAAACTGGGCCTGAATGGGAGAGGATCCTCTCACCGAACGACATCAAACTGCTGATTTGACCCTGAGCCTGGTGTGGCGCACCTCGGGGAAGGCTGACATACTCGAGCGCGGTGGCGAGATCGGAGGGGGGTCCTCGTGACGGCAGTGCAAAAAGTGCCGCTAAGCAACCCATTGACTTTGTTCATATAACTCCGACTTCGTCCCCGTAAGTGGTTGATATTCCACACTACGGAGGTTTTTCATATTACGCTCCTGATCGCGGCCACTGGCGGTTTCTCGCCCAGGAGCCGATCCCGGTGTGGTGAAACGTCAATGGTGATGACGCCTTTGGTGTTGATATGCTCGTGCGCATTGGGGGCGATGTGCATGATGTGATGATCCGGAAAGGTGTCCGGCATTCGCGCTCGAATCTCACCGATCCGGGTCGCGTTCCACGTCATGATAACGTTGGTAAGCAGTGTCAGGCCTGATGATATCGCGGCCATTTGCTCGGGCGTGCGGCCATGCCGTGCGCCGATCGGCCCGGAATAGATCGCGCGCTGCAGGGTGTGGACCGACTCGCCTTGGCTGAGCAAAGCGTCGTTCATCCCACGGAACGCCGGATCGCCGAGATAAGCGCCCAGGAAGCGGGTCAGTAACAGCCTGCCGAAGGCATCCCCTGCCTGAAACGCCTCATCGCCCCGCGCGGCGCTGCCAAAGCGGTCCAGAACGTAGGTCGCCGAACACCAGCCACTCTTGGTCGATGCCGCAATCCGCAGGAGCGGATCCCATCCCCGGGTGATGGCGCCGGTTGAGACGGTCTCGCTCACAATTGGCCGCAAGCTGGCAGGTACATCGAGGCCACGTGGGAGATAGAGCTTGCGTTTATTCATCCCGGCAAGCCTCGGGGCGAGATCAAACCCCACGAGATTGGCCAGCGCCATGCCGAAATGTGTGTGGCCATGCGTATCCACCGCGACACGGTGGAGATCGACGGCTTCGTGGCGAAGAGCCCCTTCGATAGCGGCCCCGGCTTGCCGTCGGTTCAGAACGACGGCCTGGTCATGCAGGATCACCCACTGGTCGAGCACATGGGTGTACGTTCCGACTGCCGGAGTGCGCCGCCGCGGATCATGGCGGGCTGTCCAGAGACGGCGGGTTGCATCAAGGCTCATCATGTCGGCCGATGCCTGAATTCCGCCTCCCCACAGCCTTGTGACTGGAAGCGTCCTGAAATGATCAAGCACCAAGCGGTTGGCCGCCGGCAATCGACCATTTGCCTCGATGCGGCGCATCATCTCGCCGACTGCGTCGGCTTCAATATTGAGCGTCATGCGCGCCATGTCGGCGGCAGTCAGATCGGAACCCAAGGCGATCAGGGCCGCGTAGAGGGTTATGAGCTCATGCTCGCTTCGGGGCGACCTGCCCAACAGGGCCCAGGAAAAGTGCGTGGTGGCATCGATGGCGATCAGCAAGTCCGGTAACTGGATCTTTCCGACGCCGGCGAACAGTTCGCGGCGAATGCCCTTGAGCCTTTCGTCTTCGGGAGCCGCCTTGAGTTTTGGAACGACCAATCGGTCGTTTTCAATCCGGATATCGCCCCTCGATACCGCCGCATCGATGGCTTTCAGGGCGGTCGTGAGTTCATCCTTGATCCAGCGGATGGTCGCTTCCGGCTTGGCTGACACCGCGAGGTTTCGCACGAACCGTGCTCGTTCCTTTTGCCATTGCGCCTTTGGGATCAGGCGGTCCTCAGGGGCACGGTGTTCCAGGCTGTGGTCGACGCTAGCCTGCCCATTGCGGAGAGAGCGTTTGAGCAGCATGAGCGCCGCCGCCCTATAGCTGCCAAAGGCGGCCTCGCGGTCCGGTTGATCGATGAGGAGCGCCCACGTCCGGCCGAATGGATTGGCGGTGCCTTCCGGCAATCGCCCCATTTCCGAAGCCGCCACCCGGTTCAGTGTCGCCAGTGCCTGCGCAAGCGGGTGCGTCGACGGTAGATCCAGGCTGATCGACGCCGCCGCGCCCAGCAACTCACTCGCACCTCTGCCTGCCGTCGCCAGTTCCCGCCGGACCCGGCCAACCTTCGTGGATGGACCGTGCGCGCCGGCCGGCAGGAACGGTGCCAACATGATGCGCATCTGGTCGCGCACGACGGAAGCGGAGGTGTTCTCGTCATCGACAAGGCTTGCCAATTGCAAGACCAACGCTTGATGTCGGCGCAGCTCGTCCTCGACCGCCGCCTCGGCGCGGGTTCGGGCCTGACGCCAGAGATCGGCGATCCGGTAGTCGATCATCCCAAGACCGTCATCCGTGAGACGCAGCAGTTGCAAGCGCAGAAAGCAGGCTATTTCAATGGTCTTTCGCTCACCGCGCATCCGCTTGAGCGTCGCAGGCTTGCGGTAGAGCATTGATCTTGCCTGGGCCTTCAGCATTCCGGCCGCCAAGCCAAGTTGGAGCCTATCGGCCCCAAGTTTCTTCAGAAAATCGATCTTCGCGATATGGTTGGCGAGGCCTTTGGTTTTACGGGACGCGGGACTGTCTCGAAGCCATTCCAACCGCGTCTTGCCGTTTGGCATTGTCTCCGACAGCTCAAGCGGCCAGGCCTTTGTCTGTTCCATCCCCACTGCGGCTACCGCGCCGGCCAACAGGCCGCCATCGTGATGGCGCCGGGCGCCTGATGCAGAACTCCTCAGCCGTCGCGTTGGCAACTGGACATAGTGGTGATCACGGAGCCATGCGCGCGCGGCTTGTTCCAACTCGTCCACGAGGAATTTGTCGCTGGCCTCGCGCCGCAGAAAGCCATTCAACGCGCGTTCCCCGTGCTCGGTGAGGTCGCGCAAACCCAGCGCCTGTTTTGCCGCGTCCTGGTGCTCGAACAGCGTGCGGTGGCGGCGGTAAAGCGCGCGGATTGAGGTAAGCCGGGGCGGTGCAATCCCAAGCTCGGCGCCGAGATGAGCCAGCACTTGCGACGGAATCATCTCCACGGAATTGAGTGGCGCTCCCGTGAGCCGCAGAAAACCAACCTGCAGCGCCACACCCAACCGGTTTAACGGTCGCCGGCGGCGGTGGACGGCTCGCCGATCATCCTCGGAAAGCGAAAAGAAATGCGCGACTTCGGGTTCGGTTAAATTCTCCGGAAACCGTTCCCAGCCAAGATATTGTCGAAACGGCGCATCCACGACTCGGCCCTCCCAGGAAAGACCCTACACACCGCCGGCTGAAGGTCGAGAAACCTCGCTGCACAACAATATCAATGAGTTATAATTTTCTTGCGGCTTTTATGGCTATGTTTCAATGACTTGCTTAGCGGCACTTTTTGCACCGCCGTCACGAGAACCCC
>NZ_QJQX01000019.1 GCF_013393185.1 Sphingobium lactosutens | reverse complement strand
GGTCGTGTCCCTCGGGGTGGTGTAGGAACCGTCGATCCACGGCAGGATCGACTTCAGGTCAGGCTGCCAGTGCTGGCAAGCTGACAATAGGGTTATGGCTCACCGAGCCGAGGGTTTCCAGTGTCATGTAGCGGCGCGATACCGCCCACTCATCGTTTTGCTCCAGCATGAGTGCTCCGACGAGACGAACGACGGCAGCGTTATTCGGGAATATGCCGATCACGTCTGCCCTTCGCTTGATCTCCTTGTTGACCCTTTCCAGTGGATTTGTGGAGGCGATCTGCGCCCAATGATCCTTGGGGAAGGCCATGTAGGCGAGCACGTCCTCGCGTGATGCGTCCATCATGTCGGCCAGCTTTGGAAACTTCTCGCGCAGGGCATCGGTAACCTGGTCCCACTGCTGTTGCGCCGCCTCGGCCGTCTCCTGCGCGAAGATGGTCTTGATCATGGCAATGACAGCGGGTCGTTGTTTCGGCGCCGCATGGGCGAACGCATTGCGCATCCAGTGCACCCGGCAGCGCTGCTGGGTCGCGGAAAATACCTTGCTGGCGGCAGCGCGCAGCCCTTTGTGATCGTCGGCGATGACCAACTTCACACCGCGCAAGCCTCGGTCAGCCAGAGAGCGCAGGAAGGCTTTCCAGAAAGGTTCGGCTTCCGACGGGCCGGTGGCCACGCCCAGAACCTCGCGTCGGCCATCGGTGTTGACGCCCACCGCGATTATCGCCGCCGTCGAGACAATCCGTCCGCCCTCGCGCACTTTGAGGTAGGTGGCGTCGATCCATAGATAGGGCCACTCGCCTTCAATCGGTCGCGTGAGGAAAGCGTTCACCCGCTCGTCGATCTCGGCAACCAAACGGCTGACCTGGCTCTTTGAAACACCGCTGGCGCCCATCGCCTTGACCAGATCGTCGACCGAACGGGTCGAAACGCCGTGGACGTAGGCTTCCTGGATCACTGCCGCCAAGGCCTTCTCGGCGGTGCGGCGTGGCTCCAGGAAGCTCGGGAAGTAACTGCCTTTGCGCAGCTTCGGGATCGCCAGATCATCCGGCCAGCTCGCGTATCCCAACCCCGCTCGCGGTAGCCGTTGCGGTGGTTCAGCCGCTCCGGGCTGCGTGATCCGCAAGGCACGCCCGTCTTCGCCTCGATCTCGAGATCCATCATACGCTCTGCGGCGAAAGCCAGCATCTCACGCACCAAATCGCTATCAGCCCCTTGCTCAATCAGCTCGACAAGGGCCATTCTGTCCTCGGTCATCGTCTTCTTCTCCAGGTTCGAGTTCGCATCCGAACCCTACCAGAAGATCGACGGTGGCCACCCTCTCAGGGAAACCTTCCTACACCACCCCGCGGGACACGACC
>NZ_QJQX01000018.1 GCF_013393185.1 Sphingobium lactosutens | reverse complement strand
TGGCGGATTATCTCGCGTGACTATATGGCAGGCGATATAAATTAAGCGTCATGCCAGCGAAGGCTGGCATCTCAGGGCGTGGTGCGCGACAGTTGGGTATGGCGCGAGGCGGTTGCACTTACATTATGACCAACAAGCCGAGAGGCGTGCTCTATATCGGGGATACTGCTGAGCTTGCGGCGCGTATCGAGCAGCATCGCAGCGGGACTGGCTCGGCCTTTTGTAGGAAATATGGCCTGACGCGCCTCGTTCTGGTGGAAATGCATGATGACATCACATTGGCCATTGCTCGCGAAAAGGCGCTCAAGGCATGGAAGCGAGACTGGAAAATCCGACTGATTGAGGAGAGCAATCCCGATTGGCTGGATATAATGCATCTTATTCTATGACCGCCTGAGACCCCAGCCTTCGCTGGGGTGACGGGTGTGGAATGGCCGCTTTCGAGCGATATGGCAACGCGTCTAACCGTCCATTTCTGGTCGTTAGCGGACATCCTACGAAACGCCGGTCGCCTCCCCCGCAAACGACAGCCGGACCGGCAGGATCAGGCTGCCAGCAAGCGGACCAACGGGACGGCATATTCGATCAGGGCGCCGGGCTGGACGAGGACTTCCGTGATCATGCCGGGCTGCTCTGCAAACAGGTCGATCGGCTCGCCCAGCAGTTCGATCCGCGCGACGGCATCGCCGGCGGCCACCGTGCTCCCGACCGCCAGAGCGAAAACGAAGGACGCGATATGGGGCGCGGCGATCACCTGTTCGGCCCCGGTCGCCTCGATCGGGGGAGCAGACTCCGGCACCGCAGCGGCTCGATCGATCGGCGCACGGAGCGGGTTGGCGCCACCGCCAGGCCTGGCGACGAACAGCTCATAATCGTCCGTGCGCAGGTGAATATCGCCATAGCCGGACTGGCGGAAGAGGCGCAGCAAGGCACGCGTGTCGGTGACGATGTCGTTCATGCGGCTTCCCCCAGCAGGGCGAGCAGCGCGGGCAGCACCGGCTCGGTCACGATGGTCCGCACCCCCTGTGCGCGCGCGAGGCGGGCAGTGTCGGGATTGGCGAGGGTCGCGCCGCGCGCCGCCGCCGCGCCGTGGAGCAGGGCAGGCAGTTCATCAGGCTCGCCGCCCGACCAGAGCGCGTCGATATCGACCACGCCGTCTAGGCCGGCTGCATCAGCCGGGCGCAGGACGCGCACCGGGCTGCGGTCCCGCGCCCATTCGATGAGTTGGGTGAGCCGGGCATCCTTCGCCTCGTCGGGCATTTCCACCGGCAATTCGCCCGCATAGACGCGGCCCGTCTCACCGTCGACGGTGACGAGGGCGCCGAGCTGCGGCCCGTTGCCGTCGCCGACACCGACCACGCAGGGGCGGCCGAGCGCGCGGCTGACGACGGCGGCATGGGAGGTGGAACCACCCTGCTCCGTCACCACCGCCTTCGCCGCGATCATGCCATGGATATCGTCGGGGCTGGTGGTGGCGCGGACCAGGATCACCGCCTCGCCAGCGGCGGCGCGCCGTTCCGCCTCATCGGGATCGGTGACGACCGTGCCGCAGGCGACGCCGGGGCAGGCCCCCTCCCCCTGCGCGACGACAGCGGCATCCTGCACCTCGCCGCCAAGGCGCGGCAGCAGCAGCGCGCGCACCTGTTCGGGACTGACGCGGGCAAGCGCCTGATCGATATCGATCAGCCCTTCGCCGACCATCTCCACCGCTGCCCGCACCGCCGCGTCGGGCGCGCGCTTGGCCGATCGGGCCTGAAGCAGATAGAGCGTGCCGCTCTGCACGGTAAATTCGATATCCTGCATGTCGCGATGCTCGCGCTCCAGCCGGGCGGAGGCGTCCAGCAGCGTGGCATGGGCGGCCGGTTCGCAATCATGCATGGCGTCGAGGGCGAGCGGAGTGAACTTGCCGGACACGACATCCTCGCCCTGCGCGCGGGGCAGATATTCGCCATAGGGCAAAGCCTCGCCGGTCAGCGGGTTGCGGCTGAACAGCACGCCGGTGCCGCTGCGCTCGTCAAGATTGCCGAACACCATCGCCTGAATGGTGACGGCGGTGCCCATGTCGTGCGGGATATTGTTGTGCTCGCGATATTTCTTCGCGCGGCGCGTGTTCCAGCTATCGAACACGGCGCGAACCGCACCGGTCAGGCATTCTCGCGGCGTAGCGGGCACGTCGACCTGTCCGCGCCAGTCGGCCGGCATGGCCTCATGGTCTAGTTCGACCGGGTTTTTCAGTACGATCGAGGCATAAAGTTCGAGGAAGCGGCGATGCGTGTCGCGGGCGAAATCCGGCAGGCCGGACTCGGCGGCGAGCGCAGCCTCCGCCGCATCATCTATGCCGAGATTCAGCACCGTGTCCATCATGCCGGGCATGGAAATGGCCGCGCCGGAGCGGACCGAGAGGAGGAGCGGCCTGTCCATGCCGCCAAAGCTGCGGCCGGTGGCGGCATCCAGCCATTGCAGGCCCGCCTCTATCTCCGCCTCCAGCCCTTCGGGGAAATCCCCCTGCGCCAGATAGGCGTTGCAGGCCTGCGTCGTGATGACGAAGGCCGGCGGCACCGGCAGGTCCATGCCCCGCATCCGCGCGATCGACCATGCCTTGCCGCCGATCAGGCTGCGGTCGGGCAGGCTCGTGCCGTCCAGCAGGACGGTCCAGTTGGATGACATCAGATTATTCCTCCCGGACCCGGCCCATGATGCGGAGCAGATCCTCGTGCAGTTCGAACCAGATGGTGTGATAGCTGTCGCGGCGGATGTCGCTGACCCACGCATGGTCGCCATCCTCGGCGGCTTCGAGCGCGGCGAGCAGCTTGCCGGCGTAGAATTGCAAGCGCGGCCAGCGGGCGGCGAGTTGCTTCAATATCGGCTCTACCTGTTCATGCACGTCGCCCAAACGGTCGATCACCGCTTCGTCATGGGCGCGGTCGCTATGGTCGTTGGCGACCTTGTTGCCGCCGATGCTGATCGTCTGCCAATCGGTGATGACCTGTTTCAAGGTCTTGTTCACCCGTTCGAAGGCGAGATAGGCGGCTTCGAACGCCTTGTCCTGCCGCAGCGGCGTGAAGTGCAGGCCATAGCGTGCCTCCAGCGCCACGCGGGTCAGCGGCGCGAGGATGAAGGCTTCACCCGTATCCACCACCCGGCCGGTCGCGACCGCGTCGGCAAGGAGCGTCGACACGCGCGGTTCGGGCAGGCCGACCAGCGCAGCGATGGCGGCGGCACCGGCATGGCGCTTGATGGCGACGCCGTGGAAGACGAGATCGCGGTCATCAATCATGCCGTTGCCTCCTCTTTGGCGAGGCGCCAGACGCGGCCGACGCGCTCCACCCCCTGCTGATAATCCTCGGTGGTCTTGGCGGCCGCTGTCGCTTCGATCGTGACCGTGTCGCCATCGGCGATGCCGGCGATCTTCGCGTTCATAAGGCAGGGAATATTATATTCGCGGGTCAGGATGCCGAGATGCGAGCGGACCGTGCCGCCCGCGCAGATGACCCCGCTGAATTGTTCGATAATCGGCGCGGTCAGCGTGCCGCCGCTATCGTCGATCACCGCGATGATGCCGGGCGGAACGCCGTTGGTCAGATAGTCCAGCACCCGCTCATTGGTGCGGATGAAGCGGGCGATGCCGGTGATGTCGGCATCGTGGCGCACGACATTGTCGCCCACGCCGGCTAGCGCGCGGCCCGATGCGTCGGGTTCGCCCTGCGGCGCGTCGGGGTGAGAGAAGCTTTCATCCACCTGATCGCCGTCACCGCGCGACTTGTAGATATCCGGTCGTTCCGCGACGGAAATCCCGGCCGACCAGTCGAAGCGATGGCCGGTGGCGAGCAGCCGCCGTTCGACTTCGACCATATCCGCTTTGGTCAGGGCCGTGCTGCTTGCGCGAAAAGCGTCCCAATCCTGTCCCGATTGCGCGAAGCGGTCGTGCAACCTTTCCTGCACAAGGCTCAGCGTCGCCTCCACCAGCGGCGAAGCCGGCGGGCGCCCCTTGTGCGCATTGTCGATGGGCAACCCCATGCATCTCTCCTGTCTTGTGAGTCTGCGCTCTCCCCATCGATGTGCCGGGTCGCGGCCGTGCTGTCAAGTATCTGACAGATGAAATCGTCGGACGATATTGACGACAAACTCCGACTCATCTAGCGTGTCGGCCAAAGACCATGATCCGGGAGAGAATGCGTGACCGCCAAGCCCAACCCGCGCGTATTGATCGTCAATGACGACGGCATAGACGCGCCCGGCATCCTGCTACTGGAAGAGGTGGTGCGTCAGTTTACCGACGATGTGTGGGTCGTTGCGCCGGACGAGGAACGGTCGGGCGCAGGCCATAGCCTGTCCCTGTCCTACCCGATCCGGGTCAAGCAACGCGACGAGCGACATTTCGCGGTCAAGGGCACGCCGACCGACTGCGCGCTGCTGGGCGTCTATGAACTGCTGGGCGACCGCAAACCCGACCTGCTGCTGTCGGGCATCAATCGTGGGCCGAACCTGGCGGAGGATATCACTTATTCCGGCACGGCGTCGGCAGCGATCGAAGGGGCGATGCTGGGCATTCCGTCGATCGCGCTCAGCCAGATCTGGACGTACCAGACGCCCGTCCATTGGGACACGGCGCGTCATTATACCGCGCAGATATTGCCCAGGCTGCTCGATCTGGAATGGAAGCAGGGCAGCTTCGTCAACGTGAATTTTCCGCATTGCCCGCTGGACGAGGTGAGCGGCGTGCGGGTGACGACGCAAGGGATGCGGCCGCCTGGCTCCTTCAAGCCGATGGGGCGCATCGACGAGCGGCATGTACCCTATTACTGGATCAAGATCGCCTTTCCGGATGGCGGCGCCGCCGAGGGGAATGATCTGGCTGCGGCGCGCGACAATGCCGTGTCGATCACCCCGATGCAGCTCGACATGACGGCGCACGACCAGTTGCCCGGATTCCGCACGCTGTTCGAGACGGAACCGGTGCAGGCATGAACGCGCCCACCACGATCGGCACCACCGAAAAGGTCGCGGACGCCATCCGATCAGGCATCCGCACCGGCCAGTTCGTTCCGGGACAGCATCTGGTCGAGGCGGAACTGACGCTGCGGCTGGGGATCAGCCGATCTTCGCTGCGTGAAGCGCTGCGCCACCTGTCGGGTGACGGCATTGTTGCGATCCATCGCTATCGCGGCGCGCATATCAACCGGCTCAGCCGGCGCGAGGTGCGCGATCTGCTGGAGGTACTGGAGCAGCTGGTGCGGCTGGCCGCCCGGCTGGGCGCTGCGTCAGGCCATGCCAATCGCGGCCTGATGGACGCCGCACTGGAAGCGGCCCGACGCCATGGCGAGGATGGTGATCATCGCAGCTATATCGCCGCGCGGCAGGCTTTTTACGACTGCCTGTTCGAAGTGGCGGGCAATCAGGAATTGCCGCGGGTGACGCCGTTGCGCCGGGCGGACCTGTTCCGCGCGCAGATCCGCCCCTACCAGACCCGCGCGCAGCAGGATTCGCATACGGACGGCTATCGACTGATCGCGCAGACGGTGAATGCGGGGAATGTCGAAGAGGCGGAAGCGGCGGTCGCAGCACTTTTCGCGCAGACGCGCGCGATGGTCGATACGCTGCCGGATGAGGCTTTCGACGTAGGGTAGTCCTCCATGTTGGTTATGGCGCCGCGAGGATCGTCACCGCGCTCAGCCCATCCTCCACCCCGTAAAAGCCGCCGCTATTCTCCGCCAGCCCAATACGCGCGCCCTCCACTTGGCGCTTTCCGGCGGCACCGCGCAACTGCGTGACCAGTTCGTGGATCTGCCCGAGTCCCGTCGCGCCCAGCGGATGACCTTTCGACACCAGACCGCCCGACACATTGGTCGGGATGCGCCCGCCCAGCGCCGTGACGCCAGCCTCCGCATCATGCCCCGCCTGCCCCGGCGCGCAGAGGCCAAGCGCCTCCACCTGCACGATTTCGCCGGAGGAGCTTGCGTCATGGACTTCGGCGACATGCACGTCCTGCGGGCCGACGCCGGCCTTTTCATAGGCGCGGGCCGACACGATGCGGGTGACGTGACGGGCATAATCGTCTGGCGCCCGGTCGCTGCCGCTCTGCGATTCCGTCGCCAGCACGCGCACCGGCCGCGCCTGCGGGAAGCGGCCGAGCAGGGCGCCGGCGCACAATATCGCCGCCGCCGCACCGTCGCTGATCGGGGCGCACATTGGCACCGTCAGCGGCCAGCTGACATTGGGCGCGGCGAGCACTTCCTCGATGCTCATGGCGTTGCGATATTGGGAGAGCGGGTTGAAATGCGAATGGATGTGGTTCTTGGCGGAGACGGCCGCAATCTGCCGCTGGGTCGCGCCATAGGTCGCCATGTAGAGCCGGGCCTGCGCGGCATAGGCGTCCATCATGATATTGGGACCGGGACCGTCCAGCCCTTCGGGTGCGGGAGCCAGCATGCCCTGCGTCGCGTCGATATAACGCTGGGCCTCCGCCGCATCGAGCGGTTGCTGGAACACGGCGAAGCGCTTTTCGCGATCGGCGCTGTAGAGCTTTTCCACGCCCACGATCAGCGCCACATCGGTCAGGCCCGCGCGGATATAGTCGGCCGCGACATGCAGGCCGATCGTCGCGCTGGCGCAGGCAGCCTCCACATGCAGCACGCGGACGCCCTGTATGCCGAGCGGACGCAGTGCATATTCGCCGGGGATCGACATTTCGCCAGCGAAGAAGCCCTGAATGACGTTGCTGTAGATCGCCATGCCAAGATCGCTGGACTTCGCGTGGGCGTCGGCCAGCGCCTCGCTGACGGCCTGTTGGGCCAAGTCCGTATGGGTGCGATCAATATGACGGCCGAAGGGCGTCATGCCGACGCCGATGATATGGACGTCGCGCATCAGATTTTCCTCCCCGCCTCTTCCCAATAGGGTTTGCGCAGTTCCGCGCGGGAAACCTTGCCGGCGTTGGTGCGTGGCAACTGGCCGACGATCTCGATCCGCTTGGGCGTCTTGACCGCGCCGAGCGCTTCGCGGGCGAAGGCGATCAGCGCCGCTTCCTGCGGCTCTTGGCCGGGGCGGGGTTCGACGAAAGCGATCACCGCCTCCCCCCATTTCTCATCAGGAATGCCGACGACCGCGCAATCCTGCACCGCGTCGTGGGCGAGCAGCGCCTTTTCCACCTCCGCCGGATAGACGTTGAAGCCGCCGGAAATGATCATGTCCTTCTTGCGATCCACCACATAGAACCAGCCATCCGCGTCGCGCAGGCCGATGTCGCCGGTATGGTGCCAGCCATAGGTGGAGACTTCGGCGGTCGCCTGCGGATTTTTATAATAACCCGCCATCACCAGCGGCCCGCGCACGACGATTTCGCCCCGCTCGCCCGGCGGCAGGATATGGCCGTCATTATCCATGATCTCGACGATGGAGAGCAGGTTCGGCCGGCCGCAACTGCCCGGATGGGCGAGATCGCCGGCCGCGTTCAGATGTTCGTGCGGCGGCATTGCGGTGACGCACATGGGCGCTTCGGTCTGGCCGAAGCTGGCGTTCATGACCGGGCCGAACACATTGATCGCTTCCTTGAGGCGATCGAGCGACATGGGCGCGCCGGCATAGCTGATATATTGCAGGCTGGAAAAATCGGCCTGCGCCACGCCGGGGTGCGAGAGCAGCATGTAGATCGCCGTGGGCGGCAGGAACATATAGGTGACGCGATGCTGCTCGATCGCCTCGATCACCGGGCCGGGTTCGAATTTGGGCAGGATGACGACCGTGCCGCCCAGCGCCATGCTGGCAAGCGCGAGCGGGCCGGCCGCATGGGTCATGGGCGCAGCCACCATGTTCACCGGCGGTGTGGTCATCGGCATGGACGCGACCAGGCTGGACACGAGCGCCTGCCAGTTGCCGTTGGTCAGCATCACGCCCTTGGATCGCCCCGTCGTGCCGCCGGTATTGGCGAGGAAGCCCAGTTCCTGCGCGCCGCCGGTGCGGCGTTGCGGAACTGGCGGGGCGTCAGGGTCGATCCGGTCTTCAAGGTAGAAATCCGCCTCCGCGAAGGGACGATCCAGCGCGATATAGCGGCGGATATTGGGGCATTCGTTGCGGAAGGTCGCGATCCGGTCCGCCACGTCGGAATGGATGAACAGCGTGTCGATATCGAGCAGGTCGAACAGATAGGCGTTCTCGCCCGTGCTGGCGCGGTTGTTGGCCATCGCCCAGACGCCGTCTGCGCGCAGGATGCCCAGCACCGCCTCGAACGCGACCATTGCGTTGCCGCTCAGCACGGCAGCATGGGCGCCGGGCGCGAAGCCGTCCGCGATCAGCAGCGCCGCGATGGCGTTCACGCGGGTCGCGACCTCGGCATAGCTTTTCCGCGTGTCGCCCTCGATCATGCAGGGGCGATCATGGGCGATGCGCAGGCCGCGATCGAAATAGTCGATCATTCGCATGAGGTGGTTTTCCTTGGCGCTATTCGCCCTCACCCTTCCCACCCGGCTGCGCCGGGCGGGCCCCTTCCCTCTCCCGCCGGGAGAGGGAAGGGAGGCGCGAAGCGCCGGAAGGGTGAGGGTGACATGAAAATTACCGCCGCAGCGTAAGGTCGAGCGCGCTGGACCTGATCTGAACCAGCGGCGCATTGGCCATCTTCACCAGCTTCTGCACCTGCGCCAGTTCGGGCGAAGAAAGCGTCGGATAATCCCGCGCCACTGGCCCCGCCTTGCGCATCTTCTCGATGTCCGATGCCGGGACCAGCGCGCGCAGGATCAGTTCGTCATCATCCTCCCCGGTGCCATGACGGCGGCGCAGTTCGGCAAGGTCCGGCTGTTCGGGCGGATTGGCGAGGATTTCCTTCGCGCGCGGCTTCGCCATGATCTGATCCATGACATGAGCGTCGATCGGCGCGACCGGATCGCCATAATAGCCCGCCGCATATTGGATCACCTCGTCAGGAACGACCGAATAGCGCTTGCCGGTGACGATGTTCAGCACTGCGAGCGTGCCGACCAGTTGGGCGAAGGGCGTCGCCATGCCGGGATAGCCGAGTTCGCGCCGGACCAGCGCGACTTCCGCCAGCACGGCAGGCAGCTTGTCGAGCATGTTCTGCTGCACCAGTTGCGCGCGCAGCGTGCCCATCATCCCGCCCGGAATCTGATGCTTGAGCGCGGTTACGTCATATTCGAAGAACTGGTTGACCAGGAAACCGGCCGCCTTGCCCACCCGCTCGAAATGATCGGCGACGGGCGGCAATTTGCTGGTGTCGATATTGTGGGTATGGCCCATCATCTCGACATTCTTCGTCATGATCTCGATCGAGGGGATGGACGGACCATTGGCCATCGGGCGAACGGCGGTGTGCAGCACGGTCACGCCGAACTCGATCGCGTCCATATAGGTCTTGGCAGACTGGCCGAGCATATTGTTGGCGTGCATCTCGATCGGCTTGCCGCGCGATTTCGCCACGATGGCCGGCACGAGCGTCGAAATACGGTCGCGGTCCAGAACCCCGCCCGTGTCGTAGAGCAGCAGGCTGTCGACTTCGGGCAACGCCGAAAGCTTGTCCGCCTTGTCCGCATAATAGGCGTCGTCATGCACCGGCGAGAGGGTGAAGAGCATCGTCCCGGCCACCTGACAGCCATGGCCCTTGGCGATCTTCGCCAGTCGGTGCATCTTGTCGATGTTGAAGAGGACGTCGTAGAGCCAGAAACTGCGGATGCCGTGGGCGCAGAGGCGATCGACCCAGAGGTCCATCAGCACATCCGGCGTGAAGCCGAACGTCACCGATCCGTTGGAGCGGCACCCCGCCCGCAGCGGCGTGTTGGGCATGGACCCGATCAGCAGGTCGAGGCCCGCCCAGGGATCTTCCTGGCAATGGCGGGTCAGCACCTCGAACAGCGACGATCCGGCGAGGCTGATGATATTATAGCCGGTCCGGTCGATGATAGGCGTCACCGGCAGCGCCATGCCGGCCTGCATCCGCATGCCCCACAGGCTCTGCTGCCCGTCGCGCATCGTTTCGTCGAGGAAAGTGATATGGGCCATGCCAGTTACTCCTGTGGCGCGCCGTCGGCGAGCAGCACCTGCTCCAGCCAGCGTGTGTGGATGCGGTTTTCGATAAAGTCGGGATGGCGCACGATCGCGCGGTGCAGGCCGATGGTGGTCGGTACGCCCTCCACCCGGAACTGGTCGAGCGCGTCGGTCAGCTTCGCCACCGCGTCGGCGCGGTCGCTGCCATGGACGATCAGCTTGCCGATCATGCTGTCGTAGAAGGGCGGGATTATCGCCCCCTCCGACATATGGCTGTCGAGGCGAATGCCATCCCCTTGCGGCACATGCCAGCCGGTGATGCGGCCGGGGACGGGGATGAAGCCCCTGCCCACATCCTCCGCATTGATGCGACATTCGATGGCGTGGCCGGTGACGCGGACTTTGTCCTGCGTCGCCGACAGCGGCGACCCGCCGGCTATGCGTATCTGCTCTTGCACCAGATCGAAGCCGGTGATCATTTCGCTGACCGGATGCTCGACCTGGATGCGGGCGTTGACCTCTATGAAATAGACTTCCTCGCGGGCGACATCGTAGAGAAATTCCGCCGTACCGGCGTTGCGATATTGGACGCTGGAAGCGAGCGCGACTGCGGCTTTGTGGAGTTGCTTGCGCACGCGATCGGGCATGGCGGTGCAGGGCGCTTCCTCGACCAGCTTCTGGTAACGGCGCTGGACCGAGCAATCGCGTTCGCCGAAATGCACGACCTTGCCGCTGCCGTCGCCCATCAACTGAACCTCGACATGGCGGGCTTGCGGCACGAAGCGTTCCATGAACAGGCGGCCGTCGTTGAAGGCGGCAAGGGCTTCGGCGCTGGCCTTGTGGAAGCCGGCCTCGACCTCCTCGGCATTGTTCGCAATCACCATGCCGCGCCCGCCACCGCCGGCCGACGCTTTAAGCAGCACGGGGTAGCCGATGCGGTCGGCTTCACGCCTAGCGTCGGCGGCGCTGGCGATCTCTTCGCTGCCGGGGACCAGCGGCACGCCGGCGGCTTTCGCCATCGCGCGGGCCTGCAACTTGTCGCCAAGCGCATCGATCATGTCGGGTTCGGGACCGACGAAGGCGATCCCATGTTCGGCGCAAAGACGCGGCAGGATGGCGCGTTCGGACAGGAAGCCATAGCCCGGATGCAGCGCATCGCAGCCGGCCGCCTTCGCGGCATGGACGACAAGGCGCGGGTCGAGATAGGATTTCGCGGCCGGACCTGGGCCGAGAACGAGCGCCCGATCGGCCAGCTTGGCGGCGGCGCTGCCCCGGTCGGCATCGGATATGCCGACGACGGTTTCGGCGTTGAGGCCCTGCGCGGCGCGCACGATCCGGAGCGCGATTTCGCCGCGATTGGCGATGAAGAGGCGGTTGACGGCCATCGCTCTTACCCCGGAATGACAGCGAAGAGCGGCTGGTCGGCTTCCACCATCGCGCCGTCGGTGGCTAGGATGGCATGGACTGTACCGGACAAGCCTGCGCGGACGGCGGTGAAGAGCTTCATCACTTCGACCAGACACATTTCCGTGTCGGCGGTGACGACCGATCCGACATCGACATAGACCGGCGAACCGGGCTTGGGCGCACGATAGAAGGTGCCGAGGTAAGGCGCACGGACGATGACGGCATTGTCGGGCAGATCGCACGGTGCGGCGGTCGGAACGGCTGCCAGCTCTGGTGTCGCAGTCGGCGCGGCGGAAGCTGGCACGATCGGCTCCACCCGCACCGCAACCGCCTGCGCGCCGAGGCCAGGCGCAGACGCATCGGTCGACAGGTAGATTTCGACATCCCCTGCGCGCACATGCAGTTCGCGCATGCCCGACGCCTGAAAATCGGCGATCAGCGCCTCGATATCCGCAAGCGCCGCGCCATTGGTTTTTGGCCCGCTCATGCCGTCTTCTCCCGCAGGGCTTCTATCTGGTCGCGTGTCAGCCCGACGCCCCTGCCCTTCAGGAGCCGCGACTGTTCCTGTTCGAGCGCATAGAGCGCCGCGACGTCGGCATTGTCGGGCGCGCCGCGCACGCTGCTGTCGCACAGGAAACGATAGGGGTGCCGCATCTGCGCCGGTAGGAAGGCCGCCGCGCGCGCATTATAGTCCGCCAGCATCAGCGCCCCCGCGCTCGTGACATAGCGATCCACCTTCTCGGTCAGATGAGTGACGCCAGGCGCGACATGCGCGCTGCTGGGCGGCACGTCGCCGTTCAGCACGGAATGGGGGATATGCGAGATGTAGCGGGCCGGTCTGCCATTATGCATCATCATCGCATAGTCGTGCAGCTGCTGACTGGGCAGGTCGACCAGCCCCACCAGCTCGCCCAGGAAATCGCGGCCGAATTCGTCGTTCAGCAGCGGCCGGAAACGATCGGCGCGCTCGTCGATCTTCATCCAGTCGTCGACGTCATAGACGCCCGCGACATGAGCGAAATCCTTGATGAGGCTGAAATAGACTAAAGCGCCAGCGTCCATCATCTGATCGCGCGACCAGTTGGCCATGTTCTTCCACAGGTCTACGGTCGCGGTGCGGAAGGTTTCGGTCAGGCTTTCAAACATCCCGGCCAGTTCCTCCGCCGATCCCATGCCGACGGGGACATGGTTTTCGGTCAGCACGTCCGACGTGTAAAGGCCGATGCCGGTCAGCTTTTCCGCCGTGAACTCCGGCTTGGATTCGAAGCTGCCCCAATCGTCCATCAGGTAGAAGTGGCAGTCGGTCGCCTCCATGGTGACGGTCAGGTTCGGATAGGGAATGGCGTCCGCCACCCCATCCAGCCAGGGATAGTCGCCCTGCGCCAGATCGGTGAAGTCGCGCACCACAAGTTCGCGGTTTTCCGCCAGCTTGTAGGGACCGCTATTGTTGAGCGTGCAGCGGCTCTCGCAGGACACAAGGAAACCATATTGCGAGACGGTGGCGAGGAAGGCCTGCGCCGCCTTGTGCAAGCGGTCGCCGTTGGAACAGGCATGCAGGTCGGCATGGAAGCGCTGGATGCGGCGTTCGGGCAGAAGCTGGACGCGCTGGCCATATTCGCGGGCGTTGAGATGCCCGTCCTCGCGCTGCTGCGCCAGTTTGAAGCGGCGCCAGAAGTCCATGACATAGGCGACATCCTCGGCATCGTCGGCCGGGGTCTGGAGGCCCATATTGATGAGGATCTCGCGCCCCAGCAGGAAGAAGGTGGGCAGGCCCCAGCCGGGCAGGTTGCCGAACTTGCCGCCCATGGCTCTCGCCCGGTCGCCAATCTCCTCGGCCTTCATCTTCGACTCGATCTTCCGCAGCAAGGCCGGGTAGCGATAATAGCAGCAGAGATAGGACAGCAGCATGTAGGAGGGAACCGGAAACAGCTTGGATTCCTGCACGGTGCGCGTCACGCACAGCCAATAGGTATCGTCGCCGATCGTCTGGATGGCGTTGTTAGCCTCCAGCAGCCGCACATAATCCAGCGTCATTTATCCACCGGTCCCTGGCCTGCGGCGACAGACATGATGCTCTCCTCTCCATGGTCTTCTTGATTCGTACAGACTTTATAGTCGATCAATATCGTCTGACAATCCTAAAGATGGATGGATTTGCGTCTCTTGCCTGCCGAAGGTACGAGGCGGGTCAGAAGTCGCGGATAATCTTGTTGAAAGGCGCGCCGCACCGGACAGTTGTTCCGGCAGGACATGACGGTCGATGGCTCGTCCACATTCGCATATGGGATCAGCGGCGCCATCGGGACGAACGCCTCATTCTGCGCGACGCGCGGTTCATGGCCGGCTCAAATCAGCAATTGCGTCAGCTCGGGCGCATCGCGCTCGTGCGCACATATCCAGGTCCATCCCGACCGCTCCCCATTGCGATCCATAGCCGGCATTACGTCTTCACCAATGGAGCCATCCCGGCAGAGAGATGGGACCACGAGCGCCTCACCAAAGGAAATATATTGCATTTTTAGTTCGCATACATATCATGTTGACCGATAACGATTCGACATGGAGGGTCAGGCAGCCAAGCAGGCATTTGCCCATTTTGCACATGCGAACGAAAGTTTCCGGGTCAATTCGCGCTTATCTTCCGACATGATCGGAGCAGTACAGCCTTGATACCCGATTGGCGAAGGCATTCCTCGCGGGATGAATCTTCATGCATTCATGTTGCGCGACCGATTAAGAAAGAAACAAAATGAAAGTTCTTGTTTTTGGCGCATCTGGTTACATCGGCAGTCATATAGCCAAACATCTCGTGCAACATGGTCATATCGTGAACGGCTTTGTGCGCAATGAGAGTTCGGCCATAACCGTTTCTGACCTTGGCGCCGGCATAATTTCAGGAGATCTTTCCGATACGGGATCCATCTCTGATATGGTCGGGGATCATGATGCGGTCATCTGGGCTGCCCAACTCATGCTCGAAGAGGAACTTCGCGTCACTTCCGCGTTGATCGACGCGTTGGCGGATACGGATCGTCCATTGATATTTACGAGCGGCACCAGTCTCATGTCGATACCGACAAATGGCGATTGGGACGAGCGCAGTTTTGCCGAAGATGAACCATTCGAGCCTCGCCGCCAGATCGCGCCACGTCTGGAAGCTGAACAACTCGTCCGAAGTTCGGTCGAACGTGGCGTCAAAGCCATGGTCATCCGTCCGCCCATGATCTGGGGCAATGGCGGCTGCCGATTGATATCGGACTTCTATCATTCCGCCCGTGCCACCGGATCGGTTTGCTATATTGGACGTGGCCTCAACGTCTATTCCAACGTCCATGTCGAGGATCTGGCCGAGCTTTACCGATTGGCGCTGGAAAAGGGCCAGGGTGGCGCCCTTTACTTTGCCGTCAGTGGGGAAGTGTCTTACGGCGTTATCGCCCGCACCATTGCCGATACTTTGGGCGTCGGGACACGCAGCATAACCGTGGAGGAGGGCTGCGAGATATGGGATCGCTTCATGGGCCGGATCGTGATGTGCTCCTGTTCGCGGCAGCGCTCGCCCCGTGCCCGCGAGGAACTGGGCTGGAAACCCCGCGAAGACAGGCTGGATATCCTGGATGAGTGCAGCAATCCTGCCTATGCGCTGGAAAGTGAACGCGCATTGCCTTCCTGGGTTCGGCCCGGAACCGGCTGATTTTTCGGGGGAACATGATCGATGATTGGCCGGGTCCGCCATACGGATTTGGGACGATGGAGTTTGGGCGCATGCACGACTGGGTCGAACAGAATATTGTCGGGCGGAGCTTGCACAAGTGGATCGTCGCTGCGCTTTTGACCGCCTCAATGGCGATGTGGATCGGCTGGAAAGTCATCGCACCGGGAGAATCGACGGATAAGGAACCGATCACCATTGCCGACGCGCCCGGTGATTTGCCCAACGCGTCAGCCGGGCCGGAAAATGCGGGCGGTTCATCCAATCCCCTGCCCTCCTCTCTCTCTGCACCCGCCGCGCTTCGGCAGCATTTGGCTTCTGAACCACGCGATCCGTCATGGTCGCCTCAAGCCGAAAGGGCCTTGGACGCCTATTTCAACGATAGCGACAACAGATCGGCTGTCAGGACAGCAGTATATTGCTCTAACGCGCACTGCGTTGCCGCGGGCACGATTGCGGGTTCGAACCAGCCAGCCGCGCTCCGCAATTCCATGCAAACCATTCAGGACAAGGCGACGAATGCGACAAAAGCCTGGTTAGGCTTTGCGCCGGGCGCCACCGTTTCATTTTCGGCAGCCCCTTCCACACCCGGCATCCTCCTGTTCACGGCCTATGTCGCGCGCAAGGAGGAACGGCCAGCCGGTCAGTAGGGCGCGCAAACTTTCAGTCCCTTTCCAATCTTTATTCAAACACAACAAGTGAGGGAGAAGAGCATGAAAGACATTGATGTAATCAACCGCCGACCGGGATCACGCACCGGGAGAAAATGGAAGCTGAAGGCCCTGCTCGTAACATTTACGACAATGATGGGCATAGGGGTCAGCGAACAGGCCTCGATTGCCCAGCTACTTCCCGGACCATCATCGCAAATCACCGATTATGCGCTGCCCAATGTCCTTTCCGGACCTTGCGAAATCGAATTTGATCGACGAGGCAAAGCCTGGATCGAAGAAGTGGTCGGTAATGCGATAACCCGTTATGATCCGTCGAGCGGACAGTTCACCCGCTATCCCTTGTCGCAGCCCGGCGCCTTGCCCGGCGGTATCGAGATCGGTCCCGATGACGGCATATGGTTTCCGGAACTGACGGCCAATCGGATCACCCGCATCGATGCGGTGACGGGTACCAGTGAAAGCTACCCCATTCCCTTCGGACAGATCGTCAGCGGAACGCTCAACATCGGCGCAGCCGTCGCGACGGATATGGCCGCCGGTCCCGACAATGGCATCTGGTTCAGCATGTCGGGCATGGGCGCGATCGGACGGATCGACATTACGACCAAGCAGGTCGAGGTCATCACCCTGCCCACACCGCTGTCGACGGTCAGTGCCCTGACCCAGATCATCCAGCGCGGCCCCGGCAATCTCATGGTCATCTCGCTGGCCGCCGCCAACAAGATCGCCACCATCGATGTGTTCACACGCCAGATCAAGGAGTATACCATACCGACACCCGCCGCACTGCCTCAGGGCGTGACGACCGACCGTGACGGGATGATCTGGTTCACGGAAACCGGCGCACAAAAATTCGGCAAACTCGACGTCAATACCGGCCAGATCCAGGAATTCTCGATATTGGCGTTGCGCGCGCAGATTGGGCTGCAATTGTCGCTGGGCAATCCCTTGCCCTTCCCCGGACCGATCCGCCAAGGATCGGATGGCAAGATATATTTCGCGCAGGGCGGTTTCGAAGCCGGCAACAAGATCGGCCAATATGATCCCCTCACGGGCACCTACAAGGAATTCATCGTGCCCACGGCCGCCGCAGGCATATGCGACATCAACAACAGTCAGGATGGCGCGATCTGGTTCGGTGAATTCACCGGGAACAAGATTGGGAAATTGCGCATCACCAGTTGAAGCCCAGCCTCTTCAGGCCGCCGTTCCCCCAAATGGACGGCGGTCTACTCTTTCTCTTGTCGGACGGCATGTTGATAGGCCAGGCGGCTTTGCACCTCGCCTGCCGGATCCATATGTGACCAAGCTCGTCGACGCCGCTTCTGATGCACAAGAGGCGATGTCGTCTTTCAGGGCGCTAGCAGACGATCATTCCGTCGATCTGAGCATGTGCGATCGCAACCGGGATCGATCCGGCGGGCTTGATTTATTCTTGGCATTATGCCGGGGTGAAGTATGCCATCCCCGAACAGGAGACAGCTATGGCGGCACGGGCATGATCGAGATAATTACGCTTGGCGGTATCCCCGAAGTGCAGGAGGGCGCGCATCTCGACCTGCTGCTGGCCGATGCGCTCCAGGCGGCCGGGCTGGAACGGCGTGACGGTGACATATTGGTCGTGACGCAGAAAATTCTGTCCAAGGCGGAAGGGCGGATGATCCGCCTCGATACGGTCGAGCCGGGGGCCGAGGCGCTGGAACTGGCGGAACTGACATATAAGGATCCTCGTCTGGTTGAACTGGTGCTGGCGGAATCCACTGCTATCGTGCGCGCCGCCCCCCATGTGCTGATCGCCCGGCATCGGCTGGGCCATGTCATGGCGAATGCAGGGATCGACCGATCGAACATAGGCGAGGGTGATACGGAGCGCGCCTTGCTGCTGCCTGTCGATCCTGACGCATCGGCGGCCGAACTGGCGCAGGCGTTGGGGATGCCGGTCGTCATATCCGACAGTTTCGGGCGCCCCTGGCGCATGGGCGTGGTTGCGGTGGCGATCGGCGCTGCCGGGCTTCCTGCGCTGCTCGACCGGCGGGGCGAGCGGGACCGCGACGGCCGGGCGCTGGAAGTGACGCAGATTGCCGTCGCCGACATGATCGCAACCGCCGCCTGCCTGGTCATGGGCGAAGGGGCGGAGGGCGTGCCCGCCGCACTGGTGCGCGGCTATCATGTCGAAGGACCGGATGCGCCCGCCGCCGCGCTGGTGCGCTCCGAAGCGGAGGACCTGTTCCGGTGACGCGCGCCGTCGTCCTGACCGGGGGTGTGGGCGGCGCCAAGCTGGTCCATGGCCTGATCGATGTCCTGCCTGCGCAGGATGTGACCGCGATCGTCAATACCGGCGATGATTTCCGACATCTGGGTCTACATGTCTCGCCCGACATCGACACGCTGATCTATACATTGTCGGGCAAGGCCAATCGCACGCTTGGCTGGGGGCGGGAAGGCGAAAGCTGGGCCTTCATGCAGGTGCTGCGCGAACTGGGCGGGCCGGACTGGTTCCAACTGGGGGACGGCGATCTGGCGCTTCATGTTCTGCGATCGCTGGCTCTGGCGGAAGGCAGGACGCTTTCTGCGGTGACGGCGGACCTTGCGGACCGTTTCGGCATCGGCTGCACCATATTGCCCATGTCCGACGCATCCGTACCGACCATCATTGACAGCGACGAGGGGCGGCTGGAATTCCAGCGCTATTTCGTGGAGCGGCAATGCAGGCCATCCGTGCGCGCCATCCATTTCGAAGGCGCTGTCGACGCCGCGCCCGCGCCCGGCGTTCTGGAGGCGATCGCCGAAGCGAATATGATATTGATCGCACCGTCCAATCCTTTCCTCAGCGTCGATCCGATCCTGGCGATCCCGGCCATCCGCAAGGCTTTGCGGGAACGGCGCGCCCCGGTGGTCGCCGTATCGCCGCTGATCGGCGGGCAGGCGGTCAAGGGGCCGACCGCCAAACTGATGGCCGAACTGGGGCTGGCGGTCAGCAACCAGAGCATCGCGCGCCATTATGACGGGCTGATCGACGGCTTGCTGATCGATACGGGGGATCAGAGGGACGATCCGGGCGTCGCCGTCAGCGCCTGCGCCACGCTGATGAAGGACCGGGAGGACAAGGCGCGGGTGGCCAGCCAGGCTATCTCCTTTGCCACGCGTCTCGCGCAATGAACGGATGGACGGCCATCGTCCCGCTGAAGATGGGCGCGATGAGCAAGTCGCGCCTGACATCGCTATCCGAACCTGGCGCGCGCGAGGCGCTCGCGGCCGAGATGGCACGCCGGGTTATCAGTTGCCTGTCGACCCTATCCGCGATCGACCGGACCGTCCTGCTCTCGCCCGCACCGCTGGCAGACTGCAACGCCATATGGATGCGGGATGAGGGCCGGGGGCTGAACGCGGAAATTGCATCGGCCCGCGACGCCCTGGCCCCCGCCAGCATCGCCATCATCTTTGCCGATTTGCCCATGCTGACCAGCGCCGATGTCGATGCCCTGCTAAAGAGCGCCGCGGATGGCGGAGCGATCGCGCCCGATCGCCATGGCAGCGGAACCAATGCCCTGGCGCTGGTCGATCCTGCCGGCTTTGATTTCCATTTCGGTACGGACAGTTTCGCCCGCCATCGGGCGCAAAGGGCAAGGCTTGCGGTGGTGCGCATGCCGGGGCTGGCCAATGATCTCGACACGCCCCAGGATCTGCGGCTCTTTACCCAATGACGTGTTTGCAATCAACACACCGCCAATAGCGCCGTCTGCGATG
This sequence comes from Sphingobium lactosutens, assembly GCF_013393185.1. Lineage (GTDB taxonomy): Bacteria > Pseudomonadota > Alphaproteobacteria > Sphingomonadales > Sphingomonadaceae > Sphingobium > Sphingobium lactosutens_A. The sequence goes on along the minus strand of NZ_QJQX01000018.1, from coordinate 107,864 downwards.
CTCTGGGCGCCCTTTTGCATCCTGGCCATGTCGGCCAAGCTTCACGATCATGGCATGACCATGGAATATTACATGTCCAGCTCCTCCGAACATGCTCTGCGAGGTCACACGAGAACGACCGTTTCACTACGTGGGCGACCCGTTTGCATTGTCCAAGCCGAGCAGTTCCATTGGCGCCCGTCGGGTGCGCGTCCAATCATAGCAATCCATCCAGAAGATGAATCTCTTTTCACACCACATGTGAATCCTCACGGGTCTTAACGACACGCGAAAGATGGAAGAAGGTCGATCATATATCGTATAATTTTATTGACGACCCGCATCGTTGCGGTCATGACTGCGGCCTCTTTCCTGAAATGATAGGTGGCGCGCGGTCGTGGGCATGTTCCGTTTCCCAGTATCGAAAAACATCAGCCTACTGGCCTTGGTTTGCGCTCCAGGTCTTCCGGCAACCGTGCTGGCGCGCCCAGCGCACCCGGTCGCGGCTACCTCGCCGGACATCGGCGCACGCTATGCCCTGTCGGACAAGTTCAATGGCCAGAATCTGAGCGACCTGATCGACAATGGAGATGTCGCACCGCGCTTCGTGGGTGGGGGCAAAGGATTGCTCTACCGCACAGGCAATCGGCTGAACCAGAGTTACACCTATGTCGACCTCGCCACGCTGGTGAAGGCGCAGGTGACAACAACCGCACAACTGCTCGCTGCTCTGATCGCTGCCACGGGCAAGCCGGTGGATGCCGACACCGCAAAAATCGCCGAAGTCGATTATGATCCGGCTACCAAAACCCTGCGCTTCGCTGCCCTCGACGGCCGCTGGACCCTGGCCGCAACCGGCAAGGCGGAGCGGATCGTGGAGGACAGGAAGGACGACCTCTCCCTTCGCTCCCCCGATGGCCGCTTGCGCATCGTCGCCCGCAATTTCAACCTGATCGCGATCGATACCAAGTCCGGTCGCGAAGTCGCGCTCACCAGCGACGGCACGCGCGAGCAGCCCTATGGCCGCTCCATTCCGCAACTCGCCGACATATTGCGCGAAGGCACCGAGGAACCGGACATGCCGGTATCGGGCGCATGGTCCCCCGACGGCCGCTATCTGCTCAGCTGGCGGCTCGACACGCGCGACGTGAAGAAACTCTCCATCACCCAGCAGAACCCGCCGGGCAGCCTCTATCCGCGCAGCTTCTCCTATGTCTACCCGCTCGCTGGCGCGGAGAAGCTGCCGCAGGCGACCCGCTTCGTCATCGACATCGAACAGGCGATGAAGGCGGGCAAGGCGAAGATCGTGCCGCTCGCCATCCCATCGGAATCCATTCTTTTCCCTTCGCCGCCCGACATGGGCTGGGTGGGCGGCAAGCCGCGCATCCTCTGGACCGAACGCGGCTACAAGCAGCAGGCCGTCTATCAGGCCGATCCCGACACCGGCGCCGCGCGCATCGTCGCGCATGAAGCGGTGACGCCGCTCGTCACCGTTACTTCCAGCATGATCCTGCCTGCGCCGGACCTGGGCGGAGAACTCTCCATCTCCGAACGGTCCGGCTGGGCGCAGCTCTATCTCGTCACCCCTGATGCGCCTGAAGGCGGGAAACCGCTTACTCGGGGGGAATGGGAAGTGCTGTCGGTCGACCATGTCGCCGGGGACAAATCTTCTCTGGTCGTAACCGGCGTCGGCCGGGAAAAGGCGCGCAATCCCTATTGGCGTGCGCTCTACCGCGTATCGCTCAGCGGCGGCGACCCGACCGAACTGACCCCTGAACCGCTCGATCATGACACAAGCCTGTCAGACGACGGCAGATGGATCGTGGATCAGATGTCCAGTCCGACCAGCCCCACCCGCGCCGTCCTGCGCGATGCGCAGACCGGCCGCATCGTCATGGACCTCGCCACCGCCGACGACAGCCGCCTGCGCGCGGCGGGCTATACGTCGCCCGAACCCTTCAAGGGTGTCGCGGCGGACGGCCACACGCCGATCTACGGCATGATCTTCCGCCCGGCGCATTTCGATCCGAAGCGCAGCTATCCGGTCATCGACAATGTCTATACCGGCCCGACCACGACCGACGTCCCCGCCACCTGGAACGATGCGCATCGCGTGTCGGGCAATGCCGTGGCGCAGATCGGCGCGATCGTGGTGATGATCGACGGCACCGGCACATCCCGCCGGGGACAGGCCTTCCGCCTGCCCGCCTATCAGAATCTGGGCGAAGTGGGGCTTGACGACCATATCGCCCTCATCCGTCAGATGGCCGCCAAATATCCCTATATGGACGTCAACCGCGTGGGCGTGTTCGGCGGATCGGCGGGCGGCTACGACACCGCCCGCTTCGTGCTGCGGCGACCGAATTTCTTCAAGGTCGGCGTCTCCTCCTCCGGCAATCACGACCTGCGGCTCGACAAGACATGGTGGCCCGAAGTGTCCATGGGCAACCCGGACGAAGCCACATGGGAGCGCAACAGCAACATGTCGGTCGCAGGCAATTTGATGGGCAAGCTGCTGCTGATCCATGGCGACATCGACGACAATGTGCCGGTGACGGAAAGCTTCCGCCTCGCCAAAGCCTTGATGGACGCCGGGCGCGACGTCGATCTGGTCGTCCTGCCCAATACCACCCACCGGGTCTATCAGCCCTTCTTCTGGAAGAAGCTGCGCGACTATTTCACGCTCAACCTGCTGGGCGAAACGCCGCCCGCCCTGTCGGCGCCGCAAGTCGCCCGCACCCCCGCCGCGAAATGACGAGGACGACCATGATCAAGAAACTCCCCCTGATCGCCCTGCTGCTGGCGTCGGTGCCCGCGCTCATCCCGGCACAGGCCGCCTCCGCCGAAGCCCAGCCCGTAAAGAAGGTCTTCCCGCCGATCGCGAAGACCGCGTTCAAGACGCCGACCTTCGACCTGGCGCTGCGCACCGACACGCAGACGCTGGCGCATCTCTCGCCGATCGGCGACGCCGCGTTCGACTTCGTCCCTGCCGCACGCGAGGCGGAACGCGCAGGTGACGGCTATGTCCATATCGGCGATATCCACATCCGCCTGAAGAGCGGCGACAGCGCATGGCAGGACTTTTCCTCCGCCCATGCCCGCAAGCCGATCGTGAAGCTCGCCGTGCGAGGCAATGTGCTGGCATCCGCCGACATTACGGCGTCGATGGGCGCCGGCATCCCGCTGCGCGTCGAGCGGCAATGGATCAACGACAATGGCGTCCTCGCCCTGCGCTTCACGCTGGTCAACACCAGCAACGCCCCCGTCGAGATCGGCGCGCTCGGCATGCCGATGGTGTTCGACAATATCATCCTCGACCGCGATCTGGATCAGGCGCATGCGCAGGCCAGCTTCGTAGATCCTTATATCGGTCGCGACGCCGGCTACTTGCAGGTGACGCGCCTCAACGGTCAGGGTCCGGCGCTGCTGGTCCTGCCCGAAAACAACAGCCCGCTCGAAGCCTATCGTCCGGTATTGGAGGCCCGCGCCGCGCCCAAGGATGATATCTTCACCGACCGCAGCCCGCGCACGCAGGTATCCGAAGGCTTCTACGACTGGACCGTCGCCAGCAAGGGCTTCGTCGAGAAGGAATGGGCCAAGGCCGGCCCGCAATGGAATGACGCGACCAGCATCATGCTGGCGCCCGGCCAGAGCCGCACCATCGGCCTGCGCTTCGTCACCTCGCCCAGCATCCGCGCGATCGAGGATACGCTGGTCGCCAACAAGCGCCCCGTCGCGGTCGGCATCCCCGGCTATGTCGTGCCCACCGACCAGTCGGCCAGGCTTTACCTAAAATCCGCCAGCCCGGTCGCGAAGATCGAAAGCTTCCCCGCCGGCGCGCTCACCGCGACGCCGGCCGAGAACGGCACCGGCTGGGCGCGCTATGACGTGAAGGCATCGGGCTGGGGACAGGCGCGCCTCACCGTCACCTATGCCAACGGGCAGGCCCAGACCGTCAGCTATTATATCACCAAGCCGCTGGAACAGGTGATGGCCGATATCGGCCATTTCACCACCACCAATCAGTGGTTTGAGGGCAAGGACGATCCCTTCCATCGCTCCCCCGCCATCCTCTCCTATGACCGGGAAGAGAACAAGATCCTGACGCAGGACGGCCGCGTCTGGGTCGCCGGGATGAGCGACGAGGGCGGCGCGGGCAGTTGGGTCGCGGCCGCGATCAAGCAGCTCGACAATCCCAATGCGGAGGAAGTCGCCAAGCTCGAACGCATGGTCAACGAAACCGTGCTAGGCCATCTTCAGGTCGCCGAAGGGCCACAGGCCGGCGCGGTCAAAAAGAGCCTCTTCTATTACGACCCAAAAGAGTTCCCGGACTATTACGACCCGGCGATCAACTGGAAGAACTGGACCGCCTGGTCGAAGAAGGATTCGGACGATCTCGGCCGCTCCTATAACTACCCCCATGTCGCGATCGGCCATTGGGTGCTCTATCGCCTTGCCCGCGACAGTCAGGGTCTGGTGAAGCAGCATGACTGGCGCTTCTATCTCGACTGGGCCTATCGCACTTCGGTCGCGATGATGCGCGACGCGCCCTATTATGCCCAGTTCGGCCAAATGGAAGGCGACATCTTCCTCGACATCCTCAAGGACCTGAAGCGCGAAGGCCTGACCGCCGAAGCGATCGAAATGGAGAAACTGATGAAGGGCCGCGCCGATCACTGGCGCACGCTCAAATATCCATTCGGCAGCGAAATGGCCTGGGATTCCACCGGCCAGCCCGAAGTCTATGCCTGGATGCGCTATTTCGGCTATCAGCCGCAGGCGGACGTCACCAAGGAAGTGATCCTTGGCTATGATCCGACCATCCCGAGCTGGGGCTATAATGGCAATGCCCGCCGCTATTGGGATTTCCTCTATGGCGGGAAGGTGTCCCGCATCGAGCGGCAGATTCACCATTATGGTTCGGCGCTCAACGCCGTGCCTTTGTTCGACGCCTATCGCCAGAACCCGGACGACCTGCATCTGCTGCGCGTCGCCTATGGCGGCATGATGGGCGGCATCACCAATATCGACCAGCAGGGCTTCGGCTCCGCCGCCTTCCATAGCTGGCCCGACATGATGAAGTGGGACGCGCTGACCGGCGATTATGGCATGGGCTTTTACGGCCATGCGATCGCGTCCGCCACCTATGCAGTCAAGGACAAGGATCTGGGCTGGTTGGGCTTTGGCGGCAAGGTCACGGACGACGCCGGCAAGATCCATATCGCGCCGCAGGATGGCGCGCGCCGCCGCCTGTTCATTGCGCCCGCTGGCCTGTGGATCACGCTGGAGGCCGGCCGCATCGCCAGCGCCGATTATGACGCCGCTTCCGGCAACGTCGTGCTGACGCTAGACGCCGCTGATGCGGCGACAGCCGAGGCCCGCCTGCTGTTCGAAACCACGACGAAGGACGGCAAGCCCTACGCCATTGACGGCGGCACGGCGGATCGGGGTGGCTATGCCATCCCGCTCACCACCGGCGCCACCCGCATCACGCTGACGCCGCGCTGATGAAGATGCACCGCGCCCTCCTCGCTTCGGCTCTTGGTCTGACGATGGGGGGCGCGGCGCTGGCCGCCCTGCCCCGGCCGGCAGCCGATCGCTGTCCTACTAACGGTCCGGCTGCTATGCTGGCCCGCAACTGCTCATCGGCACTTGCCGATAGGATCAGCCCGGCGCAACAAAATGTCGAAACAAGCGGGAAACATGCGAAGTTAAGCCCCGGAAATCCTATTTGCGCCACTGCCCCCTGGACCGTGGCGGCAACTGATCCCAGCGACAAAGCGAACGGTGCGCTCCCCCTCCAGATGGAAAGCGCGCATGTCGCCTTCCACTGGAAGCCCGGCACCGTCGATCCCGCCGACGCCAAAGCAGCGGCCGCGCATCTGGAATATGTCTGGGCCTATTTCATCGACACGCTGGGCTTCCCGATGCCCCATTGCGGCGATGCCACCAAGTACAAGGTCAATGCCTATATCGGCGTCGATTATGGCCTGACCGGCGGCACGGATTCGCTCGGCCATATGGGCATGTGGATCGGGCCGGGCGCGTTGAAAGACCGGTTCGGCCTCGCCCATGAACTGACCCACGCCCTTCAGGCCGCGACCGGCCGGCTGATGGACTCGCCTTACACCGGCTGGATGTTCGAAAGTCATGCCAACTGGATGACCACCCAGTTGCCGGAATTTCGCGACAACACCCATTGTTCGGTGCTGCTCAAACAATATCCGCATCTCTATTATGGCTCGACCCGGTCGCGCTACTGCAACTGGCAATGGTTCGAATATCTGAAAGACCGCCACGGCTATGACGCGGTTAATGCCCTCTGGCGCACCGCACCGGGCAAGGACGATCCCGCGCGCCTGACCGCCGATCCCTTCACCGTCCTGAAAAGCAATATGGGCTGGACGCAGGATCAGTTGAACGACGCCTTCGGCGACTGGGCGCTGCACAACGCGAACTGGGACTATGCCAATGGTGCGGCCTATCGCCGCAGCTATGGCGGCTACGACCAGTCCACCGGGCCGGACATATTGGCCGCAACCGTGCTGGACCCGATCGACGCCGCCAAGCGCCGCTACGCCGTGCCTGACATGTGGGCGCCGCAGCGCTGGGGCTATAATATCGTCAAGCTGAACCCCGATGCCGGCCAGTCGCGCGTTAGCCTCACCTTCCGCGGCATCGTGCAGCAGGCGTCCGCCGTTACCAAGCTCCCTGGCCTCGCCGACGAACCCGACACCATCCCGCCGCCTGCCTCCGACTGGCGCTGGGGCGTGGTCGCCGTCGGCGCGGACGGCAAGAGCCGCTATAGTCCGCTCCAACGCGGCGCACGCGCGCAGACGGCGATCGCCATCCGTCCCGATGACAAGGGCCTCTATCTCGTCGTCATGGCGACCCCGTCACAGATGCAGAAAATCCGCTGGGACCAGCCCTATTATTCCATCTACCGCTATCCCTGGATGGTCGAACTGGACGGCGCACGACCCGACGCGCCCGCGCCCATCCCTGGCGGCCACCGCCATCCCAATGGCGGCGGCTGGGTCGGCCCGGACGCAAAGGTCGCACCAACGGCCTATGTCGGCCCCTATGCCCGCGTCCTGTCCGGCACCGTCGCCGACCGGGCACGGGTCGAAGATCATGCCGTCGTCACACGTCAGGCACAGCTACAGGATGATGCCGTGATCGCCGGCCTCACCGTCCTGCGGGGCGACACCATATTGCGCGACCATGCCCGCGCGGCGACCTCGATGCTGGGCATCGGCGAATATGAGAAGGGCATCATCCTGTCCGGCACGGCGCAGACGATCGGCGACGTCGAACATCGCGGCGGCCAGTTCGACAAGGGCGTCTCCTATGGCTTCGTCGATCAGGCAGCGGCGACTGACCCGAAGCGCGGCGCGGCCCTGACCGCACCCGTCACCGAAGTCACCGCCAAGCCCGACTATCGCTGGATACCCTGATGACGACGCCCGTTGCGCCCACCGACGCCGAGACGCTCTGGGGCCATCCCAAGGGGCTATACGTCCTCTTCTTCACTGAATTGTGGGAGCGTTTCTCCTTCTACGGAATGCGCGCGCTGCTGATCTTCTATCTGACGCGCCACTTCCTTTATTCGGGCGAGCAGTCGGGCCTGCTCTACGGCTCCTATCTCGCGCTGGTTTTCCTCTCGCCGATGATCGGCGGCTATCTGGCCGACCGCTGGCTGGGGCAACGCAAAGCGGTGCTGTTCGGCGGGCTGGTGATCGCCAGCGGCCATATCATCCTGGGGGTCGAAGACTTTCTCGGCACATCGGCACAGGCCATCTTCTGGATCGGCCTGTCGCTGATCGTCGTCGGCACCGGCTTCCTGAAAGCCAATATCTCCGCGCTCGTGGGCAAGCTCTACGCCCAGCATGATCCGCGCCGGGACAGCGCCTACACGCTCTTCTACATGGGCATCAATATCGGCGGCGCGGTCGGCCCGATCATCTGCGGGCTGCTGGGCGAGACTTTGGGCTGGGGCTATGGCTTTGGCGCGGCGGCGATCGGCATGATCGCGGGCGTCATCGTCTTCGCCCGCGGCAAGCGCCATCTGCTGGGCGGCGGTGAAGCGCCCGATCCGGCCGCGCTGGCCAAACCAATCGTTGGGGTGAAGCGCGAATGGCTGATCTATGGCAGCACAATCCCACTGACCTTGCTGAGTTGGGTGCTGTTGGTCTCGCCCAAACTAACCGGCACCCTGCTTGCGGTCGGCGGCGTGCTGATCGGCTTGCTTCTGGTCTGGATCGCGCTCGCCCGACTGGAGGGCGAGGAGCGGCGCAAGCTGCTCTATGCTCTGGCGCTGGTCGTCATCCAGCCGGTCTTCTGGGGTCTGTACGAACAGAGCGGATCGTCACTCAGCCTGTTCATCGATCATCATGTCGACCGCATGATCCTTGGCTATGAGGTCCCCGCCTCGGTGTTCCAGGCGCTGCCGCCATTCTTCGTCTGCCTGATCGCCCTGCCCTTCGCGGCGCTCTGGCTGCGTCTTGCGAAGGCGGACCGCATGCCCACCCCGCTCAGCAGCTTCGCATTCGGCATCATCATGGTCGGCGGCGGCTTCGTGCTGATGACGCTGGCGCAGTTGGTGCCGGCGGACCAGAAAGTGCCGCTCACCTTCATCTTCCTGCTCTTCCTTTGCCACGCGATCGGGGAAATGTGCCTGTCGCCCGTTGGCCTCTCCGCCATGTCCCGCTTCGCTCCGCGCCACATGGTGAGTTTCCTGATGGGCACCTGGTTTCTGGCGACGGCGGCGGGCAATTTCAGCGCGGGGGTGATCGCATCGGTGATCGAGGCGATGGGCGGCGGCGCCGATGGCGGCGACCGGGCGATCATCCTTGATGCCTATCTGCGTATCGGCCTGGTCGCCGCGGCGATCGGCGCGCTGGTGCTGGTGGCGAATATCGGGGCGCAGCGCGTGCTGCGCCCGGCTACCCGATAGTCAGGCTGCAAAAGGCCGGTCGATCGCCGCCTGCGGCTGGGTGAACCATTGCGCGCCGGTGGCGGTGACGTGGAAATGATCCTCCAGCCGGATGCCGAAGCGCTGCGGCACCACGATCATCGGTTCGTTGGAAAAACACATGCCCGGTTGCAGCACCGTCTTGTCGCCGCGCACCAGATAGGCCGGTTCATGGATCGACAGGCCGATGCCATGGCCAGTCCGATGCGGCAGGCCGGGCAGGCGATAGTCGGGGCCAAGGCCGGCCTTCTCCAGCACCGCGCGCGCCGCCGCATCCACGCTCTCGCACGGCGCGCCGGGCACGACCGCATCGAAGGCCGCCTGCTGCGCTTCCTTTTCCAGCGCCCAGATGTCGCGCGCCTGCTGGTCCACAGGCCCGAAGGCATAGGTGCGCGTGATGTCGGAATGATAGCCCTCGATCGTGCAGCCAGTGTCGATCAGTACCAGTTGCCCCTCCTCCAGCGCCCGGTCGCCGGGCAGGCCGTGGGGGTAGGCCGTCGCCTCACCGAACTGGACGATGCAGAAGCTGGAGCCTTTCGCGCCCAGCCGGCGATGCGCCTCGTCGATGAAGCGGGTCACTTCGCTGGCACGGATGCCGGGACGCAATATCCGCGCTGCCGCGGTGTGAACGAGGAGCGTCATAGACTTGGCCTGCTGCATCAGCGCCAGTTCGGCGGCGGACTTGACCATGCGGCATCCGCTAATGACCGGGCTGGCGTCCACCAAAGTCGCGCTGCTCCCCTGCCGCAGCCGCTCGGCGAAGTGGAAGGGCAGTTCCGGGTCGATCGCCACCGTCCGCACCCCAGCCTCGGCCAGCGCATCGATCACCAGCGCCACCGGATCTTCATCCTCCTGCCACGACCGGATGTCGGCGCTGACGGCCAGGTCCGCCTCCAGCGTGCCGATCTCGAAATGCGGGCAGATGATGATCGGCGTGCGCCCGGGCAGCAGCAGCATCGCCACCAGCCGCTCGCTCTGTCCCCAGGGCACGGCCGAAAAATAGCGCAGCGACGCCCCGGCATTGACCAGCAGCGCCTGTGCGCCGATGCCGTCGGTCAGCGCCTGCGCCCTGGCGATGCGGTCCAGCCGCTCGTCCGCCGCTATGGATGCGGCGCGGTCGGCCCAAGGGTGCAGGCGATCCAGTTCGATCTCTGCGGTTGATCCACCAATCATATGATATCCTTATGCGAAACGCCGAATGTCGAACAACGAAATAGACAATCGCGGCGCCTTTTCCATGATCAGCGCTGTCATCAACTGCGCCGTGATGGGCGCCAGTGTAAGCCCCAGATGCTGATGGCCAAAGGCATAATAGAGATTGTCCGCCTTGTCCGAACGACCGATCGCCGGCAGATAGTCGGGCAGGGTCGGACGACATCCCATCCAGCGCGTGAACGGCCCACGGATCGGCAGGCCCAGTTCGGCGACATGGCGTTCCAGCCGATCCCATTTGCGCGGATCGGCTGGCGCATCGACCCGCCCCAGTTCCACGAAGCTGGCCGCCTGAACGCAGTCGCGATAGCGGGTGACGATCATCGACCGTTCTTCGAACACGACCGGCGGCAGGTCCGCAGGCCAGTCCGCCGCATCGGCGCGGATATGATAACCGCGCTCGGCGATCATCGGCACCTTGTGACCCAGCGCCTCCATCAACGGACGGGAACGGACGCCTGCGCAGAGGACCACCCGCTCGGCGTCGATGCCGGGCACTTCGATCCGGCCGCCGACGCGATGCAGGGTGGCGCGGCGCGCGACGATCTCGCCACCCTGCGCGGCGAAGGTCAGGCGCAAGGCATGACGAAGCGCGGCAAGGTCCGCAACCTGGCCGCTGCCGACAAAATGGATCGCACCCGCCGCCGGTCGGGCGCACAGTCCGGACAGGCGCGCCAGCTCCGCCCGGGTAGCGTCACGAAGCTGCGCGGTGCCTGTGTCCGCCCCTTGCCAGGCCGATCGTCCGGCAACAGCGGCCTCCGTCTGCTGCCACAGGACATAGTGCCCGTCCTGCCGTAACAGGCCCGGCTCGCCAATCCGCTTCACCAGCGATTCCCAGGCGGGCATGGCCTGCGCCATCAGCCCGCGCAGCGCCGCCCTGCCCTGTCGAAAGCGTGCCGGCCGCGCGGCCGCCATCAGCCGCAGGCCGAAGGGCAACCATGAAGGGATGGCCGACAGCGGAAAGTCCAGCGCTCCGCCGCGCCAGAACAACCGTCGCGGGACGCTGCGCAACAGGGCAAGCGACGCCAGCGGCTCCACCTGCTCCACGGCGATATGCCCGGCATTGCCCCAGGATGCCGCCAGCCCCGCCTCATCATCATCCACCAGCACGACCGACTGCCCGGCATCCATCAAGGCGATGCCCGTGGCCAGGCCCACCACGCCGCCGCCCACTATCGCTATACGCCCCACAAAAACTCCATTGCATCATCCCGCCGATATCGTATACCGTATATCAACTGAGCAAATTGCGCACAAGGCCCGACTCTATATGGACCCATTTCGTCTTCTCTCACCTGTGCGGCAGGCCCAGCCTTCGCCGCGCGCAGGAGAGATGACATTATTGGACAGACCGACAACAGGCGCGATTTTGCGGTGCAATAGGCGATTATCTACCGTATACGGTCGAGATATGACGCATTTTTCATGCGTCGCAGCGATCTATATGGAGACAGACAGGTGACAATCGTCGTCCGCACGCTTTCCGAACGTATTTTCGAGGTGATCCGGGAGCGGATCATCGAGGGGAAGCTGCCCGACCGCGAGCCGGTGCGGCAGGATGCGCTCGCAGCGGAACTGGGCGTCAGCAAGATTCCGCTGCGCGAAGCGCTGGCCCGGCTCGAGCATGAAGGGCTGCTGACCAGCCAGGCCAATAGAGGCTGGTTCGTGCGGCCCATGTCCGCCGATCAGGCGGAGGAAATCTACCTGCTGCGTCTTGCAACCGAGCCGGCTGCCGCCGCCTTTGCCTGTAGCCGCACGACGGAAGAGGACAGGCAAGCGGCGATCAAAGCGTTCGATCTGCTGGATCATGCCGCCAATGACGACCTGAATGCGGTTGCCGTGCGCAATCGGGAATTTCATGTCGCGCTGGTGCGTCCGGGCGAGCGGCTGCTGACGACGCAACTGGTCGAGCGGCTGGAAGTGCTGGCCGAACGCTATGTGCTGGCGCATCTGGCACCCGCTGGCCGCGGTGATCGCGCCCATCTGGAGCATCAGGCGCTGCTCGACGCCTGGCTCGCGGGCAAGGCCGATGATGTCCAGGCGCTGCTGACCAGCCATATCGCCAGCACGCTGGACGATCTGCGCGCGCAATTCGCCGCCAGCCACACAATGATCCGAAAGCCATAAAGGGGAAAATATGCTCGGACCACGCAAATCCATCGAGTCACTCGCCAGGCGCGAGTCCGGGCATAGTCTGGCCAAGACGTTAAGCTGGCCGCATCTGATCGCATTGGGCGTCGGCGCGATCGTCGGCACCGGCATCTACACACTGACGGGCGTGGGGGCCGAGCGCGCCGGGCCGGCCGTCATCCTCGCCTTCGCTATTGCCGGCGCGGTCTGCGCCTGCGCCGCACTCGCCTATGCCGAAATGGCGACCTTGATCCCGGCAGCGGGCAGCGCTTACACATTCAGCTATGCCGCAATGGGCGAAACCGTCGCCTGGATCGTCGGCTGGAGCCTGATCCTGGAATATTCGCTGGCCTGCTCCACCGTGGCGGTCGGCTGGTCGGGCTATCTGGTCGGCTGGCTGCAATCGGCGGGCATCCATCTGCCTATGATGCTGCTGGTCGGGCCACATGGCGGCGGCCTCATCAACTTGCCCGCCGTGCTGGTCGCGCTGGGCGTGATGGGCATGCTGGTCGCCGGCACGCGCGAAAGCGCGACGCTCAACATCATCCTCGTCATCATCAAGCTGGTCGCGCTGTCGATCTTCGTCGCCATGGCGCTGCCTGCCTTCCAGTCGGCCAACCTCGATCCCTTCATGCCCTATGGCTTTGCCAGCACTGAGATCGGCGGCGAGAAGCGCGGGGTGATGGCGGCAGCGGCGATCGTCTTCTTCGCCTTTTACGGGTTCGACGCGGTCGCCACATCGGCCGAGGAAGCCAAGAATCCGGGCCGCGACCTCACCATCGGCATCATCGGGTCGATGCTGGTCTGCACCGTGATCTACATGGGCGTCGCCATTGCCGCCGTGGGCGCCCTGCCCTTCCAGCAGCTTGCCAATTCACCCGAGCCGCTGGCCCTGGTGCTGCGCCAGCTAGGCCAGCCGGTCGCGGCGCATCTGATCGCGCTTGCCGCCGTCATTGCCCTGCCCTCCGTCATCCTGGTGATGATGTACGGCCAGAGTCGCGTCTTCTTCGTCATGGCACGCGACGGTCTGCTGCCGCGCAGCCTGGCCAAGATCAGCCCGCGCACCGGAGCGCCGACCCGTATCACCTTGCTGACCGGCATATCGATCGCACTGGTCGCCGGCATCTTCCGCCTCGACGAGATCGCCGAACTCGCCAATGCCGGCACGCTGATCGCCTTCATGGCGGTGGGGGCCTGTCTGATGATCCTGCGCCGACGCTCGCCCGAACTGCCACGCCTGTTCCGCTGCCCGCAACCCTATGTCGTTGGCACGCTGACGATCCTGGGATGCGCCTATCTGCTGTTCAGCCTGCCGGACACCACCCTCGTCCGCTTCGGCGCCTGGAACGTGATCGGCCTGCTCTTCTATGGCCTCTACAGCCGTAGTCGCAGCGGCGCCCGGCGGGATGCCGCCACCGCCTGACGGTGGCGTCTTTCCCTTTTCGTTCAACATTGTCCCAAAGGAAATCGCGATGACGCGCGCCCTTTTTGCTGCCACTGCCCTTGCCACTATCACCCTCTGCACGACCATGCCCGCATCCGCAAAAACCGCCTTCGACGGCGTCTGGCTGTTCGACAAGGCTCCCCCGACGCCCGGCGTCACGATGATGGAGGTGAAGAGCAAGGGCGCCAAGATCGAGGGGCGCGTCACCACATTCTGGTATGGTCCGGTCGAGATGATGAACCCTCGCGTCGAGGACGGGAAGCTGCTGTTCGAAGCGCGCAACATCAATGATCGCAACCATCCGACCCGGAGCTGGAGCGTCACGCTGAAGGACGGGAAGCCGCATCTGGAAGGCCAGATCTGGGAGAGCAAGATCGCGATCGACGGCTATCGCGGGACCGCGAAGGACGCCAAGGCCCGCGCTTTCCGCTTCACGGCGCTGCCGCCGCTGGGCCAGCCCATTCCAGCCAAGCTGGCCGCGACGCCGCCGATGGGCTGGAGCAGCTGGAACAAGTTCGCCGAGCATATCGACGACAGGACCGTGCGCGCCATGGCGGATGCGATGGTGTCGAGCGGCCTGCGCGATGCCGGTTACACCTACATCAATATCGACGATGGCTGGCAGGGGAAGCGCGACGCCGATGGCGTGCTGCAGCCCAACGACAAGTTCCCGGACATGAAGGCGCTGACCGACTATGTCCATGCCAAGGGGCTGAAGATCGGCATCTACAGTTCGCAGGGGCCGCGCACCTGCGCCGGCTATGAAGGCAGCTATGGCCATGTCGCGCAGGATGCGAAAAGCTTTGCCGACTGGGGTTTCGACTATCTGAAATATGATCTCTGCTCGGGCGAATGGTTCTACGCCGACGCCGATACGGTCAAGCGCAGCTATCATGAAATGGGTGCGGCACTGCAGGCGACCGGACGGGAGATGATCTTCTCGCTGTGCGAATATGGTCGTTTCGACGTTGGCAGCTGGGGCCGCGACGTCGGCGGGCAGTTGTGGCGCACGACCGGCGACATCACCGACGATTATGAAACAATGGCGAAGATCGGCTTCGACAAGAATGGCAACCCTGACCATGCCAGCCCGCACGGCTGGAACGATCCCGATATGCTGGAAGTCGGCAATGGTGGCATGAGCGCGGACGAATATCGCACCCATATGACTTTATGGGCGATGTCGGCCGCACCACTGATGATGGGCCACGACCTGCGGAAAACCGATGCCGGAACATTGGCGATATTGACCAACCGCCATGTCATCGCGGTCGATCAGGATACGCGCGGCGTGCAGGGCAGGGCCGTGCGCAAGCAGGGCGCGCTGGAAGTCTGGGCCAAGCCGCTGGCTGATGGCCGCGTGGCGCTGGCGCTGTTCAATCGCGGCTCGGAAAGCAGGTCGCTCGCGCTGATCGCCGAGGATGCCGGGTTGGGCACGGTCACGCAGGTCGAGGATCTGTGGTCGGGTGCCACTGCGACCATGCTGCCCGCCAGCTACAGCGTCCCGGCGCACGGCGCGGTGATGATTGTCGTGAAAGGACAGTGATCCGTCACGGTCCGCAGACGTCATCCATTGACGGAGAAAAGGAGCGACACGCCATGGCGTGTCGTGACGAGCCATGCATGACGGCCCTGCGACCATGGCACGCGTCACAGCAGGGCCGCCAACGCCTCCATTTCCTCGCGGATCGCTGTCCGGGCTTCATCGGCGGAACTGTCGGCATGACGGCGCGCAAGGGCAGACAGGAAACCGGACAACAGCGCCGTTTCCAGATAACTGGAGTCCGGCCGGCCTGGCCGCAGCAGTTGCAGCAAATGGCGCGACGTCGCCCCCCTCAGATAGCGTAGCTGCAGACCAAAGGGGCGCAGGGCCGGGTCACGCGCGACGGCCAGATGCAGCGCGTCGATACCTCGGCCGCCCAGCGATCCGGCGATAAAATCGGCAATGCCATCCAACATCGCCGCCGGATCGGCCGGAGCGATGGAGGCGGTACGGGCGTGCAAGCGGCCAAGCGCACCGACATAGACCGCTTCGAACCCGGCCTGCAGCAATTCGGCCTTGGTCCGCCTTTTGTGAGAGACGACGCCGAGCGTCAGATCGGCCCGATCCGCCACGGCGCGAT
This sequence comes from Sphingobium lactosutens, assembly GCF_013393185.1. Classification (GTDB taxonomy): domain Bacteria; phylum Pseudomonadota; class Alphaproteobacteria; order Sphingomonadales; family Sphingomonadaceae; genus Sphingobium; species Sphingobium lactosutens_A. The sequence goes on along the minus strand of NZ_QJQX01000018.1, from coordinate 92,002 downwards.
GCGTGACTGCGGACGGGCCGGCTTCCTCGATTAGGGTGGCGGCAGCCTCCGCGATGCGAGCGGTCGTGCCATCATGTTCGGGCACGTCGGGCGCCGTGGACAACGCTTCACGACGAGCAAAATCGCGCCAGGGGGCCGGTGGCACGGGCTGGCCGGTCAGCCACGCACCCAGGCCGCGCGCATATTCGCCCAACCCGGCCCGATCGACCGTGCGCCGCCAGTCGATCATGTGGAGGAAGGCCTCATTGTCGAAAAAGCGTTCGATCAACCTGGCATGTCTGGCAAGGCCGAAACGGGCGCTCGCCCGGCGCCAGAAATCCGCCCATAATCCGCACCAGCCCGCCCGCACTTGCGCACTTGCGCGACTGTCGGTGCGCAGCAACTGGCCCTCCCGCCATGCGAAGGCGATCTGCCTTTGTCCCATCACCCAATCGTCCACCGTGGCGGCGAAGAAGGCGACGAAGGCGGCGGGATCGGCGGGCAGGCCGTCCAGCTGGGCGATTCGATCATCACCCCACAGCCGCGCGCGCACCTGCGCCTCTTCCTGCGCGGTTTCGAACAACCGTTCCAGAGATCCAAAGTGATGATAGATGGAAGAAACCGGCGCAGAGGCAGCAACGGAGATTTGGCGCGCGGACACGACTTCGCCGCCGCCATGTTCCCAAAGGTGGAAAATGGCCTCTACCAGCTTGCTAGATGATGATTTCTTTTCATATTTTATCATTGGCTTCAGGGGTCCGGCGCGTCGGTGACATGCGGAAATATAGCAAGGGCGGACCGACCAGGCGAGCGGATTTGCCTGGCGCACACCCATCCCGGATTCCGGCGCGTCGTCACATTAGTTACATACAGGCGTTCTAGGCGCCCGGCGAACCAACCGGGGGACACATCATGACATTGCCCATCGCGACACTCCTGCGCACCACCGCCATCTGTGGCGCGATCGCCCTCATCCAGCCTGCCATCGCTGCCGATCAGCCGACGACCGCTGCCGTTCCGGCCGCCGGGGAAGAGGATATGGGTGAGATCGTCGTCACCGGCGCCATCCTGTCCGCACAGCAGGAGTCGATCGGACTGAAACGCGACGCGCTCAACATGACGGATATTGCCGCGTCCGACTCCGTCGGCCGCTTTCCCGATCAGAATGCCGCCGCCGCCCTGTCGCGCCTGCCGGCCGTCGCGGTGCAGCGCGACCAGGGTCAGGAACGCTATATCCAGGTCCGCGGCGCGCCCAACCGCTGGACCAGCGTCAGCATCGACGGCATTCCGATGGTGGGCGTGGACGAAGGCGGTGACACCCGCGCCTTTCGTTTTGACGCCATTCCTGCCGTGCTCCTGTCGCAGATGGTCATCAACAAGTCCCTGACAAGCGATCTTCAGGCCGACGCGGTAGTCGCGACCATCGACCTGCGCACCTATTCGCCGATGGAGCGCAAGGGGCTGCATATATCGGGCGACGCCGGCTATGGCATGATGGACCTGGGCGGCGGCGAACAGCGTCAGGGTTCGTTGCGCCTCTCCTGGTCAAACGATAATTTCGGCGTGGTGTTGGGCGGCTCCCATTATCGCCGCAAGCAGTTGACGGACAATCGCGAGGTTGGCGCCTATGACGCCAGCGGGCCGACCGAATTCGACGTGCGCCAATATAAGATCGAACGCTGGAACAACGGCCTGTTCGGCGGTGTAGAATATAGCCCGGCGGACGGCCAGCGCCTCTATGCCAAGGCGATCTTCTCCGAATTCAACGACAATGAACAGCGCAATCAATATGAATTCCGCCTGGATCGCGCGACGGGCGGCGCCCGCACGCAGGACAGCGGCACGCTGACCGGCGTTCCCCTGCGTGGCAGCTTCAACTTCGGCGAGTATCGGAACCGCAACTATATCGGCACAGTCGGCGGCGATTATGAAACGGACGATGGCCTGACCGCTTCCTTCAAGTTCAACTATACGCGCACCGAAAATACCAGCTATCTGCCACTGGTGCAGGCATCGACGAGCGGAGCGAACAATCTGTCGCTCAGCTACGACAACAGCGATCCCAATTTCCCGATCGTGACCATCAATGGTGTTTTCAATCAGGCCAGCCTGTCGAACAGTGGCGCCTATATGATCGCGGCGCGGCAGGAGACGGTGTCGGACAGTTATACGGCCAAGTTCGACATCGCCAGGGAAATGGGCGACTTCACCTTTTCCGCCGGTGGCCTCTATGCCGACCGCACGATCAACGGCACTCTCTTTTCCACCTCGAACCTGGCCTATATCGGCGCCTTGGGCGCCAGCGTGGGCCAGCCGTTCGACATCAACTCCTATGTGACCGGCAAGGCGTGGGACACCGGCTTCCCGCTGGGTGTGACGCTCAATTATGTCGATAATGTCGCCATGCGCCGCGACATAGACAGCCTGCTCGCCCGGATGGAGGCTGCCGGCCTCTACGACCCGGCGCTCGACAACCCCGACAGCGATCGGTACGCCCAGCGCGAAAAGACGCTGGCCGGCTATGTGATGGGCAAGATCGAAAGCGGCGCGCTGACCGCCATAGGCGGCGTGCGCATCGAACGTTACAGCATGAACAACAAGGGCACTGTGGTGGCAGGCGACATCGCCACGCCGCTGACCTATGACGACAGCAAGGTCGCCTTCTTCCCCAGTCTGAACCTGAAATATGCCGCAACCGACAATCTGGTGCTGCGTCTGGCCGGTCAGCGCAGCGTGTCGCGCCCGGCCTATGGCGCGATACGCATCGGCGCATCGATCAACGACACCAACAGCCCCGGCACGATCGGCGGCGGCAACCCGGCGCTGAAGCCCGAATATACCTGGGGCGCGGACGCCAGCATCGAATATTATCTGCCGGGCAACGGCATGATTTCCGTCGCGGCGTTCCACCGCTGGGTCGACAATGTCCTGTACCAGAACCAGGCCGTGGTCGGCAGCGACTTCTATAATTTCGGCGGCATCGACCGGTCCAGCTATCTGCTGAGCGGCACCTATAATGGCGAAAGCGGCAAGCTTTACGGTGTCGAGTTCAACCTGCTGAAGCAGTTCGATTTCCTGCCCGGCGCGCTGGACGGTTTGGGCTTTCAGGGCAATGTAACCCTGCTCGACGGCAGCTTCGACACGCCGACCGAAAAGGGCATCGCCTTCCAGGGCATGTCGAAGACGATCGCCAATGCCTCGCTCTTCTACGAGAAATATGGCATCTCGGCCCGTGTCAGCTATCAGTGGCGTTCGCACTGGCTGGACACGCTGGGGGGCATGGGCAGCGGCGAATATCGCCAGGGCTATGACAATCTCGACATATCGCTGCGCTATGCGCTGAATGAGAATCTGACCTTGTTCGCCGACCTGGCCAACTTGACCAACGAAAAATACATAGCCTATCAGGGCACGCCCGCCACGCCGACTGAAGTCGAGCAGATCGGGTCGCGTTACCTGTTCGGCGTCCGCTTCAGCTTCTGAGAGGAAACAGGATCATGCGGATCACCCTCACCTTCAGCCTGGCTCTCATCGCGCTCTCGTCGGCAACGCCAGGGATCGCGCGGGAAGCGGCAAGTCTGACCCGCATCGACGCGCAGAGCGTTGCTCTGGAACGGGGCGACATCGTTCCGACCGGCGTCTGGATCAGCAAGGACGACCGGATCGATAACGCCGATCAGAAGGTCGATGTAGCAATCGTCAGGGCCATAGCGAAAGGCGAGAAGATCACGCTGCCGATTCCCGCCAGCGAGCGCCGCTATGTCCTGCTCAAGGACAAGGGCGGCAAGGTCGCGGTCGCGGGCGAACGTGTCCTGCCGATCGAGCAGGGCAGTAATTTCCGCGACATTGGCGGCTATGTGACGAAAGATGGCCATGCCGTCCGCTGGGGCAAGGCGTTCCGGTCAGGCGCCATGCCGCTGTTCACGGAGGCCGATTATGCGCTGGTCGGGCAACTGGGCATCGGATCGGTCGTGGACCTGCGTTCGCTGGAGGAAAGGGACGTTGCGCCCGACCAGATTGACGACCGCACCGGCGCCTTGTTCATCGCCAATGATTACAAGATCGCGCCGTTGATGGCCAATTTTAGCAAGGGCAATGGCGAGAATGTCTATAAGGGCATGGAAAAGATGCTCGTGCCGCAATTGCGCGCGCTCTATCGCCGGATCGAGGCGAATGAGGGCGCGGTCGTCTATCATTGTTCAGCCGGTCAGGATCGCACCGGGATGGCGACGGCCATCCTCTATGATGTACTGGGCGTGGACAGGGACACGATCTTGAAGGACTATCATATGTCGACCGCACTGCGGCGGCCACAATATGAAATGCCCAAGGTCAATCCAGCCGATTATCCGAACAATCCGATCCTGAAATATTATTTCAGCGCTGATGAAAAGAAGCGCGCCGTTGCGGAGCCGCTCTACACGCCGACCGGCGCTTCGCATCTGGCGCAATTCTTCACCTATATCGACAGCGAATATGGCGGGTCGGAAGGCTATATGAAGAAGGCATTGGGGCTGACCGATACCGACATCGCCAAATTACGGGCAGCGATGCTCGATTGACGGCAGAATGATGGACGTCGCCTGTGAAGACCCATGCAGGCCTTCACAGGTGGCTATTCTACAGGCAGCACTGGGATGGCGCGGTGACTGTCGCGGCAAAACTAGACACGGCGCCCTGTCACCAGCTGATAAACGAGCACGATCACTGCCACCACCAGCAGCAAATGGATGAGGCCGCCGCCCACGGGTACGATAAACGCACCAAGCGCCCAGAGGACGAGGAGGATGAGCAGGAGGGTCCACAACATCATATTTCTCCCTAAACATATCAGAGTCATCAAACAGTTTACGATAAGCGTTGGTTCCGGCGCGGCGCTGACCGCGAGGGTCCAGCCTGAACGACAGCCTCGCCTGCATCGTTGCACTATCAGCGGCTAGGATTGTAACTGTCAGCGGATTTTCCAATTTCTGCTCCAGCCGTGCACAGGCCTATAAGGCCGTTAACAGCCGTAGGGTAGCGGCTGGCCCAACGAGAGGAGTCGATCCATGGACGCGAAAACGAGCGGAAGCCCCCTGAACGATCCAGGCAAGCAGCCGGCGGCATTGCGAACCCTGCTGGGGCGAACCAACCGGGACTGGTGGCCCAATCAGCTGACGCTGGACATCCTTCAGCAGAATGGCCGATCCGGCAATCCGATGGGCAGCGACTTCGATTATGCGAAGGAATTCAAGAGCCTCGATCTGGCGCAGGTTAAGCGCGACCTGACCGCGCTGATGACCGACAGCCAGCCCTGGTGGCCGGCTGACTATGGCCATTATGGCCCCTTCTTCATCCGCATGGCCTGGCACAGCGCGGGCACCTATCGCACCGGCGACGGGCGCGGCGGCGCTTCGTCGGGCACGCAGCGTTTCGCGCCGCTCAACAGCTGGCCGGACAATGCCAATCTGGACAAGGCGCGCCGCCTCCTCTGGCCGGTGAAGCAGAAATATGGTCGCAAGCTGAGCTGGGCGGACCTGATGATCCTGGCCGGCAACGTCGCGATCGAATCGATGGGCGGACCGGTGTTCGGCTTCGGCGGCGGGCGCGAGGATGTGTTCGAGCCGGAGAAGGACATTTATTGGGGTACCGAAGAGTTCTGGGTCGGCCAGGAAGGCAATGAAACACGCATTCAGCCCGAACGGGAAATGGTACTGGAAAGCCCGCTCGCGGCGATCCAGATGGGCCTGATCTACGTCAATCCTGAGGGTCCAGGCGGCAATCCCGATCCGCTCCAGTCGGCGCGCGACATTCGCGAGACGTTCGCCCGCATGGCGATGAATGACGAGGAAACGCTGGCGCTGACGGCCGGCGGCCATACGTTCGGCAAATGCCATGGCGCAGGCGACGCGTCCAAGGTCGGCGCGGAACCGGAGGGTGCGGATATCGCGCAGCAGGGGCTTGGTTGGCAGAGCGGGCATGAAAGCGGCATCGGCGACCATACCATCACCAGCGGCCTGGAGGGGCCATGGACCCCGACGCCGATCCAATGGTCGATGAACTATTTCCGCATGCTGCTCGACTATGACTATGAGCTGGTCCGCAGCCCTGCGGGCGCGCAGCAATGGCAGCCGAAGAACCAGAAGCCGGAGGATATGGCGCCGGGCGCGCACAGCCCCGAACGGCGCGTGCCGACGATGATGACGACCGCCGACATGGCGTTCCGCGAAGACCCGAAATATCGGGAAATCGCCGAGCGCTTCTACAGGAATCCGGATGAGTTCGCCGACGCCTTCGCTCGCGCCTGGTTCAAGCTGACCCATCGCGACATGGGGCCGAAGCCCCGCTATCTGGGACCGGACGTGCCGGCGGAAGACCTGATCTGGCAGGATCCGATCCCGGCGGGACAGGCGCTGAACGACGCCGATGTGGCGACGCTGAAGGGCAAGATCGCGGCCAGCGGTCTCAGCATCGGCCAACTGGTCAAAACCGCATGGGCGTCGGCCGTCACCTATCGCGATTCCGACAAGCGCGGCGGCGCCAATGGCGCGCGACTGCGTCTGGCCCCGCAAAAGGACTGGGCGGTCAATGAACCGGCCGAACTGGCCAAGGTGCTGGCGGTCTATGAAGGCATCAGGGGTGAGTTTGGCGGCAAGGTCAGCATCGCGGACCTGATCGTGCTGGGCGGCAATGTCGGCGTGGAGCAGGCGGCGAAGGCGGCCGGTCATACGGTCAGCGTGCCCTTCACCTCCGGTCGCGGCGATGCGACGGAAGCGCAGACCGACGCCGACAGCTTCGACCCGCTGGAACCCCGCGCCGAGGGCTTCCGCAACTATCTGGAGGTCCGCTTCAGCGTGCCGACGGAAGAGCTGCTGGTCGATCGCGCCCAGTTGCTGGGTCTGAGCGCGCCGGAAATGACCGTGCTGGTCGGCGGCCTCCGCGTGCTGGGCGCCAATCATGGCGGTAGCGCCCATGGCGTGCTGACCGAGCGGCCGGGCCAGCTGACCAACGACTTCTTCGTCAATCTGCTCGACATGCGGACGGCGTGGAAGGAAGTCAGCGACCGGGGCGACGAGGTGTTCGTCGGCACCGACCGCGACACCGATCAGGAAAAGTGGACGGCGACCCGGACCGACCTTGCCTTTGGTTCCAACTCGCAGTTGCGTGCGCTGTCGGAAGTCTATGCCGGCGCGGATGCCGGCGACAAATTCGTCACCGACTTCGTCAAGGCCTGGGCCAAGGTCATGGACGCAGACCGTTTCGACCTGAAGTGATCGATGACCGCCGCCGGGATTTCGGTCCCGGCGGCGATCGTTCCTATTTGGTCTGTTACTGGGCCGCGCCGACCAGTTCCCCGACATCATGGGTGACGCCGTTGGCCATGACCTTCCTGACCTTGAACGTATTGGCGATGTCCGCGCGCGGGTCCCCATCCAGCAGGACGATATCGGCGAGCTTGCCTGCCTCCAGCGTCCCGGCGTCCAGATTGAGCGCCTTTGCCGAATTGACCGTTGCGGTCTGGAGCGCCTGGAAGGGTGTCAGGCCCGCATCGACATAGGAGGCGATCTCCGCATGGAGATTGGTCGCGATCATCGTGTCAGTGCCTGCAACGACATGGGTGCCAGCATCATAGATCTTCTTGAGGCTGATGAGGCCGCCCGCCAGTAGCGGCCGGGTGAAGACCGCCATCGGATCATTGGTGCCGGTGACGGTTTCGCGCGCCCAGCTGGGATAGAGGTTGACGCGCGGATCGGTGCGATAATCGGGATGTTTTTCCAGATAGCCGGTCAGCGCGCCGAAATTGGTCGGGGTCAATGTGCGGCCGCTGCGGCCGAATAGCTGGATGACATCCTCATAGGCCATGCCGCCCGGTCCCTGCTTGGGGGAGTATCCGCGCCGACTGGTCGCGCCCAGATGTTCGGTGCCGTCGACGCCGGTATAGGCGGCCGGGAAGATTTCATGGCCAGACACCGGGATGCCCATGTCATGCGCCGCTTCGACGATCCGGCGCTGATACAGGTCGGGCATGCGGACATAGCTTTTGACGATGTCATATTTCAGCACCCGCGCCCGTTTCAGCTCCCGTTCCAGATGGGCCGGGCCGGACACGGCGATGCCCATCTTGTAATAGACGCGCTGCCATTCGAGCAGAGGTCCGCCGACATAGAGGCGTGGCGACAGGCGCACGCCCGCCTCGGCCGCCTCGCGATCCTCGACCGCATCATAGACCTGGGTGCCGGGATCGCGGACCGTGGTGATGCCATAGGCCAGCCAGGCCTTTTCCAGATTCGAGCCGAAATCCTTCTGAACATGCGAATGGAATTCGATCAGGCCCGGAATGGCGGTGAGGCCGGTGCCGTCGACGAACTTGCCATCCTTGTGCAGTGCCGCGTCATGATCGCGTATCTCGGCGATGCGATTGCCATCGACGATGATGTCCTTGTCATGCTGGGTCGTGTCGGTGACGGAATCGACCAGATTGCTGACATGGATGACGGTGCGGCCGGCCGGCTTGGCGAGGCGGTAGCTGAGGTCGATCGGCACGTCGGCAATGACGCCGGTGGCGACATTGATCGTCTTCAGCCTGTCGTCCGCCTGATAGAGGATCGTGCCGGAATCCGCCGTCCATGTGGGGTAGAAGGCGGTGCTGGCGGTATAGCTGCGCACCGGCCCCAGCGGCCTGGCGTCCTTGTCCACCGGCCAGATCTTGAGCAGTCCTTCATAAATGCCCGCCATCTTGGTGCCGTCGGGCGACCAGGCGGGGCCGCTGCCGCTGCGCGTGTCGAGCGACATATTGGGTTCGGGCAGCTGCCAGAAGGCTTCGCCCTTCCCGTCCGCCGGGATCACATAGACCTGGTTCGTGCCCTCGCGGAAGCTGTTGGAAAATTTGTAGGACAGGCTGATCGCGACATATTTGCCGTCCGCCGACCAGCTGGGGCTGCCCGGCTGGCCGAGCGAACCCTGGAGGCGCGTCACCTTGCCGGTGGCGACGTCCACGACGCAGACGCCCGCGACACCCCAGCGGCCGTCGACGTCGATGAAGGCGACGCGGGTGCCGTCGGGCGACCAGGCCGCGCCCAGGGGCTGGGTGTCCATATTGGTGAGCTGCCGATCCTTGCCGGTCTTCAGATCCTTGATCCAGAGCTGCGGCAGGCCGCCAATACGATCGGAACTGAAGACGATGCTCTGGCCATCGGGCGACCAGGCGGGATCGGCGTCGAGCGCGGCGTCCTTCGTCAGATTTTCCGGCGTGCCGCCCTTGGACGAGACGACGTAAAGATCGCCCACCGCAACGAAGGCGATGCGGCTGCCGTCGGGCGAGATATGCGGATGGACGATGCCCAGCGCCTTGCGCGGCTCGGTGGAGTCCCAGTCCCGCTTGGCGCGGGTGTAGCTGGGGTGGACGACCTCCAGCGTGGCGGCGAAATCGACGGTGGACAGGGCGTTGCCGCTGCGGCGACGGATCTTGCCGTCGGAGACATAATAATAGCCGCCCTTCCCCCAGGAGATGCGGAAGGGGAAGACATTTTCCTTGCCGCTGACCGGCTTGCCGTCGATTTCCAGATGGCTGCCGGCACTGTCGGCCACGACATAGGCGAGTTCACCGGACGGGCCGAAGGACGGAGCCTCGGCCTTGCCCTTCACTTGCCTGAGCAGGCTTTCCTGCCCGGTAGCGAGGGTGGTGACGTAGATGGCGCTCTTGATCATCCCGTCCCCGCCCGAATAGGCGATGCGGGCGCCGTCGGGCGACCAGCTGGGCAGGCGATCCTCGCGCGGATTGCTGCTGACCTGCTTCATCGCGCCGGTGGCGATGTCCAGCGTCCAGATGTCGTAATTGCCGCTGCGGTCGGAGGAGAAGGCAAGGCTCTTGCCATCGGGGGAGAAGACCGGATCGCGATCGTCATGGACGCCGTCGGTCAGCTTCTTCATGTCGCTGCCATCGGGCTTGATCGTCCAGAGATCATAATTGCCGTCGCGATAGGCGAAATAGGCGAGGCGCGAACCGTCCGGCGACCAGACGGGCTGGCGGGCGTCGTTGAAATAGTCGGTGATCCGCTTCGCCTTGCCGCCCTTGGCCGGGATGATCCAAAGGCTGCCCTGAAGGTCGACGGCGAGCCATTTGCCGTCGGGGGACACCGACACGGCCATGGAGGTGCCTTCATGGACGTCGAAGGCGGTGGGCTTTTCGCCACCGGGTGGAGGCAGATTGGCGGGCGGCGGCAGGTTGGCAGGCTGGGCAAGGGCGGGCGTGGCGGCGCCGAGCATGAGGGCGAGCGCGAGGGTCTTGAACGAAGACGTCATGTCGGATGATCCCCTGTTCCGTGCCGGCGACTATGTCTGCCGTTCGTAACCATGGGGAACGAAAGAGGGTATGAAATCCGCAACTTGATCGATCGGGAATGCAAATGCGAGAGAGGTGGATACCTATTTTCCTCGCTTAACTTCGCACATTTCCCGTAGATTTCGACATAAAGTTACGCCGCCGCGATCCTATCGGAAAGCGGCGGCGTGGAGCATAGCAGGGCCTGTCCCGATAGGACAGCGTGGGTCAGTCGTTCGCGAAGCTGAGCGACGCCATGTGATAGATGGTCGCGACCTTCTGCCCGGCGAGGGTCAGGTCGCCCTTTTCCTCATGCGTGGCCGACAGGATGTAGCGGCCCTTTTCCCGAAGCGGCAGCGCCACCTTGCCCTGGGCGTCAGTGGTGAAGGCCTTGGACCATTTGTCGGGCGTGAAGACGGTCAGCTTCGCATTGGCCACCGGCTTGCCGTCTCGGACCAGGGTGAAGCTGTCGGCGCCGGGCGCGGTCGGCACGATCTCCAGCGGCAGCGCGGCCTTGGCTTCACTGCGGCCGGCGCGGGCATAATAGATCACGCCTTCCTTCTTGCCCTCTTCACCCCAGGGCGCGAAGACGCTGTCGTCGATGACGCGCACGTCGCCGGCGGGCGCGGCAACCTCGATATAGCCCGTCTTGCGGACCTGCGCGGCCGAGGAGGCCGGGACGAGGCGCGGCGCCTTCAGATGTTCGAATTCGGGATCGCCGCCGGCGGGCATGACTTCGCCCGGTTCGCCCAGATAGATGCGTGCCGGACCGCTGCCGTCGCGCTCGACCCAGATTTCATGCGCCTGCGCCAGCGAGGGCAGACAGGCGATCGCCAGCAGCGCGGAAGTCCATTTCATCATCTTTCCTCTCCCTTGTCAGAACCGGATGCCGACCGTGCCCATGACGTTGCGCGGGGCGCCCATGAAGCAATCGCCGCGGGCCAGGCAGGAGGCGTAATATTTGTTGTTGAGCAGGTTGGTCGCATTGATCGCGAAGCGCCAGTTCTGCCAGTTGATCTCCGCCAGACCGTCGACCGTGGTGCGCGACGGGGTGACGATCGACCAGAGAGAACTGGTCGATATGCTCTTGCCGCTGTAGACCACGCCACCGCCCAGACGCAGCTGGGCTTCGTCGACGAGGCCGAAGGTCTTGGTCGACCAGATCGAGGCGGTGTGGCGCGGCATATAATCGAGGCTGGTGTTCACTTCGGACTTGAGCTTGCTGTAGCCATAATTGGCGAGCAGTTCGAAATTGCCGGGCAGGGTGTGGCTCGCCTCGATCTCGAAGCCCTTGGTCGTCAGTTCGCCCGACTGGGTGATGGAATTGAGCGGGCCATAAAGGACGCGGTTGCGTTCCTTGATCTTGAAGGCCGTGACCGTGACCAGCGTGGCCGGGGTCGGCTGCCACTTCACGCCCGCCTCGAACTGGGTGCCGGTCTGCGGTGTGAAGGGATCGCCGACGACGCCGCCCGGTCCCTGAAGATTGCCCGCCACCGGCAGGAAGCTTTCGGTGTAGCTGAAGAAGGGCGAGATGCCGGCGCCGATTTCGCCGATGATGCCGGCGCGGAAGGTGGTGGCATTGTCCTTCTGACCCGAGGAACCGGTGACACGGTCGCGGCGCGCGCCCAGCACGACCGAGACGCGATCGAAGAAGCGTATCTGGTCCTGCACATAGACGCCCAGCTGCTTCTGCGATTCATAGGCGAAGGGGCCGGTGGGATCGTAGGTCAGCAGCGCATCCTGGTCGATGTCGTAGAGGTCGACCGTCTCGAAGCCGCTGGCGTAGCGCTTGCCGACCTTGTTCCAGCTATAGTCGATGCCGACGAGCAGCTTATGCTCGATATTGGCGCCGGTGTTGAAGTTGAACTGGAGATTATTGTCGGTCGAAAAGACGTTCATCTTCGCGTCGCTCGCATCGGCATAAAGGCCTATGGTACGGCCGTCATCGCCATAGACCGAGAAGGGATCGAGCGGATTGGAATAGCTGTCGGCATAGTGCGTGAAATATTCAAGGTCGCTGTCGATATAGCGGGCCTTGAGGCTGAGGCGCACATTGTCCGAGAAGTTGTGCGTGATCGACCCGCCGCCCTGCAGCGACCGGCCATTGTAACGATCCCAGCCGGGCTTGCCGACGAACGCATATTGACCGAGCTTGCCGGTGGGGTTCGCGCTGTTCGGACGGAAGGTGCCGACGATCGGCAGGAATTGCGAGGTCGAGCCGGTGTCGTCCTCCTGATAGAGACCCGTCAGGACAATGTCGGTGTCGGGGGTCGGCTGCCAGCGGATCGATGGCGCGAACATCACGCGGTCGTCGGGCACATGATCGACATAGGTGTCGGCGTCGCGGACGCGGCCGACGAAGCGGACCGCGAGATTATCCGCCAGCGCGACATTGACATCGCCCATCGCTTCCTTGCGGTCGAAGCTGCCATAGACGAGGTTCAGTTCGCCGCCCGTCCTGAACTCCGGCGTCTTGGAGACGAGGTTGACGAGGCCGCCGATCGACCCCTGGCCGAACAGCACCGACGCCGGGCCGCGCACGATTTCCACGCGCGAGAAATTATAGGGGTCGGACGTGATGCTGGCATAATAGCTGAAGATGTCGCGCATGCCGTCGCGGAACTGGAGCGCGTCGATGCCGCGCACGTTGAAGCCGTCAACGCGGGTGTCGCGCCCATAGGGATTGGCCAGCACGCCGGCGGCATATTTGACCGTGTCGCTGATGCTGATCGCACCCTGCGACAGATACTGGTCGGCGGTGATGACCTTGATCGGCTGCGGCAACTGAATGAGCGGCGTTTCGGTTTTCGTGCCGGCGTTGGCGGCGGTGACGACGATCTGGTTTTCGTCGCTCGGCGCGTCGGCGGCATCCGCTTCGGCGGCGTGCACGGCCGGATTCCACAACGCGATCAGCGCAGCCCCACTCAACGCCATAACCCGGATATTCATGTCACGTCCCCTTTTGCGACTCATTTGCGATCGCACGTAGCGATAATGCGACCGAATCGCAAATCCGGAGACATGAGGATCGCAAGAACGTCCGCGCACGGCTCTTCGCTCGTGACAGGAGACCCTGCCCTCCCCCCCCCCCATCGGCAGTGGCCTGCCTTGGCGGGGGCAGTTCGACAGCCCTCAGCGCGTCCTGACGCCGCGCATGACAGAAATCATCCGCGCGTGGATTTCACGCTGGACAACAGAAACACGACATAGCCTCGAAATTGGGGATGCCGGGCCAATATGGGCGGCGCCTGCCATGCCCCGCCCTCGACCAACGCCACCCGGAAAGGGATCGGGAAATCCTTCATTCGCCGGAAATACTCCTCATAGCCCGCTATGGTCGTTCGCCCCTGATAGGTCTGCACCACCACTTCGTCGATCTGCCCGGCCAGAGCCGCGAGCGCCCGCGGATCGCCATGCGCGCTCCAGTCCATCAGCCCCGTGATCGACAGCCGCCACTGGCGCGGCAGCCGCCGGCGCAGATCGTGCAGGAAGCGGGCATAGCCGTCGATGCCATGCGTGGCCGCATCGAAATCCACCTGGAGGCCCGCGACCTGATTGCCGGCCTCCTGCCAGCGACGCAGGTCGTCGAAAATGGCCGCATAGGTCGCGTCATTCCAGTCCAGCCGATCCGCCCTGACCACCAGCCATAGGGTCTTGCCCGGCAAGCGGGGCAACCCCATGCGCAACCGTTCCAGGCGGGACGGACCGCCGCGCCGGACCTCTCCATCAAGGAGATAGACGATCCTGGGCCGCACATCCCTGGCCGGGTGGACGCCGGGCCACAGGTAGAAGGCCTCATAGGCGGCCGGATCGACGCCGACCGCATCCGCCTGACGCTGGCAACCGGCCAGCGCCATGGACGCCAGCAGCGCCAATCCCCATCCATGGATGCGTGTCTTCACCAGTAATAGCGCAGCGACTTGGCCCAGCGGCTGTCGGGATAGCGCTGTTTCAATTCGGTGAACCATGCCTTGCGATCGGCTTTGGGCGCTTGCGCCGCTTCCATCTCTTCGAAGGTGAGATTGGGGCCGCTGCAACCATTATAGCCTGATGGCGCATAACACATGACCGCGCGATACAGGGCATAGGCGCGCTCTTCGGCCGCGGCGTTCCTGTCGGCGATGATCGCCGAGTAGATATCCGAGCGCGACGTAGACCGACCGGGGAATCCATCGGGGACATTTCCCAGCGACACCCTGTCCTTGTCCGCCTTGAACAGGCCGAACCCGTCAAACCCGTTCAGGCGATAAAAATCGCCCAGGCACAGCTTCGCCCTGCGATCGGCCGGAGAGCGGGCGAGCATGGCAGCGGTCTGGGCTATGGCCGGGCAAGCAAAGCCGTCGGACCATTTGCCCTTGCGGAACAGGCCGACGGGAATCTTGTCCTGATAGGCGAAGTCCCATAGCCCGCCTTCCCCGTCCGCATTGGCGGGAACCAAGGCAAGATCGGCGGCGAAATCGGCAAAACTTCCCCTGGTCAGATCCTTGTAGAGCAGGGTGAAGCGGGCCACGTCGCGCTCATGCGACGGGCGGGAAGCGTCTTTCGCGCTGCCGCGCAAGATGACCGGGGTTGCGACGGTTTGCAGCAATATCCGGCGCGTGCTGCTGTCGGTAATGGGTGATCCCGGCGCGAAGACCTGATCCAGCCGCCCGTCGCGCTGCCAGCGAATGGCCAGCCCCAACTCGACGAGCGGTCGTTCATAAAGCGGGCTGGCCCCGCCCAGCAAGTCGCGCCAGAAGCCCGCCTCATTGGGATCGCGCGCCTGGCCCAGCGCCATGCCGCGCAGCATCTGGCGGCTGAAGCCAAGCGGCGTGAACCGCTTTTGCCGCGCCGCGTCGGGCAGAAGGGTCAGGATCGCCTTTGGATCTTCCCCTGCATAATAAGCACGGGTCGCCAGAAGCAGCCCGTATAGATCGGGATGCGCGGCGAACTGCCCCTTTTGCGCTGCGAGCATATTGGCGGACAGGGCGGGCTTGGCGTCCTGCGCCCGCATCCGTTTGAGGTCGGCGACCGCCAGCAACAACGGCGCATCGCCCAGTCCATCGATGATCGCGCCCGCATCCTGCCGTTCCAGCAGCTTGATGTCGATTTCCTCGGCAAGATCGGCGGCTGCCTCGTCATGGCCCGGCGTCGTTGCGAGGAGTTTCTCATAACGGCGGGCAAGGGCCGCCATGTCCCCGCTCAGCCATGCCACGCGCCGCGTCAGCCCCTGCGCCGATGCCGCATAATGCCCCCTGGGATAGGCTTTGAGATAGGCAGCGATGGCATCGCGCGCCTCGGCGAGGGCGGCGCGGTCGACTTTTTCCGGCCCGGCAAAATCGCCATATTCATTCACCGCTTGCGCAACAGCGGCGCGCAGGCCGATGCGGATCGGCATATATTGTGCGGTTTCCGCCACCCAGCGGCTACGGGCGCGCGCCAGCGGGGCAAAGCCTTGTCTCGCGGCCGGCCAGTCGCCCCGGTGGAACGCGTCGGCGGCCTTGAGATAGGCCAGATATTCGCGGCCCGGCTTGCTGGAGACGGCAATATCGGTCCAGTTCACCTCGCCGCAGCCCGTCCGTGCGCGAAGCCGGCGTAGGCCGGCGCGCTCTGCCTCTGAGAGGCCCGGCTCGGCGGCGAGCGCCGCGTCAAAGACCGGTCCTGCGTCGGATGACAATGCGCAGGCCGGGGCATTCTCTTCCCGCTGGCCGGTCACGGCCGGTTGAGGCCAATAGGCGGCGCGCAGGCCCGGCCATGTCATGAAGGACTGTCCGAACTGCGGATCGTTCACATCCATGGTCTCAACAGCGGGTTTTTCCTCTACAGGGCCAAGGCTGCGCATCAGCAGCAGCAGATTGATCCGCGTATCGTTGCCCGGATTGATGGCCGCCCGTCCCCCGCAGTCATAGTCGGGCGACGCCAGCTGCCAGGACGGCGAACAGGATGAGTCAGCGCAGGCCCATAACGCCCCGCCCAGTCCAACGCCGGACAGCACGACCGTCGCAACCATCACAGCTATCGGATGTTTGCGACGAAATGCGATGCGATAGCCCATATGGTCCTGCCGATTGTCTTCTTTGATCGTGAAGCAGGAAATTGAACAAAAGATGGCGTGCAGGCAATGGTGCATGGTCAGTCCCAGGCCAATCCCGCCCCCTAAATGGTGACAGCGGAAGGCCGGCTGATCGTCAGACATCATATTGCTGCAAATCATGAGCAAAGACCGGAGGTAACGGCAAAAAACCATGACAGACCACGGAACCGCCCCTGATCTGGATCAGTTTATCCGGGCATTGGCCGGCGTCGTTGCTGTGCTAGTCAGTGAGAATATCTTGCTGCATGGGATCAGAATGTGACGAACGCCTCTACTGAGCTTGCCTTGACCGGCGTTTCCGGACTCGATGACATATTGGTGGGCGGATTGACGCGCGGCAGAGTCTTTCTGCTCGAAGGAAGCCCTGGTACGGGCAAGACCACCATAGCGACACAATTTCTGATGGAAGGCGCGGCGCGGGGTGAGACATGCCTCTACGTCACCTTGTCGGAAACCGAGGACGAGATGCGCGACGGCGCATTGTCGCACGGCTGGGATCTGGCCGGGATCGACCTGTTCGAACTGGTGCCACCCGAAAGCCTGCTTGATGAAGAGCAGCAGCAGAGCCTGCTCTATTCCTCCGATCTGGAGCTGGGCGAAACGACACGGCGTATTTTCAAGGCCTTCGAGCAGGTGAAGCCCGACCGGGTGGTGCTGGACAGCCTGTCGGAAATCCGGCTGCTCGCACAAAGCTCGCTGCGCTACCGGCGCCAGATATTGGCGCTCAAACATTATTTTTCGACCCAGAAGGCGACGGTGCTGATGCTGGATGACCTGACGGCCGACACGCTCGACAAGACGGTTCACAGCGTTGCCCATGGCGTCATCCGGCTGGAGGAGCTTTCGCCGGAGTATGGCCCGGAACGGCGCAGGATGCGGATCATCAAATATCGCGGACGGCGCTTTCGCGGCGGGTTTCACGACTTCGTCATCGATACCGGCGGCGTCCGCGTCTTTCCCCGCCTCGTGTCCGCCGAACACAAGACCGATTTCGTCCGCGACCGGCTTCGCAGCGAGTCGCCGGAACTGGACGCGCTGCTGGGCGGCGGCATCGAACGTGGATCGAGCGTTCTGGTGCTGGGGCCGGCGGGTACCGGCAAGTCGCTGCTCGTCCTGACCTTCGTCGCGGCGGCCATTGCACGGGGCGAGCGCGCGGCCATGTTCGTGTTCGACGAGGAAATCGGCTTGCTGTTCAATCGCGCCCTGGGCCTGGGCATCGACATGCAGGCCATGGTGGACGCGGGAAATCTGGTCATCGAACAGGTCGATGCGGCCGAATTGTCTCCTGGGGAGTTCTCCCAGCGTGTCCGCACCTGTGTCGAACGACATGGCGTCAGGACGATCATCATCGACAGCCTGAACGGTTATCAGGCGGCGATGCCGGAAGAGAAGGCGCTGGTCCTCCATATGCACGAATTGCTGCAATATCTGAACCGGCAGGGCGCCACGACTTTCCTCACCGTCGCGCAACATGGCCTGGTGGGCGACATGAAGGCGCCGGTGGACGTCACCTATCTGGCCGATACGGTCGTGCTGCTGCGCTATTTCGAGGCGTCGGGCCGCGTGCGCCGGGCCATGTCGATCATCAAGAAGCGCACCGGGGCGCATGAGGACACGATCAGGGAATTCAAGATCGGCCAGTTCGGCATCCGCCTCGGCGAGCCGCTGACCGGCTTTCAGGGGGTGCTGCGCGGCGTCCCGACCTTCACCGGCGGACAGGGCAGCCCTTCGCTGCTCGAAGATGAGAAAAGGTGATCCCGCACCTTTCCGAACGTGCGATCATCCTGGCGCCACGCGGCCGCGATGCCGCTATCGCCGCTTCGATCCTGGAAGAGGCGGATCTTCGCTCGACGATCTGCACATCGCTGCGCCATCTCGTGAGCGAACTGGAGAAGGGCGCCGGCTTCGCCCTTCTGGCGGAGGAAGGGATGCGATCCGACAATCTGCATCCCCTCGCCCAATGGCTGGACGCGCAGCCCGAATGGTCGGATTTTCCCTTCGTTCTGCTGACCCAGAGAGGCGGGGGCATCGAACGCAACCCGGCCGCCAAACGCTTCCTCGACATGCTTGGCAATGTCACCTTCCTTGAACGGCCTTTCCATCCGACGACCCTGGTCAGCCTGGCACGGTCCGCATTGCGCGGACGGCGACGCCAATATGAGGCGCGCGCCCGGCTGGAAGAACTGCACCGGGGGGCGGAACGCTATCGCTCGCTGTTCGAATCGATCGACGCCGGATTCTGCATCGTCGAAATGATATTCGACGACCGGGGGGGACCGGCCGACTATGTCTTCGTGGAAGCCAATCCGGCGTTCGAACGGCAGACCGGCCTGCAGGATGTCGTGGGCCGATCGATGCGATCGATCGCGCTAGGGCATGAGCAGCATTGGTTCGACATCTACGGCAAGGTCGCGACGACCGGGGAGCGTGTTCGATTTGAACAGCAGGCCGAGGCGCTCGGAAAGATCTGGTATGATGTCTATGCCTTCCGGGTCGGCGAGCCGGAAGCCAGGCGGGTGGCCATATTGTTCAACGACATTTCCGATCGTCGCCGGGTCGAACTGGCGTTGCGCAGGAGCGAGGAAAATCTGCGCGCACTCAACGAGACTCTGGAACAGCGCGTGAAGGAACGGACGCGCGCGCTCGAACAGGCGCAGGAAGCATTGCGGCAATCGCAGAAGCTGGAGGCGATGGGGCAATTGACCGGCGGCGTCGCGCACGACTTCAACAATCTGCTGACACCGATCGTCGGGAGCCTCGACCTGTTGCAGCGCCGCGGCATCGGCGGCGATCGCGAACAAAGGCTGATCGAAGGCGCCGTGCAGTCGGCGGAGCGGGCGCGCATGCTGGTCCAGCGTCTCCTGGCCTTTGCGCGGCGGCAGCCATTGCAGGCGACGGCGATCGACATCGGCAATCTGGTCGGGAATATGGCAGACCTCATCGCCAGCACCTGCGGTCCCCGGATCCGGCTGAAGCTGGATCTCGCCCCGGACCTGCCGCGCGCCAATGCCGATGCCAACCAGATCGAGATGGCGCTGCTGAACCTGACGGTCAATGCCCGCGATGCGATGCCCGACGGCGGAGCATTGACGATCGGCGTGGCATGCACGGACATGGCAGACCCGGAAAAGTCCGGTTTGCGGGCCGGCAAATATATCCATCTGTCCGTGACGGACACCGGCATCGGCATGGATTCGGTCACGATCGCGAAAGCGATCGAGCCCTTTTTCACGACGAAGGGCATTGGCCAGGGCACCGGCCTTGGCCTGTCGATGGTTCATGGCCTCGCCGCCCAGCTGGAAGGCGCCATGACGATCGACAGTGCGCCAGGCCGCGGAACCGCCATCCACCTGTGGCTCCCCGTGACGGAAGAGGCGCCGGACCAGCCGCCGGCCGGGCCGGATATCGAACCGATCACCGCGGACAGAGGAACGGTGATGGTCGTCGATGACGAGGAACTGGTGCGGGAGAGCACCGCGCACATGCTGGGCGAGCTTGGCTATCATGTCATCGAAGCCAGGTCGGCGGAAGAGGCGCTCCATCTGCTGGAAGAAACCGAGGCGATCGACCTGCTCGTCACCGACCATCTCATGCCGGGGATCACGGGGACGGACCTTGCCATCCAGGTGCGGGCGAAGCACCCGACCACCCATGTCCTGATCGTGTCGGGATATGCGGAAAGCCAGGGCATCGCTGCGGATCTGCCCCGGCTGACCAAGCCTTTCAAACAGAGCGACCTCGCCAAGATCCTGTCTCAGCTCTGATCGCCGAACAACTTATCCGAAGTCGTGCAGGCGCAGCCATGAACGGTCGACATGGGCGTTGGCCGCGGTCACGTCTTTCCATCCGCCATCACAAGGCGCCGCGCAGCGTGACCGTGAAGGCGCGCGGCGTTCCGTAGCGGGAACTGCCGATGGCCAGGCCCGAATAATAGGTCTTGTCGAAGATATTGTCCGCATGAACCGCCAGCGACAGCCGATCCGAGAAGCGATAATTGGCCATCAGGTCCACGATCGCCAGGCTGCCCTGCGTGTAGATTTCGCCGTTGGGGCCTTCGCCATCGGCGGTCGTCCTGCCCTGCCAACGCAGATTGCCGCCCAGAGTCAGTCCGTCCAGTTCGCCCGGCAGCTTGTAGGAGGTGAACATCTTGAAGCTGTTCTTCGCGATCTGCGGAAGCTGGCGCACGCCGTCGCGATCCTCTGCGCGCGCATTGGCAAAGCCGCCCGCGACACGCCAGCCGGGCAGGATCTCGCCATTGACTTCCACTTCGAAGCCGGACGACTTCATGCCTGACACCGCGTGATAGGCGGCGCTTCCATCCGGTGCGAAGATACCCGCGCCATCCGCCAGGGCATAATTGTCCTGCTTCATGCGGAACACCGCGGCGCTGGCGCTCAACCGGCCTTCGAGAAAGTCCGCCTTGAGGCCGGCTTCATATGTATTGCCTTCCAGCGGGGCGAGCATATCGCCATCCACCGTGCGGTTCGTCTGCGGTTCGAAGACGCTGGCATAGCTGACATAGGCGGAAATGGTCTTGGTGAAGTCCAGGACGATGCCGGCATAAGGTGTGAACACCGCCTTTTCATTAAGGGCCGGGGTCCACTCCCTGGCGCCGGCGCTGTCGAGCGAATAGCTGTCCTGCTTCCACCAGGTCAGGCGTCCACCCGCTATCACTGAAAGCGGCGAAATGGGCTTCAGGCGCACGACGCCGGCGGCGGCGCTGGTCTTGACCCGATTGCCGGAGCGGCCGTCGGACGTCGTCAGATCGGGCTTGAGCGTGCTGCCGGTCTCGAAAAATTCAAGCGCATTGATCGACCGCGCATAGTCGCCGCGATACCACCAGCCCGGATAGGTCGTCTGGTCGTCGTCGAACTGCGCATGGCTCAGCGTCAGCGCGACATGCTGTTCCTGCCCCAGCGCCTCGAAACTGCCGCGCAGGTTCGCATAGACTCCGGTAAGCGTCAGGTCGGATGCCCAGCGAGCGGAATAGAGCGTACCACCAAGTCCGGTCTGCTTGTCGATCGCCGTGCCGAAGAAATAGCCGATGGTTTCGTCATAGGAACCGGATTTGTGTTCGGCGTCGATCTGCAAGTGCCAGTTCGGATCGAAATCATGGGCGAGCGAGGCGAAGAGGTTCAGGCTCTTCCTGCTGAAATCGGACCAGTCGGCGCCACCATTGGTCGATCGCTTGAAGTCCGTTTCCGTACCATCGGTATAATAGAGCGGCACGCCGCCGCGCGATGCGCCCTTGTTCCGGAAATTCTGATATTCGATCCCGGCGGTCAGCAGCGTGTCCGGCGTCAGATCGGCCTCGACCACGCCGTAAACTGCCTGGCGCTTGGCATGTTCGCGGTCGATGAACGTGTCATTATCCTGCCAGGCGCCCGCGACGCGAGCGCGAACATGCCCGTCCGATGTCAGCGCGCCGCCGACATCACCCTCGATCCGGTACATGTTCCACGATCCTGCCGTGGCGGAGATGCTGGCGCGCATCTCGGCGCCCGGACGCTTGCGGATCATGTTGATCGCCGCGGAAGGCTGGCCGGTGCCGGTCATCATGCCGGCCGATCCACGGATCACCTCGATCCGCTCATAGGCAATGAGGTCGGCGGTGTCCTCGGTGAAGCCGTAGATGTTGCTCGGGCGTGCAACGCCATCGACCAGATAATTCTGCACGGCGAAACCGCGCGCGGCATATTTGGTGCCGTCCGTGCCAAGCGCGCTGGAGCGGTTGGACTGGATGCCGACGATCTGCTCCATCACTTCGGAGATATCGTAAAGCCCCTGTTCCTGCATGCGGACGCTGTCGATGACGGTGACGGATTGTGGCGTTTCACGGGACGACAGGCTGAGACCGGTCGTCTCGGTCTGACCCGTGACCACGATGGAATCCGCGCTGGTATCGTCCACAGGCGCCTGCGCACGGGCATTGGCGGAGCCGAATAGAATGAGGGCCAAAGTCGACGATAGTGAGTGACGGAAAAGAATCTTGGTCGTGAGAGACATGCTGCACCCCCGGAAAACGCGATGGGCCTGACATGGCAGTCATCGCTGTGCGCGGCGGCCTTTAGTGCGATTGATTCGCATATGCAACAGTTGGGAAACAATTTTTGGGAAAAGCGTCGGCGATTATCGGGCCGGTCTTTTCAGGCGCGGGCGAATTCAGCTGCCAATCCTGGCGTGCAGCTCGACTGGCCAATGTCAATGGTATTGAGAATCGATCGCATTTAAGCTAGGCGCCGCGCAGGATGTTTCAGGGACAGATGATGGCGGGACGATTGACCGCGACTTTCCACGATTATTACGCCGATCTGGTCCGCTATCTCACCCGGCGGACCGGCGATGCCGGGCGCGCTTCCGACATCGCGCAGGAAACCTATGTCCGCATCGCATCGTCCGAAGCGGACATGAGTGCCGTCGAAAATGACCGTGCCTATCTCTATCGCGTCGCGGGCAATCTGGCGGTCGACAGCCTGCGCCGCGAATATCGTCAGTCGACCTGGTTATCCGGCGAGGAACCGGGCGACGATCTGGTCGATCCCGCGCCTTCGCCGGAGCAGGTCGCGATAGGCAGGGATGATCTACGTCGATTGGATGCCGTGCTGGATGGATTGCCGCCCAAGGCGCGGCTCGCGCTGCTCCTGTTCCGCGTCGATGGCTTGTCCCACGCGGAGATTGCCGCACGCCTGGGCGTGTCCAGCAGCATGGTCGCCAAATATATCGGGCAGGCGTTGCGCCATTGTCGCGATGCGATGTGGCAGGACCAATAAAGGCTCGCCCCGCCCCTCGGCAAAAATTTTGCCGCACTGCTGCAATTCTGAGCGAGCTGGAACGTCTTGGTCAATGAAGGCACTTTTGCCTCTGGACCGGGGACCGCCTGCTTGCCTGCCCAAGCCCTGATGAACGAGCCGTCCGGAGCCTGACATGGAGGATGGCCCGTCCCCGTCCGATCGGCTGACGCCACGCAACCGGGCGCTCAGCGACGAAGCGATCGACTGGATCGTGCGCCTGAGATCGGGCGAGGCAACCGACAAGGACAGGGAAGACTTTGACGCCTGGTGCATGCGTTCTCCCGCGCATGCGGCCGCCATCGACGAAGCGGCGGAGATATTGGCGAAATTAGGGGATAGCGGCAGCGCACGGGATCACCGCATGACCGGCGCTGCACTGCGCATCTCGGCTCCGCTGGCCCAAAGCCACGCAATCAACCGGCGCATGATATTGGGTGGCGGCATAGCCGCCGGCCTCGTCGCAGGGCTGGGGTCCAGCGGGATATTCGGACCACCTTCCCGCTTGCTGGCCGACTATGGCACCGGCGTCGGCGAACGTCGGCGCCTCAGACTGGCTGACGGCAGCACCATATGGCTCAACACCGCATCGGCCTTGTCCGTCGCTCTCTCCGGCAGAGAAAGGCGACTGACCCTTCATGCCGGGGAGGCTCTGTTCGAGGTCGCAAAAGACCGCCATCGCCCCTTCATCGTCGAGGCCGGCAGTGGCGAGGCGGAAGCATTGGGCACCATCTATTCCGTGCGGCGGCACGGCGATCTGGCCGAAGTCGCGGTACGCGAAGGACGAGTCGCCGTTCGCAGCGGCCGCGACAGCACGCGCCTGGTAGCCGGGCAACGACTGACCTTCGGCGAAGGCCTGCTGGGCGCGGTCCGATCGGCAGACATGACGGCCATGGCCGCCTGGGTTCGGGGCAAACTCATATTCAACGACCAGCCGGTAGCGGACGTCATGGCGGAAATGGAACGCTATCATCATGGCCGCATCATCGTACTGGGCGACCGCCTGCGCAGCCTGAATGTCACGGGCGTGTTCGCGCTGGACGATCCTGAAAGTCTCTTCCGCTCTGTGGCTGGCACGGCGGGCGCGCAGGTCATTCAGATGCCGTTCCTCACCATCCTCCGGTCGCCTTCCTGATCGGCATGCCAAATATTTTTGCGGTCCGACTGTAAAAACGCCTCCCCTCAAACGTCTAAGATAATGAGAGGCATTTGCATTCAACGCATTATTGATCGTGACTGCAATGCCCCGGCATCAAACGGGGGTTCTGATTTCCATGCATTCTTCCTTCGCCGCGCCGTTGCCTCGCGCCATGCGCGCGCTCCATGTGCTGCTGTCGTCTGCCATGCTTGCCAGCCTCATGGCCCCCGCCATGGCGCAGGCCCAAACCGGCACAGCGGCACGCGTCAATGCCGCGATGCGCCGCTTCGATGTGCCCGCCCAGCCGCTGGACTCGGCTTTGACGGCGGTGGCCGATCAGGGAGGCATCCAGATCATCCTGATGTCCGAAGGGGTGGCGGGCATCCGCAGCAACGGCGTGTCGGGTGCGATGACGGTCGAGGAAGCCCTGTCGCATGCCCTGACGGAATCCGGCTTTGCCTGGCGCTATCGTGAAGCACGCGTCGTCATGATCGAAAAGCTGCCCGACGCACAAGGCACGGTTCAGAAGGGCGCGGTTCAGCTAGGCGCGGTTCGGGTTGAGGGCGCGGGAACCGCCGGCGCGGGAACTAGCAGCGATACATACGCCCCGACCAGCGATCCGGCGGCGACCGAAGGCACGGGTTCCTACACGACCCGCAGCATGGGCACGGCGACGAAAATGGCCCTGTCCATTCGCGAAACGCCGCAGGCCGTGACCGTCATCAGCCGCCAGCGGCTGGACGACCAGGTCATGACCAGCATCATCGATGTCGTCCAATATACGCCGGGCCTGTTCCTCAGCAATGCCGACGGACCGGGCCGACCTTCGTTCCAGGCGCGGGGCCTGAGCGTCGACAATATCATGTATGACGGCCTGCCGATGCGCTTTCAGGGCTGGGTCGTCGGGTCGATGGCCAATATGGCGCTGTTCGACCGGGTGGAGGTGGTGCGCGGCGCCACCGGTCTCGTGACCGGCAGCGGCAACCCCTCCGCCGCCATCAATCTGGTGCGCAAGCGGCCGACCCGGGATTTCCAGATCAAGGGCGAACTGGCGGCGGGCAGCTGGGACAATTATCGCGGCGAGATCGATATGTCCGGCCCGGTCGACGATGCCGGCCATCTGCGCACCCGCCTGGTCGGCTCCTATCGCGACAGCGGCACCTTCCGCAACGGCGAGAAGGTGAAGCTGGGCGTGTTCCACAGCATCACGGAATATGATCTGGGGCCTGACACCTTGCTGATGGCGGGCTATACCCGTCAGGACGACAGCTATAATGTCTTCTGGGGCGGGCTTCCGGTCAGCCCGACCGGCCAGCATCTGGACCTGCCCCGCTCCTTCAAGCCCAGCTATGACTGGGAGATCAAGCAGCAGAAGTCCGACACGCTGTTCGGCGAGATTTCCCACAATTTCGGCCGCGACTGGAAACTGCGTCTGGCGGGCATGAAGGTGTGGCAGGACGCCATCTTTTCCGGCACCACCATCGTGCGCAATGCCAACAACAGCCTGACCCACAATGCCTATCAGGCGACCTATGACGAGGATCAGGTGGGGCTGGACGCCTATCTGTCCGGGCCGGTCAAGCTGTTCGGTCGCGACCATGACGTGACGCTGGGCGCCAGCCATCGCAGTTCGATGCTGCGGACCCAGAATTACAGCGGCGGCGGCCTGATCCCCGGCACCATCGATCTCGACAATTTCGATCCGTCCGCGGACACCAAACCGAATTTCCTGCCCACCACCGTCAGCAAGGCGATCACGAGCCAGCAGGGAATATATGGCTCCATCCGCCTCAATCCGGCGAACATGCTGAAGCTGATACTGGGCGGCCGCCTCGATTGGCTGGACTATGACAACAGGACAGGCACGGGCGATTACCGGATCAAGGCGAACAAGACCTTCTATGCCGGCCTTATCCTCGACATCGATCGCCATCATTCCATCTATGGCAGCTTCACCGACATCTTCCAGCCGCAGCAGAGCACGCTGAGCTTCGCGCCGACCACATCGGAGCAGGCCGTGCTCAAGCCGATCGTCGGCAAGAATTACGAAGCCGGCGTGAAGGGCGAATATTTCGACGGCCAGTTGAACGCCGCCATCGCGCTGTTCCGCATCGACCAGACCAACCGCGCGTTCGTGCCGATCGACCAGACCGGCTGCCCCACCTTTCCCGCCAGCAATTGCGCGATCGCGGCGGGACTGGTGCGCAGCAAGGGCATCGACGCGGAGATCCAGGGCGCGCTGACCCCCGACTGGCAGATTTCGCTCGGCTATACCTACACCAGCATCCGCTACGTCAAGGACACCAACCCGGACAATCAGGGGCGCAACTTCTCCACCTACCAGCCGCTGCATATCGCCAAGCTGATGACCAGCTACAATTTCGGCGATCTGCGGATCGGCGGCGGCCTTACCTGGCAGAGCCGCATCTATCAGCAGCGGAACGGCTATCGGAACCAACAGAACGCCTATGCCATCGCCAATCTGTTCGCCGGCTACAGGTTCAGCGAGCATGCCGACCTTCAGGTCAATCTGAACAACATCTTCGACAAGAGCTATTATCGCATGGTCGGCAATGCCGGTTCGCCCTACGACACCTATGGTGAGCCGCGCGCCGTGCTGGCCACCCTGCGCGTGAAATATTGATCATGCAGCAGCATCTGTTTCTCGCCGAGCCTCCACGATGAAGGCCGGCCTGCGCCAGTCGATGGCAGCGCTCCACACCTGGACCGGACTGGTACCGGGATGGATATTGTTCATCGTGTTCCTGTTCGGAACCGTTGCCTTCTTCAATGAAGAAATATCGCGCTGGATGCGCCCTGAACTGACGGCTGCCCCCATATCGTCCCGCGCACTGGATGCAGCGGGCGCCATATTGAAGGACAAGGGAGCGGGGGCCGCAAGCTGGAACCTGTCCATGCCCGCGCCACGCGACGGCGACGGGTTCGGCATATCCTGGATTCCGGCCGGGGGCAGCTTCAAGGACCGGCAGAAACTGACGCTCGACCCCGTCACCGGCGCGGAAACGGCGGTGCGCGATACGAAGGGCGGCTTTTTCCTCTATCGGATGCATTTCGACCTTCATTACATGCCGGTGATGTGGGCGCGCTATCTGGTCAGCATTGCCGCGCTGGCCATGCTCGTCGCCATCCTCAGCGGCATCGTCACCCACAAGAAGATCTTCACCGACTTCTTCCTGCTGCGTTTCGGCAAGGGGCAGCGATCCTGGCTGGACGCGCATAATGTCACGGCTGTCCTGGCGCTGCCCTTCTATCTGATGATTACCTATACCGGGCTGGTCACGCTGCTGTTCACCCTGATGCCATGGGCCATCAGCGCGAACTTCCCAGACCGCGAGGCCTATTATGCCGAAGCCTTCCCGTCCGCGCCCGAAGTGGAGCCGAGCGGCCGGCAGACGGCGATGCTGCCCTTCAACGCGTTGCTGCGCCGCGCCGAACAGGCGAAACCGGGCCTCTATCCCTCGGTCATCAGCATCCGCAATCCGGGGGACAGCGAAGCGGTCGTCGAAATGTACATGCGGTCGGATACGCTGGGCGGCGCACGCGAACCGCTGCAGATGCGCGCGACGACGGGCGAGATTATTAGCATGCGCGAGCCGCGCGGTCCGGCTGCGGCGACGCAGCAGGTGATGATCGACCTTCATGCCGGCCGCTATTCAGGCATCGTGCTGCGGTGGCTCTACTTCCTGTCGGGCGTCGGCGGCACGGTCATGGTCGGCAGCGGCCTGATATTGTGGACCGTCAAGCGCCGCGCCAAACTGCCCGACCCGACCCGACCGCATGTCGGATTTCATCTGGTCGAGCGGCTCAATATCGGCTTCATTGTCGGCGCGCCGGCAGGCATCGCCGCCTATTTCCTGGCCAACCGCATTCTCCCCACCGACATGGCGGATCGTGCGGACTGGGAAGTGAACAGCCTCTTCATCGTCTGGGGCGGGCTGTTCATCTGGACGATCGCCCGACCGGCCAAACGCGCCTGGAGCGAGGGCCTTGCAGCCGGGGCGGCACTGTTTGCCCTGGTACCCATCGCCAGCGCGATCACAACGACCCGCGGCCTGCCGGCCAGCCTGATGGCGGGGGACGCATTATTCGTCAGCTTCGACCTCGTCTTGCTCGCAACCGCCGGGTTCTTCGCCTTCGCTGCCCGGAAGGTCACCCGCCACCAGCCCAAATCCGCGCCACGTCGCAAGCAGCGCGCGCTTGAGGAGGCGATGGCATGACGCATGTCGCTGTCCTCCTCCTGTCGCAGATCGGCTTTGCCATGCTGCTATTGGCCATGGCCCGCCACCAGCAGGAATGGCTGTGCCGCAAACTGTCCAGTTCGCTGTCTGGAATGATGCGGACGGGCGGGATGATGATGCTGGTGCTGGGCTTCCTTGCCGCCGGGATCGGCCTTGGCTGGGGCTATGGCACGGTGGCTTGGTGCGGGTCGCTCAGCGTCGCGGCGATGATGACCATCATCTTCAACCTGCATCGCGAGAAGATCCTCGCCCGGATCCGGCGATGAGCGCCGCGTCCCACCGATCCAGCAAAGGAGCCATGATGCTGAAGACCATCCCTGCGGCTGTCGGGATCGCCGGCCGGAAAGCCGCCAGGCTCCAGCCTGTCGCCCTGCCCGGTTTGGGAGCGGATTGATGGCGCGGCCAGCGCAATTGTCCGATGCCTGGCGCGACCGCCTGTCGATGCTGTCGCGATGGGCTGCGGTGACATTGGGCGCCTATGCCCTGACGGTGTTCGTCACGGCGGCCCTGTCGGTCGTGCTGGCACGGACCATGGGCCGGGTGGAGGCGGTGACAGCCGCCACGATCGCGAGTTTCGCTGTCTTCGCCTTTGCATCGATGGCCGCTTTTCATGCCCGGAGCGCCCTGCGCGCATGGACCTGGCTCATCCTGTTCGCCGGGTTTTCGGGCCTGATCCTGACGATATTTTCGGAGTGACGGTGATGACCGCCCGATCCCTTTCATCAAAACGCCAGGACCATGCAGCGGCTTATGCCGAGCGGGTCGCGTCCGTCACGATCATACCGGGCCGCCCAGCGCCCGCCCATAGTCGCTACAGCGACCAGGCGATGCCGCTTCGCACGCGGCTCGCGGGCATGGGTGGCGTCGCGGGCATCGGCCTGCTGGTGCTGGCGGGCGGCATGGTCACATGGCGGACCTATGTGGCGCCGGCCAAGCCCGCGCCCCTCAGCCTGTTCGACATCGCGCCCCCGGCGGCGCCCCCCGAACCGGTGCATGAGGTGCCGCCGGGACCGGAAAAGGTGCAGAAGGAAGAACAGAAGCGAGAACCCGACCGGCCCAAGGTGGAACCGCCCAGGATCAAGGTGCCAAGCGCGCACCTGTTGCCGGTGGTCGCCGCCAGGCCCACGCCCGATCCCGGCCCGCCGGTCCCGGAAACGACAGCCCCCCAAAGCCAGCCTGTGCCCTCCGCGCCGCAGCTATCGACCGGCAAGCCGACCTGGGAAGGGCTGGTGCTGGGCGCGCTCAACAAGGTCAAGCGCTATCCCCGCGATGCGCATTTCGCGCGCCAGCAAGGCGTCCCCTATATCCGCTTCGTCATGGACCGGGAGGGCAAGGTGATTTCCGCCAGGCTTGAACGGTCATCGGGCTATCGTTCGCTCGATCAGGAAGCCTTGTCGCTGCCGAAACGCGCCCAGCCCCTGCCCAAGCCACCCGAAGATGTGAGGGGCGATACCATAGAACTTGTCGTCCCGGTCGAGTTTTTCATGCGATGAGCCTTTCACTCCTGTTCTCCAGCCTCGCCGTCGCGGCGGGGACGACCGCCAATGAGCCTGTCACGCCGGAAATCGCGGCCCGGCCCACCCACCCTTCCGTCATGGCGGTCATTCCCGATCCCGTTTACCCCGCCGAATTTTATCGTGCTTTCCAGCCCCAGACCGCGCTCGACATGCTGGAACGGACGCCGGGCTTCCTTCTGTCCGAAGGCTCCAGCCTGCGCGGTTTCGGCGGCGCCGCCGGGAATGTCCTGATCGACGGACAAAGGCCCACGGTCAAGGCCGGCGGCATTGGCCAGGTGCTGCGACGCATCAGCGCATCGCGGGTCGAACGCATCATATTGCTGCGCGGCACCGACGCCGCCGAGGCGCAGGGGCAGACGCTGGTCGCCAACGTCATACTCCGCGCCGACGCCGCCGGATCGGGCAACGCATCGCTGACGCTGCGCCATACTGCCGACGGGCGCATCGCGCCGGCCGCCCAGTTGAGCCACGCCCGGCGCATCGCAGGCTGGCAGACCAATATCGAACTGTCGGGCGAAGTGGTGCGCTATCCGACCGGCGGCCTGTATCATGATCACGACGCGACGGGACAACTCACCCAGACCCGTTTCGAACATATCAAGGGCAAGGCGCCCGAATTGGGGCTGGCCGCTTCCACGTCCGGCGCGGTCGCAGGTGGCGCCTTGACGGTCAATCTGCGGCTCAACAAGGATGGCTATCGATCCGACCGTGCCATCGACATCTTTGCGGGGCCACGCGACGGCATGCCGCAGGCGATCCGGCATATCGGCTATGAGGAAAAGGGAAAGAGCGGCGAACTGGGGCTGGACTGGACCCGCGCCCTGGGGGCCGGCTGGACGACCAAGTTGATCGGCCTGGCCCGGCTGGAGGACGGTCGGACCGATGAAAATTATGTCGAGCCGGGCTATCAGGGCCTCTCGTCGCTGAAGCAGAAGCCGCTTGAACTGGTGGGTCGCACCACGCTGACGCGAGAGGGCGATCATGCGGTTCGGCCCGAACTGGGTGTCGAAATCGCCTATAATCGATTATCCAGCCGCCTCGATTATGCGGAGAATCATGGCGGAGGCCTGCTGCCGGTCAGCCTGGCCAATGCCGATACACGCGTATCGGAACTGCGCGGCGAAGCCTTCGCCAATCTGACGATCGGGGTTGCGCGCAACGTCAACATCGAAAGCGGCATGGCGTTTGAAATGTCACATATCCGCGTGACAGGCGACTTTCCCAACGAACAGAGCCTGTCCTACTGGAAACCTTCCGCGGCGCTGGTCTGGTCGCCATCCGGCAAGACGCAGATACGCATCGGCGCACGCAGGACGGTGGATCAACTCGATTTTGGCGATTTCGCCGCATCGGTCAATCAGGCCGATGGCCGTCCGCTGGGCGGCAATGCCGGATTGCGCCCGGCGCGTGTGACCCGGGCATTGGCGCGGATCGATCACCGCTGGGGGAAGGGCGGCGCAGTCGCGGTCGAATCCTATCATCAATGGCATCAGGGCCTGCTCGGCTATCTGCTGCTGCCGTCCGGCGACGAGGCGCTCGGCACGATCGGCAATGCCCGGCAATGGGGCGTCACGGCCCAGGCAACCCTTCCGCTCGACGCGGCGATGCGCGGCGCCCGCCTGACGCTCGACGGCACGGTGCGCGGCTCGCACTTCCATGACCCGGTGACAGGCGGCGCAAGGGATATGGACGACATTTCCCCGCGCAGCCTGACCGCCGAATTCCGCCATGACGTGCCGGCGCTACGATCCTCCTGGGGGATCAACTATAGCGCAGCCGAACGCGGCGCCGTCTATTATACGGGTGAACGTCTCATCTGGCATGATGATGCGTTGTGGGGCGCTTATGTGGAAACCACCGCCTTTACAGGGTTCAAGACGACATTGAAGGCCAGCGCCATCAATGGACAGGACACGCATCGCCTTCGCCGCTTCTATACGCCCAGCCGGTCGGGAATAGCCTCCGGGCTGGAGCGGCGCGATCAATGGCAGGGCGCCGTCATTTCCTTGACGCTGGCGCGCGCATTATGATCCGCACGACGCTACCCCTGCATCGCCGGACCCGCGTGGAGCGGCGGGTTCTCGACTTCATCCGAAATCGTGAGCTGACGCTGGAAGATCCACATGCCGTGCGCTGTTTCACGCTGCTGCGTCAGCTGGCAGAACGGCGAGGAATGATGCTCCATCCACCCGGCACGCCCTATATCAGTGAAAGCGAACTGACGCTCCTGTCCTGGATCGCGAACGGACAGCGCGTGAGTGAACCGCCTTTACCCGACGACGATTGCAGACTGGCCATCGTCATGTCCCATATTGCGATGCTGCTCAACCAGATGCGGCTCCGGCTGTCACCGCTCACATTGCATAGCGTTCGCGTTCGCCAGGCTCGATGATCGGTTCGGAACGCCGTCATGCCCTTGCAACGCCATCCACACCGCCCGTGCCATGGCTTCATTGGCGCGGGCGTCGGGATGAAAGTCAGGGAAGAGACGCCAGTGACGGTCGAGCGGTACGACGACATGGGGCATCCCCGTTCCTCTGAAAAGCGCCGTCCGCAGCCTATGCGCCTGTGGCTGTTCGGGTTGGAAGATCGGCACGAGGATGATCGGCTGCGCGCCCCGCGCACGCACCATGGCGACATCCGCCATGAGGAGGCAGCGATCATTTTCCACCGTCTCCCGAACAGCGGAAGGGCTGTGATAGGGGAAGAGCACACGGCTGAGATGACTGAGACGCCAGGTCGGTTCCGGTGCGTGCCTGCGTCCGAAGCGATCCACCCATGGACGGCTCCTGTCGAGATCACGGCTCATCAGGTCAGGCCCGAAAAGGATCACGACGGCCACGGGCCGCCGGAATTTCGGCAGCTCCTGCTTCAACAGGAGATGGACCTGGCTGGCGGAATAGGCGGGGACGGAAAGATTGGCGCTCTGGATGCGGCTGCTGCTCTCTACCCGACCGGCAACGGTCTGGGACCAGTCCAGGCCTTTGCCGAACAGGATCGATTCACCCAGAAACATTATCGAAGGCGCATGTCTGCCGATCGTCCTGCCATGGGCAGCGACGCGATAGCCGTGTCTGTCGAGAAAATAGACCGGCCGGGACGGATAATCCAGATCGACGCCGCGCCGCGCCGGGATGTTGGCCCAACCCAATAGCGGGTCGGTGTGACGCAGCGGCTCGTTGACCGGGTTCCAGGACTGGCTCGCGCGTCCATTGACGGCCCGGATCAACGCCTCGCTCACCGGAATCGCCAGCAGCACCGCCAGGCCGATACCAGCCCCGCGCAGGACGGGGTCGGCCCGCCCGTTCGCCCTGATCCGGCCGATGCGCGGACAAATCACCAGCAGCACGGCTGCAGCGAGAAGGACCAGAATGATCCGTTCGATCCGGACGATCATCATCAACCAGTCGCTCGATACCAGAATGTCGGGAAGGACGTGGCGCCCGGTCCAATCCTCATCCATGTGGATTGCAAGAAACAGGCATGCCAAGCCGATACCGCCAGCCAGAATCTGTGCGATGCGCAGCGAGAAGGCGGAAATGCGTCGTCGGCCGGGCGCCGTCACCGCATCGGCCCGATCCAGATCCTGTGCCGGCGGAAATGACAGGGACATGGCTGCGCACCTGATCGATCAAGGACGATCATGGGTGTCACCCAAGCCACGGACGGTTCAAAAGCCGGCGATCATGGCCACCGCCAGCGCGCTGCCTTTCCTGTCCCCATAGGCATGATGGCGGGAACCCCCTTCCCTGTAGCCCGACCAGGCGATGTCCAGGTCGACCGGTCCCAGGCGGCGGCGCACGCCGATCCGCCAATCCGGAACGGTCCGGCCGCCTCCGTCCGGCTGATCGCGCAGATGCGTCAACATGCCCGCATGTCCCAGCAGGGACCAGTCTTTGGCTAATGGCAGATGGCCCTCCACCTCCATGTAGAGCGTCGGCGCGTCCGCACGGAAATAGGCCGGCGAAAAATAGATCCGGCCGGAAACATTGCCGCCGACAAGGCCGACATGGACCTCGCTATAGCTGCCGCGGCCGTGGATGCCGGAATAGTCCGAATATTCGCCATGGACGGCGCCGACATCGATCACCCGACCCGAGGGAAGCTGCCGGGCGAACCCCGCATAGACCTTGACCGACAGGGGTTTCAGTCCTTCATCCTGCGTGGCGACGGCGGCCACTGAACCGCCTAGATAGAAGCCGCCCGTCCCGTCATGGACAAGCTCCATCTCGATAGCCGGTCGATGATCGCTTACATCTCTCCCGCGAAACAAGGCCCGGCTGGAGACGGAGAGGCTTCCAGCAAATTGCGCGATCGCCGGAACAGATGTCACGCCCATCGCAAGCATGGCCACCAGCCGGGCAGCGCATCCGACAAGCCTAGTCGCGGCTGGCCGCAGCGAGGGAGCCGGGGCAGCGTCCATGGCATCCTCCCCTTCCGCCCTGCACCGTTGCAAGCGCATCGATGGTTCCTCCCCCCGACATGACGAGCATCGGTCGGCCATGTCTATGGCCCTCACGCTGCTCGATCAATGCGATCAGGCCGCTGACATGGGCCGCCGCATAGGATGTCCCGTCGACAAGGCCCCAGCCGCCGCCCGGCTCGGTCGAAGGAATATCCCGCGCCGGCGCGACATATATGGTCCGCCCCTTGTCCGGCTGCGGCGCGCCGGCGACCGCAATGACGCCGGGATGAGAGGCAGGAAATCCGCCGTCCGCCCGCGCCGGATCATAGGCGGCGACGAAATTGGCACCTTGCGCCATTCCGGCATCCAGCAGCATTGCGAGCAGGCGATCCGGCGGCCCGCCCAGGCTCAGATTGACGACACGGGCCTTATGCTCGATGGCGAAGCCAAGCGCCTTGGCGAGGGCGAAGCTGTTGCAGACCGCAGCGCCCGTCACCCGATCCTGCTCCTTGCAGGCTCGCAGACCTATCAGGCGGGCAGCGGGCGCGATCCCGGCTATGCCGGACCGATTGTCGGCACGGGCGGCGATGATGCCGCCCACCTCCGTTCCATGTCGCTCAGCGGAAAGCGCGCTGCCCTCGACGAAATTCACACTGGCTTTGATCTGTCCTGCAAGATCGGGATGATGCATGTCGATCCCGCTGTCTATCACCGCGACCGCGACGCCGCGGCCGGTCGCAAGCCGGTGGACGGCATCCAGATGCCAGAGCGTCGCCGCCGGCTGCGCGCGATAGAGCGGATCGTCATGTCCTGCTGCACCGCCAAGCGTCTGATAGTCATGCATGGGTTGCGCCCATTCGACCTGCGGATCGCCGGAAACATGCTCCACAACCCCTTCGACGGAGGCCCCCGCGGGCAATTGCATCACGAAGCAATTTAACCGGATGGCCGGCATCATCCAGTCGCTTACCAGCGTCAAACGATGATCGCGGGCAATGCGCCTGGCCTGGCGCACGGACTGGCTCCGCCCGATCCGGTTGCCATAACCGCCGTCATAGCCGCCGCCAGGCCGGAAATGGGGGACCGGCATCCGCAGCATTACAAGTATCTTCTGCCCCTCGGACGCCCTTGCCGTCGGCCAGGCGCTCAGCAGCGCAAGCGCCGCGACAAGGACGAAAGGCCGGGTCAACCGGCGGATCATTGCGCGCGCCTGCGGTCCATGGGTTCGGCGAGCACTATGTGGGGCTGGCGGCGCAGCTCCACCAGCATGCCGTCGCGCCGTTCCGGCTCCGTTTCGACGATATAGGCCCCGGCCGCCGTCGGGCCATCGACGATCCTCGCGTCCGCGCGGGCAAGGATGGCGCGTAAAGTCCGTTCCGTCGTGTCCGGGCTGAACATGACCAGCATGTTGCCGCCGGTCCGCACGGAGGCCGCGCCAAGCATATGATAGTCCGGCTGAGGGGCCACGGGCCGAAACAGCAGGAGCGCGACAAGAAGCAGCATCGTCTGGGCGCCGGCAAAGGCCGCAAGCCCGACAGGCCAGGGCATTCCGCGCCAGCGCGGCCGGGATATCCTCCTGCGGGATGGGCTGGCCCTGCCTTTGGGCGCGATCCGCGCCTGAAGCTTCTGCCAGCCAAGGTCGGCGTCGACCGGCAATTTTCCGATCGCAGCCTTCAACCGTCTCTCGCGTTCGACCGTCGCCCTGCACTGGCCGCAGCGATCGAGATGCGCCTCGACCTTCGCGATATCGTCGCCATCCAGCTGTCCAGTTGCGTACCAGGGCAGCAGCATCTCCACATCCTGATGCGGATCGTCGCGAAAAGAGAGGATGTCGGCCATGGCTGCTCAGACCCAGTCCGCAAATTCGCCGGCCAGTTCCCGCCGCAAATGGCGTCGGGCATGGAACATCCGCGTTTTGACGGTATCAACCGGGCAGTCCATGATCTGCGCGATCTCCCGATAGCCCAACTCGTGGAAATAGGTGAGATCGACGACGGCGCGCTGCTCGGCGGAAAGCCGGGCGATCGCGTCGAACAGCGCAATCCTGGCCCTGCTGTCGCTCGCATCCTGCTCGGGCGACGCACGGGGGCTGATCCGCGCTGCCTGCATATGGTCCTCGACCGGGTCGTCCTGCTTGCGGATCGCCTTCATTCCCTTGCGATAGGCGATGGTGAAGAGCCAGGTGGACAGCTTGCTTCTTCCCGAAAAGCTGTCGGGATGATCCCAAAGCACCATCAGCGTGTCGTCGAACACTTCCTCGACCAGATGCGGCCGCCGCAGGATATTCATCAGAAACCGGGCGAGCCGCGGCTGATAGGCGCGATAGAGCGCCTCAAAGGCCTTGAGGTCGCGGTGCCGGATGCAGGCGACCAGGCGCAACTCCTCATCGTTGCGCGAATGCGCGCCGCCGACTGGCCCCATGATTGCGGATTCGAAGGTTTCCAAGAACGACTCCTTCGCATTATCCCCTGAGTGTGCGCCTGTCGGCAGAGGGTTCAAAACTTTTTTGACCGTTGCTGAACCGAAGGGGACCGGGGCGGCACTCATCCGTATGAACCATGAAGGAGGCAGCAATGTCTCGATGGAAAACGGTTGCGGCGTTGGCGGTACTCGCCCTTGGCTTGTCGGCAGAAGCGCAGGCGCCGATCGACTGGAACACCGCCCAGCCTTTGACGCTTCGTTTGTCGAGTTTCAAATTCGAACCGTCGGACGTCATCCTCCAGCACGGCGTGCCTTATGACCTGCATTTCGAAAATGCGTCTTCGGGCTCGCATGATTTTGCGGCGAAGGCGTTTTTTGGACAGGCGCGGATCAAGCCGGAGGATCAGGCGAAAATCAGGGACGATCGCATCGAACTGGGCGGCGGGGAGACTGTGCATGTGCATCTGGTCGCGCCGTCGCCGGGCAGCTTCAAGGTGCGGTGCACGCACTTCATGCATAGCGCCTTCGGCATGACCGGCCGGATCGTCGTCCAGTGAAACCGCTTCATGCCCAGCGCTGGATGTATCCGGTCCATTGGCTGGTGTGGATCGATCCGCATCGCCGTGCGCGCAAATTGCTGCAATTTGCGGAGGTGGAGGCGGATGGCGCGCGCGACCTGTTCCGCGCCGCCGAAGTGGTGCAAGACCCGATCCTCCGTCGCCGCTTTTTCGCCCATGCCAGGGACGAGGTGCGGCATGCCAGCCTGTTCCGGACGCGCGGGCTGGCGTTGCGCCGACGGCTCGATCGGCCGGGGCCGGACCATGTGCTGGGCGACGGCCTGCTGCCGGGCGAGCGAGGCTTCGACCGGCTGAATGTCGAGGCCGAGAGCATGAGCGCCTTGCTGGCCTTCATTCACCTGTCGGAGCGGGCGGCGTCGCACAGTTTCGCCGCCTATGGCGCGGTACTGGGCCATGATCCGGAAACGCGCGCCGTCATCCAGCAGATCGCCCGCGATGAGGAGGGACATATGCGCTATTCGCGGGTGGAGCTAAGCCGGGTCGCGCCAGGCCAGGCCAATCGGGCGCTATGGGCGTCGCGCCTGCGCCGGCTCTGGCGAGCCTATGTTCGGACCGCGCTCGTTATGGCCGACATGATAGCGCGTCTCATTCTGACATTGCTCTATTTTCTGCTGCTGCCCCCCTTCGCCCTGCTGGCCAGGCGAGCCGCCCGGAAGGAGCCCCCCGGCTGGCACATCTGCAACGCCTGCCGAAACGATCGGACGGGAGGGCAATATTAATGAAGATCCTTGGCATTTCCTCCTTCTATCATGATGCGGCGGCCGCGCTGCTGATCGATGGCCTGCCCGTCGCAGCCGTCCAGGAAGAGCGGCTGTCGCGGCGGAAGAATGACGCCGGATTTCCGGTGCGGGCGATCGAATGGTGCCTTGGTCAGGCGGCGCTGGAACCTCAGGAGCTGGACGCGGTGATATTCTATGAACGACCCGCGCTGAAATTCGATCGCGTGCTCATGACCCTGTTGCGTGGCTTCCCGCACAGCTGGCGCGCTTTCCCCAAGGCGATGAACAACATGCTGGGCGAGAAATTATGGGTGCGCGGCGTCATCGCCGCTCAGCTGGCGGTGTCGGCACGCCGCGTCCATTTCACCGACCATCATCTTTCGCATGCCGCGGCCGCCTTTCTGACCGCGCCGACAGAAAGCGCCGCGATCCTGACGGCCGATGGTGTCGGGGAATGGGCCACGCTGACGCTGGGTCGGGGCAGGAAGAAGGCAGGTGGAGCAACGACAATCGACCTGATGCGTGAGGTCCGCTTTCCCCATTCGCTGGGTCTCTTCTATTCCGCCTTTACCGCCTATCTCGGCTTCAAGGTCAACGAAGGCGAATATAAGGTCATGGGCCTGGCCGCCTATGGCAAGCCCCGCTGGGCGCGGGAAATGCGCCGCATATTGCAACGGACGGATGATGGCGCCTTCGCCCTGGACCTTGCCTATTTCGACTATCACCGGGCCGTCGATGCCGCCTATTCGAAAGCGTTCATCGATCTTTTCGGCCCACCGCGCGACCATTTCGAACCGATCGATCTTTCGACGGCTCTGGGCCAGCATTATGCCGACATTGCGGCAAGTGCGCAGTTGGTGCTGGAAGAGGTCATCGTCGACATCGCGACATCACTTCACCGCGAAACGGGACTTGCGGATCTTTGCTTCGGCGGCGGCGTCGCGCTGAACGGCGTCGCCAACGCCCGCATCCTTCGCGAAGCCGGGTTCGACCGGCTGTTCGTGCCCTCCGCGCCGGGTGACGCAGGATGCGCCCTTGGCGCAGCGCTTTGGGCTGATCGCATCCTTTTCGACCGGCCGCATCGCGACTGCCCGGATCATCCCTTCTGGGGTCCGGCAGTCGTTTCCGATGACCTTGCCCGTCTTGCCGCCGAAGATGGCTTTCCTTTCGCCCGCCTGAGCGCGGCAGAACGGATCGACCAGGTGGTCGAGGCGATCGCGTCAGGCGAAATCGTCGGGTGGATGGAGGGGGCAACGGAATTCGGGCCGCGCGCCCTTGGCCATCGCAGCATCCTTGCCGATCCGGGCAACGCCGCCATGCGCGCGTGGCTGAACCGGGACATCAAGTTCCGGGAATCCTTCCGCCCCTTCGCCCCGGTAGTGCCTGCCGATCAGGCCGAAACATATTTCGAACTGCCTCCGGGCGGCGCGCGGCTGGGTCGGTTCATGTCCGGCGTCTTCCCCGTTCGACCGCAATGGCGCGGCAAGCTGGCCGCCGTCACCCATGTGGACGGCACCGCGCGCGTGCAGGTTCTGGACCGCGGCATGGCGCCGGGCCTTCATGCCCTGCTCATCGCCTATGGCCAGCGGCGCGGCATGCCGATCCTGCTCAACACGTCATTCAATCTGGCAGGGGATCCGATCGTCACGAGCGTGGCCGAGGGCTATTCGACCTTCCGCCGGGCGGGCATGGACATGCTTGTCGCCGACGACGTCATGGTTCGGCGTCAACGCGCGCGACAGGAACATGTGCTGGAGGAAGTCGCATGATCGGGCGCAAGGGACGTCTGCGGCGTCAGCTCATCATCGTCGGTAGCGCGCCGGGCACGATCGTCGATCTGGTGCGCGGCATGTGGCGGTCGCCGGGAGGGCGGCGCTGGATGATCCCGCTGGTGATCTTCCTCTGCTCGGTGGGCGTCATCCTCACCCTAGCGGCCGGTGTCGAGGCGCTGGCGCCCTTCATCTACTCGATATTCTAGATGGACGGGCCTGCGCTGTCGCTGTTTGCCTGCCCACGCTGCGGTGGACGGCTCGACAGCGAGATGGCCTGCGTCGATTGCGCTGCAATCTATGAGGAGATGGATGGCATTGCCGGCCTGCGATTGCCCGGCGATGACCGGACGGAACGGGTGCGGGGCTTTTACATGGAAGCGCCCTTCCCCGGCTATCCGCCGCGCGATACGATCGACTGGCTGCGTGCCCGCGCCGAACGCAGCCATTTCGCCCGGCAGCTTGACGCAGCCATTCCAACCGACGCCCATATTGTCGAGGTGGGATGCGGCACGGGCCAGATGAGCCTCTATCTCGCCCGGAGCAAGCGGATCGTCATCGCGGCCGATCTCTGCCGGGCGTCGCTCGCATTGGGACGCGCTGCGGCGCAGCGATTGGGGATCGACCAGGTACGCTTCGTCGAAACCGACATATATTGTCCCGGTCTTCGCGCCGGGGCGTTCGACATCGTCTATTGCTCGGGCGTGCTGCATCATACCCCCGATCCCGGCAAGGCCTTTGGCGAGCTTGCCCGGCTCGCGCGGCCCGGCGGCCTGGTGATCGTCGGCCTGTATAATCGCTACGCCCGCCTGCCGCACCGGGCGCGACGTCTGGTCGCGCGGCTGAGCGGATGGCGCTGGTTTCCCCCGGATCGGGTGCTCGCCGATCGCAAGGGGCAAAGGGAACGTCATAGAGCCTGGTTACAGGACCAATATCGGCACCCGGAAGAACATCGGCATACATTGGCGGAGCTACGACGCTGGTTCGCGGCGAACGGCATCGACTATGTTCGCTCGGTGCCGTCCGCTCTGGTGGGGGGCGATGACCAGTATCGCGCGCTGATCGACCCCGAAGAAGGCGGCTGGTGGCTGGAAGACCTGCTCGCCCAATTCGGCTGGATGGCGAGCCTTGGGGGTGAGGGTGGACTATTCATTGCGGTCGGCCGGGCAAGAGAAAGAGCCGCTGACGATGACGAACGCCAGCTTCCATTCTTCACCGCGTTGCGCGCAGAGCCGGGATCGCTAACCGCTCATCCCGTAGCGGTGTCGAACGATTCCCTTCAGACCGGCAAAGTCACTCCCCCACCTCGCTGATCTGGCCGCCGATCCACGTCCGCCGCACGCGCCGTTGGACGTCCAGATGGACGAGATCCGCCCGCAGCCCCGGCACGATCGCGCCCGTTTCCGCCTCCAGCCGCAGGAAGCGCGCCGGATTGCCGCTCGCCATGCGGGACGCCTCGATGATGGAGCAGCCCATCATGTCCATGGCGTTGCGGAAGGCCTGCGCCATGCTGAGCGCCGATCCGGCCAGCGTTCCGTCCGGCCCGCGGCAAGTGCCGTCGACCACATGGATGTCCTGCCCCATCAGGCTGAAGCCCTGTCGCGCGCCGCCCACGGGCGGCATGGCGTCCGTCACCAGCATCGCCCCATCCAGTCCGCGCGCCGCCAGCGCCACGCGCAGCGCGGCGGGATGGACATGCAGCCCATCGACGATCAGCCCGAAATGGCTGTTGCGGTCGAGCAGCGCGGCGGCGACCATGCCCGGTTCCCTGCTCCCCAATTGCGTCATCGCGTTGAACAAATGGGTGAAACCGGCCAGCCCTTCGCCCAGCGCAGCGATGGTCTGCGCATAATCGGCGAGGCTATGTCCCGCCGCGACCAATATGCCCGCACCGGCCAGCGCCCCGATCGTGCCGGCCGGCGCCAGTTCGGGCGCCAGCGTGACGATCCGCCTCCCGGTCGTGGGGCGGGTCAGCCGCTCCAGCACCTGCTGGTCGATGGCGGTGAACTTGGCGGCGTCGTGAATGCCCTTCTTCACCGGGTTGAGGTGCGGCCCCTCGATATGGACACCGAGGACGCCCGGCACCCCCTGCGCCAGCGCCGCCTCGCCCGCCGCGATGGCCGCGTCGACAACATCGGCGTCATCGCTGATTAGCGTCGGCAGCAGCCCCGTCGTCCCGAACCGCCGGTGCGCCGCCGCAATCATGCGGATGCCTTCGACGTCCGGATGGTCGTTCAGCAGCACGTCGCCGCCGCCATTGACCTGCGTATCGACGAAGCCCGGCAGCAGCCAGCCACCGTCCAGATCGACCTCGACGCAGCCGCCCGGCACCGCATCGCGCGCCACGATCCCGCCGATGCGCCCGCCTTCGACCAGCAGCGCGCTATCGGTCACGATCCGATCCGGCAGTACGATGTCTGCCCCGACGAGTGCCTCGATGCTCATAATGTCCGCGTCACCTTGGCCAGATGGGGCGGCTTGTCGGGATTGCGCCCGCGCGCCAGCGACAGCGCGTTGGCCAAGCCATAGAAGCTCTGGATCTGCGCGATGGCACCGATAATCGGATGCACATCGATCTGCCCCGGCAGCGCCAGTGTCGCCGCAGCGACATCGTCGGGATGGCCGGTCGCGATCACCTGCGCGCCGCGTGCCCGGAAATCCTCCAGCCGCTCCCGCAGCCCCGCGCGCGCCTCATCCATCGGCCCCAGCGCCAGCACCGGGTCGCCCTCGCCGATCAGCGTCATCGGCCCATGGGCGACTTCCGCGATGCTGAACGCCTCGGCGTGGAGGTTCGACGTTTCCTTGAATTTCAGCGCCGCCTCTCCCGCGATCGGCAGCGTCAGCCCGCGCCCCAGCACGAGCATATTGCTCGCATCGCGAAGCAGCGGCACCGCATCGGACCAGTCTGCCGCCACCGCCCGGCGCAGCACATCCCCGACCGTCGGCAGCGCCGCCTTCAAGCCCTCGTCTCCGCTCCATTCGGCGATCAGGTGGGTGAGTGCCACCAGCGTGCCGATGAAGCTCTTGGTCGCCGCGACGCTCTTCTCCGGTCCGGCATGGATGGGAATGCAGATATCCGCCATCTCCGCCAGCGGCGACGCCGCGTCATTGACGATCGACACCAGCAGCGCGCCCTGCCGCTGCGCGTCCTCAGCCGCCGCGATCAGGTCCGGGCTGCGCCCCGATTGCGAGATGGCGATCAGCGGCACGCCCTTGAACAGCGGCGACGTCGCCCGGTAGAGCGATCCGATCGACGGCGCATGGCTCAGCGTCGGAATGGCCGCCCGCGTCTCCAGCAATATCTTGGCAAAGGCCGCCGCCTGGTCCGAACTGCCCCGCGCCAATGTCGCGGCAAAGGGCGGCGCCAGCGCCCGCAGCCGCTGCCCCGCTTCGCGCATCACATCGGCATTGCGCGCAATCTGCGTCTCGCACCGGTCCGGCGCTTCGGCCGTCTCGCGCGCCATAAGGGTGTCGACGGGTCCATCTGGATGATCGGTCATGCCGAAACAATACCAAAACACAGGATAAGGGCAATTGGAATTAATTTGGTTGCATCGAACCGTGCGAAGGATAATACCACATGAACGGATTGCAGAATGCGCGCAGCGCGTTCGCTATCCAGGAAGCTGAACCGATCAGGGCCGGGCGTCAACGGCCGATCACGGAGCATATATGAGCACCGAAGCCATCGATCCGCGTTATATCGACATCGACCAATGGCCCACCATCCGCGCGGTCGAGGCGATGCTGGAGGGGCAGATGGCCGCCATCGCCGCGATCGGATCGCAAACCGGCCGCATCGCTCAGGCGGCCGAGGCCGCAGCCGCTCGCCTCGGCACGAACGGGCGACTGGTCTATGTCGGCGCCGGCACCTCCGGGCGCATCGCGGTGCAGGATGGCGTGGAGCTTTACCCCACCTATAACTGGCCGCAGGAACGGCTGCTCTTCCTGATGGCCGGCGGCCTCGCCGCGCTCACCGAAGCGGCCGAAGGCGCGGAGGATGATGCCGATGCCGCCCGCGCCGAAATTACCGCCGCCCAAGTCGGCCCGCAGGATGTGGTGATCGGCGTCGCCGCCAGCGGCCGCACCCCCTATACCGTCGCCGCCATCGCCGCCGCGCGCGAAGCCGGCGCGCTTACCATCGGCATCGCCAATAATGACGGCACCGCCCTGCTCGCCGCCGCCGATCATGGGCTGGTCGCGGCGACCGGCACGGAAATCGTCGCCGGCTCCACCCGGATGAAGGCCGGCACCGCGCAAAAGGCGATGCTCAACATGCTGTCGACCGCGATCATGTTGCGCATGGGCCTCGTCTATCGCGGCCGCATGGTGAACATGCGCATCTCGAACGAAAAGCTGCGCTTGCGCGGACAGGCCATGGTACGCGACATTGCGGGCGTGGACATGGACGACGCCGCGCGCGCGCTGGATGCAGTCGGGCAGGACATCAAGCAGGCAGTGCTGGTCGCCATGGGGGTGCCGACCGACGAAGCGCACCGCCTTCTCGACATCCACGGCCAGAATCTGCCGGCCGCGATGCGCGCCGTGCAACAGGGGGAATAGGGATGATGCGGGACAAACTCACCGCGCGCAGCGAGGACGGCACCCCGCTTTATCTGCAACTGGCGCGCAACCTGCGCGACCATATCGAAAGCGGCGGCATCACGCCGGGCAACGCCCTTCCGTCGGAACGCGACCTCAGCGAAATGGCCGGCATTTCCCGCGTCACCGTGCGCAAGGCGATCGAGCAGTTGATCGAGGAAGGCGTGCTGTTCCGCAAGCAGGGATCGGGCACCTTCGTCGCCCGCCGGATCGAGGCGCCCGCCTCCGTCCTCTCCAGCTTCACCAGCGACGCCCTTTCGCGTGGCGAGGATCCCGGCGTTATCTGGATGATGAAGAATTACGCCCAGCCGACCGAGGAGGAAGCCGTCGCGCTGTCCATCTCCCCCTCCGCCCGCGTCGCGCGGCTTGGGCGGGTGCGCCTGTCGGGCGGGGAGCCGCTGGCGATCGAACATGCGGTG
Organism: Sphingobium lactosutens; assembly: GCF_013393185.1. Lineage (GTDB taxonomy): Bacteria > Pseudomonadota > Alphaproteobacteria > Sphingomonadales > Sphingomonadaceae > Sphingobium > Sphingobium lactosutens_A. The sequence continues at coordinate 47,035 of NZ_QJQX01000018.1, read as the reverse complement.
GTGCCGGCCGACTGCCTTCCCGACCTGTCGACCATCGGCGACTCCCTCTATGAGGCGATGGGCCGCAGCGGTTTTCGTCCCACCTCCGGCACGCAGCGAGTCCGCGCCTCTCTCGCGACGCCCACCGAAGCCGGCCTGCTCTGCGTTCGCCAGAATAGCGAAGTGCTGCGGATCGAGCGGCTGACCCGCATCCCCAGCGGCCGCGCGGTGGAATTCACGCGCTCCGTCTATCGCGGCGACCGCTATGACTTCGTGACCGAACTCAAGGAAATCGGCTGATGACCGCCACGATCGCCGCCGATGCTCCCGACCTGAACGAAGCGCCCGCGGCCAAGCGACCGCCGATGCGCACTTTAGGCCTCTATCTGCTGCTCGGCTTCTCCGCCGGCCTGCCCTTCTACATGTTCAATGCGGTGTTGACGCTGCGGCTCGCGCGCCATGGCATCGATATCGTCATCATCGGCTTCTTCGCCTGGATCGCGCTGCTGCCAACCTTCAAGTTCGTCTGGGCGCCGCTGCTGGACCGCTACAGCGTCCCCGGCTTCTCCCGCTTCTGGGGCAGGCGGCGCGGCTGGATCATGCTCTCGCAGCTCGGCATTTTTCTGTCGATGGTCGCCATGGCCTTCACATCCAGCGACCAGAGTCTGCCGCTCACCGCCCTGTTCGCGATCCTGCTCGCTTTCTGGACGACTACGCTGGAGGTCGCGGCCGATGGCTGGCGTATCGAACTGGCGCCCACACAGGCGGAACAGGGACCGATCGTCGCCGCCAACCTCTGGGGCTATCGCAGCGCCATGGTGGCGGCGGGCAGCGGCGCGGTGCTGGTCGCGGCCTGGGCCGACTGGACATGGGCCTATCTCGCCATCGCCATCGCCGCTTTCCTGCCCTTCCCGATCCTCGCCGCCATGCGCCCGGAACAGGACGGCGCGAAGGGCCGCACGAGCGCCCTGCTCAGCGGCACTCTCGTCAGCCTCGTCATCCTCCTCGTCACCGGCGCGGCCACCGCACTGATCGGCTGGGCGCTTCTTTCCGCCGTGCAGGGCGCGGGCTTCTCCGCCCAGACCAATGTAACGCCGATCGTGCTGGCCGTGGCGCTGCTGCCCTTCGTCGCGCTTGCCATCGCCCTGCCCCGCATCCGCCGCCTGCCCGCCGACGCGCCGTCGAAAATGCCGGGCTTCATCGCCCCCTATGTCGAGATTTTCTGGCGCTACGGCTATGCCGTGCTGCCGGTGCTGGCCTTCGTCTCCTTCTACCGCATGGGCGACGTGCTGACGCTGACCCTGTCGCATCCGCTCTGGAATGCGGCCGGCTATAGCCTCGAACAGATCAGCATGGCCGACGGCGTCGTCGCGCTTACCTGCTCCATGGCGGGCGTGGCGCTCGGGGGACTTTGCGCCGCGCGACTTCCGATGACGGTCGCGCTCATCATCGGCGCCTGCGCCTCGGCGATCGGCAACTGGGTGTTCGTCTGGCTCTGGTATGCCGAACCCTCCGCCTTCGTCCTCTATGTCGCCGCCGGTGTAGACCAGTTCGGTCACGGGCTGGAGGGCGCCGTGTTCGTCGTCTACCTCTCCATGCTGGTCAGCCCGCGCTATCCCGGCACCCAATATGCGTTCCTGTCGGGCTTCGCCTTCCTGCTGCCGCGCCTGATCGGCGGCGCGGCGGGCGCGATCCAGAAGCAGATCGGCTATGACGGCTTCTTCATCCTGTCGGGCGCATTGAGCTTCGCCGCCATCTTCTTCCTGCCGATCGTGATGCGCGTTCGGCCTAGAGCGATTTCGAAGCAGGTCGAATGACCTGCTGGCTCGAAAATCGGAAAACAAAGAACAGAACTGCATAGGAATGCGCATGATCGAGCACATCTGCGAAACCGCCTTCGCCCCGGCCGCCGCCGCGGTGGAGAGCGGCCGCATCCCCGGCGCGACCCTTGGCGTGGTGAGCGCCGATGGCCACAGCGCCGTCCGCCTCGCCGGATCGGCCGCGATCCTGCCGGAGCGCGAGGCGCTGACCCGCGACCACTGGTTCGACCTCGCCTCGGTGTCGAAGGTGGTCGCCACCACCACGATGATCCTGCAACTGGCGGAGCAGGGCCGGCTCGACCTCGACCGGCCGCTGACCGACGCCATTCCCGACCTGCGCCAATATGACGTCGCCAACGCGGCCGAACGCAAGCTGACCTTCCGCGATTGCCTCGCCCACCGCACCTTCTTCCCCGCGGTCGAGCCGATCTACACCTATGGCGATGATCCCGCGCGGCTGCGCGCCTTCGTCCTCCAGCGCGAATGGCGCCACGGCCCGCCGGTCTATTCCGACATCAATTTCATCCTGCTCGGCATAGCGATCGAACGGATCACCGGCGCGCCGCTCAGTGACTGGCCGCTGGGCGAGGGCCTGTCCTACGGCCCGCCCCCCGGCCCCGCCGTCGCGACCGAGGCCTGCAGCTGGCGCGGCCGGGTGTTAAAGGGCGAGGTGCACGACGAAAATGCCTTCGCGCTGGGCGGCGCGCCGGGCCATGCCGGGCTGTTCGGCACAGTCGATGGCGTGCTGGGCTTCGCCAAAGCGATGCTCGACGGCTCGACCCTCTCCCCGGCGATGCTGGCGGAAGCCCGGACGGCGCAGCTCGACCACCGCACCTGCGGCTGGGAGCGCGCCTTTGCCGGCTGGTCGGGGGGCGACGCCTGTTCGGCCGAAACGATCGGCCATACCGGCTTCACCGGCACGGGCCTCTGGATCGACTTCGACCGCGGCCTCGCCTGGACCCTCCTCACCAACCGCGTCCACCCCACGCGCCACGCCGACAGCGGAATATTCACGCTACGCCCGGCGGTGGGCGACGCGCTCGTGCAGGCGTGGGATAAGGGGTGAGGGAAGGGGCTGGCGGCTTTCTGAACAGAATTTCAATATTCTGTCGGCAAGCTGTTAACTTGACCATATCGGCGGAGCAGAGGAATTGGAGACGATGACACGACTTGAATTGGTCTCCAGCCAGGACTTCATCGACACGCTCATCCAGTTCAATCCACCGCGGGCCGAAGCTGGCTCGGTCTATACACACCCGATCGATGATGAGGCCTATTCGCCCCGGATATCGGCGTCCCGGCGAATGTCATTGCTGCCGATTGCGCCGGATTTGCCGGATCATCTCTATGCCATGCTGCGATACAGCAAGAAATATCCGCTCGAACCGGTCATAGAACAAGGAGGAAGCGGCTGTTTCCTGATCTCGGATACGATCAAAGGGGTATTGGACGAACTCCAATCTCCGCGGATCGAATATATTCCGGTGACTGCCTATCGCTGCAAACGGGTCGACAGGGATGGCTTTCCGCACGGTTTTGGTGAAGAGATCGACGAGCCCTATTGGTTGATGAACTGCATCAACAATTATGACGTCATCGACAGAGAGCGGACTGTAGGATCGTGGTTTTACCCTGATGAGAGGCAGCTTAGCAGGGACAAGGAAGGCTATTATTTTTCGCCCGATGATCCGCCTCGACTTGTTGGACCCAAGCGGCTGGTTTTGAAGGAGTATCCGCGGGATGCAATGTTTGGGCTAGTTGGGCTGCCCGATGTACGCTTCGTATCAGAGGAGTTCTTTGACCGATTGATGGCCAGCGGCCTCTTTACGCGCGGCACGGGACGCTTTGGCACTTGGGGGCCGTTCCGCCGCTTCTATATGAATGCCTCACAGCGCGGGCTTGGCGGATATGGTTATGGCGGTCGTCCTCTCGACGAAATTGTTCCGTTCCGTCTGAACGGACGAACCTTGTACTGGGGCGATTTTACTCATGATCCGCTGAGCTTTGGTCCGCCGCACGGCGAATAATGGGGGAAATGATGACTGAACACACGCCCCTCGCCCCTGCGTCATGCCGGGCCTGACCCGACATCCCGCTCTGCTTCTAGCCACGGCCCGCAAGACCCTTTCAATGTAGGATTTTCTCTGGTCTATCCTCCGGGATGGAAGACCTCACCGCACGCCCCTCGCTTCTTTCCTCGCCCGCTCCCGCTTGTCGCACCGAAGGCGCGTTGGTGTCACGTAGCAGTCACGCTCCTGTCGCTTCGCGGGCGCATTACTGGCGCAATTGGCCGAAAAGGGCCGACGACACTGTGAACTTCGGTGCAAGCGGATCGGCTCCGCAGTTTATCGTCTCCTCGATCGCACCAGCCTCATTGCCGCAAGTTATGGCTGGCCGCATTTCCACCTCTGGCCCACCGGTCTGCTTGCGGTCTATGCTCCGGTCCATGCGGCTCATCCTCCCCCTGTTCGCCCTCGTCCTGCCCCTGACCCATGTCACCGCCCAGAATGCCGAGCCACCGCTGCTCGCTTCGGTCGAGCATCAACTGGCGCAAGGCCCGGCGGGCACCCGCTACGGCCTGCTCCTCGCGACGCTGGAGGGCGACCCGATCATCGCCATCGCGCCCGACCAGCGCTTCATCCCGGCGTCCAATACCAAGATGTTCACCACCGCCACCGCCTATGCCGATCTGCCCGCGCTCGATCGCACGGCACAGGGTACCGGCGTGCGCCTCGATCAGGGCGATGTGATCCTTGAAGGACGCGACGACGCCCGGCTTTCCAGCGCGGACGATTGCGCGACCGACTGCCTTCAGACGCTCGCCGATGCGATCGCCGCCAGGACCCGCCATGTCCGCAACATCGTGGGCGATGACAGCTGGTTCCCCGACGAGCGCTGGGGACCAGGGATGAGCTGGAACAATATCCAGTCGCGCTACGGCACCGGCATTTCCGCGCTGACGCTGGACGATAATGAGATGAGTGCGACGGTCACGCCCGGCGCGATCGGCACGCGTCCAGCGATCAGGGCGTCGACCTATTATGCGATCGACAACCGCGTCACGACCGTCCCCGGCAAAAGCGAGGCGATCGTCGCCGACCGCGCGCCCTATGGCCGCGTCATCCGCCTGACCGGCACGATCGGGACGGAAGCGCAGCCCGCCACGCTCCATTTCAGCATCGACGACCCGGCCCATTATGCCGCCTGGCGGCTGCACGACCTGCTCGTCGCGCGGGATGTGAAAGTTACTGGCGCGGTCATGACCCGCCACCGCCCGCTTGCTCCCGCCGACGATCCGGCCATCCGCAAGGGCGCACCCGCCGCCCAGCCGCCTGCGTCCGACTTGCTGGCCCAACTCCCCGCCCTGCCGCTGGCCGACGACATGCGCATCATCAACAAGCAGAGCCAGAACCTCCACGCCGACCTGATGCTGCGCCGCGTGTCGCGCGCGTCGGGCAGCGGCTCGATCGCTGACGGACAGGCCGCCCTGCACCGGCTGATGGCGCAGGTGGGCCTGCCCGAAAGCAGCTACAGCTTCGCCGACGGATCGGGCATGTCCTCCTACAACCGCGTCACGCCGCGCGCCGCCGTCACCCTGCTCACATGGATCGCGCGCCAGCCCTGGGGCATGGCGTGGCGCGAAACGCTCCCGATCGCCGGACAGGATGGCACGCTGCGCAACCGGTTCAAGGGCACGCTGCTGGAGGGAAAGCTCTTCGCCAAGACCGGCTCGCTCAACGCCTCCCGCGCCTTGTCGGGCTATCTGGTGACGAAAAGCGGCCGGACCTTGGTCTTCTCCGCCCTCGCCAACGACATGCCTGACGGCACTGATGCGCAGGCCAGCGCCACGGTCGACCGCACGCTGGTCGCGATCGCCGAGGCGCTGTAACAACCTCCGTTCGTGTCGAGCGCAGTCGAGACACGGTGAGCGCGACCGCTTCTCGACTGCGCTCGAAGCGAACGGATATTTTTTAGCCCGGCACGATCTCCATCCGCCCGGCCGCATGCCGTTCCACCGCCTCACGGCTGAACCAGAGCGGTTGCATCTGCCCCGCCAGCCAGCGCGGATAGAAGTCGCGATAGGCCGGCGAGCGCGGGTCCGCCGACTGGCCGGGCAGCAGCAGGAAACGACTATTGTCCCACGCCCCCACATCCGCGACCAGCAGATAGCTCGCCCCATGCGACACCTGATAGCCCCGCTTCGCATTGAAGCCCCGCGCCATCGGCGTGAAACCATCGCCGCCGGATCGCCCGCCCTCGATCTTCGGGAACGCCGCCGCGATCCCCGGCAGCGAGGACAAAGGATGCGCGATCTCGACCCGGTGCAGGTCGCCCCAGCGCCATTGGGCCGGATCGGGACCACCCAGTTCCACCGCCTTCTTCCACCCCGCCACCAGCGACCGCTCGATCAGCGCATCGCGCGCCAGATCGGGCACCGGTCCCAGCCGCTTGTCGGGCGCGGCCAGGATGCGCAGCATTTCGAACAGGTTGACCGACGGAATGAACTCGCGCGCCGCGGCGGGCACGACCAGATCACGGAAGCCCTTCTGCAATTCCGGCATCACCATCTCGTAGAGCAATGCCGCGCCGCTATCCGCCTCCAGCCCACAATCCCAGCGTTTCAGCAGCGCGGCGGCCGGCGCCGCTTCGGGTAGCAGTTTCTCCGGGATCAGCTTCACCAGCCCCCGCGCCGGCAGCGACTGGACATCATGCTGAAGCGCGATGCTGTCCTCGATCCGATGCTTCGGCTGGCTGCGCAGCACTTCGGAAATGCGGTCATAGCGGAAGGGATCGCTCCAGTCGAAGCTGATGACTTTCTTTCCATGGGGATAATCGGCCGGGATATTCAATTGGTTGGCCGACGCGAACCAGCCTTCCTTCGGGTTATGGACGGACGGCATGTCCTCGACCGGCAGGATGCCCGTCCAGTCGAAATCGCCGTCGCCCGGCGCGGGGAACAAGCCGTCATGCCGGGGCCGCTTCGGCGTGAAGCCGATCGTCTGCCAGCCGGTATTCCCGTCCACATCGGCATAATGGAAATTGGTCGGCGACACATGGATTTTGAACGCCTGCCGCAGCGATACCCAGTCCTTGGCCAGATTGATCGCGATGATCGCAAAGCGCATGTTCGCGCCGGGCAACATGCTGACCGTGGCGAAGGCGCTGGCCCGCTGCTTCGCCGCATCCTGTGCAACGATCGGCCGCCCCTGCGCATAGCGCAAGGTCACGCGCTGCGCCGGGCCATCCTTGACCGCGATCTCGTCCTCGAACGTCTCGAACCGCTTCCACTGGCCCTTGTGCCAGTAACGTTCCGGATCATCCTTGTCGGTGCGCAGGATGAACAGGTCGGTCTGGTCGATATGGAAATTGGTCCGGCCGAAGGCAAAGCGGTCGGTATGCCCCTGCATGATCCCCGGCAGGCCAGGCGCTCCCGCGCCGATCACGTCCAGCCCCGGCGCAGTCAGGTGGATCATGTGGCGCGGACTATTGCCGCCGATCCCCAGATGCGGGTCGTTCGCCAGAATCGGCCGCCCGGTCGCGCTGCGCGAGGCCGCGATCGTCCAGGCATTGCTGCCCTGCGCGAAGCGATCGGCGCGGCGCTCCGCCCGATCCAGCGCCGCCTCCTGAATCGCGTCGAAGGGCACCGGCCGCGCCGACGGATCCAATATGCCAAGGTCGGCATCGCTCACCGCCGCGCAGTCCAGCCCCTCCGGCACCGTGAAGGACCAGGCCGGACGCAGCGGCGCCATCAGCTGGTCCACTTCCAGCAGCCCACGCGCCTGCATCTGCGCCCGGCGCACCTCGTCATCCGCATCACCCATGCCGATGCCCCGGTTGCGCACCAGATCGCGCACGTCCCAGCGCAGCGGCTTCAGGTTCAATATCCCATATTCCAGCGGCATCTGCCCCGGGTCGGCCTCCAGTTCGGCGATCCGCGCATTGACGCCAGCGACATAGCCCTTCGCGCACTCGAGCACGCCCGGCGGCAACGCCGCCAGCTCCGCCTCGATATTCCCGCGATAGAGGAACAGTCGCGCCGCCTTGTCCGCCGCAACGAAGCGCGGGCCGAAAGCTTCGGCCATGCGCCCCATGTCCCGGCGATACTCCATGTCGATCTGGAACAGCCGGTCGCGCGCCACCAGATATCCCTGCCCGAAATAGGCGTCGTGCAGCGACTTGGCCCGCACATGCGGCACGCCCAGTTCGTCCTCGACGATCTCGATCGACGCCTTCGCCCCCTTCGCGCGGATCCGCGACGTCCTGCCACCCTTTACCAGCGACTTAGCCAACAGATCGCCCGGCAGGGCCAGCGCGGCCACGGTGGCCAGAAGGAACGCACGACGCTGGATCAACACAGCCTCCTTGACTATAGAATTGAAATACGACGACTATCGCAGGATCATGGGCACGCCATATAGTAAGCCGATCGCAGCCCATAACTGCAAGCTATCTGTCACGGCCACGACCGGCGCATTTCGGCCCGCCATTCCTTAGGGCTATACCTTTATACGATCAAAGTAATACCAAATCTATTGACCAGCCGTGACCACCCTGTAACCTCCCCGTCATGGAACCGACTTTCCAGCCGGTCAGGTGGAAGGTCGGGATCGTTGTGACGGCGGGGAACGGGAAGGGCATCGTGCCTGCCCTGCGGTCATGTGGTGAAGGGAAGGGTCGGGCCAGATCGGCGCTCTAACGCCGCGCACGCGATAACGCGCGCAGCCCCATCCTCTGACAAAGGGGGTTTTGTATATGCGTGATTTCAGGCGAATTCGTCGGTCGTTCGGCCGCCAACACGGCCTTGGTCTGGCGATGACCGCTCTGGCTCTGGTCCATGGCGCTCCCGCCTTGGCGCAGGACGCAGTCGCGCCCCAGCAGAGCGCAGAAGCGGCCCCCGTCGACCAGATCGTCGTCACCGGCACCCGGATCGTGCGCAACGGCTTCCAGTCGCCCACCCCCCTCACTGTCATGACGCAGGAGGATATCCAGAACCAGTCGCCGACCAACAATATCGCCGACTTCGTCAATCAGATCCCGGCACTGGCGGGCAGCACTCGCCCCTCCAACTCGCGCCTCGCGATCAGTTCGGGTCTGGCGGGCATCAACACGATGAACCTGCGCAACCTGGGCGAAGTGCGTACGCTGGTGCTGCTCGACGGCCGCCGTTCGGTCGGATCGACCATCACCGGACTGGTCGACATCAACACCTTCCCCCAGTCGCTGGTGAAGAGCGTCGAGATCGTGACCGGCGGCGCATCGGCCGCCTATGGCTCGGACGCTGTCGCGGGCGTCGTCAACTATGTCCTCGACAAGAAGTTCGAAGGGTTCAAGATCGACGCCGACACCGGCATCACCGACAAGGGTGACGGCTTCAACTACAGCTTCTCGGGCGCGATCGGCAAAAGCTTCGCCGGCGGGCGCGGCCATATCCTGGTCGCAGGCGAATATGCCCATCGCGACGGCATTTTCCAGGTCGATCGCGACTGGAACCAGCTGGGCTATCGCACCCTCATCAACCCCAACTACACCGCCACCAACGGCCGTCCGCAAAATCTGGTCGTGCGCGGCGCGGGTACCTGGAACGCGACACCGGGCAGCATCATCCGTTCGCAGACAGGCGGCGCGACCACGCTGCGCGGCACCTATTTCGATCAGGGCGGCGTCGCCAGACAATATCAGTTCGGCTCGCTCACCGACTCGTCGCAGACCGTCGGCGGCGACTGGCAGATCAACGACACGTCGCGCCGCATCGGCCTCGACGCCACCGACGACCGTCGCGGCGTGTTCGGTCGCCTGAGCTATGAACTGGCGGACTGGCTCCAAGTCTATGGCGAGGCGTCCTACAACTGGAACAAGACCCTGTTCAACGCGGGGCCGCAGGCGGCAACCTTCACCCTCACCGGCGACAATGCCTATCTGCGGCAGGCGCTCGGCAATGCGGCGCTGGTCGGTGTGACCAACGTGACACTCGGCACCTCGGCGGCAGACCTGCCCTATCGCAAGAATAACAGCACCCGCGAAACCCAGCGCTACACGATCGGCGCGGGCGGCGAATTCCAAATGTTCGGCAACAAGGCAGTGTGGGACGCCTATGCCCAATATGGCCAGACCGACACGCACGAACTGCTGCGCGACATCATGAACACGTCGCGCATGGCGCTGGCCACCGATGCCGTGTTCGCGCCGGCGGGCAATGCGCTGGGCGTCGCGGCGGGCACGATCGTCTGCCGCTCGACCCTGACCAATCCGACCAACGGCTGTATACCGCTCAATCGCCTCGGTGTCGGCGTCGCCAATCCGGCAGCGGTCGACTGGGTCATGGGCGATCCCTATCGCGACCAGAAGTTCAAGCAGACGGTCGCCGGCGTCAACCTGTCCATGACCCCCTTCGCCACCTGGGCGGGCGATGTCAGCGTCGCGGTCGGCGGCGAATATCGCAAGGAAGAAGTATCGGGCTTCGTCCCCACCGAATTTCAGAGCGGCTGGTCGGTCGGCAATTTCCGTCCCACCTTCGGCAGCTACAATGTCAAGGAAGCCTATCTCGAAACCGTCATTCCGCTGGGTCTGGGCGCGGAATTCAACGGTGCGGCGCGCGTAACCGACTATTCTACGTCGGGCACCGTCGAAACCTGGAAGGCGGGCCTCACCTGGCAGCCGATCGAGGATATCCGACTGCGCGGCACCCGCTCGCGCGACATTCGCGCACCCAACCTCAACGAACTGTTCCAGTCGGGCACGTCGCGCACCAACACCTTCAGCACCGCATCGGCCTACGGCCAGTTTGCGGGCAGAACCTTCCGCGAACTCACCACCGGCAATCTGGCGCTGAAGCCTGAAAAGGCGGACACGCTGACGCTCGGCGCGGTACTCCAGCCGCGCTTCCTGCCGGGCTTTTCCTTCTCGGTCGACTGGTTCCGCACCAAGGTGAAGGATGCGATCGCGCAATTCTTCGCCGACGACATCGCCCAGCGCTGCACCGAAGGGCTGCAATCCTTCTGCGACGCAATCGTCGCCGACCCGCTCGGCGATCGCGACTATTTCGTTTCGGCCAGCCCCTTCAACTTCGCCAAGGTCAAGGTGCGGGGCATCGACTATGAAGCCAGCTATCGCGTGCCCCTCGACCGGATCTTCAACAGCAGTTCCAGCAGCCTGACGCTGCGCGGCACCGCGACCAACTATCTGGAAAATCTGGTCGACAATGGCGTTTCCGCGCCGATCGACTCGGTCGGCCAGAATAGCGGCCAGACAAGCGGCACGCCCGACTGGATCTTCCGTCTGTCGGCTACCTTCGACACGCCCAATTACTCGATTTCGGCGGTCGGTCGCGGCGTCAGCTCGGGCACCTACAACAACACCTACATCGTCTGCACGACGAACTGCCCGGCCAGCACGGCCGCCAATCCGACGATCGACAGCAACCATATCGACGGCGCCTTCTACACCGACCTCAACTTCACCGCGAAGATCAAGGTCGGCGGGTCCGACGGCCAGCTCTTCTTCAACATCACCAACCTGTTCGACAAGGATCCGATCCTGTTGCCCGAAACGGGCCTGTCGGCCAACTCGACCTTCAGCGACCTGCTCGGCCGCGCCTTCCGCGTCGGCGTGCGCTTCAAGACCAACTAGGGCATCGTGCGCAAAAGTGGGAACCGGTTTTGCGCTTGAAACGATGCGACAACAAAAACTTAGAGCGCGCGATCTGCGTCGGATTTAACGCAGCGCGCTCTAAGGTTCGCACAATACAGGAAAAGGGTGGAGAAGCGCGCTGCTTCTCCACCCTTTTCCTTTGCCGGACCGATGCGCCCTACTGGTTGGTCAGTTGCTGCACCATGGCATGGACCACCGACAGCTGAGGCCCGCCCTTGGTCTGGAAATTGAGGCCGCTATAGCCCCACCAGTCCCAGCACCCCTGCGGGTTATAGGGGATCATGCTCTTGTCGACCTGTGGATAGAGGATGATGATCCCGTTGCTGTCCGCCCATTCATTATAGCCCAGCCTGCCATAGACCGCGTCGCCCACCGTGTCGGCGCTTTGCAGGCAGCCATGGAAGACGACATGCAGCGCGCATTTGGCGCTCGCCTGCTGGCAACTCGCGGGTACATAGACATAGCCTTTCGACGCCATGCCGGTCAGTGCGCCGGCATATTGCGACTGGTCGAACGCCACCGGCGTGGACGACAGGCTGGTCGCCTTGGGTTTCAGCGGGCCATAGATCTGCGTCAGGATCGCCGCCGGCTGGTCATAGGGCGCCCCGTCGACCGCGCATTCATTGACGAACGGAGTCACCGTCACGTCACAGCCACTGCCGAAATCGTCGGAGATGAAGGCATGGCCCGCTGCCGTCGAATTAACATAGCGCAGGTTCGCCGCCGGCACCTGCGCCGCCTCGTAGAAGTCGCGCACTGCGTCCATCACCGATTGCTTGACGGTCTGGTCCTTGGTCCCGCTGAACAGATAGATTTTCTGCCCGGCGATATGGCTCACCGGATCGACCTGCCCCAGCGAAGCGAAGCCGACCGCGGCATTATAGGAGGCCTGCGCGCTCTGCATGCAGGTATAGATGCCACCGATCTATTCGCTCTCTACACAATCCCCTGAAATCGAATGACTTTTACTCTGACGCCCAAAAATCATTCAACAAACCGTCAACATTTGCGTCATGACGCATCTTGCATCCTGCGGAGACCGAAGTAAAATCCTCCCAAGGATCAAGGAAAAGCGCATGATCCGGAGACCATGCCCACCGCTGGCAAGCAAGCTGGCGACCGCCCGCAATTCGATCTTTGCCTCGGCTCCGAATTCTTCGGCGGCGGATGATGTCGCAACCAGGGTAATAAACATCTTCTCAGATCAATCTACTGACCTACCATAATCAATATTATTATTTGTACATATCTAATAATTTCGACATTATTAACAACAACATTCTGGAACGTCTTGGGACCACTTGAGGCATTATTACTCCAATGACAATTTTATCGTAAAAAAATGTTGATATTTATCTTGAAATTACGTCGCGTTTGGTGCTATCGCAACCAATGAAGATAACGCTTCTCCATGCGGTTTGGCTATGCCTTTCCTGCATTGGCATTCTCACGGCTGAAACACGGGTTCTATTCCCGTAGGGGTCACCAATAAAATCAATGGCTTAGCTTGCATTGACGAGCACTTAGAGCATCGAGCTTGAAATAGGAATCTGGGGATTCCCAAAGGTTGGGGAATGTGATTCACCGTTGTTGGAGGTGGATCATGGGGAAATCCTATTCGTCTGATCTTCGGGGTCGGATCGTCAATCACATTGCTTCTGGGCAATCACGTCGCTCTGCTTCTCGCCATTTTGGGGTGAGCGCGAGTTGCGCTGTGAAGCTGGCGCAGCGCGTAGCTGCGACGGGATCGGCGGAACCTGCGCGGCAAGGCCGCCCGCCTGGAGACGGCAAACTTGCGCCCCATATGGCGACACTGGCGAAATGGGTCGATGCCGAGCCGGACATCACCATGCCCGAACTATCGGCCCGGCTTGCGATGGCGACAGGCGTTCGGGCGCATCCCGCCTCGCTGTCGCGGGCACTGCTGAAAGCGGGCTACAGCTTTAAAAAAACGCTGCTGGCATCGGAATGCGGACGCGATGATATTGCCCAGGCGCGTCGGGCGTGGCGTGTTTATCGGCAATCCAGCCTTCGAAAACAGCCGCACCGCCTGGTCTTTATCGATGAGACGGCAACCACCACGAAGATGACGCGACTGCGCGGAAGGGTCCGACGCGATCAGCGCCTCAAGGCCCGCGCTCCCTTCGGCCATTGGAAAACCCAGACCTTCATCGCTGCCCTGCGTTGTGATGGCCTGACCGCACCATGGGGCATCGACTGCCCCATGAACCGCACGGCCTTCGAGACCTATGTCGAAACCCAGCTCGCCCCCACTCTCAATCCGGGCGACGTCGTGATCCTCGACAATCTCTCCAGCCACAAAAGCGAAAAAGCCAAGGCCATCCTCAAGGCGCGGGGCGCATGGTTCCTCTTTACCCCGCCCTACAGCCCCGATCTCAACCCGATCGAAATGGCCTTTTCCAAACTCAAGGCGCATCTCAGACGCACCGGCGCCAGAACCATCGATGCCCTCTGGCAGGCAATCGGCAACATCTGCGACATCTACACGCCAGACGAATGCTGGAACTTCCTCAAGGCAACCGGATATGCGTCCGATTAAAGGCTCGATGCTCTAGATTTCAATGCAAGATCAGGACTGATTATAAATTCTGCGCCTTCAGGCGGGCTCTCCGAGGACGACCATTTTTGTCGCTCATACACCGATACTCGATTCCTGGTAGCAAGCGGCATTACAAACATGTGCTGATCATTGTGCGCGCGATCAATCCTCCTTCTGCCAGTCCATCGCTTTGAACATCACATCGAACAGGCGGGTATTGGCAGAAAAACCATGAACCTGATCGGCGCCTGGCCCCGCAGCGGCAGCGATCACTTCCTCGCCGGTATGATTGTCCTCGACGCCAATGATCGGATTACTGGCGACCGTCGTGCCCGGCTTGGCGGCGGCAGCCGCATATTGCTGCGCCATCGGCGCATTGCGCTTGCCGCTGCTCATGCGCAGGCCGAAACTATGGTCAGCGGTGAACAGGATCAGCGTGTCCTTGCCCGCGATCGCGCTGATACGACGGATCATGTCGTCCATCTCGATCACATGCTTCAGGCCATTTTCCGGCTTGTCGGTATGCATGTCCCATTCGACCATCAGGAAATAGCCCTTGGGATTGCGGGCAAGCTGGCCGATCGTCGCCTCGACCGCCGGGATCGGCGCATAATCGGCATCGCGCAGCACCGCGGCCCGGCCGGCTTCCTTCACCAGCGCCGGATCATCGCCAAAGCGGTAGCCGGCCTTGGCAAAGGCCTGTTGCGGCGACGTGCCATCCTTGGCGAAGGATGCAATCGCATCGGCCTGCCCCTTGCCTATCAATATATCGACGCCATTGCCGAAGCGAGGGCTAAGCATCTGGCGGAAAATCTGGTCCTTGTCCTTGCGCGTGGCGACATGGGCGAAGCAGGCGGCCGGGGTCGCGTCCCAGATCGGCATATTGGTGACGACGCCGGTGGAAAGGCCGCGCTGCTCGGCATATTCGAGGAAGCTCTTGACCGGGGTGATCGTGCCATCGGCCTCCGGCAACGCAGATATCATGCCGCTCTTGGTTTTGTGCCCGGTCATGATCGCCGTCATGCCTGCCGCCGAATCCGTCACCCAATTGTCGAGCGCCGACGTGTCGGACAGGCCGATATGCGGCATCGACTGGATGAACAGCGATTGCGGCCGGTCATGCGCCATGATGCCCGCGGCATTGAGCGTCGGCACGCCGCCGGCATCGCCGAGGAACAGGATGATGTTTCGCGCCCGCTGCGGTTCAGCAGGGGCCTGGGTGTACCCCGGAACGGCGGCGAGCATCGCGCCCGCCGCCATCATGATCCTGATCGATCGAAATATCATCGCCGTCCTTCCGTTCAGAAACGGGCCCGCACGCCGGCCATCAGCGTGGTGCCATAATCGGTGTAGCCCGCGAAGCGATCGTCGCGGACATATTGCCACTGGACTCCGCCGGCCACGTTGATGCCCTGTACCACGAATGTGACATTGGGCGTGAACTTGTAGGAAATGTCGAAATCGAGGCTGCCGAAGGCCGCGTCATTATTGGCGGCCAGGCCCGCGCCGCCAACGTCGCGCAGCACCTTGCCACGCCAGCTATAGCTGGCCCGCGCGCCGACCGGCCCCTTTTCGTAGAAAGCGGTCAGGTTGAAACTGTCGCCGGCAACATCGGTCAGGTCGTCGCGGAAAGTAGCGCGGTCGGATAGGGCATAGGTGCCCTTGCTCTTGGTGTGAGTGTAATTGGCCTGGAAACCCAGGCCATCGAACGGCGCCGGCAGCATCCTGAACAGCTGCTGATAGGCGATCTCGATCCCCGCGACATAGGCATTGCCGCCATTTTGCGGCGCGGTCAGGCGATAGATCTGGCCGTCCAGATCGAAATTGCGGGTCTGCTGGAAGACGAAGCTGGTGATGTCCTTGTAGAAGGCGCCGCCAATCAGCGCACTACCCGGCGCGAAATACCATTCGACGGTGCCATCATATTGCCAGGCCTCGAACGGCCGCAACTCCGGATTGCCGCCCACCGCCGTCAGCACGGTCGGGTTGGAGTTGATCGTCAGGCGCGGCGCCAGATCGGCGAGCGACGGGCGGGTGATGACCTTCGAGGCGGCAAGGTGCATCTGCAGGTTCGATGTGAATTCGGCAACCAGGTTCAGCGACGGCAGGACATTGCCATAGTTACGCTCGAAGCTGACGGGCAGCGCTGCCGAGCCATTGTCGGCATAGCCCGACGATATCTGGCGGGTATGGGCATAACGCAATCCCGCATCGCCCCGGATCGTGACGCCTCCCAGCGGAAAGCTGAACTCCGCCATGCCATAGCCACCCATGATCCGTTCATCGATCGCGTAGCTGTTGCGGCGATCGCCGCGCGTCAGATCGGCGTCGAGCAATGCTTCCTTGCCGGTTGCCGCATCCCAGAAGCGATCGGCATTGGGCATGACCCAACTCGTCGGCAGATTTCCGCCCGCGCCGCTGAGGAAATCGTCGACGGGGAAGGCGTCGAAATAGCTGTCGTCGAACCGCCGGCCCGAGATACCATTCGTGAAGTTGATATCGCGGCGATTATAGGTGCGGTCACGCTTTTCATATTTTGCGCCGAACCGCAGCGCACGCAGCGCGCCGTCCAGTTCACGTGTCACGTCGAAGTTCGCGGCGCGCTGGCGATCGAGCGAGTCATTGACGCGATATTCGATCCGGCGGCCGGGCAGCGCGGTCGATTCCGTTAGATCGGCTGTCAGGAAATTGAGGTCGGGCAGCCGTTCGCCGACCTTGCCATAGTCGAAGGCGACCTGACCAACTCCGCCGAGCAGGCGGGTACGATAGATGGGCGTGGGCGTATTGGAATAGGCGCGGCCCAGGCTCACGTCTGCGGTCATCGTCCAGCCATTGGCCGACCATCTGGCGTTCGCCCCGATCAACCAATTCTCATATTGGAGGCGCGACGTCTCGCGGCCGATCTGGGTCGATGTGATGACGGTCGCGGCGGTCAGCACGCCATTCTGGATTACGGCCGTTCCCGGCACGATCGCGCCCGGCGTCGTCGCGGAAAAATCGGTCGAATAGGTCAATTCGTCATAGTCGATGTTGAGCCGGCTCCAGAGGCCGTCGACATTCAGCTCGAACCGATCGTCGGGTTTCCACTGAATCGCGCCATTGAGGCCGATGCGATTGCGATTTTCCCGCTCCAGTGTCGGGCGCGTGCTGGTCGGCACCAAGATGGTGTCGCTGTCCAGCGTGCCGTCGCCATCGGCGTCGATCCGCCCATCGGCCCAGCCGACGCCGGTGATGCGGTCCTGGCGCGTGGTGCGCTCGTCATAGACCGCCGCGATCAGCGCGCCGAACGTGCCTTCGTCATTGACCCAGCTGGCCATGCCCGACAGTCGCGGATCGACAGTATCGGCCAGGCGCGGCGAACTGGCGGTGACGGACAACGCCAGCACCGGCTTCTTGAGGTCGATCGGGCGGAAGGTCTGGAGATTGACGATGCCGCCGATGCCGCCCTCGGCCAGGTCCGCGCGCAAGCTCTTGATGATTTCCACCGCCGACATGAGTTCGGACGGCAGCGTGTCGAACCGGAACTGGCGACCGCTCTGGCCACTGTCGCGAACATTCTCGTTCACTGCGGCCGACCGGCCATTCAGCGTAACGACCTGGAAATTGGCGCCCAGACCGCGGATGCGGACGAACACGCCCTCACCCCGATCGCGGACGATCGACACGCCCGGCACGCGCTGCAGCGCTTCGGCAATGTTCTGGGCGGGGAATTTGCCGATATCCTCGGCCTTGACCACGTCAACGACATTGGTCGCCTTGCGCTTTTCGGCGAGCGCGCCGGACAGGCTGGCGGCATAGCCGGTGACGATGATGTCGGTCGCAACCTCGCCGCCGCCGGTAGCGACCGTTTCCTGCGGCTGGGCCGGCGCCGCCACGATCAGAAGCGCGCCATTAGCCTGACGCCGCACCGCCAGCGGCTTGCCCTGGATCAGCCGCTCGACCGCTGACATCGCGTCCATCCGGCCGCTCAGCGACGGGCCGCTCATGCCTGCCACCAGTTGAGGCGCGAACAAAATGTCGGTGCCGGTCTGGCGGGCCAGTGCCTCCAGTGCGGGCGCGAGCGGCTGCGCGGCGATCTGGACGGATGCCTGGCGCTGCTGCGCCTTGGCCGGAACGGCACAGAAGGCGGCGAGAGCGGCGCCCAGCACCAGAGAACGGCGCAAATTGCGCGAAGCAGAAACGGTCACGATCATCCCCCGTGGACAGCGGCAGAAGGCGCCGCGCCTCCCCGACGCGCCAGGCGGATTTTACCCCACCCCGGCCCCAAAGATTTTTTTCAACCGCCCAGCAGCACCCGGTCGCCAACCTGTCGAACCGGCACGGACAGCAGTTGCGACAGCGCCTGCCCCAGCGCGACATTGTCACCCACCCGGTACATGCCGCTCACCCGCAGGGCGGCAGTATCGGGATCGGCGATCACCAGCCGGGTCAGGCTGTAGCGATTGGCCTCCGCCGCCACCGTATCCAGCCGATCGTCATGAAAGGCCGCCCGGCCGCTCAGCCAGGCCTGGGTTGTTTCGACATCCGGTCGATCGACCTGCACGACATCGGCGGCATCGGTGCGGATCCGCTGCCCGGCGGACAGGCTGCGCTGCCCGCCACCGATCGCCACCTCGGCCTGCCCGACCAGCGCAGTCATCGCCAGCTTGTCATCGGTATCGCGCCGCACGTCGAACCGGCCGCTGCCGGCCACGAAACTGCCCCGGCCGGCATCGATTGCAAAGGGCGCGGTCGCCGGCTTGACGGTCAGCGCCACGCGCCCACGCTCCAGCCACAGGCGTCGCCGGCTGGCGCTCGCCAGCACCCGCACATCGGTATCGGCGTCGAGAAAGAGCGACGATCCTTCCGCCAGAGTCAGCTGGCGCTGCTCGCCAATGCCCGTTTGATAGCGAGTGCCTGCATAGGCGGTCTGCATAATGGCCATACCGCCGCCGCCCACAACCAGCGTACCAGTGCAAGCTGCCAGCATCCGCCGTCGTGACAGGCTGCGCGCTGGCGCCAGCCGTACCGCCGCATCGGTTCCGGGCACCAGCGCCCAGATATCGGTCACGCGCTCGAAATCGGCCGCATGCGCGGTATCGGCGGCGAGCCAGGCGCGAAAGGCCTGCTCGTCATCTGCCGTCCGTCCGTCCGCGTTGAGTCTTGCAATCCACTCGGCCGCGGTCCGGGGTATGGGGCGCTCACCGGACATGTCGGGGCTCACCAATCCTTCGTCCATTCGCCAAGGAAGGTCATCGCCTTGGCCATATGCTTCTCGACCGCGCTCTGGCTTATTTCAAGCCGCTCGGCAATCTCGCGATATTTGAGATTGTCGATCCGCTGCAGCAGGAACACCTCGCGCGTCCGCGGCGGCAGTCGATCGATCCCTTCCGACACGCGCCGGAGCCGCGCCTGCGCCATCAGCGCCTCATCCTGCAAAGGCGCGCCGTCGCGCAGCAGCGCGAGCGCATCCTCACCGGTCGCCGGACCGCGCACCTTTTCCCGGCGATAGCTGTCGCGCGCGCGGTTGACCGCCGCCCGGACCAGAAAGGCTTCCTCATTGTCAGGCTGTTGGGGACGGGCTGCCATGCGAACATAGGCATCGTGTAACAGATCCTCGCTGTCGCAACGCCGGGTCATCCGCTCGACCTGCGCCAACAGGCCGGCCCAACCAGCCCACAGTCGCCGCGAAAGTATATACGCCTGTTCTTGAGGATAATCGCCCATAGGCAGGAGCATCTATTTTCATCAATGGTCAGTTTAATGACCGGATCATTGCGATTAGATGACCGTGAATTTGATCGCTGCCGCTCAGGCAAAGCCAGTGCTTTCGTACCAGTTCGTCATCGTCTGCCGGGCCTCATCGCTCAGCCGCACGAAAATCCGTCTTCCATCACGCGCATCTGCCGTGCGTATGATGATGCCCGCATCTGTCAGGCTTGCCAGATAGCGAAGTGCAGTCGTGGGCGGCGCGCCCGATGCCATGCAGGCGCTGGAGATGGAAATCTGCTTGTGATCGGCAGCTGATATGTAGAGGTCGATCATGATGTCCCATGCCGGATCGACAAACAGGTCTCCTCCAAAGAAATTCGCGCGCCGATTTCGCGCTTTCTGGAGCCTACGGAAGAAATCGACCGAACCGTTCATGGTCGGTGCGGCAGGAGCTGCAGAACTGTTTCTGGCTGAGGTGGCAGACGTGTCGGCGGCAACCCCGATCCAGTCCGGACCGGTGTTCTGCGCGAGTGGCGGAAGGTTGTCGCTGATCCATTTTTCGAACTGCGCGGTCAGGTTCTTTACCTGAGCCCGACGCGTGAGGGATGTCTGCGTTACATCATGTCGCGGATTCCAGTTTTCCACGTCGCATTCCTTCAACGGTCATGGCGCGATCATACCGGCGATCAAGAAATATGCCGGTCACGATCACGGCAAGTGTCGGGATGGCCCATATGGTCGAGGCCAGGATGTGAAAGTTCAGCTTGAAGGCTGGCGATAGCAGAATAGCGATCTGCGCACCCACGGAATTGACCTGGAAAGCAGCGATGATGATGGGCCAGCGTCGCCGGCTGGACAGTGCCAGCCCGATCTTCATCGCCAGAGAAACCAGATCCACGCCCAGACTTGCGGCCATCGTGAATTCAGGGTCGTCCGACGCATGTTGCAGAACAAAGGAAACAGCGAAGAGAAACCCGATGATGGCGACAATGGCTCTCCCCTCGCGACCGCCATGAGACAGTGCGTAAATGGCGGTTATCAACAGCGCGATGGAGTAGCTGAGGGCGATCATTCCAGTGGTGAGAAGCGATATTCCGCTCCCGCGTCAAGCCGGTCAGGCCACAACTTTGAGTTGAACCGGGACCGAAGACGTGGCCGGTTCGCTATCGATCGTGTAGGGACAGCCTTCCCAGGCGACGGTCGTGCGCTTGCGAATCGCGTGCGCCCGGCGATGAACCTTCAGAAACTGCTGACGTGACAGGAGCATCGTCCCGAGGCAGCTGGTCAGGTCATTGAAGAGAGACTGGCTGACATTGGGCTCGAGACCGATTTCACCGGCGGTCTCGACCATATCCCCCGCCAGCCGCAGCGTATGCGCCATGGCGGCATCGATATGCGTATAGGTGCCAAATACGCTTTCGGTCAGGGTCAGGAAGCGATCGCGATCGAGCGGCAAAATCGTTTCTTCTGATTCGGGCATAAGAAATCTCCTTCGTGCAGGCACGGTGGCATGCAGGTTCTCGGGTTGCTGGCGATGTGAGGGGAGGGTCAGGTGGCCTTGTAATTCAGCCACGCCGAGACAGTGATGATGCAGGCGAGGACGCCGGTCGTCGCCAGAGCGGTCCAGAGGATGGACCTGATTGTTTCAGCCTTGTTCAGGTCATGTGGCGGCCCTCCTATATGGTGCAGGAACCATGTCCACACCGCGATCCAGAGCCCTGTCAGGCTGCCTCTCACGCCCCTTTGCGCATCAGGCTTCGCCACCCGCTCCGGCATCGGTGGCGATACGTCCAAAGTGGCGGATTTTGGCGG
Source organism: Sphingobium lactosutens (assembly GCF_013393185.1). Lineage (GTDB taxonomy): Bacteria > Pseudomonadota > Alphaproteobacteria > Sphingomonadales > Sphingomonadaceae > Sphingobium > Sphingobium lactosutens_A. Next base: position 25,525 of record NZ_QJQX01000018.1, on the reverse strand, counting down.
TTCAGCAAGTGGTTCCGGTTGCAGGTGCAATTGCTGCACCACAGGTTCTTCCATGGCAGCCAGGAGACGCGCGGCTTCCCTGCGGTTGAGCGCGCCAAGCTTCTGCACCGCGGCCTGGACATAATTGTCGATGACGCCAGGGGTCGTCGCGAGCCGGAGAGCGATTTCCTTGGACGTGAGGCCTTGATGGACGAAGCGGAGGCAGCGCTTTTGTTGCTCGGTCAATTCTGCCAGGCGCTGCGGCATTCGATAGGCTCCCTCCAATTACGAGGGAGTTTTCCTATTTTCCTGCGCTCAATGCAATAACATGGTTAAAGCGGCAGAAGTGCTAAAGCCGCCTCCCTGCCCACACGACGCGACCGACGATGTGAACCAGATCCGGGTTTAGATCGCTCCAGTCGGGATAAAGCGGATTGTCGCTGAGCACAGAAAATCTGCCGCGCCAAGGGCCAAGGGCAACGCGCTTGACCATCAGTGATCCGTCCAGTCGCAACACGTAAATGCCATCGCGAAGCCTGCCTGAGCCATCGGCATGATCGACCATGATGTCGTCGCCGTGGTTGAGCGTCGGCATCATCGATTCGCCATCCACCCTTATGATGGTCGCGGTCCTGGCATCGATGCCCAGCTGGCGAAGCCATCGGACGTCGAATGCGACGCGATCGGCAAAATGTTGAAGATCGTCCAATGTTCCATAACCCGCCGACGCGCCCAGAGACAGCCGCGCTACCAGGGCCGTTGCGACCTCCCTGTCGGGCACAGGATCATGCGACAATATTCCCTCGCGGCCACCCAGCATCTCTTCTGAAACGCCAAAATAACGGGCGAGGATACGGCGGTCCTCCTCAGCCAGCCTGCGCGGCGTGCCGCGCTTGATGAATTGCTGCACATAGGCCGCATTGCGGCCCAGAAGTCCGGAAATCCCCGCATAGGTATCACCGCGTTCAGCGATCAGTCGATCCAGCATAATCGCGACGTCTGTAGCCATAGTCTACCGTCACAAGATTGACGCGTTCGGTCAAGTTGCGCTTTTCGATCAGGGATATGCCAAAGGCTGGGCAGCTACCCAACAGCCGCATCGATCTGCGCAATGGAGGTAAGCCCTGTCCCGGCGCTGCAATCTACTGGATCGGGCCTGCCCGCAGGATATCATCCATGTAAACCGCAATCGCTTTCCAGACAGCGACACCCATCCCGTCGCCCTCGGCTGCAAGCTCGCCGATACGTTCAGCCACATGCACAGGCGCGTGGTGGCCATGTCGCCTGATGAGCATGATGGCGGCTCCGAGCACTATCTGATCTTCCGTCATCGTCATGCCAGACTGATGATCTCGACATCCAGCATATCGAACTCCGATCGGCAACCTTCCACGCGGACAAGGTTGCCAAGAAGGTGGCGGTACCGGCCAGACAGGTCCAGCCGCCACTCTCCTCCATCAGCCATACGCAGGATCGGGCTTGCGCCGCGCATGAGAAGCACACCGGTCAGATCATGGCGTGTCCCCCTGGGCATATTATTTCTGCTTTCCAGATCGCTCGACCGTCGGATGGGAACCAAACACCCAATTGAGATAGGCCGCGATCCGCACCCCGCCACGCTTCAGGCGATCGTCCAGTTCACTGCGATGCTGATAGGCATAATCCCACGAGATACCGGGATCGGACGGATAAACGGTTTTGCGCAAGGCGATGCTCTCGCCGACCCAGATTGCCGGGCGTTGATCGCTCCAGGCGATGATCTGGGCCGGCAGGATCGATCGCGAGAGCCACCCAGCATATTCGGAATAGGACAGGGCGCGCTGCTCGATCATGGCCGAGTCCCACACCGAGTGAAGATTTGTAGACCGTCCGAACCACGTGACCCTGAAGTCGTTGCCACCCCGGTCTGTGCCCCCGCCAGCGTGAAGAGGTTGGTGCAGATCTCCGATGATGTGGACGATGAACCGCAACGCCAGACTTTTGTCCTCAAGTGGCGCCTTCGGGTCGCGTAGGGTTGCGGTGAAATTCGACAACGCTGTCATCGCGTCGCCGCCGTCCGGCGCATCGGACGTTGACGATCATGCCCTGTCCATTTATATCCGTCCAATCAGATATAAATGGACAGGGCCAATGGGTCGCAAGAAGAGTATCGATCAAAACCGCATCCTCAATGCAGCTGAGGCTGTCGTCGCCCGAGTTGGCGCGACACGCCTGACCTTGGAAGGCGTCGCTCAGGAAGCCGGGATCAGCAAGGGCAGCGTGGTCTATGACTACGGTACCAAACAGGCCCTGATCGAGGCCATGGTCCAACGCGCGGTCATCCGCGACAATGCGTTCAACGAGGCGGCCGCAGAACCCTTCGCAGCAAGCGACAATGCGACGCTGAAGGGCCGGATATCTGCAGCGAGCCAACCATTTCCCGATGCGTTTCGCGCGGTGGCGCTGAATATCTGCGCAGCGCTCGCGCAGGACCATTCGCTACGCTCCGCTATCCAGAAGAACCAGACCGCCGTGATCGACCGCATTCGGGAGGAGGCCGGCACGGCGAGAGGCCCGATGCTGGCCTATCTTGCGCTCGAAGGCCTCAAACTGCTCGAAACCCTCGATTATCATCAATGGTCCGACAGTGAGCGTGCAGCACTTCTCGATGATATCCGCCAGCTCGCGTCCGGCTCTCCGGGGTGATCGCCCCGCATCCATGCCCCTAATGTAAAAGGCAGAAAATCCATGAACGAAAACAAGACCGTCGGAGGCGATAGCGCCTCCGGCCCCGAACTGCTGTCGCCGCTCTTTCTTACCGGAGGGAGTGGTTATGTTGGGCGTAGCCTGATCCGGCATTTCGTCGCAAAGGGCGTCGAGGTTGTTGCCCTCGTTCGTTCGCAGGCGTCCGCGGAGGTGGTCCGCGCCTTGGGTGCAAGGCCGATCATAGGCCCGCTGTCGGAGGCGATCGCCGCCGAAGCGATGAAAGGATGCCGGTCGCTGATCCATGCGGCGGCCCATACCAGCCATGGACCTGAGACAACCAAACATATGGCAGTCAATGTCGAGGGAACGCGCGCGACATTTGCCGCTGCCCGGCAGGCGGGGGTCCAGCGGGCCGTGCATATCAGCACGGAATCGGTGCTTCTCGACGGACGTCCGCTCATCAACGTGGATGAAAGCCGGGCGATGCCCTCACGTTTTCCCGGCGCTTATTCGCGTACCAAGGCCGAGGCAGAGCGGATCGTGCGCGCGCAGAGCGGTAACGGGTTCGAAGCCGTGATTGTGCGGCCGCGCTTTATCTGGGGCCGCGACGATACGACCGCCTTGCCGATCCTGACGCAAGCCGCGCGGTCTGGACAGATGGCGTGGATCAACGGAGGCGAGTATCTTACCTCGGCCACCCATGTTGCCAACGTCTGTCACGGCATCGAACTGGCGTTGCTGAAGGGCCGAGCCGGCGAGGCCTATTTCATTACAGATGGTGAGCCGTCGACGTTCCGCGGCTTCGTATCCCGATTGTTGGAAACGCAGGACATCGCTCCGCCTGAAAAGGCGGTGCCTTCCTGGCTCGTTGGCGCCGTCGCACGTGCCGGCGAGTTGGCCGCACGCCTTTCGGGAGGTCGCGTGAAACCACCGGTCACCCGGCAGGATCTCGCGACGATGGCCGTGGAAGTCACGCTTAACATCAGCAAGGCTAGACGTGATCTTGGATATGCCCCGGTCATCTCGGTCGAAGAAGGCATGGCGGAACTCAAGCGGCTCGCCGCCTCCAGCAGAGATCAGCAGAAATAGGCGTTAGGCCGGGGAGCAGCGCTGGGCTGGCCTGTCTCCACCCAATCCAGCTTGCCCTTGAGGAAGGCCAGTGCGGCATCGAGTTCGCGCTGGCGCTCTTCCAGCCGGGCGATCTGCTTGCGCAAAACCTCGCCGGTGCGCTCCGGCGAGCCGGCACCCCGGTGATATTCCTCGGCCAGCGCGCCGATCTCTGCGAGCGAATATCCCAGCGACTGCTGCAGCCGGATCATCTGCGCCGCCGTCACATCGTCCGCGCCGAACACCTGATAGGGATTGGCGCCGCCCTTGCGCGCACTGCGCTCGGGCTTCAGCAGGCCCTTGGCAATATAGAACCGCACCGTATCGACCGAGAGTCCGACCTCTCTGGCGAATTGCGAAATCAGCATGAAAACATCTTGACCATGGACCATAGTCCACACTTACAGGACTTGCCTGTCAATATCCGGAGTTGTTCAATGACTGGCATAAATCCCCTCCCGCAGATCGCACTCGGCAATGGCGGCCCCACCATTGGCAGCCAGGGGCTGGGCTGCATGGGCATGAGCGAATTCTACGGCGACACCGATGAAATTGAATCCCGCGCCACACTGGAACTGGCGCTGCAACTGGGCGTCACCATGTTCGATACGGCGGATGTCTATGGCATGGGTGAAAACGAACGCTTCCTTGCGCCGTTCATACAGGCGCACCGTGACCAGACCGTGATCGCGACCAAGTTCGGCTATGCTCGGACACCGGAAACTCCGGATGACTGGAGCCTCGACAACCGGCCCGGATTCATCCGCCGTGCGGCCGAGAACTCGCTTCAGCGTCTCGGGATCGAGGCGATCGATCTCTATTATATGCATCGCCGCAGTGCTGACGTACCGCTCGCGGAATCGATCGGGGCAATGGCGGACCTTGTCGCGGAGGGCAAAGTACGGGCCTTGGGTCTTTCCGCGGTCAGCGCGGAAGAACTGCGCGAGGCGCACGCCGTGCATCCCATTGCCGCGCTTCAGTCGGAATGGTCGATCTTCACGCGTGATATCGAGGCCGAGATCGTGCCTGTGGCTGTTGACCTGGGTGTTACGCTCGTGCCTTATTCGCCGCTCGGGCGCGGGATGCTGACGGGCCTGGCCTTTGCTGAAAGCCTCAGCGCAGGAGATGCACGGTCCTACTTCCCGCGCTTCTCTGCCGAGAACCGGGCGGCGAACCTGCGCCTCGTGGCGAAGATCGAGGAGATCGCCGCAGGGCAAGGCATTACATCAGCGCAAGTCGCGATCGCCTGGCTCTATGCCAAAGCCCGTGAACTGAGTGTGGCCGTCTCGCCGATACCCGGCACGCGGAGCCGGAGGCGCTTGCAGGAAAATGTGGCGGCCGTGTCCCTTACGCTCGATCAGGCAGCGATGGCGGAACTGGAGCCATTAGCCCGCGAAGTTATAGGAATTGCCATCTGATCCAATTTATCGCCAAGCGTCCGATCTGGGCGCTTGGCCGCCGACGGTGTCCGACCCATTCTTGCCGTTCAGCGGGCTAAAATCGTTCTCCAGCAGCGGACCGTCGGCTCAGACCTTACCGGCAAATGTTTCAGCATCGAAACCTGCCTGTCGCTCCCGATAACAGAATCAGGGAGCGGCACCTCAGAAATGCTATACCTCGCAACGCCACGGAGCCGGCGACAGCCTATCTCTCAGTGACTGTAGAAAGGCATTCGTCCGGCCACTTCGCCCTTGCCGAGCGTGAAGTAGAGCCACAACGTCAGCGGCAGGAAGCGACCAATGTGGCAAGACTTCCTTCAGTCGCCCAGCGGCAAGGTCTAGGGCCACATCCCATTCGCTTCGCACAATCACGCCGAGCCCGGTCAGCGCCCAATCGCGAATGATCTCACCGTCATTGCTCGATAGGCTTGGATTGATCCGAACCGTCACCTTGCCATGTCTGGCATGGCTGAAGCGCCACAGCGTGACATCCTCATTATTCTCACGGAGCGCGAGGCAACGTTGCGCGGCAAGATCCATCGGATTTTCGATCGGACCGGCGCTCGCCAGATAGGCTGGAGCCGCGCAGAGAATGCGCCTGTTGGGCGCCAGCGTCGTGACCAGCCGGTCGCTCTCCGGCAGAGTTCCGATATGGACGATGATGTCCCAGCTTTCCAACATCTGCCGGATCGGGCTGTCGGACAGTTCCAGAGTCGCCGAAGCTGCGGGATGATCAACCGCGAATTGCTGCACGATAGGCGCGACATGGCGCCGGCCAAAACCATAGGGCGCGGCCACGCGCAAATGGCCGCGTACCTGGCTGGTCCGACTGGCCAATCGCTCGGACAGGTCGTCGATCGCCCCGATGATCGTGGCCCCTTCCGAGGCGACCAGTTCGCCTTCATCTGTAAGGCTCAGGCCACGCGAGGTACGCTCGACGAGCTTGACGCCGACTTTTGCCTCCAGCGCGTGCAGGCGCTGGGTGACGGCGGGAGGCGTCACATTCAGCCTGCGCGCGGCCTCTGCCAGTGAAGGGGAGCTTGCGATCATATGGAAGAAGATCAGATCGTCGGTCGAGATCATTAGGTTATGCCTTAATTCAACATAAAGATCAGATTAATTGCAGCATTCACGATTTGGCATATCCTGGGCATCGGAACAACGGGCAATCTTGGCGGAGACGCTGTTCGCCTGACGCTGAAAGGTTCGATAATGACCGTACCGCATTGCGATCAGATCTATATCGACGGCTGCTGGCAGGCATCGGCAGGATGCTTGCCCTCCATCACCGTGATCAACCCGGTGACCGAGGAGGTCATCGGATCCGTGGTGGCCGGGAGCGCGACTGATGTCCGCAGAGCGGTTGCGGCGGCTCGCCAAGCTTTCGCTTCCTTCTCGCTGACATCGCCCGCTGACCGCGGCGCCCTGTTGCAGAGCATCCTTAAGCTGATGGAGGAGCGGTTCGAGGAACTTGCGCAGGCGATCTCCCTCGAAATGGGCAGTGCCATCGCCTTTTCGCGTGCATCACAGGTGCCGTTCGGCATCGCGCATGTCCGCGCCGCGATCGAGGTGTTGAGCGATTATGCCTTCATCCGCCAGCAGGGAACGACGGCCATCGCAAAGGAGGCGATTGGCGTCTGCGGCCTCATAACCCCGTGGAACTGGCCGCTGTACCAAATCACGGCCAAGGTCGCGCCGGCTATCGCGGCGGGCTGTACCATCGTACTCAAACCCAGCGAGTTTTCGCCGTTCAGCGCCCATCTGTTCGCGCAAATCATGCATGATGCAGGAACGCCACCGGGCGTCTTCAACATGTTGAGCGGCACCGGCGCGGAGGTTGGCGCGGCCATCGCAGCACATCCCGATATCGACATGATCTCCATCACCGGATCCACCCGGGCGGGTGTGCTGGTCGCCCAAGCGGCCGCGCCCACCGTGAAAAGGGTAACGCAGGAGCTGGGTGGCAAATCACCCAATATCCTGCTGGACGATGCCGATTTCGCGCAGGTCGTGCCGCTCGGGGTAGCGGCGGCGTTTCGCAACGTTGGTCAATCGTGCAGCGCGCCGACGCGGATGCTCGTACCCTCCGGGCGACTGGCGGAAGTCGAAACGCTGGCCATTGCCGCTGCGGCATCGATGACGGTGGGCGATCCGCTGTTGGAAGACACGGTTCTCGGCCCGCTAGCCAACCGCAGCCAGTTCGACAAGGTGCAGGCCATGATCGGCGCCGGCATCATGGAAGGCGCTAAACTGCTGTGCGGTGGGCCGGGTCGACCCGAAGGCGTATCGCGCGGCTATTTCGCCAGACCGACGATCTTCTCCGAAGTCCGGCCGGATATCCGGATCGCGCAGGAGGAAATCTTCGGGCCGGTGTTGTGCCTGATCCCTTATCAGGATGAAGACGACGCCATCCGCATCGCCAACGACACCGTCTATGGACTGGGTTCCCATGTCCAGTCAGGCGATCTTGACCGCGCGCGCCGCGTCGCCGCCCGGATCAGGGCTGGACAGGTGCATATCAACCATCCCGCCTGGGACGGCTTTGCCGCGTTCGGCGGTTACAAGCAGTCCGGCAATGGCCGCGAATATGGCATCTTCGGTCTGGAAGAATATCTCGAAACCAAGGCGATATTGGGCTATTTCCCGGCATGAGCGATCCGCTTTTCAGCCGTCGCGACCTGCTTGGGTCAGGCGTGGCGATGAGCGCGAGCGGCATTATGCTGCCAGGCGCCGCCGCCAGTGCCGGTCGGCCACGCAAAGGCGGGCGCATTCGCGTCGCCAGTACGTCTACCTCGACGGCGGATACGCTCGATCCCGCAAAGGGCGCGCTCAACACCGATTATGTCCGGCACTTCATGCTGTACAGCGGCCTCACGGAACTGGATCGGGCGCTCAATCCCCGGCCGGCCCTGGCCGAAACCATGGTCAGCCGGGACCAGATGCTGTGGCATGTGCGGCTGCGCAAAGGCGTCACCTTTCACAATGGGAAAAGTCTGACATCGGCAGATGTGGTCTTTTCCCTGCTCCGCCATAAAGATCCGAGGGTCGGCTCGAAAATGGCGGACATCGCCCGCCAGTTTGCACAGATCAAGGCGACCGGACCGCTGGAGCTACAGATCAGGCTGGTCGGTCCCAATGCCGATCTGCCCGCGATCCTTGCCCAATCTCATTTCCTGATCGTCGCGGAGGGGCAAAGGGATTTCCGTGCGGCAAACGGGACCGGCCCATTCGCACTGGCGCAATTCCGCCCCGGTATCCGCACACTGGTCCGGCGCAACCCCAATTTCTGGAAGCCCGGCAAACCCTATCTGGACGAGATCGAACTGATCGGCATCCCAGACGAGGTCAGCCGGGTCAACGCGCTGCTGTCGGGCGACGTACACCTCATCAACGCGGTCAATCCCCGATCGACCCGTCGCATCCTCGCATCGCCCGCCCACGGCATCATCGAAACCAAATCCGGCCTCTATACCAATCTCATCATCCGGCAGGACCGGCTGCCGACATCCAACCCGCATTTCAACGCGGCGATCAAATATCTGCTCGACCGGCCGCTGATCAACCGGGCGCTGTTCCGCAACTATGCGACCATCGCCAATGATCATCCCATTCCGCCTTCCCATCCCTATTTCCGCACCGACTTGCCCCAGACCAAACTCGATCTGGATCGCGCGAAATGGCACCTGCAAAGGTCGGGCATCGCCGGTATGCGCCTGCCACTCTATGCCTCCCCGGCGGCCGAAGGGTCGGTCGACATGGCATCGGTCCTTCAGGAATATGGCTCGCGCGTGGGCCTCAACCTCGCCGTCAACCGCGTGCCGGCGGACGGTTACTGGTCGACGCACTGGATGAAGCATCCGCTCGGCTTCGGGAACAGCAATCCCCGCCCCACCGCCGACATGATCTTCAGCCTGTTTTACAAGTCGGACGCGACCTGGAATGAATCGGGCTGGCAGAATCCCCGGTTCGACCGTCTGCTGCTGGAAGCGCGGGGAGAGTCGGATCAGGCGAAGCGCAAACAGCTTTACGGGGAGATGCAGGGTCTTGTGCGCCAATATTGCGGCAGCGCCATCCCAGTCTTCATCAGCCTGCTCGACGGCCATGATCGCCGGTTAAAGGGTCTCTATCCCGTGCCTCTGGGCGGTTTCATGGGATATACTTTTGCCGAACATGTCTGGTGGGACGGATAAAGCATTAAGCCTGACCTTATCCAGACATGCAGGAACCGTTAATTGCATGATCGCTCAGCGTCATGCAGCATCGCCTTCAAGATCAGCAAGGACAGCCACCGTGAGTGTAGCAGAGACATTGGAAGCCATAGACATCCCGGACGCCGCCAAGCGACTTGGCGATCTGGAAACGCCATGCCTTGTCCTGGACGCCGACCGCATGGAACGCAATATCGCCCGGCTGCGGGAGCGGCTCGCGCCTTTGAACGTAACCCTACGGCCGCACCTCAAGACGGCGAAATCGGTGGAGATCGCGCAGCGCGTCATGGCAAGCCCCCAGGGGCCGGCCACGGTATCGACGCTCAAGGAGGCGGAATTTTTTGCGGCCGCTGGCGTGCGCGACATCATCTATGCCGTCGGCATCGCACCGTGGAAGCTGGCCAAGGTCATTGCGCTGCGCAGGCAGGGGGTCGATCTGGCCGTCGTGCTCGATACCGTCGAGCAGGCTCAGGCGGTCGCGGCAGCCTCGCGGGAAGCGGGCGACCCCATTCCCGCGCTGATCGAGATCGATTGCGACGGCCATCGCGCCGGTGTCCTGCCGGGGGATGAGGATCGTCTTGTCGCGATCGGCAAGGCGCTGGTCGAGGGCGCCCAACTGCGCGGCGTGCTGACCCACGCGGGGGGTAGCTATGCCGCGCGCGGCGAAGAGGAACTGCGCCGCCGCGCCGAAGAGGAGCGCTCCAGCGTCGTGGAAGCAGCCACGATCCTGCGCAACGCAGGCTTGCCCTGTCCGGCGGTCAGCGTTGGCTCCACGCCGACCGCGCATCATGCCGTCGATCTGACAGGCGTGACGGAAGTGCGCGCGGGCGTATTCGTCTTTTTCGATCTGGTCATGGCCGGGGTCGGCATCTGCAAGATCGAGGATATAGCGCTTTCCGTCCTGGCGACCGTGATCGGCCATCAGCGGGAAAAGGGGTGGATATTGGTCGACGCAGGCTGGATGGCAATGTCGCAGGATCGCGGCACCGCAAAGCAGGCGGTCAATCAGGGCTATGGCATCGTTTGCGACAGCAGCGGGCAGCCCTATGACGATCTGATCCTGGCCGACGCCAATCAGGAGCATGGCATCATCATGGTGCGGCCCGGAACGGACGCTTCGCTTCCCGAACTCAAGATCGGCGACCGGGTCCGCATCCTTCCCAACCATGCCTGCGCCACCGGGGCGCAGCACCGCAGTTATCATGTCGTCCACAGCGCTTCGGACATTGTCCATGGCGAGTGGCAGCGCTTTGGAGGATGGTGATGAACGACAGGCCACAACCGATCTTGACCGAAGCCGCACCGGCGCCGGCGGGCCATTATTCCCAGGCCATGCGTTCGGGTGACGATCTCTATATTTCGGGTCAGTTGCCCATCCGCGCCGACAAGGCTCCGCTGCCCGACATGGGCTTTGAGACGCAGGCACGGCAGGCACTCGCCAACATGCTGGCGATCCTGGAGGCGGCGGGCGGCCAGCCGGACGATGTGTGCCGGGTCACCGCTTACATCGTCGGCGTGGAGAATTGGCCGGAGCTCAACCGTATCTACAGCGAGATGCTCGGCGATGCCCGGCCCGCCCGCACCGTCGTTCCGGTTCCTCAGCTGCATTACGGCTTTCTGGTCGAGGTGGACGCGATCGCCCGCATTCCTGCCTAGACCTTCCCCCTCATCAACCGGAGGCGCCCATGGCCACCCTCGCTTACCCGTCCGCTTCGACCGCGCGCAGTCCCGTCGCCAGCGGATCACGGCTGCAAAGCATCGACGCCCTGCGCGGGCTGGTCATGGTCATCATGTTGCTCGACCATGTGCGGGAAACCTGGTTCCTCTACATGCCCGTGGGCGACCCGGTGGATGCGCGGACGATCATGCCTGCGCTGTTCTTCACCCGAATCACCAGTACGCTTTGTGCGCCGATCTTCGTCGCTCTTACCGGCCTGTCGGCCTATCTCTATGGCCAGCGCCACAGTCCGGCCGAAACCAGCGGTTTCCTACTTAGCCGCGGCGCTTTTCTTGTGCTGCTGGAGCTGACGCTGGTGAATTTTTCCTGGCGTGCCGAGCTGGTTCCGCAGTTTGTCTTTTTGCAGGTGATATGGGCCATCGGCCTCTGCATGATCATATTGGCGGCGCTCATTCATCTGCCCGCGCGCGTCATCCTGCTACTGGGGATTGCGTTAGTCGCGGGACACAATCTGCTCGATGGCATCGTCTTTCTGCCCGACCATCCACTATTCGAGCCCTGGGCCATCATCCACGAACGCTCTCAGATTGAACTGGCAGGCACGGTCATCAAGTTCAACTATCCCGTCCTACCCTGGATCGGCGTGATCTGCCTGGGATGGTCGGCCGGCGGCTGGTTTTCGAAACTGACCACCGGGGAACGCCGTCGCATTTTATTGGCCACCGGCACGGGAATGATCGTCGGCTTCCTGATCCTGCGCGCACTCAACATCTATGGTGACGCGCCCTGGTTCGTCGTTCCCGGCGAGCCGGTCCGCACAGTCATGAGCTTCCTTGCGCTCACCAAATATCCCCCGTCGTTGTTGTTCCTCCTGCCAACGCTGGGCATCGGCCTCATCCTGCTTGCCGCTTTTGAGCGGGCGAATGACAGCCGGCTGACGCACTGGCTGTCCGTCATGGGCGGCGCGCCGATGTTCTTCTACCTCTTCCACCTTTACCTGCTGCGTGTTCTTTACCTGACTGCGCGGGCTATCTGGGGCACTAATCATGGCGATATTTTCGGCGTGGACTCGCTCTGCTGGGTTTGGGTCTGGTATCTGGGCCTGATCGTGCCGCTCTATTTCCCGACGCGCTGGTTCTCGAACCTCAAGAAACGGCGCAAGGACATCTGGTGGCTCAAATATCTGTAATGCGCCGATAACGGCCCGCCCCGACCATCGATAGAGGTTCCTCCAAATGTATCCAGTCGTTCGTCCTGTCGCGAGCAACGAGAGCCTGCCCGATGCCGTGGACGTCGTCATCATCGGCGGCGGCATCGTCGGGGCCGCATCGGCCTATTATCTCGCGAAACGGGGCCTGTCCGTCGCTCTGCTCGAAAAGGGCCATATCGCCTGTGAGCAGTCCAGCCGCACATGGGGCTGGTGCCGCCTGCAGAACCGCGACCCACGCGAGATGCCCCTGTCGCTTCTCTCTATGTCGCTGTGGGACAGTCTGGCCGGTGAAATCGGACAGGATCTGGGGTTTCGCCGCACCGGCCTTGTCTACACAACCCACGATGCCGCGATGCTCGCGGGTTGGGAAGCCTGGCGCCCGACAGCCCGCGAGTTCAGCGTCGAAACCCATATGCTGAGCGCCGCGCAGGCCGCCGCGCGCATCCCGGAAACCCGCCGCAAATGGGTTGGAGGCCTGCATTCCGTCGCGGATGGCAAGGCCGAACCGGCCCTAGCTGCGCCGATCCTCGCCGAAGGTGCCCGAGCGTTGGGCGCAACCCTTCACCAGAATTGCGCGGTACGTAGCCTCGACATTACCAATGGGAGGGTCACAGGCGTCCACAGTGAAAAGGGGTTCATCAGGGCCGACGCAGTCCTTTGCGCGGCGGGCGCCTGGGCTTCCGGTTTTCTGCGCCGGCATGGGGTTACATTCCCGCAGGCGAGTGTGCGCCAGACCGCCATCCGCACCAAGCCGACGGTGAATGTCGGCGAAGTTCTCTATTGCCCCGATCTGGCGATGACCCGCCGTCTCGATGGAAGCTATACCTTGGCAATCAGCGGGCGCGCCGCTTTGGAACTGACTCCCCAGGGCATTGCCTTTGCGCACGCATTCATGCCGCAATTCATCCAGCGGCTGAAGGCCGTAAGGATGCAGATCGGCCGCTCCTTCATCAAAGGCCCGGAATCGCTGGCCGCCCTTTTCGGCAGCGACCGCATTTTCGAGCGCAACCGCATTCTTGATCCCGCCCCTAGCCATCGGTTGGTCGATGCGATCATGGACAATGTGCGCGGCACCTTCCCGCAGTTGGAGGGGCTGGAGATCGACCATGCCTGGGGTGCTTATGTCGATTGCACACCCGATGCCGTACCGGTCATCTCCGCCACCGGCACAGTGGACGGCCTATATCTGGCGGCGGGCTGCTCGGGCCATGGATTTGGGCTGGGGCCTGGCATCGGTTATCTGGCAGCACAATTGGTCGCTCAGGACAGGCCGGCGGTGGATCCGTCCCACTTCCGGCTAAGCCGGCTGCTTGATGGCTCAAAGATAAAGGTGGGATCGCTCTAACCTTCGCGCAGGAAATGACTGCTCCGATGGGAAAGCTCGGTTCCAAACTCATGAACAGCGTCCAACAGTTGCTGCACGGGTCGCGCTTGTTATTGATCTCGGCAGGGCGCATATGATGGTCATTGGCGGTCCGAGTTAAGACTGTCAGCTCGCAAATTGGCAGCGCTGGCTTCCGCTTGTGAAAGCGACACTTTAGTCGCGGACCAGCGCCAGGAAAAGTCAGACCATGACGGCCAAAGACGTGAAATTCGCGCACGAAGCCCGTGCAGGCATTGCGCGCGGCGTCGACATCCTTGCCAATGCCGTGCGCGTGACGCTCGGCCCAAAGGGGCGCAACGTCCTTATCGATAGGAGCTTCGGGGCGCCCCGGATCACGAAGGACGGCGTCACTGTCGCCAAGGAGATGGAATTCAAGGACAAGTTTGAGAATATGGGCGCGCAGATGATCCGCGCCGTCGCGTCCAGAGCGCATGAACATGCCGGAGACGGCACCACCACGGCGACCGTCCTCGCCCAGGCGATCGTGCGAGAGGGGATGAAGTCGGTATCGGCCGGCATCGATCCGATGGACCTGAAACGCGGCATCGACTTGGCGGTCGCCGCCGTCGTGGCCGAACTCAAGGCCCGGTCCAAGCCGGTGTCGAACAATCAGGAAATCGCCCAGGTAGGTATTGTTTCAGCCAATGGTGATGCGGTCGTCGGCAACCGGATAGCCGAGGCGATGGAGAAGGTCGGCAAGGACGGCGTGATCACCATCGAAGAAGGGGCGAGCGTCGAGTTCGAGCTGGATGTGGTCGAGGGCATGCAGTTCGATCGCGGCTATCTGTCGCCCTACTTCATCACCAACAGCGAGAAGATGGCAGTCGAACTAGAAGACCCTGTCATCCTGATCCACGAAAAGAAGATGGGCAATGTGCAGGCGATGCTCCCCCTTCTGGAGGCGGTGGCGAAATCGGGCCGTTCCCTGCTCATCATCGCGGAGGATGTCGAGGGGGATGCGCTGTCGACGCTGGTCGTCAACAAACTGCGCGGCGGGCTCAAGGTCGCTGCCGTAAAGGCGCCGGGCTTTGGCGATCGCCGAAATGCGATGATGGAGGACATCGCCATCCTGACGGCGAGCGAGGTGGTGACCCAGGATCTGGGCATCAGGCTGGAGGATGTGACGCTGGACCGGCTGGGCATGGCCAAGCGCGTGACGATCTCCAGGGATGATACGACGATCGTCGACGGCGCGGGCAGCGCGGAGGCGATCAAGGCGCGGGTCGCGGCGATTCAGGCGCAGATCGAAACCAGCAGCAGCGACTACGACTGCGAAAAGCTCCAGGAGCGCCTCGCCAAATTGTCCGGTGGCGTTGCCGTCATCAAGGTCGGCGGGTCATCCGAGCTGGAGGTCAAGGAACGCAAGGATCGGGTGGAGGATGCACTGCACGCGACCCGCGCGGCTGTGGAGGAGGGCATAGTGCCCGGCGGCGGCACCGCCCTGCTCTATGCCGGTAAGGCGCTCGATGGCCTTGATCCGGTCAATGACGACCAGCGGCGCGGCATCGACATCATCCGCCGGGCGCTTCAGGCGCCGGTCCGCCAGATCGCGGAAAATGCCGGGCATGACGGCGGCGTGGTCGCCGGTCGATTGCTGGACGGGAAGGACGAGAATCTGGGCTTCAACGCGCAGAGCGAGCAATATGAGAATCTCTTTCAGTCCGGTGTCATCGATCCCACCAAGGTCGTCCGCACCGCCTTGCAGGACGCGGCCTCCATCGCCGGGCTGCTGATCACCACCGAAGCGGCGGTGGCCGAAAGGTCAGCTGATAGCGACGGTCCCCGGGGCCTGCTTTCCGGGTGGGGGGATTAAGCGACTTCGAATCGGCGGCATTTCATCCTAAGATTGCGGTGCGGTCGAATAGATGCGCGTCACCCGGACATTTCATGGTACAATCCTTCATCACCCCGATCATGCCGCAGGCATGTTGTGACAGAGAGACGATCGTGCTCCCGCCTGCAAACGGGAGATAACGCAAATGTTCGATGATCGGACACGCACCCACCCTGCCAATGCGATGCCGTCATGACCATGCGCACCACACGAAAATACATGACGTTTTGCGCGCCTTTCCAACTGCCGGGTTTCGAAGCGCTTTTGCCCGCCGGCTCCTATGTAGTGGAAACGGATGAAGAAGCGATCGAAGGCCATGTCCATACGGCCTTTCGACGGGCAGCGACGACCCTGCGTGTCCGAACGGGCGCCACAATCGAACATCATCAGATCGATCCCAAGGATCTGGAGGCGACATTGCGCCGGGATAGAGATGCCGCGCGAGCCGGGGCGGTTCCAACTGGCCCGGCGACGGAGCAGATCCGTCCGGCTGATGACCCTCTGCCCAGGGACTGGCGCTGTGTTCCGCTGTGGGTCCGAAATACGCCCTCCAATGGCAGGCGGTAGATCAGTCATGTTCAACAGTTCAGCAATGTGCAGACAGCAGGCGGCGCATCATCGGCAGGTTGCCGCCGCCGCCTCGCTTGAGAAGATGCGGACGATTGCGCTGGCCGCCGCCAAGGCCTGGGACGCGCAGGCAAGGGAGGCTGAAGCCCGCGAAGCGAGGAAACCGGACATGCTGAGCACGGAAGATGCGGCGATTGCTCTGGAATTTCGACGGGAGGACGAGGAAGAAGCGCGGATGCGCGCCATCCACACATGGCGCAAGTCCGCTTTCGACCCTCTGCAACAGCCGTGATGGGATGCGTGTGCGACCGTTCAGATTGAGCAATTCGGTGCCTGATTAATAGGTCAGCATAGTCAGCCTGGCTGGATAGGAGACCTGGCGAGAGCGGCGGCAGGCGACCGGACGTTTCCCCGGTCTGGCGACCCCGACACCTTACGCGGTCATCTTAAGCGGATGCATGCGGAACCAGACATGTTCGAGGCGTTGGAGGATGCAGAAGCGCTTTGGTTCGGTTTGGGAGGACATTGATTTTAGCCGCCCGCGACAACAGCCTGCCCCGGCTGACACGGATCGCACCAGTTTCCTGTCGTTCATGATGCAATCGCAACCCGAAGTTATTACTTAAAGGAGTACCCAGATGGCGAAAAGTCAGAAAAAATCGAACCGCGAAGTTCGTAAGCCCAAGGCTGAAAAGCCCAAGAAACACAATGCGTCCAACCCTTCGCAAAAGGCCAGCGGGTTGCAGATTGTGACGTTGAAAAGCTGACAAACCTTTCTGGCAGATCGGACGCGCTAGGCATTGTGGCGGCTAGTTCGCATGATCAACAATGGTTTTCGGGGATAAGACGGCGGGCCGCTGTTTGCTGCCGTCATATCTGAACTACTCTGCGCCACTTCAATGAAGATCGACCCATTCCTGCCGCTCAACGAATGATTTTCTATATCCAGATTCAGATGGTCCGCTTTTCGTCACACCGAAACGCTTCGATGCAAAGAATCCCCCGGAGATAGCGCTGAATGTTCGTCTCGAAGCAGGACGCCGAAGAACCGATGCGCCACGTTGGCGACCGCGAAACAGGTGTAGCGGAAGATGGTCTAAATTCGATCAGCTAGATTTTCAGCCCAAACTGTTAAGCCAACTTCTGGGGCGAGGCGTTGAGATAGCCGTCTTTCATTCCAGCGTGCAAGGAGCGCTATGTTTCCCTGGAGCCATAAGTCGCAGCAGCAACTCGAAGAGGAATTGCAGGCGCATATTGTAGCTCCAGCTTTTCCTTGTGTCGGGGCGAAAGCGGCTCTCGCAAAAGGCAATCTGACGGTTTTCGCCTGCGATCGCATCGACAGCGCCTGGGATGATCTGCGCATCCATGACAGCCTTCTCGGCTTTACGAAGGACTATCATGAGCATCCTGGACTTTTCGCAGCTTCGCGGCGGTGTTCGTGGGACCGGATGACCTTTCCGAAGAAGCGTTCGAAAGAGCCCTTTGGGACCGCGTCCAATCCCTGAGGGCATTCATAGCCTGCCAACCGGCGAGATCAGCTATGTGGTGGTAGCGAGCGGCGGCATTGCAGGCGCCCGCGAGGAACTGCGAGCCGTCCCGCACGAAGAGGTAAGGTTCACCTGCGAGCGATTGTCGCTGACAATCAGCGCCGCGGCTTTCGGCGCGCTGACGCCGCTTGCAGACGGTGACTGGCCGGCCGAAGTCAGGTCGTGAGCAGGTCCCGGACGCGCACCATCAGCGCTTCCTGGGTCTAGGGTTTGCGCACAAATTGTCCAGTGTCGGGCATCTCCTTTTCTGCCACGAATGAGCATATCTTGGTTCCATTTTTTTGGAGATGTCGACCCAGGTCGTTTCGCCAGCCTTGAGAGCCAAAGCGACGGATCACCGAAATGCGACAGCGCAGTTAATCAGCTCTTCCGACCATTATCGGCCACTCGTCGTCCAAATTTCATTGTCCAAGAGCGGACCGACCGGTTCTCAGTTCTTTATGCCTAAATCTGATCAATAACATACTGGCAACTTCGCGACGAGCGACGTGAAACCCCATCACATCATAGCTGTCGCTGCACGCTCAGCTTGATTTTCGAGCGCAAACTTGTAAAAGGCGACTCATAAAATAGCGAGATAAACTCGCCAGGCATACGGATGCGTCCAGCATTGCGGGGCCGTAGAATAGGAAGGATCCTAATGTCTGCGGTTTATCAATTATCATCTTGTATCGAATGGCAGTTTGCGGAAGCTGGCGAGTTTGACGCGCGGTTGCGCGCGGCCAAATCCGCCGGATTTGCGCTCGCCGAATTCCATCTGTGGCGGGACAAACCGATCGATTCGATGGCCAAGGCTTTGGCCGAAACGGGGATGCGGCTGACCAGTCTTTGCGTCGATCCGCGTCGCTCGATCGTCGATCCGGCGGAGCGCGAAGAGATGGTCACAGCCATTCGCGAAACCATCGCCGCGACAGCCAGTCTGGGCAAACCCAATCTGATCGTCGCCTCTGGTTTTCGAGTCGAGGGGATGAGCGAGGAAGAGCATTTCGCCAATGCAGTCGCCGCCCTGCGCGCGGCCGCCGATGCGGCGGAGGCGGCGGGCGTAATGCTGCTGCTAGAACCGCTCAATACAAAGCTGTTTGCAACCATGTATCTGGTCAGCACCAAGCTTGGCCTCGATCTAGTTGAGGCGGTGAACAGCCCCAACCTGCGTTTGCTGTACGACGTATGGCACAGCGCCGTCATGGGCGAAGACATGGCGCAGGTCCTGGCGGGGCGCATTCACTTAGTGGCGCATGTGCAGGTAGCTGACATGCCCGATCGCAACGAGCCGGGCACCGGTAGTCTCGACTGGAGCCAGGTGACGCGCACGCTGCGTGATCTTGGCTACTCCGGTGCCATCGGTCTGGAATATTTCCCGACTTTGCCGATGGACCAGTCGCTAAAGCTGTCCCAGCAGTCGCTAGCCGACTGAGCAGGGCTCAGCCCCAAGGTCCAATCGCGTCGGATGACGGCGAATTCAAAAGAAAACGGAATCAAACGATGAATAGCGATCGAATTGCGATCAGCCTCGACTTGATCAATCGTCATTACCAAGAGCCAAACCGTAACAGGTACGAGAGCAAATATTTCTGGGAAGAGCTCTACCCCTTGATCAGCGCTAGCGGCTTTCGCGCAATCGAAATTCCCTATGAGCCAGTCTGGCAGTTCGGCGGGCGCAGCGGCGTTCCGATGAACCGCTATTGTGTGAACACAAAATATGAGAGCGCCGCTAATTATCGGGCGGCGTTGGCCAAAAATGGCATCGACCGGGTGACAGGTGTGACCTTCGAGCCGAATCTGTTCATGCGGAACGCAAACCTCGATTT
The DNA here is from genome assembly GCF_013393185.1 of Sphingobium lactosutens. Lineage (GTDB taxonomy): Bacteria > Pseudomonadota > Alphaproteobacteria > Sphingomonadales > Sphingomonadaceae > Sphingobium > Sphingobium lactosutens_A. The sequence goes on along the minus strand of NZ_QJQX01000018.1, from coordinate 6,079 downwards.
CTACTTCGGTGCGTCGGGGCACTTCGCCGGCGAGGCGCTGGCCCATGCGGTAGACTTGGGCGCCGATTATTTCGCCATCAGTCCATCCCCCTATTATGGGCGCGTCGCGCATCATCATCCCGACCTTGAAGCGAAGATTGCGACCTTTGCTGAACGGGAAACGGAATTGCTGCGCGGCCTTGCGGAAAAGGCGGAGAAGATAGGCGTTACCCTGGTGCTGCGTAACGAGTATTGGAGCCTGTTCCGGGGCGAACGGATCCTTGCGTTGCTGGATGCACTGCCAGAGAGCGTGAAGTTGGACATCGATACCGCCAGCCTGAGTATCGCCGGTGTCCAACCATCTGAATTCATCGCCGCGCATCTGGACCGGATCGGCTGCGTGCACCTGACCGATACCAGCTTCGTAGACGAGTATGAAAACTGGAAGAGCCCAAATCCGGAGTTTCCGGAGCACCGCGCGACGCAGGTATTCTGCGATCCGGGGACAGGTGCGGTCGATCTGCATCAGATCGTCTCCCTGCTAGATCAGCTGGGTTACGATGGGCCGGTCATTTGCAGCGCTCGCCAGACGCGTGATCCTTTTCGCGCGCTTCTGCGGACTCGCGCGCTTCTCAACCAACTTCAGAATTAAGCCGGACGGAGTCCCCACAATGCCCAACATCCGTTACGCAAACATGTGCCATTGGAAGTCTATCCCATATCGTAAGATCGAAAACTTCCGCGAATTCTATTATGAGGACAAGACCAACACGGCCTATTATTCTGACTGGGACAATATGCTGAAATACCAGTCGGCACTGGGGTTCGAAGGGATCGAGATCGCACCTTGGGATCTGGCCGATATCCTGCCGCTATTCGGGTCGCCTGAAAATTTCTCGGCGTTCGCCAAGGATCGTGGCGTTGAAGTGATAGGCATGTTCCATGGGGCGCATGCTTCTCATGCAGCCGACCATTTTGACGAGGCCGTGCGTTCGGGTCGCGAGGCCGTGGACACGATAGTCAAATTCGGCGGCACCTATATGAATACTTGCCCCACGCAAAATTATTACGGAACAGGCCCGCTCAGTCGGGAAGAGGTGCAGCAGTGCGCCAAGGTCATGAATGAAATTGGTCGATATGCCACCGACCATGGGGTCAAGATCGGCCTGCACAACGAGTTTTTCTGTGCAATCAATCTGCCCAATCATCGCGAACTGATCGAGTCGACGGATCCGAAGCTCGTGCATTATTGCATCGATGCGGCCCAGGTCGCGATCATGGGCGAGGATCTGCTGACCTTCTACGACGACTATCATGATCGGATCAGCACCTTCCATCTGAAGGATACCGCATCAGCGCGTCAGCCTGACAGCGTGCGCTATGCGCAGGACCCCGAAATCACCGATGATGGCGCGCGTTGGTTTTGGGAACCGGGGCTGGGCGAGCTTGACCTCAAGGGGCTTTACAGGCTGCTCAAGGAACACCAGTTCAAGGGCTGGATGTCGATTGAATATGATGGCTCGCCCGATCTTCTCGCCTCGATGGCGCTGACCCGATACCATCTCGATAACGAACTGAGGCCCATTTACGACTGAGATTGAAAAGTCCGCAAGATCACGATCATCCCTCCATTTCAGCCGGGTTCGAATGCTGTGCAGGGATGATCGGGGCTTGTAGCGACCCTTCCCGGTCGTTCAGACGGCGATTTTGGCTCCCCGGGAGCGGACTGGCAGCTTTGCCATCGTCCGAATAGGAAGTTTGGCCGTAAGGAGAACGACATGTTCCGGTCAGTCGGTGACGGAAAGCGGCTATCTGAGGAAATACTCCACGGGCACGACCAGTTCGAGCGTATCACCGGACTTGTCTTGGGGCGGCTTTGGAAGCGGAGAGGCCCGCTTAGGTAGTAATACCGCTTCGCGATCGAGTTCAGACACCCCGCATGAGCGTTCGAGACGCGAGGACAGCACCTTGCCCTCGCGGTCCATGATGAAGCGGATAAAAGGCACGCCCTGTTGGCGTCGCACCACCGCCAATCGCGGATAACGCCGATGCTTGTTGAGCGCAGCCAGTACCCGACTTTCCCACGTGTCGGGTGCATTGCTGGATACCTGCGACGCGGAAGGCGCAGGTGCGGTTTTTGGCGCAGCGGTTTCCGGTTCTACAGGACGGGGGTCGGCGGAACTGGGGACTGCGATGGGGATCGGCGTCGATACTGGCGAAATCGCAATCTTGCTCGGCTCGATCCGTTGCACTCGTGGCGGCTCGCGCTGCTCCTTCTTCTGTTCGGTCGGCGTGGGCGCTTCCTTTTCTCGAGGCTCAATTTCCGGAGGGGAAGCTGGAGCGCTCAGGGACAGGACAGTCAGCGCCGCTTGCTGCGCAGGCTTCGCATATTGAGTGGAAAGCGCGACGAAAAACACAACGGCACATATGGCATATAGCGCGCATGTGCCGCCAACGCCGATCAAATGGCTGCTGCCGCTGGATCGATAGCGACCGTGCAGGCCGGAATTGTCCATATCACTGTTCACCTTGCCGCCCCGCGTATCCGCTCGGCCATCGAAGCGGTCAGGTGAAAAGCCTTGCTCCAAATTGCCAGACAGGGCGGCCAAGCCAAAAGGGCGGCCAGTGATATCGCGGCTGCCGATAATATGCCTATCCAGGCGACAATTCCGACCGAAAGCGCGAACAGAATCCAACAGGGCCAGATGGCAATTCCGAGCAGGCCATAACCGCAGATGCGCAGTCCGGTGGCGCGTCGCGCCCCAAGCGGCTTCAAATGGAGATCTCGCCGATGACGCGCCATCGATAGGGCAAATGCCGTAAAACCAGCATGAGCCAGAAGGAATGCGAGCAGTATCATAAGCTATTTCACAACCTGCATTCGCGCCGGTCGAAGCTCTGACTGCGACAATGTCTTCTTCGCCCGGATTATACGGATCACCCCGATTGCCGCCAGGCCGAACGCGATCGCAACCAACTCAACGCCGGCATTCCGCCAATCTCCCCGGCGAATCTGCGCAATGACATGGTCGCCAGTCGTAACAGCATTCAGGACGGGCAGTAAAAGGCAAAGCAAGGACATGCCAGCCAGTTGCTCTAGCCATGCCTTGCGACGAGGACGGGCGGCAGCATGGGCCAGGCCAAGGATCCAGAGCATGAAGAATGCTCGCACTTCCATATCCGTTCGCCCGGCAACATCTGCCTCAATGAGACGATTAGCCCAAAGATAGCCAATACAGGCGATCGCCAGACCGGTGATGGCTGTAATATTCAGTATCTCGATAAGGCGATAGACGCGCTGCGTGGCACCGCCAAACTCACCCAATGCCCTCTGGCGGCGCTTGACCTCGAACAAGATCGCACCACTCCCAATCATGACCGTGCCGGTAAGGCCTGCCACGAAATAAAGCCATTTGATGATGATGCCGCCAAAGGTCGCCTCATGCAAAGCACTCAGCACTTCCTGCGTCAGCTGAGCCACGCCGCCGCGCGGCTTTTCTGGCAGGCGCACATCCAGCGTCGCGCCGCTGACGGCATCGAAATGGATCAGGCCGCGACCGGGCGCCAGTTGCTTCAAGGCCGACGGTTCGGGGCCATAAACGAAGGCCGATGCCATGCTGTCGCCGGGATGTTCGACATGGATAAGGCTGATCTCCTGCTTGAGGCGGGCTTCCCCGACCGGCAGTAAACGATCGAGTGGCATGACCGGCGCCGCAATGCCACTTTCCTCACGATGGGCCGGCTTTTGCAGTAGGTCGGCGCTATATGCGTCCTTACTCGGATAATTGGCCAGGATCGCAGCGGGCATGTAAAGCGAATAGACCAGTGTCAGGCCGGTGTAGGCGATCATCACCTGAAAGGGAAGTGTCAGAACGCCAGCGACATTATGGGCGTCGAGCCAGGAGCGTTGCCCTTTACTCGGCCGGAACGTGAAGAAGTCTTTGAAGATCCGCTTGTGGATGATGATCCCGCTGACCAGTGCCGTGAGCATCGCCATAGCGAGGAAACCGACGATCCAACTGCCTACGACGCCAGAATGAAATTCGTGGTGAAAGGTGATGAAATGATAGCCACCTTCGGTCTGCCGGTCAGCACCCGGCGGAATGCGCGCTCCATTGACGGGATCGAGCCTGAGCCCTTCGCGACGACCATTGTCCAGCCAGTAAAGGCGGACGTCGGGATCATCCTCATTTGGTAGGCCGATCGTCCAATAATGGGCGCCGCGCGCGACCTTCGCCAACTCGTTCTGGGCAAAGGCAACCGCTCGGCCGCTACTATAGTCGCCGTCATGGCCGATCATTCGTTCGGTCCGCTCGGGCTTCATCCATTGGGTGATCGGTCCCTCGAACAGGCAGATCGTACCGGTCAGAAAGATTGCGAAGAGCGCCCAGCAGGCCATCAGGCCGCCCCATGTGTGGAGCCATGCCATAGACTGTCGCAGTGAGCGAGGACGGTCGAGCATCTGGTTTTTCATGCGCCAGCCTCGGACAAGGCCAGCCCGCTCCCGGCAAGTGCGAGGGTCATTACCGAAAGGATCATCAACCAGCGCCAAAGGCTGCTGAAGGCGAACGACAGGATGGTGATCGCCAGGAAGGCGGCGAAGCTGGTCAAGGTCGCCATCAGCACGGCCTGTGGTCGCGGCAGCGGAAGAACCGCCGCCACGAACACCGCCCAGGCGCAAGCGAAGAAATAACCGCCCAGCAGAGCGGTCATGAGCCGGCCAGCTTTGCCGATCGCCTCATGACGCAGCCCGGCCATCAGAAATTATAACGCAAGGTAGCGAGGAAATTCCGCGGGTCCCCGCGATAATAGCCATAGAAGGTCTGGTCGATCGAGCTGAGATAGTCCTTGTTGAACAGGTTGTTGACATTGACCGACAAGGACAGATCATCCGTGAAGGCGTAGCGTCCCATCAGATTGACGAGCGCATAGCTGCCCTGGCGCGCCGTAACCTGTGCCGATCACGTCTGCCCTTCGCTTGATCTCCTTGTTGACCCTTTCCAGTGGATTTGTGGAGGCGATCTGCGCCCAATGATCCTTGGGGAAGGCCATGTAGGCGAGCACGTCCTCGCGTGATGCGTCCATCATGTCGGCCAGCTTTGGAAACTTCTCGCGCAGGGCATCGGTAACCTGGTCCCACTGCTGTTGCGCCGCCTCGGCCGTCTCCTGCGCGAAGATGGTCTTGATCATGGCAATGACAGCGGGTCGTTGTTTCGGCGCCGCATGGGCGAACGCATTGCGCATCCAGTGCACCCGGCAGCGCTGCTGGGTCGCGGAAAATACCTTGCTGGCGGCAGCGCGCAGCCCTTTGTGATCGTCGGCGATGACCAACTTCACACCGCGCAAGCCTCGGTCAGCCAGAGAGCGCAGGAAGGCTTTCCAGAAAGGTTCGGCTTCCGACGGGCCGGTGGCCACGCCCAGAACCTCGCGTCGGCCATCGGTGTTGACGCCCACCGCGATTATCGCCGCCGTCGAGACAATCCGTCCGCCCTCGCGCACTTTGAGGTAGGTGGCGTCGATCCATAGATAGGGCCACTCGCCTTCAATCGGTCGCGTGAGGAAAGCGTTCACCCGCTCGTCGATCTCGGCAACCAAACGGCTGACCTGGCTCTTTGAAACACCGCTGGCGCCCATCGCCTTGACCAGATCGTCGACCGAACGGGTCGAAACGCCGTGGACGTAGGCTTCCTGGATCACTGCCGCCAAGGCCTTCTCGGCGGTGCGGCGTGGCTCCAGGAAGCTCGGGAAGTAACTGCCTTTGCGCAGCTTCGGGATCGCCAGATCATCCGGCCAGCTCGCGTATCCCAACCCCGCTCGCGGTAGCCGTTGCGGTGGTTCAGCCGCTCCGGGCTGCGTGATCCGCAAGGCACGCCCGTCTTCGCCTCGATCTCGAGATCCATCATACGCTCTGCGGCGAAAGCCAGCATCTCACGCACCAAATCGCTATCAGCCCCTTGCTCAATCAGCTCGACAAGGGCCATTCTGTCCTCGGTCATCGTCTTCTTCTCCAGGTTCGAGTTCGCATCCGAACCCTACCAGAAGATCGACGGTGGCCACCCTCTCAGGGAAACCTTCCTACACCACCCCGCGGGACACGACC
>NZ_QJQX01000017.1 GCF_013393185.1 Sphingobium lactosutens | reverse complement strand
TAGCGCGTAGACTCATTATGCGGCGCACCAGATTCGAACGCAGATAAGTTTGATTGCGGCGAGGAAATTGGCTGGATCCTTGTCGTAGCGGGTGGCAATGCCACGGTACTGCTTGATGCGATTGAAGAAGCGCTCGACGAGGTTTCGCTGTTTGTAGAGCCATGGCGAGAAGGCGAAGCGCTGCTTTCGATTGGATCGATTAGGGATGTTGGCCCAGACGTTCCTAGCCGCAGCGGCCTCACGGATTGCGTTGCTGTCATACCCCTTGTCGCCCAGCAGGGTGGCGCCTTCGGGAATGGCGTCGATCAGCGCTTCAGCCTCACAGGCATCGTGGACCTGCCCGCCTGTCAGTCTTAGGCTGACAGGGCGTCCTTCAGCATCGACAAGAGCGTGGAGTTTGCTGGTGAGACCGCCCCGGGAACGTCCCATGCCACGATCGCAACTTCCCCCTTTTTGCCCGTCGCACCGTTCTGGTGGACGCGCATGCAAGTGGAATCGATCATCACCAGTTCGCCATTATATCCGGCGGAAACCGCTGCCAGCAGCCGGTCCCAGACCCCGGCTTTGCGCCAGCGGACAAACCGGTTGTAGCAGGTCGTCGGAGGCCCATAGCGCTCAGGCACTTCGGCCCATGTAGCTCCCGAGCGAAAGCGCCACATGATCCCGTTGAGAACGCGGCGATCATCCACCCGCGCCACACCGCGAGGCTTGTTGGGCAGCAACGGCTCGATAATCCCCCATTCCCGATCTGTCAGTTCATACCGACGACGTGCCATCCAACCCTCCAATGCTGGAGAGCCGTGAATCATCTCACTCGCCAAACCGCAATCTATTTATGAGTTTACGGCCTAGTCAGGCGGGACTGGTCGATCCGCGCCGCTACCTGACGGATCAGCGCACGATATTCGACAATCAGGCGCCGTTCCATACGCCGTTCAGCGGTGTAGCCGAACGGGTCGAACATCGTTCCGCGCAGTCCCTTGAAGCGCTGCAGGATACGGAATACCGGCAACATCCATTCGCCGAACTCGCGCTTCTTTGGCCGCCCTGTCGCGTCGCGCCCCGGCAGCATCGGTGGGGCGAGGTGAAATGTGATCTTGAAATCGCCCTCGAACTGATGGCGCAAACGCGCGATGAATTTTGGATCGGCGTGGAGGCGGGCGACTTCATATTCGTCCCTGTAGGACATCAACCGGGCCGATGTCAGCGCAACCTCGCGCACGAACAACTCACTTCCGTCCAGCTTTCTCGCGGCAACGGCTGCCTCCATTTCACGAACGAAATCCACGTAGGATTTGGCATATGCCTCGTCCTGATAGGCCGTGAGCAGGCGGACGCGGCTTTCAATCAGTGTATCGAGCGTATCAATCGAGGCCGTGGTCGGTGTGTCTGCTAGGATGTGGGCGAGCTGGTCGGGCGCGTGGGCGGTGACCGGACCCAGCGCGAAGGTGCGCAGATTGCTCTTCACGAACGTGCCGTTGGGCCGGATCGCTTCCTCAATCGAGGCGGTCGACACCGGCAACAATCCTTTCTGCGCGGCATAGCCCATCATGAGTATGTTGGTGGCGATACTGTCGCCGGTCAGCGTAGTAGCAAGGTGGGTAGCGCGGAAGGGCAGGAACGGCCCGCCGTCCAGAGCATCGCGGATCGACGCTTCCAGCGTCTCCCCGTCTAGAGCAGAATCCGATCACTCTGGCTCATATCCGGTGGCTGTGAAGTAGTTTGCGCATTCTTCGGGAGTGAAGCGTGGCAACGCGTCACGTATCGCATCCCATAGCTCCGGGATAGTTCGGGCGGCGGCTTTTCGCAGGATAGCCTTGAGTTTGAAGAAGGCGTTTTCGATGGGATTGAAGTCGGGGCTGTATGGCGGCAGGAACAGCATGCTCGCTCCAACCGCTTCGATGGCTTCACGGGCAGCCATTGCCTTATGTGCCGGCAGATTGTCGAGGATGACGATGTCGCAGGATGCAGCGTTGGCGCCAGAACCTGCTGGGCATAGGCAGCGAAGCATTCGCCGGTCATGGGACCGTCCAGGACCATCGGCGCAGTCATGCCCGTCAGGCGCAGCGCACCGGTGAAAGTGGTGGTTTTCCAATGGCCGTGCGGAATTGGGGACCGACAGCGGATGCCACGCCTTGCCCGTCCCCGCAGGCGGGCCATCTTTGTTGAGGCGCCGGTCTCATCGATGAACACCAGCCGTTCGGGATCGAGGTCAGGTTGCGCCTTGAACCATGCGCGTCGCCGCGCGAGAACGTCGGGCCGTTCCTGCTCGCTGGCGTGTGCCGTTTTTTTTGACGGTCATGGAATGACGGTCGAGGAAGCGCCAGATGGTGCTCGGCGCGAAGACCGCGCCATGCTCTGATCGAAGCATCTCGGCCAGTTCGACCAGCGTGATGTCCACCTGCTCCTCGATCGCGCCAAGAATGACATCGCGATAGGCCTCGATCCTGCGCGACCGCATGTCGCCGCCCTGAGGCTTTGCCCGCGTCGAACCGGTCTCCCGCCATTCGCGAACCCAGCGGACGGCGCTTGCCGCTGCAACGCCGAAACGCTCGGCCGCCGCGCGCCGGGATAGCCCGCCATCAACCGCCGCGATCACCCGAAAACGTAAATCCTCCGAGATCGACTTTGTCATGCCAGGCTGGCCTCCTCGTCCAGCTCGCATGTTGAATCAGATTTCTTGGCTCAAGGAAATCACCACGATTCTGTCAGATCGGATTATGCTCTAGATCCATCTTGCGGTTGGTCTGAAACTCGCCGGTCAGTGTGACGTCGCTGTTTGCCACCGCTACCGTTGTGCCGGGATCGACTGTCTTTAGGACCTCGGCACCGCTTGCCACGATCATGTCGCAGGCAAGGATCAGGTCGGCCGTGGCGACACCGAGGCGCGAGGTATAGATGCCGTCAGGCGTTGGGCCGGCACGGATGTGGCTGGTCACCGCGCCGCCCTTCTGCGCCATGCCCGTCAGATCGAGCACCGTGCAGCCCTTGCCCTCCAGATGCGCCGCCATTCCGATCAGCGCGCCCACAGTCAGCACGCCGGTGCCGCCGATGCCAGCGACCAGCATATTATGACCGGCGTCGCCCAATGCAATCAGAGGCGGCTGTCGTGAACTCGTCACGCTCGAAGCGCAGCCATATGTCATACTTCGAAAGCGCGCTATGGCTCATTGCCAGCCCCGTCATATTCTGTCCCAATCCCTGGGTCCTGAGCCTGAATCTCGATCGCGAACGGCGTGGTGCACCTTCCGGTGCGCGCTCCCGCAACATCATCGATCGTGCCCGCGTCTGGCACGAGGAAATGAGGCGGTCCTTACCGCCGGAAATGACCCGGCCGACATTAGGGTCAGGACTCGTTGATCAGAGCCAGAAGATGATGGTGGCTGCGAGCGCGATGGCGGAGAAGAAGACCTGCGGGCATCGGTCGTAGCGCGTGGCGACGCGTCGCCAGTCCTTGAGGCGGCCGAACATGATCTCGATGCGGTTGCGACGTCTGTACCGGCGCTTGTCGTATTTGACGGGTTGAAGCCGAGATTTGCGGCCCGGGATGCAGGGCTTGATGCCCTTCGCCTGCAAAGCCTCTCTGAACCAGTCGGCGTCATAGCCGCGGTCACCCAGCAGCCATTTCGCTTTGGGCAGATCGTCCAGCAGAGCCGCAGCGCCGGTGTAGTCGCTGATCTGGCCGGCCGTCATGAAGAAGCTGAGCGGGCGGCCGTTAGCGTCGGTGACGGCGTGAAGCTGGACACCTCGATAAACCGTCCAATTTCGGCGTGATGGCGGCTGTATGGACCGCAGAGGTGTAACGGGGCCGGCGTGGCTGCGCATTCTGGTGGTGATTTCCATGTCGCCAGTGCCGCTAGGGAGCAGCTTTCGCATCAAGTGGGCGCAGTACGTCCCTCGAGCCAGACCAGGCGCTGGAAGTTATAGGCAAGGTTGGCCATACCGATTTTGATGGTGGCGCGGGCGATGCCGATGGTGCGCACGACGAGGCCCATTCGGTGCTTTTGCCCGGCGAAGACATGCTCGACCTGGGCGCGGATCTTGGAACGCCGGGTATTGGCTCTGGCGATCCGCTCGGGCAGCGGTCGCCGCGGCTTTCGCTTCTGGTGGATGTGGCTGGTAAACATGCCATCGGCCAGGAACGCCTCGTTCTTCTTGGATCGATAGGCGGTATCAGCCCAGACGCCGGAGGCAGTGTTGTCCTTGCTGATCAGAACCGGCAGCCTTGCGCCGTCATGGGCATTGGCGGCGCTGGCATCCCAAGTGCGGATCAGCCCATGGGTTTGTCGATGCCGATATGATTCTTGTATCCGAACATCGGGATGGCAAGGTCAACCGGCTTGGCCGTTTTGGGATCGGCGCCCTCCCTGATCTTGGCCTTGCTGTACTTGATCGACCAGCGGGCATCGCGATCTTTCTGCCGCGCCTTGGCAGGCTTCCAGTTCTCCGGCACGCGTCCTTCCTTGATCGCCGCCTTCTCCGCTTCGGTATTGCGCTGCTTGGGCGCCGGCACCATCGTCGCGTCGATGATCTGCCCGCCCATCGCCAGATAACCCCTATCCTTGAGCGCCGCATCAAAGCGGGCGAACAGCCGGTCGATCGCCTTGGCCTTCACAAGCCGCTCGCGGAAGAGCCACACCGTCGTCGCATCGGGCACCGTGCCGTCCAGCCCAAGCCCCAGAAAGCGTTGGAACGACAGGCGATCCTTGATCTGGAACTCCGTTGCCTCGTCCGACAGCGAGTAGAGCGCCTGCAGCACCAGGGCCTTGAACATGAGCACCGGGTCGAACGGCGGGCGCCCGCCCTTGCCGCGAACGCTACGTCGCAACGCCACAATCAATGGGCTCCGGAAAACCTCGAAATCCACAACAGCCGCCAATCGCTCCAGCGGATCACCCGCCGCGCTCAGCGCCTCGTACCTGGCTGAAAGATCGAAGAAACCCGGCTGCCCTATCATTACCGCCTCCGCCACATCGTCGGCGAAGTGAATCAAATCTGCCCCTCAAAGGCCAGAATATTTCGAGGCGTCCAGCTTGGTGTTCATGCCGCCTTTGGTGCGGCCGATCAGCCGCCCGAGATTCCCTTTTTAGCCCGCAGGCTCGAAGCCGTGCGGTGAGCCTTCAAATAGGTCGCATCAATCATGACCGTCGCTGGTTCGGCGGCTTCAGCAGCCAGCCCTTCCATCATGCGAAGGAAGACCCCCATATCGCCCCATCGCTTCCATCGGTTGTACAGCGTCTTGTGGGGGCCATACTCCCTGGGCGCATCGCGCCAGCGCAGCCCGTTGCGGTTGACGAACACGATACCGCTCAGAACCCGTCGATCATCAACGCACGGCTTACCGTGGCTCTTGGGAAAGTAGGGGCGCAGACGAGCCATCTGCTCGTCCGTCAGCCAGTATAGGTCGCTCATTCTCAGTCTCCTCACGGAGCCTGAATCAGATCGCGCCTCTCACCTCAATGGGTCCTGACCCTAACTATCATATGCCGGGATAAAAAGAAGCAGAGCGTTACAATGCTCGAATGTCTGAGTATCCCGGCATTGATCTAAATACAACAACGCCGAGTCAGCCTGACCGCGCTCGCCTGTAATCTGCGCAAGGTCATCAATGTCTTCGGTATTCCGGCCCGGCTACGCGCCGTGAGGGCCTGAATGGTCCCCTTGCGACGTCAACGCCACAACATCGCGCCCCATTGCCTGATATGGCCCATCAGGAACCGTCCCACGCCTCCCATGTTGAAATCAGCAGCCCACACCGCCTGCCACGCTGCGCGGCTCATCCGCAATACGATCCGGCCCTACGTTTTCGGACGGACTGACATGAGATCCAGCACCCTGCGCGCTCACAATTCCGGCTAGATGAAATTATCAAGGCTGATCGTCGGAAATGCCATCGCCTTGCATCTTGTGCTATGTCGGCATGTAGGATTTCGAAGGAACCATGGGGATGGTGGGGTGCCGCAGCGGGATCATTGCCTGGGTCGGGAGCAATATCGTTCCTTATGAGGGAGAGTTGCGCGCATGGCTCCGCCGTCGGGCGCTGCCGCCTCAGGACATCGACGATATCATTCACGACGCCTATGTCTGCATTGCCCAACTGTCCGATGTCGACCATATCCGCAACGGGCGGGCCTACCTGTTCACAACCGCCCGCTCGGTGATGCTGCGGCGAGTCCGGCGCGATCGGATCGTGCGGATCGAAAGCTTGACCGAGGTGGAAGCCATGACGGTGCAAGATGCCGATCCCGGCCCCGAACGGCTGGCAAGCGCGCGGCAGGAACTGGCGCGAGTCCAGCGGCTCATCGCCGCGCTGCCGGACCGATGCCGGGAGATTTTCCATCTCCGGCGGGTAGAGGGCCTGCCCCAGCGGCAGATCGCGGAACGACTGGGGTTGACCGAACATATTGTGGAGGCGCAGGCGGCGCGGGGCTTGAAGATCATCATGAAGGCAATCGCAGAAGAAGATGGGGGGGCAGAGCAACTTCAGGGAAGACGATATGAGCAATGCCAGACCGGTCGCCAAGATGACTGACGACCACGCAGCACTATGGGCCACCAGGCTCGACCTCGGGACTCTCGCCGTGGATCAGGAGGCGGCCCTGGAAGCTTGGCTGGCGGAAAATCCGCTTCATCAAGGTGCCTTGTTGCGCGCGCAGGCGACGCTGGCCTACCTCGACAGAGGGCGCGCGCTGTCATCTACCGCTGTGCGGCAGGAAGAGTGCCGCGCATCCAATGATGCAACTGCTCTCGATCGCCGCCGGTTTCTCAGATATTCGGCCGGCGCAGGCGCACTGGCGGCGGGCTTGGGCGCGATTATGATTGTGCCTCGCCTTGGCCGTGACGACATTCGCACCGACATTGGCGAAGTCCGCCGCGTACCCCTGGCGGACGGATCGGTCGCGGTACTCAACACCGCCAGTCGGCTGGCCGTCGCCTTGCGGCCCAAACAGCGCGCGATCCAGCTCGAAGAGGGTGAGGCCTGGTTTCAGGTAGCGCACGACAAGTCGCGACCATTTGTGGTTAAGGCAGGTGACGTGCGTGTGCGGGCCGTGGGAACCGCCTTTGCGGTACGCCGCCGCGCCGAGAGTGCCGACGTACTGGTTACGGAAGGCGTCGTGGAGACCTGGATAGAGGGACGTGAGGGAAGTCTGCGCCGCCTGACGGCAGGCGACCGATCCTATGTCAGCGCTGGGGTCCAGCCTGCGGCATCGACCGTCCAGAATATTCCACAGGAGGTGGAGCGCGCCCTCGCCTGGCGCAGCGGCGAAATAGTGCTGGATGGCCAGTCGGTCGAATATGCGGTCGCCGAACTCAACCGGTATAACCGGCAACACATCCTCATCGGTGATACGGCGATCGGTCGTGAGCGCCTGATCGGCTATTTCCGTACCAACGATCCGGCGAAATTTGCCCGCGCGGTTGCTGAAATGACCGGCGCGCAGGTCGTGGAGAAGGAAGGCGATCTCCTTCTCACGCAATAGCCCGCACCAAATCTGAAGCCTCTAATGCCGCCATAGGCGACAGCGCACATTCGATATCGAGCATTGGGGAAATCGCCTTTCTCATAGAGAAATGAAAAAAATATGTCTCCCCCGTCGGAAAGGATCGCGCGGTGCATCAAGGCAATATGGACGGGCGCGATTGCGCGCTGCCATCATGGGGGAAATACATGATTGTCTCGACTGCGATTATCGCCGCCCTTACGACACAGCCGGCCTTGGCCGAAGTGCGTAATTTTGCCATCCCGGCACAGCCTGCCGGTTCTGCCGTCTCCGTATTCGCCAAACAGTCCGGCCTTCAGATCCTGGCGAGCGAAGCCCTGCTCAAGGGCAAGCGCACCAACGCCGTCGTCGGTCGGCTGGAAGTCGAGGCCGCCCTCAAGCGCCTGCTTGCTGGCACTGGCCTTGCCGCAAAGCAGCCCGCCGACGCGACCGGCATTATCACCATCCGACGGGCCGTATCAACGCCTGCCATGCAAGCCGATCCCGCCGCGGCAACGAGCGAAGGCGGTTCAAGTGAGGCGGGCGGTGATATCATCGTAACCGCCCGCCGTCGCAACGAAACGTCGATCTCCGTGCCGGTCGTCGTTACCGGCGTAAGCCAGAGCGAAATCAACCGGCGCAATCTGACGCGGGTCGACCAGCTCAACAATGTCATCCCGCAGCTTCAGATTGGGCAGGGCGCCATTCAGGGCGGCAGCGTCGTCCTGCGCGGCATCGGCGCGAACGCCAGCACCACCACCGCGGATCAGGGGGTGACGTTCAACATCGACGGTGCCCAGGTCGCGCGTTCGAGCATCCGCCGTATCGGCCAGATGGATTTGGCGCAGATCGAGGTATTGAAAGGTCCACAAGGCCTGTTCTTCGGCAAGAACAGCCCTGGCGGCGTGATTTCGATTCGCACAGCCGATCCTACCAACAAATTCGAGGCAAAAGCGTCGGCTCTGTACGAATTTGTCGGGCGTGAGGTACAGTTTGATGGCTTTGCATCGGGTCCGTTGACCGATACGCTCGGCATCCGTGTCGCGGTGATGGGCAGCCATATGGAGGGATGGGAGAAGAATATCTATCCCGAGGCGCTGCGCTTCGCATCGACCCGAGACCGGCTGCCGCATGACCGGGAATTCGGCGGACGGCTGACGCTCAAATTCGATCCGTCCGATCAGTTCGACGCCCGGTTTAAGCTCACCTACGGCAAACTCAAGACCGCGGGTCATTCCGAAATCAGGCAATATGTCTATTGCCCGCTCGGCGCGCCGCAGCTTCCGATTGGTGTCGGTGGGTCCGGAGAAAATTGCAAGGCGGACGACAAGATTTCCTATTCGGGTTATGGGCCGGATCTCAAGCAGTTCGGACTGGGCATCAGCGAGGGGGAGCCGGATCTTCAACAGGGACAGCTATTGTCCTCGATGGAAATGAACTTCCGCCCCACCGACAAGATGACCCTGACGTCGTTGAGCAGCGTCTATAAGGTCGACCTTGACTATACCGATCCCTATTTCAACACGAGCGATCCCGACTTCGTCTTCGTGGGTGATTATCATTTCAAACTGACGGAATTGTCGCAGGAATTCCGGCTGGCCAGTAACTGGGAAGGGCCGGTCAATTTCCTCGTAGGCACATATCTGCAGGACAGCAAATTCGTTTACGACACCCAGGATGTTGCATTCCCTGACAATCCGGCCTTGTTCGGTCGCAACCAGTTGACGCTGAAAGGGTCGCACCTTTCCCTGTTCGGCCAACTGCGGGTGAACCCGGTCGAAACGGTGGAACTCACGGCAGGCGGCCGCTATTCATGGGAAAAGAAAGCGGCTTTCATAAAGAGCATCATCGGGGGCACGCCGCCCATCAACCCCAATCAGGATTGGAAGAATTTTTCGCCCGAGTTGACGGCGGCATGGCGCCCTTCCAGAAAATTGACGATATTCGGCAGCTACAAGCGTGGCTTTCTCAGCGGTGGTCTGACGCCGGGCGGCAGAATTTATGATCAGCAGATCACCAAGGGCGGCGAAGCGGGCGTCAAGGCGCTTCTTTTCAACGACCGTGTGCGTGCGAACATCAGTGCCTATAGATATGTCACCACCGGCCTTCAAGTCACGTTCGTACAAGGCCTTAATTTCGCGATCGACAACGCCGGTAAGGGTACGGTCAAGGGGATCGAGGCGGATATCAACTGGCAAACCGGCATAGAGGGGCTGACCCTCCGCGGCGCGCTAGGATACAACAAAGCGGAGTATAACATCTACACGGCGACCTGCTATCCAGGCCAGACTATTGGTGCGGGATGCAATGGTGGCGTGAGGCCCGACGGTGTCTTCACGCTCCAGGACCTGAAGGGTCGCCCCTTCGCCAACGCGCCCGAACTGTCGGGCAATGTGGGCGCGAATTTCGAACGTGACTTCAGCGACGACTGGCGCATCGGCCTTTCCGCCGACGGAAGCTACAGCAGCAGCTATTTCACGGAATCGAATCTTGTGCCTAGCAGCAAGCTTAAGGGCTTCTGGATGCTGGACGCGAATATCCGCCTGATCAGCGCTGACGATCGCTGGGAGTTCGCCCTGCGCGGTCGCAACCTCACCAACGAATATACCTACCAGATTTCGAACTCTGTACTCTTCACCGGTGGTCCATCGGGCACCAACGGTCCGACCTTCGATGCCGATCGTTACGCGTTCATCAACAGGGGCCGGCAGATTGCGCTGCAGATCACGCGTCGCTTCGGCGGTCAGTGAAGGTTTGCCCCAATCGTCCATATCAATTCAGGATCGATAAAATGAAGAATGATTCAACCAACGATCAGACCGCGCCCTTGGCAGACCTGCCGAGCGTTTCCCGCCGAACCGTGGCGGGCGGCTTTGCAGCCCTCGTCGCTTCCCTGGCCGGGGCAGGGGTGAGCCAGGCCGCCACGGGCAACATGATTGGAAAGCCGTATAGGCCTGCCATGCTGGGTACGGATTATGCGACGACGGATTCGGTGTATTTCGATCCGGATTACCCTTCCATGCACTTTCCCCATATCTTCAAGAGCAAGGGCAAGACCGTCCAGTCGTTCATGTGGCTCGCCGATGGTCCAGGAGCCAAAGGCTGCGTTATCCTTTCGCCCCAGCGCTATGGCGGCGACTGCCTCGATAGCATAATTCCCGCGCTGGTCGGGGCAGGCATTCATGTGATGCGCTTCAATCCGCGTGGCATGTGGGATGATAAGGAAGTATATTCGTTCACGTCGGCGCTCGATGACCTGCATGCGGCGGTTGCATTTTTGGGTGAAAATGGTGGTCAGCACGCGGTCCCACCCGGCACCGGCGCCGAACGGACGTTCCAGATCGACCTCGATCATATCGCCGTTCTGGGCAAAAGCGGCGGTGGCGGCATGATGGGGTGGGTTGCGGGATCCGAGAACCCGGGGCTCAACACCATTATTACTGTTAGTCCCAATGAGTTGTTGGCAAAACCGCTATCGGCGGCATACACAAAATATTTTAACGAACTTCGAGATTCGCTTGATGGGCGCGTCGATATTGTAAAAGAATTGGATGCACTTACTCCTGCTGATTATAACCGCTTTAGCATGACCAAGGCCGCACCGAGACTAGTAAACAAGAATGTGTTGTTGATTGGACACTCAAGCCGGGAATATGTCGATACTTTGCATATGCCGCTCGTACAGGCGATGCAGAAAGCCAACGCGAAACATTTCTCGCAAGTGATCTTCGAGGCCAATGATTATTATCTGACCGCGCGGGTGGCGCTCGCTCGGCTGGTCGTGTCCTGGCTAAAGGAAGAGTGCGGCTTCTAAATCCGCTGCGACTGGAATGCGGTCAGGCGCATCGCCCGCCAAAATTGCCTCTCAACAATAACTTCGACAATCGAGGTCGAATCGAGATCTGCAACAATCTGGGGGCGAATGCTCTGCGCGGCCGTTTAGACTGGAGCTGAAGGTTCTTTGGCTCTATGAAAGGTAGACAGGCAGCCACTTGGGCACCTCCAGATTGCGCGCCGTCTTCGCCACAAGGCACCGGCCCGACCGAACCCGATTGAGATAGCCGTAAAGATTTAGATTCAACAAATTGGCGGGATCATAGCCGGGATGCCTCGTCGCCTTGGGACGCGAGCGACCAAAGCCCAGGCCGCGAAGATCGAGATCATCGACGACCGCCGCGACGAACTGGACGAGGGTTGTCCGTCGTTACATAATCATCGACCGACGCCGGAAGCAGCAGCGTCCTTCCTAGTCAGGAAAGCCGGAGGAGGTGTTGGTTGGTGCACGCCTCCACCGGGCTTCCTCCGCCAGCTGATCAGCGCGGTGCAGTTATCTCACGATTTCGAGCGACAATCTGGTCGTGGCTCGGTGGGCTACTGGCCGCCATAAGTTCCTGCATGACGGCGTCGCGGTTGTGCGGTGCGCGACCCTTGTCAGCCAGTGTCAGCGCCTCCTTGAGCTCTGTGACCGTCAGTTCGGTGCAGTAGGCAGGAGTGCCGGGCTGGTGGCGCCAGGAGATTGCAAGATCGCCGGCGTCGAGGGCATCGAACCCGGCCGCCTCGACCAGTTCGCACGCGATAGTCTTTGCCCGTGCATCGTCGCCGGAAACGGGTATGGCGATCCGACCGACCGCGCCGGCAGGCTTGCCTTTTTCAGCCAGGGTATAAGCGAGGGCCGCGTTGAACCCCTTGACGACAGGGCGCCCCAGTTGCTCGCTTGACCATATGCTTTCGGTCTTGCCCGCATCGATCTCTGCGATCTGCACGCCAAACTGCGGATAGTAGTTCGACGTGTCGATCACGACAACGTCGACCGGGGCTTGCGCCAGGACGTCCGCAACCTCGGGAATGGCGCCGGACGGGATCGAAACGATGATCGCGTTGACATCCTTCACCACATCAGCGACCGCGACGGCTGTCGCCCCGATCTTTTCTGCCCGCTCACGAATTTCATCGGGTCCTTCTGCGGCTGCCAGTTTGACCGAATGCCCCGCGGCAACGAGCTTGCGCGCGATCGTTCCGCCAATGTTGCCTGCTCCGATAATACCGATCTTCATGTTCGTTTCTTCTCAATTCAAGTGTTGTGTCTAAGCTGCAAGGCGCGGATCGAGCCCGTACTGGCTCGGCGCGTGGAGGTGATCGCGCAGCGTCGTTCCTTCATAGTCCCGATGGAACAGTCCGCGGTCCTGAAGGATTGGCACCACGCCATCGACGAAGGCGTCGATGCCGTCGTCATAGACATCCGGGCTGATCCAGAAGCCGTCCACCGCTTCCGCCTCGAACCATGCCTGCATGTGATCGGCGGCCTCCTGTGGCGGTCCGACGATGACCGGATGGTAATCGATAACCCCATGCGCGAGGATGTCTTTGACGCTCCATCCCTCGCGAGCGACTGCCAGGGCATGTGGCGAGCGCGGATCGCCCGCCGACGGGCGGGCGGCGGCGAGTTGGGCCGAGGAGAGCGGCTCGTCCAATTGGCCCGGATCGATCCGTAGCCCAAGCATCTGGCTGAGGTAACCAGCGCGCTGCGGATAAGTTCGGCCGGTCATCGTCGTGCGCCGATCGAGCGCGGCCCTCCGATTGTCGGTTATCGTGGTCATCAGCCCGGCGAAATACTTGACTTCGTCCGGGTCCCGGCCAGCGCGTTCAGCAGCCTCTCGCAGCGCCATGCGCTGTGCCCGCGCGTCCTCGATCGTGAAGGCGGCGCCGATCAGCGCATTGGCGAAGCGACCCGCGAGGGCAAATGCGTTGGGGCTGCCACCGGCATGGAAAATGACCGGCTGCCCTTGCTCAGACGGCGGAATATAGAGCGGCCCGCGTGGTGCCACATATCGGCCTTTCAGGTAGATGGGCGCGATCCGGTCAGCGTCGGCGAAGCTGCCCGATGCCTGATCGGGATTCCATGCCTCTCGCCCCCAGCTTCCCCAGAGTCCCTGGACCAACTGAATAACCTCATGCGCCCGGCCGTAGCGCTCCGCGCTCGGCGGGATGCGACTACCGTAATTGGCGGCCACATCCTCACCCGCCGACGTGATCGCGTTCCAGCCTGCGCGGCCGTGGCTCATGATGTCGAGCGCCTTGAACTGCCGCGCCAGATTGTAAGGCTCGTTGAACGTGGTCGAGCCGGTTGCGACCAGGCCGATGCGGCTTGTCTCCCGCGCGACCGCCGCCAGGGTGAGCATTACGTCCAGGTTGAAGTGCGGCGGCTCGTTCGCGATGTCGGCAACCACGCTCGGACCATCGGGGAGAAAGAGAAACTGCAATTTTCCGCGCTCCGCCGCCTGGGCATGGCGCACTTTGGCATCGAAACTGGCATAGCTCAGCGGATCCACGCCGGGCATGCGCCATGATCCAGGTTGCGAGCCATAGCCGTTACCTAGATGCATGCCCAGGATCATCTGAAGGGGCATGGCATTTCCTCGTTTCTTTGAACGTTGCACACGGCGATCACGAGCCTTGCTGCCGTGAGCCGGTCTTCCATTCGAGGGCCGTCCAATCGATTGGGCGCGCGAGCAGATCCAGCTGTTGCCGCAGGAGATCAAGATCCAGTTCAGGTGCTTCGCAGGCAGACTTTACCTGATCGGTGACTGCCAAAATCGTGTCACGCAGTTGCTCTCCTGCCGCCGTGAGGCTGACAAGTACGCATCGTTCGTCTTCCCGATCCCGCACGCGGGTGACCTTTCCTGCCGCTTCCAATCGCTTGAGCAACGGCGAGATGGTTCCAGCGTCCATGTCCACCCGTGCGCCCAGATCCCCGACCGTGCGCGGCGACTGCGCGAGCAATTCGGCCAGCACGAGATACTGCGGAAAGGTCAGCCCCAGCGGCTCAAGAATGGGCTTATGAAGCCGTACCATCCGGTTTCCGGCAGCGTAGAGCGCAAAAGACAGCTGCGTTGCCCTCTGCCGTCGCGCCGCGGCGTCGCCGGGCTGCTGAGATGTTGTGTTCATGGTGCACAATATAATTCCGCTTGATGCACTTGCAAGTCCATCAACCACTATTATTTAGTGCACTATGCAATCATGCACATGACATATTTGTAGTGGAAGGAGACAGTTTATGGGTCGCTTGAACGATAAGGTCGCCATTATCACCGGTGCCGCAGGCGGACAGGGCAAGGTCGAGGCGCGGTTGTTTGCGCAACAAGGCGCGATGGTTGTGGCGAGCGATCTGAACGACGTGCTGCTGATGGCGACGGTCAAAGAGATCAATGACGAGTTGGGTCGGGAAGCCGTGTTGGGCGTCTGCCATGACATCGCCAGCGAGCAGGACTGGCAACACGTCGCGGCGCGAACGATTAACACCTTTGGGGCGATCGACATTCTCGTCAACAACGCCGCGATGCCAGGGAAAACGCGCGAAGACGTGTGGGCGATCGATGTCGAGGAGACAACGCGGATTCTCAACGTCAATCTTACCGGTACGCTGCTCGGCATCAAGGCCGTCATGCCGGAGATGAAGCGCAAGGGGCGCGGTTCCATTGTAAACATTTCGTCGGCGGCCGGGCTGGTCGGCGGGATCAGCGGGGGCTCGGTCGCCTATTCCGCCACCAAAGCGGCCATTGGCGGCATCACCAAGGAGATCGCCATCGGCGTCGCTGGCGAAGGTATTCGTGTCAACACGGTCTGGCCCGGTCTTATCCGCACGCCGATCATGGAAAGCTTCAGCAAGGAGGTGACCGAGGCGGTGCTCGCAAAGGTCCCGATGGGCTTCGCGGCAGAGCCGATCGACATCGCCTATGGCGTGCTCTTCCTGGCGTCCGACGAAGCGCGGTTCGTGACCGGCGCGGATATCGTCATCGACGGCGGCTTCACGGCGCAGTGAAGCATCCCCCACAAACATTGACTTAAAAGGTATATTTTATGATTCAGCATATCGTGCTCTTTCGCGTCAAGGACGGAACCCCACGGGAACTTCAGCAGAAGGCCTGCGATCGTCTCGAGGGTCTTGCCGGCAAAATCCCAGGGGTGCGTTCGCTCAAGGCTGGTCTGGACATCGGCGTGTCGGGAAATTTCGACTTCGGCCTGGTCGCCGAACTCGACGATCAAGCCGCTCTGGATAGGTTCTCTACGGACGCTGGCCATCTGGACGTCGCCTACTGGATTCTCGAGTTCCGGGAAGAAATCGCCATCCTCGATATCGCGCGCTGACGCATGTGCGATCGCCGTGCAGGCGATCGCACGCTTACGACGTATACCTGCGCGGAGGCCCTGAACCAAAAGGATGTACAATGGGATACAGCGCAACATCGGGAACAGGCAGTTGATCGTCACAGGTTGGTCATGTCGGAGGGGCGGTCGCCGGACTCGATATCGCCACGCATCTTGCCGGGAAGAAGGCACATAGTCCGCCGATCGAGGTCACGCTGATCGACAAGGAGACCGCTTACGTGTGGAAGCCAATGCTACACACGATTGCGGCTGGCACGGCCGATGCAGGCTCGCAGCAGACACGGTTTGCGGAGCGACATTTCATCGGCATTTACCGCTGCTTTTTTCCGGTGGCCGACACCCCTCGCTTGTTACTTTTCAACCAGGATCATGCCGCCTCTACGGCACGCACCTCTATCGTCACGCAGAGACGCCGACGGACCGCACCGAAAATAGCAGCAAGGTTATCCATACTCGGATTGCCCTTTTCGGATAGCATCCGGTGTAGGCTTTTACTCGGATGTCTGGTCTCCTCGGCCAATGCCTCGAAACCAACCGAAGCGTTGACCAGATCGCGCAGGATCAGGCGCGCGACCTGCGGTTCGCCGTTAAGGAAAGCGTTTGCCGCCTCATCGAGCATGGCTTTGGCGAAGGCGGGGTCGCGCGTGGCGCGTTCCTTCACCGTTTCTTTGAAGTCTCGGGTCAGCGCCATCTCGCTACTTCCTGCCTTTTTTGTCGGTCGCCTTGCGAACCTTATATTCATTCAACAGCACCCCAGCCTGAACGATGTCTGACTGCTGCCGCTTCTTCGTTCCACCTACGAACAGGATGACGAGTTCATCCCTTCCTTGGCGAGATAGAGGCGATAGCCTGGTCCCAGTCGATCCGATATTGTCCCAGGCCGCCGCCGATCCATTTGACATTCGAGGCGTTACCCAACTCCAACCGCACTATGGCTGTCGCCACCTTGGCGGAGGCCTGTGCATCCAGACTGTCGAACCAAGACCGCAACGGACAGGAACCGTCCTCGCGGATATATTCTTGAACTATCAACTCACAGCTCTTCAAGTAACATATACGTTACCATATGTCTAGCATCGGCCGGCCATCAGGCGAACGCCCGCAGACGGTCAAGTTTGTCGGCACCTTGTGCCAGCAGCTTGGCGATTTCATCTGACGTGCGTCGCACGGCCAGTTTCAGGGCTTCATCGACGTGAATATAGTCCTGCGTCACATTCTATGATGCGTGACCGAGCATCGCCGGATCGTCAGTTCAGAAAACCAAGTTCGGCAGCAATACTGGCGAAAGTGTGCCGCAAGATGTGGGGCGTAACGCCCGCTATGCCAGCAAATCCGCAGATACGTTGAAGGCAGGCACTGGCTGCCGTGAAGGAGCCGTCGCCTGTCGTGGCCGGGAAAACATGGGAATTGCCTGCAAACTGTGGCTGCGCCAGCTAAGCGCACTCGCCTGATTGCGGACACTGCGTACGGTCAAGCCCTTACCCTCCCCCAGTGCCAAAGCGTGATAGTGTGACGTCTCGTAGGCAACGGGCAAGGCACCGGGACCTGCCTTGCCGTCATTGATATTGGCGGACGTGACGGAGACTCAGCCAACTTCACATCGGATAGATCATACCAGATCGACAACAGTAGGGCTTTGAACATTGCCAGAGGCGGCCAGGCGGGCTCACCTTTGGAGGCCGGATAAAGCGGATCGAGAAGAACCGCGACCGCGTGCCAATCAATCAGCGATACCAGCGCGTCCAACGATGACGTCGTGCGCTCGGACCCTGAAAACCCAAATCGCTCCTGACCAATCGAACGCTGCACCACGGCCGCTCTCCTCCTTGGAAAGCACATAGAATCAGCATTTGACAAGCCTGTCTACGCCCACCCGCGCACACGTCTCATAAGATAGTCAGGCTGAGGGAGGGATAGCGCTTTTGCTTTCCGATCGGCGGCAAAACCTGGATGCGCCTATAGCGTAGTTCGATGTCGGCATGATCGTCTTTGCCAACGGCAACCCGATGCATGCCTTGCACGGTGGTCTCGCTCATTTCGTCGGCGATCGTATGGTCACCATCACCGGCCAGACGGTCGACACAGGTGCGCACCAGGAAATGCGTGCCGAGCGTCTGTGTTTCGCAGAAGAACTCGTAAATGTCATTCTCCCAGTCGCCAATGTGAACCAGTCGCTCTGGCTCGCCCAGTAGAGCGGTCGATTGGCGCATATTCTCGAGCCAGCGATAGCTCTCCTTCTCCTCGATCGGAACGCGCGTCGGATTGATCCGCCGCTTCAACGCATTGGTGCCCTTGAACTTGGTACGGGTCCAGAATTTCGCCGCCGTCAGGCCCAGTGGCAATCCTTCGGTTGTGACCGCGAGACTGTGCTGCGGCATGAGAAAGACGTAAGCGCCGACGGAAGGCGGCATTGACGCGGCCTATCAGGCTTTCCGGCGTGTCCGTGGCGCCCATTTTTTCGCGAGCGCTTCCAGCCTTGCCTCGATCAGGGGGATATCAGGCTTGGCGTTGGGATCATGGTCGTCGCCAAGGGTTTCCAGCGCCTCTTCATGATATTCATGCTGAGGATCGCCGAGCGCTTCGAGCTTTTCGGCATAGCCCCATGGTCCGCCACAGTCCTCTGGCGGCCGCATGCCTATTGCATCGAGGATGAGCGGATATGTCAGGTGCGGGCTGGCCGCGCTGACGCACTCGATCTTCACGCTATGCTCCCAGGCGTCGCCAAAGTCGTAGAGATATCGGAAGGTCTTGCGCCTTGTATCCGCCAGGACCTGGGCGAGAGTGGCCTTACGGGCGTCGAGCGGTCCGTCGAAGCCATATTCAGGATCAGGGATGCCAAAGCCGGTCTGCCCGAAGCTCATTTCCCACAGGTGAGAGTCCGTCCATGAGAAGGCGGTCTGGATGACGGTGTGCAGACGGTCCAGGCGGATATTGAGCGGCACCTCCAGCGTTCGGCTGACGGCCGGTGTGACATCGTCCAGCGTAATCTTCATCCGCACGACAGTGCCGTTGCTCACGCAGCCTTCTCCAGATCGTTGGTCAGCCTCGATGTCTGCCATTTCCACGGCAGGAAGTCATCGATCCGATTGATCGGGTGGTTGCCGATGCGTTCGATGACGTCGGTGAACCAGGCTTCGGGCTCGACGCCGTTTA
>NZ_QJQX01000016.1 GCF_013393185.1 Sphingobium lactosutens | reverse complement strand
TGCCGATCACGTCTGCCCTTCGCTTGATCTCCTTGTTGACCCTTTCCAGTGGATTTGTGGAGGCGATCTGCGCCCAATGATCCTTGGGGAAGGCCATGTAGGCGAGCACGTCCTCGCGTGATGCGTCCATCATGTCGGCCAGCTTTGGAAACTTCTCGCGCAGGGCATCGGTAACCTGGTCCCACTGCTGTTGCGCCGCCTCGGCCGTCTCCTGCGCGAAGATGGTCTTGATCATGGCAATGACAGCGGGTCGTTGTTTCGGCGCCGCATGGGCGAACGCATTGCGCATCCAGTGCACCCGGCAGCGCTGCTGGGTCGCGGAAAATACCTTGCTGGCGGCAGCGCGCAGCCCTTTGTGATCGTCGGCGATGACCAACTTCACACCGCGCAAGCCTCGGTCAGCCAGAGAGCGCAGGAAGGCTTTCCAGAAAGGTTCGGCTTCCGACGGGCCGGTGGCCACGCCCAGAACCTCGCGTCGGCCATCGGTGTTGACGCCCACCGCGATTATCGCCGCCGTCGAGACAATCCGTCCGCCCTCGCGCACTTTGAGGTAGGTGGCGTCGATCCATAGATAGGGCCACTCGCCTTCAATCGGTCGCGTGAGGAAAGCGTTCACCCGCTCGTCGATCTCGGCAACCAAACGGCTGACCTGGCTCTTTGAAACACCGCTGGCGCCCATCGCCTTGACCAGATCGTCGACCGAACGGGTCGAAACGCCGTGGACGTAGGCTTCCTGGATCACTGCCGCCAAGGCCTTCTCGGCGGTGCGGCGTGGCTCCAGGAAGCTCGGGAA
This sequence comes from Sphingobium lactosutens, assembly GCF_013393185.1. Classification (GTDB taxonomy): domain Bacteria; phylum Pseudomonadota; class Alphaproteobacteria; order Sphingomonadales; family Sphingomonadaceae; genus Sphingobium; species Sphingobium lactosutens_A. The sequence continues at coordinate 24,617 of NZ_QJQX01000016.1, read as the reverse complement.
GTAACTGCCTTTGCGCAGCTTCGGGATCGCCAGATCATCCGGCCAGCTCGCGTATCCCAACCCCGCTCGCGGTAGCCGTTGCGGTGGTTCAGCCGCTCCGGGCTGCGTGATCCGCAAGGCACGCCCGTCTTCGCCTCGATCTCGAGATCCATCATACGCTCTGCGGCGAAAGCCAGCATCTCACGCACCAAATCGCTATCAGCCCCTTGCTCAATCAGCTCGACAAGGGCCATTCTGTCCTCGGTCATCGTCTTCTTCTCCAGGTTCGAGTTCGCATCCGAACCCTACCAGAAGATCGACGGTGGCCACCCTCTCAGGGAAACCTTCCTACACCACCCCGCGGGACACGACCTCGCCAGGTCCGGAAAGGCAGCTATTCGAATTTCGCCCTTCAAAACTGGCCGTTGCACGCTTTCGATCAAAGGATACTGAGAGCGGCTGTCCTCCGGCGGTAAAGTTTCGGCTCGAGGCGACCAAACACCCGCGAGATCTGCGCACAAACCACCGCCCGTCAAGTCGCCGCTCAACCGGCCATCGCAAATGTCGCGGCGCACTGAGATGCTCGGACTGATCGCTAACGTTTATCTCGGTCGCATCTTACGACAGCGGTATTCTGCATCGATCATTTTCGATGGAAAACTGCTCCCGTCCCGGCCAACGAAATCCCAGCCCTCTCGGCACACCATGACGGCCCAGCGTATGTTCCGATATTGATACCAGCTGCGCTCGTCTTTCACTTCATTTGCATCAAGTGCAGTGCCGCCCCAACCGATGCCGGGACATTCCGCACCAGCCAGGTGCTTGTCATAATTTGGAGCAGGTGTGCCGTCCGCCCTGTCGGGATTGATGCACGTCATCAATATGATCGGATAGCTACAGGTGTTGATGAGCTGATAATGCCCATAGGCCATTTGAGAGCCCATCTCTTCTGCGATCGGTTTGATGAAAGGACAATTGCCATGATTCATATCGTCATAAAGATAGGGGTCCGCCGCTGTTGGTGTCTTTGCGGCCGGTGCCCAGTCTCCCAAAGCGGCTAAATCAGCGTCCCGCTCCGCATCCCGTCCACCTGAAGACGGCGCAGCCAAAGGCGTCTCTTGTTGCGGCGTTTGCCTGTCGGCGGCGCTGTTCCCTCCTCCGGCGGAAACGCCCGGCAATGCGCCAAATTTTCCCTTCACCCTCGTCGCGAGCAGTGCAAAGTCCTTTTCACAATCGGAATGTTCGTCAGCAGCCCGACTGCATCCATTGACGAAAGTTCCGGTGCCATTGAAATACCGGCTGTCTGGCGGATTGAAAGCGACGTAGCTTCGCCATGTCGTGCTTCCCTCCATGATGCCATTATGGAAGCTGCTCGATACCTCGGTCCAGTTTCCCCGCAACTGACCTCGGACTGTCATGGCCTTGAAACACCGGGGCCGTTGATCGGTTGCCCGGCCGTACAAAAGCCGCTCCAGAGAAACTCGTCATCCTCTCCATCGAGATACGCCCCGTTACCCGCCTGATCGTAGAGAAAACATCCTCCCTTGAGGATGACCTTCACAATCATCAGACCTTCCGTCTCGGGCGCATCGAAATCGGGATATCCGTTGGCGCTTAATTGCGATTGGCTGGGCGTCGCCAACGCCAGCAACAAGATCGCAATCGCTGTAAGAAGATGCCGCATATTCCCCCCCCCCAACAAAGTCGTTATGCTTATGGCGCAGGAAACGGCGGTGTCCACATCTTTGCGCGGCCCGGCGATTGCCCGCTGCAGGCGCAAGGCGAGGCCTCTATAAAGGAGCATATTGCCCAAATTTGACGGGGTTTGAGTGCACGCTTTGCACCCACTTTGCGCTTGGTGTTCCACGACACCCGTTCGCGTGCGGCGGGATCAAATTCTGATAATCCCATGACACTTTCCTCGGTCCACGATGGCCCGACCGAAGAACGCTAAGGGAGGTCGACCCATCGGTCGCTCAGCGGCAAATTTTTCGCCCCCAAGTGCGGACGGGCAGCTTCTGGTTATCTGTCGTTACAATTTGCCATTAAAGTACGTCATTCACCAAACTGCCTATCGGAATCGACATGTCGTTTTCGCGGCAAAGATCGCTCCGATGGTACTTATTTTCATTCACAGCTCATGGTCATGACCGAGAGACACCAGAATTTCCCGACGTAGCACCTGCAATTCTGGTGCATCCCGATGTCGAGGATAGGCGGCATCGACCCGGATTTCACGCACGATGCGCGCCGGGCGCGGGCTGAAGATGATTATGCGCTCCGCAAGCAGAAGCGCCTCTTCGACGTCATGGGTCACGAGTAGAGCCGTGAAACGGGCATCCTGCCACAGCCTCACCAATTCGGCCTGCAACGTCATACGGGTTAGCGAGTCGAGCTTGCCCAAAGGTTCATCGAGCAGCAGCAGGCGCGGATTGTTGACCAGCACCCGCGCCAGCGCCGCGCGCTGGGCCATGCCGCCTGACAGTTCGTTCGGCAGGGAACCCGCGAAATCGCGCAGGCCGACCAGATCAAGCGCTCGATCAATCCGGTCCTGCGCCCCCTTGGCCTGCCCGGTCGCTTCCAGACCCAAGGCGACGTTCTGCCTCACGGTGCGCCAAGGATAGAGAGTCGGATCCTGAAAGACGAGCAGGCGCGACGGGTCGGGACCGACGATCCGCACCTTATCCGCGCCGACCTTTCCCGTGCGAGGCGCATCCAGACCGGCAATCAGTCGCAGCAGGGTGGATTTGCCGCAGCCGCTGGGGCCAAGCAATGCGACGAACTCGCCGGGCGCGACGTCGATCGTCACATCGTCCAGCACGTCCAGCCGACCGTCCTTGGTGTCGAACCAGTGGCCAACGCCGCGGGTCTGGATCGACAGGCCCTGATCAACGGGGGCGTCCAATGTCGTTACCATCGCACGATGCCTTTCTGCCAGGCCAGCACCTGGTCACGCACATGGAAGAGCAGGCTGATGAGCCCCGAAAAAAGCAGCGCCATGACGATCAGCGCGCCGTAGAGATTGGCGTAGGCCGCCCATCCCTGCGCCCATTGCAGATACCAGCCCAGCCCTGCCTTCACCCCCATCATCTCGGCGATGATCAGGACGGCGAAGGAAGAGCCAAGTCCCATGAACAGGCCGACGAAGACATTGGGCAGGGCCGCAGGCACAGCGACCTTCAGGATCAGGAACCGCTCCGACCCGCCCAATGTTCGGGCGATATCATAATAGGCCGAATTGACGCCCTTCACACCCGACGCCGTCAGCACGGCCACGGGAAAGAAGGTCGCTAACCCGACCAGGAAAGTGCTGGCACTGTGTGAGCCGGGAAAGAAGAAAAAGGCGATGGGCAGCCATGCCGTGGCGGGAAGCGGTCCGACGAAGCGCAGCACCGGATGGCCCCAGTAATTGGCCGCCTTCGACCAGCCGATCGACACCCCCGCCAGAAAGCCCAGCGCGCCGCCGATCACATAGCCGGGGATCAGCAAGACGAGCGATCGCCAGACACTCTCGAACAGCCGGGCCGCGTCGTCGGTATAGACTTCCAGTATCGACTGCGGCGGCGGGAAGAAGGGGAGCGGGAGCAGGCCCGTCTTGGCCGTCAATACCTGCCATAGCGACAGGATCGCGGCGAGCGCGCCGAACCAGCGATCATAGGGATGGATTGCCGCGAGGCGCACTCCGCCCAGCAGCGCCGCGCCCGCCAGAAACAGGGCTACGCCGGTTTCCAGCAAAGCCAGCAATCCTGTGCGCACCCATGGCGTCAAGTCTGGCCATGCCCATGTCAGCGCCGCGGTCAGCGCCCATGCCGCGGCGGCGGCCAGCCCGCCCCGCCATGGGGTCGGCAAGGCCACCCCCGGCCTGTCTCCAGTTATCGCCGCCAGTGACGCGAAGCGATTTGTTTCGGCTAAGCTGTTCATATCGCCTCCTCAGGCATCCAGCGTGTCGACGACCTGCGACGCGAAGACATCGGGCACAATATTGGGTTTCATCACGCCGACATCGCGCAGTTCGCCCGCATAGAGCGCGACTTCGCGGTGCAGGTCGCGGCCTACCGGGTGATGATTATGCGTTTGCGTGTGCAGCACCGCGACCAGATCCTCGACGCTGGCCTTGGCATAGGGCGCAAAAACCTTCGCCACCGACTCGGGCTGGACCGAACATAGCGATGCCGCCGCCACCAGCGATTTGGACAGGGCGACCGCCGACTCCCGGTCGTCCCGGATCAGCGAACCACTGGCCCCCAGCACGCAGCAGACGCGATCGTCCCAGGGTTTGGACAGGTTGGACAGCACTTCCACCAGATCGCCGCCTGATTCCTTCTGAAGGACATAGGCGATGGGATCGGAATCGACGAAGGCGTGGATTTCACCCTTCCTAACAGCCTGCGCCAATAGGGGCGCGGGGAAGGCCTTCCACTCCACGTCGCGATTGGGATCCAGGCCGTTATGCTTCAGCAGCACGGCCAGCGCATTGCGGCCCGCGCCCGAAATGTCAGACAGGCCGATCGCCTTGCCCTTGAGACTGGCGATGTCGTCGGTAATCCCCTGCTGCCGCGATCCCAGCACGCGAATGCACCCGCCATGGGTGCCGGCGATCAGCTTAACGTCGAAGCCCTGTTCCAGCGGCTTGATCCAGCGCAGGATCATACCCACGCCCGCATCGGCCTTGCCTGTGGAAATCGCTTCCAGCAACTGGTCGGTCGAACCGGAGAAATTGAGCAGTTCGACGTCCAGGCCGAACCGGTCGTAAATGCCATATTCCTTGGCCAGCAAGGCTGGCGCCAGGCAAATGGCGTTGGCGTTCCAGGCCAGCGTCAGCTTGCGCTGGCCCTTTGCATTGCGCGGCAGTTCTCTCGGTCGCAGCGCCGCATATCCCCCGGCCCCGGCAAGCCCTGCCACCGCCACACCCCCGATCAACAGGTTACGGCGGCTGATCGGCGAGGACCGCTGCGTAGGTTCCGGTTCTGCTATATCGTCCAGTTCGGGCTTGTCGGTCATTTCTGCGCGCCAGATTTGATGAAGAGGAACATCGACCTAACCGTCAATCCAACCACACAGTCATTTGTTCTTCTTATAGATTTCGACAAAAACTCAACCTATAATAAAATCAATAGTTTTCTTAAAGTATCCGCAATATATTAATGAAATTTTCGTTATATTTGAAGTATTTATAAGTATAATAAGTTCTTCGATGGCCAGTTAAACTTTGTTGTCGATCGACAGGATCGAACCCTAGCCCGTCGTCCTCACACTATATCGGGGGACTGACGATGATACCGGATAATGACACCGGACGTCGCATTGCGCGCCATTTAGGATTGATGACGACTTCGACCACCGCCTTGGCCCTAGCCTGCCTGTTCGCCGGCATGGCGCAGGCGCAGGCGCAGCCGGTGGCCAGCGCGCCGACCGCCGCTCCAGCCGCAGCGGAGGAAAATGCGCCTGAACAGGGATTGGGCGAAATCACCGTCACCGCATCCAAGCGGTCGGAAAATATCCAGAAGACGCCGATCGCCGTCACCGCCGTAGGCGCCGATGGGATCAACCAGTTAAAAATCTCGGACTTCCGCGATCTGGCGGGCCGCGTACCCAGCCTGCTCGCGCCGCGCCGCTCCACCGCCTATACGACCCAGACCTATTCGATCCGCGGCATCGGCGAGATTGACACCTATCCCGAACCGACCGTCGCCGTCTATGTCGACGACGTCTATCTCGCCCGCACTGTGGGGTCGCTGTACGACACGCCGGACCTGGAACGGGTCGAGGTGCTGCGCGGACCGCAGGGCACGCTCTATGGCCGCAACAGCAGCGCCGGGGCCATACGCTTCATCACCAAGGACCCGACGGCCGACCGGGAAATCTTCGTCGGCGCCACCTATGGCAGCTTCGACAATCTGGACCTGCGCCTGCGCGTCAACGGCGCGATCCTGCCCGACGACAAGCTGAACGGCGCTTTCTCGATCATCCGGCGCAAGCGCGACGGCTGGCAATATAGCGTGCCGCTCAACAAGCATGTGAACGATATCGACCTGCTGGTCCTGCGCGGCAAGCTGAAGTCGCAACTGTCAGACCGGCTGACCGTGACTTTATCGGCCGACGGCATGTTCGATCGCTCGACCCAGAGCTATTACACCCCGGTCAACCAGCCCAATGGCGTGCCGTCAGGCAATAAGACCGACCCCGACCTGACCTGGGCCGATACGCCACCTTATAATTCGACCGAATCCTTCGGCGCGTCGCTGACGGCGGCCTATGAACTGGACAATCATCTGACGCTCAAGTCCGTCACCGCTTGGCGCGGGCTGGAAGGACCGATCTATTATGACAATGACGGCGTCGTCGCGATCAAGGGCGACAGCTATGCGGGCTTCAGCCAGCGACAACTGACGCAGGAGTTTAACCTGAACGGCGAGTTCAACCGGCTGAACTTCGTTGCAGGCCTTTATTTCTTCTACGAAAAATTCTTCAACAACCGCCTCAACCAGGCGACTGCGTCGAGGACCGACGACATCGGGTCGGTTTCGCGCATCCGTAATACGCTGCGCACCTGGAGCTATGCCGCTTTTGGTCAGCTCAATTACAAGGTGACGGATGCACTGACCGCGACGGTGGGCGCCCGCTATACAGTCGACCGGCGCAAATATATCTCCTTCGTCGGCAACAGCGTGGGCGTGCAGTTGCACAATCCGACGCAGTGGAATTTCGATCCCGACGTCTATGAAGCGCAATATGGTCCCTACCAGACCAGCTTCACAGCGCGCCCGGCCCCCAAGAATTTCTCAAACTTCACGCCCAAGCTGGGGCTGCAATATCAATGGGCGCCTGATATCTTCCAATATGCCTCTTACTCCAAGGGCTTCAAAAGCGGCAGTTTCGACCTACGCAGCGCCAGCGTGCTGGGTTCGACCATTCCTTTCGAACCCCAGGTCATCACCACCTACGAAACGGGCCTCAAGACCCGGTTTCTGAACGATCGGCTGGTCGCCAATATCGCCGTCTATTATAACGACATCAGCGATTTCCAGGTCCGTTCCACCTCACCCGCCACCCCGACGCAGCCCGCCTTCAACGGTGTGCTGAACGCTGGTGACGGCGTGTCGAAGGGCGTGGAACTGGAACTGTCGATCGCGCCGATCGACGGGCTGCGGATCGACACCAGCGGTTCCTACACAAAGACGCGATACAAGACCTTTACCGCCGCCCTGCCCTTCAATGTCGCCGGGCGCACGACCCTGCTCGGCCTGGAATTTCCACTCGCGCCCAAATGGCAGTCGTCGGTCGCGGTTAACTATACGCTGCCGATCGACACGCCGGGTAAATGGCGTATCGGCGCGGACGCGCAATATGAATCGCGCCGCTTCATCGACATTTATAACACCGAACAGACCAAGGTTCGTGCCCAGACCTTCGTGAACGGCACGATCAATTATGCGAGCGAGGACGGCAGCTGGAACGCGGGCGTTAACGTCAAAAATGTCTTCGACCTACGCCGTGGCCAGGCCGGCGGCTATTCACCCGTCAACTCAGGGTCACAGGTCAATTATTACCGCGCCTATAACGAACCACGCACGGTCAATATCTTCATCAACAAGACCTTCTGACGGATTGGACAGAGCCATGCATCGTTCCTTCATCCCGATCGGCCTCTCGTTGCTCGCCGCCGCCGCAAGCGCGCAGACCGTCTCAGACACTCCCGCGGCCTTGGCCGAAGCAGCCAGGGCGCGGGCGATTGCCAGCGACGACCTGAAGGCGCCGCTGTTCCTTTGCGAGCCCCATGGCGGCGGCGTCGTACGGCAGGCGCTGGAAACGGGCAGCAAGCAATGGCTGGAGCCTGCAAAACTGTTCGACAATCTCTTCTATGTCGGCAACGGGTTCGTCGGCGTCTTCGTCCTCAAGACGAGCGACGGCCTGATCCTGTTCGACGCGTCGCAGAGCGAGGCGGAGGCGCGCAATCATCTGGTGCCCGGCCTCCAGAAGCTGGGCCTCGATCCCGCGACGATCCGTTATGTCGTCGTCACTCACGGCCATTATGACCATTTCGGCGGTGCCGCCTGGTTGCAGAAGACCTATGGCGCGCGGGTGGCGCTGAGCGCGGCGGACTGGACCCTTATCGAAAACACCCCGGCCGATGCGATCGAACGCAGCGGAATCATATTGCCCCAACGCGACCTGGTCGTCGCCGATGGCCAGACGATCACGCTGGGCGACACCAAGGTCACGCTGTACGTGACGCCCGGCCATACGCCCGGCGCGGTGTCGGCGATCGTGCCGGTGCGGCTGGATGGAAAGACGCATAATCTCTCCCTGCTCGGCAGCACAGCCTTCCCCGCTTCGATCGAACCGACCGAGAAAGTGGGCGGGCTGAAAGCCTATGACGCGTCCGTCCTGCGTTTCGCCCGCATCAGCAAGGCTGCGTCAGCGCAGGGCATCATCAACACCCATATCTTCGCCGATGGCACCCGCGAACGGATCAATACGATGGCCGCGGGACAGGGTTCTCCCAATCCCTTCCTTCAGGACGCGGGCACAGTGGGCCGCTATTACCAGATTCTCCATCACTGCCTGCTCGCCGCGCAATTACGGCCACAGGCGGATAACATCTGGCTCCCCAAATAAGCGAAAGGACAGGATATGGACCTGCAACTGACGGGCAAGCGCGCCCTTGTGACCGGCGGCAGCCGGGGTATCGGCAAGGCGATTGCCCGCGCCCTTGCTCAGGAGGGCGTCCATGTCCTCCTGTCCTCGCGGGACGCTGCAACCGGAACAGCGGCCGCCGAACAACTATCGAAGGAAACAGGCGGCGAGGTCCATGCCTTCGTGGCCGACACACGCGATGACGGACAGGTCAATGCGTTAGTCGAGCACGCGGTCAATCTGCTGGGCGGCCTTGATATCGTCGTCAACAATGCCGCCCGCCCCGGCGCGCAGCCTGCTGTCCCCGGCGTCGCAGGCGTCGCATCCGACTATCTGCTGGACGAACTCAATACCAAGCTTGTCGGTTATTTACGCATAGCCCGCGCCGCCGCGCCGCATCTGGTCGCCAATGGCTGGGGCCGGATCATCAACATCAGCGGCTTGGCGGCCCGCCAGTCAGGCACGATCCCCGGATCGACCCGCAATGTGGCGATTGCAGCGCTCACCAAGAACTTGGCCGATGAACTGGGGCCACGGGGCGTCAACGTCACGGTGCTGCATCCCGGCGCGACCCGGACCGAGAAGACGGCCGATGCCATCGCGCGGAAGGCGGCGGCCGAGGCGATTAGCCTGGAGGACGCGGAAAAGGCGCTGTTCGGCCAATCGCTGATCGGTCGCATCGTCGAGGCCGAAGAGGTCGCGGCCGTCGTCACGTTCCTCGCATCCCCGCGCAGCGTCGCCATCAATGGAGACGCCATCGCGGCGGGCGGCGGAAGTCCTCGCGCGATCCACTACTGACCGGAGATCGGTTATGGCTAATCTTCCCTATAAGAGCGCACTCATTGTCGGCGCCGGCCCTGGCATCGGCGCTTCGGTGGCACGCGCCTTGACAAGCGCCGGCCTCAAGGTCGTCGTGGCCGCCCGCAATCCGGATCGACTACGCGGCGTCGCCAGCACGAGCGACGCCATCGCTCTGGAGGTAGATGCTACCAGTCCGACATCGGTGGCGCATCTGTTCGAGCAGACCGAACGGGTCATCGGCGTGCCGGAGGTTGTACTTTATAATGCGAGCGGACGGGTGCGCGGTGCGATAACGGACCTGGACCCAGAATTGGTTAGACGCTCAATTGAAGTGTCTGCGTTTGGCGCTTTTCTGGTCCTGCAACAAGCGGCGAAAAGGCTCGTTCCTCTCAGTCGCGGTGCCATCTTGCTCACCGGCGCGACCGCCAGCGTCAAGGGCTTCGCCAATTCCGCCAGCTTCGCCATCGGCAAGTTCGGCTTGCGCGGCCTGGCTCAAAGCGCAGCACGTGAACTGGCGCCCAAGGGCATCCATGTCGCCCATTTCGTGATCGACGGGGCAGTGCGCAGTCAGGAGCGCCTCGACCCGCTGGAAGCGCCAGACAGCACGCTCGATCCAGAGGCCATCGCGCAAACCTATCTGTCTGTGCTGGCGCAACATCGTAGTGCATGGAGCTGGGAAGTTGAACTTCGCCCATGGGTGGAGCCATATTGAAGCTTTTTAGAGGGACCAATCGGGAGAACGCCCCATACCAACCATTCATCTGCCAATGCTGCGTTCCCAACTGTGAACAGTCCGCTCTCGCAAATGAAGCGGGTTATTGCCGCACGATGCACCGAAAACCGATGTGGGACGTGGAACTGTCGATCGCCTGCGGCCAGCGCGCCGCAGGCCGGTAACGCTGACAATAATTGGGCGCGCAAAGATGAGAGCCGCCTTTGAGAACGCGCCGGGGTATGGAAATGGGCGTGGCGGGGTCTGCGCTCTCCTCGATCTTGCGACTTTCGCGATCCGGGCTTCCGCAACACGATATTCCCCGATCGGGCGCGTCAGAATTCCAGTCTGACGTCCATTCCCACACATTGCCGATCAGATCGTACAACCCGAACCCGTTGTTCGGATAGTTGCGCACGGGCGCTGTCCGCTCCAGACCCGGCGTGGCGCGATTGAATGCGGGGAAATCACCGTCCCAATATTGGGCGAGGCGTTGTCCGCCCGGCTCCAGCTCATCGCCCCAGGCATAGGCCGCGCCATCCAGTCCCCCACGCGCCGCATATTCCCACTCGGCTTCGGTCGGCAGTGCCTTGCCTGCCCATCGGGCATAGGCATCCGCGTCCTCAGCCACGACATGCACGACGGGATGATCCTCCCGCCCCTCGACACCGCTGCCCGCCCCCATGGGCTGCCGCCAGTTGGCGTCAGGTACGAAGCGCCACCAGTCCGGCGCCATCTCGCCCGCGAATGCCAGCGTCGCGGCGCCCTCCGGAGGCTGGAAGACGCAGGAACCGGGCATCAGCATGTCCAGCGGATAACCGGGGAATTCATGGGCGGAGAGGAACCGCTCGGCAAAGGTTACATAGCCGGTAACGGCGATGAAGCGGGCGCAGGCTGCGTTGGTGACAGGCGTCTCGTCCATCCAATAATCGCCGACCGTGACCGTGCGGACGGGAGCCTCCTCTGGATAGAAATTCTCCGATCCCATGGGGAAGGTTCCGCCACGGACCAGACGCATGTCGGCCAGTTTACCGCTGCGCGACTTTCCCTTCTGCTTGCCTGGCTTAACCGAGCGCGTCATAACGCCATCCTCCGACCGGTCTATCCGCCCACGACGGATTTGGGCGGGCTACGCATCATCTGCTCGATATCGAACATCTTCATCGCGGGTGTATAGGTCCCTTTCAGCTTTGCGGCCAAATATAAGCCTGCGCGAGAGAGATACTCATGATCGGTCGCCGCTGCGGTCTCGATCACGGGCAGCACCGCACGCGCTGGCTCCCCGATATAGGTGAGCGCGTTGAGCGCCTGGAGCCGGACCTGCCAAATCTGACGGTCCCCCGCCAGCGCCCCAAGCAGCCCAACAGCATCGGCACTGGACCAGAGCGTTGCGACCGCTTCGGCTGCGGCGATCCGGACCTGCGGCACTGGATCTGACCGCATGATGGATTCAAGCGCGGCCCTGCTTTCCGCCAGCGGCACGCCATGGATCAAAAGACCAGTGGCCGCCCAGTAGCGGATGATGGCATTGGCGTTCGTCAATTCGCGGACTAATAGCGGCGCCTGGGCCGGGTCACGCCCGGCCGCCGCCCCGGCAACAGCGACAATCTGTCGGAGCGGATAGACTCCGGCGGATTTGCTTTCGACATACCCCTCCCCGGCCATGCCTTCCGGAATGAAGCCATTGTCATTGATCGCCAGCAGGTGATCGTCGAGCGCGCGGCGCAGTTCGGTCGCCTTTGCAGAGGCCCCGGATTCGTCGATGCGGTTCGTCACCTGATCGGGATCGGCGGTGAGGTCGAACAGTTCCTCATACGGCTTGGGCCGGAAAAATCGGGCCTGCGTTTCGTTCAGGGCGCCCGCCAGATAGGCGGCCTCCCACTCCTGATAGCCCTTCGCCAGCCATTCGAACGCCTGATGCTGTCCCCATGGCCGGTGCGGCATGTAGTGGCGGATGTAGCGCCAGCGGCCATCGGTCACTGTGCGGGTGAAATCATAGCGCTCGTCCATGCGGTTGCGCATGCCAAAGGCGTAGCGGACAGGCACGGACTTCCGCTGCCCCAGCAACGGGCGGCCGGTCATCTGCGCCGGTTGCCGTACGCCTGCTATCGCCAGCACGGTGGGCGCCAGATCGATGAAGCTGACCGGTGCATCGATGATGTCGCCCGGCGCCGTTGGTGCAAGATGTCGCCATTTCGGCGGGACATGCACCACCAGCGCGCACCGATGTCCCTCGTCATAGCAGTAGCGTTTCGAGCGGGGCAACACGCCGCCATTGTCCGAATAATAGAAGATGATGGTGTCGTCCGCGAGGCCATCGGCTTCCAGTTCCGCCAGCCGCGCGGCGATCTGTGCGTCCATCTTCTCCATCAGATTATAATAGGTCGCATAATCCTGCCGGATGCCGGGTGTGTCGGGCAGATAGGGGGGCACGCGCACGTCGGCAGGCGTCACCTTGCCGACCACAGGGCCGAAGACGCGCGATTCGTGCGTCATCTCATGATTGAAGACCGCCATGAACGGCTGCCCGGTGGGAGCATGCCGCCAGTGTGCGTCCTTGCCCTGCCGGTCCCAGATGGCGGCGGGTTGGACGTCGCAATTATAGTCGGTCTTGGCATTGTTGGTGCAGAAATAGCCCGCCGACCGGAGCAGTTCGGGATATGTCCTGAACTCCTTTGGAAAATGCGCCACCGCCCGCATGTGGTTCGCAGGGGCGCAGCTTTCGGGGTAGACGCCGGTCAAGATCGCAAAGCGCGACGGGGCGCAAACGGGTGCATTGGAATAGGCATTGCGAAACAGCGTGCCGCCCTTCGCCAACCGGTCGATGGTCGGCGTGTGGGCCAGCTTGTCGCCATAGGCACCGATGAACGGGTTGTTGTCCTCGCTCACCAACCAGAGGATGTTGGGGCGCTTTGCGCTCCCCCCACCCGCCGCCGCGACCTTTGCAGCGAGGCCGAGCGCTGCACTGCTCCCGATGAGCGTGCGACGGGTGATGGCCATATCCTATCTCCTTTAGAAGCGGATCGAGGCGGTCGCCCCGACATAGCGGCTCGCGGCCTTGGGCACATTGGCGTAAAGGTCGACCAGCGCCAGATTGGCGGGGCTGAGGTTCGCACCGCTCATCGACGTATAATAATTCTGGTCAAACAGGTTCTTCACAAAGGCGCTAAGGCTGTAGCGGCCGTCGGCGGTGCGCAGACCCGCCGTCAGGTCAACGATGGCATAACCGTCTTGCACCAGCAGCGGGTCCTGCTCGACTGCGAAGATCTGGTCGCTCTGGAATGTCAGGTCGGTCTGGACGAAGCCCACGAAGGCGCCGCTCACTTCATGCTCAAACCGGGGGCTGAGCGAGATGCGCCATTTGGGCGAAGCGGGGAGTTGTCCGCCGCGCACGTCCTGCACCGCGCCGCTTGTGACCGTCGCACCCGCGCCGTTGAGATACTGATAGCGATAGCAAGCGTTGACCGGGCGCGCGCCGCCCAGCGCGACCGTCGGTGCCGCAGTCTGGAACTGTACCGGGCAGTTGAGGCCATCGGCGTTGATGCTGGCGTCGGTGTAGCTCAACGCGCCTGTCAGGCTGAAATGCGGCGACGGCCGCACAGTCGCCTCGACCTCGAAACCCTTGGTGCGGGAGGAGCCGGCATTGGTTTGCACGAACTGGATAGTGTTCAGCACCGGATCGGAGCGGTTCGCCTGAATCTGGAGATTGGCATAGTCAGCCATGAATGCCGCCACGGCAAAGGACAGCGTGCCATCGGCGGTGCGTCCCTTGAAGCCCACCTCATAGGCATCGACATGCTCCGGCAGCACGGGTCTCTGGTTAGCGAAGTCCGCGCCGCTCTCCGTATCGAAGCCCAGCCCCTTATAGCCGCGGGTGTAGCTGGCATAGGCCTGTGCATTGCGGCTGAACTCATATTGCACGCCTGCCTTGCCGGTGATGGCGGTGTCATTGGCCGTACGCACGGCATAGGCAGACGCCGCGCCGCCGAAGTTGCCGTCGCCCGCGACGATCGGGCCGGTGCGCTGGCCGCCGACCGTCACCTTCTCATATTGCACGCGCAGGCCGCCGATCAGCTTGAGGCCGCCGACAACAGCCCACTCCGCCTGACCGAAGCCGGAAATGTTGTAGGAATCCAACTGCGCGAAATGGGCAAGCGACTGATAGGCGGACGGCGTGCAGGGCTGACCAAAAGTTCCCGTGGCGCAAATCGCGCGGCGGCGTGAGAAGGCTCGGTCGATATGCAGGTCGGAATAATAGGCTCCGACGACATAGGTCAGGCGTCCCCCACCATTGGAAGCCGCGCGAACCTCTTGGCTGAACTGCTCGATGCCGGTCGTGCCATAGTTGAAATCGAACTGCCCGGCTCCGCCCGCCGTCACGAAGATCGGCACTGCGCTGCCCAGCCGGTCCGGCTCGAAATTATTGGCGATGTCGTATTTCTGGTATGCCGTGACCGAGGTCAACGTCACGCCGCCCAGATCGAGATTGCCTTCGAGAGAAACGGTGGTCTGTTTGCTATCGGCAAAGGTTGCGCCATTGTTCCACGACTGGCGGTTGTTGCGGGCTGCGCCCGTGTTGCCGACCAGCTGAGAGCGCAGCGGATTGCCGATCCTGACCAGCACGCCCTGACAGCAATCAGCGTTGTTCTTGCGGTAATCGGCAGCGAGCAACAGGTTCAGCCGGTCGGCTGCATCCCATTCCAGCTTGCCCCGCACGCCCCAGCTGTCAAAGCCATTCTCCTTGCGGCCGGTGAACGCGTTGGAAATATGGCCGCCCACATCATTGTAATAGCTGGTGACACGGGCGCGCAGGCTATCGGTGATTGGGCCGGAGACAGAGCCGCTGGCGCGATATTCGTTGCCCTCCGCAATGGTCGCGCTGGCCCGGCCCTCGAAGGTTTTGGAAGGCCGCGCCGTCACGACGTTGATGACGCCCGCACTGGCATTCTTGCCGAACAGCGTGCCCTGCGGTCCGCGCAGCACCTCCACCCGCTCGATATCGGCGAAGTCGGTGAAGCTCTGCACCTGCCGCGCCGCAACTACCCCGTCGACGACCACGGAGACGGAGGCCTCCACGCCCTGATTGAACAGAGATGTGCCGACGCCGCGAATGCGAAAGCTGCTGTTGGTAGGGTTATTGCCCTGCTGAAAATTCAGCGAGGGCACAGCCTGCACGAGGTTGCTCGTGTCGAATATCTGGCGATTGGCCAGCGCATCGCCATTCAGCGCCGTCACCGCGAGTGGCACGTCCTGAAGGCGTTCGGTCCGCTTCTGTGCCGTGACGACGATGTCGCCGCCCTCCCCTCCTTCGGTCTGGGCATGCGCCGCCGTCAAGACGATCAGGCTCGCGGTGCCGGTGAGCAGGCCGTTGCGCAGAACGCGTGCGATGTTGAACATGAAACCCCCTGGATACAGCAAGCCGCCATCGGCCGCGCGGAGACGGCGCCAATGACAGGGACGCTGAATGATGATGTGATCTGGATAGCCGCCGTCCGTTCAGGACGTATCGCTACTGACTGGCGTGGTCGCCTCGACAGTCCGCGCGACCTGCCTGCCATCAAGCAGAATGTAGGTCGTGCGGTCGATCTCTACCTACTGGATAGAAATTAATTTGGTCAACCAACAAAATACGGGTGTCGACAATAGTTCAGCTTTGTCCGGCTATCCCAAACGTGTCGCCGCGATACAGGCCTTCGAGGGCAAGAGCCGCCGTCCCCTTGCGATAATCATCCTCATCAAGCAGGCGGAGGTCGATCCGGGTTCGAGCCAATATGGGAGGAAGTATCCGGCTCTCCACCGCCTGCCGAAAAGGTTGGGCGATGAGGCGAAGAAGGTCGGGTCGCGCACAAGTAATCACCACTCGGCCCGGATCATTTTCGTTCACATGGTTCGATACGGCCGTGCCCAGAGCTTTCCCTGCCGTGTCGAACAGGGCGGGCTGGTCCGTTGCATCCGCCAGACGCACCGCTTCGTCAAAAGCCTGCTGGCGCTCGGCAAGCGATGACAGGGTCAGGCCTTTCATCCGCGCGAACTCGGATGCGATTCCGCTGACGCTGGCATAGGCGGTCAGGCAGCCACTGCTGTTGCAATAACAAGGTCTTCCGCCTTCGAAGGCGATCTTCACATGGGAGAATTCGCTGTTCATGCCATTGTAGCCGACCTGCATCCGCCCCCCGGCATAACGCGACGCATTCATCCCGACCTCCAGCAGCGCGACCAGAGTGAAGTCATCGAGCTGGCCCTCGGCCTCCGTTCCAAACCAATGTTCCGCACGCGCGATTGCGGCGGCCCGATTGTCGAGGCTGACAGGAATGCCGATACGGTCCGCGACGAGAGTGGCGAGAGGCACATCATGGTGCGTCCTGCTGGATGGCAGCCAATGCGCTATGCCGTCGCGATGATTGACGAGACCGGGCAGGATGATTGCGGCGTGCCGGATCAGCGCGCGCGGCACGACCCCGTCGGCAAGGGCCGCCTCGAAAGCATCGACCATGAGATCGGGCAGTGCCGCCATGTCGTCCAATGGTCCGGTCGTCGCCTCCCGGGAATGGATTCTCATCCCCTTCAGGTCGATGATATCGACCGTGGCGCGGCCATCCATCAGGGGAAAGAGGCCGATCGCATAGCCGGCACCGGCATCGATGCTGAGGAGCGTGCGCGGCCGACCACGCCCGCTGGCGGCGCTCTTTTCCTCGACCAGCAGGCCGCGCCGCATAAGCTCGGCCGCCAGTTCCGTGACCGTGGCCCTGTTGAAGTCCAGCCGTTCGGCAAGCTGCACCCGCGAAAGCGGCCCCTCGCGACGAATGAACTTCAATGCCCGTAATTTACTATAATCCGGATTGTTCAGATGCACGTGAACCTCAAGCCGATCTGGCTTAGCTTCCGAGCTTCAGTATGTCGAGCGCAACGCATCCGACCCTAATCAGACGGACCCGCGGCCAATTTTCGCTCCCCAGGTGCAGACCGTCAGCTATTCCAGCGGCTGTCGACCAAAGCCCGCCGTTCCAACCCAATTCGGAAAGGTGGGCTCTCGGGGGAAAAGCCGCCGTTCGCGCGTACGCTTGGATGCAGGCCGTCACTATTGTCGACGATCATGAAAAGAGCTGTTTCCGCCGAAGCATCGCGTAAACCTGACAACGCAGCGAACGGCCGATCTCCTGCGTCAACTGCTCGTTACCTTGAGGGAGTCGATGACAGCGCGCAGTCCCGCCGAGATATACCGCCGCGTGGGATAGTAGAGGTATAGCCAGTCCTCGGGCACGATCCAGTCACCGAGGCAGGCCACCAGCCGCCCGCTCTCGACATAGGGCCGCGCCCGATCTTCCCAGACATAGGCCAGTGCTACCCCAGCGAGTGCGGTCTCGATCATCAACTCGTGATCATGAAGTGCTACCGGACCTTTTACCTCGACGTCGATTTCCTCACCGTTTTTGCCGAACGACCAGGGATAGCCCACTCCGCTCGGATACATATTGCGCACGCAGATATGCGCGGCCACCATGTGGCGGTGCGCACGCCGGACCTTCAGACCGCGCTCGACTTCTATGTCGGCACGCTCGACTTCCGTGTCGTCGCCAAATGGGATTATGCCGACGAGCAGCTCGCTTATGTGGCGCCCGCGACCGACGATCACTTCTACATCGAGATCCTCGGCGGCGGCGATCCGCAGCCGCAGGATGTGCGGCCCTATACCGATCTCGGCAGCAGCCTAGGCTGGGCGGGCTATCACCACTTTTGCCTGAATGTCGACAGCGTCGAGGCGACTGTCGAAAAGCTCCGCGCCCGCGGCGTCACCATCGTCACTGAGCCCTTCGTGCTCGAAGCGATCAGCCGCAAGCTCGCCTTCTTCTGCGACCCCTTCGGCAACCTGATCGAGCTGGCCGAGGTGATCGCCTGATTTCCCCCACAAGCTGACCGGCCGTCCCTCGCGTGAGGGGCGGCCAGCCCCCTCACGCAAAGGAATTTCATCATGTCCAAGTCCATCATGATCATCGGCGCCGGCCCCGGCATCGGCCAGGCGGTTGCTCGCAAATTCGGCCGCGAAGGCTGGCAGATCGTCCTCACCGGCCGCAGCGCGGAGCGCCTCGCTGGCCTCACCGCCGAACTCGCAGCGGACGGCGTCACGGCGCATGCGGTGCCCGCCGACGCCACCGACCCGGCCGCGATCCGCGCCGCTGTCGCCAAAGCCGAAGCGCTGACCGGTGGCCTGACCGCGGTCCATTTCAACGCAGGCGTCGTACGCAACCAGGACCTGTTCTCGATGACCGACGCCGAGATCGCCAGCGACCTCGCGATCGACGTTACGGCGGGATTCAACACCATTCGCGCGGCGACGGCGCTTTTCGGCACGCGTGGCGGCACGATCCTCGTCACCGGCGGTGGCCTCGGCGTTCAACCGAGTGCCGACTGGGCCGTGCTCGGTGCGGGCAAGGCAGCGCTGCGCAACATGGTGCAGGGTCTCGCCGAGCCGATGGCCGAGCGAGGCATCCGCATTCGGATCGCCACGGTCGCGACGCTGGTCGCGCCCGAGTCCGACGAAGCCCGCGGCGCGGCCGATGTCTTCTGGACCCTCGCCACCGATCCGAACGCCGCCCGGGAGGCGGTCTATCCGGCCGCCTGACCGGCGACCCGCAACGGAGTAACACCAAGGCGATGATGAATCGATTCCCCGACCTTCTCGCCAAGGAAATGGAACTGACCTTCGCCACCGCGATCGACCCCCGCGGCTGATCGCTGTCTCCTCTCGATCGAACACCGACGGGCCGTGCAGTCAGACTGCACGGCCTTTCTTTTTACCCGCCGTTTTCTATTGATGAACCTCACTCAGCACAGATTGGAATATTCGGCGGATTATCGCGGCAATGCCTGACGGCTATTTCAGGGCTCAAGCCGAACGGCCCCTCTGGCACCGGCCAAGCTGAAAGGAATGTCCCCATGAACACCTGGTTCATCACCGGCGCCTCGCGCGGTTTCGGTGCTCTCATCACTGAGCGCGTCCTCGCCCAGGGCGATGCCGTCGTCGCCACCGCCCGCAATCCCAAGCAGATCGCCGATCGCTTCGGCGATCATCCTAATCTCCTGGCCATCGCGCTCGACGTCACCGACGAAGCCCAGGCTCGTGCAGCCGCCGACACCGCCATAGCCAAATTCGGCAAGATCGACGTCTTGCTCAACAATGCCAGTTTCGGCCTGATGGGCGCTGTGGAGGAAGCCAGCGCCGCAGAGGTCGAGGCGGTTTATCGCACCAATGTGTTCGGGCTGCTCAATGTCACCCGCGCCGTACTGCCGCATATGCGCGCCGCCAGGTCTGGCCGGATCCTCAACATCTCGTCGATCGGCGGCTATCGCGGCGCTGCGGGGTTCGGGGTCTATTCCTCGACCAAGTTCGCGGTCGAGGGCCTTTCCGAAGCCCTCCACGCCGAACTCGCTCCGCTCGGCATCCATGTAACGGTGGTCGAGCCCGGCTATTTCCGGACCGACTTCCTCGATGCGACCTCGCTCAGCGTCAGCCCGACGATCATCGAGGACTATGCTGCGACCGCCGGCCGCGTGCGCAATGTCGCGACCGGGCTCAATCACAATCAGCCCGGCGATCCCGTACGGCTTGCGCAGGTGCTGATCGACTTTGCCGACACGCCCAACTCGCCGGTGCGCCTGCCGCTCGGCAGTGATACGGTCGCCACGATCGAGGCGAGGCATGTCTCGGATGCCGCGATCCTCACAGGGTGGCGCCAAATCTCGGTCTCAACCGATTTCCCTGTCGAACCTACCACCGTCGCCGCATGATCGCATAGCTGGTCCGCCCGGGGCGTCGGCGCTTCCTCCGCCGCCGACGCCCCAACCAAGGAGGCGTCGCCATGACACGTGTGATCGTCATCTTCGAAGATGCCATCGCATCGGTCGGCCTCGCCATGGCTGCGCTCCAGGGACTGTTGCTGCGCGCCACCTATGTCGGGATTACTGGCATCCTCATCGAACTCTCCGGGCGCGTCGCCCTCACCGTGATCCGTGCGACGATCACGGGTGCCCAAATCTATTGCGAAATGGCTGAACGCGGCGAGAGCTTCGCGGAATTCTGCTGGTCATTCACCGACCGCAAGCAGATCAAGAATGCTGGCGGCGATCGGATCGCAAGCTCTCCGCTATCTGAAACCATCTCCAAAGAGATAAAACGGCGGGGTTTCAAGTTTGTTGGCCCGACTATCGTCTACGCCTGGATGCAGGCTGCCGGCATCGTCAACGGCCATTTAATCGGCTGCTTCCGGCGAGAGCTGACGTTCAACGATTAGCTTGCCAGGGACCGCTTTGTCCCACATCCAGTCCACCGATGTCGACCCATTCAAGACGTTCAGCGTTCGATTTTCGATCCCCAAGTGCCGACCGTCCGCTATGCCGATCCATGACATAAGCAGACAACATGATGCGGCTAGCAACCGATCTGAGAAGCCAAGCACATTCGTCAGGTCGACGGCTTTACCTGTGATCTCGCCGACATGGACATCGCTCAGTGTCACACCTTTGACGGGCAGCGCCTCCTCTCCCCGAACGCTGGCCCGATATTGGGCCGAAGCAGCGGTCACATTCCGAATGTGCAGCCCCTCGATCGGCGTCAGCTTGCGCTGATAGGTCGGTACCAGCGTCCGCCACTGATACAGCACATCTGTATCGACGCTCAGCACGCCACCCGCGATCGCGGTCGAATTGATATTGGAAAGATGAATGTTCCGGACGAACCCGCCGCGCCGTTCGTTGGTCTTGACGAACAGCAGGTTGTTGAGCCTGCTCTTCACCCCTTCCCCTTGCTCGACGCGGCAATGGTCGACGAACACATTCTCGATCCCGCCGGAAATCTCGCTGCCGATCGCCATCAACTGATGGCCGTTCTTCACCAGGCAATTGCGCATGACGATGTTGCGCGACGGGGTCGCAAGTCGCCAACCATCATCCTCTCGCCCGGATTTGACGGAAACAGCATCGTCGCCCTGATCGAATGCGCAATCTTCGATCAATATATTCTGACTCATTTCGGGGTCGACGCCATCATTATTGTGGCCATGCGCAGAAATGCGAACGTCCCGGATCACCACGTCGCGACAAAGATAGGGATGGATCGTCCAGAAGGGGCTATTCTGGATCGATAGCCCCGGCAGAATGAGATGAAGGGGCCACCAACTAGGGAATTTTCAAAGCCCACTTTTGCGGAGAATTGCAGGACCGATGACAGATCAGCAAGGCAGGCAATCCTGATGTCCGCCGCACGCTCTACGAGGCAGCGTCGGCGATGCTCACCCGGTTCAAGGGGCGCGACACGATCAAGAGCTGGGGGCTGCATCTGGCCAAGACCAAATGCCACGCCAAGGCGCGTGTCGCGGTCGCCCGCAAGCTCGCCGTCACCATGCATGCCATGTGGCGGGACGGCACATTCTACGTCGGCGATCCCGATACCGCCGAGCAGGACATCATCATCCGCAACGCCGCCAAGGTGCAGCGCCTTGCCGCCGCCCGGTCATGACGAAGAACAACCCGGCGCCGTCACGATGACGGCCCTAAGCGCTTAAGGAGGTCCGCGCGAGCGGCAGAGGAATGGTACAGACCAGGAAAACGGGAAGCACGATATCTCGCCTGTGGCCGGCATCGCCGGACCACGCACGAATGCCTGTGATGCTACCCCGTAAATCCGATAGCGACATGCGCCGCGACGGTTCGAACGCTGCTTGCGAGCAGCTCCAACACACCGTCGATGAGCCCGGAAGAGTGCGCGGCGTACCGGACCTTTACTGCTTCATCAGCCGGGTGAGCGGCGGCAGCGCGTCGAAGGCGGTGCGATAGGCCTCAACGCCGTGCATGGCGCTGCGCTCGCTCTCTGCCTTGCCACCAGTTGATCTCGCTGTCCGTGAGCGGGGCATCGCGCGATGCCTTGTAGAGGGTGATGCCCGCCTCGATCCGATCGAGGATGAAATGACCCAGGCTGCCGGCAGCACCGCCACCGACGCCCAGGCCCTGCTCGACGCCCTCGATGCCGAAGCCGAGGAAAGTGAGAGTATAGCCTGAGGGCTATGGACAAAATATAGCTTGTAAGGTATATGGCAGCATGGCCTGGATGGTTCTCTATCATGATGCGTTCCTCCCTGAACTGGAGTCGCTGCCGGAAGCAGTACAGGACGGGTTGTTCACGTTGGCCGAGTTGCTGGTCCTGAGTGGCCCGACGCTGGGACGACCGCATGCGGATACCCTTGCCGGGTCGAAGCACGCTAACATGAAGGAACTGCGGTTCACGGCAGATGATGGGGTGTGGCGCGTGGCGTTCGCGTTCGATCCCAAGCGCCGCGCCATCATCCTGGTTGCGGGGGACAAGAGCGGGGTGGCGCAGCAGCGGTTCTACAAGGCGCTGATCGCCAAGGCCGATGCCCGGTTCGCCGAGCATCTCGACACGTTGAAAGGATAAGCGATATGCCTGTCACCCATGAAGAGATGATGGCGCGCCTTCCCAAGGACCGCCAGGAACGTATCAAAGCCCGTGCCGCCGAGTTGCATCGCGAGGTCGAGGGCCTCAAGGCGCTGCGCAAGCTGGCTGAGCGCAGTCAGGAACAGATCGCGCAGAGCCTAGGGATCAAGCAGCCCTCGGTGGTCAAGATCGAGCGGCAGACCGACCTCTATCTCTCCACCCTGCGCCGGTTCGTGGAAGCTGCCGGCGGGACGCTCGAACTGCGCGTGGAGCTTCCCGGCACCGGCCCGTTCACACTTACCGGCGTGGGCGAGATCGACGCGGCTCAGCGTTCGGCGGCCTGACGCCGCAACTCTGGTCGAACTCGGCCATGGCCTTGGCGTCGATCGCTCCGACCCTGTGCAAAGCGCGAGCCGAAGCATGGATCGCGGCGAAGGCATTGCCGGAATCTGTTGCGGCCCCCGTGTCGGCATCATCGGCCACGGGCACCTCGATGACGTGAACACGCAGGCCCGGCACATGCTCGCCACGAGCATGTGCCAGTGCCTCCTTCAGCCCCGCAATCAAACTCTCACCAATCTCGCTCATGCCTTGATCCATAGCCCTGCCGGCGAGGGTTGACCAGAACGGGGGCACCGGGCCACACCTCGATCCATGGAGGGGGCTGCACGCATATCACCATCTCAGCCGCTGCTCTCCTCTGCGCCGAAAACCGCGTCAGGGGGTAAAAACTGCGCGCGTCAGCTCGCTCCAAGGCGAGCGCCCCGCAACCCTTTGAACCGCATCAGGAAAACCTACCTCTGCACACCCCGCCGCGTCAGGGCTTCTATACTCGGAAAGGCTCGCGTGGCACTTGCGCGGCGCCTCGCGGTCATCATGCATGCCATGCTGCGCGATGGCACTTTGTTCCAGGCATAAGGTGAGGTAGAATCAATGCGCCAGCAGTGAAGCGTCAAAGCTGATCTGAGGGCGGTGTCCCGCGAGGGAACGCAGGGACGGACGATCTGCGAAGGTTGACGGATGGGCCACCAAGCCCGCTTCGAGTCAATGTAACGTCCGGCCTTGTGAGACCCGATACAGCACGACCGAACTCCATCTCGGCCAGTGCGGACAGATCCGCGAAACCCTCAAAGGGACAACACCGCTCAGCTCTGCAAATTACAGATCCTGAACCTAGTTCCTGGTGCCACTGCTTTCGCAGATTGGACGGCGCTATGATGAGGATGCGCCGTCTCCCTTCAGCCCACCGCTGCGAGATGACCAATCCGGCTTAGATCGTAAGCGCCGACGGAAGGCGGCATTGACGCGGCCTATCAGGCTTTCCGGCGTGTCCGTGGCGCCCATTTTTTCGCGAGCGCTTCCAGCCTTGCCTCGATCAGGGGGATATCAGGCTTGGCGTTGGGATCATGGTCGTCGCCAAGGGTTTCCAGCGCCTCTTCATGATATTCATGCTGAGGATCGCCGAGCGCTTCGAGCTTTTCGGCATAGCCCCATGGTCCGCCACAGTCCTCTGGCGGCCGCATGCCTATTGCATCGAGGATGAGCGGATATGTCAGGTGCGGGCTGGCCGCGCTGACGCACTCGATCTTCACGCTATGCTCCCAGGCGTCGCCAAAGTCGTAGAGATATCGGAAGGTCTTGCGCCTTGTATCCGCCAGGACCTGGGCGAGAGTGGCCTTACGGGCGTCGAGCGGTCCGTCGAAGCCATATTCAGGATCAGGGATGCCAAAGCCGGTCTGCCCGAAGCTCATTTCCCACAGGTGAGAGTCCGTCCATGAGAAGGCGGTCTGGATGACGGTGTGCAGACGGTCCAGGCGGATATTGAGCGGCACCTCCAGCGTTCGGCTGACGGCCGGTGTGACATCGTCCAGCGTAATCTTCATCCGCACGACAGTGCCGTTGCTCACGCAGCCTTCTCCAGATCGTTGGTCAGCCTCGATGTCTGCCATTTCCACGGCAGGAAGTCATCGATCCGATTGATCGGGTGGTTGCCGATGCGTTCGATGACGTCGGTGAACCAGGCTTCGGGCTCGACGCCGTTTA
>NZ_QJQX01000015.1 GCF_013393185.1 Sphingobium lactosutens | reverse complement strand
ATGACGAACTGAAAACGAAAAAACTTTGCTCGCATATTTAATTCATAGATATTTCATATCGTTAAAAAGTTGCACCGTTTCAAACGAGTTGTGTGATAAAAAGATGTTTAGATTATGTTTGAAATTGTTGTTTCTGTGAATTTTTTATTTCGCGATTTCTGTATATTTTTAATCCTTTTTACTCTTAAAATCTTTTTGCTTTTGTGCGCAAATGAAAAAATCAAAAAGTCACGCGTAACTTTTATTAAATATATAAATATATTATTAAAATACCTAACCCTTTTATGATGAAAAAATATAAATAGTTAAAGAAAAAAGACTGATAAAAAATATCAGTCTTTTTTCTTTAGTTTTATTTATAAAGAGTATCTCTTTATGGTGTTTTCTACTTTTTCTCTCCAGTTCTCTATATCGTTAATTGATATTCCGATCTTTATTAATTCGTTTGGAATGAAACTGTTATCTAAAATCCATAAAGTGAGCCTTTCTAATGTGATTCTTTCGTTTCCAATCGAATAAATACGTTCACTTTGTTTGCAGGTATATGGTTTTTTACCAACATATTTTTCTACATAAAAGTATCTTTTTCCGTTTGCTTTGTAATTTGTTAGAAATGCCATAGTAATGCTCCTTTCAGGTGTTTTTATGGTTAGTTAAAGAGTAGTTCTGTAATGTTTTTTCAACTTTTTCATACCAATATTTCACATCGTTTATGGATACTCCGATTTCTAGTAGTTCTTTTGGTATACGGTTGTTATCTAATAGCCACATTGCGATTCTTTCTAAAGCTATTTTTTGATTGCCGATTGCGTAAATGCATTTATATTTGTATTGCTTTGAGTAATATGGTTGTGTTCCAACGTATTG
>NZ_QJQX01000014.1 GCF_013393185.1 Sphingobium lactosutens | reverse complement strand
CGGACGAGGGTGGACGAGATGTCAACGGGCACCGAAGATTCCTCAAAAGTGGGCATCTAAAATTCCCTAGTTTGGCGGGAGGGTTTATGCCGGTGATCAGCCGTGATGGGATCGGGCTTTTCCTTCGTTGGCGGGCGGCCGCGCCGTTTGGGCAAGGGCGACGGGTTGATGGGCGGTGTAGCGCGCGCATGTTCAGGCAGCAGGTCGGCGTGCTGTCGCATGCGATAGCTGGAGCCCTCGATCTGGATGACCACAGCGTGGTGAAGAAGGCGGTCGAGCAGCGCGGTGGCGACCACCGGATCGCCAAAGACATCGCTCCATTCGGCGAAGCCGCGGTTGGATGTAAGGATCATGGCGCCCTTTTCGTATCGGGCGTTGACGAGCTGGAAGAACAGGTTGCCGCCGCCAGGCGTAACGGGGAGATACCCGATCTCATCGACGACGAGGAGGGAAGAGCGGCACAGGAAGCGGATCCTTTCGCGCAAGGTGCCCTCACGTTCGGCCTTGGCCAGCGAAGCGATCAGATCGGCGAGCGGGATGAAGTAGACGCTCTTGCCCGCCTTGACGGTCTCGACTGCGAGGGCGGTAGCGATGTGGCTCTTCCCGGTGCCCGGAGGCCCCAGAAGATGCACGACCTCGGCCCGGTTGATGAAGTCAAGGCCAGCCAGCGCCAGGATCCGATTGCGGTCGAGCGAGGGCTGGAAGGAGAAGTCATATCCGTCCAGCGTCTTGATGATCGGCAGCCTTGCCATGCGCAGGGCCGCCTTGATCCTGCGGTTCTCCCGCAGCGACAGTTCTTCGTTCAGCAATATGTCGATGGCCTCAATGCCATCGATCTTACCCTGCTCGATTCCGCGCAGGGTGACGTCGAGCATCTCCAGGGCGCGCGACATTTTGAGATGAACCAGGCTGCGGCGGATATTATCGAGGCGGGAAGCGGCAGCAACGTGGTTCATGGCCGTTCTCCTCGGGCCAGCTGGCTGCCGATCGCCTGATAAATCGCCAGAGAGCGCACCGCGACATGCTCGCCGATACGACCAATGGCGATAACTTCTTTCCCATGGTGACGGCGTTTGGCGCCGTTGCCTCCGGTTCGATGCGCAGGGTCGATCCTGTATTGCCGGCGCCCCTCCAGGACAGGATGCTCGGCAATGACATTGCCCAGGTCGATGATCCGGATCTTGTCAGGCAGTTGCTGGATTTCGACGATGCGCCGGGTGCGATCGGGAACGCTGTAATAGTTGCCGCCGACGGAGACCATGCCGTCGTGGCTGACGCGGCGCTCCAGCTTCAGCACGGCATCGAAGCGCCCTGCTGGGAGCAGTTGCAGCTCAGGCTGCTCGGCGGCAAAGGCTTCGAGAATGATCCGCTGCGTCGTGCCGTGGACACGGACGTTGGCGACGGTATCGAGCCAGTCGATCAGCTGGACATTGAGATCTTCCAGATTGCGGAAGCTCCGGCCCAGGAAGAAGTCCTTGCGGATATAGCTGAACGGCCGCTCGACCTTTCCCTTGGTCTTGGCCCGATAGGGGCGGCAGGCGCGGGGTACGAAGCGGTAATGCCGCGCCAGGGCCAGCAATGATCGATTGTAGATGATATGGCCCTGATCATCCTCCCCCGTCACGGCGGTTTTCATGCGATCGTAGAGGATCTCGATCGGGACGCCGCCGATCGCTTCGAAGGCCTGCATATGACAGCGCAACAGGGTTTGGAGATCCTGGTGCATGACATAGCGTGCAAACAGGAAGCGCGAATGCCCCAGCACCAGGCTGAACAGCCAGACGATCCGGCTGACGCCGGGCTCATCGGTAAAATCAACGACGAACCGGGCGAAGTCGACCTGCGCCTGCACGCCTGGCGGCGTCTCGAACCGCACCTCGAAGGGCTTGGGGCCGTTTTCCGGTCGGATCGCCGCCAGGAACCGCTTCACGGCGGTATAGGCGCCCATATAGCCCAGCTCACGGATTTCCCGCGTCAGGCGCGCCGCTGTCAGATCGGGAAAGGCCGTCACCCGCTCGCGCAGAAATTCCAGATAGGGCGCCAGCTTGTTCGGCCGCCCCAGCGCGCGCGGGCCATAAACCGGGGCTTCGACACCCCGCTCGATATATTTGCGGATGGTCTTGGGGTCGCGGCCAGTGCGTCGGGCGATGGCGGATATCGATACGCCCTGCCGATGTAGCTCGAGGATCATCATCAATTCTCCAAGTCGGATCATCGGCCCCGTCTCCGCGTCTGCAAAGGAGATGAGGACGATGTCGGCTCATCTCATTCTGCCGGGGCTAGCCCCGGCAGAATGAGATGAAGGGGCCAACAACTAGGGAATTTTCAAAGCCCACTTTTGCGGAGAATTGCAGGACCGATGACACGAGATACCGCAAACCCGCCCAAATATACCATCTATTCCGGACGGCCATGAACAGGAAAATCAAGGAAAATGGTGCCGGGGACGGAATCCAAGCGAATAAATAACGTTATGATTTCAAATTCTTGATTGACTGTCAGCGGCGGTAAGATACCGCAAAATGTACCACGAGAACCAAAAGGTCAGCATAAATACGATCTAAGTGTCTAATCTAGTTAGACAATTTTGCAAGTGTAATCCATTTGCGACCATCCGCGTCCAAACATTGAGAAATCCTAGGTTTTAATTGCCGGTTCGGTTCCCGTGTTGCGAGGAATTTGTCCTTCCCTGACCATGTTCCTCCGACTTTCCACATCAATGTATCAGGTCATCAGTGGCCATCCGTGACAAGGGTCGTGGACTTCCTGCGCCACGATCATGGCGGCATGATAGCGCCGCTTGCCCGCAACAATCTCATAGGTGGTGGGCGACCCTCCCTCGACAGGCTCGGGACAGGATTTTGCTCGCACGATCAGCGGCACCAGCACGCCCCTCGCCCGAACGGACGGCAGGATATTGGTGAGGTCCGGCGCCTTCTTCACGCCCCGCATATTCGCAGGCGAGATCGAGAGGCAGGCAATGTCGATATGCTTGAGTTCCATCTTCCTTACTCCTCTTGCGCGCACCGGCCCCGGAAAGCGGGGTGGGCGGCAAGAGCGCACCGGCAGGCCCGGCAAAGCGACGGGCTGCATCCGAAGGACCGAAACGCGAGTGGAGGAGCCGCGCCACAGGCCGGCTTGCCGCCCGCCGCGACGGGCCTAGAGGGAAGCGACGCCCACACCGCTTGGCCGGGACCGGCCAACGCCATCGCGTCCAGCGTAAGCGCGGAATTCCGCGCACCTGTTCGGTTGAGTGAGGCGGTGTGAAAGATGTGTCCACC
>NZ_QJQX01000013.1 GCF_013393185.1 Sphingobium lactosutens | reverse complement strand
CCCGCGCCACCGACGCGGGAGAGGGAGAAGCCGGCCTCTGCGGCTTCGGCGACGGGGTAGATGTTGCGCAGGTCGACGAGGGCGTTGCCGTTCATCGAACCGGCGAGGCGCTTCAGATCGAGGGCGCGGAAGATATCCCATTCGGTGACGAGGACGAGGGCGTCGGCATCCCTGGCGGCCTCATAGGCGTCCTTCGCCATGGTGACGCCGGGCATCATCGGCGCGGCGACCTCCATGCCTTCGGGATCATAGGCGACGATCTTCGCGCCGGCATCCTCGAGCGCCTGGACGATGGCGATGCTGGGCGCGTCGCGCATGTCGTCGGTGTTGGGCTTGAAGGTGAGGCCGAGCAGCGCGACCGTCTTGCCGCGGGCGTCGCCGCCCAGCGCCTTGACGATCTTGCGGCCCATGGCCCGCTTGCGCAGGTCGTTGACCTGCACCACCGTCTCGACGATGCGGCTGGGGGCGTCATGATCCTGGCCGGTCTTGACCAGCGCCAGCGTGTCCTTGGGGAAGCAGGAGCCGCCATAGCCCGGCCCTGCGTGCAGGAATTTGGAGCCGATGCGATTGTCGAGGCCGATGCCGCGCGACACGTCCTGCACCTCGGCGCCGACCGCTTCGCACAGGTCGGCCATCTCGTTGATGAAGGTGATCTTGGTCGCCAGGAAGGCGTTGGCGGCATATTTGATCAGCTCGGCGGTGCGACGGCCGGTGAACATGAGCGGCGCCTGGTTGAGGTTGAGCGGCCGGTAGACCTGGCTCATCACCGCGATCGCGCGTTCCGAGCCGGTGGTGCCCACGACGACGCGGTCGGGCCGCTTGAAGTCGCCGATCGCCGCGCCTTCGCGCAGGAATTCAGGGTTCGACACGCACTGGATGTCGAGATCGGGGCGCAGGTCGCGGGCGATCCGCTCGACCTCGTCGCCAGTGCCCACGGGCACGGTCGACTTGGTGACGATCACCGCCGGGCCGTCGAGCGCCTCGACGATCTCCCGCGCTGCAGCATAGACGTAGGACAGATCGGCATGGCCATCGCCCCGGCGCGAGGGCGTGCCGACGGCGATGAAGATCGCGTCCGCGCCCTTGACGCCGGTTGCCAGATCGGTGGTGAAGGTCAGGCGGCCGGCCGCCGCATTGCTGCCCACCAGCTGGTCGAGGCCCGGCTCGTAGATCGGCATCCGCCCGGCTTCGATCGCCGCGATCTTGCCCGCGTCCTTGTCGACGCAGACGACGTCATGCCCGAAATCCGCAAAACAGGCTCCCGACACAAGGCCCACATAACCCGTGCCGATCATCGTGATTTTCATGAGTAATTCCGGCCCCGCTTTCGGTTGAGGAGATTTTCCCTAGCATGGTGATCCACGAATACAAAGGAGGAGTATGGCTATTGTGCAACGCGCCATTCGTGGCCCGCCCTATCGCGTTGCAATATGCTGGACTTTGGGAAAGGCTGCTCCTAACACAGCCGCGAACCACGGGCTGATGGATGCCGATGATAAAAATTCCTGAGCGCGTTGGCAAGTTGCCAACCCTTTTTGTCGCAGCGGTACTTATCCCCACGGCGCTCGCTGCCTTATATTTTGGCTTGAGTTCCGATGTATATTTGTCGGAGTCGCGCTTTGTCGTGCGAAGTCCTGATAAAAGCAATAATTCCAGCCTCGGCATCCTGTTCAAGGCAGGGGGCATGTCCAATGATGCGAACGAAGGCTATGCGGCGCACGATTACATACTTTCGCGCGATGCACTGGATGCGCTGAACCGGGACGGGATGGTGGCCAAGGCCTATGGCAATGGCGATATATCGATACTCAACCGCTTCGACCCTTTCGGCTTCAAGGGCGGGCATGAACGCCTTTACAAATATTATTCCGACAAGGTGGAAGTCGATCATGACGTGGTGTCGTCGATCACGACATTGAAGGTTCGCGCCTTCACGCCGCAGGAAGCGTTCGAAATCAACCGTCGCCTGCTCAATCAGGCAGAGCGGCTGGTCAACACGCTCAATGCGCGGGCGCGGTCGGACCTGATCGATTATGCGAACAAGGAACTGGGCGAAGCGAAGGAAATGGCGCGGCAGGCTGCGTCGGCCCTGTCGGACTATCGGAACCGTGAAGGGGTGGTCGATCCCGAGCAGCAGGCCACGGTCCAGCTGCAGATGATTTCGAAGCTTCAGGACGAGCTGATCGCGACCAAGACCCAGCTCGTCCAGCTCCGTGTCTTCACACCGCAGAATCCGCAGATTCCCGTTTTGCAGACCCGCGTCGAGGAGTTGGGCAAGGAAATCGACCAGCAGATCGGTCTGGTCGCCGGCAGCAAGAAGTCGCTTGCCGCCACCGCCGTGCAATTCCAGCGGCTGCAACTGGAAAGCCAGCTTGCCGACAAGCAACTGGCGGCTGCGATATCCTCGTTGCAGGATGCGCGGAACGAGGCACGCCGCAAGCGCGCCTATGTCGAACGGATCGTCGAGCCGAACCGGCCGGACTATGCGGCCGAACCGCGTCGTCTGCGCGGCATATTGAGCACTTTCGTCGTCGGCCTTGTCGTATGGGCGGTGCTTTCGATGCTGGTCAGCGGTATCAAGGAACATAAGGACTGATGTCGGACGAGCGTCAGGACGAGCCGAGGACCAGCTTCCTTCGGTCCTGTACGATCCAGCGGCGGGTGATCGGCGCGCTGCTGATGCGCGAAGTGATCACCCGCTATGGTCGTCACAATATCGGCTTTCTCTGGTTGTTCATCGAGCCGATGATCTTCACGCTTGGCGTTACCACTATCTGGGGCTTGACGAAGGCTACGCATGGCTCGGATCTGCCGATTGCCGCTTTCGCGTTGACTGGCTATTCGAGCGTGCTGGTATGGCGCAACATGCCGTCGCGTCTGGTGGATTCGATCGAGCCGAATCTGTCGCTGATGTATCATCGCAATGTGCGCATCATTGATATCTTCGCCGCCCGCCTGTTGCTGGAAGGGGTCGGCGTGGCCACCTCTTTCCTCGTATTGACGATCATTTTTGCGGCAGTCGGTCTGTTGCAGCCACCGGAAGATGTCCTCAAGGTCGTCATCGGCTGGGTCATGCTCGCCTGGTGGGGGACGTCATTGGGCATGTTCCTGGGCGCATTGTCGCACCGGAGCGAGCTGGTCGATAAATTCTGGCACCCTGCCGCCTATCTGTTGTTCCCGCTATCGGGTGCCGGTTTTCTCATCGACGCGCTGCCGACGAAATTTGCAAATTTCATTCTCTTGCTGCCAATGGTGCATGGTGTGGAATGCGTACGCGATGGGTTTTTCGGTTCTCATTTTGTGGCGCATTATGATCTGGGCTACATGGCTATGTGCAATCTTTTCTTCACGGTTCTGGCTCTGGCTGAAATCCGGCACGCAAGCCGCAATCTGGTTCCTGCATGATCCGGCTGGAAAATGTCTCGAAGGCGTATCGGATACGCTCCGGGCCACGTTGGGTATTCCGCGACCTCAACCTCACGCTGGAGCGGGGTGAGAAGATCGGGATATTGGGGCGTAACGGTGCAGGCAAGTCGACCTTGATCCGTCTGATCGGCCGGGTCGAACAGCCGACGTCCGGTCGCCTCCTCACCGACATGTCGATTTCCTGGCCACTGGCCTTTTCCGGCGCCTTTCAACAGTCGTTGACCGGCCTCGACAATCTGCGTTTCATTTGCCGCGTCTATGGTTCCGATCCGGTAGAGGCAGCTGCCAAGGTGGACGATTTCGCCGAACTGGGTCGCTATATGCGCGAACCGCTCAGAACCTATTCCGCCGGTATGCGTGCAAGGCTGGGCTTCGGCATTTCGCTCGCCGTCGATTTCGACTGCTTTCTCATTGACGAGATTGTGGCGGTCGGTGATGCGCGCTTCCAGCAGAAGTGCCACGATGAACTGTTCGTGAAGCGCAAGGATCGCGCGATGATCCTCGTGTCGCATAATGATGGCTATATTCGCGAACATTGTGACCGTGCATCGGTGCTGGCCGGGGGGTCGCTGACCCATTTCACCGACATGGACGCGGCCTATGATTATTATCAGGCGCATGATCGCGAATGAAATGGCTGGCAGGGCTGCTGGAACGCTTCGTTTCGACGGCAATGGGACGATCCGCCACGGGGCCTTTCGCGCCTCGCCGGCTTTTGGTCGATGTTTCGACGATTGCGCAGCATGATGCCGGTACCGGCATCCAGCGCGTCGTGCGGGCGATCTGGCTCCATCTCCATCGTATGGATCTGGGTGATGTCATGCTGCTGCCGATCGCTGCAACGGCGCGGCGCGGCTATGGCATAGCCCGGTTCGATCGCGAAACCGGCCGGTTGTCGCTGCCCGAAACGGACGCGCCGCTGCTTCAGGCCGGGGCTGGGGATATGTTCCTGGGCCTGGATCTCGCCGCGCACCGCCTGTCGCGTCATGAACGTCAGATCGCGCGCTGGCGGCGGCGCGGGGCGACGATCCACATTCTCGTTTATGACCTGTTGCCGCTCCAACGTCCCGAATGGTTTCCGGAGAGCACTGGGCGCAATTTCCGCAAATGGATCAACGTGCTGGCCCGTCGTGCCGACAGCGCCATCTGCATCTCCCGGCAGGTCGCGGCTGATCTG
Organism: Sphingobium lactosutens; assembly: GCF_013393185.1. Taxonomy (GTDB): domain Bacteria; phylum Pseudomonadota; class Alphaproteobacteria; order Sphingomonadales; family Sphingomonadaceae; genus Sphingobium; species Sphingobium lactosutens_A. The sequence continues at coordinate 113,312 of NZ_QJQX01000013.1, read as the reverse complement.
GACGACTGGCTTGCCGCCATGAAGGCGCCGCGCCGGATGGCAATTGTGCGCCCCGTTATCTCGTTGAGCGGGGCGGTGGAGGCGACCAATCCCACGCAGGGCATTGGCGAGCGGGGGCATGACGCCATCAGGCGAGCCAGGAAGCGGCAGACGGTGCTGATGGTTGGCACGGTGGAGCCGCGCAAGGGGCATGACTGTGTGCTCGACGCAATGGCGCATCTCTGGCGGGTGGCGGGGGAGGATGCCCCTGACCTCCTGCTCGTTGGCCGCCCCGGCTGGCGCACCGAGACGTTGCAGGCGCGGATGCGGTCGCTTGAGGCGGAAGGCGCTCGCTTCACATGGCTCGAACAGGCATCGGACGAGCTGTTGAATGCGCTATATGCGTGCGCCGCCCTGGTCGTCATGCCGTCCCGCGGTGAGGGCTTCGGCCTGCCCATCGTCGAGGCTTTGTGGCAGGGGCGCAAGGTGCTGGCGCGCGATCTGCCGGTGTTTCGGGAATTGGCTCGGCCAGGGCTCTTCTATTTCGACGACGAAGCGCCCGATGCCCTCGGCGCCCATATCCTTAATGTGTTGCGGGAGCCTGATCCGGCGCCTTGGGCTATGGATGGCTGGGATGACAGCGCGATGGCGTTGCTGCGTGCGCTGGGTGTGACGGTCGACCCGGACGCCGTCGGGGATCGGCCGCTCGTCTCCTGATCGGTTCGTGTAATCGGCGCCATCATCCGTCAGGGCATTGTGCGGAGCCAAAGGCCAGCGCAGCCAAAAGTGGGAACCGGTTTTAGCTGCGCTGGCCTACGGTTCCGCTTAAACGATGCGACCACAAAACTTGGAGCGCGCGACCCGCGTCAGATAGTAGGCAGCACGATCGAGGCCGGCTGGCCGGCCCCGCTTGCCATCCTTGGGAAGCAGGGCCGTACCTTATCCCTCGCTCTTGATGGCGGCGATCATGACGCGCAGGTTCGCGCGCCAGTGCGGCGTGGGGCCGCCCAGCGCGGCGAAGGTCGATGCCTTGTCCAGCACCGAATAATGCGGTCGCGTCGCAGGGGTGGGATAGTCGCTGCTTGGAATTGGCACGATCCGCGCTTCCTGTCCCAGCAGGCCTGCCGCCAGCGCTTCCTCCTGAATCGCGACGGCGAAGTCGTACCAGCTGGCCGCGCCACTGTCCGTATAATGGTGCAGGCCGGTGATGCCGGCCCGGGCCATCGTCCAGAGCGCACTCGCCAGGCCGGGTGCATAGGTAGGCGTGCCGATCTGGTCGGCGACGACGCGCACCTCCGGCCGCTCACCCATTAGTCGAAGCATCGTCCGCACGAAATTGCCGCCCGTCGGCGCATAGACCCAGGCGGTTCGCACGATAAGCGCATTCGGACCCGCCAGTTCCTCGCCGACCAGCTTGGTGCGGCCATAGGCGCTCAACGGAGCGGTCGGCGCATCGGGCCGATAGGGCACGCCTGCCAAGCCGTCGAAGACGAAGTCCGTCGACACATGGACGAAACGGGCGCCGACCGCGCGGGCGGCGTCGGCCAGCGTGCCGACCGCCGTGCCGTTGATCGCCAGCGCCAGTTCCTCTTCCTGCTCGGCCTTGTCCACCGCGGTATAGGCGGCGGCGTTGAACAGCAGGTCGGGCCGTTCCCGCGCGACGAAGGCCTGCACGGCCTCCGGCTGGGTGATATCGAGTTCATCGACATCGACGCAGGTCAACATCGCGTCGGCTGGGGCTGTCGCCTGCAAGCCGCGACCCAACTGGCCCTTGGCGCCTACGATCAGCGCCTTCATGCGAAGGCCTCGATCTCGTCCAGCGTCTTGCCGACCGCGTCCTTGCCCGACAATTGCGGCTCCAGTCCCTCAAGCGGCCATTCGATCCCGACCGCGGGATCGTTCCACATCAGCGACTGTTCGGCCGAAGGATCGTAGGTGGCAGTGCATTTGTAGAGAAATTCGGTGCCGTCCTCCAGCGCGACGAACCCGTGCGCGAAGCCTTCGGGCACCCAGAACATGCGCTTGTTCGCGGCGGACAGTTCCAGGCCTACCCACTTGCCGAAATGGGGGCTGGACTTGCGCAGGTCGACCGCGACATCCCACACGCGACCGGCTGTGACGCGCACCAGCTTGCCCTGCGGATTGGGGTTCTGGAAATGCAGACCGCGCAGCACGCCGCGCGCCGACTTGCTGTGATTGTCCTGCACGAAGTGGAGGTCGAGCCCGGCTGCCTTGAAGGCGGTGGCATTCCAGCTTTCGTAGAAAAAGCCGCGATCGTCGCCGAATATGCGCGGTTCGATGATCAGCGGGCCGGGAATGGCCGTTTCAATGACGTTCATGCAATTGCGCCCTTACCCTTGAGCAGGTCCATCAGATAGTTGCCATAGCCGCTCTTGCGCAGCGGCGAGGCAAGAGCTTCGAGCTGGCCATCGTCGATAAAACCCTGCCGCCAGGCGATTTCCTCAGGGCAGCAGATTTTGAGGCCCTGCCGCTCCTCGGTCACGCGAACATAGAGCGCGGCATCGAGCAGCGATCCGTGCGTGCCTGTATCGAGCCAGGCGTAGCCACGCCCCATGATCTCGACGGAAAGCGATCCCTCCTCCAGATAGAGGCGGTTGAGGTCGGTGATTTCCAGCTCGCCACGGGGTGAGGGGGCCAGGTCGCGCGCCATGTCGACGGCGCGGCCATCATAGAAATAGAGGCCGGTGACGGCATAGTTGGACTTGGGCTGGGCTGGTTTTTCCTCGATCGTCTCGGCGCGGCCCTCCTTGTCGAAGGACACGACGCCGTAGGCGGCTGGATCGCCGACATAATAGCCGAAGACGGTGGCGCCGTTGTCGCGCTGCCCCGCGCGGATCAACAGGTCGACCAGGCCATGGCCGTAAAAGATATTGTCGCCCAGTACGAGTGTGGAAGGGTCGCTGCCGATGAAGTCGGCGCCGATATGATAGGCCTGAGCCAAGCCCTTGGGTTCGGGCTGGACGGCGTATGAGAGGGAAATGCCCAGTTCTTTGCCGTCGCCCAATAATGCCTGAAAGGAAGGAGCATCATGCGGCGTAGTGATGATAAGGATATCACGGATCCCCGAAAGCATCAGGGTCGACAATGGATAATAGATCATCGGCTTGTCATAGACAGGCATCAATTGCTTGGAGACGCCCTTGGTTAGCGGATAGAGTCTGGTACCGGACCCGCCCGCCAATATTATTCCCTTACGCACATCTGTCTCCCGTAGAAGGCTCCGGGGGGTGTAAATGGCGCCGGAAGCGATTGCAAGACGATGTTGCGGCGCATCAAAAATCGGCGATATGGAAATCGGATATCCTGCGCGCGTCTATATTATAGTTGTCTAGCTACAACGGTTGATATGGCGATGAAATCGTTCGCCTGCATGAGGGGTGGCTATGCCGTGACAGCGGAAGTGCGGGGTTTCTCATTGACATGCAGGGCGTTGCGGTCAGAGATACGGCCCATCAGGGGCTGAGAGGCGGGCGTTAAGTGGACGATATGGTGTCGACGACAAATAGGGGTGCGGCGAATGACGGTAGCCTGCGGAACCCCGCGGGCATGGCGGATGCGCCCGATATCCATCCCGTTGTTCAGGCCAAGCGCACGGCCGTTCTCGTCGTGGCGATGCATCGTTCCGGCACCAGCGCGCTGTCGCGCACGCTCAATCTTCTGGGGTGCGACACTTCGCCCAACCAGATGCCTGCGGACGAATATAATGCATCGGGCTATTGGGAATCCCGACCCATCTATGAGCTGAACGAGAAGATTCTCAGTTCGGGCGGTGCGGGATGGGCGGACTGGATGGAATTCAATCCCAACTGGTTCCGATCCTCCGCCATGGACCGCTATCGCGAACGGGCGGAGGCCTGCATCGAAGCGGAGTTCGGCAAGTCCAACCTGTTCGTGATAAAGGATCCTCGCCTTTCCCTGCTCATGCCCTTCTGGCGCACGGTATTCGAGGGGCAAGGGATCGAGCCGGTCGTCATCCATACGCTGCGTAACCCGGTCGAGGTCGGCCGTTCGCTGGAGCGTCGCAACAAATTCCTGATGTCCAAGGGTATCTTGTTGTGGCTGCGCTACACGCTGGAGGGGGAGCGTGGCACACGGGGATTGCGCCGCTTCTTTACGACCTATGACGATCTGATGGACGATTATGTCGGTTTCATCGAGCGCTCGCAGGAAAATCTGGGCCTGTTCTGGCCCCGCAATTCCGACAAATTGCGCCGTGAACTCAGCACCTTCCTGGCGGACGGGCTACGCCATCACAAAGAAGCCGGGAAAAGCCTGCGTTCGCTGAGCTATGCCGCAAAATGGGTGGAGACCACCTATGACGTGCTCAAGGATTTCGCGGCAAATGGGGAAAACGACGCCGGAAGGGCGGTGCTGGATGCCGTCCATGCCGAATTTACCGCAGCGGGCCATGCGCTCGGTTCGATCGTCAAGGAAAATGACGAGCGTTTTGCGCATATCGGTCAGCTCAAGCAGGAGCATGAAGAAAGCGAGGCGCGCAAGGCCGAACTGGAGCAGGCTGTCGCGCAGGCGAAAAGTCAGCAGGATGCGGTAAAGGTCGAACGGGCCGCCGTCGAAGCCAAGGCGGCCGCAGCGCTTCAGCGCAGCGAGGCGCTGCAGAAGGAAAAGGCTGCGGTCGAGGATCAGCATCGCGCGACGCAAAAGGAGCGCGAGGAACTGCGGCAAAAGACGCAGGCGCTGGAAAGCGCCGTGGCGCAGGCTCGCCAGCAACGCGACGAGATCAAAGCGGCGCAGGCTGAAATCGAGGCCCGGGCCGTGAAGGCGCAGGAACAGGCCGACGCGATTCAGCGCGCCAAGACCGCACTGGAGCAGCGCCATCTGGCGACCCAGAAGGAACGGGACGGGTTGCGAGAAGTGAGGGCGCAACTGGAAGCGGAGCAGGCGGCTGCCGCCAAGGAACGGGACGATCTGCAGGACCGGGCGTCGAGCCTTGACGAGGCTCTGGCCGGAGCGGTTAAGGAGCAGGAGGCGCTCAAGGCGGCCCAGGCCGGGATTGCAGCCGAGGCGAAGGCGGCGCAGGAGCGCGCGGACGCGATTCAGCGGGCGAAGACGGCGCTGGAAGAAAGGCATCTCGCGACCCAGAAGGAGCGGGACGGGTTGCGCGAAATGAAGGCGCAACTGGAAGAAAAGCATCTGGCAACGCAGCAGGAGCGCGATACTCTCCGCGGGCTGCGCGAAAAGCTCGAAGCCGAGCAGGCCGTTGCCGTGCAGGAGCAGGCGGCGCTGCTGGCTGAAAAGCAGGCTCTGGAAACGGCGGCCGTGGATGCTGATCGCGCTCAGGCGACCCTCGCGGATGAAAAGGCCCGGTTGCAGGGCGAACTCGATATGCGGGATGAAGCGATCGGAACGCTGACTCGCGACCTGCAGGACAGGGATGCCGCGCTGGCGGTGCGCGACCGGGATCTGGCAAGCCTGACCGTCGTGCTGGCGGATACCGAGCGAACCTCCGGCGATCATCAGATCAAGGCCGTCCAGACCGAACAACTGGCACAGCAATGGGAAACGGAATCCCAGCGCCTGGCCGCGGAATTGCAGGCCGTGCGCGAGGCGGGCGAGGCTGAACTGTCGGCCTTGCAGCACGCCCTTGCCCAAACCGAAAGTGCACTGCGTCAGCGCCAGCTCGAAAGCGAGCAGACGGGCGAGGAACTGATTGCGATGCAGCGGCAGGCGAGGGTCGAGCGCGAGGCCTATGAAACCGCCAAGGCGGTCTTCGACCAGAAACTGGAGGAGGAACGCTTCCGCGCCTCTTCCATGGAGAGAGGCCGGGCCGCGGCGGAGCAGGAGATCCAGCGTCGCTTCGACGAGATTGCGAGCGTTACAGAGCAGTTGGTCGGGCGGGAAGCTGACCTTGCGGTTGCCCGTGACGAGATGGCGGGCATCGCCGAGCAGCTGGTCGGCCGCGAGGCCGAACTCGCTGCTATCCGCCATGAGATGGCCGGCCTGGTCGAGCAATTGATGGGGCGTGAGGCGGAGCTTGTCAGCAGCCGTGACGGCCTGGAGAGCCTGACCGCTTTGCTCGCCGCGCGGGATGCCGAATTGGTGGAGGCCGGCAGGGCGCTTGCGGATGTGCGCCAGCGGGCCGGCGAGCATGAGCAGGAAATCCACAGGCTCCGGCATGAAATGGATGTCGCCGAGGGACGCATGCGCGAGAATCTGGCGCAGTCGGGTGCCAGCGAGCGGCGCTTCGTCGAGACGATGCGCGACTTCACCGCCGTGCTGCAGGACAAGGATGCGCGCCTGGTGCAGCTTGAGCAGCAGCATGGCATCGCGCTTCAGTCGGTGGAGACGGCGCGTGAAGGCGCCCGGCAGCAACGCGACATGTTGCAGGCGATGATGATCGCCAGCCGGGAGGATGTGGAAGCCCGGCGGAACGACGCCATGGGTACGCGCCAGGCCGGTGAGCAGATATACCAGCAATTCCTGGTGACGCTCCGGGCGATGCTGGCGCAGGCTGTCTTGCCCTTTCCGGCGCTCACGCGGCGCAAGACCATCGAACGGCAGCGGCGGATATTGGAGGACCATGCCGGCTTCGATCCTGCCTGGTATATCGCCGCCCATGAGGATCTGCGCGATTCGGGCGTCGACCCCTATCGTCACTATATCCGCCATGGCGTGGCGGAAGGGCGCGCGCCCAACGCGACGATGGAGGCATTGCGCGCCAGGATGTCCCCAGACCGGAATTGAGCCGCACGCGCGTCGTTCGGCCGTAACGCCGGCTGAACGACGCGGGTGCCGTTGTCGCCCGTCACGGCGTTCGCCCGAACATCATTGCGGTGCTGATGTGCCTTCCTCGACGGAAGACCAGTCTCCTTCCGTCTTTTCTGAAGCGCGTCTTCATCCCGTGGCAAGAGGCGCACGCCGGCGCTTCGCTACTATATCGCAATGATGGCGAAACATTGGAGCGACGAACTTGATCCGACCGGGCCGGATCATCTGTCCTGGTCCATGACTATTCGATTGTTCGACGTATCAACTTCACAAATATCGTGCAGTTTGTGGGCGTCATGGGCACGGATAGGACAAACTTAACGACTTTTTACACTTGCTTTGGCACGCCCCAAAGGTCAGGCTATATCCGTCCCAGTGACGATTAATGGCAGACGCAAGTCCATTGCGCTGAGGATGACCGGGGCCATGGGAGAGGCTACCGACGAGCCATTTGGCTGATCGTCAGGAATAAGAGGGGAAGTTGGTGCAGAATGTGAAATTGGCCGGGGCGGTGTCTGCCGATGACGTTGCCCGGATCAAGGAGTCGGACCTGTTCGACGCCGCATGGTATCTCAAAACCTATCCGGACGTTGCAATTCTCCAGATGGACCCGGTCGAGCATTATCTCTGGCTCGGGGCACGGCTGGGGCGCAATCCTTCTCCCCATTTCAGCACGACCTCCTATCTTGAGGTCAATCCCGACGTGCAGCAGGCCGGGATCAATCCTCTCACCCATTATGCCAGGAGCGGGCAGCGGGAGGGGCGCAGGATCGCACCGCGTCGCCGCGCGCTCGATCCCCAGTCATGGCTAAAGGGCGATGTGTCGGTCATCGACGATGCGCCCTCCATTCTCCTGTGCGCCCATGAAGGCAATGCGCAGATGTTCGGCGGGGAGCGCAGCTTCCTCGATATGCTCGAAGCGCTCGCGCAGATGCGGCTGAATGTCTATGTCGCGATGCCTGGCGAAGGCAATCTCGACTATATCGAAATATTGCGCCAGAAAAGCAGTGGCGTCTTCTGCTTCCCTTATTTCCAGTGGTCGAAGAACCGCAAGCCCGATGAAACCTCGATCGAGGATTTCACCCACATCATCGAACAGTGCAATATCAGTCTGGTCTATTGCAACACGATCGTGCTGGTCGATCCGCTGATCGCCGCGCGGCGCGCCGGCCGGCTGACCGCCATCCATGCTCGCGAACTGATCGATCATGACGAACATCTCTGCAATCGCATGGGCATGGACGCGCAGGGCATCATCGATCGCGTCCTGCAGCAGACCGATTATGTGATCGCCAATTCCGCCGCGACCCAGCAATTATTCGCCCACAGCCGTCGCAGCTTCCATGTGCCCAACGTCGCCAAGGTCGATCTGCTCGACATGCCCAACGTGCTGGGTGAAAATATCATCTTCGGCATTGTCAGCTCCAACATTCCGAAAAAGGGCATCGCCGATTTCGTCGAGGTCGCGCGCAAAGCTGAATCGCTGGTTCCCAGCGCCCGCTTCCGCGTCATCGGGCCGGACAATGACTATGTGGCCGAACTGAAGGCCGGGGATTTGCCGGGCAATCTCGAATTTGCCGGCTACGCCCACAGCCCTGCCGAAGCGATGGAGCAGGTCAATGTCGTCCTGACCCTTTCGCACTTCGCTGAATCCTTCGGCCGGACGGTGGCGGAGGCGCAGGCCGCGCGCCGGCCGGTGATCGGCTATCGCTGGGGTGCTGTGCCCGAATTGATCGATGAAGGGCAGACCGGCTTCCTGGTGGGCTACAAGGATGTCGAGGCGGTGCTGGCGCGCGTCAACAAGCTGTGCAAGGAGCCGGGCCTGATCGCCACCATGGGTGAGGCGGGGCGGCAGAAGATTGTGCGCCAATTCGCGCCGGTCGCGCTGCGCAACAATCTGCGCCACGCGCTGTCCGCGATCCTGGCCGAGGATGTGCCGCTGCGTGCCGATGCGACCCGCCGGCTGACCATCATCGTGCCGGTCTATAACGCGCCCGACGCCGTGGAGCGTTGCCTCAATTCCGTGTTGGCCAAGACCGATCTCTCCGCCAACCGCGTGCTGATGATCAACGACGGCAGCAGCGATGAACGCATATTGCCGATGCTGGAGGCGTTCGCCCGCAATCCGGGCTTTCACCTGCTCGTCAATCCGCGGAACATGGGCTACACCCGCACGATCAACCGCGGCATCGACTGGGCGGACAAGGATGACATCCTGTTGCTCAACAGCGACACGATCGTCCATGACGGCTGGATCGAGGGCATGCAGAAGATTGCGCTCGGCACGCCGAAGGCCGGCACGGTGACGGCGATGGGCGACAATTCGGGCGCCTTCTCCTTCCCGACCGCCAACATCGTCAACCCCATGCCCGAAGGCTTCACCCATGATGAATGGGCGAAGCGGATCATCGCCTTCACCGGGGAAACCGCGCCGATCGATGTGCCCACCGGCAACGGCTTCTGCATGTATATCCGGCGCGATCTGCTGGCGCATGTCGGCCTGTTCGACGAGGATGCCTTTCCCCGCGGCTATGGCGAGGAAAATGATTTCTGCATGCGGACGATGAAGGCCGGGTGGAAGAATTTCATCACGCCGCACGCCTATGTCTTCCACCAGCGCACCGCCAGCTTCGGTGCGGAGAAGGAAGGGTTGATGAAAACGGCGATGGAAATCGTCAACCAGCGTCATCCCGATTATGTCCGCCGGGTGCAGACCGCGTTCGGTTCGGGCCGGATGAAGGCGCTGCGGGCGCTGTCTGCCAGAGCCTATGAGGATGTCGCCGTGCCGGCCGTGCCCGCCTGGCGATCCGCGGCGGTGGGGGAGCCGGCCGACGGTTCCAGATATCGCGTCGGTCCCGAAAAGCGTTTCCAGTCGCTCAATCAGATGGTGATCGACTGGCATGGCCTGCGCGGGCAGGCGCCGCAGCGCGATCCCGATCTCGTGTCGATCATCGTCTGCGTCTACAATCAATATTCGCTGACCAACAAATGCCTCAACGCGCTGGCGCGCCACTGCGGCCGGGCGAAGATCGAAATCATCATGGTGAACAATGCCAGCGATGAGGAAACATCCGGTCTGCTCGACGAATGGGCGGCACGGGATGGCCGCATCACGGTGATCCATAATTTCGACAATCTGAACTTCTCGCTGGGCAACAATATCGGATTTGCCGCTTCGCATGGCGCTCGGGTGGTCTTCCTGAACAATGATACCGAAGTGCAGCCGGGCTGGCTGGAGCCGCTGCTGGCGCCGCTGGCGGACCCGGAAGTGATGGGGACGCAGCCCAAGCTTCTCTATCCCGACGGTCGTGTGCAGTGCGTGGGCGTGGTCTTCTCGGGCAAGACGCCGCTCGGCTACCCCATCTATGTGGATGAGGCCGCTGATTCACCGCTGGTGACGCAGAACCGGCGTTTCCGCGCGATCACCGGCGCCTGTTTCGCGATGCGCGCCACCGATTTCGCGTCGGTCGGTGGGTTCGACACCGTCTTCATCAACGGGCAAGAGGATATCGACCTCTGCTATCGCACAGGCCATGGCCGCAATGTGTTCGAATATGTCGCCGGGTCGACCGTCACGCATCATGAAGGGCGCACCAAGGGCCGCGGCCGCTTCATCATCCATAATCGCTACAGCTATGCTGCACGCTGGAGCAACGTCTTCCCTGGCGACGACGCTAGCTATTATATGCAGGACGGTTTTGCGGTCGCGGAATATGTGATCGATCGGCCGGAACTGGACGAAGCGGGTATCGCCTGCTGGCGCGCGCGGATAGAAGCGACAGCCACGAATCCGATATCCGTCAGCGGGTAATAATATCCTGTTCATGGAAAAATCCAAATTGCGGAAGAATTAAGCAAGAAATGCCCTTAGACGTTCGTCCCAATCTGATCATCGCCGGAGCACAGAAAGCGGGAACGACGACCCTGGCGACGCGCCTTGCCGCTCATCCGCAGATTTTTATGCCGCCCGAGAAGGAGCTGAATTTCTTCACCAAGGAGCGATGGTATCTGGAGATAGAAGCCTATCTCCAGCGCTACGTGTCGGGCGGTGAAGCGGTCTATCGACTGGACGCAACCCCTGGCTATCTCTGGACGGAGCGGGAAGATACCCGCTTTTACGTGCCTGCCAAGAGGGCCAAGCCGCCGATCCCGGAATCCATCAAATCCTTCCTCGGATCGCGAACGAAGATTCTCGTCATCCTGCGCCATCCTTCGCTGCGGGCCATTTCGGGCTTCTTTCACCAATTTCGCATGGGCCGTATCGGAACGGCCGACCGGATTCGGAACCTGCCGAAGAAATTCGGGTTGGTGGATATTGGTTTTTATTCCGATCATATCGCAAATTATCGAAAGGTCTTCAGCGAAGACAATATGCGAGTCTTCTTCCTTGAAAAGTATGGGAAGAATAAATCGGCCTATGATCGCGAGATATTCCAATGGCTTGGTCTTGACCCGGATGCGGTGGCGGATCGCGTGGGCAAAAATATCAAGGAAGACAGCAACGCGAATTTCCGGATCGGCTATGATGGCCGATCATTGATATTCCAGGATGGGATCGATCAGGTTCTGCGTCTGAAGATGCAGGACAATCGCTACAAGAAAATGCTCGAAGTCGATCCACCGATCGTCGAGCCGGAGGATATTGAATTTCTCAATAGCGTCTATCAGAAAGAAATTTCGCAGATGCGGAATCTGTATCCTGAGACGGCGGAGATATGGGACATGAATCCTACGCTGGCCGATTATTGATCCGCGAACGAAATTTCTGAAGAAAGAAAAGAATGAACGTTTCAAACAAGAATAAGGAGATCGTGGAGATATTCCGTAATTTCGGAATAAATCACAATATGTCGGCAAAGGAAATCGCTCGGCTCTGGGGTGAGATCGAACCGCCTGTACGCATATCGGAAACACGGATTTTTCATGACTTCAGCATGGGGGCCTTTTCCTATGTTTCCGGTGGCTTCCTCTATCATACGCATATCGGACGCTATTGCTCGCTCGCTAATCAGCTACATATCGGGCAGGGAAATCATCCGGTCGACTGGCTGAGTACGCACCCCTTCCAATATCAGCAGGGTATTTTCGATGTTCGCGACGGCTTTGAGTTCAAGGCCGAATATGAAGCCGACCGTTCGGCGCATGTGAAGAACGCCGTCCTGGGCCGCCCACAGCCCACCCGGATCGGCAATGACTGCTGGATCGCCCATGGCGTCTATATCAAAAATGGCGTGACGATCGGGGATGGCGCGGTCATCGGTGCGCGTAGCGTCGTGACCAAGGACATTCCGCCTTATGCCATGGCGGTCGGTTCGCCTGCCAAGATCATCAAGTTCCGCTTCGACGAACTGCTGGTCGAACGGCTTCTTCGCCTTCAGTGGTGGCGGTTCGCACCATGGCAGATGCGCGGCCTCGACATGTCCAACCCATCGCGGGCGCTCGATGGATTGGAGCAATTGATCGATGATGGCCTGGAAGAATATCGGCCGAAAAAGCTGGTCGTAAAGCGATGAGGTAGGGCACCGGCCGCAACGCGGCCCGTGGCTTTTTTAATGAAATGCCGCACTTTCATCGGCCAGTCTGGCCGACAGGATCTGCGCGAGAATCGCGACCAGCTCCGAAAGTGGTTCATTGCTCTCACGGCACTTTTCCACGACCTGATTGCACAGCTGCAATTGCTGCTCGGTCGTCTGGAATGGATGATGCAGAACTTGGGTCACGCTTCAGCCTCTTGTCATGAATGAGCCTGGCGTGGTCGCCTCGGTCGCACAGGGTGCGAAAATTCGCCCCGGATAATATCCATTGATCTATCTGCCGGCCCGCGCGGGAGTCAACAAGTTTCTCTATTGAATAAGTAGAAAATAGGCGGCTGGCCTGCGCATCGATGCCGTGGATCGCTCCTGTTCAGCCATCGTCCAAGTTCATATGGTTAGCATGATGGATCGCTATTGGCATTCTCACGTTGATCCCGTTCCCGAAGATGAAGGATATCGGATATGGCGCGTCAGTTGACTGCTGTGAAATGGACTTGCCTGTTGATCTGCGGGGCAAGCGCAACGATCGCCGCTTCGGAGCCGCGGCGCCGTCTGTCCATGGATTTCGACGAAGGGCAGGCAATGGCGTCGAAGCAATCGAGCACCATTGTTGATGCGCGTAGCCGGCAGGATTTCCGCGCGACGATCGACAAAGGCACCAAGGCGGCGGATCGTCCCCAAATCGTGTCGCAGGGATGCCATACCCCGCCCAGCTGCCTGCGCGTGTCATTGGATCCGAGCGAGAAAGGGGCGGCCAAGAACAAGATCATGTACAGCTTCTGGTCGCATTACAAACCCTTGCCCGGTGGGGAAGGGGGCAGAATCGTGATCGGCGACGGCGGCACGACGCGGATCCGTTTTTCCATGAAGCTGGACAATCGCTATGACACGCCGCTGCATCAGATGATCCATTTCCAGATCTTCCAGCCGGCCAAGGCGGGCGGCAATCCCAATGGCGAGGATATCAAGCCCGGCGGCCCTGTCGTGTCGCTGCGAATCGTCCCGGTGTCGCGACGCAAGGACAAGTCACCGGATGTAGAAGAGTTCATTATCGCCGTCCGCAATCCGGGAGCACTGAATTATCGCTATTATGACACGCGCGATCCCGGCGTTCTCTATCGCGGCACGATCCGTAAGGGGGAGTGGAACAGCTATAGCTTCGTGCTCCAGTCCGCGCGGCGTGGCGGCGATATGGCTGGCAGGATCGGTTTCTGGCTGAACGACCAGGAAAAGGTCGACAAGATCGTGCCATGGGGTTTCAACCCGGCCCAATTTGCCGTCAGCCCGCAACTGGGGGCGGAGCTTGGCAGCTATCGCAGCGCGGACGTCACCGGCCACCAGACCGTCTATTTCGATGATGTGACGATCGATCGCTGACGCATTTGCGAACGGGCAGGGGCCACCTGCCCTTCAATTGGAGCGAGATGACTTTACGTTGAGATGGCGGGATTTGTCTTATGTCATCCTGCTCAAAAAAAGCCCGCCGACGCTGACGCATCCGGCGGGCTTTTTTGCGTCCATCACGGCTGCAAAGGCTTGGGAGCCGCTCCCTGAAGGAGCGGCTCCCTAACTTCCAAAGCGCTTATTCCATGTCCTCGGTGGTGAAGTCCTCACCCTGGACGGCGGCCAGTGGATCGTCGCCGATCGCCGCTTCCGGGCCCTGGCGCAGTTCGGCCGCATGCTCTTGCGCAGCGGTCTTGGGCGCGATCAGGTCGACCTGGCTGGAAGCGCGCAGCGCGGCCCGCATCGCCGCGTCACGCGACGAGGCGGCAACGCGCATGCGGTTCATGCCCGCGCCGGTGCCCGCCGGGATGAGGCGGCCGACGATGACGTTTTCCTTCAGGCCGACCAGCGTGTCCTTCTTGCCCTGAACCGCCGCTTCCGTGAGGACGCGGGTGGTTTCCTGGAAGGACGCGGCCGAGATGAACGAACGGGTCTGCAGCGAGGCCTTGGTGATGCCGAGCAGCACCGGCTTGCCCGCGGCGGGCGCGAAGCCCGGCTGGAGCTTGCTGTTGATCTCGTCCATTTCCTCGCGGTCGACCTGCTCGCCCACCAGCAGCGTGGTGTCGCCGGACTCGATGATCTCGACCTTCTGCAGCATCTGACGAACGATCGTCTCGATGTGCTTGTCGTTGATCTTCACGCCCTGCAAGCGATAGACTTCCTGGATTTCCGCGACCAGATATTCGGCCAGCGGCTCGATGCCGAGAACTTCCAGAATGTCATGCGGGTCAGGCGAACCACCGATCAGGTTGTCGCCACGCTTCACATAGTCGCCTTCCTGAACGTCGATCACCTTGCTCTTGGGGATCAGATATTCGACCGGCTCGCCGCCATCCTCAGGATTGATGGCGATCTTGCGCTTCGCCTTGTAATCCTTGAGGAACTGGACGCGGCCCGACACCTTGGCAATGATCGCATTGTCCTTGGGCTTGCGGGCTTCGAACAGTTCGGCGACGCGCGGCAGACCACCGGTGATGTCGCGGGTCTTGGCCGCTTCGCGGCTGACACGCGCCAGCACGTCACCGGCCTGAACCGGCGCACCGTCATCGACCGACAGGGTGGCACCCACCGCCAGCATGTAGCGGCCGGCTTCACCCGACTGGTCGTCAAGCAGGGTGAGGCGCGGACGGAGATCTTCCTTGGTGCGGGCGGCGCCGCGATGCTCGATCACCACGCGCTGCGCGATACCGGTCGCTTCGTCGGTCTGCTCGGTCAGCGTCTTGTTGTCGATCAGGTCGACATACTTAACGATACCGGGCTTTTCCGTGATCACCGGCATGGTGAACGGATCCCACTCGGCGAAGCGGTCGCCCTTCTTCACGGTGTCGCCATCCGCAAACAGGATGGTGGCGCCGTAAGGCAGGCGGTGCGTTTCGCGCTCGCGACCCTCATTGTCGATGATCGCGATCTCGCCGTTGCGAGCGAGCGACAGGCGGCGGCCGTTCTTGTCCATGATGGTCGGCATGTCACGCAGTTCGATCGTGCCGTCCGACATGGATTCGAGGTTCGACGTTTCGTTGAAGTTCGCCGCGCCGCCGATGTGGAAGGTACGCATGGTGAGCTGCGTACCCGGTTCACCGATCGACTGCGCCGCGATGACGCCGACCGCTTCGCCGATATTCACCGGTGTACCGCGGGCGAGGTCACGGCCGTAGCACTTGCCGCACACGCCCATCTTGCTTTCGCAGATCAGCGGGCTGCGGATCTTCACGGCCTGCGTGCCGATCGCCTCGATCTGCGCGATCATGGCTTCGTCCAGCAGGGTGCCGATCGGGATCACCACGCTGCCGTCCTTGCTATCGACGATGTCCTGCGCCGTGGTGCGGCCCAGGATGCGCTCGCCGAGCGAGGCGATGACCGAACCACCCTGGACGATGGCCTTCATCTCCAGCGCCTTTTCGGTGCCGCAATCTTCCTCGACGACCGTGCAGTCCTGCGACACGTCGACCAGACGGCGGGTCAGATAGCCCGAGTTCGCCGTCTCGAGCGCGGTGTCCGCCAGGCCCTTACGAGCGCCGTGGGTCGAGTTGAAATATTCAAGGACGGTCAGGCCTTCCTTGAAGTTGGAGATGATCGGCGTCTCGATGATCTCGCCCGACGGCTTGGCCATCAGGCCGCGCATACCGGCGAGCTGCTTCATCTGGGCCTGCGAACCACGGGCGCCGGAGTGAGCCATCATGTAGATCGAGTTGATCGGCGCCAGACGGCCGGTCTGCGGATCCTTGGGCTGGGCGCGGATTTCGTCCATCATGGCGTTCGCGACCTGGTCGCCGCAACGGCTCCAGGCGTCGATCACCTTGTTGTACTTTTCCTGCTGCGTGATCAGACCGTCCTGATACTGCTGCTCATAATCGGCCACCAGCGCCTTGGTTTCGTCAACCAGCGTCACCTTGCTGTCGGGGATGACCATGTCGTCCTTGCCGAAGCTGATGCCGGCCTGGAATGCATGACGGAAGCCCAGCGACATGATGGCGTCGGCGAACAGCACCGTGTCCTTCTGGCCGGTGTGACGATAGACCTGGTCGATGACGTCGCCGATTTCCTTCTTGGTCAGAAGGCGGTTGACGACGTCGAAGGGCACCTTGTGCGACTTGGGCAGACATTCGCCCAGCAGCATGCGGCCCGGCGTGGTCTCAAAGCGCTTCATATACTGCTGACCGTTCTCGTCGGTCTGCGGCACGCGGCTGATGATCTTCGAGTGCAGGGTGACGGCCTTGGCATAGAGAGCCTGGTGGACCTCCTGCATGTCGGACAGGAGCATGCCTTCGCCCGGCTCGCCTTCGCGCTCCATGGACAGGTAATAGATACCCAGCACCATGTCCTGCGACGGAACGATGATCGGCTTGCCGTTGGCGGGCGAGAGGATGTTGTTGGTCGACATCATCAGCACGCGGGCTTCCAGCTGGGCTTCCAGCGAGAGCGGCACGTGGACGGCCATCTGGTCGCCGTCGAAGTCGGCGTTGAAAGCCGAGCAGACGAGCGGGTGCAGCTGGATCGCCTTGCCTTCGATGAGGACCGGCTCGAACGCCTGGATGCCCAGGCGGTGCAGCGTCGGCGCGCGGTTCAGCATGACCGGGTGCTCGCGAATGACTTCGTCGAGGATGTCCCAGACTTCCTTGCGCTCCTTCTCGACCCACTTCTTGGCCTGCTTCAGGGTCATGGACAGACCCTTGGCGTCCAGACGCGCGTAGATGAACGGCTTGAACAGTTCGAGCGCCATCTTCTTGGGCAGGCCGCACTGGTGCAGCTTGAGTTCCGGGCCGGTCACGATGACCGAACGGCCCGAATAGTCGACGCGCTTGCCGAGCAGGTTCTGACGGAAGCGGCCCTGCTTGCCCTTGAGCATGTCGGACAGCGACTTGAGCGGACGCTTGTTGGCGCCGGTGATGACGCGGCCGCGACGGCCGTTGTCGAACAGGGCGTCGACGGCTTCCTGCAGCATGCGCTTTTCGTTGCGGACGATGATGTCCGGCGCACGCAGTTCCATCAGCCGCTTCAGGCGGTTGTTACGGTTGATGACGCGGCGATACAGGTCGTTGAGGTCCGACGTCGCGAAGCGGCCGCCGTCCAGCGGAACCAGCGGGCGCAGTTCCGGCGGAATGACCGGCACCACGTCCAGGATCATCCATTCGGGACGGTTGCCCGATTCCAGGAAGCTCTCGACGACCTTCAGGCGCTTGATGATCTTCTTGGGCTTCAGTTCCGACTTGGTGGTCGCCAGCTCTTCGAGCAGCGCCAGCTTCTCGCCTTCCAGGTCGAGGTCCATCAGCATCTGCTTGACGGCCTCGGCGCCGATGCCGGCGGAGAAGGCGTCCTCGCCATATTCGTCCTGCGCGTCGAGCAGTTCGTCCTCGGTCAGCAGCTGGAACTTCTCCAGCGGCGTCAGGCCCGGCTCGGTGACGATGTAGGATTCGAAATACAGCACGCGCTCAAGCTGCTTGAGCTGCATGTCGAGCAGCAGGCCGATGCGCGAAGGCAGCGACTTCAGGAACCAGATATGCGCGACAGGGGCGGCCAGTTCGATATGGCCCATGCGTTCGCGGCGGACCTTGGACACGGTCACTTCCACGCCGCACTTTTCGCAGACGATGCCCTTGTACTTCATGCGCTTGTACTTGCCGCACAGGCACTCATAGTCCTTGATCGGACCGAAGATGCGGGCGCAGAACAGGCCGTCACGCTCGGGCTTGAACGTGCGATAGTTGATGGTTTCCGGCTTCTTGATCTCGCCGAAGGACCAGCTGCGGATACGCTCCGGGGAGGCGAGGCCGATCTGGATCTGGTCGAAGGTTTCCGGCTTCTGGATCGGATTGGCGAAGTTCGTCAGTTCGTTCATATTTCAAGTCCCTCTAGAGGGTGTATTTCTCGGGCGAAGACGGGGAGCGGGCGCCGCCATGACGGCGCCCGGCAATCCCTTATTCCGCCGCTGCCGCGAAACCGTCGTCGTCCTCGACCTCGTCCATGGACGCGAGTTCGACGTTGAGACCCAGCGAGCGCATTTCCTTGACCAGCACGTTGAAGCTTTCGGGAATGCCGGCCTCGAACGTGTCGTCGCCCTTGACGATCGCCTCGTAGACCTTGGTGCGGCCGACCACGTCGTCCGACTTCACCGTCAGCATTTCCTGCAGCGTGTAGGCGGCGCCATAGGCCTGGAGCGCCCACACTTCCATTTCACCGAAGCGCTGGCCACCGAACTGCGCCTTACCGCCCAGCGGCTGCTGGGTGACGAGCGAGTAGGGGCCGATGGAGCGTGCATGGATCTTGTCGTCGACCAGGTGGTGCAGCTTCAGGACATATTTGTAGCCCACAGTCACCTTGCGGTCGAAGCTGTCGCCGGTGCGGCCGTCGAACAGAGTCACCTGACCCGATTCATCCAGGCCTGCCAGCTTCAGCATCGCCGACACGTCGGCTTCGACCGCGCCGTCGAACACCGGGGTCGCCATCGGAACGCCGCCACGGACATTCTGCGCCAGCTCGACGATATCCTCGGCACTGCGCTGGTCGATCTCGGCGGTGTAATTGGCGCCATAGATCGTCTTGAGCAGGTCCTTGATCGCTTCTGGCGGTGCGCCGGCCTCGGGGTTCGGATTGGCTTCGCGCCAGCTGTCCAGCGCCTTGCCGATCTGGGCGCCCAGGCCGCGAGCGGCCCAGCCCAGATGCGTCTCGAAGATCTGACCGACGTTCATGCGCGACGGCACGCCCAGCGGGTTCAGCACGAAGTCGACCGGGGTGCCATCCTCCAGGAACGGCATGTCTTCGGCCGGCAGGATGCGCGAGATGATACCCTTGTTGCCGTGACGGCCGGCCATCTTGTCACCCGGCTGCAGCTTGCGCTTCACCGCAACGAAGACCTTGACCATCTTCAGCACGCCCGGGGGCAGTTCGTCGCCGCGCTGCAGCTTGTCGACGCGATCCTCGAACTTCTCGACAATCAGCTTCACCGCTTCGTCATACTGCGCCTTGACGGCTTCGATGCCGGTCTGACGGAGATCGTCCTCGACCGCGAACTTCCACCATTCGTGACGCTCGACTTCTGCCAGCAGGTCCTCGTCGATGACCACGCCCTTCTTGACGCCCTTGGGCGCTGCCGAAGCGGTCTGGCCGATCAGCATTTCCGCCAGACGGTTGAAGGTCGCACGGTTCAGAATGCCGCGTTCGTCCTCGCGATCCTTGGCGAGGCGGTCGATTTCCTCCCGCTCGATCGCCATGGCACGCTCGTCCTTGTCGATACCGTGGCGGTTGAACACGCGCACTTCGACGACCGTACCGGCAACGCCCGGCGGCAGACGCAGGGACGTGTCGCGCACGTCGCTCGCCTTTTCACCGAAGATCGCGCGGAGCAGCTTTTCTTCCGGGGTCATCGGCGATTCACCCTTGGGGGTGATCTTGCCGACCAGGATATCGCCCGGCTCCACTTCGGCGCCGATATAGACGATGCCCGCCTCGTCGAGGTTGCGCAGCGCTTCTTCACCAACGTTGGGGATGTCGCGGGTGATGTCTTCCGGCCCCAGCTTGGTGTCGCGGGCCATGACCTCGAACTCCTCGATATGGATCGAGGTGAAGACGTCATCCTTCACGATCCGCTCGGAGATCAGGATGGAGTCTTCATAGTTGTAACCGTTCCAGGGCATGAACGCGACGAGCACGTTGCGGCCCAGCGCCAGCTCGCCCATCTCGGTCGACGGGCCGTCGGCGATGACGTCGCCGGCCTGCACCAGTTCGCCCACCTTCACCAGCGGACGCTGGTTGATGCAGGTGTCCTGGTTGGACCGCTGGAACTTCTGCAGCGTGTAGATGTCGACGCCCGACTGGCCGGGTTCGACATCGCCGGTGGCGCGAATAACGATACGGGTCGCGTCGACCTGGTCGACGATGCCCGCGCGCCGCGCGGCGATGGCAGCGCCCGAGTCACGCGCAACCGTGCCTTCCATGCCGGTGCCGACGAACGGCGCTTCGGCACGGACCAGCGGCACCGCCTGACGCTGCATGTTCGATCCCATGAGCGCGCGGTTGGCGTCGTCATTTTCCAGGAACGGAATGAGCGAGGCCGCGACCGACACCAGCTGCTTGGGGCTGACGTCCATCAGGGTGATGTTGTCCTTGGGCGCCATCAGGAATTCGCCGGCTTCACGGGCGGAAATCAGATCCTCGGTGAAGCTGTGGTCGGCGTTCAGCTCCGCGTTCGCCTGCGCGATCGTATGCTTGGCTTCTTCCATCGCCGACAGATAGACGACGTCGTTCGTCACCTTGCCGTCGATCACCTTGCGATAGGGCGTTTCGATGAAGCCATATTTGTTGACGCGGCTGAAGGTCGCAAGGCTGTTGATCAGACCGATGTTCGGGCCTTCGGGCGTTTCGATCGGGCAGATACGGCCGTAATGGGTCGGGTGAACGTCGCGGACTTCGAAGCCGGCGCGCTCACGGGTCAGACCGCCCGGCCCAAGCGCCGACACGCGGCGCTTGTGGGTGACTTCCGACAGCGGGTTGGTCTGGTCCATGAACTGCGACAGCTGCGAGGAGCCGAAGAATTCACGCACAGCAGCCACGGCGGGCTTCGCGTTGATGAGGTCGTTCGGCATCACGGTCGACACGTCGACGGAGGACATGCGTTCCTTGACCGCACGCTCCATGCGCAGCAGGCCGACGCGATACTGGTTCTCCAGCAGCTCGCCGACCGAGCGGACGCGACGGTTGCCGAGATTGTCGATATCGTCGATCTCGCCCTTGCCGTCCTTCAGGTTCACCAGTTCCTTGACCACGGCGAGGATGTCCTCGACGCGCAGGGTGGTGACGGTGTCCTCTGCGTCCAGGTCGAGGCGCATGTTCATCTTGACGCGGCCGACGGCGGACAGGTCATAGCGCTCGGCGTCGAAGAAGAGGCCGGCGAACAGCGCTTCGGCCGTTTCCTTCGTCGGCGGTTCGCCGGGGCGCATGACGCGATAGATGTCGCTCAGCGCCTGGTCGCGTTCCTCGGCCTTGTCGGCCTTGAGCGTATTGCGGATCCAGGGACCGGTGGTGACATGGTCGATGTCGAGCAGTTCCAGGCGATCGATGCCCGCACGGTCCAGCTTTTCGAGGTTCTCAGGCGACACTTCGTCGCCGGCCTCGATGTAGATCTCGCCGGTGCTTTCGTTGATCAGGTCGTAGGCGCTGTAGCGGCCGAAGATTTCCTCGGTCGGGATCAGCAGCGTCTCAAGCCCGTCCTTCTCCGCCTTGTTGGCGGCGCGGGGCGAAATCTTATGACCGGCGGCGAACACGACTTCGCCCGACTTGGCGTCGACGATGTCGAAGGCGGGCTTCAGGCCGCGCCAGGCTTCGGCGAGATAGGGAATCTGCCAGCCGCCTTCGCCGCGGACATATGTCACCTTGTTGTAGAACTCGCCCAGAATGTCTTCCGGCGTCAGGCCCAGCGCGAACAGCAGCGCTGTGACCGGCAGCTTGCGCTTGCGGTCGATACGAACGTTGACGATGTCCTTGGCGTCGAATTCGAAATCCAGCCAGGAACCGCGATAGGGGATGACGCGCGCGGCGAACAGATATTTGCCCGACGAATGGGTCTTGCCACGGTCATGGTCGAACAGGACGCCCGGCGAACGGTGCATCTGCGACACGATGACGCGTTCGGTGCCGTTGACGATGAAGGTGCCGTTCTGCGTCATGAGCGGCATGTCGCCCATGTACACGTCCTGCTCCTTGATATCGAGGACCGAACGGGTTTCGGTGTCCTGGTCGACTTCGAACACGATCAGGCGCAGCGTGACGCGCATCGGCGCAGCATAGGTGATGCCGCGCTGGCGGCATTCCTCGACGTCGTACTTCGGGTCTTCCAGCTCGTAATGAACGAAGTCCATCTCGGCGGTGCCGGCGAAGTCGCGGATCGGGAAGACCGAGCGCAGCGTCTTTTCCAGACCCGACACATAGCCGATCGACGGGTCGGAGCGCAGGAACTGCTCGTAGCTCTCCCTTTGCACTTCGATCAGGTTCGGCATCTGCACCACTTCGTGGATGTCGCCGAACACCTTGCGGATGCGCTTCTTAGCGCCGGTGTTGATCGTTGGGAGAGCCTTGGTCGCCATGCGTTGTCCTTGCCTTCATTCGTCGCGTTTTTTCGCATCCCGGCGAAAATTCAGCCTGGCATGGAGGATAAAAGGGGTGATTCGCCCATTTTCCGCCACGCAAAAAAGTGCGGGCCGGGACTGTCCGATCCGCACTGTCAGCGTCTTGTGATCCCAGGATTTCCGCCCATTCTAACCGAAACCGTGCGCAACGCGGTCCGGAACCCGGCAAGAAATCCAAGGCCGATCCATGGGCGCAATCGCGCCGTCCGGATCGGAGTTCGCCGACCCATATAGGCCAGCCCGTCGGATTTGTGAAGGGGCGGCCGGGGATCGTATTTCTTATCTGCTTCTCCGGCGCCCGCGAAGGATGTTCAGGGCGATGCCGGCTTGGCCGCCATATCGGGCGGCCCGATCTTCACCGTCTCGAACCGCTCCTTGCGCCGGATGCCGGCCAGCCCGCTGTCGCCCGGCGCGACCGGCGTCGGCAGCGCCACCGTGGGGACGCGCTGGCGCATGCACTGGCTCGTGGTGGCGCGGGGCGTCTGCGCGCAATTCCACAGCGCCCGCTGCAATCCGCTGGCGGCATTGTGGATATAGGCGAAGCTCATCGTCTCGATCTCGCCATCGCCCAGCGGCAGCTTGGTCGGCGCGCTGCCCGCCCGCCAGGCCATGATCCGGCATTCCGTGCGTCCGGAGCAGAAGGTCTGCGCCATGGCGGGCCAGTTGTCCGGCGTGCCCGTGGGCGGCAGTTCGACCATGAAGCTCTTGCCGTCCGGTCCCAGCACCGTCAGGCGCACCCCGCCGATCGTCTTGCCCAGCGACGCCGCATCGATCGCCTGCTGCGGTTGCGCCGCGAGCGCTACCGCACCCAGGCCTGCCACCAGCACCGGCTCTCCTTCCGCGGATGGCGCATTGCCTTCCAGATGCGCGGTCGACAGGCGCGCAATCTTCGGGATTAGCGGCTCGCCCCCCTCGGCTCGCTTGCGGAAAGCAGGCGGCGTTCCCCACCAGCCGCGCCAGCGGAAGAAGAGGTGGGTGCCTACCGCGGTGATCTTGTCCAGGCTGCCGCTCCAATAGGGCACGACCCAGTCGGTATGATAATGGGTGGCGTGGCCGACCGGCTTGTAGACCTTGCCGGCCAGCGCGCCGCGCGCAATGTCGCGTGCGCGCTCCCACGCCGCCTGTCCCGGCGTCCGCGCCAGCGCCCCGTCGCAGGTGAAGGTGAACTGGCAGCCGGTGGTCCGCTCCTGCCCCTGGAACACCACGCCACATACGCTCTTGGGAAAGGCGGGATGGCGCACACGGTTGAGCACGACCTGCGCCACCGCCTTCTCGCCCACGCTATCATCACCCGCTTCATAAAGTTCCGCCGCCGCCAGGCAGTCGGTCGCCCGCGCCAGATCCGTCTCCGATCCGGCGAAGACATAGGGGCGAGCGGCCGGATTGGGATCGCGGGAAAAGGGAATGGACTCGTTGAAGCTGCGCGCCTGATCGGGGGGCAGCGCATAATTCTCGACCGGATCGACCGCTGGGGGCGGCGTTTTCGGCCTACGCAGCCGCGCCGCCGCCATCGCATCGAAACGGGCCGACGCACCGGGCGGGCGTGGCCGGCTTTCCCAGCCGGCCACCGCCACGGGCAGGCCGACGAACAGCAGCGCCCAGACCAGCCACATGAAGGCATGTGGCCGGCTTTTGGGGGATGCGTCGGTCATGCGCTGTCCGGTACGATCTTATTCGGGCAGGAAGTCCGGCACCGACAAATAGCGTTCGCCGGTATCATAGTTGAAGCCCAGAACACGGCTACCGGCCGGGAGTTCCTTCAGCTTCTGCGCGATTGCGGCAAGGGTGGCCCCCGAAGAGATGCCGACCAGCAGCCCTTCTTCGGTCGCGGCACGGCGGGCAAAGGCCTTCGCATCCGCCGGATCGACCTGGATAACGCCGTCGAGCAGCTGGGTGTGGAGGTTCGCCGGGATGAAGCCCGCGCCTATGCCCTGGATCGGGTGCGGGCCGGGCTGGCCGCCGCTGATGACCGGCGACAGGGTCGGCTCGACCGCATAGACTTTCAGGCCGGGCCATTGCTTCTTCAGCACTTCGGCGACGCCGGTGATATGGCCGCCGGTGCCCACGCCCGTCACCACCGCATCGATCGGCGTGTCGGCGAAGTCGGCCAGGATTTCCTGCGCCGTGGTGCGGACATGCACGTCGATATTGGCGGGGTTCTCGAACTGCTGCGGCATCCAGCTGTCGGGCGTCTGCGACACCAGTTCCAGCGCGCGCTCGATCGCGCCCTTCATGCCCTTCTCGCGCGGGGTGAGGTCGAAGCTGGCGCCATAGGCCAGCATCAGCCGGCGGCGTTCGATCGACATGCTTTCGGGCATGACCAGGACCAGCTTATAGCCCTTGACCGCCGCCACCATGGCAAGGCCAACGCCGGTATTGCCGGACGTCGGCTCGATGATGGTGCCGCCGGGCTTGAGTTCGCCGGAGGCCTCCGCAGCCTCGATCATGGCGAGGGCAATGCGGTCCTTGATCGATCCGCCGGGGTTCGACCGTTCCGACTTGATCCAGACTTCGGTGCCATCCGGCGCGTCGGCGAACAGCCGGCTGACGCGGATATGCGGCGTATTGCCGATGGTTTCGAGTATCGTGGCAGCTTTCATAGGGCCTTCTCCTGGCTGGCATCTGCTCGCCCGTTTACGGGTGGATCGAAGCTACGTGCTAGGCGCAATTCGGGGAAGAGTCGCGCCCAAATAAGGGTGATGATGATCGCGCCCACGCCGCCGCCGATCACCGCCGCGACCGGGCCGACCAGCGCGGCGAGGAAGCCGGATTCCGCCTCGCCCAGTTCGTTGGAGGCGGAAATGGTGAGCTGCGACAGGCTCGACACGCGGCCGCGCATCGCATCGGGCGTGTGGATCTGCACCAGCGACTGGCGCACGAAGACCGACACCATGTCCGCGCTGCCCAGCACGACCAGCGCGACAATGCCGGCCTCCACCGCGATGCTGCGCGGCAGGAAGGCGGTGCAGCCGAAAGCGATGGTGGACAGGCCGAAGAGGATGACCGCGGCCAGCATCTTGAGGCCCACCTCCGTCTTCATCGGGCGAAAGGAGAACCACAGCGCAGTTGCCGCCGCGCCGACGCCGGGCGCTGCGGCCAGATGACCCAGGCCGGCCGACCCTACATGCAGGATATCGCGGGCATAGACGGGCAGCAGCGCGGTCGCGCCCGCCAGCAGCACGGCGAACAGGTCGAGCGTGATCGTCGCCAGCACCAGCCGGTTGCCCTTCACATAGGAGAAGCCGTCGATCATCTGGCGCACCGGATGGCGGCTGGTGTCGCGTGGCGGCTGGGGCACCTTGCCGATCATCAGCATGCCCAACAGCGCCACAGCATAGAGTGTCGCGGCCAGCGCATAGGCGCCCCAGGGCGTCGCCGCATAGGCATAGCCGCCCAGTGCCGGTCCCGCGATCATGCCCGCCTGCCAGGCGACGCTGGAAATGGCGATGGCCTCGGGCAGCACCGCAGGCGGCACGAGGTTCGGCGCCAGCGCGCCATAGGCCGGCCCGTTAAAGGCGCGGGTGATGCCGACAATGACCGCGATGCCGAAGATCAGCGGCAGGCTGACCCAGCCTTCATAGGTCGCAAAGGCCAGCAGCCCCGACGCTATGGTCAGCAGCGCCAGCGTGATGCGGGTGATGACCCGCCGGTCATAATGGTCCGCGACCCAGCCGGTGATCGGCGTCAGGAAGAAGAGCGGCAGGAACTGCGCCAGCCCGATCAGCCCCAGCTGCGCCGAAGCGCCCGCCGTCGACATCGTTTCGCGTGCGATATTATAGGCCTGCCACGCCAGCACGATCATCATGCTGTACTGCGCCAGCACGGCGCACAGCCGCCCGACCAGATAGGCGCGGAAATTGCCGAAATGCAGCGGATGACGGGGCGGGAGAGGGGCTGTCATGGGGAGGGCTTTAGAGCATTCTGAAGTCGGCTGGAACAGCCGACGGCTCGCAGAATGCGGTAATCAAAAGACAAATAAAGCCGTGAACGATTCAATCTCATCGTTCACGGCTCTAGCCGCGCGTCGGAGCGATAGGCAATCACTCCGCAGGCTGCCGGCATACAAGATTTGCTTTGCCGCTTATGAGCGACAGAAGAGGATGTGGCGAAAAATATTTCCCATCCGCGATCATGACGGAGGCGTGGTAGAGCGCTTACGCCATCTCGCTGGTGAAATAGCCTTTCAACCAGTCCCTGAGATTGTCCAGATCGCTGTCCAGCTTCACCGCCGCGCCAAGGTCGGGCTGGCCGGGCCATCCGGCGTCCGCGACCGCCACGCCGGCCGCGCTGCGTGTCCCTTCATAGCGGGGCAGGACGTGGAAATGGACGTGCGGGTCGACCATCATCAGCATCAGATAGTTCATCCTGCCGTAGTTCACCGCTTTCGC
Source organism: Sphingobium lactosutens (assembly GCF_013393185.1). Classification (GTDB taxonomy): domain Bacteria; phylum Pseudomonadota; class Alphaproteobacteria; order Sphingomonadales; family Sphingomonadaceae; genus Sphingobium; species Sphingobium lactosutens_A. The sequence continues at coordinate 86,543 of NZ_QJQX01000013.1, read as the reverse complement.
CAGCGCAGCCTCGATCGTGGCGGTGACGGTCTTGAGTTCGGCATGGGCCTCGGCCGGCAGGTCGCCAAAGGCGGTCGCGTCGCTTTTCGCCGCCAGTATCAGCGATCCCAGCGTCGGCTGGGCGGGGCGCAGCAGGACCAGCCAATGGTCGAACTCCGCCACCAGAGTCGCGGGCCAGCCAAATTTCTCGATCGTCGCGTTCATGCTGCCGCCGCCTCGGCTTCATCCATCCAGCTGACGATCGGCCGGCCGCTCCGGCTGACGGCATAGGCCTGCCCCAGCCGCACGGCGTGCACCACCAGCGAAATGATCGTCCACCAGGCCAGCGCGATCAGGCCGATGTCGGGGCGGCCGAGCAGCAGCGCGCCGAACAGGATCACCATGTTCGGGTTGCGGCGCGCGGTGATTAGGCGGAACTGGCTGTCGAAGGGGCGCCAGACGTGAATGTCCATCTTGAAGTCCTTGAGGAACATCCCTTCGATCAGCCGTTGCAGCACATAGCCGGCGATCACCGCGGTCATGATGAAGGTGAAGGTGGCGGGCGACAGTTGCAGCCCCCAGTAAACCAGGCCCGTGCCCCAGAAATACCACCAGAAGGGCGGGTGGACCAGGTCGACGCCATGGTCGATCACATTGCCCCATTTGGACGAGGTAATCGTGCAGCGGGCGAGCTTCCCGTCGACCGTGTCCAGCACCATGAAGATGAAGCCGGAGAGGAAGCCGCTCCAGTACATGCCCTTGGCGAAAAGGAAGGTCGCGACGAGACAGAGGGTGACGCCGATCACCGACACCATGTTGGGGGTCATCTTCAACTGCGCGGCGATGCGGGTCAGGATCAGCGCCAGTTCGGGCCAGAGATATTTGGTGAGCAGGTCGGTCACGCCCTTATAGGCGCCGAAATAGCTGCGCCGCTCGATCTCTCGCCGGGTCGATGGGGTGAGTTCGCGCACCATCGGCTGCTCCAGCTTGCGCAACTGGCGGTTATAGAGCTTGCGGCCGTCCGACAGGTCGATGACATGCGGGGCGGTGAGGGGATCGCTGCCCTGCGTCACCTGTCCGACGATCGGCGTACCGGCCCAGGCGAACAGCGTGCCCGGCGTTTCCAGTGCCAGGCGCAGCAGCAGCGGGTCGAAGGCATAGGTGAGGTTGAAGAGCAGTTCATGCCCCTCAGCCAGCGTGCTGCCGTTCTTTGCGGAACTCTCGGCCATGCGACGGTTGCGCTCGGCATTGGTCATGCCCCAGATCGGCGTCGCATTCTCGCCGATCAGGCGAACGGGGCCGAGGGTGGTGGTCAGGATCTGGCTCATGCAGGACTCTTGGCAAAATTCAGGATCAGGTCGGCCTGCCGCTGCGAGGCGGGGACCGGGGACAGGTCGATGGATTGCTGCATCGCCGCCTTTTGCGCAGCAACATAGGTCGGTTGCAAGTCGTTCGCGCGGGACAGGGCATCCGGCAGGGCATCCGCGCGCTCGATCACCTGCCCCAGCTTCCAGTGGGCGAAAGCGTCACCCGACCCGTCGCGCCGATCGAGGTTGAGGAAGATGCAGGGGCGCGGTTCGATCAGAAACTCATAGACCTGGCTCGACACGTCGCCGAGATAGGCGTCCGCGCTCATCGTATAGCTCATGTCGATCGAATGGCGGCTGCCCATATCGACGCGAATATGGGGAGCGCTGCTGGCGATCGGCGGCGCCTTGCGCGCCAGCTTCGTATGCGGCGCGATGATGACGTTCCAGTCCTCCAGCGACTCAAGCGCTGCCAGCATTGCCGGTCCATGGTTGATCCAGGAGGAAAGCTGCGGGTCGAAATGCGGATTGTAGAGCAGCACCGGCCTGTCATCGGGAAAGAAGCGCTGGCGCTCCGCCTTCAGCTCGAACTTGGGATAGCCGCCGACTGCGACCGTCTCCTCGGTGCAGAGGCCGCGGTCGATCATGCGGCGCCGATCCTTCTCGCCGGCGACCAGCGTCAGGTCGAAATCGCGGTGGCGCTTCTTGTAGCCGCCTTCCCGGTCGCCCGCGCCGTGCTTGATGAGGATCAGCCGGGAGCGGAAGCCGGGGACGCGGCGCAGCCAGGCGCTGCTGATCTCGGTCGTCACCAGCGTGGGGAAGCGGGCAATGGTCGGATAGTTGAGCAGCAGCGTCGCCAGCCGCGAGGGCTGGCGGAACAGCGAGTCGGGTCCGGAGGGCGGGCGGCGCAGCCGAATGCGGGTCAGGCGACCGTCGGGATCATAGCTGTCGACCAACGCCAGTATCTGGTCCGAGGGCGAGAGGATGCTGACCCGTATATCGGGTCGACGCGCGAGTTCGAGCGCGGCGGGCAGCCAGTGATAGAGCTGCTGCGCTTCGGCGATGGCGAGAAAGGCGATGTCGATCGGCAATATGAAGTTTCCCACAGATTTCGCCGCCCTAGCGTGGATATTGAAGGAAGCAAGAAGCGGGCCGATCGATCAGCGAATAATTGCAAGCCATTTGCAACAAGGACTTGGGGACAGAAACATGGTCCTCAGTGCTGGACCTTTGCAGATTTTTCGCTATGCGGACCCCCAACAGACAGACATCGACGAAGAGGCTCGACGAGCGATGGCCGAATTTGCTTTGCCCAAGAACAGCAAGATCAACGGCAAGGGTGTGACCCACAGGGCACCCGAAGGTGCGACGAATGTCCGCAGCTTCAAGGTCTATCGCTATGATCCCGAATCCGGCGAAAATCCGCGCTACGACACGTTTGAGATCGACCTCGACAAGTGCGGTCCGATGGTCCTGGACGCGCTGCTGAAGATCAAGAATGAATATGATCCGACGCTGACCTTCCGCCGGTCGTGCCGCGAAGGCATTTGCGGTTCCTGCTCGATGAACATGAACGGCCGCAATGGCCTGGCCTGCACCACCGCGATCGACGAGTGCGCGGGCAAGCAGGTGCAGATCACGCCGCTGCCGCACATGGACGTCATCAAGGATCTGGTGCCGGACTTCACCCACTTCTATGCGCAGTATAACTCGATCCAGCCTTGGCTGAAGACCGTGTCGCCGCCGCCGTCGGGCAAGGAGCGGCTCCAGTCGCCCGCCGACCGCGAAAAGCTGGACGGTCTCTACGAGTGCATCCTGTGCGCCTGCTGTTCGACCAGCTGTCCTAGCTATTGGTGGAACAGCGACAAGTTCCTGGGTCCGGCAATCCTTCTCCAGGCCTATCGCTGGCTGGCCGACAGCCGCGACGAATATACCGGCGAGCGTCTCGACGAGCTGGAAGATCCCTTCCGCCTCTATCGGTGCCACACCATCATGAACTGCGCGAATGTCTGCCCCAAGGGTCTTTCGCCGGCCAAGGCGATCGCCGAAACCAAGAAGATGATGGTCGAACGGCAGCTGTAAGTTGGCGAGTGACGGCGTTGCGGGCGGGAAACCGCTGACCGAGGGAAAATGGTCGGGTTGGACGCAATGGTCCGACCCGCATCCCGATACTTTCCTGCAAGCCATCGGCCGTGGTTACATGCGTGGCGAGAGCGCGACGAAGGCGCTGGTGGGACTGGAAACACGGTCTAGCCATCGCAATCGACTCGACACGCTACATGGCGGTTTTCTGGCTGCCTTCGCCGATCATGCCTATTTCGGTGGCCTTTGGGCGATGGGGCGTGAGGAGCAGGTCAATGGCGTGACCATCGACCTTTCCATGCAATATCTCGACGCTGGCAAAGTTGGACCCGACCTGATCGCTGAGTTGGAAGTGCTGCAGGAAACCGGGCGGCTCTTCTTCCTGCGGATGCTCATCACTCAGAACGGCCAGCCGGTCGCGGCGTCCACCGCGACACTGCGCAAGATGCCAACCCGCAAGTGACGAGCGTCATCGCCCGCTACGACGCGCTGGTGCAGGCCGGCGAACTGAGGCCTGACCCGGACCAGCGTGCGGGCGCGGAACGACTCGATCGGCTACAGCAGGAGCTGGAGGCGGCCCCGGCGCGCGGATCGACCCTGTGGAAGCTGCTGCGCAAGGCGCCCGAGCCGCCGCGCGGCCTTTATATGTGGGGTGGGGTCGGGCGCGGCAAATCGATGCTCATGGACCTGTTCTTCGATACGGTTCAGGTGAAGCGCAAGAAGCGCGCCCATTTCCACGAATTCATGCTCGACGTCCATGCGCGGCTGGCCGAGGCGCGCAAGTCGGAGACGGGCGATCCGATCCCGCCGGTGGTCGAGTCGCTGGCCGAAGAGGCGCGGCTGCTCTGCTTCGACGAGATGGTCGTCAACAATATGGCCGATGCCGCGATCATGTCGCGCCTGTTCACCGGCCTGCTGGAAAAGCGGGTGACGATCGTCACCACGTCTAACCGCGAGCCGGACGAACTCTACAAGAATGGCCTAAACCGCCAGCTTTTCCTGCCTTTCATCGACCTCATAAAGGCGAAGCTGGACGTGATGACGCTGAACGGGCCGACCGATTACCGGCGCGACCGCCTGGGCGATTCGAAGCTGTGGCATGTCCCTAACGGCCCGGAAGCGACGAGGGCGCTGTCCGAAGCCTTTTTCCGCCTGACCGACTTTTCGGTTGAGGATCGGGCAAAGGTGCCTTCGGAGGAAATCGTCGTGCAGGGTGGGCGCACCATGCATGTGCCCAAGAGCCTGAAGGGCGTTGCGGTCTTCTCGTTTAAGCGGCTCTGTGCGGAGGCGCGTGGCGCGCCGGACTATCTGGCTATCGCGCGCAAATATCACACCGTCATCATCGTCGGTGTTCCAGTGCTGGGGCCGGAGAAGCGCAACGAGGCTGCACGCTTTGTGACGCTGATCGACTCGCTCTACGAGTATAAGGTGAAGCTGCTGGCGTCAGCCGATGCGGAGCCGATGCGACTCTATCCGGAGGGCGATGGCGCGTTCGAGTTCGAGCGTACCGTGTCGCGCCTGATGGAAATGCAGTCCGACGACTATCTGGCGCTCGGCCACGGGCCGAAATAGGCTTTTCGCACATCGATCAACTCGTCGCCGGGTAGAATCCACCCGTCCGATGTTGCGTGCGCCGTTCATCTGAACGCAATTTTTATAAAGGAAAACAGGCCGGGCGCCCCCGAGGAGGAAAGACGCCCGGCAGGATACCTCTGCAGGGAAGGCTGGGGACCAGGGTAGGAGCCCTCAGCGACAGGGTGTGAATCGGCCTTAATGCAATTGCGAACGAATTGCAAAGATAATTTGGCTTCCACGGATTTCCGCGGTTGAAACCCCTCTCCGAAGGGCGTAGGCGGGCCAGCAATTCCAGTAGTCACGACTTGGAGGATGATTGCATATGGCCCGTAACAAGATCGCGCTCATCGGCGCAGGCAATATCGGAGGCACGCTGGCGCACCTCGCGGCGCTCAAGGGTCTGGGTGATATCGTACTGTTCGACGTCGTAGAAGGCGTGCCGCAGGGCAAGGCGCTCGATCTGTCGCAGTGCGCTTCGGTCGAAGGTTTCGACGCGAAGATTACCGGTTCGAACGATTATGCCGACATTGCGGGCGCGGACGTCATCATCGTCACCGCTGGCGTCGCCCGCAAGCCGGGCATGAGCCGCGACGACCTGCTGGGCATCAACCTCAAGGTCATGAAGGCCGTGGGCGAGGGCATCGCCGCCAACGCGCCCGACGCCTTCGTCATCTGCATCACCAACCCGCTCGACGCGATGGTGTGGGCGCTTCGCGAATTTTCGGGGCTGCCCCACAACAAGGTCGTTGGCATGGCCGGCGTTCTTGACAGCTCGCGCTTCAACCACTTCCTCGCCGAAGAATTCAGCGTGTCGGCCAAGGACGTCACCAGCTTCGTGCTCGGCGGCCACGGCGACACCATGGTTCCGGTGATCGAATATTCGACCGTCGCCGGCATCCCTGTCCCCGACCTGATCAAGCAGGGCCGTTCGACCCAGGAGCGCATCGACGCCATCGTGCAGCGCACCCGTTCGGGCGGCGGCGAGATCGTCGCGCTGCTCAAGACCGGTTCGGCCTTCTATGCGCCCGCCACCAGCGCGATCGCCATGGCTGAGGCCTATCTGGGCGACAAGAAGCGTCTGCTGCCCTGCGCCGCCAACCTGACCGGCCAATATGGCGTCGACAATCTCTATGTCGGCGTGCCGGTCATCATCGGCAAGGACGGCGTCGAGCAGGTCATCGAGATCGAGCTGAACGACGAAGCCAAGGCGAACCTCCAGGTGTCGGTCGACGCCGTCAAGGAACTGCTGGAAGCCTGCAAGGGTATCGATCCCTCGCTCGCCTGAGCTTTCAAGCTGCACCGTCCCGTTCCAGGTAAGTGCGCAGCCTGGAACGGGACGCTTTAGACCCAAGTGCCACGTCCACAGAGAATAAAGGGACACATATGTCCATTCTGGTGAACAAGAACACCAAGGTCATCACCCAGGGTATGACCGGTGCCACCGGCACCTTCCACACCGAACAGGCTCTGGCCTACGGCACCCAGATGGTTGCCGGCGTGACCCCCGGCAAGGGCGGCACGACCCATATCGGCCTGCCGATGTACGACACCGTCGCGGAAGCCAAGTCGAAGACCGGCGCCGATGCTTCGGTCATCTACGTTCCGCCGCCGTTCGCCGCCGACTCGATCCTGGAAGCGATCGATGCCGAAATCCCGCTGATCGTCGCGATCACCGAAGGCATCCCGGTTCTCGACATGGTCCGCGTGAAGCGCGCTCTGTCGGGTTCGAAGTCGCGCCTGATCGGCCCGAACTGCCCCGGCGTCCTGACCCCCGGCGAGTGCAAGATCGGCATCATGCCCGGTTCGATCTTTTCGAAGGGTTCGGTCGGTGTCGTGTCGCGTTCCGGCACGCTGACCTATGAAGCCGTGTTCCAGACCACCAACGCTGGCCTGGGCCAGACCACCGCGGTCGGCATCGGCGGCGACCCGGTCAACGGCACCAACTTCATCGACGTGCTGGAACTGTTCCTGGCCGACGACGCCACTGAATCGATCATCATGATCGGCGAAATCGGCGGCGACGCGGAAGAGCAGGCTGCCCAGTTCCTGATCGACGAAGCCAAGCGTGGCCGCAAGAAGCCGATGGCCGGCTTCATCGCGGGTCGTACTGCCCCTCCGGGCCGTCGCATGGGCCATGCCGGCGCGATCGTGTCGGGCGGCAAGGGCGACGCGGAAAGCAAGATCGCAGCGATGGAAGCGGCCGGCATCAAGGTTGCCGCCAGCCCGTCCGAGCTGGGTTCGACGCTGGTCGAAGTGCTGAAGGGCTAAACAGCTCCTATAATATGAGGGCGGCCGGGCTGCACCCCGGCCGCTATTTTCCCGCTTCCGCGACTGCACGCGGCTGGGATGGGACAAGGCAATGGGTTACGAGAACCAGGAATTCGAGATTGAGCGAGGCCCAAGCTGGGCGCGCGATAACTGGCCGCTGAGCGATACCGACGATCTGACGGGGGCAATGGACCCCACGCAGATGCAGGTCGCCGTGAAGGCCGCCGCCAAGGCTGCGGGCAAGGCCGTGTCGGACACCGACGCCGTTGCCGCCGCCGATGATGCCATCCGCGCGCAGTTGCTGATCCGCACCTATCGCGTGCGCGGTCATCTGGCCGCCAACCTCGATCCGCTGGGCCTGGCCAAGCGTGACCTGCCGGCTGACCTCACCCCGGAATATCACGGCCTGACCGACCTCAACAAGAAGGTCTATCTGGGCGGTACGCTGGGCGTGCAATATGCGACCGTGGCGGAGATCGTCGCGATCCTGCGCGCCAATTATTGCGGCAATGTCGGCCTTGAGTACATGCACATCGCCGACGTGGAGGAGCGCCGCTTCCTTCAGGACCGTCTGGAAGGCAAGGACAAGGAAATCCACTTCACGCCCGAGGGCAAGAAGGCGATCCTGGCCAAGGTCATCCAGGGCGAGCAGTATGAAAAGTTCCTGGGCCGCAAATATGTCGGCACCAAGCGCTTCGGTCTCGACGGTGGCGAGTCCATGATCCCCGCGCTCGAAGCGGTCATCAAATATGGCGGGTCGTCGGGCGTGCGCGAGATCGTGTTCGGCATGGCCCACCGCGGCCGCCTGAACGTGCTGGCCAATGTGATGGCCAAGGGCTTCCGCGTCATCTTCCACGAATTTTCGGGCGGCACCGCCAACCCCGAAGATGTGGGCGGTTCGGGCGACGTCAAATATCACTTGGGCACGTCGACCGACCGTGAGTTCGACAGCATCAAGGTGCACATGTCGCTGGTTCCCAACCCTTCGCACCTCGAAACCGTCGATCCGGTGGTGCTGGGCAAGGTCCGCGCGCAGCAGACCTTCCGCGATGACCTGGCCAAACATGAGCAGGTCCTGCCCGTGCTGATCCACGGTGACGCGGCGTTTGCGGGGCAGGGCATCGTCTGGGAATGCCTCGGCTTCTCGGGCGTGCATGGTTACAATACCGGTGGCTGCGTCCACTTCATCATCAACAACCAGATCGGCTTCACCACCAGCCCGCAATTCTCGCGCGGCTCGCCCTATCCGTCGGATGTGGCGAAGGGTGTCCAAGCGCCGATCCTGCACGTCAATGGCGACGATCCCGAAGCCGTGACCTTCGCGTGCAAGCTGGCGATGGAATATCGCCAGACCTTCCACCGCGACATCGTGATCGACATGTGGTGCTATCGCCGCTTCGGCCACAATGAAGGCGACGAGCCGGGCTTCACCCAGCCGCTGATGTATAAGGAAATCCGCCAGCATCCGCCTGTCAGCGACGTCTATGCGGCGCGCCTGAAGGCGGAAGGCGTTGTCGACGATGCGTTCGTTGCCGGCACCACCGACGAGTTCGTTGCCCATCTGGAAGACGAATTCGAGGCGGCCAAGAGCTACAAGTCGAACAAGGCGGACTGGTTCGCCGGCCGCTGGTCGGGCCTGCACAAGCCCGCCGACGCGGAAACCGCGCGCCAGAGCGTGGAATCGGCGATCAGCACCAAGCTGTTCGACGGCCTCGGCAAGACGCTGACCACCGTTCCCGAAGGCCACAACATCCACAAGACGCTGAAGCGCGTGCTGGATGCCAAGGCCGAGATGTTCAAGTCGGGCGAGAATTTCGACTGGGCGACCGGTGAGGCGCTGGCCTTCGGCTCGCTGCTGTCGGAAGGCTATGGCGTCCGTCTTTCGGGTCAGGACTCGGGTCGCGGCACCTTCAGCCAGCGTCATGCGGTCTGGACCGATCAGGACAGCGAGAAGAAGTACATCCCGCTCTCGACCGTGCCGCATGGCCGTTTCGAGGTGCTGGATTCGCCACTGTCCGAATATGGCGTGCTTGGCTTCGAATATGGCTTTGCCTTGGCCGATCCGAAGAGCCTGGTGATCTGGGAAGCCCAGTTCGGCGACTTCGCCAATGGCGCGCAGATCATCTTCGACCAGTATATCGCCTCGTCGGAAACCAAGTGGCTGCGGTCCAACGGCCTCGTCTGCCTGTTGCCGCACGGCTATGAAGGGCAGGGGCCGGAGCATAGCTCGGCCCGTCTGGAGCGTTACCTCCAGCTCTGCGCGGAAGGTAATATCCAGGTCGCGAACATCACGACCCCGGCCAATTACTTCCACGCCCTGCGCCGCCAGATGCTGCGTCCGTTCCGCAAGCCGCTCATCATCATGGCGCCCAAGTCGCTGCTGCGTCACAAGCTGGCGGTCAGCAAGGCCGAGGACTTCCAGGGTGAAACCCAGTTCAAGCGCATCCTGTCAGACCCGAATGCGGCGCCGGACAAGGATACGAAGCGTCTGGTCCTATGTTCGGGCAAGGTCTTCTACGACCTGATGGAAGCCCGTGACGCCGCCGGCGACACGGACGTGCAGATCGTTCGCATCGAACAGATCTACCCGTTCGCGACCGACGCTCTGGCCAAGCGCATCGAGCGCATGACCAACCTGGAAGAGGTCGTCTGGTGCCAGGAAGAACCGCGCAACAACGGCGCCTGGTTCTTCGTGGAACCCTATGTCGAGGAAGCGCTGGCCCAGGCCGGCAAGGCGCCGATGCGCGCCCGCTATGCCGGTCGCAAGGCGTCCGCCTCGCCCGCCACGGGCCTGGCGTCGCGCCATGTGTCCGAACAGGGCGCCCTCGTCGCCGATGCGCTGGGTCACAGCGTTCGTGAAGAAATCCGTCGCCAGAAGAAAGGCTGATTTAGCTCATGGCAACCGAAGTCAAAGTCCCCACGCTGGGCGAATCCGTTACCGAAGCAACCGTGGGCCAGTGGCTCAAGAAGCCCGGTGAAGCCGTTAAGGTCGACGAGCCGATCGTCAGTCTGGAAACCGACAAGGTCGCGGTTGACGTGCCTTCGACCGTCGCCGGCGTCATGGGCGATATCATCGCCAAGGAAGGCGACACGGTCGAGGTCGGCGCGCTGCTGGCCTATGTGAACGAAGGCGGTGCTGCCGCTGCTGCTCCGGCCCCTGCTGCCGCTGCGCCCGCCGCCAAGGCGGAAGCCGCTGCCCCGGCGCCGGCGGCCTCGGCTCCTGCCGCTTCGGACGACGAAGACGGCGGCAACCTGACCCTGTCGCCGGCGGTCCGCCGCCTGGTGCTGGAGCATGGCCTTGATCCGAGCAAGATCAAGGGCACCGGCAAGGATGGCCGCCTGACCAAGGACGACGTCACCGCCGCCGTCGCCGCGGGCACCGCCAAGGCGGCCGCGGGTGCGGTCGCTGCCGCCCCTGCCGCCGACGCCCCGGCCGCTGGTCCGAGCCGCAAGCAGGAACGCGTCAAGATGACCCGCCTGCGCCAAACCGTCGCCAAGCGTCTGAAGGAAGCGCAGAACAACGCCGCCCTGCTGACGACCTACAACGACGTCGACATGACCAACGTCATCGAAGCGCGCGCCAAATATAAGGACCTGTTCGAGAAGAAGCATGGCGTCCGTCTGGGCTTCATGGGCTTCTTCACCAAGGCCGTCTGCATGGCGCTCCGCGACATTCCGGGCGTCAATGCGCAGATCGAAGGCGACGAGATCGTCTATAATGATTTCGCCGACATTTCGGTCGCCGTCTCGGCCCCGACCGGCCTCGTCGTTCCGGTCATCCGCAACGCGGAAAGCCTGAGCGTCGCCGATATCGAAAAGACCATCGGCGGCTTCGGCAAGAAGGCCAAGGAAGGCAAGCTGACGATGGAAGATATGAAGGGCGGCACCTTCACCATCTCCAATGGCGGCGTGTTCGGCTCGCTGCTGTCTAGCCCGATCATCAACCCGCCCCAGTCGGCGGTTCTGGGCCTGCATCGCATCGAGGACCGTCCGGTCGTCCGCAATGGCGAGATCGTGATCCGTCCGATGATGTATCTGGCGCTCAGCTACGACCATCGTCTGATCGACGGTCGCGAAGCGGTGACTTTCCTCGTCGCGGTCAAGAACGCGATCGAGGATCCGACCCGTCTGCTGATCGACCTGTAATAATCATCGTTTAACATCGCCCCGGCTACGGCCGGGGCGTCTTCGGTCCTTGAATCGGACCGGAGAAATGCCAGCTTTGACTGGCATGACTGGAGAAGGGAAAACCCCATGTCCGATTTCGATTATGACGTCCTGGTTATCGGTGCTGGCCCCGGTGGCTATGTCGCCGCGATCCGCGCTGCGCAGCTGGGCCTAAAGACCGCCTGCGCCGAAAGCCGCGAGACGCTGGGCGGCACCTGCCTCAATGTGGGCTGCATTCCGTCCAAGGCGCTGCTGCACGCGTCCGAACTTTACGACGAGGCCGCGAACGGTGCGCTCGCCAAGCTGGGCGTCAAGATCGACAAGATGAGCCTGGACCTGCCCACCATGCAGGGCCAGCGTATCGACGCGGTCAAAGGGCTGACCGGCGGCATCGAATTCCTGTTCAAGAAGAACAAGGTGACGTGGCTCAAGGGCCTGGCCAGCTTCACCGGCGCCAACGCCGTCGAAGTCGGCGGCGAGAAGGTGACGGCGAAGAACATCATCATCGCCACCGGTTCGTCGGTCGCGCCGCTTCCCGGCGTGGCGGTCGACAATGCAGGCGGCAAGATCGTCGATTCGACCGGCGCGCTGGAACTGGACAAGGTTCCGGGCCATCTGGTCGTCGTTGGCGGTGGCGTGATCGGCCTTGAACTGGGCAGCGTGTGGCGTCGCCTGGGCGCCAAGGTCACGGTGGTCGAATATCTCGACCAGATCCTGCCCGGCATGGACGGCGAAGTCCGCAAGGAAGCCAACAAGATCTTCAAGAAGCAGGGCTTCGAATATAAGCTCGGCACCAAGGTGACGGGCGCCGAAGTCGGCAAGAAGGGCGTGACCCTGACCGTCGAACCGGCCGCCGGTGGCGACGCCGAAAAGATCGAGGCCGATGTCGTCCTTGTGTCGATCGGCCGCCGTCCTAACACCGAAGGTCTCGGCCTCGACAAGATCGGTCTGGAACTCAACCAGCGCGGCCAGATCGAAACCGATCATGACTTCGCGACCAAGGTTCCCGGCGTCTGGGCGATCGGCGACGTCATCCCCGGCCCGATGCTCGCGCACAAGGCCGAAGACGAAGGCATTGCGGTGGCTGAGAATATCGCGGGCCTGACCGGCATCGTGAACCATGACGTGATTCCGTCGGTGGTCTATACCAAGCCGGAAATCGCGGGCGTGGGCCTGACCGAGGAAGCGGCCAAAGAACGCGGCGCGGTCAAGGTCGGCAAATTCCCCATGATGGCGAACAGCCGCGCCAAGACCAATCACGAGCCTGAAGGCTTCGTGAAGGTGATCGCCGACGCCGAAACCGACAAGGTGCTGGGCGTGTGGATCATCGCTACGGTCGCCGGCACGATGATCGCCCAGGCGGCGCAGGCGATGGAATTCGGCGCGTCCAGCGAGGACATCGCCTATACCTGCCACGCGCATCCGACCCACAGCGAAGCGATTAAGGAAGCGGCCATGGCCGTGACCGGCAAGCCGATCCATATGTGATCGGTCGCGAGATCGGACTGTAAAGAAAAGGCCTCCGCGTTGCGGGGGCCTTTTCTTTTTTGCCACGAAGCAGGATCATGCCGGCGAGACGCACGTTCGTCCGGAACGGGTTGGAGAGGAGCGAGGATGATCCATCATGTTTCGGTGGGCACCAACGACGTGGCGCGTGCCCGGATATTCTACGATGCGGTGCTGCCGATATTGGGGCTGACATTGATGAAGGCATCTGCAACCTCCGCTGATTATGGCAGCGGGCATCTGATGTTCAGCGCCGAAACGCCATTGGATGGCAAGCCGGCGACAGCAGGCAATGGCAGTCATGTCGCCTTCGGTGCGGAGGACCGGGCGATGGTCGACCGCTTTTACGCAGCCGCCTTGGCGAGTGGCGGACGAAGCGATGGCGCGCCGGGGATCAGGGACCAATATGACGCGCATTATTATGGCGCGTTCGTCTGTGACCCTGACGGTAACAAGATCGAGGCGATGACCTACGCGGGCAAGTGAACCGGCCAGTCAGGCGCGGAGCAACTGGCCGTTCGTCGCCGGGATTGCATCCGGCGTTGCGAGCGCACGGCGGACGCAAACGCGGTTGCGGCCCTTTTCCTTGGCTTCGTAAAGCGCGCTGTCGGCGCGGGCGATGGCATCATGGATCGACGGGTCGGCCTGGTGCAGGCTCGTGAGGCCGAAGCTGGCGGTCAGCGGCTGGGGCAGGCCGAGGCGTGCGGCCGCCTGCTCGACGAAGTGGAGGCGGACGGCCTCGGCCACCTTGAAATGGTCGATGTCGCAAGCGATCAGACTACCGCCCTTGCGCCGAAGCCGGGCGACCGCCTCATCGAAGCCGCGTCGATTGAGCAGGCCTGACAGCGGATCGACATGGGCATCGTGGCGATAGCGGACGATCAGGTCCAGCACGCAGGCAGCCAGCGCCGACAGCGCAAGGAACAGGCCGAACATGCAGGCCAGCGCCTGCATCAGAAAGGCATAGTCGCTGTCGCGGAAAGGCACGCCGCTCGGCAAGGTGAAGGATATGGTGCTGCCGCGCACCAGATTGTCGAGCGAGACGAGGACCGCAGCGGCATAGAGCGCGCGGTCGGGCCAGCCACGCAATCGACCGCGGGCCGCGATCAGCGGCAGGGAAATGAGCAGGAAGCAGCCGAAATCGGACGATACCAGTTCCAGCGGCACATTGCCGTTCAGCACGGCGAGACCGCATAGCGCCACTGATCCACCCCAGATGAAGAGGCGCAGGCGGAGCATCCAGTTGCGGCGCCAGCGGTCCAGCAACGCCTGGCTGAACAGCAGGAAGCCGGTGGCGAAGAACAGGTCGGCGACGATGCCCCAAAGGTCGGTGGGAAGCGCCTGGAATGCGGCCGGCACGGCAAAGCCCCCGGCGACGGAGAAGAAGGCGCCGCTCCACCAGCCCGCTCCACGCGCCCCCCAGCCCCAGACGATGAGGAAGGCGACGCCGAAACTGGCCATCATGATCGGCAGGAAAAAGGCGAAATTCTCACCCACAGCGGGGTCGTTTCCTTGGCGTTATGGTTAATACGGCGAGAGGCGGTCCGCCGATCCGTATCGGGCAGGCTAGAGGCTGATGCTTAACAAAGGGTGTGATCGGTTGATCGACCGAGATTCAGAAATCCGGTCGGCGCTTTTCCCGGAACGCCGCCACGCCTTCGGCAAAGTCGGGCAGGGTGAAGGCGTCGCGGAACAGCGCCAGCGTGGTTGCATCGTCATCCGCCTGTCCATCGAGAATGCGCCGGATGATCGCCTTCGACGATCGCACGCTATGCTGGGCGTTGCCGGCGATGATGTGCGCGAGAGCATCGGCAGCAGCAAGCGGATCGGCGGCGATCTCGTCGATCAGGCCGATCGCCAATGCGTCATCCGCATCGTGCAGCGCGCCAGTGAAAAGGATGCGTTTGGCCCGCGCCGGCCCGACCAGATCGACCAGCAATTTGGTGTCGAACAGCGAATAGACGATGCCGAGCTTCGCGGGCGTGATGCCCAGGCGCGTGGTGGGAGATGCGATGCGCAGATCGCAGGCGATGGCAAGGCCGCACCCGCCGCCCACGCAATCGCCGTCGATCGCGGCGATCACCGGCTTTTCGGCATGGGCCAACGCATATTGGCTGGCGCGGATCGCCGCCTGATTGGCGATGCGCCAGTCCTCCGCGCCCGAACAGGCGGCAAATTCGTTGATGTCGGCACCGGCGCAGAACAGGCCGGCGGCAGCGGAAGCGAGGATCAGTACGCGGACGCTGTCATCGGCCATGGCTTCCCCCACCAGATGGGGTAGCTGCTCCCACATGGCCTGGGTCATGGCGTTGCGGCGATCCAGCCGGTCGATCAGCAACCGGGCGATCGGACCGTCCTGCTCCAGCCTCAGGCTCATGCCGGCCAGCGTTCCAGCAGCGGCACCAGTTCGTCGAAATGATGGATCACCGCGTCCGCCTTCAGATTTTCGACCGGGCCGTCGAGGAAGCCGAAGCTGACGGCGACATTGGCGATGCCGGCATTGCGCGCGCCGGCAATGTCGTTGATCGTGTCGCCGACGAAGATGGTGCGGCCGCCGCCGGCGCGCTCGATCATGGCGTGGATCGGCGCGGGATCGGGCTTGGACACGCCGACCGTGTCGCCGCCGATGATGCTGGCGAAGCGATCCGACAGGCCGATCTGGTGCATCAGCGGAATGGTGAAGCGCTCCGCCTTGTTGGTGCAGATGGCGAGTTTCACGCCGCGCGCGGCAAGCTGGTCCATCGCTGCGATCAGGCCGGGATAGGGAACGGAGTGGATGGCGAGGTTCTGCTCGTAATAATCGAGCAGGATCGGGAGGATCTGGGCCAGCGTCGGCTCGTCATAGCCGCCCGACGCATCCAGCGCGCGCTGGAGCATGACCTTCGCGCCCTTGCCGACGAAGGGATGGATCGCCGCGACGGGAAAGGGGGGGCGGCCGATCGTGCCGATGGCATAGTTGACCGCCGCGGCCAGATCGCCGCTGGTGTCGATCAATGTGCCGTCCAGGTCGAAGCCGACGATATCGAAGGGGATGGGGTTCAGATTTCTCGCTGCCATGCTGCGCCATGCCGCGCCCATGGTGGCCATGGCAAGTCAAACATGGCAGAGGGAGTGTCCGTTTACCGCTCATTGCCAAGGACCTGTCGAAAGTGACCGCTCCCAACCCGATTTCACGCCCGCTCGCCGTCATCATCCTTGCCGCCGGGCAAGGGACTCGCATGAAATCCGCGCTGCACAAGGTGCTGCACCCGGTCGCCGGGCGGCCGATGCTGTTGCACCTGCTGGCGACCGTGAGCGACCTCAGACCAGAGCGGCAGGTCGTAGTCGTCGGCGCCGGGCGCGAGCAGGTGGAGAAAGCGGTCGCTGGCACCGGCGCGGTGATCGCGGTGCAGGATCAGCAACTCGGCACCGGCCACGCGGTCGCGCAAGCGCATGATGCGCTGGCGGGTTTCGCCGGCGACGTGCTGATCCTCTATGGCGACGTGCCGCTGGTAGGCGCGCCAACGATGCGGGCGATGCTCGACCGGCTGAGCCGGGGCGACGAACCGCGCGCGGTGGTGCTGGGTTTCCGCCCCGATGACGCCGCCGCCTATGGCCGGATCATCGCCGACGGGCAGGGCATCATCGAGAAGATGGTCGAGTATAAGGACGCCAGCGAGGCGGAACGCGCCGTCACGCTCTGTAACAGCGGGTTGATGGCGGTGCGGTCGACCGACCTGTTCGTGCTGCTCGACCAGATCGGCAATAATAATGCGGCCGGCGAATATTATCTGCCCGACATCGTCATGCTGCCCGATGGTCAGAGCGCGGTGATCGAAACCGAAGCCTGGGAAGTGGCCGGCGTGAACAGCCGGATCGAACTGGCGGGTGTCGAGGCGATGTGGCAGGCGCGCCGCCGGATCGAGGCAATGCGCGAGGGTGTGACCTTGGTCGCGCCGGAAACGGTCTTCTTCGCCTATGACACGGTGCTGGGCCGCGACGTGGTGGTGGAACCAAACGTGGTCTTCGGTCCCGGCGTCACCGTGGCGGACGATGTGACGATCCACGCCTTTTCCCATCTTGAGGGCGCGAGCGTCGCAAGCGGGGCGGACATCGGTCCCTATGCGCGGCTGCGTCCGGGCGCCGAGATCGGCATCAAGGCGAAGGTCGGCAATTTCGTCGAGATCAAGAAAGCAACGCTGGGCGAGGGGGCCAAGGCCAACCACCTGTCCTATATAGGCGACGCCAGCGTGGGGGCGGGAGCCAATATCGGCGCGGGCACCATCACCTGCAACTATGACGGCTTTTTCAAATACAGGACCGAAATCGGCGCGGGCGCCTTCATCGGCTCCAACAGCGCGCTGGTGGCTCCGGCGAGTATCGGTGCTGGCGCGATCGTGGCGGCTGGTAGCGTCGTGACACGGCCCGTCGAGGCGGATTCGCTCTGTCTGGTCAGGCCCGAGCAGGTCGGCAAGGCCGGCTGGGCAGCGGCCTTCCGCGACCGGATGAAGGCGAAGAAGGCCGCCAAATGATGGCGATTTCAGCGTTTCTGGGAAAACAATGGTCTAGGGGTGGCCACTCCGCGCCGCCATTGCGGACCGACAAAGGCGCGCGCGGCGGGAGGCTCTGGCGCAAATTCCTGTGGAGCCTGCTGGTCCTGATCCTGCTGATCGCGGGGCTGCTGGGCTGGCTGCTGCTCAACGCCCGCGCCATGCCGATCGTGCGCGAAGCGGAAATCATGCTGCCATTTCCCATCGATTCGCCGCATGAACCGCTGACCGTCGCCTTGCTGACCGATACGCATTTGTCCGGCCCGGACAACAGCCCGGAGCGGATGCAGCGTATCGTGGCGCAGATCAACGGGTTGAAGCCCGACCTCATCTTGCTGGGCGGCGATTATATCGGCGACGACAAGGGTGGAGCGATCTACGATGCGGAGCAGAGCATCGCGTCCTTTGCGGGCCTACACGCGCCGCTGGGCGTGGTGGCGGTGCTCGGCAACCATGACAGCCGTAGCAAGAAGAACCCGCGCGCGCTGAGCGGACCGGACTGGCAGGCGGCGTTCGATCGGATCGGCATCACCCTGTTGCAGGATGGTGCGGTGCGGCGCGGTCCGCTGGCGATCGGCGGGTTGAAGGATATCTACACCCGGAAGATCGATATTCCCGATACGCTGGCGGCCATGCGCCGGGTCGGCGGCGCGCCGGTCATCCTGTCGCACGGCCCGGACGTCTTTCCCCGGCTGCCCGACGATGCGTCGCTGACTCTGGTCGGCCACACCCATTGCGGGCAGATCGCCTTCCCCTTCTGGGGCGTCGTCTATGTCCCGTCAAAATATGGCACCCGCTATGCCTGCGGCCTCTATCGCGACGGCGGCAAGACGATGATCGTTGCGGGCGGCGTCGGCACCAGCGGCCTGCCCGCCCGGATGCTCGCTCCGCCGGACATCTGGTTGATTACCATCCGCCCTGAATGAAATAGTTTTCATGACCGGGCCATGGCGCTGTTGCGCAGGCGTCATTAATGGCATGGCATTGGAATCGCGCCACAGGGCGCTCACTGGTTCATCCTGTTCGACGGGGCATATTTCATGTGCGGTATCATCGGAATCATCGGCAAGGACGACGTGGCCGACCGGCTGGTCGACGGCCTCAAGCGCCTCGAATATCGCGGTTATGACAGTGCGGGCGTCGCCACCGTTCATGGCGGAGCTATCGATCGCCGCCGGGCCGAGGGCAAGCTCGCCAATCTGGTGAAGGAACTGGGCGCGGCGCCGCTGCCCGGCACCACGGGCATCGCCCATACGCGCTGGGCCACCCATGGCGCGCCGACCACCAGCAATGCGCATCCTCACGCAACCAATGAGGTCGCGCTGGTGCACAATGGCATCATCGAGAATTTCAAGCCGCTGCGCGAGGAACTGATGTCGCGGGGCCGCAGCTTCGACAGCCAGACCGATACCGAGGTCGTCGCCCATCTAGTAAGCGAACTGGTGGAGGCGGGCGCGTCGCCCAAGGAAGCCGTGGCGCAGGTGCTGCCCCGCCTGCACGGAGCCTTTGCGCTGGCCATCGCCTTTCGCAGCCATCCCGACATGCTGATCGGCGCGCGGTTGGGGTCGCCTCTGGTCGTGGGCTATGGCGACGGGGAAACCTATCTTGGCTCCGACGCGCTGGCGCTCGCCCCGCTGACCCAGCGCATCGCCTATCTGGACGAGGGCGACTGGGTCGTCATCACGCGCGAAGGCGCGGAGATTTTCGACAAGGACAATAACCCGGTCGAACGGCCGGTGACGATTTCCGGCGTATCGGGCGCGATGATCGACAAGGGCAATCATCGCCACTTCATGCAGAAGGAGATTTACGAGCAGCCGGTCGTCGTCGCCCAGACGCTGCGCTCCTACCTGCGTCGCATGGAAAACCAGATCGCGATGCCCGACATGGATTTCGACCTGGGGCAGGTGAAGCGCATCACCATCGTCGCCTGCGGCACCAGCTATTATGCCGGTCTGGTCGCCAAATATTGGTTCGAGAAATTCGCCCGCGTCCCCGTCGACATCGATGTGGCGAGCGAGTTCCGCTATCGCGAACCGGTTCTGGAGCAGGGCGGCCTGGCCCTTTTCATCAGCCAGTCGGGTGAGACAGCCGACACGCTGGCCGCGTTGCGCCACGCCAAGGCAGAAGGGCAGATCATCGCCGTGGTGGTGAACGTCCCCACCAGCAGCATGGCGCGCGAGGCGGACCTGCTGCTGCCGACCCATGCCGGGCCGGAGATCGGCGTCGCCTCGACCAAGGCCTTCACCTGCCAGCTTGCCGTGCTGGCAGCGCTTGCGGCCAATCTGGCGCGCGCCAAGGGCCGTTTGACGCCGGAAGAGGAGGCCGAAATCGTCTGGCACCTGTCGGAAGCGCCCGCCGCGCTCAACGAAGCGCTCAGTCGCGATGGCCAGATCGAGGCGATGGCCCACCTGATCGCGCCGGCGCGTGACGTGCTTTATCTGGGGCGCGGGCCGGACTATCCGATGGCGCTGGAAGGGGCGCTCAAGCTCAAGGAAATCAGCTATATCCACGCCGAAGGCTATGCCGCTGGCGAGATGAAGCATGGTCCGATCGCCCTGATCGACGACGCCGTTCCGGTGATCGTCATCGCGCCCAGCGGCCCACTGTTCGAAAAGACCGTCAGCAACATGCAGGAGGTGCAGGCGCGCGGCGGCAAGGTGGTGCTGATCTCCGATGCGGAAGGCATCGCGCTGGCCGGTGAGGGCTGCATGGCGACGATCGAGATGCCGCAGGTCCATCCGCTGATTGCGCCACTCGTCTACGCCGTGCCGGTGCAGTTGCTCGCCTATCATGTCGCGGTGGCCAAGGGCACGGACGTCGATCAGCCTCGCAACCTTGCCAAATCGGTGACTGTAGAGTGATGCAGCCTCTCTTGGAGGCATCAGCGCGGATCCGAGGGTTCTCCGCCGTCAGCTAAAGGCGACGCTTCTCTTGCGCCGCGCGGTTCATCTGTCGATGCTGAGGGTTTCCCGAAGATCATGAAGCTCGCCCACATTTTCGGGTCATCGGCATAGGGTTTTTCGCCTTTCGCGTTCCGGGCGTTCATCGTGGCCAGCTGGGCCTTTTGCATGGCGACTTCCGGCCAGTCGCCTGCCTTCAGCCGTTCGACAAAGCTGGTCATCAAAATGGCCGTCGCTTGATCGCTCACATTCCAGAGACTGGCCACGACTTGTCCCGCTCCCGCGGCTGTCCAGCTGCGGGCGATGCCGAAGCCGCCACCATCCAATATTCGGCCCAAGGCTGTCTGGCAGGCGCTGATGACGACCAGCGGGTGATGGCGCTTCCAGCCCGGAAACCGTTCCTGGCGGATGTGGCCCGCATAATAATGCCCCTGCTTGCCCGACATGGCGATGAAACCACGGGTGAGCGGGTTCACCGGATCGGCGACCGCATGCGTCGCCAGATAGATCAGTCCGGCATCGGGACGCGCCGCGATGGCGCGCGTCAGATTGTCGCGCGTGGCCGCCGCGCCCATCATCAGCACCGTGCCCGGATCATTCAGTTCCCGCGCCACCATGATCGCTTCGCGTTGCGCGCCCGGAAGCGGCGCCCAGTCGAACTGCCTGTCGTTCGACAGGTCCGGATTGCCCACGATGATCGCCTTGTCGATGTCGAGCGCGCGATAGTCGAAAGTGGGATCGGGGGCGATCAGCGCATCGACGTCGGGAAGGATCACGAACGACCAGTGCGATGCCGCCGGACCGTTGCGCAGTGGCAGGGCTGCATAGGGCGCCGTGCCGCTGTCCATCGCCGGAACCAGGAGAAGCCGGCCACTGCGCGTGCCCAGAGCATCGCCGACCGCGCCGGGGAGCAGCATCGCACGGGTGCGCTCCAGCGTCTCCTTGCGCAGGCGCACGGCCTCTGGCGAGCGGTCCCGGATCAGGTTGCCGCGCTCGACATCCGGCGACGGCGCTGGCGTTCCCTTGGGCCAATTGCTGCGCGTGGCGGCGAGGCGGCGGACGCCCAGCCCGTCGATCATCAGCGACAATCCGGTATATTCCTGGTCATAAAACCCATGTGCTACGCCACCGTCAGGGCCGATCAGCCAGGCGTTCATTGCCTTGCCGCCGCGCAGGGCGTGGATCAGCGCAAAAGTCGCTATGCCGTCGCGGGATAGGTCGGCCAGCCGATCGCGAATGGTGGAGAGGTCGCGCTCGGCCTTGGCGAGATCGCGTTCCTTTCCGGGGGCGACGACCTTTCCGGTCAGCTCCTTGTTGCGTAGCACCTTGGCGAACAGTTCGGATCCCGCAATGGCTTCCAGAAGCTGGGCGCGATCGGTGGGGGTGAGTTCGACGGGCATTGCCGTGGCTGGCGCGGAGGCCAAAGTGGCGGGGCGCGCAATCGGCCTTTTGGCGGCCTCCTTGTGATCGGGGGGCGATGCGGGCGGATTCGCGTTGCAGCCCGACAGGCCTAGAGCCAACAGCATGACGGCTGACCGCAATAGCGGATGCCGCCACATCACACCGGGACCGTGATCTGCTTGCCGGCGAAGACCGCCTGCCAGCTTTCGATCTCGGAAACGACGATCGAATCCATCTCGTGCGCGAGGTCCGCCACCACGGCATAATCGATCATGGCCTCCTGATCGGCTGCAAGCATCCCGATGCGCTGATCGAGCCCGTCGAGCCGTTCCGCGGTGATGCGAGAAATCGCGGAGAAACGCTCGAAATCACCGAAATAGCGGATGCCGGCGATGGCCGCGCCGAAAGTTGGGAAAGATACGCCGAGGAAGGTGAAGAGCTTCGAGGTTGCGTGCGGAAGCTCTTCGGCAATCAGGCCTGCGGCGGCGCCGATCTCGATCAGCAGATAGGTGGATACGGACATCACCGCGAGAATGAACAGCGTCTCGGACATGCGATCCAGGCTATGGTGGACATGCCGTAACCGGCGTGCCTTTTCTACATGATAGTCGCGCTGCTCCACGACGTGGCGGCCGAGCAGGTTCGTCATTGCCCTGCGCAGATAGTCGCGGGTAATCGGCGCGGTGGGCAGGCCGACATCCCGCAACGCCGCACGGGCATAATATTCCGGCCAGCTCGTATAGATGCCCTGCGGCCAGCGACCTGGCGGGCGCGCCACGCCGAGCGCCAGCAGGATCGGCGCATGGCGCAAATATTCCGCCACTCGGCGTGTCGTGAACCAGCGGCTGTGCCAGCGCTGCCGGACTCCCCGCCAGGTAATCAGGATGATCGCTGCCAGCAGGATGAATTCGATACCGGCAAAAGGCCATTTCTGCGCGCCCAGCGGCTGATAGGCTATGCCTGCGGCGATCGCGAGCGACGAGAGCAGGAAATTGGCAACCATCCCGCCGCGATAGGCGTCGGAGAGGTGGGTCGATATCCCGTCCGCCCAGGCGAAACGCCGCAACAGGGATCGCTCGACGGCATCGGCAAAGCCGCCCCCCAGTCGAGGAAGGGCGCGAATATCGGCCAATAACCGGGCGCCGCTGCCGGCAGCAACGGCTTCGGGCGGCTCATATCGCTGAACCAGCGACCGGAACGGCCGGCCTTCTCCGGCAAACATCGCTTCGATCCGGCGATAGCCCCCTGAAAGCGGATGGCTTCGCAAGGGCCAGGCTTCGTCCTGAAGGCCGGTCGTGCGCGCCGGTGGCATGATATCTGTCCCCGGGCGCAAGGCGGAACGGATGATCCGGCTCAGCGCCGCCATTCGGTCTTCCGCCGGCGGGCATGATATCAGCGCTTCGGAAGATCGCATGATCCGCCAATCCGAAGGCGCGGAAGGATGGATGCAGATCACGACGCCATGCTGTTCGAGCACCTTCGCGATGGTATGCCCGGTCCCGCCGACAAGGCTGCGGTTTACGCCGTCCCATACGGCGATCACGATGTCGGCCTGTTCGATCATGACCCGCGCCGCGAGGGCCACGCGTTCCGCCGAGAGGGCGGCAAAGCCCTGAGCCTTGGTCATGGAACCGGGATCGGCCAGCATGGCAAGCAGCGCGTCGCCTATATCGTCATCGCGTTCGGCCATTTCGAACAGCCGGACCGTGTCGAAGCTCCGGTCCAGCATGCGCGCCCGCGCCAGCACGTGCGGGTCGGCAGGAAGCCGGCCTTCGAGCAGAGCGCGGACATCGTCCAGGTCATGGGCGCGGCTCGCCACCGCCCGATAGAGCGCTCTGCCGAACGGCAAGGGGGCAATGACCTCCCATTTTCGGGCCAGCGCCATGTCGGCGACCATCTGGTCGGTTCCATCGGCAAGCATGCCGTACAGGCGCATGGGCTCCATCGGCCCCAGAGCCTCTGCTTGCGCGTCAAGGGCGGACTGTATTGCATCGCAGATTTCGGCGAGTGCGGCGGCGACGGCCTCGCGATGGGCGGCGAACAAGGGATTGTCTTCCCGATGGCCGGTTACGCCCAATGTCAGGCGACAGGGTGGCAGTGGCGGAACTTGAACCATAAGGGCAGCAGCACCCCCGGATGGCAGGGACAATATACTGAATTTCCGCCGTCGCCGGCGGTGCAAAGTGCGGCCTTTGCATGTTAACAGTCAAGTTACCCTTATGCGCCCGAAGACTCGGATGCTGTTCTGCGGAACTTGGGAGGGAAGCTTGGACCATTCCTTGCCCGGTGAAGTCGTCGGTCGGACGCTGTTCCTCAGTTATTCACGCGATGACCGCGACCGCGTGATGCCCATCATATCCGCATTGGAAAGACGCGGCCTGACCGTCTGGTGGGATGGGTTGCTGGCAGGAGGACAGCGCTTCGCCCATACAACGGAAAGCGCATTGGAGAGCGCCGATATAATATTGGTGGTCTGGACGGCCCGTTCGATCCAGTCGCATTGGGTGCGTGATGAAGCCACTCGTGGCCGTGATCGTGGCCGCATGGTCTCGGTGACGCTGGACGGCGTCGAACCGCCGCTGGGGTTCCGGCAAGTCCAGTATATCGACCTTGCCCAATGGACGAAGCGGGCGGATTCTTCCCTATTCCGGGAATTGTTGCGGGCTGTTGAAGCTGTCGCTGCGGCACCGGGAAACGCCCTCAGCATCGAACGGCCCCAATCGGCGACGGCGCAGGGCGGGAGGAAGCTGTCACGGCGGGGCGCCATGATCGCCGGCGCGAGCGGCATCGCGGCGCTGGCCGGCGGGTACACCACATGGCGTTCCGGCCTGCTGTCACCAAAGGCGAACGACAAGAGCATCGCCGTGCTGCCGTTCGAGAATTTGAGCGACGATCCCAAGCAGACCTATTTCTCCGACGGCCTGTCGGAGGAACTGCGCGCCACGCTCAGCCTCAATCCGCAGCTTGCGGTGGCCGCGTTGACGTCTTCGGACAGCTTTCGCACCGGCGCACGGACGATCGCCCAGATCAGCAGGGTCCTCGACGTGGCCTATATATTGGAAGGCAGCGTGCGCAGGTCGGGAGAGAGCCTGCGCGTGACGGCGCGGCTTATCAAAGGGGCTACCGGGTTCCAGTCATGGTCCGAAACGTTCAACCGCAAGCTGGCAAATGTGCTCGACGTTCAGAACGAGATAGCGACCAATGTCGTCGATTCCCTGATCGTCTCGCTGGACGGGGACAAGGCGAGCGGCAAAAGGCGGATCGGCGGTACGTCCAGCCTTGCGGCATTCGACAGCTATCTGCACGGCATGGCGCTCTACAACCTCGCGGCGGACGAACGTTCCGACCGCGGCGCGCTTGCTGCATTCGACCGTGCTGTTTCCATCGATCCAGCCTATGCGGCGGCGCATGCGGCCCGGTCCCGCGCCCTGACGGTAATCGGCAGCAGCTATGCAAGCGGCAAGGAACTGGCCAGATATTTCGACGAGGCGATCGCCGCCGCTCGCAAGGCCATTCAGCTCGCACCGTCGTTGGCGGAAGGGCATTCTGCGCTCGGCTTCATATTGTCGAACGGGCGGCTCGATCTTGCGGGGGCGCGGCAGCCCTATGAAAAGAGTTTCGAACTTGGCTACGGCAATGCAGCGATTCTTGGCAGCTTCGCCCTCTATGCCGCTTTTATCGGCACCTTCGACGATGCCCGCAAGGCCACGGCGCGGGCTACCCGGCTCGATCCGCTCAACGCCTCGGTGTTGCGAACGGCGGCCATAGTCGAATTTTGCGCGCGCGCCTATGACGCAGCGCAACAGGCCGTTCGCGGGGCACTCGCGCTCAACCGGAAGGTCAACAATGTCCATCGCATTCTTGGCGACATTGCGCTGGTAAAAGGCGACTATGCTGCCGCGAAAGGGTATTTCGAGGCCGAAACCAGCCCTTTGTCACGCATTCGCGGCCTTGCGATCACCGATGCGCGGCTGGCGGGGCAAGCCGCCGGAGATCGGCGTTTCGCGGAGATGAAACGGAAATATGGCGATAATTCCCTGTACCAGCAGGCGCTCATTTTTTCGCAATGGGGCCGCAAGGGCGATGCGCTCGCTGCGCTGGAACGGGGGCTGGCAATCGGCGATGCAGGACTCGTATTGGCCAATACCGATCCGCTGCTCGACCCGATTAGACAGGAATACCGCTTTCAGACAATCTTGCAGCAGATCGGACTCGGCCATGATCGAGTCGCATGAAGGGGAGAGGATATGATCAGGGCCTGGTTCGCCACACTCACCGGGACGGCCATAGTCGCGCTCGCCGCATGCAGTCCGTCACCGGACAAGTCGGCAGCGCCCAAGCAGACCGAAACCCCGGTCGCTTCGCCTGAAGGCAATGCTTCGCTGCCGCCTGCCGCCGCGCCGAACGCTGGTCAGCCGGGGCAGGGGGCCGTGATCGACGAAAATATGTCCGACGATGATCGCGGCAATGATACGGGGCGGAAGCCTGCGTCGAGGGCGACGCAAACACCGCCATAATTTCAGGGGCAGGTAGCAGGATGGCGGCGCCCCTGGGAACGCCGCCATCGCTTTTGGATCAGAAGCGGACCTTCGCGCCCATCGTCATGTAGCGACCGATGCTGTCATAATGGATCGAGCCATAGGTGGTCAGCGGCGGATCGCGGTCGAACAGGTTGTTGACGTTGGCGAACAGCGTGAAGCGATCAGCAATGGTCGCCTGCGCACCCACGTCGACATAGACGCGGGCGGCGATGTCGTTGTTGGCGATGTTCAGCAGATGGTTGAACTTGCCGCCGCCGACATAGCGGACGCGGGCGTCGACCGAGACGTCCTGGCTGCTATAGTTGATGCTGCCCGTCGCGCGCCAGTGCGGCGTGCCGAAGTTCACATTGTCGCCCACGTCGCCGGCACGGTCGACCGTGCTGGTGCCGTCGTTGATGATGACCTTGGGCACATAGGTGGCCAGACCGCGAAAGCGCATCGTGCCGCCCAGGCTGTCGCTGACCTTGTTCAGCGGCAGGGTATAGGTCGCCTCGATATCCACGCCCTTGGTCTTATATTCGGCCAGGTTGATATAGGTGGTGTAGAGGGTCGTCGGCGCGCCCGAAGCGTCGCGGACGATCTGGCTGCACAGCAGGGTGTTGCCGTTGGCGCAGTTGGTGATGACGTCCTGCGCGCCCAGCGAGGTGATCGCGTCCTTCAGCTTGATGTTGTAATAGTCGACCGACAGGTTGAAGCCCGGCAGGAAGGTCGGCGTGAAGACCGCGCCCAGCGTCAGTGTGCTGCCGATTTCCGGCTTCAGATTGGCGTTGCCGCCACCGAAGCGGGTGATCGAGTAGGTCTGGCCATCTTCCACGACGGTGGTGAAGCTGGTCGTGCTGGTGGTGAACAGTTCGGCCAGGCTGCCTGAACGAATGTCACGCGAACGCGACACGCGGATCAGCAGATTGTCGAAGATGCGGTCGGTCAGGCCCAGCTTCCACGACCAGATGCCGCCGCTGGTGCTGTAACGGCTGTAACGGGCTGCACCATTGACGTCGATCTTGCTGAACGGCTGGTCGAGCAGCGGGATGGCGACTTCGCCGAAACCCTCCTGCACGTTGAACCCGCCGTCCAGCGGCGAGAAGTTGAAGCGGCTGAAGCCCTTGGCGGCCGAGGTGGCGTCGAGGCTGTTTGTGACCTGTTCTTCCCAGCGCGCTTCCGCACCGAACGCGACCGAAACGGGGCCGGCCCAGGTTTCGAACAGGTCGCCGCGCAGGCTGGCGCCGGCGCTGTCCAGCTTGGTCGTGTAGACGACGCGGGCGGTGTTGCCGAACACATAGTCGATCGCGGCCTGATCGGCCGTGCCGGTGCCCAGGATGTTGAGCGGACGGCAGGCGGTGTTGGCGTCGGTCAGGGCGGCGCGGCAGACGATGTTGCCGCTGGAGTCACGCACCGCGTCCAACGCATTGGTCAGGTTTGTGCCGGTGATCTGGTTGTGATAGCTCTGCATGTTGCGCATTTCGCCATGGCTGTAATAAGCCGAATAGCGCCATTTGCCGTCCGCGAAGCTGCCATCGACGCCGACTGCGCCTTCCACATTCTGGCGATAATAGTCGAAGGTGCGGTATCCATAATCCTCGAACACGCGGCCGATCTTGACGCTGGTTTCACCGGCGGCGGCGAGCTGGCTCTGGATGTCCTGCGACAGATAGGGGTTGGTCGCCGACAGGGTGTAGGTACCGCTTTCCGCATAGAAGGGATATTTCGCCCAGATGCGACTGTAGCTGCCGTCCGCCCAGAAGGTGGCGTCCCCGACCTCGAAGCTGGCGCGGGCATAGCCGTTGACGCGCTGATAGGGATTGGTCAGCGAATATTCGTCGTTGGTCGCAACGCCTTCGCCGCCGACCATCGTGGCACCATTGACCATGCTGCCATATTGGAAGGGACGCAGCGTGCCGTCCGTATTGAAGGTCTGGCCCTTCAGCGCGCCGGCGTTGATCAGGCCGCCCAGGCTGGTGTTGGCGGCGTTGACGTCGCGCACCAGGATAAGCTGCGAGCTGCCGGCGGGCGTGAACAGGTTGGAACTGCCGACATTCTTGCGCGAATTGCGGTCAAGGATACCCTTGTCCTGCTGATATTCGCCACCGATCATGAAGTGGCCGCGACCGTCGGCGAACTTCGTGCCGAACGTGCCGTCGAAGCTGTAGCGATAGCCGTCCCCGCGCGAGGAGATGCCGTTCTGGGCACCGATGGTCAGGCCTTCCAACTCATCGTCCAGGATGATGTTGACCACGCCGCCGATCGCGCCCGACCCCCAGGCCGCCGATGCGCCGCCGGTGACGACCTCGACTCGTTTCACCAGGCCCTGCGGCACGGTGTTGAGGTCGACCGCGCCGGTGAAGCGGCGGTTGTTGAGCAGGGTCAGCGTGCGGGTGACGCCCAGGCCGCGAAGGTCCATCGCCGAGGAAGAGGAGTTGGTGTTAGCGACGGTGCTGGCGGGCGACTGGGTCGCGCGGAACTGGGGCAGGTCGTTCAGGACTTGCGCGATGCTGGGACGGGCGCCCTGGCGCAGTTCGGTGTCGCCGATGATGGTGGTCGGCGTCGGCGCCTCGAAACCCTTGCGGTCGATGCGCGATCCGGTGACGACGATCGCCGGCTCGGCTTCGTCGGCAGCATCGGCTGCGGGTGTGTTCGCCTGCGCCATCGCCATACCGCCATGCGCCAGCGACAGGATGAGACCGGCGGTGCCAGCCATCAGCAAATGTCGAAAACCGGTCTTGAATTCAGTCATATATAGTCCCCTTTTTCGTCTTCTTGGATTTTGGCCGCGACCCGGCGGCTCTTTTGAATGGCGTGGAAATCGGTCAGTCGGCGCGCCGGAACAGCAGGTCGTAGGCGCGACCCTCGCCGAAGCGCAGGGCGGTGACGGCACCGTTCGCCTCGCGCTGGAACTTGACGGTGATGCGCCCGGCGTCCGGCATCGCTTCGCCCGTGAACACGTCGGCATAGGCGGGGCTGAGCGTCTGGTCGGACCAGCGCGGGCCGCTATAGACCAGCGCCTCGCCCTGCTGGCGGAAGGTCAGACAGGCGTTGGCGTCGACGGCGCAGAACTTCCCGACATAGGGCGTGGCGTCGAAGGTCGTGACCGCCTCCACCTTGCGATAGGCAATCTTCTCGCCCTCGCGATTTTCGCGGACGAGACTGGTTTTTGGCCCGATTTTGGAGAAGGCGAAGATGTCCTCGCGCAGCGCCCAGCGGCCGGGGCCGACCGGTGTCATCAGCTTGCCGTCGGCGCGCAGTCGGCCCTGCTCGTCGCTGTCGAACTTCACCGGAAAGCCGTTCATGCCGTCGGCATAGAGACCCGATGGCAATGCTCCCTTGGGCGAATAAGGCTTGTCCTTCCACGCCGGCAGGAAGATGTCGGCAACTGCGCGGCCCAGAACCGGGGTGTCGGCATTGCCGCTGTTGCAGAGCAGGGACACGGCCAGCTTCTGCTTGGGATAGCGGGCCATCCAGGCGCGATAGCCGCCCGTCGAACCGCTATGGCTCACTTCCTGCTGGCCATGATGGTCGAGGTTCACCAGCGCCAGCGCATAGGCGATGGGGGTACCGTCGTTGAGCCTGGTCGGTGTCTGCATCTGCTCGGTGAAACCGGCACCAAAAGTACCGGCGTCCAGCGCCGCCTGCCACTTCACCAGATCGCCCACTGTGGTCAGCAGGCCGCCATTGCCATAGGCATCTTCGATCACCTGATCGTTGCGATAGATGCCTTCCTGCCAGTCATAGGCGCCGGTCCGGCCAGGGACCACATCGCCATGGTCGTCGCGCCAGCTGGTGTGCGTCATGCCCAGCGGCGTGAAGATGCGGTCGCGGGTGAAATCGGCGAGCGACTGGCCGCTGACGCGGGCAACGATGATCGCCGCCAGATTGTAGTTGCTGTTGCTGTAGAGATAATGGGTGCCGGGCGCGAAGTTCAGTTCGCTCTGGCGCGCGGCGATCTCCAGCACATCGTCATTGCTGGCGGTGCGGCTGTTGCGGGGCCAGCCTTCGACCGCAGCGACCGAGCCCCAGTCGCGCAGGCCGCTGGTGTGGTGGAGCATGTGGCGGATGGTGACGGGTGCGCTGTAGGCGGGGATTTCCGGCAGATATTTGCGGATATCGTCGTCCAGCGAAAGCTTGCCCTCGCGCGCCAGCATCAGGATGGCGGCGGCGGTGAACTGCTTGGAATCCGATCCAGCCTCATAGATGCTGTCGGGGGTGGCGGGGACGCGCTTTTCCAGATCGGCCATGCCATAGGCGCGAGTCGCGATCGCCTGGCCGTTGCGGGATACGGCCACGGCACAGCCCGGTGCGTCCTTTCGGTCCCATCGCGCGAACAGCGCGTCCAGTCGCGCGATGGAGCCGGCGTCAGCTGGTGCGGCGTTCTGGGCGATGGCGGCGCCGGACAGCGAAACGCCCATGCACAGCAATGCTCCCACAAACGAGGAACGACCCATCGTCATATTCCAGATTCCCCTTGGAAAATTGCGAAGCGCTTATTTGCGCGTCACTTTTTTGCGACCCGAAGGCTGTGGATCGTGATCCCGCCATTCGTCTTTCCGATTGTCCTAACCGGAGTCGCTGTCATGAACCTGACATACTGGGGCAGGCACGGTCGGGTGTGTAATCAAAGGCAAGATCGGTGCCGGATCGCTTCGCATTTGCAATCCCACGCATGATGCGTATCGCAATTTAATGTCGATCGCCGGGGTGAACCCCGGAAGACGGAAGGTTTGGGTTCATGCGCTTGTTGCTGGTGGAAGATGATGAGCGGCTCGCCCGCGGCATGGTCGCATCGCTGGAGGCGGCGGGCTTTGCCGTCGATATATTGACCACGGGTGAGGACGCGCTGAAGCTGGCCGACCAGGAACCCTATTGCGCGATCATCCTGGACCTGGGCCTGCCCGACATGGACGGGCTGGACGTGCTGAGCCGGCTGCGGGCCCGCGGTGCCGCCACGCCGATCATCATCCTGACCGCGCGGGACATGATGGACGACCGTATCAACGGGCTGGATCGCGGCGCCGACGATTATATGGCCAAGCCCTTCCATCCCCGTGAACTAGAATCGCGCATCCGCGCGCTGGTGCGGCGCAGTCAGGGGCAACTGGACCCGATGCTGCGGATCGGCACGTTGATGTTCGACCGGTCGAGCCGCACCGTCTATCTCGACGACAAGATGCTGGACCTGCGCCGCCGCGAACTGGCGGTGCTGGAAACGCTGATGGGCCGGCCGGGCAAGGTCATCGCCAAGGAAAGGCTGTCGGCCGAAATCTTCAATTTCGACGACGCCGTCACGC
Source organism: Sphingobium lactosutens (assembly GCF_013393185.1). GTDB lineage: Bacteria > Pseudomonadota > Alphaproteobacteria > Sphingomonadales > Sphingomonadaceae > Sphingobium > Sphingobium lactosutens_A. The sequence goes on along the minus strand of NZ_QJQX01000013.1, from coordinate 55,006 downwards.
CCAATGCGCTGGAAGTCTATGTCGGCCGCCTGCGCCGCAAGCTCCAGCCGTCCGGGCCAGCCATCCGCACCGTGCGCGGGCTTGGCTATATGATAGAGGCTGCCTGACCCGTATAATCTGCTAACAGCGCGCTGATGCGGAACCTGCCCCCCTCGCTGCGCCTGCGCCTGACCGGCGCCGTGATGATGCCGCTGGCTGCGCTCGTCCTGCTGTTCGGGATCATCACCGCCTGGGTGACGCATGATACGGAGGCCGACACGGTCGATCGCGTGCTGGTCGGGTCCGTCCGTACGCTGAGCCTGGTCTACAACAGCCGCTCGCCAGAGCGCGAAAGTCTGCTGCCGCTCGCCGTCCATCTGCTCCAGCGTCGGGCGCGGCCGGTCGTCCATTACAGCGTCTATCGTGGAAACGAATTGCTGGCGGGCGATCCCGCCTTGCCGCCACCGATCGACTATCGCGAACAATGGGACGGAATGGTCGATCCCCATCCGCCAGCCATCTTCGTCAACGCCTATCGCGCCAATCAGTTGGTACGCGGCTATCTGAATGCGGCCGATGCGAAACAGGTGACGCAGGCCGCCTATCTGCGCGACGGCAAGCTGCACGGCAAACCGGCGCGCATCGCGACGGAAATACGCCGCCCTGCCGGCGAAACTGCCCTGATCGTCATCCAGATCGCCGACTATATCGACGATCGCCGGGCCTATGAGCATCAGTTCATGATCCGGGTGCTGCTGGTCGGGCTGGCGGTGCTGGCGGTGACAGGCTTTCTCTTCTGGTGGGCGATCCGCTGGGGGCTGCGTCCGCTGTCCGACCTCACCCGCCAGGTGGAGATGGCACAGCAGGATGCTTCACCCGCCTTCCGCCTGGAAGGGCGCGGCGCCGATCCGGCCGAGATCCGGCCTTTCGTCGCCGCGTTCAACGGCCTGATGACCCGGCTGGAGCGAGCGAGCAATTCGCTGCGGCAATTCACCTCCAACGCCTCGCACCAGATGCGCACACCGCTCGCCGTCGCCCGCGTCCATCTCGATGTGCTCGACCGCTATGGCCCGACCTCGCCGCAGGGGAGGGCCGCGCTGACGGACATTCCCCATGCGATCGACTCGCTCGAATTGCTGCTGCGGCAGATGATCGCGCTGGCGCGCAGCGAGGATCAGGGTGATATGCAGATGCGGCCCTTCGACCTCGCTGATCTGGCCGCCACCGTGACCGCCGATCGCGCGGCCCAGGCCCCCGCCAGCCTCGACATCGGTTATGACAATCGCATGGACGGCCCGGCCATGGCGTTGGGCCAGCCGGCGCTGGCGGCCGAACTGCTGGGCAACCTGCTCGACAATGCCATTCGCTACAACCGCCCCGACGGCATGGTCGCGGTCAGCGTCTGGCTGGAAAAGCAGGGCGCCGTGGTGGAGATCGACGATAACGGCCCGGGGATTCCCGTCGACCAGCGGGACAAGGTGTGGGAGCGTTTCTACCGTATCAATAGTCGGACCTCAGCGCCCGGCACCGGCCTCGGCCTGCCGATCGCCCGCGCGCTGGCGGACCGGCTGGGGGCGCGGATCGAACTGCGAGACGGCCGGACAGGGCAGGGGCTGTGCGTCCTCATCCGCTTCCGCCTCGCCCCGGCCTGATCCGCCACGATATTATGTGACAGGTTCATGTCAGCCGTCTTGGCTAAGCCTCCCGACGTCTGCCGTCGATCGGCATCGCCCAAGGGGACCGCCTTCATGCCTGCCATTCTCCATCGCCGCGCGCTGCGCACTCTGCTGTGCGCAGGCGTCGCCGCCATCTTGTCGACCACCCTTCCGGCTCGTGCCGAGGAAGAGGAAAGCGGGGGCAAGCTGGCGCCCACGTCGGTCCCCAGCACGCCGATAGCCGGCGATTTCAGCTTCGCGGCCGTAGGCGACCTCATCTATCTGCGCCCGATGCTGGCGACGATCGAGAAACAATCGCCCGACATGCTGCGCATCCTTCGCGGCGCGGACATCACATTCGGCAATTTCGAAACCACCGCGCTCGATCTCAAGACCTTCAAGGGATCGCCCCAGGCCGAATCGGGCGGTACTTGGATGCTGGCCGATCCTGCCGTGCCCGGCGACGTGGCGAAGATGGGCATCGACATTGTCGGCCATGCCAACAACCACACCACCGACTGGGGCGTGGAGGGCATGATCGACACGCTCGACCTGTTGGATGCGGCGCATCTGGTCCATGCCGGCACCGGCCGCAGCATGACCGCCGCGCGCGCGCCCGCCTATCATGACGGTCCGGCGGGACGTGTCGGCCTGATTTCGGCGACGACCACCTTCACGCCGATGACGCCCGCTGCCGATCCGCTGGGCAAGGTGCCCGGCCGCGGTGGCGCCAACACCATCCGCAGCACCGAGATCGGTCTGGTGTCGGAGGCGGACCTCGCCACCATCGCCCGCCTTTCCGGCACCAAGCCGGGCGCGCCGGTCAAGATGAAGGGCCGGGAGTTCCGCGCCACGGCCGATCCGGTCGCGCCGATGAAGATCGAATATGATCTCAATGCCAGGGATGTGAACGCCAACCTGCTCGCTGTTCGTCAGGCCAAGCAGAATGGCAATTTCGTCATCTTCTCGCTGCATAATCACGAACCGGGCAATGCCAGCCAGATCACCGCCAATTTCGCGCAGCCGCTCGCGCATCAGGCGATCGACGCGGGCGCGGACGTCTATGTCGGCCACGGCCCGCACCAGTTGCGCGGCATCGAGATCTACAAGGGCAAGCCGATCTTCTATTCGCTCGGCAACTTCGCGATGATGAACAATTCGCTCGATGACGTGCCGCCCGACATGTACGACCAGTTCGGCGTCGAACCGGGCAGCGTCACCACGCCGGAACTGCTCCAGGCCCGCAATGCCAAGGAGTTTTCCGATCCCAACCTGTATGAAACGGTAATTGCCGTCAGCCATTTTCGCGACGGCGTGCTAAGCGAAATCCGCCTCTATCCTGTCGATCTGGGCGTGACCGCGACCGGTGCCGCGCGGGGTGTTCCGCACATGGCCGACATGGCCACCGGCACTCGAATATTGGAACGGCTGCAACTGCTGTCTCAGCCTTATGGCACCCGGATCGTGATCGATCGTGGTACGGGATATATCAAAATCGGCTCAGTCAGGTAACAGTCCTTCCTGATTGAGCGGTGCGGGCGGCCGGACGACGATTTTTCGCTCCAGGCCGCCCCGACCCTATATCATTTGAAAAGGCCAATCTGCGCGCGCAAGAGCGGATGGAAGTGAGCAATGGCACTAATCGCTGACGCCATGGAGTGACTGATTGCAGATCACGCCTATTTATGGTCAGGATTCGCCAGTCCCCGTTCTCCACGATATCCGACTCAACCAATCTTCTTCGAGATGCGCTTTATGCAGAGTGCCTGGAATGGCTGAATGGCAGGATTATGCTCCATCATCGGTATCGCCGGCCCCGCCTTCGCAGGCGCCGCGGCCGGACATGCTGACGGTCAGCTTCGACCATTGGGAAGGCCCGCTTGACCTTTTGCTGACGCTCGCGCGCAACCAGAAGGTCGATCTGCGCGAGATTTCCATCCTGGCGCTGACCGAGCAATATCTCGCCTTCATCGACAGCGCGCGACAGTTGAAGCTGGAACTGGCCGCCGATTATCTGGTGATGGCGGCCTGGCTCGCCTATCTCAAATCCTCGCTCCTGCTGCCCAGGCAGGAACAGCCCGATCCCAGTCCTGAGGAGCTGGCGCTGCGCCTGCAATTGCGGCTGCAAAGGCTGCATGCGATGCGCGATGCCGCCGCGCGGCTGATGGCGCGCGACCGGATCGGCCGCGACGTCTTTCCGCGCCGCAAGCCCGAAGGGTTGCGGCTGGTCAGGAAGGCGCAGTGGAAGGCGAGCCTCTACGGCCTGATCCAGGCCTATGGCCAGATCCGCGCCCGTACCCAGCCAGTGGTGCACACCATCGCCGTGCGGCCGGTGATGACGCTGGACGAGGCGATCCAGCGCGTGGCATCGCTGGTCGGCGCGGCGATCGACTGGACGCGGCTGGAGGCGTTCCTGCCCGCCGACCTCGACCAGCCCAAGGCCAGGTCGGCGCTGGCGAGCAGCTTCGTCGCGGCGCTGGAACTGGCGCGGCAGGGCCGGCTCGATATTCAGCAGGACGGCATTTTCGAACCCATTTACCTACGCGCCGCGGCGCCCGGCGGAACCCAAGGATGATACAGGAACCCGACGATTTCCTCCGCGCGGTCGAGGCAGCGTTGTTCGTGGCCGAAGCGCCGATGACGCCTGTTGCACTGAAACTGCATGTTGGCGATGCGGGCGATCTCGACGCGACGCTGCGCGTGCTGGCCGATCATTATGCCGGGCGCGGCGTCAATCTGGTGGAGCGGGGCGGGCGCTGGCATTTCCAGACCGCGCCGGACCTGGCCCATATCCTGCGCCGCGAAAAGGACGAGCAGCGCAAATTGTCGCGCGCCGCGATGGAGACGCTGGCGATCATCGCCTATCATGAGCCGGTCAGTCGGGCCGAAATAGAAGCGATCCGCGGCGTTCAGGTGGCCAAGGGGACGCTCGACGTGCTGATTGAGGCAGGCTGGGTTCGCCCGGCCGGACGGCGCGAAGTGCCGGGGCGCCCGCTCATTTATGCGACCAGCGTAGAATTCCTGTCACATTTCGGGCTTAGCAGCCGCCGCGACCTGCCGGGATTGGAGGATTTGCGCGCTGCGGGCCTGCTCGATCCGGTCGATCTTGCGCTGGAGGGTCTTACCGGCCAATCCGTTGTGGAAAATGACGAGGAAGAGGCCTAGATAGGCCTTCTACTAGGAGTATTGAAAAATGGGTTCCTTCTCGCTGATGCACTGGGTGATCGTGCTCCTGGTCGTCATGCTGCTGTTCGGTGGCGGCCGGATTTCCGGCCTGATGGGTGACGTGGCCAAGGGCATCAAGAGCTTCAAGAAGGGCATGGCCGAGGACGATGACGATGTCGCGCCGACCAAGCCCGCGACCCGGATCGAGGGCCATCGCGTTCCCGAGCAGGACGGGCCGAGCGCGACCCCGAGCGCGACCGAAGAAAAGACCAAGGCCTGATTCTCTAGCACAGGCTGACAGTCCCGCATGTTTGGTATCGATTCGTCCGAACTTCTGGTGATCGTGATCATTGCGGTGATCGTGATCGGGCCGAAGGATTTGCCGCGCGCGCTCTACAAGGTGGGGCAGATCGTGGGCAAGGCGCAGGGCATGGCCCGCCATTTCCGTACCGGCATCGACGCCATGGTGCGGGAAGTGGAACTGGAAGAGCTGGAAAAGAAATGGGCCGCGCAGAACAAGCGGATCATGGACGAGCATCCGGCCGATCCTGCGCCCGTCGCCGATGCGCTGCCCGCCCCGGCTGCGGAGGACAAGCCGGTCTTCGTCGCCGAATCGGCGCCGGTAGACGACAAGCCGCCCTATGTCGCCGAGGAACCAGTGGAAACGCCGCCCTTCGTGGCCGAATCGGCGCCCGTGCCCGCTCCCTCGTCCACGTCTGCCGTCGATGGCCCGCCCTATGTCGCGGACGCATCCGCCGCGCCGCGCAAGGGTGACGCCGCAGCATGATCAACGATATCGACGACAGCAAGGCGCCCTTGCTCGACCATCTGATCGAGTTGCGCAGCCGCCTGCTCAAATGCGTCTATGCGCTCTTCATCACCGGCGCGATCTGCTTCTATTTTTCCGAGCAGCTCTTCGCGATCCTGGTCCATCCGCTCAAGGAAGCCTTCGGCGACGGCGGCGGCAAGCTGGTCTACACCAAGCTCTACGAGGCTTTTTTCGTGCAGGTGAAGATCGCCGTGTTCGGGGCCTTCTGCCTGTCCTTCCCGATCATCGCGAACCAGCTTTGGGCCTTTGTCGCGCCGGGCCTCTATGCCAAGGAAAAGAAGGCGTTGCTGCCCTTCATCCTGGCGACGCCCTTCCTCTTCGCCATGGGGGCGAGCCTCGCCTATTTCGTGGTGATGCCGACCGCTTTCCATTTCTTCCTAGAGTTTCAGGGGAATAGCAGCGGCTTGTCGGTCGAGGCGCTGCCCAGCGCGGATTCCTATCTCGGCCTCGTCATGCAGTTCATCCTCGCCTTCGGCATCAGTTTCCTGATGCCGGTGCTGCTGATGCTGCTCAACCGGGCTGGCTTCGTGAGCCGTGCGCAACTCATTTCGCTGCGCCGCTACATGATCGTCGCTGCCTTTATCCTGGCCGCGGTGCTGACCCCGCCGGATGTGGTGTCGCAGCTGATGCTCGCGATTCCGTTGCTGCTGCTCTACGAGATCACCATCATCGCCATCTGGTTTACCGATCGCAAGCAGGCGAAGCAGGAAGCGGAAGAAGCGTCAGCCTGATCCGGACCCCGCCTGAAAAAAAAGGCCCGCATATAGAAGCGGGCCATGTCAGGGAGGGGAACTTTGAAACTGCGGTCAGGTCGCGCGATATGCGATTAGTTCGCTGATTTTTCCACCGCTTTGCCGGCGCTCTGCACGTCTTTGCCGGCGCCTTCCACGGTGTTGCACGCAACGACCATCAGCGAACCGGTAAGCAGCAGGGCGGTCAGAATTTTTTTCGCCATCGGACATCTCCTTGAACTTCGTACCGCACGGCCAACGCTATGACGGTTACACCAGATAAAACCCGCGCTGCGAATTTTCGTTCCGTTGGCGAAAACAATAATGATTTCAGGTGGATATGCCCCGTAAAAGTCTGAGCCCGGAACGCGTCGGGGGGAGAAACGTTCCGGGCTCATATTTTGTGGATAGCAAGAGCGGGGGGCAAAAGATTTGCTATCCGATATGCAGAACCCCCGACGACCGGATTGGGTTCCGCGTCGAAGCGAAAAAATGCGATTTTTATTCGGCGGACTTTCCAAGGACTTCCTTGGTCAACACGCTGTTAACCTGAAAAAACTTCGCGATGCCGGAAAAAATCGGTGTCAGGTCAGCGGTCGGCCGCTGTTCCGATATTCGGGGCGGATCGTGGACTCCGGCAGGCCGTCATCGGCCGGGGCGATGCGAGGGGCGGGAGGCGTCCAGCCGAGCGCGGGTGCGGCTGCGGGAACAGAGGGGCCGGCGGGGCTGGGCATGGCCGGAAAATCGGGCGGTGTGGCCGGCTTGTCGGGCCAGACGCGGCGCGCCGGGCCGGAAATCAGTTCCTGTCCGCGATAGAGGGTGGTGAAGGCTGCGGCCGTGCCGTTGAAGCCGGGATTGCGGTAGAAGATGTGCGCGCCGACCACCGCGACCGGCTGGAGCGTGGAGGACCATTCCGGCCGCACCGCCAGCGTATGATAATGGGTGGCGAGGCCAACCGGAGCATAGACCTGTCCGGCCAGCGCATCCTGCGCGATGCGCCGCGACCGCGCCCAGGCGGCGGCGTTGGGCATGCGGGCCATCGATCCGTCGCAACTGAAGGTGAACTGGCATTTATAGTCCAGCCGTTCCGATCCTTCATAGACGACGCCGCACACCGTGTCCGGCCAGAGCCGGCTGCGCACCCGGTTGAGCACAACCTGGGCGACGGCGCGCTGCCCATCCTCCGGCTCGCTGCCGGCTTCATAATAGACGGCGTTGGTCAGGCAATTGAGCGCGCGATAGCTGTCGAGCGCCGTGATGCCGCGGAAGATCGCAGCGGGCGCGGCCGTCACTGCATCCAGCCCCAGCACATGCCGGCTCTGGACCGTTTCTGCGCCGGGCACCGGATCGAAGGCGCCTTCGGCATAGAAGAAAGCGGAACCGGGGAAATTGTCGCCCGCCTGTTCGGACGGATCGATCTGCACCGGTGCGCCGTCCAGCAGGTCGAGCGGCGCGGCGGTGATCAGGCGCGGCGCGATGAGCGCCGCCAGCGCCAGAAAAGCGATGCCGCCCTTGGCCTTCCACCCATCCATCCGCAGCCCTAGCCGCATGTCAACGCCCTGAAAAACTGCGACACCCTGCCGCCTCGCATCGCCCTTACGCGAAAATCCTTTCCACTTCGCTGCTCTTTTGCCGGTTGTGCCGGGGTGGGACGCTGGTCGAGTCAGGTGTTAACGTGTCCGGAAACCCGCCCTTGACCGTCTGCATCAATCCCTTGCTTGGCAAATCCGCGCAGGCTCCGCTATGCGTGACGCCATGCTGCTCCAATCCAACAGTCTTGCGCTGATCGGCAACACGCCGCTCGTGCGCCTCGCCGGTCCGTCCGAAGAAACGGGCTGCGACATTTACGCCAAGTGCGAATTCGCCAATCCCGGCGCGTCCGTGAAGGATCGCGCCGCCCTGTTCATCGTCAACGATGCCGAAGAGAAGGGGCTGCTGAAGCCCGGCGGCACTATCGTGGAAGGGACGGCGGGCAATACCGGCATCGGCCTGGCGCTGGTCGCCAATGCGAAGGGCTACAAGTCGATCATTGTCATGCCCGAAACGCAGAGCCGGGAAAAGATGGACACGCTGCGCGCGCTCGGCGCGGAACTGGTGACGGTGCCGGCGGCGCCCTATTCCAACCCCGGCCATTTCGTCCACACCTCGCGCCGAATCGCGGAAGAGACGGAAAATGCGGTCTGGGCCAACCAGTTCGACAATATCGCCAATCGCAAGGCGCATATCGTCGGCACGGCAGAGGAAATCTGGACGCAGATGGACGGGCGGATCGACGGCTTCACCTGCGCGGCGGGCACCGGCGGCACGATCGCGGGCGTGGGGCTGGGCCTCAAGGCCAAGGACGAGAATATCACTATTGCGCTCAGCGATCCGCATGGCGCGGCGCTGTTCAACTATTATGCCCATGGCGAATTGAAGGCCGAAGGCAATTCGGTCGCCGAAGGCATCGGTCAGGGGCGGATTACCGCCAATCTGGAGGGCGCGCCGATCGACACCCAGTTCCGAATTTCCGATGAAGAAGGGCTGCATTGGGTGCGCCGCCTGCTGGCCGAAGAGGGTCTGTGCCTTGGCCTGTCGTCGGGCATCAATGTCGCGGGCGCGGTGGCGCTGGCGAAGCATCTGGGGCCGGGCAAGCGGATCGCGACGATCCTGTGCGACACCGGATTTCGCTATCTCTCGACCCTCTACAATCGCCAATGGCTCGAATCGAAGGGCTTGACGGTGTTCCCCTGGCTCGCGCAGACTGCATGAACGCCGACACGGGTCGCGGCGAAGAGCATAAGAGCACGAATATGGCCGAGACACCCCGACGTCAGGAAGGGTTGCAGCGCGTCCAGATCGGTCTGACCGGGCTGGCCGGCGTCGTGCTGCTCGTGGGACTTGCCAATATCGTCATCGAAAAAGCGCGGATCGACGATGCCGCACTGCCGCCGCCGACCGTTCCCACGCTTACGACCAACGCCGTCTCGCCCAAGGAGCCGCTGGCGGAACTCGGCGTCCAGCCTGCGCCCGAACAGGCGCCGATCGTCCCCGATCTTCAACCCGATCCCAATCTCAACAAGCCCATGGATCGCGACCCCGCGCAGCAGCAGCCCCGCTGATCCGTGACACAGGGCAGGGGATGGACGCCATGATGGCGGCGCTGAAGCGATTCCTCTGGCTCTGGCTACCGATGCTGGCCGTGTTGCTGGCTGGGTTGGCACGTGCGTGGCGAACCGGGCAGGCCGATCCGTGGGACTGGGGAAGCGCTGCGTTCATGGTGGCGGTGGTGGTCGGCCTGTTGCTCGCGCGGCGTGGCTGGGCCGTGTTCGTCTGGGTGGCGCTGGGAGCGGCCGGGCCGGCGCTGATTTTCTGCGCACTGGTGGCGGGACGGATGCCGGATATGGCGGCGGCGGGATTGCTGGCACTTGCCTTGTCAGGGATTTTCGGGAGCGCATGGCTTCGCTCTCCTCCAATGGCCGTTGGTGTGCGAGGGCGTGTCGCCGGGATTTTCCTGCTCGCAATCGCTGCGTTGCTCTTCTGGTTCGGCCCTGCGCACCCCGTCGCACCCGTCCCCGATCGCCCGAAGCTCGCCATCCTCACCGCTTTACCGCTTTTCTGGGCGGGGCCGGGACAGGCTGGGACCGGTCCGCGCGACGCCCCGATCGTCACGCTGTTGCGCACCCGTTTTACTGTGGAACCGCTGGACGATCCTCGGCGCCTCGCCCGTTCGGGCGTGCGCAGGCTGCTCATCGCGCAGCCGCGCGCAATGGCGCCGGAGCAGTTCGTTGCGCTCGACGACTGGATTAGGGCGGGCGGCACGGCGCTGGTCCTGGCCGATCCGTTGCTACGCTGGCCCTCTGATCTGCCGCTGGGCGATCGTCGCCGCGCGCCATCAGCGAGCCTGCTCGCGCCGTTGCTCGATCATTGGGGCTTTGTTCCCGGCACGTTGGCGCATGGTGAAATCCGCCACGTCCTGCCCAATGGCCGCCTTGTCACCCTGTCGGGGGCGGCGATGGGCAGTGCCGTGCCGGAACGCAGACGGATTGGCCGAGGCGAAGCGATTCTGTTGGGGGATGCCGACCTGATCGACGACCGCCTTTGGCTTGCCGATCCCGCCCGGCCGCTCGACCCGCGCGCATGGGTTGCGGACACGCCCGCCCTTATCGCGCAATGGCTGGGCGCTCCGATCTCCGGCGAGCGTCGCTGGATGCGCGCGCCTGCCGACGTGATTCTGGGTCTGCGCTGGGCGATTCTAGCTGGGACAGGCTGGGCGATGTTGGGAGCGGTGCTCCTCATCAGGCAATTCACCGCAAAAAGGGCGGGAACAAAAAGCGAAAATCAGGACGAAAGGAGCCAGTAAACCGGCCTAACCCATTTTTGACCGGCTTTTCCCATCCTCTCCCGACATTTCCCCTTTCCACGCGGTCCCATGCTTGGTAGAAAAACCAGCATTGGGGTTCGTCAGGCTTTGTGCAGTCCTGTGCGTCGGATGGTCTCTTCGCGATTCCGGCGAAGGGCGGCCTGCGTCCCGGACAAAAGGGGCCTGTTTCCAGCGTGTCGGACGTCATTCTCTATTCGGGCAACGCGTTCAGCGTCGCGGACGGCAAGGGCCGTTTCGTGCTGCCCCTGGAGATGCGCAAGCTGGTCAAGCAGGCCAGCGGCGGCGAAAATCGCCTGTGCCTGTCCGTCCATTTCGACAATGGTTGCGCCACCGGTTTCGGCCTGTCCCACAAACAGTTTCTGTTCGAGGAAGTCGAGAAGCTGGAGCGCCAGGCCTATGAGTCCGGGCGCGACTTCAACGCCGATCTGGAGCGCGAGAATCGCCTCGGCACGATCGAGGACGTGAATTTCGATGATGGCGGCCGTTTCTTCCTGCACCCCGATATCAAGGAAGAAGCCGGCATCACCGATACGGTCTTCTTCTACGGCGTCGGCCGTTACTTCCAGTTGTGGAAGCCCGAAGCGCTGGTCGAAAGCCCTGATCGTCCGGCCCTGATCCGCAACAAGGTCAAGCGCTGGCTCGACGCCCGCGCGGCGGAAGGGGCGACGAAGTGAGCGACGCAGCCACCGCGCCCCACATCCCCGTCCTGATCGACGAAGTGCTCGACGCCCTCGCCATCGACCCCGGCGAGATCCATGTCGACGGCACCTTCGGCGCGGGCGGCTATTCCAGCGCCATGGCCCGCGCCGGCGCGCGCGTCTTCGCCTTCGATCGCGACCCCGATGCGATCCGCGAAGGGCAGGCGGTTGCCGACGCGCATGGCATCACACTCATCCCCGGCGAATTCTCCCGCATGGCGGAGCTGCTGGCGGAGCGCGGCATCGAAAAGGTGTCGGGCATCACGCTCGACATCGGCGTGTCGTCGATGCAGCTCGACCGGGCGGAGCGCGGCTTTTCCTTCCAGTCGGACGGTCCGCTCACCATGACGATGAGCCAGGACGGCATGAGTGCCGCCGATTTCCTCAACTCCGCCCCGGAAGAGGATATCGCCAACGTCATCTATCGCTATGGCGACGAACCCAAGTCGCGCCGTGTCGCCCGCGCCATCGTGGAGGCGCGCCCGCTGGAGCGCACCGGCCAGCTCGCCGCCGTGGTCCGCAAGGCGCTGGGCCACAAGCCGCACGACAAGAAAGACCCCGCGACCCGCACCTTCCAAGCGATCCGCATCCATGTGAACCGCGAGCTGGAAGAGCTGGAGCTGGCGCTCGACGCGGCCGAGGCGCTGCTGGAGGACGGCGGTCGCCTGGCGATCGTGACCTTCCACAGCCTCGAGGACCGCATCGTCAAACAGTTCCTCCGCAAGCGCAGCGGCGGCGAAGGGGCGGGGTCGCGGCATCTGCCCGAGCGCGCCGCCGGCGCTGCGCCGACCTTCGCCAAGCCCGCCAAGGCGATGCGCCCCGGCGAGGCGGAACTGGCGCGCAACCCCCGCGCCCGGTCCGCCACGCTGCGCAGTGCTGTCCGCACATCTGCCCCCGCCCATTCGCCATCTCCCGATTTTTCTGGCCGGAGTGCCCGCTCATGATCGCCGTCAAGAGGTTGCAGAGCCTGATCTGGGTGATCCTCGTCGCGCTGGGCGCGCTCGGCGCCTATATGGTGTCGCTCAAGGTCGCGACCGAGCGCAACGACCTGATGCGCGTGCGCGCGCAGATCGCGGCGGCGAAGGCGGACATTCGCTATCTGGAGACGGAATTCAGCGCGCGCGCGTCGATGCGCCAGCTGGAAAGCTGGAACCAGCATGACTTTCTGTATGCCACGCCCACCGCGCAGCAATATCTGGCGGGCGAACGGGCGCTGGCGCAACTGGACGGCGTACAACCCAATGGTCCCGACTATGTCGCGCCGCCGGTGATGGTGGCGATGGTCGAAAGCCCGGCCGACCTGCCCTCCGCCCCGCAAAAGGCGCCGGAAAGCCCGGCCGCGACTCAGATCCGCAGCGACATCGCGGTTATCCGTGAGGCGCATGCCGCCGACAATGTCGAAAAGCTGCCCAAGCCCACCAAGCCGACCCCGGTGCAGCAGGCCAAGGCCGACGCCGATGTGTCGAAGCCCAATCCGATCGCGCGCAAGGCGGAACGGATGGCGATGCTGGATGCCAAGCTGCTGGACGACAGCACGCTGGGCGACCTGACCGCGAAGGCGGCTCGCGAACGGCGGAAGGGAGCGCGCTGATATGGCCACGATCATCGTCCAGCCGGGCGGGCCACGGGCGAACAAGCAGCGGGTCAACCTGACCGCCATTGCCCATAACCGGTTGATGCTGCTGCTCATCCTGTTTCTGGCAATCACGACCGTATTGATCGGCCGGCTCCTGTGGGTCGGCATTTTTGCGCATGGGGCGGGCGGCGACGGTTCGCTCGGCGCGTTCGTGCCGGCGCGCGCGGATATCGTCGATCGCAACGGCGTGCCGCTGGCGCGGACGATGGACGCCTATTCGATCGCGGTGCGCCCGTCGAAGCTGATCGGCGACCCGACCGAACTGGCGCGCAAGCTCAACGAAATCTTCCCCGACGAAAGCGAAGCGGCCTTCCGCAAGAAGCTGACCGGCCGGGGCTGGGCCTATCTGCGCCGCCGTGCGCTGCCCGAGCAAGTGGCGGCGGTGAACGCGCTGGGCGAGATCGGTATCGAATTTCCGCGTGAGAAGGAGCGCCTCTATCCGCAGCGCACGCTGGCGGCGCATGTGCTGGGCTTCGCCCCTAATGGCGAGGGCGCAGGCGGTATGGGCGTGGAGGCGGCCTTCAACGACCGGCTGACCGATGCGGCGCAGCGCAGCAAGCCCTTCGCCCTGTCGATTGACAGCCGGGTGCAGGGTGCATTGGAAAGCGAACTATACGCTCAGCTGGTGCAGACGCGGGCCAAGGGCGCGGGCGGCATCATTCTGGACGCGAACACTGGCGAGATCATCGCCATGGCGTCCATTCCGGTCTTCGATCCCAACAAATTACAAAATTACGCTGGCAAAAGGTGCAGCGAATCGCCGCTCTGCAACCATATGGTGCAGGCCCGCTATGAGCTTGGCTCCGCCTTCAAGCCGCTGTCGATCGCGGCCGCCATGGATGCGGGCGTCGTGACGTCGATGAGCAAGCGCTATGACGCGACCGCGCCGCTGGCCGTCGCGGGCTTCCGCATCAAGGACGACCACTCGCTCGGCCGCTGGCTCAACGTGCCGGAAATTCTGGTGCATAGCTCCAACATCGGTACTGCGCGCATCGCCGACGAAATGGGGGCGGAGCCGTTGCAGAAGCTGTTTCGCAGCCTCGATTTCGACCAGCGCGCGCCGATCGAATTCAACGAACGCGCCGCCGGCCTGTGGCCGTCCAGCTGGGGGCGAATCACCAGCATGACGACTTCCTACGGCCATGGCATCGCGGTGACGCCGCTGCATCTCGCGGCCGCCTATGCCGCGCTGGTCAATGGCGGCATCTGGCGTCCGACCACCGTCCGCAAGCTTGGCCCCGACGATGTGCCGGAGGGGCGCCGGGTCTTTTCGGCCGCTACGAGCGCGCGGATGCGGCAACTGTTGCGGATGATCGTGTCGGCGGGTACAGGGCGGAGTGCCGACGCCAAGGGATTCCGGGTGGGAGGCAAGACGGGTTCGGCCGAAAAGCCCCAGGAAGGGCGCTACAACAAGACTTCGCTGGTGACGACTTTCGCTTCTGCCTTCCCGATGGACAATCCCCGCTATGTCGTGGTCGCGATCATGGACGAGGCGACGGGCCAATATGGCCTGCGCACCGCCGCATGGACCGCCGCGCCGGTGGTGAAGCGGGTCATCGAACGGACCGGGCCGATGCTGGGCGTGATGCCGGACGAACGGCGGGACGTCGATATTTCGGATTTGATGCCGCTGCTGCACGGCGACAAGGAGAAAGAATGATGCGCCTCGGGTCGCTAATCGAGGAGCTGGACGTCGAGGTCGGTGGCAACACCGGCCTCGACACGTCCGTTACGGGCTTCGCGATCGACAATCGCAAGGTTGCACCGGGTACCGTGTTCGGCGCCTTCCAGGGGCTGCGCGTCAATGGTGAGGATTATATCCCCGAAGCGGTGAAGGCCGGTGCCGTCGCCGTGGTCGCCCGTCCCGAAGCGAAGGTGGAGGGCGCGATCCATATCGCCGATGCCAATCCCCGTCGCCTCTTCGCGCAGATGGCGGCGCGCTATTTCGCGCCTTTCCCTGACGTGACCGTTGCCGTCACCGGCACCAACGGCAAGACCAGCACGGTCGAACTCGCTCGCCAGCTGTGGCGGATGCTGGGCCATAAGTCCGCATCGATCGGCACGCTGGGCGTCACCACCGCGGTCGATCAGGTGTCGACGGGCCTGACCACGCCCGACATTGTCACCTTCCTTGCCAACATGTCGGGCCTCAAGCGCGAGGGCATCACCCATGCCGCGTTCGAAGCCTCCAGCCATGGCCTCGACCAGTATCGCACCGAAGGCCTGCCGGTGCTGGCCGGCGCCTTCACCAACCTGTCGCGCGACCATCTCGACTATCATGGCGACATGGACAGCTATTTCGACGCCAAGATGCGGCTGTTCGACGAGGTCGTCGCGCCGCATGGCAGCGCCGTCATCTGGGCCGATGACTTATGGTCGGACAAGGTTATCCAGCGGGCTACGAAGCGGGGGCTTCGTGTGCTGAGCGTCGGGGTGCAGGGGGAGGCATTGCGCCTTGCCAACCGCACCCCGACCCAGTTGGGCCAGACGCTGGAGGTCGTCGCCGATAGCAAGACATATAAGGTCAATCTGCCGCTGATCGGCGCCTATCAGGCCGCCAATGCGCTGACCGCAGCGGGCCTCGTCATCGCTACCGGCGGGGACACGGCCAAGGTGCTGGAACTGCTCGGACGGGTGCAGCCGGTACGTGGCCGGCTGGAGCGTGCGGTCATCAGCAAGGCGGGCGCGCCCGTCTATGTCGACTATGCCCACACGCCCGACGGTCTGCGCGCGGCGATCGAGGCGCTGCGTCCCCATACCAGGGGCCGTCTCATCACCCTGTTCGGCGCGGGCGGCGATCGTGACGCCGGCAAGCGGCCGCTGATGGGCAAGGTCGCGGCTGAACTGTCCGACCATGTGATCGTCACCGATGACAATCCGCGTTCCGAAGAACCGTCCGCCATTCGCGCCGCCGTGCTGGCGGGCGCGCCGGAAGCGGAAGAGATTGGCGGCCGCCGCGCCGCCATCGCCGCCGCCATCGGCCGCGCGGGCGCGGACGATATCGTGCTGCTCGCGGGCAAGGGTCATGAGCAGGGCCAGATCATCGGCGATCGCGTGCTGCCCTTCGACGACGTCACGGTCGCCCGGGAGTGCGCGGGTTGAATAAGGAAAACTTCCACCAACCTCCATTCGCCCTGAGCTTGTCGAAGGCCGCGCGCGTGCTTCGACAGGCTCGGCACGAACGGATGTTTATGCAGGGGGAACGGTAAATGACCGACCTCTGGACCTCCGAGGAAATCGCCCAGGCCACAGGCGGCGCCGTGTCGGCGCCGTTCGCCGTTTCGGGCGTCGCCTTTGACAGCCGCGAAGTGGGGCAGGGCGACCTGTTCGTCGCGATGAAGGGCGAGACCACCGACGGCCACAAATTTATCGACAAGGCTTTCGGGCAAGGTGCGGCGGGGGCAATCGTCAGCGAAGCCGTCGCCCATCCCCATATATTGGTGCCCGACAGCGCCGCCGCGCTCGAAGCGCTGGGCAAGGCGTCGCGCAAGCGCATGAACGGAAAGGTGATCGGCGTCACCGGATCGGTCGGCAAGACCGGTACCAAGGAAGCGCTTTTCCATGCGCTGGACCGTGCCGCGCCGGGTCAGGTGCATCGTTCGGTCAAGAGCTACAACAACCATGTCGGCGTGCCGCTGAGCCTGTCGCGCATGCCGCGCGACTTGGCCTATGGCGTGTTCGAAATGGGCATGAACCATGCCGGGGAGCTGTCCGCGCTGACGCGGCAGGTCCGTCCCCATGTCGCGATCGTCACCGCCATCGCGCCCGCTCATATCGAATTTTTCGGCACGGAGGCGAAGATCGCCGAGGCCAAGGCGGAGATTTTCGAGGGGCTGGAACCGGGCGGCACCGCCATCATCCCCTATGACAGCCCGCATGTCGCCACGCTCTACAGCAAGGCGGAGCGTCATGCCGACCGCATCCTGACCTTCGGCATGAGTACGGAGGCGGATATTCACGCGCTGGAGACGATCGCAGCGCCCGGCGGCGGCACGCTCGTCACGGCCAAGCTGCCCGAAGCAGAACTCTGCTTCACCGTCGCTGCGCCCGGCGACCATTGGGTGTCCAACGCGCTGGCGGTGCTGGCCGCGGTCGAGGCGGTCGGCGGCGATCTGGCGGCGGCTGGCCTGGCGCTGGCCGAAATGCCGGGCCTGCCCGGACGTGGCGAGCGGCGTATCCTGCCCGTGGTTGGCGGTGAAGCGCTGCTGATCGACGAAAGCTACAATGCGAACCCGCTGTCGATGGCGGCGACGCTCAAACAGCTGGGCCGCGAACATGCCGACCGGCGCATCGCCATCCTTGGCGGGATGCGCGAGCTGGGCGACCGTAGCGCCGAACTCCATTCCGGGCTGGCTGACCCGATGGCGGCCGGGCAGGTCGATTTTGCCATTCTCGTCGGCGCGGAAATGGCGCCGCTGGCCGACGCGCTGGATGGCACGATCCCCTACGCCCATGTCCCCGACACGGCGACGGCCATCCCCCTCATCCAAACCGAAATGCGTGCGGGCGACGCGATCCTGGTCAAGGGCTCCAACGGCGTCGGGTTGTCGCGCCTTGTCGCTGCCCTGGCGCAGGCCGCCCGCGACGGAGACAAGAACTAATGTTGTACTGGCTGGCCGAAACCCTCGATTTCGCAGGGGTCTTCAACCTCATCCGCTACCTGTCCTTCCGCGCCGGCGCGGCGATCGCGACGGCGCTGATCATCGGCCTGCTGATCGGTCCGAAATTCATCGGCTGGCTGCGCATCCGTCAAGGCAAGGGGCAGCCGATCCGCACCGACGGCCCGCAAAGCCATCTGGCGAAGCGCGGCACACCCACCATGGGCGGCCTGATGATCCTCACCTCCATGGTCATTTCGGTGCTGCTGTGGATGGACCTCAGCTCCATCTATGTCTGGGCCTGTCTGTTCGTGACGCTGGGTTTTGGCGCGATCGGCTTCCTCGACGATTATGACAAGGTGACGAAGGCCAGCCACAAGGGGCTGTCGGCCAAGATGCGCCTGGCCTTCGAATTTCTGATCGCGGGCGTCGCGGCGTGGATGATCGTCCACCAGCATGGCAATACCGCGCTCTACGTGCCCTTCTACAATGGTCCGGCGATCGAGCTTGGGCCTTTCTATTTCTGCTTCGCCGCCTTCGTCATCGTCGCGTTCGGCAATGCGGTGAACCTGACCGACGGTCTTGACGGCCTAGCCACCATGCCGGTCATCATCGCCTGCATGGCCTTCATGGCGATCGTCTACCTCGTCGGCCGCGCTGATTTTGCCCAATATCTGGGCATTCCGCATGTGCCGGGCGCGGGCAACCTCACCATATTGTGCGGCGCGATCATCGGCGCGGGTTTGGCCTTCCTCTGGTTCAACGCGCCGCCTGCCGCCGTTTTCATGGGCGACACCGGGTCGCTGGCGCTGGGCGGCACGATTGGCGTCATCGCCGTCACCGCTCATCACGAAATCGTGCTGGGGATCATCGGCGGCCTCTTCGTCGTGGAGGCGATGAGCGTCATCATCCAGGTCTTCTTCTACAAGCGCACCGGCAAGCGCGTGTTCAAGATGGCCCCCATCCATCACCATTTCGAGCAGCTGGGCTGGGCCGAGCCGACCGTGGTGATCCGTTTCTGGATCATCGCCTTCGTGCTGGCGCTCGCCGGTCTCGCTACCCTGAAGCTGAGGTAAGCGCATGATCGTTTCGGAAGCGTTCAAGGGCAATACTTATGCGGTTCTCGGGCTGGCGCGCTCGGGTCTGGCCACGGTCGACACGCTGGTGGCGAGCGGCGCCCGCGTCGTCGCCTGGGACAATCGCGAGGAAGCGCGCGGCCAAGTCGAGGGCAAGGCCGAGATCGGCGACCCGATGGAAATCGACCTTGTCGGTTTCGACGGCATCGTCGTGTCGCCGGGCGTGCCGCTGAACAAGCATCCGATCGCGATGCGCGCCAAGCTGGCCGGCGTACCGATCATCGGCGACATCGAACTGTTCGCGCTCGCCCGTCCGACGCTGCCGCCGCACAAGGTGGTCGGCATCACCGGCACCAACGGCAAGTCGACCACCACGGCGCTGATCCATCATATCATCGAGCAGGCGGGCTATCCCACGGTCATGGGCGGCAATATCGGCCTGCCGATCCTCAGCCAGCCGCCGCTGGAGCCGAACCTGCATGGCGTGGGCGTCTATGTGCTGGAACTGTCCAGCTACCAGATCGACCTGACCCACAGCCTCGACTGCGATGTCGCTGTGCTGCTCAACATTACGCCGGACCATCTCGACCGCTATGATGGGTTTGAGGGATATGTCGCGTCGAAAGCGCGGCTGTTCGCTATGCAATCGGCCGGGCACAAGGCGGTCATTGCAGTGGAAGATGAACCGAGCCGTTCAATATCAGATCAAATTTGCGCTGCGAAAGGTACGCCAGCAGATATCATTGAGGTCGTTGCGGCCGAAGTTGATGCGATCGAGCAGCTTGGATGGCCTGCGCTTCAAGGGCCGCATAATGCGCAAAATGCAGCGGTTGCAATGGTAACGGCTGATGTGCTCGGCATTGATCCAGTCACGACCAAAACCGCCCTCGCCAGCTATGCCTCGCTGCCGCATCGCATGCAGCGCGTGCGCGAACATAATGGCGTTCTCTACGTCAACGACAGTAAGGCGACCAACGCCGCCTCGACCGCGCCCGCGATCGCGGCATGGCCCGCCATCGACGGCAAGCCCCGCATCCACTGGATTTTGGGCGGCGTCGCCAAGTCCGACAATCTGGACGAATGCGTCCCTCATTATGGCAATATCGCGCACGCCTACACTATCGGCGAAGCGGGCCATATGTTCGCCGATCTGCTGCGCCCGCATATGGCGGTGGATGACAGCGAAATGCTATCGGCCGCCGTCCGGCGCGCGGCGCGCATCGCCCAGCCGGGCGATGTCGTGCTGCTGTCGCCGGCCTGCGCCAGTTTCGACCAGTTTCGCGACTTCGAGGCGCGCGGCGATGCCTTCGCTGCGGCCGTGAACGCGTTAGAATAGAAAGGCCTTGGGGCGGCGATGAGCAAGAAGGGGTCAGGCATGTCCAGGGCTGGCGAACTGGTGAAGGGTTTCCGCACCCGCACGGTTCCGCGTGAACGGACGGCGCTCGCCATCTGGTTCTGGGAAATCGACCGCGTCCTGCTGTCGCTGATCGTCGCGTTGATGGCGATCGGGCTGGTCGCCGTCGCCGCCGCGTCGCCCGTCGCCGCGATCGACCGGTCGACCGCGCAGGTCGCGGTCAACCCGCTCATCTATTTCTATCGCCAGCTGATGTGGGTCTTCATCGGCCTGCCGATCATGCTTGTCATCTCCATGCTGCCCCGGCCGCAGGCGCGGCGGCTGGCGATCTTCATGTGCGCCTTCTTCTTCCTGATGCTGCTGTTCGTGCCCTTGCTCGGATCGACGGTGAATGGCGCCAAGCGGTGGATCGACCTGCCGGGCTTCCGTTTCCAGCCGTCCGAGTTCCTGAAGCCCGCCTATGTGGTGACGCTGGCCTGGCTGCTGTCGCTGCGCACCAAGGACCAGAATCTGCCCGTCATGCAGTTGACCGGGGCGATGACGCTGCTGATCGCGGCGATCCTGATGCGCCAGCCGGATTTCGGCCAGACCGTGATCTTCCTCGCCTGCTGGGGTTGCCTGCTGCTGCTGTCGGGGCTGGAGATGCGCTGGATCGCGATGCTGGGCGGTGCCGGCCTCGCTGGGCTGGTCGGCGTATACATGTTTTACGAAAATGGCCGGCAGCGCATCAACGACTTTCTCGGCATCGGCGTGCAGATGGATACCGGGCCGGATCAGACCGACCTCGCCTTCCGCACCATCACTCATGGCGGTTTCACCGGCGTCGGGCCGGGCGGGGGGCAGAACAAGTTCCGCCTGCCCGAAGCGCATACCGACTATATCTTCTCGGTGATCGGGGAGGAGTTCGGCCTGCTCGCCTGCATCGCCATCGCCTGCGTCTACCTCGCCATCGTGGTGCGCGTGCTGCTGCGCCTGCTGGACGAGGAGGATAATTTCACGATCCTCGCCGCCGCCGGCCTCACCACCCAGTTCGGGTTGCAGGCGATCATCAACATGGGCGTCAATGCGCAGATTTTTCCGTCGAAGGGCATGACGCTGCCCTTTATCAGCTACGGTGGCTCCTCTATGCTGGCGCTTTGTATCGGCGTCGGCCTGCTGCTCGCATTCACGCGGCGCAACCCCTTCATGGGTCGGCACACGGTCGTCAAATGGAGTGGTCGATGAGCATTTCCCGTCACTTCGTCCTCGCCGCCGGCGGGACGGGGGGTCATATGATTCCAGCCCATGCGGTTGCCGAGGAACTGATGGCGCGCGGTCATCATGTCGCGCTCGTCACCGATGAGCGGGGTGCGAAGATTCCCGGCATCTTCGACAAGGCGCCGGAAAATCGGGCGCAAGTCCATGTCATGCCCGCTGGCCGCATGACCAAGAATCCAGCAAGCTGGCCGGGTGCTGCGAAGGCGATCCTCGCCGGCCGCGCCATGGCCCGCCGCCTCAATGAGACGTTCCGTCCGACCGCCGTGGTCGGCTTCGGCGGCTATCCCGCCATGCCCGCGCTGCTGGGCGCGCTGGCGGACGGCATCCCGACTGCGATCCATGAGCAGAATGCCGTGCTGGGGCGCGTCAACCGCATCCTTTCCGGCCGCGTCGACGCCATCGCCACGGCCTATCCCGATGTCCAGCGCCTCAAGAGCGCCTATGCGTCCAAGGTGCATCTGGTCGGCAATCCGGTGCGTGAAGAAGTCAAGCAATTGCGTGAGGAGGATTTCCCCGCGCTGACCGATGAAAGCGTCTTCCGCGTGTTGGTGATCGGCGGCAGCCAGGGCGCGACGGTGCTATCCAGCGTCGTTCCCGAAGGGCTGTCTATGCTGCCGATCGCGCTGCGCCGCCGCCTTCAGGTGACGCAGCAGTGCCGCGCCGAAGATATCGAGCGCGTGCGCAAACTTTACGCGGAGATGGAAATCCCCGCCGACCTCGCCACTTACTTCAACGACGTGCCCGAAAAGCTGGGCTGGTCGCATCTGGTGATCGCGCGCGCGGGCGCTTCGACGCTGGCGGAACTCACCTGCGCGGGCCGCCCCGCGATCCTGATCCCGCTGCCCAGCGCGATGGACGACCACCAGACCGCCAATGCCAGGGAAATGACCGAGGCCGGCGGCGCGCGCACCATTCCGCAGGCGCGCTTCACCGCCGTCGAACTCGCCAAGCAGATGCAGAAGATGGCGCTCGAACCCGGCGCGCTCCAGAATGCCGCCAAGCGTGCGCGCAACTGCGGCCGCCCCGACGCCGCGCGCGACATGGCCGACCTGCTCGAAAGCATCGGTAAGGCGCCGATCATGAATGACCCGATCAAGGTCGGCCCGACGCCGACCAGCCTCAATCTCCAGGGAGTTCCCGCATGAAGGGTGTCGGCACCGACATCGGCACGATCCATTTCATCGGCATCGGCGGCATCGGCATGTCCGGTATCGCCGAAGTGATGCATAATCTGGGGTACAGCGTGCAAGGGTCCGACGTGGCCGAAGGCTATGTCGTGGAAGGGCTGCGCAAGAAGGGCATCAAGGTGATGATCGGCCACAAGGCCGAAAATCTGGGCGATGCCGCTGTGGTCGTGACCTCCACCGCGATCAAGCGCGGCAACCCGGAGGTCGAACTGGCGCTGGAAACCCGCATCCCCGTGATCCGCCGCGCCGAAATGCTGGCTGAACTGATGCGCCTCAAATCGACCGTCGCGGTCGCGGGCACCCATGGCAAGACCACAACCACCTCCATGGTTGCGGCGCTGCTCGACGCGGGCGGGGTCGATCCGACCGTCATCAACGGTGGCATCATCAACAGCTACGGTTCCAACGCGCGCCTCGGCAACAGCGACTGGATGGTCGTGGAAGCCGATGAGAGCGACGGCAGCTTCCTGCGCCTCGACGGCACGATCGCGGTCGTCACCAATATCGATCCGGAGCATCTGGACCATTATGGCAGCTTCGACCGGGTGAAGGACGCGTTTGTCGAATTCGTCGGCAATGTGCCCTTCTACGGCGCGGCGATGCTCTGCCTCGATCATCCCGAAGTTCAGGCCATCCTGCCGCGCGTGCAGGACCGCCGCATCGTAACCTATGGCTTCTCGGCGCAGGCCGATATTCGCGGCGAAAATGTCCAGCCGATTCCGGGCGGCAACCGTTTCGACGTGCAGATCCGCGAGCGCGACGGTTCGATCCGCCGGATCGAGGGGATCGAGATGCCGATGCCCGGCCGCCACAATGTGCTGAACGCCATGGCCGCCATCGGCGTCGCGCTCCAGATGGGCATCGAGGACGCGACCATCCAGACCGGCTTTGCCAAGTTCGGCGGCGTGAAGCGCCGCTTCACCAAGGTTGGCGAGATCGCGGTCGCGGGCGGCATTGCCACTGTCATCGACGATTATGGCCACCATCCGGTCGAGATCAAGGCGGTGCTCGCCGCTGCGCGCGAAGGCGCGAAAGGCCGCGTCATCGCCGTGGTCCAGCCGCACCGCTTCACCCGCCTGCGC
Source organism: Sphingobium lactosutens (assembly GCF_013393185.1). Lineage (GTDB taxonomy): Bacteria > Pseudomonadota > Alphaproteobacteria > Sphingomonadales > Sphingomonadaceae > Sphingobium > Sphingobium lactosutens_A. Next base: position 31,396 of record NZ_QJQX01000013.1, on the reverse strand, counting down.
GACCTGATGGACGAATTCCAACAGGCCTTCAACGACGCCGACATGGTCTATGCCGCCCCGGTCTATACGGCGGGCGAACAGCCGATCGAGGGTGTGGACAGCGCGGCGCTGGTCGCCGGCCTCAAGCGGCGCGGCCATCGCCATGCCTCGACCGTCACCGACGCGGAGGATCTGGCCGCCGTGATCGCCGCCGACATCCAGCCCGACGACATGGTCATCTGCCTCGGCGCGGGCGACATCACCAAATGGGCGGCGGGCCTTGCCGCTGCCGTTACCGACAGGTTGAAGGAAACCGCCTGATGTTCGAGCTGTTTGCCGTCGGCCTGGAAATGCAGAAGCGCATGATCGACGCCCAGATGCAGGGCGTGGAGGTCGCGCGTGACATGGTGGAGGCGGCGCAGCGCCAGGTCGAAACCGGCATGGCGGCAGCGCAGGCCAATGAAGCGGGCCTGAAGGCGGTGAAGAGCTGGATGAACCTCTGGGGCATCCGCTCTTGACCGGTGCGACGACCCTTCCGGCCGTTCGCGGCACGCTCAAGGCCGACGCGCCGCTGGCCCCGCTCGTCTGGTTCAAGGCGGGCGGCGCGGCGCAATGGCTGTTCGAGCCGAAGGATGCGGACGATCTGTCCGCTTTCCTTCGTGATCTCGATCCGTCGGTGCCGGTCATGGCGCTCGGCCTCGGCTCAAACCTCATCGTTCGCGACGGCGGCGTGCCGGGCGTGGTCGTGCGGCTGGGCAAGCCCTTCGCGAGGGTGGAAAGCCTCGACGCCACTACGCTCGTCTGCGGCGGCGGCGCGTCGGGCATCCTCGTGTCCTCGACCGCGCGCGACGCGGGCATATCAGGCCTGGAATTCCTCCGCTCCATCCCCGGCACGGTCGGGGGCTTCGTACGGATGAACGGCGGCGCCTATGGCCGCGAGACGTGCGATATCCTGATCGAATGCGACGTCGTGTTGCGTTCGGGCGAGCGGGTGACGCTGTCCAATTCTGATCTCGGTTACACTTACCGCCACTCGACCCTGCCCGAAGGCGCGGTCGTGGTGTCGGCGACCTTCCGCGGCCATCCCGGCGAACCCGCCGCCATCCAGGCCGAAATGGACCGCATCGCCGCCGCGCGCGAGGAAAGCCAGCCGCTGCGCAGCAAGACCGGCGGCTCCACCTTCAAGAACCCGGACGGCCACAAGGCATGGGCGCTGGTGGACGAAGCAGGCTGTCGCGGGCTGCAACTGGGCGGCGCGCAGGTGAGCGAGAAGCACACCAACTTCCTGCTCAACACCGGCGACGCCACCAGCGCCAACATCGAAGCGCTGGGCGAGGAAGTCCGCCGCCGCGTGAAGGCCAAGAGCGGCGTCGAACTGGAATGGGAAATCCAGCGCGTGGGGGTGCCGAAGTGACGGACCGCTCTCTGACCGATTATGAAATGCGCATTGTTGCAGATGTTCGCGATCATGGATGCCATGTGGTGTCGGTTTTTGATCCGGAGGACGACGCTAAGTCCTTCGCTTATTCAGTGGGATTTTGGGAAAGCATCGATCAACAAGAAGTCATCATTCTTGGTCTTCCTTCGCAAATGGGCGTTTTCGCCGTCAATGAGGTCTACCGGCAGTGTGAAGGCGGACTGATGCTGACCGATGGACAGCGCATTGACGGCTTGTTTGAAGAGTTCGATGTGACCTGCATGGCTCGATCGGTCGACAAGCGGTATCTGCTCCCGGAATATCTAAATTCGGCGCTCTGGTATCACAACTGGCGAACCGGGAAGTCGCTCAACGCAGCCTATCAATTGGTTTGGACCTACGAGGGGCTGTGGCCCTGGGATGAGGGGGCGCCTGCCGAACTCCTCGAAGATCAGCCTTTACTCTATTCGGGGATACTCCATTGACTCTTAAACCGCTTCATGTCGCCGTCCTGATGGGCGGCTGGTCGGCGGAGCGGCCGGTGTCGCTGTCGAGCGGGGAAGGCGTCGCCAAGGCGCTGGAATCGCGCGGGCATCGGGTCACGCGGATCGACATGGATCGCGATGTCGCCGCGCGCCTTGCCGAAACGAAGGCGGACGTTATCTTCAACGCGCTCCACGGCGTCCCCGGCGAAGACGGCACGGTGCAGGGCATGATGGACCTGATGGGTCTCACCTACACCCATAGCGGCCTCGCCACCTCGGTCATCGCGATCGACAAGCAACTGACCAAGCAGGCGCTGGTGCCGCACGGCATCCCCATGCCCGGCGGCCATATCGTGGCGAGCGAAAGCCTCTTCACCGCCGACCCGTTGCCGCGCCCCTATGTGCTGAAACCCGTCAATGAGGGCAGCTCTGTCGGCGTCGCCATCGTCACGGCAGAGGGCAATTATGGCAATCCCATCGCCCGCGACAGCGTCGGTCCCTGGCAGGATTTCCCCGAACTGCTCGCCGAACCCTATATTCGCGGCCGCGAACTGACGACCGCTGTGCTGGGCGACGAGGCTTTGCTCGTCACCGAACTGCGGCCCAAGAGCGGTTTCTACGATTTCGACGCCAAATATACCGACGGCATGACCGAACATGTCTGCCCCGCCGACATTCCGGCCGAAATCAGCGAAGCGTGCAAGGCGATCGCGCTGCGCGCCCATCAGTTGCTGGGATGCAATGGCGCGTCGCGCGCCGATTTCCGCTGGGACGACAATCTGGGCGTGGAAGGGCTGTTTCTGCTGGAGGTCAATACCCAGCCGGGTATGACGCCGCTCAGCCTGGTCCCCGAACAGGCGGCGAAACTCGGCATTGACTATGCGACGCTGGTGGAGACTATTGTCGAGGAGGCGCTGAACCGCGCCGGGGGGCACAAGGATGGCTGAGGCACGGATCAGGCGCGGCGGCACCGCGCGGCTGAGCAGCGCGAAGGGCAGGGCGACGAAAGGCGGCCGTGGCCGCGCGCTCAAGCGCCGTAGCTGGGTCGATCAGCTCATCGAATATCTCCCCGTCAGCGAAGCCACGCTCCAGCGCATGGCCAGCTGGACGATCGTTGCGATCGTCGGCGGCCTCGTCATCGCCATCGCCATCTTCATGGGCCTGCCCGGGATGGCGCGGCAGCAGGCGGCGGATATCGCTGCCCGCGCCGGTTTCGAGGTCGAGAAGGTCGAGGTGCGCGGCGTCGAGCGGATGGACGAACTGCCCGTCTACAATATCGCGCTGGGCCAGGTGGACCGTTCCATGCTCTCGCTCGACCTGCCCAGGGTGCGGGACGAGATGCTGAAGCTCGGCTGGGTCAAGGATGCGCGTATTTCCCGCCGCCTGCCCGACACGCTGGTCGTCGACATTGTCGAGCGTGACCCGGTGGCGGTGTGGCAGCATGAAGGGCAGCTGCACCTGATCGACGTGCAGGGCGTGGTGCTCCAGTCGGTGTCGGCCGGGGCCATGCCCGACCTGCCGCTCGTTGTCGGTCCCAACGCCAATCTCCAGACCGCCGGCCTCAACAAGCTGATGGAGAATGCGCCCGCGCTTAAGCCTATGCTGGCCGGCGCGACCTGGGTCGGGAACCGTCGCTGGGACTTGCGCTTTCAGTCGGGCGAGACGCTCTCCCTGCCGGAGGGCGACAAGGATTCGGCCTCCGCCCTCGTGAATTTCGCGCGGATGGATGGGGTCAACCGCCTGCTGGGCCGGGGGATCGTCAAGTTCGATATGCGCGATCCCGACCGTTTCGTCCTGCGCCTGCCGCAGGGCCGGGTCGAGGAAAAGCCCACCGATGCCGCGGCGGCGGAAACGGCTAAGGCGCCGGCCGCCAATATGCCGGCCGACGGCGAGGAAGGCTAAGGTCCATGGCACAGCCCAAGGTCGAAAAGCTCATTACCGCGATCGACATTGGCTCCTGGAAAGTGTCGGCGCTGATCGCAGGTCGCACCGACACCGGCGAACTCGCGATCCTGGGAACCGGCCAGCGCGAGAGCCGGGGCGTGCGCCGCGGCTTCATCGCCGACATGGAGCGGACCGAACTCGCCGTACGCGAGACGGTGGAGCAGGCCGAGCGCGTCGCCGGCACCAATATCGAGGATGTCTGGGTCAGCTTCTCGGGCGGCAGTCTCGTCAGCGACGTCGTCACGGTCGAGCGCGACATGGGCGGCTATCGCGTCGAGCAGCCCGATATCGACGATCTGCTGACCACCGGCCAGCAGGGTATCGACCCGGACGGCCGCATCGTCCTTCATGCCCAGCCGACCTGCTTCACCATCAACGGCAAGGTGCCGGTGAAGAAGCCGCTCGGCATGCATGCCGACCTGCTCGGCGTCGACATCCACGTCGTGCTGGCGGATGGCGCGCCGCTCGCCAATCTCGACCTGTGCGTGCGCGGCGCCTATCTCAACGTCAATTCGATCGTCGCCGCGCCGATCGCGACCGGCCTTGCCTGTCTGTCGGAGGAGGAACGCGACCTTGGCGTTGCGCTGGTGGAAATAGGCGCGGGTGTCACTAACGTCTCGCTCTATGCAGGCGGCATGCTGGTCGGCCTCCATTCCATCCCGTTCGGCGCATCGGACATTACCGACGATATCGCTTCCGCCTTCGGCATCCGCCGCAGTCAGGCGGAACGGATCAAGTGCTTCTACGGTTCTGCGATGCAGAATCCCCGCGATTTCCGCGAGATGATCGAAATTGCGCCACCCCATGGCGAAGTGGCGGTGCCGGGTCAGGCCGCCGGTCCCAATGCGGAAGGGGGCAAGATCACCCGCGCCGCATTGGTCGGGGTCATCTGCGAACGGCTGAACCAGATCATGACCGAAGTGAACGCCGCGCTGGCCGGCATGGGCTTCAATTCCACCGGTCGTCAGGTCGTGCTGACTGGCGGCGGCGCGGAAATGAAGGGCATTGCCGACTATGCGCAGGGCGCTTTGGGGCGAGCCGTGCGGATCGGGCGGCCAAGGGGCTTGTCCGCCATGCCCGAAGCGCATAGTGGGCCGGCTTTCGCGACATTGGCGGGACTGGCGCTTTATGGCGCTTCCAACCCGGTTGATCTCCGCACGATGGCGCCTGCGCCGCAGACCGTGCATCGTCTCGGCGCGCCCCTATGGTGGCAGCGCATGATGCGCGCCATGCGGACCAACTATTGAGATGAATTACTGCGAAGACGAAAATAGCTGGTGAAATCCTCTATTTTCTGGTGTTAACAAATGATGACGGTGTCGCTTCCTGACGAGGAAGCTGAGGGAGCAATATTTATGAGCATTGAGATCAGCCCGCCTCATGTGGACGAACTGAAGCCGCGCATTGCGGTAATCGGCGTCGGCGGCGCGGGCGGCAATGCCATCGCGAACATGATCGCCGCCTCGGTCGAGGGCGTGGACTTCATCGTGGCCAATACGGACGCGCAGGCGCTGAATAGCTCGCCGGCCGAACGCCGTATCCAGCTTGGCCCGCAGATTACCGAAGGCCTGGGCGCCGGATCGCGCCCCGAAATCGGCAAGGCGGCTGCTGAAGAAACCATCGCATCGGTCGAACAGGCGCTCGACGGCGCGCATATGTGCTTCATCACCGCCGGCATGGGCGGCGGCACCGGCACCGGCGCGGCCCCCGTCATTGCCAAGGCCGCGCGTGATCGCGGCATCCTGACCGTCGGCGTCGTGACCAAGCCCTTCACCTTCGAGGGCAATCGCCGCATGAAGTCGGCCGAAAGCGGCATCGAGGAGCTTCAGAAGCATGTCGATACGCTGATCGTCATCCCGAACCAGAATCTGTTCCTGATCGCTAACCCGAACACGACCTTCAAGGAAGCGTTCCAGATGGCGGACGAGGTGCTGCAGCAGGGCGTGCGGTCGATCACCGACCTCATGATCATGCCGGGCCTCATCAACCTCGACTTTGCCGACGTTCGCTCGGTTATGGGCGAAATGGGCAAGGCGATGATGGGCACCGGCGAAGCCGAAGGCGACGGCCGTGCGCTTCAGGCCGCCGAAAAGGCGATCGCCAACCCGCTGCTCGATGGCGTGTCGATGCGCGGCGCGAAGGGCGTTATCGTCTCGATCGTCGGTGGCGACGACATGCGCCTGATGGAAGTCGACGAAGCCGCCAACCATATTCGCGAACTGGTCGATCCGGACGCGAACATCATCTGGGGTTCGGCCTTCAACGACGGCCTCAACGGCAAGATCCGCGTGTCGGTGGTCGCCACCGGCATCGACAGCGAAATCGGCAATCATGCCGCTCCGCTGACGCAGCCTTTCAGCTTCGCCAGCCGCCCGGCCGTTGCCGTGCCGCAGACGTCCGCCGCGCCGCGCCCGGTGGCCGCCGCGCCGGTACCGCCGCAGCCGACGCCTGCACCGGCTCCGGCCCCAGCGCCCGAACCGGAAACGCTGGAACTGGACGTGCCCGCCGCGCCTGCGCCCGCACCGGTCGAGAAACCTGCGCCCGCCAGCTTTGCTCCGGCCAAGCCGGCCGCCGTCTTCTCGGACGAAGGTCCGGATCAGGACGAGCTGGTGCTGGGCGCCGACAGCGCCGAGGCAACGGCTCCCGCGCCGGCCGCTCCGGCCCAGCCCGCGCCGCGCGTCGCCACCGGCGGCACGCTGTTCGAACGCATGGCGGGCCTGACCCGTGGCAGCGACAAGGGGCAGGCTTCGGACGAGGGCACGCCGGGCGTCGATATTCCGCGCTTCCTCAACCGTCAGAGCAACCAGTAAGCAGCCGCGGCGCGGTCAGGCCGCGCCCCGGCTCATAAAAGCGCGCCACCGACCGCCCGGAGCGGTCCGGCGCGCTTTTTTATTGCGTCAATTTGCCATTCACGCCGGATCGGTTAAGGCGGTCATGTGATAAAATCTCTTTCCTGGATCCTCGCCTCCACCGTCTCCGTCGGAGGCCTGCTTCTCGCTGGTCCAACCCAAGCCCAGACCGATCAGGCCCAGATGAGCCGGCCGCTGGGCGCCGCCGATCTCAACAGCAATTTGTCCCGGCTCGCGACCAATCCCAAGGATGTCTCCGCGCTGATCGGGGCGGGGGAGGCGGCGCTGGCGCTGGACGATCCCCATGGTGCGGCTGGTTTCTTCGCCCGCGCCGACGCGATCGAAAGCGGCAATGGCCGGATCAAGGCTGGTCTCGCGCGGGTGATGCTCAAATTGCAGAACCCGACCGAAGCGGTCCGTCTTTTCGACCAGGCTTCCCGCCTCGGCTATCCCGACACGACGATCCTAGCCGATCGTGGCCTTGCACGCGACATGACTGGCGATCAGGCCGGAGCGCAGCGCGACTATCATACCGCGCTCGCCCGGACGCCCGAGGATGCGGAACTGATCCGTCGCTATGCCGCGTCGCTCGGCATATCGGGCCAGGTTCAGGCGGCCGACAAGATATTGGAGCCGCTACTCTACAAGAGCGACCGCGCCGCATGGCGCTATCGCGCCTTCATCTACGCGATGAACAACCGGCAGGCGGATGCAAAGAAGCTCGCCGACCAGACCATGCCGGCACAACTGGCCACGGCGATCGTGCCCTATATGCAGAAAATGCCCTATCTGACGGCCCCGCAAAAGGCAGCAGCGGTGCATTTCGGACAATTCCCGCAGACGACCGGCACGACCATCGCCGCGATCATCCCGACGCCACCCGCGCCCGGTATCATGGTCACGCCGAAGACTCCCACCGTCGTCGCCGCGGCGCCGCCGACGACCGCTCCGCCGGCCCAGGCCAGGCCACTGAGCCGCGCCGAGCAGCGCCGCCAGCAGCGCGAGGCCGCGCGCATCGCCCGCGCGCAGGGCCTGCCGCCCGCCCGCACGACGCCATCCGCCCAGCGCCCGCCGCTCCCCACTACGCGCCCGCCGCAGGTCGCGCAGGCGACCCAGCCCATGCAGCCGCCAGCATCGCGACCGATCCCCTCCACGCCGGCTGCTGCGACGCCGCAAACCGCGCTGTCGACACCCGCCAACCAGCCTGCCGCGCCCTCCCCATCGGTGCAGGGGCCGCCGGCGCCCGGTTTCGAATCGATCGACAGCCCGCCGCATCGGACCCCGCCGCCTTCCAACGCCGGGTCGCAGCTCAACGCGATCGCGCTGGCCCAGGCGGGAACGCCGGCCGTGCCGCCGGCCCCGCAAACGGCTGCACCGACGCCGGCTCCGCCAGCAACTCAGCCTGCCGCCCCGGACTCCGCGCCACAGTCGGTCCAGCCCGTTACCCCTATCGCGCCGTCGCCTAATCCCGAGGCGACCCGCACGCTGGCCGACATCATCCGCGCGATCGACGTTCCCGAAGCCGAACGCCAGCCGACCGTCGCTGCCGTCGACCTGAACGAGGTCGCCGCGCTTCAGGCCCAGCGTCGCGCCGAACGGCAGGCCGCAGCCAAGGTTGCCGCCGAAAAGGCGAAGGCCGACAAGGCCAAGAAGGATGCCGCTGCCAAGGCCAAGGCGGAAGCCGATGCCAAGGCGAAGGCCGAAGCGGAAGAAAAGAAGCGCCTAGCCGCCAACCCCGCGCGCAACTGGCTCCAGGTCGGCGTCGGCCAGAGCAAGGGCGCACTCGGCTTCACCATGAAGGGGTTGCGCAAGAAATATGCGCTCCTGTCCCATCAGGATGGCTGGAGCGCCAGCTGGGGCCGCACCAACCGCCTGCTCGTCGGCCCCTTCGCCAGCTTCACCCGCGCGAAACAGCTGGAAACCGACCTGAAGAAGGACGGCGCCGACGTATTCGCATGGAAAAGCGACGCGGGAGAGGTGGTCGAGAAGCTGGCGGGGGAGTAAGAGGCGGCGCATGACGACGCTCGCTTCCTATGCCTGCCATCCCGCCGCCAGTCGCGGCCGCCTTCATGCCGAGCCGGGCGGAGAGATGCGCGGGCCGCGCGATGTGTTCCAGCGTGACCGCGACCGCATCATCCATTCGATCGCCTTCCGCCGGCTGCGCCACAAGACTCAGGTGTTCGTGTCGCCCGACGGCGATCATTTCCGCGTCCGCCTGACCCACAGCCTGGAGGTTGCGCAGATCGGCCGCACCACGGCGCGGACGCTGGGCCTCAACGAGGATCTGACCGAGGCGCTCTGCCTCGCCCATGATATCGGCCATCCGCCCTTCGGCCATGCGGGCGAGGATGCGCTGGAGGTCGCGCTCGACGATCATGGCGGCTTCGATCACAATGCCCATACGCTGCGCACGCTGATGCTGCTCGAAAGCCCTTATCCCCGTTTCCGGGGACTGAACCTCAGCTGGGAAATGCTGGAGGGTCTGGCCAAGCATAATGGCCCGATCGCCAATCCCGGCTGGGCAATGCGCGAGCTGGATGCGCTCTACCCGTTCGACCTGACCAGCCATGCCTCGCTGGAGGCGCAGCTGGCGGCGATTTCCGACGATATCGCCTATGACAATCACGACATCGATGATGGCCTGCGCGCGGGGCTGCTGACGCTCGATCAATTGCTGGAGGTGCCGCTGGTGCAGGGCTGCTGGGACCGGGTGCGCGCCCGCTATCCCGACGTGCCGGCCGATCGGCTGCTGCGCGAACTGGTGCGCGAGCAGATCGGCGTCATGGCCAACGACCTGATCGACGCGACCCGGCGCAACATCGCGGAATCTGGCGTCGAGACGGTCGCGGATGTCCGCGCGCTTGGCCGGACGCTGGTCGCCTTCTCGCCGGAACTGGAACAGCAGGAGCGCGACCTCAAGCGCTTCATGTATGCAACCCTCTACCACCATCCCGACCAGCTGGCCGCCGCCGACCGGGCGAGGGTGATCGTCACCGACCTGTTCCGCGCCTATCAGGCCGATCCCGCGCTGATGCCGGAGGAATGGCGTGACGATTGCGCGCTGGAGGAACCGACCCGCAGCCGCCACATTGCGGATTTCATCGCCGGCATGACCGACCGCTATGCGGAGAAGCGCCATGCGGAGATTTACGGGCGGGTGACGGAGGAGGCGTAAGCACACCACCTCCGTTCGTTTCGAATGGACTTCGCCATCAGAAACGATCCGTTCCCCGACCCGTGCTTGCCGCCGTGCAACACTCGGCATAGCCATTGTCCATGGCACTTCATCCCCAGATCGCGGCCTTTGCCGCCCAGCTCGACGATCTTTCCCGTCTGCTCCGCTCGCATGGCGACCGCCTCTGGTCGGACCGGATCGACCTGATCCACCGCATGATCGCGGACTCCAATTTCAACGGGATCGAGCGCTTCCTGGCGCTGTTCGAGGGGGAGGCGAGTTTCGCCGCCTTCACGCTGGGCGACGTGAAAGCGGACAGCGAACTGGACAGTTGCCGCGCCGCTGCCCGCGCCATGGCGCAGCGCCTTGCGAAAGAAGAGCAATCCGATCGAGCATGATGCCGGGCCGCCCGGTGGCATAAGAGCGATTGACGCGCCCTGTCCTTTGACGCAATGCGCAAAGTGTCTCCGGCGGATTCGTCCGCCGGGCACGATGCGGGAGAGCATGGGAAGCCTTTGAGGCCACCCCGTCGCCGAAGGAGCAACCGCCCCGGAATCTCTCAGGCCAAAGGACCGCATCGCGCGCAAGGCACTCTGGAAAGCGGACGTTTTTTCCGTCCCACCGAAGGGGTAAGCCATGTGGCCGCACGGTCGCTGGTCAAAGCTCTCAGGTTCCGTGACAGAGGGGGTGGCAGTTGTAACAGGTCCGACTCCGGGCCTGTTTATGCTGTCGCTACCAACCTCCTGCACGGAAAGGCCGCATCATGTCCGGCATCGACGACGTCACCCATCTCGAAGAAGAACTGCCGTTGCAGGAACTGCCGCTGGATGCCTGGCACCGCGCCCGTGGCGCGCGCATGGTCGGCTTCGCCGGCTATCATATGCCGATCCAGTATGAAGGCATCATGGCCGAACATACATGGACCCGCGAACATGCCGGCCTGTTCGATGTCAGCCATATGGGCCAGATCGCCTTTTCCGACGAGAGCGACGGCAAGGCCGTGGACGAAGCGCTCGAACATCTTCTTCCCAGTGATATCAAGGGGCTGAAGCCGTTCCGCCAGCGTTATTCGATGCTGCTCGATGAAGAAGGCGGCATCCTCGACGACCTGATGGTTTCGCGGCCCGGTGACGGGGCGTTCGACGGCGCGGCCATCTACATGGTCGTCAACGGCGCGACCAAATATGACGATATGGGCTGGATGATCGAGCATCTGCCCGACGAAGTCGTGATGAATCACATGGACGAGCAGGCGTTGCTCGCCTTGCAAGGCCCGGAAGCGGGCGAGGCGCTGGCCGCGCTCATCCCCGAAACCGCCGACCTTGTCTTCATGCAGTCGGGTGCGTTCAACTGGCGCGGCGTTCCGCTGTGGATCAGTCGTTCGGGCTATACCGGCGAGGACGGGTTCGAGATCAGCGTGCCGGCCGCGGACGTCACCCTGCTGGCGGACGCGCTGTGCGACCTGCCGCAGGTGAAGCCGATCGGCCTTGGCGCGCGCGATTCGCTGCGTCTGGAGGCGGGCCTGCCGCTCTACGGCCATGACCTGACGCCCGCCGTCAGCACCATCGGCGCGGACCTGGGCTTCGCCATCCAGAAGCGCCGCCGCGAGGAAGGCGGCTTCATCGGCCATGCCCGCGTGATGAAGGAACTGGCCGATGGTCCCGGCTCCAAGCGTGTCGGCCTCAAGATCGAAGGCCGCCTGCCCGCCCGCGAAGGCGCGCAAATCTATGCCGGCGGCGCGCAGGTGGGCGAAGTCACGTCGGGCGGTTTCGCGCCGTCCGTGGGCGCGCCGATCGCCATGGGCTGGGTCAGCCTGCCGCACAGCGCGGAAGGAACCGCGCTCGAAATCGAGGTGCGTGGGCGTCGGATCGCCGCCACCGTTGCGCCGATGCCGTTCGTTCCGCATCGTTACCGCCGCAAGGCCTGAGTTTTTTCATCCTTTCCGACTTTTTGTCGGTCATGATTTTCAAGCAAATCACAGAGTTTTATTTGAGTCGTGATTTTCAAGCAGATCACTCCGAGGGGAGAATTTAGATGAGCCGTTATTTTACCGACGAACATGAATGGATCGACGTTGCGGGCGACATCGCCACCGTCGGCATCACCGACTATGCGCAGGAACAGCTGGGCGACATCGTGTTCGTGGAACTGCCCGCCGAAGGCACGACCTTCGAAAAGGGCGACGACGCCGCTGTGGTGGAATCGGTCAAGGCCGCGTCCGACGTCTATGCCCCGATTTCGGGCGAAGTCGTCGAGAGCAACAGCGCGCTGGAAGACGAGCCTGCCCTCGTCAACAGCGACGCCGAGGAAGATGGCTGGTTCTTCAAGCTGCGCATCGCCGATGCCAGCGAGCTGGAAGGCCTGATGAACGAAGCCGCCTACAAGAAGTTCGTGGCGAGCCTCTAAGCAAAAACTAGCCCTTCCCTTTCAAGGGAGGGGGGAGATATGTGAAATGCGCTACCTACCCCTTACCGACACCGACCGGCAGGAAATGCTGTCCGTCATCGGCGCTTCGTCGATCGACGACCTGTTCGTGGACGTGCCCGCCGAAGCCCGGCTTTCCGGCCAGATTGAAGGATTGCCCGATCATGCCAGCGAACTGGCGGTCGAGCGCCACATGGCGGCCCTCGCGCGCAAGAATCTGTCGGCAGGGGAGGCGCCTTTCTTCCTCGGCGCCGGCGCGTACAAGCATCATGTCCCCGCCAGCGTCGATCATCTGATCCAGCGCGGCGAGTTCCTGACCGCCTACACGCCCTATCAGCCGGAAATCGCGCAGGGCACGTTGCAGGTGCTGTTCGAATTCCAGACCCAGGTGGCGCGCCTGCTGGGTTGCGACGTCGCCAACGCGTCCATGTATGACGGCTCGACCGCCTGCTGGGAAGCGATCGGCATGGCCCGCCGCATCACCAAGCGTGGCAAGGCGCTGCTGTCGTCGGGCCTGCACCCCCATTATGTCTCGGTCGCCAACACCATGGCGAAGTTCACCGGCGACGTACTGGAGCATGAAAGCCCCACCCTCGACGCCGCGACCGACATCGACGCGCTGATCGCCAGCATCGACAAGGATACGAGCTGCGTCGTCGTGCAATATCCCGACATTCTCGGCCGTATCGCTGACCTGACCCCGCTCGCCGACGCCGCCCACGCGGTGGGCGCGCTGCTGGTCGCGGTGGTGACGGAACCCGTCGCGCTCGGTGCGATCAAGGCGCCGGGCCATATGGGCGCAGATATCGTCGTGGGCGAAGGCCAGTCGATCGGCGTCGGCCTCCAGTTCGGCGGTCCCTATCTCGGCCTCTTCGCCTGCAAGCAGAAATATGTCCGCCAGATGCCGGGCCGGCTTTGCGGTGAAACCCTTGATGCTTCGGGCAAGCGCGGCTTCGTGCTGACGCTCTCGACCCGCGAGCAGCATATTCGTCGCGAGAAGGCGACGTCGAACATCTGCACCAATTCGGGCCTGTGTGCGCTGGCGTTCAGCATCCACATGACGCTGCTCGGCGAAAAGGGGCTGCGCGAACTGGCTGTCCTGAACCATGGCCTGGCCGTGCAGGCCGCCGACCGTCTGGCGCAGGTTCCGGGCGTGACGCTGCTCAACGACAGCTTCTTCAACGAATTCACGCTGATCCTGTCGAAGGATGCGCGCGACGTCGTCCGCGCCCTCGCCGACAAGGGCGTGCTGGCAGGCGTCTCGCTCGGCCGCCTGTTCCCGACCGCGCCGGAGATCGGCAATGGTCTGGTCGTCGCCGTTACCGAGACGGTGACGCCTGAGGATATCGAAACCCTGGCCAAGGCGCTTGAGGAGGAACTGGCATGACCATGCTGAAGGAAGGCCGCCCCACCGCGCCGCAGGCCGTCAACGACGCCGACACCATCCCCGCGACCGCGACCGGCAACCGCGCGCTGATGCTGGAGGAAGCGCTGATCTTCGAGATCGGTTCGACCGACACCACCGGCGTCGATTTCGCTGATGCGCCCAAGGTCGCCAGCCGCCTCGGCAATCTCGCCCGCACCGACGGCATCGGCCTGCCCGGCCTGTCGGAGCAGGAGACGGTGCGCCATTATACCCGGCTGTCGCGCCAGAATTACGCCATCGACCTTGGCCTGTTCCCGCTTGGCAGCTGCACGATGAAGCACAACCCGCGCCTCAACGAGAAGGTCGCGCGGATGCCCGGTTTCGCAGATATCCATCCGCTCCAGCCGCAATCGACGGTGCAGGGCGCGCTGGCGGTGATCCATGAACTGGCCGCCTGGCTGGTGACGCTGACCGGTATGCATTCGGTCGCGATGTCGCCCAAGGCCGGCGCTCATGGCGAACTGTGCGGCCTGCTGGCGATCCGCGCCGCGCTGGAAGCCCGTGGTGACGCGCGCAGCGTCATCCTCGTGCCGGAAAGCGCACATGGCACCAACCCCGCCACCGCCGCCTTCTGCGGCTACAAGGTGGAGGATATCCCGGCGACCCCGGACGGCCGCGTCGACCTTGAAGCACTCAAGGCGCGCCTCGGCCCGGACGTTGCGGCGGTGATGATCACCAACCCCAACACCTGCGGCCTGTTCGAGCGCGACATGAAGACCATCTCCGACGCGGTCCATGCCGCCGGAGCCTTCGTCTATTGCGACGGCGCGAACTTCAACGCCATTGTCGGTCGGGTCCGTCCCGGGGACCTGGGTGTCGACGCGATGCACATCAACCTGCACAAGACCTTCTCGACGCCCCATGGCGGCGGTGGTCCGGGTTCGGGTCCGGTGGTTCTGTCCGAAGCGCTCACGCCCTTCGCGCCGCTGCCCTTCGTCGAAAAGCAGGGCGACGGCTTCGCGCTGGTCGAGGAAGAAACCGCCGATGAGCATCATGCCAGCAGCTTCGGCCGCATGGTCGCCTTCCATGGCCAGATGGGCATGTTTACCCGCGCGCTGACCTATATCCTCAGCCACGGCGCGGACGGTCTGCGTCAGGTGGCGGAGGACGCCGTCCTCAACGCCAACTATGTCCTGCGCAGCCTGGATGATGTGCTCGACGCGCCGTTCGGCGGCAGCGGCCCGTGCATGCATGAGGCGCTGTTCAGCGACAAGGGGCTGGCCGACGGCTTCACCACGCTCGACATCGCCAAGGGGCTGATCGACGAAGGCTTCCACCCGATGACCATGTATTTCCCGCTGGTCGTCCATGGTGCGATGCTGGTCGAACCCACCGAAACGGAAAGCAAGGCTGCGCTCGACCAGTTCATCCTGGCGCTGCGCAGCCTGGCCAACCGCGCCAAGGCTGGGGACGAAGCGCTCAAGGGCGCACCCTATTTCGCCCCGCGCCGCCGCCTCGACGAGACGCTGGCCGCGCGCAAGCCGGTCCTCACCTGGACCGAACCGGCGCTGGCGCAGGCCGCCGAATGACGAACGGGCCGGAGCCGTGGGAACCCGGTTCCGGCCCCGTTTCGGCGGGGCGGCCTGATCTCAGGCGTTATGCCCCCGCGACGATGCGCAACCGCGACGCCATCGCCACGGTGCTGCGCGACGCGCTGCCACCTGCCGGTCTCGTGCTGGAGGTGGCGAGCGGCAGCGGCGAACATGCCGTCCATTTCGCGGACGCCTTTCCCGATCTTGACTGGCAGCCCAGCGACCCCGATCCCGCCGCGCTGGCCTCGATCGCCGCATGGCGCGCCGACGCGCACCGTCCCAACCTCCGCCCGCCAATCCGGCTCGACGCCGCCGCCGACTGGCCGATCGCGCAGGCGGATGCGGTCCTCTGCATCAACATGGTGCATATTAGTCCATGGGACGCGACCCTTGGCTTGCTGAAAGGGGCAGGGGCCATATTGCCGCCCGGCGGCCTGCTCTATCTTTACGGCCCCTATCTGCGAGACGGCGTGGACACCGCGCCCAGCAACCTCGCCTTCGACGCTTCGCTCAGGGCACGCGACCCGCATTGGGGCTTGCGGCGGCTGGAGCATGTGATCGCAGCGGCCGAGGCGCAGGGGCTGGCGTTCGACCGGCTGGTCGAGATGCCGGCAAACAATCTGTCGCTGCTTTTTCACAGACAGGATTGAAGCTAAGCCGTGCTCCTGCGAAAGCAGCCCTGGGCTCCTGCTTTCACAGGGGCACGTCCTATATAGCGATACCATGCCTACCAAACTCCTTTCCCTCGTCACCGCCGAACTCACCGCGCCGGCCGATCCGCGCGCTGCCGCCATGGCCGGCGCGCTCGCGGCGAAATATCCTGATGCCGCCCGCGCCGTGCTGTTCTACGGCTCGTGCCTGCGGGAGAAGAATCTCGACGGGCTGATGCTGGATTTCTACCTGATCGTTTCGGACTATGCTGCCGCCTATGGCAAGAGCTGGCTGGCCCGCGCCAACCGGCTGATCCCGCCCAATGTCTTCCCGTTCGAACATGGCGGCCTGATCGCCAAATATGCGGTCCTGTCCGAAGCCGATTTCGCCCGGCTGAACAGTGTCGCCGCCGACAATGTGTCGGTCTGGGCGCGCTTCGCCCAGCCGTCGCGTCTGCTCTGGGCGTCCGACGACCTCGCCCGTCAGCGCGCCATTGCTGCTGTGGCGCAGGCCGCGCCGACCCTGTTGTCGCTCGCCCGGCCGATGGCGGAGGGGCAGGGCGATGCGCTCACCCTGTGGAAAACCGGCTTCACCCTGACCTATAATGCGGAACTGCGCGCGGAGAAGAAGGGGCGCTCGCTGTCGATCGTCGATGCCGATCCCGATCGCTATCGCCGCTTCGGCGAGGCCGCGCTGGCCGATGGCCTGCCGCCCGCGCCGCAGGATGGACCTGCCCAGTGGCGCCGCCTGCAGCAACGCGGCAAACGGCTGTCGGTGATCCGCCTGGCCAAGGCCAGCTTCACCTATGCCGGCGGGATCGATTATCTCGCGTGGAAGATCAACCGCCACGCCGGCACGCAGATCGAGATCAAGCCCTGGCAGCGGCGCTGGCCGCTGCTCGGCGCGGTCACTCTGCTGCCGCGGCTGTTCCGGGGTGGTGCGATCCGTTGAGCGCGACCGCCAGCGCCTGACCCAAGGCCATCAGGGTGTAAGGCTTGCGCAGTACCGCATGTCCCTCGAAATCGGCGCTGTCATTGGCGTCGCCGGCATAGCCGGTGACGAACAGCACCGGCAGGTGGCGGAAGATCGGCGGCAGGCTCTTGATCATCTCCGGCCCGGTCATGTCGGGCATCAGCACGTCGGTCATGATGAGGCCGATATCGACATTATTCGCCAGCAGCTTGGCCGCCTTGGACGGGTGATCGCAGGCGATCGGCAGATGGCCCAGTTCGCTGAGCGCCGCCATCGTCTGGTTGAGCACGCGCGGGTCATCCTCGACCACCAGGATGCGGGTCGGCGGATGCAGCACCGGCGCGCGGGCAAAGCCGTCCGCATCGGTATCCGCGCCCTCGATCTCCTGGGTCGACCGTGGCAGATAGATATGGACGCTGCTGCCCTTGCCCGGCTCGGACTCGATGCGGACCTCGCCCTCGCTCTGCCGCACGAAACCGAAAATCTGACTGAGGCCAAGGCCCGTACCCTTGCCGACCGGCTTGGTGGTGAAGAAGGGTTCAAACACCCGCGCCAGCACGTCGGGCGTCATGCCGCAACCGTCATCGGCCACGCTCAGCATGACATAATCGCCTGCCGTGCATTCGCCGATCTCGCCGGCCTTCAACGTCGTGCGGCCGGTCGACAGGGTCAGCTTGCCGCGTCCTTCCATCGCGTCGCGGGCATTGACGCACAGGTTCAGGATCGCATTCTCCATCTGGTGCTGGTCGACGAAGATGCGCCAGCCCTGCGCCTGATGGGTGAATCCGACGATGATCTGGTCGCCGATCGTGCGGTCGATCAGGTCGGCCATGCCGCGCAGCAGGCTGTCGGGATCGACTGCGCTGGGCAGCAGCGGTTCCGACCGGGCAAAGGCCAGCAGGCGGCGGGTCAGCGCGGCGGCGCGATTGGCGCCCTCCATCGCATTGTCGAGATGGCGCGCGGCCTCCTCCGGCTTCAGCCGCAGCTTGCGCTTGGCCAGTTCCAGCCCGCCGACGACGACGGCCAGCATATTGTTGAAGTCGTGCGCGATGCCGCCGGTCAGCTGGCCAACCGCGTCCATCTTCTGCATCTGGCGCAGATTGTCCTCAGCCGCCGCGCGCTCGGCGGATTCGCGCTTCAGCTGCTCATAGGCATCGGACAGTTCAGCGGTGCGGGCGCGGACGGCGGCGTCCAGCCGGTCGGCGCGCTCGGTCTCCAGTTCCGCCTGCCGCCGCGCCTTGCGCCGCTCGCCATAGGCGACATTGGCGAACCAGGCGATGAACAGGATGCAGACCAGCATGGCAAGGCCCAGCAGTCGCGACGTCTTGCCGACCCATTCGCTGCGATCCCCGGCAATCGTCACCGCCAGGCTGCGTTCGCGCAGTCGCGCATTTTCCGCGTTGATGACGAGATCCAGCAGCGCGGTGATCCGCCGCAAATCCTGGCTCTTGCCCGCCTGATGGAAGCGGCCCAGCGCGGACATCTTCTGGTCGTAGGTGGTCCGCAGGCCGATCTCGTTCAGCGTCTTGCCGCGCTGAGCGAAGGCATATTGCAGCGCCTCGACATTGCCGCGCTGCCAACCGGAATGGCGCGTCGCATAATAGAGCGCCTTGAGCTGGCTTGCCGCACCGCGCCACTGGTCCTGGAACAGGCGGCCGGTGTCGGGATCAAGGCTGATGACATAGCGGGCCAGCGTCACTTCGGCGCGGGCGGTGCGCGCCTCGAACCCGCGGGCGAGGGCGATGATCTCGAAACTGCGCTGCTGTTCGGCCAGCGCGCGCTGATGATCGCGCGAGGCATTGCTGGCGGTATAGAGCAGCGCGCCGAGCGAGCCGATCAGCAGCGCAACCAGCAGCAGCGGCACGACACGCCGCGCCACCGCGCGCCAACCGCTGGTCCCCACATCCTGAAATTCGCCCTCGGCCATCGACCGTTACACTAGACGAACAAGATTAACGGCGGAATATGATAGATCAAAGGTTCCATCGGCCAGTAACATTCCGTCGTGGTTAAGGCTCGATCGACCGTAATCTGCGCGTAAGGGCGCGATGTCAACCGATCGCGCCGGTCGCCTTGCCTGCTGCCTCGAACATGCCGATGATCTGTGTCACCTGCTCATCGCTATGGTCGGCGCACAGCGAACAGCGCAGCAGGAAGGTGCCGGCCGGGGTTGCCGGCGGGCGCGCCATGTTGACGTAGAGGCCCAGCTCCAGCAGCGTCTGCCACATCGCGACGGCTTGCATCTGGTCGGTCAGGATGACCGCAATGATCGCCGACTGCGGCGTCTCGCTGCCCAGCTTGAAGCCCAGGTCGCTCAGTCCCTTGTGCAGCCGCTGGCTGTTCTTCCACAAGTGCGCGCGCTTTTCGCCCGCATGCATCAGCTTGCGTATGCTGGTCGCGGCGGTGGCGACGACGCTGGGCGGCAGCGACGCGGTGAAGACGTAGGGGCGACACACAAGGCGCAGGATTTCGAACTTGGGATGGTTCGATACGCAGAAGCCGCCGACCGTGCCGACCGACTTGGAGAAGGTGCCGACCACGAAGTCGATCTCGCCCTCGACGCCCTGTTCCTCATAGGCGCCGCGACCGTTGGGACCGAAAAAGCCCATGCCATGGGCTTCGTCGCACAGGATCATGCAGTTGGGATGCTTGCGGATCGCGGCGACCATTTCGGGCAGCGGCGCGACGTCGCCCAGCATCGAATAAACGCCTTCCAGCACCACCAGCTTCAGCGCTTCGGCGGGCAGGCGGCCGAGGCGCTTGTCCAGATCCTCGACGCTGTTGTGGCGGAAGCGGACGATCTCCGCATTGCCGAGGCCACAGCCGTCATAAATGGACGCATGGCTGTCGGCGTCCAGCACGACATAATCGCCCTTGCCCGCGAGAGTGGAGATAATGCCCAGATTCGCCTGATAGCCGGTGGAGAAGACCATGGCGCCCGACGTGCCGTAAAATTCCTTGAGCGCGTCCTCAACTTCCTTGTGGCCCTGATAGGTGCCGTTCAGCACGCGGCTACCGGTGGTGCCCGCGCCGAACTCGTCCAGCGCCTGCTTGCCGGCCGCGACCACGTCGGGATCGAAGGTCATGCCCATATAATTATAGGTGCCGAGCAGGATGGTTTCCTTGCCCTTGATGATCGCGCGCGTGGGCGAGAGCACCTGGTCCATGACGATCGCGTAAGGGTCGCGCACGCCCGTCGCCAGCAGCGCCTCGCGCTCGTTGATGAGCGGATCGAACTTGGAGAAGAGGTCGCGGGTTTCGGTGGCGGCGTCGGTCATGACAAGAATCCCTATGCCGTTCGCCCTGAGTAGGGACTGAGCGAAGTCGAAGGCCCGTATCGAAGGGTCTTCCCGCTCCCGTCCTTCGATACGCCGCTTCGCGGCTACTCAGGACGAACGGAGTTATAAAATCAGGCGGCCTTCAGCTTGGCGACCGCGTCGACCAGCTGGCCGATCGTCTCGATCTCAGCCTGCATGTTCATGGTGATGATGATGTCGAACTCATCCTCGATGGCCGCGACGAAATCCATCACCGTCAGGCTGTCCCACTCCAGGTCGCCGGCGAAGGTGGTGGCTTCGCTCAGCTCGACGCCCTTCTTGTTGAAGGGGGCGATCTGCGCCGCAACGCTGTCGAAAATCTCGGTGCGATCGGTCATTATCGTGAAAATCTTTCCGTCAAAGCGCGGCCTCTGCCGCCTCAAACCGCCCTTTGGCAAGCGATTAAGGCGTCAATCGGGCAGTATCTGGCCCGAATGTGCAACCATAGCGATTTCTAATCAGATGGCACTATCTGTTGATTCGGGGCGGAATGCCAGCGCAGCTAAACCGCAATGCCAGGAGCAGGTAGCGGCCGATCAGCGGAAATTGTCGGCGTAGGCCTGCAATTTCAGTGTCTTGGGCGGGGTGGCGATGACGGTATAGGCGACACCCTTCTTTTCCGCATAGGCGACGGCGGCCTCCTGCGAGGGGAAGGTCAGCTTCAGCTGCTGCTGCGTGTCGCCCGAGCCGGCCCAGCCGGTCAGGGGGTCGGCCTGCTTCGCTTCGGCGGGCGCATATTCCAGCACCCATTTGTGGGTCAGCGCCTTGCCGGACTGGAGGGCGTTCTTCTGGATCTGATAGATGCGCGCGTTCATCGCGAAGGACTCCGTAAATTCGTGATGGTGCGTTGCACCAACGGTCACGCCCAAGTCAAGTATTGCGGGCGCCATGCCCTCTGGCGTCCGCATTTTTGGTCCGCAATGTGGCGCTGGCGCTTGCGGGATCGTCGGGCCAGGGATGGCGCGGGTATCGGCCGCGCATTTCCTTGGCGACGTCGCGCCAGTTGCCCGCCCAGAATCCGGGCAGGTCGCGGGTCGTCTGAATAGGCCGCCCGGCGGGCGAGGTGAGGGACAGGACCAGCGGGATGCGCTGGCTCCCCACGGTCGGATGCTCCGACAGGCCGAACAGCGCCTGCACGCGCAGCTCGACGCGCGGCCCGCCCTCAGCCGCATAGTCGATCGCATGGTTGCTGCCGGCGGGCGACCGGAAATCGGGCGGCGCGAGCCGATCAAGCTGCTGCTTGCCGTCCCAGCCGATCAACCCCTCCAGCACACCCGATAGTTGCGAGCGGTCGATGTCCGACAGCCGTCGCTTGCCCACCAGCAGCGAAGGCAGCCAGTCGTCCAACGTCACGATCAGCGCCGCGTCAGATAGCGCCTCAAGGCCGGCAAACTCCCCGCGCATCCGCAGCGACTGCGCCGCCTCCGACCAGGGCAGCAGCGACAGTCCGCCCTGCCGCACGCCATCCAGCAGCGCCGCCACTACTGCTTCCGGGTCGGGCCTGTCGTCCGATCCGGAGGAGAGCCGCACCGCGCCGATCCGCCGCTCACGCAGGGCTTCGATCCCGCCATTGACAGGGCGGAACTTCACGGTGCGATGCTCCGCGATCCGCGAACCGAACAGGGCGATTACATCGCCCTCGTCGATCGGCGCGGCGGACAATATGCGCGCGCCGGCAGCGCTGCCCTGCACCTCGCCCACCGCCAGCCACTGCTCCCGCGCCAGCGGCGACAGCGGATCAAGCCGAAACCCGCGCCCGCCGACACTCGCCCAGTCCGCGCCATCGGCGGAGCGGCGTTTCGCCACGCGATCGGGAAAGGCGAGGGCGAGGCAGAGGCCGACTTGATGCTCGCCAAAGGCCGCGCTCCGCGCGCCGGGGATCAGCTTCGCCCACCTTTTTACCAGCCCTCGCGCCGCATCCGCGCGCTTGCCGCTTTCGCGCCGCCAGCGCTGCCGCCGCAGGGTGAGATCCGTATCCTGCCCGCCAATGCCGCGCTCGCCCAGCAGCACGGCGACCTCGGCCGCGACCTCCGCCAGCCCCATCTCTCCTGCGCGCACCAGCATGTGCGCGATCCTCGGCGACAGCGGCAGCTTCGCCAGCGTCTTGCCATGCGGGGTGATGCGGCCATCGGCGTCCAACGCCTCCAGCACGGTCAGCCGCCTGCGCGCTTCCTCCACCGCTGCGGCGGGCGGGACGTCCAGCCAGCGCAGCGCGCCCGGATCGCTCACGCCCCAGAGCGCGCAATCGAGCAGCAGGCTCGACAGGTCGCTTTCCAATATCTCCGGCGGGTCGAAGGGCGGCATCCCCGCGCTCGCCGCCGCTTCCCACAGCCTATAGGCGACGCCCGGCCGCTGGCGCGCGGCGCGGCCCGCGCGCTGGGTCGCCGACGCCTGGCTGGCGCGCTCCGTCACCAGCCGGGTTACGCCCGCTGCCCGGTCGTAGCGCGGCCGCCGCGCCAATCCGCTGTCCACCACGATCCGCACCCCGTCGATGGTCAGGCTGGTTTCCGCGATCGAGGTGGCGAGGATCACCTTGCGTCGCCCCTCGCGCGACCGGCGGATCGCCGCCCGCTGCGCACCCGGATCGAGCGAGCCGTGCAGCATATGCACCTCATAGGAGCCGCCCTCGATACGCTCGGCCGTCCGCTCGATCTCGCGCACGCCGGGCAGGAAGGCGAGCAGGTCGCCCTCCGCCTCCTCGGTCAGCGCCCGGCGGATCGTCGCCGCCATCTCGTCCTCGATCCGCTTTTCCGACGCGCGGCCGACATGGCGCAGTTCCAGCGGCTGGATACGCCCCTCGCTCTCGATGACGGGCGCCCCGTCCAGCAGCGTCGCGAACCGCGCCCCGTCCAGGGTCGCCGACATCGGCACGATCCGCAGGTCTGGCCGCAGCGCGCCTTGCGCGTCCAACGCCAGCGCCAGCCCGAAATCACTGTCCAGGCTGCGCTCATGCACTTCGTCGAACAGCACCGCCGACACACCCGCCAGTTCGGGATCATCCTGAATCCGCCGCACGAAAATGCCCTCGGTCAGCACCAGCAGCCGCGTCTTGCCGCTCACCTTACTGTCCATCCGCGTCGCATAACCGACCGTGCCGCCCGGCTGCTCGCCCATCATCTCGGCGATCCGCTCCGCCGCCGCCCGCGCCGCCAGCCGGCGCGGCGACAGCAGCAGCACCTGATCCGTGCACCATGGCTCGTCCAGCAGCGCCGGGGCGACCGCCGTCGTCTTGCCCGCGCCCGGCGGCGCCACCAGCACGGCATTGCTCCCCTTCCGCAACGCGGCCAGCAGGTCGGGCAGGACGGCGTCGATCGGCAGGGGGATCGGGAGGGGGATCGGCGGGGCGCTCATCGCCGATCCTCTCGCGCCAATTTTGTCAAACCGCAAGGCGCGGAAATTTGGAACGTGCAGGGAAACAGTTGGCTGTCCGCACGTTACGCGGGCACAACGGTCGAATATATGTTGGCTTCCGTGCGGGTGGCGCGGCACGGTGAAGGGGGAAAGAGATGGCAAGCCTGACCGGGGATGCGGAACGTTACCGCACTCTGTTCGAGACGATGGACGAAGGCTTCTGCATCATCGAATTCTTCGATGGGCCGCACGGTCCGCTGAGCGATTATATCCATGTCGAGGCGAACGCCGCCTATGAACGCCATGCCGGCATCCCCAATGTCGTGGGGCAGAAGCTGCGCGAAATGGTGCCGGACGAGGCCGATGGCTGGGTCGAACTCTACGGCAGCGTGCTCCATAGCGGCCAGCCGATCCGCTTCCAGCGCGAACTGGAGGCGACCGGCCATTATCTCGAAGTCTCCTCCTTCCGCGTCGGCCCATTCGAGAACCGGCAGGTCGCGGTGCTGTTCAACGACATCACCGATCGTATCGCTGCGGATAAGGCGCAACGGGCGCTGAACGAAACGCTGGAGGCGCGCGTCGCGCAGGCGCTGGCCGAACGCGAGGAGGCCGAAAGCGCCCTGCGACAGGCGCAGAAGATGGAGGCGGTGGGCCAGTTGACCGGCGGCCTTGCCCATGACTTCAACAATCTGCTGGCCGGCATTTCCGGCGCGTTCGAGATGATCGGCGTGCGGCTGGCGCAGGGGCGCACCGCTGATGTCGAGAAATATCTGGCCGCGGGACAGGGCGCGACGCGCCGGGCCGCGGCGCTGACCCATCGGCTGCTCGCTTTTTCCCGTCGCCAGACATTGTCGCCCAAGCCGACGGTCATCAACCGGCTGCTCAATGACGTATCGGAACTGGTGCGCCGGACCGTCGGTCCGCAGATCGAGGTGCAGACCATTGCCGCCAGCGGTCTCTGGCCTGCGCTGGTCGACGCCAACCAGCTCGAAAATGCGCTGCTCAATCTCTGCATCAACGCGCGCGACGCCATGCCAGACGGCGGCAAGATCACGATCGAGACGGCCAATCGCTGGCTCGACGATCGCACCGCACGCGACCATGGGCTGACGCCCGGCCAATATGTCACCGTCTGCACCAGCGACACCGGCACGGGCATCGACAAGTCGATACTCGACCGGGTGTTCGATCCCTTCTTCACCACCAAGCCGATTGGTGAAGGAACGGGCCTTGGCCTTTCGATGGTCTATGGCTTCGCACGCCAGAGCGACGGCCATGTCCGCATCTATTCGGAAACCGGGGAGGGGACGATGGTCTGCATCTATCTGCCCCGCCATCGCGGCGAGGAAGAGGAGGAACTGCCCCTCCCGACCGATGTCGCGATCGACGCCGACGCGGGTGAAACCGTGCTGGTGATCGACGATGAACCCTCGGTGCGGATGCTGGTATGCGATGCGCTTGGCGACCTTGGCTATCATTGCCTGGAGGCGGGCGACGGACCGGCGGGCCTGCGCATCCTTGAATCGGGAGCGAAGGTCGATCTGCTCGTGACGGACGTCGGCCTGCCGGGCGGATTGAACGGCCGCCAGGTCGCCGACGCCGCCCGTGTGCTGCGCCGCGATCTCAAGATATTGTTCGTGACCGGCTATGCGGAAAATGCGGTGCTGAACCACGGCCATATCGAACATGGCATGGAAGTGCTGACCAAGCCCTTCGCGGTGGAAGAACTGCGCCGCAGGGTGGTGACGCTGTTGCAAGTGGAAAGCTAAAGCCCCTCCCCTTCAGGGGAGAGGTGGGGGCGAGCGAAGCGAGCTGCGTTCACCCGAACAGATAGATATGGATCGGGTTCTTCGGGTCCAGCAGCATCTTGGCGGTCAGCGCCAGCGACATCACGATCAGCAGCGGCTTGATCAGGCGCGATCCGAAGCGCATCGCCAGATAGGAACCGATCTGCCCGCCGGTGATGCTGCCCACCGCCATGGCGAGGCCCGCGATCCAGATGACATGACCGCCCGCGATCATGGTCAGCAGGCCCGCGACGTTGCTTGCCAGATTGGCCGCCTTGGTCTGCGCCGTCGCCCGCAGGATGGAAAGGCCGCCCAGCGCGAGGAAGATGGTCGTGTAGAAAGCGCCCGCGCCCGGCCCGAAAAAGCCGTCGTAAAAGCCGACCACGGCGATCAGGCCCGACAGCGCCGCCATGCCGACCCGCGCATGACGATCCGCGTCGCTCAGCTTGGGCGAGAAGGTGAAATAGGCCGCGAGCGCGATCAGCAGCGCGGGCATCAGGCCCGCCAGGATCGACGGATCGACCCGCTGCAACAGCCATGCCCCCGCGACCGACCCGGCAAAGGCCGCCATCACCGGCCATTTATAGGTCTTCAGGTCCATATGCCCCCGCCGCGCATAGGCGACGCAGGCGCCGAAGGTGCCGAGGCTGGATTGCAACTTGTTGGTCGCCACCGCCTGCACCGGCGGCACGCCGGCGGCCAGCAGCGCGGGCAGGGCGATCAGGCCGCCGCCGCCCGCCATCGCATCGATGCACCCGGCCATCAGCGCGGCGGCCATGAGGAAGGCGATGGTTTCGGGGGACAGGATCATGGCCGGAGTCAGGCTCCGCCCTCTCGCCCATTCGGGCTGAGCTAAGTCGAAGCCCTCTACTTTCTTTGTCAGGGGATGGCGTCAGATCGAACGATCAGGCGCCCGAAAGCCTCAATAGGCCCGCGCTATAGCGAACTCCACCGCTTCGGTAAGGGCCGCTTTGGCCTTGCCGGCATCGAACATGCCCAGCGCGTCGATCGCCCGCTGGCCGTAATGGCGTGCGCGCGCCATCGTGTCGGCGATCGCGCCGGTCTTGCGCAGCAGCCCGGTGGCGTGGGCCAGATCTTCGTCGCTGATCTTGTGGCCGGCGATCGCTGCCTTCCAGAAGGCGCGATCTTCCTCCGACCCGCGCGCATAGGCCAGGATCACCGGCAGCGTCACCTTGCCGTCGCGGAAATCGTCGCCCGCATCCTTGCCCATGGTCGCGCCGTCCGATTCATAGTCGATCGCGTCGTCGATCAGCTGGAAGGCGATGCCAAGGTTCCGGCCATAGACGTCCAGCGCCTGCTCCTCGCCCTCGCTGCGATCGGCGACCACGGCGGAAATGCGGCAGGCAGCGGCGAACAGGGCGGCGGTCTTTGCGCCGATGATATCCAGATATTGTTCTTCGCTGGTGTCGATCTTGCGCTGGGCGGTCAGCTGGTTGACCTCGCCCTCGGCGATCACGGCCGATGCGTTGGACAGGATCTTGAGCACCTTGAGCGACTCGGCCTCGACCATCAGCTCGAACGAGCGGGAGAAGAGGAAATCGCCCACCAGTACGCTGGCGCTGTTGCCCCAGATGATGTTCGCGGTCTTGCGGCCCCGGCGCAGGCCCGATCCGTCGACGACATCATCGTGCAGCAGGGTGGCGGTGTGGATGAACTCGACCGCGGCGGCCAGTTTATAGTGGCGGCTGCCCGCATAGCCGACCAGATCGGCGCAGGCGAGCGTCAGCATCGGCCGCAGCCGCTTGCCGCCGCCGGCGATCAGATGGCCCGCCAGTTCGGGGATCAGCGGAATGCGCGACTGCATCCGGTCCAGGATGACGGCGTTGACCTGGTTCATGCCGTCGGCGACCAGGTTCAGGATGGGCGTGAGCGATGGCTCCGCTTTTGCGCGACCAATCGGATGGACGTTACCGGGGGCGGGTGCTGTCATGCCGCGTCATGTGGCGGGGCAAAAAGCTAAACGCAAGCGGGAATAGCTTGCGCCCGCCGCCGGATGCGGCAAAAAGCGCGCCATCTGGAACCGGAGGCCCAAGTGGACGAGACTTTGACACGCTATCGCGAAAGCATCGACAATATCGACGCGGCGCTGGTGTTCATGCTGGCCGAGCGGTTCAAGGTCACGCAGGCCGTCGGCGAGTATAAGGCGACTCACGATCTGCCCCCCGCCGATCCCGGCCGCGAGGAACGCCAGATCGCCCGCCTGCGCCAGCTCGCGCTCGACGCGAATCTGGACCCGGACTTCACCGAGAAATTCCTGCGCTTCATCATCGACGAAGTGATCCGCCACCACGAACGGCTGCGCGAGGGCTGAAAGCGCGATCGAGCTTTCTGAATTAGGGTTAGTCGAGAGTCAGTTCAGGTGGAGCCGAAAAGTGTGATTTTCGAGTACCGGAGCGCAGCGTACTTAAGTACGTGAGCACCGGAACGCAGAAAAGCGCGCTTTGCAGGCCCGCCTGAACTGACTCCCGGCTAACCCTATCCGGCAGGGTAGCCCTCATGCCCGGCATTGGGCCAATGGAATCCGGTATAGGTCAGCATGGTCGAAAAGCTTTCCGATCGCACCTGATGCCACCAGCCGATCGGGATGAAGAGCAGGTCGCCCGGTCCCAGCAGCACCTCGTAGCGCAGAACATCCCGAGCCTGCGGATAAGCCGCCAGCCGCGCCGCGTCGGTCACGTCCCGCACGTCGCTGAACACATGGGTGCGGTGCGCCAGCCGCTTCGTCTGCGACGGCGGGATCAGGATCACGCGCTTGGTCCCTGTCACCTGCGCCAGCAGATTGTTGGTCAGGTCGAAATGCAGCGGCGTGAACGCGCCTTCGCCGCCGATCCACAGCATCCCCGGCGCGCGCGTCAGATAGGCGTCGATTGTCCCCAAGTCGGGCTGTAGCGGCGCCAGCGCCGGGCCATTGGCCGCGCTGTTATAGGCCGTCAGATAGGCGTCATTGCCGCCGTCCCGCACCAGCGCGATGAAGTCGCGAAATGGCGCGCGTCGCCTGTGCCGATCCTTGGCCAGTTCATAATCGCCCGCGGCGCTGCGCCCGCCCTGATATTCGACCATCGCGTCGCCGACCGCTTCGGCCAGATAGTCGGGCGTCCAGCGGTCCAGCGCCGGCCAGCCCGCCATCATCCCCTTGATCAGCACCGGCCGCCCCGCCGCATAGAAGCCGTGGAGAAAATCCTCCCCCGACAGATTGTCCGCCGTCAGCAGGCCGGAGGCATAGGGGGAGAGCGCCCGCTGCCGTTCCTGCACGTCCAGCAGCCAGTCGCGACGCCGAAGCGCAAGCGCGTCTTCGGCCGGCTGCGGTCCGGGCGCGGTGCTGAAATCTATCTGGCGCAACGCCATCTGCAACCGCATGTCGGCGGCCTGGGCGGGGAGGGAGGGCGGACGCTTGCTCATGGCCCATTCTGGCGCAGGATGGTGACGCCAATGTTTCAGCCCGTGACGCGCATATGACGCATCTCCGTTCGCTTCGGGCCTGCCGGGAAGCGGGGGGGGCGATGCTCAGGCGGGTTCGGCTACTTCCGCCTCGGCCTTCTTGCCCCGCGACCGTCCCAGCAGCACGCCGCCCAGCGCCAGCGCAAAGCCGGCCAGCTGGACCGGGCCCAACCGCTCGCCGAACAGCAGCCAGGCCTCGATCGCGGCGAGCGGCGGCACCAGCAGCAACAGCATCGACATGCGCGTCGCGCCCTGATGCCGCACCAGCCATACCAGCAGCGATAGCCCCGCCGCCGACAGGCCCAGCACCGACCAGCCAAGCCCGATCCACAGGATCGGATCATTGTCCCAGCGCCATTCGCCCACGATCAGCGTCGCCATGATCGCCACCAGCGCACCGCCCAGATTCTGCGCCGCACCCGACATCAGGATCGGATCGCCGGCAATCGCGCCGCGCTGGATCAACGTCCCGCCGGTCATGGCGATGATCGCCGCGATGCCAGCCACGGCGGGGATCACCGGCACCGCGCCCGCGCCGCTGCGCTCGATCGCGGGCAGCAGCACGCAGGTCACGCCGGCGATC
The DNA here is from genome assembly GCF_013393185.1 of Sphingobium lactosutens. Lineage (GTDB taxonomy): Bacteria > Pseudomonadota > Alphaproteobacteria > Sphingomonadales > Sphingomonadaceae > Sphingobium > Sphingobium lactosutens_A. Next base: position 2,045 of record NZ_QJQX01000013.1, on the reverse strand, counting down.
GCGATGGCTAGGCCGCCCCAGGCCCGTCCCGGCAGTCGTTCGCCCAGCAGCGCGACGCTCGCCACGGCGACCATCAGTGGCTGGGTCGCACCCAGCAGCGACATGATCCCGGCCGGCATGCCATGGCTCACGGCCCACCAGCTGACGGTCAGATAGAGGCCATGCAGCATCGCCCCGGCGGTCAGGTGCAGCCCCAGGCGCCTGCCATGGGGCCAGCCCTGCCGCGCATAGACAGCCGCTGCCGCCAGTAGCAGCGTCGTCGCGCTCAGCCGCACCGCCAGCACCAGTTCCGGCGCGCCATGCGGCACCACGGCGCGCGCGACGATGAAGCCGGTGGACCAGATCAGGACGAAGAGGATGGAGGCGACAAGACCGAACATGCCGCCGCCTTTGGCGGAAGGGCGGGGCGATGTCGAGCCGGAGGAAGGGAGAAAGGCCTCACGCCTCCCTCCGCCTCATCGCCGGGTGTCAGTCCCTTCCTCTTCGGCGGCCTGGGCGGCGCGGCAATGCGACGAAGAAGCCGGTCGCATCCGCCGGTTCGGGGCTATTGGATCGCTACCGCGCTCCGCACGGGGGTACCCAGCGCCATCATGGCCGCTTCGATCATCTGCCTGTGGGCATCGCTGCCGCGGACCACATCCGGCCAGGGCTGGCCGGTGGCGGAGCCATGGCTGTCCTGCCATATCTTGCCGGCCACCAAATCTATCTCTTCTTCGGTAGGCTGATGTTGTTCGGCCAGGCATCGAATTAAAAGCTTATGAAAAAGCTTTCCGGAATTCGGCTGAATTCGGTTCATTGGCATCCTCTCCCTGGCGTCGATGTTTTCTCGACTGCCGTAGCGGAAACTGCATGATTCGCGCTTTTCCGTCAACGGGCCTGAAATTTGTCTAAACTTCTTTTATATCAATTACTTAAATTAAGCTATTGTCCTGTTTTATAAATATTTTGTCTAATGTCACAAAAATACTTCGTGATGTCCGGATTGTACAATCCGAATCCTGATGATTGCTTACATTCAAATGGCGACCCGGAGGTTCTTTTGACGAAGAGACTCCGACTTGGGCCGACTGGACGGGTCGGCCCAGTTTTTATGCGCAGCACCAGCATTATAGCACAGGAGTTCTCCTCCGCAGCGGCGCAAGGCGGCTTGCGGCAGCGCCAAGGTGCCGACCGGGATGGGTGGAAAGGGGAACAGCCGCTTTCGGTGATCCGATGGACAGAGCGAACCACGCACGCTCCCGCCATACTGATTGTAATTTGCTGACCGACTTACCATCTATCCTCCACCGTTCAGCAAATTCAGCATGTGGACGGCTGAGAGATGTGACGCGCTCCCGCTTAAACGCAGAGGAGCAGCATTATGGCCCGGCCGAAAGATAACACTTCTTCACGCGACCTCAGTATAAACTCGTGGGAAGACGATGGCGGATGTGTTCAGCCTGATTGGCAACATCGCGACCTCAATTCCTTGCTCGCGCAAGAGCAAATTTCCATTATGAACGCTGAAATAGCTGTAAGCGGTGCGGCGTATGAATTTCATCGCGACGCCTCTCTACATACCCGGCAGCTAGTCAACGCTACTCCGTATCCTGAGCATGGCCCCCATGTCTTCGCCCAGGAACGTGCAGGGAAAACGGCTGATTATGGCGAAAGCCTCAAGGCCTTAAAGAGAGTTGTGGAAAGGAACGAGCGCTTGTTAGCGCGCGAGTTTGCCGACGGCCAAGTCAGCGGCAAGGCATTCCAGAATCGTAGCCGATTCCTGAGGCAAGATCGGGCAAAGATAGTTGCTATGTCGCATGCTGCTCGCACGGAGAATGCATCGTGACAACGAATGTGGAACTGGGAAATGGACCGGGACTGGGGCTAGCACCACTCTCTGAAGCGGAAGTGACCGAAATGGCGAACCTTGGGATTTTGCGCCGACCGATCGACTCCTTTAGCGTTGGCGCATTCCGATACAGCAAGCTGAAGGAAGCAATCGCGCAGGCCAAGCGGCAGCTTTCTGAGCGGACCCGGAACGGTTCTAAGGTCTGAAACTGGTCGTT
>NZ_QJQX01000012.1 GCF_013393185.1 Sphingobium lactosutens | reverse complement strand
GGTGACGATTTAATCATTTGAGCCAGAGCATGATGCTGGCGAGTTTGACAAATCCGAGGAAGTTGGGGGCGAGCTTGTCGTAGCGTGTTGCGATGCGCCGCCATTGTTTGAGTTTGGCGAAGAATCCTTCGATGCCCCAACGCTGTTTGTAGGCGATGCGGTCGTAGCCGTGTTGGTACTTGCGGTGGCGGCGTGGTGGGATGACCGGCTCGCCGCCTTGCTCGTAGATGAGGTCATGCAGGCGGTCGGCATCGTAGGCGCGATCCGCCAGCACCTTGCCTGCCGGGATGCCCCGGATCAGGTCGCAGGCTGGAGCCATGTCGTTTTGCTGTCCGGGGCCAAGAATGAAGCGGATCGGCAGACCGAGGGCATCGACTACGGCGTGGATTTTGGTGCCGAACCCACCTCTCGACCGCCCGAGAGCCTGGGCTTGAACGCCCCCCTTTTTATCCGAGCCCCTGCCGCTTGAGCCTGAGCGCGGATGACAGTGGCATCGATCGCCAGCCATTCGATGTCGGGATCATCGGACACCGCCGCGAATATCCGGTCGATCACACCCTGCTCGATCCAGCGATAATAGCGCCGCTTGGCTGTCTGATAGGGACCAAAGCGTTCGGGAAGATCGCGCCAACGACCGCCTGAGCGCGCCAGCCACAGCAAGGCATCGAGAAAACGCCTGCCGTCGCTACGCGGACCACGCTTACCCTTGCGCCCGCCCGGAACGAACTCCCGCAATCGCTCCCATTGATCGTCCCGAAGTACCTCGCCTTCCACACCAGCCTCCAAAAGCCACTGTTGAATCACAAAGACCCGGCGCCGTGAATCCCTAAAATGTCACTACAGCCTAGAGCGTTTTCGAAGCAGGTAGAATCACCTGCTGGCTCGGAAAACGCGGTAAAACAAATAACTAGAGCAGCCGATCCGATTTGATCGGATCGGCTGCTCTAGAAAATTGCAAAAAGCAGCGGGCGTTGCCGTAGCGTCGCCCGCCGATCCGCCCGCCCTGCCTGAAAATGGCGGTGGCGGGCCGCTTTTTTCCGGCTTATCTCAGGCACTAACTACAAGGAGTGGATCGCATGAAATCGGCAGCCATCGCCATTGCAACCCTGACTGCGGCTTTCGCCACCCTGCCCGCCCAGGCGGCGCAACCCGTCACCGGCCGCTGGGCCACCGTGGATGGCAAGGCGATCGTCAACATCGCGCCGTGCGGCCGGCAACTCTGCGGCAAGATCGAAAAGATCGTAAAGCCGACGCCCGGCCGCCCGCAGACCGACATCAAGAACCCCGACCCCGCACTCCGCTCCAAGCCGCTCGTCGGCCTCGCCCTGCTCTCCGGCTTCTCGGACGACGGCGATATCTGGAAGGGCACGATCTACGACCCGGAAAGCGGCAAAAGCTATACCAGCAAGGTCAGCCGCAACAGCGACGGCACGCTGAAGGTGCAGGGCTGCATCGCCTTCTTCTGCAAGACGCAGACCTGGACAGCCGTGCGCTAAGGACTGCGCGAAACGGACGGAGGGAGGCGACGGGAAGCGGACCTTCTTTCACCCCTCCCTTCCAGGGAGGGGCTTAATGGCCGCAATCCACCCCTACCGCCATCGCCGCCAGATCGCGCCGTCCTTCAGCACCTCGCGCGCGGCATTATGGCCCGGCGCGCCGGTCACGCCGCCGCCCGGATGCGTGCCCGCGCCGCACATGTAGAGGCCCTTCACCGGCCCGCGATAGGCGCCATGGCCCAGCACCGGGCGGGCCGCCCACATCTGGTCCAGCGTCAGGTTCCCGTGCATGATATCGCCGCCGATCAGGCCGAACTTGCGTTCCAGGTCCAGCGGCGAATGGATCTGCCGCGCGATCACCGATTTGGCGAAGCCCGGCGCATGGGCCTCGACCGTCGCGATGATATGGTCGGCCGCCGCCTCGCGCTCGTCATCCCAACTCCGACCGTCCAGCAGTTCCGGCGCGAATTGCTGGCAGAAGAGGCTGGCCACATGGCATCCCTCCGGCGCGAGGCTGTCGTCGATGGTCGAGGGGATCAGCATCTCGACGATCGGCTCCCTCGACCAGCCGTCGCGCTTGGCGTCCATGAACGCCCGATCCATATAATCCAGCGTCGGCGCGATGATGATGCCCGACTGGTGATGCTCGCCCACGCCCGGCAGGCAGGTGAAGTCGGGCAACGCCGACAGCGCCACATTCATCCGGAACGTGCCCGATCCCGCCTTGAACGCCTTGATCCTCTTTCGAAAATCGGCGGGCAGGTCGGACGGGTCCATCAGCCGTTCGTAGAGCAGCTTCGGCCCGACATTGGCGATGACCGAACGGCCCATCACCTCCTCGCCGCTGTCCAGCCGAACACCGACGGCACGATCGCCATCGACCAGCACCGAAGCCACCGGCGCCTCCAGGCTGATCTCCACGCCCATGGCCGCGACCACCCTGGCCATGATCTGCGTGATCGCCCCCATGCCGCCGACGCTATGGCCCCAGGCGCCCTTCTTCCCATTCACCTCGCCGAACACATGGTGCAGCAGCACATAGGCGCTGCCGGGCGTATCGGGGCTGGCATAATTGCCGACCACCGCATCGAAGCCGAACGCCGCCTTCACCGCGTCGCTCTCGAACCAGCTGTCGAGGAAGCTGCGCGCCGACTTGGTGAACAGGTCCAGCACGTCGCGCTGCTGCTCCAGCGTCAGGCCCGCGACCCGTCGACCCTGCTTCAGCGCCTCGACGATCATGGTCAGGCCATCGCCGACATTGGGCGGGCTTTTCAGCACCAGATCGCGCAGCACATCCGCCACTACCTCCAGCGCGTCATAATAGGCCGGCAGCGCCTCGGCATCCCGCGCGCTGTATTTGCGGAACTCCGCCTGCGTCCTGTCCAGCCCCCCGCCCAGCTTCAGATAGCCGCCATCGGGCTGGGGCAGGAAATTGCTGATCGGCCGCTCGATCACGCGATAGCCATGGTCGGCCAGTTGCATGTCGCGGATGACCTTGGGATTGAGCAGGCTGACCGTGTAGCTGGCGGTCGAGTTGCGGAAGCCGGGATGGAATTCCTCCGTCACCGCCGCGCCGCCCACGACGTCGCGCCGCTCCAGGATGCGCACGCTGTAGCCCGCCCGCGCCAGATAGAAGGCGCAGACAAGCCCGTTATGTCCGCCGCCGATGATGACGGCGTCATAGGATTTCGTCATGTCATTTCCCCCCACGATAGTCCGTGCCGCCCGACGACCACCCTATCGCCGGCGCACGATGCAGCCGCGCCTGCGGAATGACCTGCCGCACGCGTCCGCAAAAATGCCGCAGCGCCACTTCCTGCTCGCTGAGCGGCCCTACGGTGAAACTGGCGGACGCCATGCCCGCCTGCACCCGCCCGACCAGCGCCGTATCCTCGGCATTAACCTGCCGGTTGATCCGCCAGTTGAGATAGCGCGTCGCTTTCATTTCCCTGCGGTCATCGGGCAACGCATAGCTGATCTCGCGGATCAGGGTCTGCGTCGGCGACACCGGCAGCCACTGCATGAAGTCGACCTGATCGGGATAGATGTCGAACGCGAAATTGGGCCAGAGCTTATAATAGGTCCACAGCCGCTGCCGCTCCGCCGGCAGGTGCGGCACCGGCGGCAGGAAATGCTGATAGGCCCGCTCCGACAGATTGGCGGACGGGCGGTCGAGGATCGGTCCCCACATCTTGTCGGCATGGCGCGACGCCTCCACCCCGTAGCCGTCGCCCATCAGCCGCTTGAGGCCCGGATGCGCCACCGCAATATGCAGCCCGTCCGAATAATTGTCGCCGATATTCTTCCAGTTCACCGCGCGCGGACGCAGCGTCACCCGCCCCAATGCGCGCAATGCCTCGAAACGATAAGGCGCAATCTCTGCGGCATAGGGCGCCATCATCTCCGCCACCGACGGCCCGCCATCATCGACCAGCCGCACGAACAGGAAGCCCTGCCACGTCTCCACCTCGACCGGGCTAAGCCCATGGTCCGCCAGCGCGAAGGCTTCGCCATAGCTGGCCTTCATCGGCACGCCCGACAATCGCCCGCCCGTCTCATAGGTCCAGCCATGATAGGGGCAGACGAGCTTCTTCGCGCAGCCGCTGGTCCCGTCCACGATCCGCGCCCCGCGATGGCGGCAGACATTGGTGAAGCCGCGCACCATGCCGTCATCGCCCCGGATCACCACCACGCTTTCGCCCAGATAGTCGAGCGTGTGGAAATCGCCCGGTGCGCCTATGTCAGACACATGGCAGACGATCTGCCAGGAGGGGCGGAATATACGCTCCACCTCCACGCCGAAAAACTCGGCATCGGCATAGGTCCAGGCTGGCAGGCTCCATCCCGCATCGGGGTCATCCCCGTTCGATCGCCCCTGCTCCACTCGCCTCGCCCCTATATTTAACGTTTGTATAATAGCACACGGGCAAGGACTATCAAGTTGTCCAGATCGCTGTCTATCTATGCCGTTCGTTGAGGCTCCTCACCCCAGTCGGCCAGGATGCTCGTCCGGCTCGCCACCTTTTCCCAGGGGAAGACGAACCAGTCCTTGGTCACGGCCCGGTCGATCGTTTCGGCGCGATAGTCGACGCTGGCGGCGGAGCGGATATTGTCCATCAGCACGGCAATGCGCAGCACGTCGTCGCTCGCCCCACCCATGGCGTCACGCAGCCGGTTGATCGTCCCGCCGCTGTCGTTGATGTCGTCGACGATCAGAATGTGCTCGCCCACCGCCGCCCGGCTCGCCAGTTCCGCCAGCAGCGCATCGCCGAACGCCGGCAGCTTGGCCGACATGTCGACCGACAGCATCGGCCGCCCCATCGCATGGCTGAGCCAGGTCGCCGGGGCCAGCCCGCCGCGCCCCACGCCGACCAGCCAGTCGGGCCGCCATCCCGACGCGGCGACCGCATGGGCCAGCGCGTCGATCTGGGCCAGGAAACGGTCCATGTCGATGTCAGTCAGGATAGGTTCGCTCATCGCTTCACTCCGCCGGGGCCAGTTCAGCGACCGGCTGCGCGCCATAGCGCCGCGCCAGCCAGGCGCAGGCCATCAGCTGGATCTGGTGGAACAGCATGATCGGCAACAGGATCGGCCCGACCGCGCTCGCCGGGAACAGCACGCCCGCGATCGGCACGCCCGACGCAAGGCTCTTCTTGGAGCCGCAGAATTGCAGCACGATCGCATCCTCGCGCGACAGTCCCAGCATCCGTCCCAGCAACAACGTGAAGAGCAGGACCAGCACCAGCATCCCGATGCACAGCCCCGCCAATATCAGCAGCTCCTCGCTCGACACCTGGCTCCACAGTCCTTCCACCACGGCGGCGGAAAAGGCGGAATAGACCACCAGCAGGATCGATCCCCGGTCGACCCGCCCGATCATCGCCTTGTGCCGGCCGATGAAGCCACCGATCCACGGCCGCATCAAATGGCCGACGACGAAGGGCAAAAGCAATTGCAGCACGATCCCCTCTGCCGAGGACAGGGAGACAAGGCTGCCGCTCCCGCCTTTCTGCATCAGCAGCGCGACCAGCAGCGGCGTCAGGAAAATGCCCAGCAGGTTGGAAAAGGACGCACTGACCACCGCCGCCGCGACATTACCGCGCGCAATCGCAGTAAAGGCGATGGAGGATTGCACGGTCGAGGGCAGCAGCGCCAGGAACAGCAACCCTGCCCGCATGTCCGAAGGCACGAACCCGAATCGCCCCACGATCAGGCCGAGAATCGGGAAGGCGGCGAAGGTGGTCGCCAGCGTCGCCAGATGCAGTTTCCACGCCTTCGCCCCGCTCCAGATCGCCTCACGCGACAATTTCGCGCCATGCAGGAAAAAAAGCAGCACGATGCCCGCATCGGCGACGATGCCCGCAATCCGCGCGCCCTCCCCGCGCGCCGGCAACAGCGACGCTAGGGCAACGGTGGCGATCAACAACAGCAGGAAGGGATCAAGCGCTTGGCGCAATCGGTTCATATTCATATCCGGCGGGACGATGGGTTGTCAGGGGGGATAGACGCCGTGCCAAGGCTGCGCCAACAATTTCCCCTTGGACAGGAACAATCTGGAATAGACAGGAGAGGCTGGACGTGAGCGAGCATATTGCGGTGATCGAAACCGCGGGCGTCATCGAAATCCATATCGATCGCCCGGACAAGAAGAACGCGCTGACGGCGGACATGTATCGCGCCATGACGGCGGCGCTGGCCGATGCGTCCGCGCGGGCGGAGATCGGCGCGGTGCTGATCGCGGGCCGGGGCGACGCCTTCTGCGCGGGCAATGACCTGAAGGACTTCATGGCCGGGCCGGAGGGCGGCGCCGCCGCGTTCGACTTCATCCGCGCGATCGCCACCTTCGACAAACCGATCGTGGCGGCGGTGCAGGGGCTGGCGGTCGGCGTCGGCACGACCATGCTGTTCCACTGCGACCTCGTCTATGCCGCGCCCGACGCGCGCTTCGTCATGCCCTTCGTCAATCTCGGCATCGTGCCGGAAGCCGGCTCCAGCCTGCTCGCGCCCGCGATTATGGGCCATGCCAAGGCCGCGGCGCTGTTGCTGCTGGGCGAACCGATGGACGCTGCAAGCGCCGATCGCGCCGGCCTCGTCACCGCCATCGTGCCGATCGACGGCCTGATCGATCACGCCCGCGCCAAGGCCGCCGCCCTGATGGTCAAGCCGCCCCAGGCGCTCGCCGCGACCCGCCGCCTGATGAAAGGCGATACCACCCTGCTCAACGCCCGGATCGAGGAGGAAGCCCGCCTCTTCCGCGAAACCCTCGCCTCGCCCGAAGCGCAGGAGGCCTTCGCCGCCTTCTTCGAGAAGCACCCGCCGGTGTTCAAGCGGGGCTGATCAGGAAACCGCGCTCGCCTGCGGATCGCGGACCTCCTTCGCATCCGCCGACTTGCGCCGCCGCTCGAAATTGATCTCGCTGACGATCACCGCCGCGACCACCAGCAGCCCACCCAGCAGCGCAGTGGCGGGCATCCGCTCGCCCGCGATCCGGCCGATGATCCCGGCCCAGACCGGCTCGCCCGCATAGATCAGCGTCGCCCGCGTCGGCGACACGGTGCGCTGCGCCCAGTTCATCACGAACTGGATCACCGCCGTCATCGCCCCCAGGCCGCAGGCGCTGATCACCACGGTCCAGGAAAAGGGCGGCACGCTTTCCCCCGCCGGTCCCATGCAGGCGAAGGCCAGCAGCGCCGTCACCGCCAGCTGCACCAGCGTCACCCGCGCGACATTCACCCTGCCCGCCCAGAGGCTGATGAAGATGATCTCCAGCGCGATCGCCAAAGTGCTGATCAGCGTCAGCGCCTCGCCCTGCCCCAGCGCCAGCCCGTCCCTGGGCGCGGCGATCAGCAGCAGGCCGACAAAGGCCAGCGCCACCCCGATCCAGCTCGCCAGCCGTGGCCGCCGCCGCAGGATGATCCATTGCAGGATCGGCACCAGCGGCACATAGGCGGCGGTGATGAAAGCGGACGTGCTGCTGCTGATCGTCTGCAAACCCCAGGTCTGGAGCGAATAGCCCGCGAAGATGCCGATGCCGATCATCAGCCCCGCCAACAGTTCCCGCGCCGTCAGCCCGCGCAGCACCGGCAGCGCCAGCGGCAACGCGATCAGCGCCGCCGTGCTGAAACGCAGCCCGACGAAGAAGAACGGTCCCGTTTCCTTCACCGCATTATGGACGATCAGGAAGCTCGCGCCCCACAATATGGTCGCGCCCATCAGCGCCAGTTCGGGGCGCCCGATCATCAGTCGGCTTTGGGTGGGCTTGTCGGGAGCGTCATTGTGCAACATAATGCACATTGCCCTATGAGCAATATATTGCACAGTCAAGACAGCGACACGCAGGATCGCCCCGATGTCCTCGCCCATGTCGCCGGCAATGTCCGCGCGCTGCGTGTCGATCGCGGCTTCAGTCAGGATGCGCTCGCGGCGCAGGCCGCGGTCAGCCGGCGCATGATTTCCGGCATCGAAAGCGGGGAAGCCAATGTCAGCCTGTCGACGCTCGACCGGCTCGCCCATGCGCTTGGGGTCAGCTTCTCGCGCCTCGTCCGCCCGCCGGAAATGCCCGACAACAGCCGCATCGACAGCCTCGCCTGGCGCGGCGACAGCCCGGACAGCCGCGCCACCCTGCTCGGCACCGTGCCGGCGGCGCGCGAAGCCGAACTATGGACCTGGTCGCTGGGCGCAGGCGAAACCTATCCGGCTGAAGCCGATGCCGCCAACTGGCACGAAATGCTCTATGTGGTGGAAGGCGCGCTGACCGTGACGGTCGAAGGCGCGGAATCCAGGCGGGTCGCGGCGGGCGATTTCCTGATCTTCACCAGCGATCGCCCCTATCTGTTCACGAATCACGGGGCTACACCGGTCCGCTTCATTCGCAACGTGGTGTTCTGAGAAGCCGTCCGCTCCGCCCGGAGCGAACGGCGAGCGTCATATCAGCTCAATCATGCTTCATGTCATGGCCGGCCTTTTCGAGCGATTCGCCGACATCCTTCTTCGCCTCGCCCGCGTCGCGCTTGGCATCGGCCGCCGCCTTGTCGGTCGCTGCACCGATCCTGTCCGCGCCATTGTCGATCGCCTGACCCGTTTCGTTCAGGCCATTGTCGATCTTCGCGCCGGCATCGTCGACCGCGTTGGACACATCGTTGCCGATCGCCGACCCCGCATTTTCCAGATTGTCCTGCGCCTTTTCCGAGCAGGCCGACAGGCTGGCCGCGGCCAGGACGGTCAGCCCGGCGAGAAGGGTGTTACGCATGGATATGGCTCCTCTTGCCAGTGAATGGAGCCTGATAAGCGCTGAAGACCGCAGAAGGTTTCGCAACCTCAACCTTTTCAGCCGCGCAGGCCGAACACCATCGACCGGTCGCCTTCGGGGATCAACCCTTCCAGCACGCGCCAGAAACCCGTGACCGACCCCTGTCCCGCCTGCCCATAGGCGGCCGCCATCTTCTCACGCAGCGCCCGGAACAAGTCCGCCTCCAGCGCCTTGCCCGCCGGACTAAGCCGCAGCAATTTCTGTCGCCGGTCGCTGGCCCCGGTCCGGGTCTCGATATAGCCGCGCTCGACCAGATCGTTGAGCACCCGCCCCAGCGACTGTTTGGTGATCGCGAGCAGCCGCAACAGATCCTTCACCGTCAGATCGGGCTGGCGCGAGATGAAATAGAGCGCCCGATGATGCGCACGGCCCAGCCCCTGCGCCGCAAGCCCCTCGTCGATCGACCGGGTGAGCGCCGAATAGCCGAAATAGAGCATCTCGATCCCGCGCCTGATCTCGTCCTCACGCAGGAAGAGCGGCGATGCGGAAGAAATCTGGGCGGTGGGTGCGTTAGGCAACGACATGAAGGGTGTGCGATCCGACAAAAGGGCGAGGTGCATATTGGCGTCATCAAACTATCATGACTAGGCTTTCCTTTCGCCAATCACACGTTATATGGCGGTCCGCGTCGGCGATCAGTCGGCTCTGCTGGGGCGTAGCCAAGCGGTAAGGCAGCGGTTTTTGGTACCGCCATGCGCAGGTTCGAATCCTGCCGCCCCAGCCAGATCGAATCCTCTGGATCCGGTCATTTTCAGCCCGACCGGCTTTAGCGCGGGCGCCTTCCGATTTTCTGTGCCGCAACCTCGAGATCGCATCCAAAAGCCCGATTCGGGCTTTTGCGGCGCTTGACGGCCTGTGCGTCCTGTCCGATCAGCGGGCCGCTCTGTCGCAGCATCCTTCTTCTGCGGTCCCCGGCCATGCAGGGCGCGGCTTTGCCAAGGACGAGTTCCCCGCCTCTATGAAACTTCCCCGTTTTCTGTCTTCCACCGCCGGCGACATGGCTATCGACCTGGGTACGGTCAACACGGTCATCTATGTCCGCGATCGTGGCGTAGTGCTCAATGAGCCGTCGGTGGTGGCGCTGGAAACGCGGCAAGGCGTTCGCCGTGTCAAGGTGGTCGGCAACGAAGCCAAGCTGATGATGGGCAAGACGCCATCCGGAATCGAGGCGATCCGCCCCCTGCGCGACGGCGTAATTGCCGATCTCGACATTGCCGAACAGATGATCCGGCACTTCGTGGGCAAGGCGCTCAGTGGCGGCCGCTATGGCCGGCGGCACGCCATCGTCATCTGCGTGCCATCGGGCGCCACGATGGTAGAACGGCGCGCCCTTCGCGATGCGGCGTCCAATGCGGGGGCATCGAGCGTGCGACTGATCGAGGAACCGCTTGCCGCAGCGATCGGAGCAGGTCTCCCGGTGACGCAGCCCAGGGGCGCCATGATTGTCGACATTGGCGGCGGAACGACCGAAGTCGCCGTGCTGTCGCTGAGCGGCATCGCCTATAGCGGATCGGCGCGGATCGGCGGAGACCGGATGGACGATGCCATCGCATCCTATATCCGCCGCGCCCACAATCTGCTGATCGGCGAAGCGACGTCCGAAAGGGTCAAGTTCCAGATCGGCGCGGCGACCCCACCATCCGGGGAGGGACAGCGGATCATCGTGAAGGGTCGCGACCTCGTGAACGGACGGCCCGCCGAAATATCCATAACGGAAGCGGAAATTGCAGGCGCCCTCGCGGAGCCTGTGAGTCAGATCACGGCTGCCGTTCGGGCCGCGCTGGAGCAGACCCCGCCCGAACTGTCCGCCGACATCATCGAGGAAGGTATTACGCTGTCGGGCGGAGGCGCCCTCCTCCACAGGCTGGACGAAGCACTGGTGGATGCCACGGGATTGCCGGTCAGGATCGCGGACACGCCCCTCATCTGCGTGGCGAACGGCGCCGGCATGGCGCTAGAGCAACCGGTCTATGAAAACATTCTCACCAGCCTTTGACCGGGCGGGCCTCCCTTAGCCAACATCACCGCCAATGTCTGGTTTCTCGCTTTTTATCGCGATTTCCGGATCGTCAGATGTTCCATCGCGCCAGGAATCGCTCTAGAGGGTCGGCTCATGCCCGACATTTTCATTCCCGACGCGCTCCCCCAGTCTTCTGGGCCTGAATTGACGGGGCGAGCGCTGTTCCCCCATCGGCATCTGCTGTCGATCGCCGATCTCAAGCCTTGGGAAATCCGCTTCCTGCTGGACGAAGCCGAACATTGGGCGCAGGCCAATAAGGGCCAGGCGCGCAAGCATGACGGCCGGCTGGCGGGTATGACCCAGATCAACGCCTTTTTCGAGAACAGCACCCGCACGCTGCTGTCGTTCGAGATCGCCGGCAAGCGGCTGGGCGCCGACGTCGTCAACATGCACGCCGGCCAGTCCAGCGTGAAGAAGGGCGAAACGCTGATCGACACCGCCATGACGCTGAACGCCATGGCCGCCGACGTGATCGTCATCCGCCATGCCAGTTCGGGCGCGGTCGCGCTGATCGCGGACAAGGTCGACTGCCCGGTCCTCAACGCGGGCGACGGCTGGCACCAGCATCCGACGCAGGCGCTGCTCGACGCGCTCACCATCCGCCGCCGCAAGGGCGGCTTTGAGGGGCTGATCGTGGCGATCTGCGGCGACGTGCTGCACAGCCGCGTCGCGCGCTCCAACATGCTCTGCCTCGCCGCACTGGGCGCTCAGGTCCGCGCGGTTGCACCGCCGACCCTGCTGCCGCCGGAGGTCGAGATGCTGGGCGCAATCCCCTTTACCCGCATGGACGAAGGGCTGGATGGCGCTGACGTGGTGATGATGCTGCGGCTCCAGAATGAACGGATGGACGGGGCGTTCATCCCCTCCCCGCGCGAATATCATGCGCTCTACGGCCTGACGCCGGAACGACTGGCGATCGCCAAGCCCGACGCGCTGGTGATGCATCCCGGCCCGATGAACCGGGGCGTGGAAATCACCAGCACCGTCGCCGATCATCCCGACCGATCGGCCATCACCGAACAGGTGGCGATGGGCGTGGCGGTGCGCATGGCGTGCCTGGATGTGCTGACGCGCGGCGCGCGTGGTGTGGAGGGATGGGCTTGAACATCCCGGCAAACAAGGAAATGGGGCTGGGCATGAGCCGCATTGCAATCATCAACGGCAAGCTCGCCGATCCCGCAGCGGATAGCCTTTCCCCCGGCACTGTGCTGATCGAGGACGATCGAATCATCGCCACCGGACAAATCGACATCCCGTCGGATGCCCAGCAGGTCGATGCGCAGGGTCTGGTGGTCGCGCCGGGCCTGATCGACCTGGGGGTCTTCGCCACCGACAAGCCGGCCTTTCATTTCGGCGGCATCACGCGCGCCGCGCTGATGCCCGACCAGCGCGCGCCGCTCGATGAAGTCGGCCTGATCCGGGAAGCGACCCGCGCAGGCAAGCCCGATTTCTGGATCCATCCGATCGCCGCCGCCACGCGCGGCCTGAAGGGCGCGGAAATGGCGGAAATGGGCCTGATGCAGGCGGCGGGGGCCAAGGCGGTCGGCACCGGTCGCCAGTGGATCGCCGATTCGGGCGTGATGTTGCGCGTTCTCTCCTATGCCAGCGGCCTCGGCCTCACCCTGATCGCCCATGCCGAGGATGGCGGGCTGACGGCAAAGGCGGTCGCGACCAGCGGCGAGACGGCGACGCGGCTCGGCCTGCCCCACGCCCCGGCCTGCACGGAGGCGATGGCGATCGCGCGCGACATCATGTTGGTGCGCGAAACCGGCGCGTCGATCCATTTCCGGCTGGTCACGACGAAGGCCGGCTTCGACCTGATCCGCGCCGCCAAGACCGAGGGACTGAAAGTGACCTGCGGCATCAGCCCGGCCTATCTGTTCCTGAACGATCAGGCCGCAACCGACTTCCGCACCTTCGCCCGCCTCTCGCCGCCGCTCCGGTCGGAAAACGACCGGCAGGCAAGCCTCGCCGCCGTCGCCGACGGCACGGTGGACGTTATCACCTCCAGCCACGACCCGCGCGGGCCGGAGGACAAGCGGCTCCCCTTCGCCGATGCCTCGCCCGGCATGGCGGGCGCGGAAACGCTGCTGGCGCTGTCGCTCAATCTGGTGCGCGAAGGTCAGTTGACGATCAATCGGCTGATGACTTTGCTGTCCGCCAATCCGGCGCGGATATTGGGCATCAACGCGGGCAGCTTTGCCGTCGGCAGCGCGGCCGATCTGATCTTCGTGGATCCCGATACCCCCTGGATCGTCGATTCCGCCAAAATGGCGGCGTCGGCAGGCAACACCCCGTTCGACAAGATGCCGGTGCAAGGCCGCGCGCGTCGGGTCATGAAGGGCGGCGCCTTCCTGTAACGGACCTTCCCATAACGGACAGGGCCGGCAGAATCGCTCGCCGGCCCCTGCCCTGTCCTACTTGACCTGATGATGGTAAAAGCTGCGGTCGCCCCAGCTCGGCTCGTAATAATATTACCCAGATGCAACCGTAAATTTCAAAATCTGCGGGAAATGTGCGAAGTTAAGCGCCGTATTTCCTACCGGCCTCACCCCAGGATGAAGTCCACGCCCGCCTTCGCGTGGATGCCGGTGCAGTCGTAGATCGGCAGCACATTGGCCTTCACGTCGACGATCAGCTCCAGCTCGGTACAGGCCAGCACCGCCGCCTGCACATCCTGCTTGGCGATGTCGGTCAGCTCCGACTTCATGTAGCGCTCGCTCTCGCGGCTGATCTTGCCGACGGTCAGTTCGTCATAGACGATGCGATCGATCCGCTCGGCCAGCTCCATGTCGGCGGGCAGCAACGACACGCCATGCGACACCAGTCGCTGGCGGTAGAATTTCTCGGTCATGACGTTGCGGGTGCCGATCAGCGCTGCCTTCTCGACGCCGTCGGCCAGCATTCTGTCGCCCACCACTTCGGCGATATGGATGATCGGAATACCGACTTCCGCCTGCACCTGATCATAGACGCGGTGCATGGAATTGGCGCAGATCAGCAGGCTTTCCGCGCCGCCCTGCTCCAGCCGCCGCGCCGACACGATCAGCTGGCCCGCCGCGGCGTCCCAGTCCGATTCGGTCCGGCACCCTGCGACGGAGGCGAAGTCGAGGCTGTCGATCAACAGCGGCGCGCTATGCTGCCCGCCCAGCGCGCGATGCACGGCCTTGTTGATGATCTCATAATAGCGGGCGGTGGACGTCCAGCTGAGACCACCAATCAGACCAAGTTTACGCATCATGACCCCTGGATACAAAAAACCGTTCGGTTCAAGCGCAGTCGAGAACCGGCCCCCAGGCGGCGCGGCATGTCTCGACTTCGCTCGACACGAACGGGTTAGGGTATCGGGGCGGCGCGGGGCAACCCCTCAGAGTGATTTCGCGCCGGATGGATCATCAGGCGGCGCGAAATCGCCGCAGTTTTAGTGGGCCAGCCCCTTGACGATCTCCTCGACCATCTTCTTGGCGTCGGCCAGCAGCATCATGGTGTTGTCCATGTAGAAGACTTCGTTGTCGACGCCGGCATAGCCCGCACCGCCCATGGAGCGCTTCACGAACAGCACCGACTTGGCGTTGGCGACGTCCAGGATCGGCATGCCGTAGATGGGCGACGTCTTGTCGGTCTTGGCCGCCGGGTTGGTCACGTCATTGGCGCCGATGACGAAAGCGACGTCGGCCTGGCCGAACTCGCTGTTGATGTCCTCCAGCTCGAACACCTCGTCATAGGGCACATTCGCCTCGGCCAGCAGCACGTTCATATGGCCGGGCATGCGGCCTGCGACCGGGTGGATCGCATATTTGACGCTGACGCCTTCCTTCTTGAGCAGGTCGCCCATCTCACGCAGCGCATGCTGCGCCTGCGACACCGCCATGCCGTAGCCCGGCACGATGATGACGCTGTCGGCCTGCTTCATCAGGAACGCCGCGTCCTCCGCACTGCCGCGCTTGTAGGGGCGATCGACCGCCGAAGCATCGGCCGACGCGCCGCCGGTTTCCGCGCCGAAGCCGCCCGCGATCACACTGATGAAGCTGCGGTTCATCGCCTTGCACATGATGTAGGACAGGATCGCACCCGAACTGCCCACCAGCGCGCCGGTGATGATCATCGCCGTATTGCCCAGGGTGAAGCCCATGGCGGCGGCGGCCCAGCCCGAATAGCTGTTCAGCATCGACACCACGACCGGCATGTCCGCGCCGCCGATCGGAATGATCAGCAGGAAACCGATGACGAAGCTCAGCGCCGTCACGGTCCAGAACACCCAGGGCGACTGGTCGGTCACGAAATAGGCGACCAGCCCCAGGATCGCGGCCAGCGTGCCCAGATTGATGACATGGCGGCCGGGCAGCATGATCGGCTTGCCCGACATGTTGCCGTTGAGCTTGAGGAAGGCGATGATCGAGCCGGAGAAGGTGATCGCGCCGATCGCAACCCCCAGGCCCATCTCGACCCGGCTGGCATTGTGGATCTCGTCCGTCAGCGGATCGAGAATGCCGAAGGCGCCGGGATTGAGGTAGGCGGCCGCGCCCACCAGCACCGCGGCCATGCCGACCAGCGAGTGAAAGGCGGCGACCAGCTGCGGCATCGCCGTCATCGCGATCCGCCGGGCAATCAGGAAACCGATGCCGCCACCGACGATGATCGCGCCGACAATCTCGGGCAGGCTGACGACATCATGGGTGTAGAGCGTGGTGGCGACCGCAATGGCCATGCCGATCATGCCCATGCGGTTGCCGCGACGGCTGGTGGCCGGGCTGGACAGCCCGCGCAGCGCCAGGATGAACAGGATGCCGGCGATCAGATAGGCCAGCGCCACGAAAGGAGAGACAGGAGCAAGCTCGTGCATCACTTGCGCTCCTTCTTCTTGTACATGGCCAGCATGCGTTCGGTGACGGCGAAGCCGCCGAAGATGTTCACCGATGCGAAGACCACCGCGACCAGCCCCAGCACCTTGGCGGCAATGCTGCCCGCCTCCGCCGACGCGACCAGCGCGCCGACGATGATGACCGACGAAATGGCGTTTGTGACCGCCATCAGCGGCGTGTGGAGCGCTGGCGTCACCGACCAGACCACATAATAGCCGACGAAGCACGCCAGCACGAAAATCGACAGGATGGAGATGAAGTCCATCGTTCCTACTCCCTGTTCGTCCCGCCCTCAAGGTGGCGAGACGTGCCCGCGCGGCCCGCCCCCTCGGCAGGCCCGCGCTCTATATTCCGTTTGGAACCAAGCCCGCCATCAACTCGTCAGCAGCCGCTCGTTGACGACCTTGCCACCCTGGGTCAGGCGGATGGCGTTGCCGATTTCCTCGTCCAGCACCGGCGCATTCTTTTCCTTGTCCCAGAAGGCGGACAGGAAATTGTAGAGGTTGCGCGAGAAGAGCGCTGACGTGTCCGTGGCAAGCCGCGACGGCATGTTGCGATGGCCGACGATTTTGACGCCATGGCGCTCGACCACTTCGCCGGCGACCGCGCCCTCGACATTGCCGCCCTGCTCGACCGCGAGATCGACGATCACGCTGCCCGGCTTCATCGTCGCGATCTGCGCGTCGGTGATAAGGCGCGGCGCGGGACGGCCCGGAATGAGCGCGGTAGTGATTACGATGTCCTGCTTGGCAATATGCGACGACACAAGCTCCGCCTGCGCGGCCTTATACTCGTCGGACATTTCGGTGGCATAGCCGCCGCTGCCCTCACCCTCGATGCCCGCGACCTTCTCCACGAAGATCGCCTTGGCGCCGAGCGATTCGATCTGTTCCTTCGTCGCCGCGCGGACGTCCGTGGCGGACACCTGCGCGCCCAGACGCCGCGCGGTGGCAATCGCCTGCAGACCCGCGACGCCGACACCCATGATGAAAGCCTTGGCCGCCGACACCGTGCCGGCCGCCGTCATCATCATCGGGAAGGCCTTGCCATATTCGGCGGCGGCATCGAGCACCGCCTTGTAGCCTGACAGGTTCGACTGGGAGGACAGGATATCCATCGACTGCGCACGCGTGATGCGCGGCATGAACTCCATCGCCAGCGCCTCGAACCCGGCGGCGGCATAGGCGTCGACACGCGCACGCTCGCTAAAGGGATTGAGGCCCGCCGCGATCCAGGCGCCCGGCTTTGCCCCAGAAAGGCCCGCTACATCCGGTCCCTGCACGCCCAATATGATGTCCGCGTCCGCCACTGTTGCAGCCCGGTCGGCAACCACAGCGCCCGCCGCAATATAGTCGGCGTCCGCAATCGACGCCGTCAGGCCCGCGCCAGCCTCGACCGCAATGTCGGCACCCAGCGCCTTGAATTTCTTCACCGTCTCCGGCGTCCCGGCAACACGGCGTTCACCCGCTGCCTGCTCCCTCAATATCGCTATTTTCATATGCGTAGCCCCCCTCCTGGTCCCGATCTTCCGCTCAGCTGGAAATCAGCAGGACCACGATGGCCGCAACGATCACGCTTGCAATGGTTCCCCATTTCATCAAGCCGACGAAACCACCATAGGTTTCGTTCGCGCTTTTCATATGTCCTTCATTCGACATATCCGCTCCTCATCCTGCACTTTTCGCGGCTCACCTCTTATCCTGTAGCCCTCCCCCCCTCAACCCAGAGGCCGACAAGAAAATCTTTCGCAGTTAAGTACGCCTTTACTCCTGCCCGTTAACCTTGGTCGCCTGTAATATTTGAGGGGTGAAGATGGCGCGCGACGGCGTACCGATGCTGATGCTGATCGACGACGAGCCGGCGCAGAGACGGCTGGTTTCCGCTCTGGCATCACGGGCCGGCTGGCGCACCATCTTCGCGCAGGACAGTGAAACGGCGATTGCGATGCTGGGCACGCAGGACGGGATGCGGCTCGATGCCATCATCCTCGACCAATGGAGCCCGGACTATGATCCCTCTGCGCTGATCCGGGAGATTCGCGCCCGACGCCCGGCCCTGCCCCTGCTGATCCTCACCGCCCACAATAATGTCTCCGGCGCGGTCGAGGCGATGCGCGCGGGTGCAACAGATTATCTTTCCAAGCCGATAGCCCCCGAACGCCTGCTTGCCGCCCTCAATGCCACGCTGGCCGAAGGCAGCGCGGCGGGTGAACTGCGCCCTCTGACCGAAAAGATTACTGCGCCCCTGTCCTTCGAGGATGTGGTCGGCTCCGCTCCGCTGTTCCGCGCCGCGCTCGCCATCGCGGCCAAGGCAGCCCGCGCCCGCGTGCCCGTGCTGATCGAGGGCGAGAGCGGCGTCGGCAAGGATGTGATCGCCTGCGCGATCCATGCCGCCTCGCCCCGCCACAAGCAGCCAATGATCACGGTCAATTGCGGCGCCATCCCCGCCAACCTCGTCGAATCGGAGCTGTTCGGCCATGAACGCGGCGCCTTCACCGGCGCCTTCGACCGGCATGTCGGCAAGTTCGTGTCGGCCGACATGGGCACCATCTTCCTCGACGAAGTCAGCGAAATGCCGCTCGATGCGCAGGTAAAGCTGCTGCGCGTCTTGCAGGATGGCGAAGTGCAGCCGATCGGCGCGCGCCGCCCGATCCATGTCGACGTGCGCGTGATCGCGGCCACCAACAAGCGGCTGATCGAAGAGATCGAGGCCGGCCGTTTCCGCGAAGATCTCTATTATCGACTCAACGTCGTCCAGCTCACCATCCCGCCGCTGCGCGAGCGGATGGGTGACATTCCTGCGCTCTGCCGCCACCTGCTCGCCCGCATCGCGACCCAGCCGGGGCTGCGCAGCCTGGGCCTGACCGACGACGCGCTATCCCTGTTGATGCAGCATCCCTGGCCGGGCAATGTCCGCCAGTTGCAGAATGCCCTCTTCCGCGCTGCCGTGCTGTGCGACGGCGACGCGTTGACCCCGCAGGATTTCCCGCAGATCGCGGCGCAGATTCGTGTCGGGGACGGCATCGACCGTATTACCGCCCGCCCGCGTGTCGTGGGCCAGCCTCATCGCGACGGCGCGGGCATCACCCTGTTCGAGGGCGACGGCCATGTTCGCCAACTGGCCGAAATCGAGGCCGACGTCATCCGCCTCGCCATTGGTCATTATCGCGGCCGCATGACCGAAGTCGCCCGTCGCCTGGGGATTGGGCGCTCCACCCTCTATCGCAAGCTCGCCGAACTGGGCATCGACAGCGCCGCCTGACGGGCTATGGCGTTGAAATCTGCCCGCGCCTATGCTTTGGACGGGACATGAAACATGCTTTGCTCGTCGTCTGCCTGCCCGTCCTGCTGCTCGCCGCCTGCGGCCGCACCGAACCTGTGGCAGACATGCCGAGTCAGGAGGAACTGGCCGCCGCCGCCAATGCCGCCGCCGCCAACGCCATTGCGAACCAGCAGTCGGACGAAACGCCCGACGGCCGCAACTATGTGAATATCGAACGCGGCTTTTCCATCACCCTCCCCGAGGGCTGGGTACGGGACAAGGGCGCCAGCAATGCGGATGGCGTCGTTTATGAAGACCCCGGCGCAGGCGCTGACGCGCGCGTCTTCTGGCAGAAGAATGACGGCGACCAGACGCTCCAGCAGATCGTCGAGGCGCTCAACACCGGCGCTGAAGGCGTGGACGGCGACTTTGTCGGCGACAATGAATATCGCGGCACCGCCAATGATGGCGAAGGCAATAATGTCGGCATCCGCCTGCTGCGCCAGCCCGACGGGTCGATCGTCACCGCGACCTTCGTCTATCCCGAAATGCTGAGCGAGCAATATCAGGCGATCTCCGAGACGCTGCTGACCAGCCTGCGCATCTTCGCGCCGAAGGAGGAGGCGGAAGCCGCTGCCGTCGCACCCGCCGCCAACGCAGCACGCTGACGCCGGTCAGGACGCGTCGCCTTCGCGCAGATCCCGCGTTTCGACAAGGGATTTTGCCCCCAGCGTCAGGTCGCGCGTCTGGTGCTCGACCATCCCGCTGTGCGTCGACAAGGCATAGCGCGCCACCAGTTGCACGCCATTGCCGGCCAGTCTCTCTTCCAGCTGGAACCGGCCGCCTTCGCGCGCTTCGAGCCGGAGCAGGCCTTCGACACTCACCGGCCGGCCCAGCGGCGATCCTGCCATGGTGCGCACGCCGCGCCCGACCGCATCATCCTCCACCTCACCGCCCGCAAAGAGAAAGAGCGGCTGATATTCGCCCGCGAGCAGCGCCAGCCGCCCTTCCGGAGGCAGACCGGCAAACAGCGCCTGCACCGCACCGGCCGCACGATACTGGGCAGAATCAGGCGCAAACCCGGTCATCATGCGCGCCAGTCCCTGCTCGACCGACCCCCAGACCTTTTCCATATCGTCGAGGCCGACGATCTTGCCCGTCGCATCGACGCGAAAGCCCATCTCCACGCCGACCAGCGGCGTCAGCGCCGCGCGCCAGGATTGGGTCGCGGCGGCCGGCGCATCGCTGTCGATCGTGCGCAGCGTGGCATGCAACAGATAGGCCTGCCCCACCCGCTCGAAACGCAGGCTGCGGGTCGCGCTGAACCGACTTTTCTGCCCTTCGACAATGCGGCTTTGCTCAATGTGGTAGACGAGATCGCGCCCAACCGGCGGGGCGAAGGCGATGGGGACCAGTTCGGCCGCAGCCGGTTGCGCGCCTATGACGAGCAGGGCGGACGCCAGCTTCCACATCTTCATTGAACCTGCTCCCCGACCCAGCCCGCAAAGGCGGCGGACGCCTTCCCATCGACCTTCACGATCGCCGGCAGGTCATAGTCGTGCAGTTCGGCGAGCCGGGCCTGCAACGCTTCGCTTCGTGCCGGACTGGTCTTGAACAGCGCAGGGGTTTCGGCCGCCTCCTCGATAGCCCCCTTCCATTTGTAGATGGACGTACAGGGCGCGCCGATATTGGCGCAGGCCGCCAGCCTTTCCTCGACGAGCTGCCGGGCGATGCGCCCGGCGTCTTCGGCCGATCCGAACAGCGTATAGACCAGCACGACCGGCTCGTTCATGCGCGCCGTCCGATGGCATGGGCGCCCCAGCTAGCCGACGCCACCACCAACGCGCCCACGGCTTGGTGCAGCACCGCCAGCGGCAGCGCGATACCGCTGATGACGGTCGCGATGCCGAGCAGCACCTGGACGCCGACCGTGGCATTGATCGCGATCGACGGGCCGCGCTGCCCCGCCTTCTTCGCGCGTCGCGCCAGCAGGATCAGCAGCGCCGCCGCGACCCAGGCCCACCAACGATGGATGAAGTGGACGAGATAGGGATCGGACGAGACGGTCGCCCAGAGCGATCCCACCCAGCTGATCCCTTCCGGCACCAGATAGTCGTTCATCAGCGGCCATGTATTGGAGATATAGCCGGCATCCAGTCCTGCGGTGAAGGCGCCGAACAGCAGTTGCACCAGCAACGCCAGCAGCGCCGCCAGCGCGAAGGGCGTCATCCGTGCCGGCCGCGCTGCCGGATTGCGTGCCAGCATCAGCAGGTCGAGCGCGGTCCAGATCAGGCCACCCATGATGAAGAGCGCGGTCAGCAGATGCACCGCCAGACGATAATGGCTGACATCCGTGCGCACCGAGAGGCCCGACTTCACCATCCACCAGCCGATTGCCCCTTGCAGCCCGCCCAGCGCCAGCAGCGCGGCCAGACGCCAGCCATAGCCGGACGGGACCGCGCGCTTCCACGCGAACCAGATCAGCGGCAGGGCAAAGGCAATACCGATCAGCCGTCCGAGCAACCGGTGCGCCCATTCCCAGAAGAAGATGAACTGGAAATCCCCCAGAGTCATGCCGCGTTTAATTTGCTGATATTCGGGGATCTGCTGGTAGAGGCGGAAGGCTTCCATCCACTGGTCATGGGTCAGCGGCGGGATCGCGCCGCTGATCGGCTTCCACTGGGTGATCGACAGGCCGGATTCGGTCAGGCGGGTGATGCCCCCCACCACCACCATGCAGAAGACCAGAGCGGCCACGGCCAGCAGCCATCGCGCGATGGCGCGGGGCATGGCGATGGCAGAGGAGCGGAAGGCGGAGGCAGCGGCTGTCATGCCCGTTCCATGCGCCGCCGCCTTGTCCGTTTCAAGAGCACAGGTGATGGACAAAAGGTCCGGGGCATCACATCAAGGGAAACAAATCGGCCCATGGGCGTATCGAGCCAATAGCATCGGATACAGAAGAGACTAGGATGACCGTCGCGCCCGGCATAGCAGACAGGATCGCGGCTCAAGGCCCCCTGGGCGCGCTCACGGCGGGCATCGACGCCGCATCGCCGCTTGGCCCGGTGGAAAGCTGGTCGCCGACCCTGGTGTCGACGGTGCGATTGATGCTGTCTTCCAGAGCGGAAATCGTGCTTTTCTGGGGAACGGATTTCTGCGCTCTCTACAACGATGCCTATGTCCCGACCATCGGCGACAAACATCCCCATGCGCTGGGACGCCCGGCCCGCGAGGGCTGGGCCGAACTCTGGAACGATCTGGAACCCTTGCTCCGGTCGGTGCGGG
The DNA here is from genome assembly GCF_013393185.1 of Sphingobium lactosutens. Taxonomy (GTDB): domain Bacteria; phylum Pseudomonadota; class Alphaproteobacteria; order Sphingomonadales; family Sphingomonadaceae; genus Sphingobium; species Sphingobium lactosutens_A. The sequence continues at coordinate 39,887 of NZ_QJQX01000012.1, read as the reverse complement.
ATGGAGGCGAAACGATTCATGCCAAGGACCGCCCCTTCTATATCGAACGCGATGGCGGCCGGGGGGAACAGGTCTTCTTCGACATCAGCTATTCGCCGGTCTTCGAGGCGGACGGATCAATCGACGGCGTGCTCTGCATCGTCAGCGAAACGACGAAGCGCGTGCTGGCCGAGCGGCAGATGGCGGCCGAGCGCGACCGTCTCTGGGCGCTGGCGCGCGACCCCTTCCTGATCGCCGATGTCAGCGGCGTCTGGCTGGCCGCCAGTCCAGCCTGGACCGACATATTGGGCTGGAGCCAGGAGGAGCTGGTCGGTCGCACGTCGGAGTGGATGGAGCATCCCGACGATAGGTCCGCCACCCGCGACAAGATCGACGAACTGGCCGATGGTCGGCCCACTTGGCGCTTTGAAAATCGATTCCGCACCAGGGCCGGCGACTATCGCACCTTCAGCTGGACCGCGGTGCCGGAGGGCGAGCATATCTACTGCGTCGCCCGTGACGTCACCGAGCATCGCGCCGAGGCGCGCGCCCGCGCAGAGGCGGAAGCAGCGTTGCGGCAGGCGCAGAAGATGGAAACGCTGGGCCAGTTGACCGGCGGTGTCGCGCACGACTTCAACAATCTGCTGCAGGTGGTGACGGGCAATCTGGAGCTGCTGCAACGCGGCCTGCCCACGGACACGCCGCGCCTGAAACGGGCGGCGGACAATGCCATGGCGGGCGCGGAACGGGCCTCCGTCCTGACCCAGCGCCTGCTGGCCTTTTCCCGCCGCCAGCCGCTCAGCCCGCAGCCGATGGATCCCAATCGCCTGATCACAGGGATGTCCGACCTGTTCCAGCGGACGCTGGGCGAGACGATCGAGGTCCGCACCGTACCGCTGGACGGCGCATGGGCGATCGAGGTCGATCATAACCAGATGGAAAATGCACTGCTCAATCTGGCGGTCAATGCGCGCGACGCGATGCCGGAGGGCGGCAAGCTGGACATCGAAATAGACAATCTCCAGATCGATTCCACACAGGCGGCGCGCGATGGAGAGATGACGCCCGGCCAATATGTGCAGATCAGCGTGTCCGACAGCGGCGAAGGGATGGACGCCGACACGCTCCATCATGCGGTCGAACCTTTTTTCACGACCAAGGATGTCGGGCGCGGGACGGGATTGGGCCTCTCAATGGTCTATGGCTTCATCCGGCAGTCGGGCGGCCATTTGCAGGTCTATTCCGAACCGGGCCTGGGCACATGCGTGAAGCTCTATCTGCCCCGCCGTCATGGGATTCTGCCTGTCGAGGAGAGCGGCGAAACGCTGCCGGTCCAGACCGTTGGCGGCACGGAAACCATCCTGCTGTGCGAGGACGACGAAAATGTCCGCGCCTATTCGGCCAGCGTCTTGCGCGACCTCGGCTACAGGATCGTGGAAACCGGCACCGCCGCCGATGCGCTCGCGGCGCTCGACGGCGCGAGCGAGCCGATCGACCTGCTCTTTACCGATGTCGTGCTACCCGGCGGGATGAGCGGCGCGGACCTCGCCCGCGAGGTTCATGTCCGCTACCCCGCGCTCCGCATCCTCTTCACCACCGGCTATGCCCGCAACGCCATCATCCACCATGGCCGGCTCGACCCCGGCGTCGAACTGCTGACCAAGCCCTTCACCTATGCCGATCTGGCCGCGAAGGTGCGAGCGATGCTCGACGACCAGTCGAGCCAGACCCGCCAGCCGGCCTAACCCCTCTTCCCGTGCCGCATTTCGCTGCGATTTTCCGCAGGGTCGCCTTCATGCGTCCTTGAAATAGTATTTGTATGAGTATATCGAAAAGGCGAGCGCGCAGAAGCGCCCCGTCTTTTTCGTCAGGATGCCCCAATGAGCGATTCGCCCAAGACTGCCCCGAAGCTGCGCAGCCGCGCCTGGTTCGACAACCCCGACAATATCGACATGACCTCGCTCTATCTGGAGCGTTACCTGAACTTCGGCCTCAGCCTCGAAGAACTGCGCAGCGGCAAGCCGATCATCGGCATCGCCCAGACCGGCAGCGACCTGTCGCCCTGCAACCGTCACCACCTCGTGCTGGCCGAGCGTATGCGCGAGGGCATCCGCGAAATGGGCGGCATCGCGCTGGAATTCCCGGTCCACCCGATCCAGGAAACCGGCAAGCGCCCGACCGCCGGCCTTGACCGCAACCTGGCCTATCTGGGTCTGGTCGAAGCCATGTACGGTTATCCGCTCGACGGCGTGATCCTGACCAGCGGTTGCGACAAGACCACCCCGGCGCTGCTGATGGCCGCCGCCACCGTCAACATCCCGGCGATCGCTTTGTCGGTCGGCCCGATGCTGAATGGCTGGCACAAGGGCGAGCGCACCGGGTCTGGAACGATCGTCTGGCATGGTCGCCAGCTGCTGGCCGCCGGCAAGATCGACGATGAAGGCTTCATCAAGCTGGTCGCCTCGTCGGCACCCTCGACCGGTTTCTGCAACACCATGGGCACCGCCAGCACCATGAATGCGCTGGCCGAAGCGCTGGGCATGATGCTGCCGGGCAGCGCGGCAATCCCCGCCCCCTATCGCGACCGTCAGGAAGCCGCCTATCGCACCGGCAAGCGCATCGTCGAAATGGTGCATGAGGATCTGAAGCCCTCCGACATCATGACGCTCGACGCGTTCCACAACGCCATCGTCGCCAACTCGGCGATCGGCGGTTCGACCAACGCGCCGATCCACCTCGCCGCCATCGCCCGCCACATGGGCGTCGAGCTGCCGCTCAAGGATTGGGAGACGGTCGGCCACAAGGTGCCGCTGCTGGTCAACATGCAGCCGGCCGGCGAATATCTGGGCGAGGATTATTACCGCGCCGGCGGCCTGCCCGCCGTCATCAGCCAGCTGATCGACCAAGGCCTGATCCGCGAGGGCGCGATGACCGTCAATGGCAAGACCATGGGCGAAAACTGCAAGGGCGTGGAGATCGAGGATGAAAAGGTCATCCGCCCGTTCAACCAGCCACTTAAGGACGAAGCCGGCTTCCTGGTCCTGACCGGCAACCTGTTCGACGAAGCGGTCATGAAGACCAGCGTCATCAGCGAAGAGTTCCGTCAGCGCTACCTGTCCAACCCCGATGATCCCGAAGCCTTTGAAGGCCCGGCGGTCGTGTTCGACGGGCCGGAAGATTATCACCACCGTATCGACGATCCGTCGGTCGGCATCACCGCCGACACGCTGATGTTCATGCGCGGCGCGGGCCCGATCGGCTATCCGGGCGCGGCGGAAGTCGTGAACATGCGTCCGCCCGCTTACCTCATCACCGAAGGCGTGTCCGCCCTTCCCTGCATCGGCGACGGTCGCCAGTCGGGCACGTCGGGTAGCCCGTCGATCCTGAACGCCTCGCCCGAAGCGGCGGCGATGGGTGGCCTCGCCCTGCTGGAAACCGGCGACCGCGTTCGCATGGACCTGAAGGCCGGCACGGTGAACGTGCTGATTTCCGACGAGGAACTGGAAGCACGCCGCGCGAAGCTGGTGGCCGAGGGTGGGTTCAAATATCCTGCCTCGCAGACGCCATGGCAGGAAATCCAGCGCTCGGTCGTCGGCCAGATGAACACCGGCGCCATCCTGGAAGGCGCGGAGAAATATCAGCGCATCGCCCAGACCATGGGCCTGCCGCGCGACAACCATTAATCGGGAATATTAAGTCCGACAAATATTCGGACATGCCCCTTGAAAGGACGGGGCGGCTATCCATCTGAACGCCGCCCCATCCTCCCGATTTTTGCATCACTTGTGCCGGAAAACGAACCGCTCTTTTTCGGCACGATCGTCTAGCCAGACCTTTCTGACCCCCTTCAGGAGACAGCCATGTTCAACGGAGCCATCCTCATCGGCGCGAGCGAGCGCAACAGCGGTGAGCCTTTCTACGCGATCAACCCGTCCACCGGCGGAAAGGGCGACGTCGCCTTTTCCAGCGCCATGCCCGCCGAAGTCGATGAAGCCGCCGCGCTGGCCGATGCCGCGTTCGAAAGCTTTTCGACCCTGTCGCCTGACGCTCGCGCGACCTTCATGGAAACCGTCGCCGACAACATCGTCGCGATCGGCGACCTGCTGATCGAAACCGCCATGGCCGAAACCGGCCTGCCGCGCGCCCGTCTGGAAGGCGAGCGTGGCCGCACCGTCGGTCAGCTGCGCCTGTTCGCTTCCTATGTCCGCCTGGGCGACTGGCTGGACGCCACCATCGACAAGGCGCTGCCGGACCGCACGCCGCTGCCGCGCGCCGACCTGCGCCGCGTCAACCATTCGGTCGGCCCCGTCGCCGTGTTCGGCGCGTCCAACTTCCCCCTCGCCTTCTCGGTCGCGGGCGGTGACACCGCATCGGCCTTCGCCGCCGGTTCGCCCGTCGTCGTCAAGGGCCACAGCGCCCACCCCGGCACCGGCGAGCTGGTCGCCCGCGCCATTCAGGCTGCCGTGAAGAGCCTTGGCCTGCATGAGGGCGTCTTCTCCTACCTGCCGGGCGCCAACCGCGCACTGGGCACCTCTCTGGTCGCCGACCATCGCATCAAGGCCGTCGGCTTCACCGGTTCGCGCGGTGGCGGCACGGCGCTGATGAAGATCGCGGCCGAACGCGCCGAACCGATCCCGGTCTATGCCGAAATGTCGTCGATCAACCCGGTCGTGCTGCTGCCCGGCGCGCTGGCGGCCAAGGCGGAAGCGCTCGGCACCGCTTTCGTCGGTTCGCTGACCATGGGATCTGGCCAGTTCTGCACCAACCCCGGTCTGGTCATCGCCTTGGACGGCCCGGACCTCGACACCTTCGTCGCCGCTGCCGCTACCACCCTGTCGGGCGCCGCGCCGCAGGTCATGCTGACGCCGGGCATCCACGCCGCCTATGAACAGGGCGTCGCCGCCCTCGTCGGCGCCGATGGCGTCACCACCGTCGCCCGTGGCACCGACCCCGAAGGCGTCAACCGTGGCCAGGCCGCCTTCTTCGCGACCGACAGCGCGACCTTCAAGTCGAACCCGGTCATCGCTGAAGAAGTCTTCGGCTCCTCCTCGGTCCTCATCCGTTGCTCCAGCATCGAAGAAGTCATCGCGACCATCGCCGGTCTGGAAGGCCAGCTGACCGCGACGTTGCACATCGGCGAAGGCGATGAAGGCGACGCCGCCAAGCTGCTGCCCACGCTGTCGCGCAAGGTTGGTCGCATCCTGACCAACGGCTGGCCCACCGGCGTCGAAGTGACCCATGCCATGGTCCATGGCGGTCCTTTCCCCTCGACCGCCGATGGCCGTTCGACCTCGGTCGGTACGCTGGCGATGATGCGCTTCCTGCGCCCCGTCTGCTATCAGGACGTGCCCGACGCGCTGCTGCCCGACGCGTTGCAGGACGCCAACCCCTGGGGTCTGACGCGCCGTAACGAAGGCAAGCTGGAAATCGCAGCATGACGATCAGGGCAGGTCTGGTAGGGCTCGGCAAGATCGCGCGCGATCAGCACCTGCCCGCCATCGAAAAGATCGACGGCATCGAACTGGTCGCCGTCGCCAGCCGCAACGCGCAGGGGGAAGGGGTGAACAACTACCCCGACCTCGGCGCGATGCTGGCGGGCGAGCCTGATCTGGATGCCGTCATCCTCTGCCAACCGCCGCAGGTCCGCTATCATGCGGCCCGGCAGGCGTTGCTGGCAGGGAAGCATGTCTTCCTCGAAAAGCCGCCGGGCGCGACCGTGTCCGAAGTGGAGGCGCTGACCGCACTGGCCCAGCGCCAAGGCGTCACGCTCTACGCCAGCTGGCACAGCCGCTATGCCGCCGCCGTGGCGCAGGCCAAGGCCTGGATCGCGGAGCGCAAGGTGGAACGGATCGACATCCAGTGGCGCGAGGATGTCCGACACTGGCATCCGGGCCAGCCCTGGATCTGGGAGGCGGGCGGCTTCGGCGTGTTCGATCCGGGCATCAATGCCCTGTCGATCCTGACCGAGATCGTCGGCGAGCCGATTACCGTGCTGTCGGCCTCGCTCGAAGTCCCGTCGAACAAGCAGGCGCCGATCGGCGCGACGCTCAGCATGGCGACGGCGTCGGGCGCAGCGATCGACACCGTGTTCGACTGGCGCCAGACGGGGCCACAGACCTGGGACATTGCAGTCGAGACCGACAAGGGCAGCCTGCTCCTGTCAGAAGGCGGCAATACGCTGCGCCTCGACGGTGAAGTGCAGATGAAGGCGCCGGACGAGGAATATCCGACGATGTATCGCCGTTTCGTCGGTCTGGTGGCGGACCAGGCGATCGACGCCGACACCGCGCCGCTGCGGCTGGTGGCGGACGCCTTCCTTTGCGGACGGCATTGCCCTACGGCTGCCTTCGAGGACTGATGTAAAGGAAAAGACGATGGGGAGCGCGCGACAGGACGGATCGTTCGGATCGGAAGAAGGCGCGCTCCGCATCCATCAGGCGATCGCCCGCGATCTGGGCACCGCCATATTGACCGGCAAGCACAAGCCCGGCGACCTGTTCGAGGGCGAGATCGAGGCGTCGGAACGGCTCGGCGTGTCGCGCACCGCCTATCGTGAGGCCGTACGCATCCTGATCGCCAAGGGGATGCTGGAAAGCCGCCCCAAGGCCGGCACCCGCGTCCTGCCCCGCGCGCGCTGGAATGTGCTCGACCCGGAAATGCTCGCCTGGATGTTCGCGGGGGAACCGGACGCAAATTTCATCCGCGACCTGTTCGAGCTGCGCGGGGTGATCGAACCCGCCGCCGCCGAATTCGCCGCGCGCCGCCGCACCGAGGAGCAACTGGCGGTGATGGACGCGGCTCTGGCGGAAATGGCGCGCTATGGCCTCTCCACGCCGGAGGGCCGCGCCGCCGACCAGCGTTTTCACCACGCCATCCTCGCCGCCGCGCATAATGACGCGCTGGAAGCGCTGGCGAGTTCGGTCGGGGCGGCGGTGAGCTGGACCACGACCTTCAAGCATCGCAAGAAGTTGCTGCCGCGCGACCCCCTGCCCGACCATCAGGCGGTACATCGGGCGATCGCCGCGCGCGATACGGCGGCAGCGCGCAACAGCATGGCCGAACTGCTGCGGCTTGCGCTGGCCGACATGGATATTGCGCTATCGGAATAGGGCTGCACGGCTTCGGCTGAGGCGCATTCGACGCGCTTCGGCTGAGATGGAACCGCTTTTCCAGCGGCCTGATGCAAACCGACGGCGGCGGGAAGCGACTATGCGTGCCAGAAGACGAACCCGCCCGCGCGCGCCCTTATTTCTTCTTCCCGAAATCCACCGTCACGACGTTCGAGCCGTCCTCGGTCTTCACTTGCGGCGCGTCATTTTCGGCCTGGTCATGCGGCTCTGGCTCCTCGTCGGCCTGAACCTGGAACTGGAGCGCGAAATTGACGGCGGGATCGACGAACGCGGTGATCGCGCTGAAGGGGATGAAAAGATGGGCGGCAATCTGGTTGAAGGTCAGGCTGACCTCGAAATGGGTGCCGCTGACCTTGAGATCCCAATATTTATTCTGGAGAACGATCGTCATTTCATCGGGAAAACGTTCGATCAGATGCTTGGGAATATCGACCCCCGGCGCCTGCGTCTTGAACGTGATGTAGAAATGATGCGCGCCCGGCAGCCCGCCGGTCTGCTGGACTTCGCCCAGCACCCGGCCGACGACTGCACGCAGGGCCTCCTGCACGATTTCGTCATAGGGAATCAGGCTATCGGGCAGATCTTCACTCATGGCCCAATGTCCTAGCGGCACGAAACAGAGGGTCAAGCCCGTCCAGACAGATTGCATGACGCGCGGCAGGCGCTATAGGGCGGCCATGCGCAAGGCCGAGATTCACCGCAACACGGCGGAAACCCAAATCGACGTCACCGTCAACCTTGACGGGACGGGCATTTATACCGTTTCGACGGGCATCGGCTTCCTCGACCATATGATCGAGCAGCTGTCGCGCCATTCGTTGATCGACATGGATGTGAAGACCGTGGGCGACCTGCATGTCGACCAGCATCACACCACCGAGGATACGGCTATCGCGATTGGCGAGGCTGTAGGCAAGGCACTGGGCGACAAGCGCGGCATCAGCCGCTACGGCAGCGTCTATTCGCCGATGGACGAGACGCTGACCCGCGTGTCGCTCGACATTTCGGGCCGCCCCTGGCTGGTGTGCAAGCTGCCCTTCACGGTCCAGAAGATCGGCGAATGGGATACGGAGATGGTGGAGCATTTCTTCCACAGCTTCGCCCAGGCCGCCGGCATCACGCTGCATATCGAATTTCTCTATGGCAGCAACAACCACCATATCGTCGAGAGCGCGTTCAAGGGGCTTGCCCGCGCCCTGCGCCAGGCGGTGGAGATCGACCCGCGCAAGGCCGACTCCATTCCCTCGACCAAGGGCATGTTGTAAGCGCATAGAAAGGCCGGTTCCATGTTCATCATCTCGCTGACCTACACGGCGCCGATCGAGGTGCTGGACGGCCTGCTGGCGGATCATCGGGCATGGCTGGACCGCGGGATCGAGGATGGCTGGCTGCTGCTGGCGGGCCGGCGCGAGCCGCGGACCGGTGGCATCCTGATCGCCCGCGGCGAAAAGGCCGAGATCGCGGCGAAGGCGGCGACCGATCCCTTCGTCGTCAATGGCGCGGCCTCCTTCGATCTGATCGAATTCCTCCCGGCGCGCGCCGCCAGCGTCAATCTGGAGACGCTGCTGCCATGATAGCCCTGATCGACTATGGCGCGGGCAATCTCCATTCGGTGCATAACGCCCTGCGCAAGGCGGGCGCGGACACTGTCGTCATCACCGCCGACGCCGATGTCGTGGCCAAGGCCGACCGCATCGTGCTGCCGGGCGTGGGCGCCTTCCGCGCCTGTCGCGATGCGCTGGTGGCGATCCCCGGCATGGTCGACGCCATGAACGAGGCCGTGAACGGTCGCGGCACGCCGTTTCTGGGGGTCTGCGTCGGCATGCAGTTGCTCGCCGATGCGGGTGAGGAATTTGGCCGGCATGAAGGGCTGGGCTGGATTCCCGGCACGGTGCGGCTGATCGAGCCGGCCGACGCCGCCGTGAAGGTGCCGCACATGGGCTGGAACGATGTCGTGCTGAACGGCGCGCCGCCCCTGATCGAGGCGGGCGAGGCCTATTTCCTGCATAGCTATCATTATGAAGTCGCCGATCCGGCGCATGTCGCCGCCACGACCGACCATGGCGGGTCGCTGGTCGCCGCCGTCGCGCGCGACACCATCATCGGCTGCCAGTTCCACCCGGAAAAGAGCCAGCGCTATGGCCTCTCTTTCCTGTCCCGTTTTCTCGACTGGCGGCCCTAAGCCCCGCTCGCGCAAAGGTTAAGTCCATGTCCCTGATCGTCTTTCCCGCCATCGACCTCAAAGGGGGGCAGGTCGTCCGCCTTGCCGAGGGCGACATGGACCGCGCCACCGTCTATGGCGACGATCCCGCCGCGCAGGCGCTGCTCTTCGCCGAGGCGGGCGCGCAACATCTCCACGTCGTCGACCTTGACGGCAGCTTTGCCGGCCATGCGGTCAATGCCGAAGCGGTCGAGAAGATCGTCGAAGCCTTCCCCGGCCATGTCCAACTGGGCGGCGGCATCCGTAACCGCGAATCGGTCGAGCGTTGGTTCGACCTGGGCGTGTCGCGCATCGTGATCGGCACGGCGGCGCTGAAAGATCCCACCTTCGTCAAGGCCGCGGCGCGCGATTTCCCCGGCGGCATCGTCGTCGCGGTCGATGCGCGCGACGGCTTCGTCGCGACCGACGGCTGGGCGGAAAAGAGCGACATGCCGGTGATCGACCTGGCCCGCCGGTTCGAGGATGCGGGCGTCGCCAGCCTGCTCTTCACCGATGTCGGCCGCGACGGCCTGCTCAAGGGCTGCAATGTCGACGCGACCGTCGATCTTGCCCGCGCCACCGACATTCCGGTGATCGCCAGCGGCGGTGTGGCGGGGATCGCGGACATCCGCATCCTCAGCCTCCATGCCGATGACGGGATCGAAGGGGTCATCACCGGCCGCGCCCTCTATGACGGCCGCCTCGACCTCAAGACCGCGCTGGCCGTGGCGCAGGCGGCGGCTTGATCCGACACGCCCCACTCCCCGTTCGGTTCGAGCTTGTCGAGAACCGTTGCGCGCGGGTTCTCGACAAGCTCGAACCGAACGGATTTGGGAGCCTGTTTCAATGACCGTCCGCACCCGCGTCATTCCCTGCCTCGACGTCGCCAATGGCCGCGTGGTGAAGGGCGTCAATTTCGTCGACCTGAAGGATGCCGGCGATCCGGTCGAGCAGGCCAAGCTCTATGACGCAGCCGGAGCGGACGAACTCTGCTTTCTCGACATCACCGCCACCCATGAGGCGCGGGGCACCATCCTCGACGTCGTGCGGCGCACCGCAGAGGTGTGCTTCATGCCCGTGACCGTGGGCGGCGGGGTGCGCAGCGCCGAGGATGCGCGCGCATTGCTGCTCGCCGGTGCGGACAAGGTGGCGGTCAACAGCGCGGCCGTGGCGCGCCCCGAACTGGTCGCCGACATTGCCGACCGATTCGGCAGCCAGTGCATCGTCGGGTCGGTCGACGCCCGCCGCGTCGGCGAGGAAAAATGGGAAATCTTCACCCATGGCGGCCGCAAGCCGACCGGCATCGACGCGCTGGACCATGCGCTCCGTCTCGCCGAGCTGGGCGCGGGCGAATTGCTCGTCACCTCGATGGATGGAGATGGTACGAAGCAGGGCTATGACCTCGCCCTCACCCGCACGATCGCGGACGCGGTGTCGATTCCGGTGATCGCCAGTGGCGGCGTCGGCACGCTCGACCATCTGGTCGAGGGTGTCGTGGAAGGCCATGCGAGCGCGGTGCTAGCCGCCTCCATCTTCCATTTCGGCCAGCATACGATCGCGGAGGCGCACCATGCGCTGGCGGCGGCGGGCGTGCCCGTCCGCGCTGGTTGAAGGCGTCGATTTACTTTACAACGACCACCAGTCCCGCCCGGCTGTTAACCATGATTTTCGGCGGAAATACGTCCGTTGATACCCTGTGGCACGAACCCTGCTTAACCAAAGTCGGTCGCGTTCAACCGATCATGGTTCGACGCAAACGGGGTAATGTGATGAAATTGACCAAGATGCTTCTCGCCGTCGGCGCTGCCGGCCTGATGGGCGCCGCCGTGCCCGCGCCTGCTCAGGCAACCTGGTGGTGCTGGTTCGGCAAGTGCAGCGGCTCGTCCAGCAGCGGCGGTGGCGACACGGGTTCGTCGGGTGGCGGCTCGTCGGGCGGCGATCCGACCAAGGTGCCGGAGCCGGAACAGATGGCGCTGTTCGGCATGGGCGCTGCCGTGCTGGCCGGCCGGGTACTCTACGCACGCCGTAAGAAGAAATGATTTGACGGGTCGCGCGCACGGCGCTTGATGCGCTGCATGCGCGCGACCCTTCAGACTCTCGAACAGACCATCCGCCAGCGGCGGAACGCCGATCCTTCGGCTTCCTATGTCGCCAAGTTGGCCGCCAAGGGCCGCGCCAAGATCGCCCAGAAAGTGGGCGAGGAAGCGGTCGAAACCGTCATCGCCGCCATGGCGGACGATCGCGACGGCGCGATCGGCGAAAGTGCCGACCTGATCTTCCACCTCATGATGCTGCTGGCCGATCTCGACATATCGTTCGATGCCGTGCTGGACGAGCTGGACCGGCGCGAAGGCGTGTCCGGCATCGCCGAAAAGGCGTCGCGCGCCAAGGACTGACCGCTCGCCGGGGAAAGATGTTGCCTGCCCCGCGTTGATGCGTCAGCTTCGCATCGGAAAAAGGGGGAGGCATGATGGTTCGTTCTCTGATCGGCGGCCTGCTGGGCGGTCTCGCCATGTTCATCACCGGCTTCATCTTCTGGGGCACGCCCTTGAGCGCGCTGGCGTTCAGTCGCGCCGACGGGCAGGCGAGCGCCAATTTGCAGGCAGCGATGGCGCAGGCGCTCACCCCGACCGGTACCGGCGTCTATGTCATCCCTGATCCGGCCACCGCGCAGGGCACGATCCTCTACGGTCGCGGCCCCGTGGCGCAGGTCTTCTACAATAGCAGCGGTTTCCCGGTGATGGACGGCGCCAGCCTGATCGGCGGCCTGATCCTGTCGCTGGTCGTCGGCGTAGTGATCGCGCTGGCGCTGCGCTTCGCTCTGGCCGACTTCGCCAGTCGGGTGCGGGTGACGATCCTCTTCGCGCTGGCCGCCGTGCTATGGCTGCATGTTGGACAGGCCGTGTTCAACCATGCGCCCTGGGGCTATATCCTCTACCTCGCCTTCAGCGATTTCGTCGCGCTGACCGCCGCCGGCCTGATCGCGGCGAAGCTGATGGAGGGCAAGGACTCCTCAGCGACGGCCGGCACGCTGCACTAGGAGCGATCGACGTTCAGATGATGACGTGGCGAAAATGGTGGGTTTTCGTGACCCTTGAAGCGAGTCACGTGCCTCGCTTCAACGCAGCGTACTAAAAGTATGTGAGCACCGGAAGCGCCGAAAGTTGGGCCGAGGCACGTGACCCGGCTCAACATTTGCAGCCCGTCAGGGCTGAATGCCGATCGCTCCTAAATTTCCTCCGCCATTCGGATCATGCAGGCGGCGTGGCGGTGCGCGACCGCCATGCGGTCCGCGCCATAGCCGCCGCCCATGGTGCTGGCGACAGGCAGACCGCGCCCGCGCGCCTGGCGCATGACATAGCGATCGCGGGCATCCAGCCCGGCATCGCTCAGCGCCAGCCGGCCCAGCCGATCCTCGCCATGGGGATCGACTCCGGCCTGATAGAGGATCAGGTCCGGTGCGAAATCATCCAGCACGCGCGGCAGCGTGTCCGCCAATATGGCCAGATAGGCCTCGTCGCCCGTGCCATCCTCCAATCCGATATCGAGCGTCGACCGCGCCTTGCGCACCGGGAAATTCTTTTCCGCATGGATCGACAGAGTGAAAATCTCCGGTCGCCCCGCCAGCAGGGAGGCGGTGCCGTCGCCCTGATGCACGTCGAGGTCGAGGATCAGGATTCGCGCTGCATCACCCTCCGCGATCAACCGGTTGGCCGCGATGGCGAGGTCGTTGAACACGCAATAGCCCGCACCGGTATCGGCCAGCGCATGATGGCTGCCACCGGCCGCATTGGCGGCATAGCCATGAACCAGCGCCAGCTTCGCCGCCAGCCAGGTGCCGCCCGGCGACAGCATCGACCGGCGCATGACGCGCTCCGTCACGGGAAAACCGATGCGCCGCTCCTTGTCCGCCGGCACCGACAGGGTCAGCACCTCGTCGACATAGGCCGGATCATGCACCGCCGCGATCCACTCGCGCGACATGAGCTGTGGCGCATGGGTCACATGGGAAACCCCGGTTTCCCGCAGCGCGTCCATGACCAGGCCATATTTGTCGAAACGAAAAGCACTGCCGGGTGTTGCAGGGGAGACATAGGCGGGATGGTGAACAACGTGCAGCATGATCTTTTCCCGCTATCGCGATTTGAACGATGGCGGCTTTGCGCTATCTGGTCCAGCATGAACCGTCCCGATTTGATCCGCTTCTCGCTGCTAGCGCTCACCGGCCTTGGCACCGCTCCTGCTGTAGCGCAAAAATCTGCCGCGCCCCCTGCGGTCGTTCCGACGCTGCCGGCCCAACCGCAGCAGGTCCAGCCGCTGCCCCCCGCCATCGTCACCCCGCCGCCCGTCCCGATCCCGGCGCTGTCCCCGGCGCAAGAGGCCTGGGCGAACGATTGGCTGAAGTCCGGCGCGGCGCAGGGCCTGATGGCCCGGCAGAAGGCCAGCGGCCCGCTGAGCGGTCCTGCCCTCGTCAGCGCGGTGCTCGACCGGGCCAAGGCGCTCAGCACTGGCCGGGTCGACACCGCCGACTTCCTCGACATCTGGGCGCTGCGCCCCGCCGCCTTCGATCCGCGCCCCGGCCTTGCCAAGGCCGTCACCGAAGATCGCCTTCAGCAATGGGCCACTGGCCTGACCCCGCCCTGGGCCGGCTATGAAACGCTGCGCAAGGGCCTCACCAAATATGAGGCGATTCGCGACAAGGGCGGCTGGCCGACCCTGACCGCAACTTCGACGCCCGATGTCGTGCGCAAGCGCATCGCGCTGGAAGACTCCGCCGTCACGCCGGACGAAAATCTGGTCGACGTGATCCAGCGCGCGCAGCGCCGCTATGGCCTGGAACCCACCGGCCAGCTCGGCGCCCGCACCCTGACCGCGCTCAACGTCAGCGTGGACGACCGGATCGCCGCGATCATGGCCAATATGGAGCGCTGGCGCTGGATGCCGCGCAGCCTGCCGGTCAATCGCGTCCAGGTGAATATCGCCGCCGCCGTGCTGACCGTGTTCGAGGGCGACCAGCCGGTCAGCTCGATGCGCGCCGTCACCGGCAGCCCGGACAATGCGACGCCGATGCTGTCGTCCAGCATCCATTCGATCGTGGTCAACCCGCCGTGGAACGTGCCCATGTCGATCGCCAAGCGGGAATTGTTCCCCAAGGGTCGTGCAGCCCTGGCCCGGCAGGGCTACAAGATTATCAAGACTCCCGAGGGCGGCGAGCGCATCGTCCAGCCGGCCGGCCCCGGCAGCGCCCTTGGCCGGTTGAAGTTCGACTTCAACAATCCCTTCGCCGTCTATCTGCACGACACGCCGTCGCGCGGGAAATTCTCCAGCTATGACCGGCTGGCCAGCCATGGCTGCATTCGCCTTGAAAAGCCGGTGTCGCTGGCCGAGCAGATGGTCGCCGCTGATCCGAACCTCAACGGTCAGATCCAGACTCTGATCGACGAGGGCAAAACCCAGCGCGTGTCGTTGCCCAGTCAGGTCGCGGTCTATCTGCTCTACTGGACTGCCTTCGCCAGCAATAACGGTACGGTCAGCTTCCGCGCCGATCCCTATGGCTGGGACAAGCTGCTGGCACAGAAGATCGAGGCGTCGAGCCGCCGGCTCGATCCGACCATCGCCTCTCCCACGAACATCGCCTCCAAGGACTGACATCCCATGCGCAAATTTGCCCTGATCGCTCTTGCCGGCGCGCTTGCCCTTTCTGCCTGCGGCAAGAAGGAAGAGGAAGCGCCCGCCACCAACAATCTGGTCGAACCGCCGGTCGAGAATGTGATCGTCAACGAGCCGGACGCTGCTCCGCTGCCCGAACCGCAGAACAACGCCGTCGCGACTCCGGCCGCGCCGCCGCCGACCGTGTCGGAACAGCAGCAGATACAGGATGACGCCGAAGCCACCGGCATGACGTCGCGCCTGCCCGAAGGCGGCGAACAGAGCCTGCCTGCGGACGGAGCGAACAAGACGGGCGAATGAGGTCGTGCGCCCCGGTCTTCAATCGGGGCGCTGACTTTGCTATATTGGTCGGATGGATCGCCGTAATTTCACGAAGTTCGCTTTAAGCGGACTCGCTTTTTCGTTTCTGTCCGACAGCATGGGCCGTGCCGCGCTGCCTGCGACAGGTTTCGGAACTTCTGGGCCCGGAACTTTGGGGCCTCAACCCGCGAGTCCCGCTCCGGTTCCCGCCGTGCCGCGCCCCGTTCCGCCCAAACCCTATGCCGCACTGCTGGAGCGAGCCAAGGCGGCGCTGGACGATCATGCCCATCATTTCACCCTGCGCGACCGTGTGGCGATTGTCGACTTCGACGCGCCCTCGAAGGAGGCGCGCATGCATATCGTCGACCTGATCGGCGGGCAGAGCAGCAGCTATCTGGTGTCGCACGGGCGCGGCTCCGATCCCGGCCATTCCGGCTGGTTGCACAGTTTTTCTAATGAATTCAACTCACTAGCCAGCAGCCAGGGCGCGTTCAGGACGGGCGACATGTATTTCGGCCAGCATGGCCGGTCGATGCGCCTCATCGGCCTCGACGCACAGAACAATAATGCCGAATCGCGCGCGATCGTCATCCATGGCGCCGATTATGTGACCGAGGATCATGTCGCGGCCTGGGGCAAATGCGGTCGTTCCGAAGGCTGCTTCGCCGTTGCCCCGCATATCGTGCCGCAGGTGCTGGGCCTGCTCGGCCCCGGCCGGATGCTCTACGCGGACAAGATCGGCAAGGGCTGATAGGCCGTTTGGAAATCCGGCAGAAGCCGGATTTGCCGCACCAGCCCTCTCCCCCACCCAGCCGCCCAAGGAACCCCCTCCCCGTTCATGCGCTTGCCTCATGAACAGCAGGGGAAGATGATGACCGCAACCGTCGCGCAGCAGGTGCATGTCGATGCGCCGTGGAAAATCCCGCCCTGCGCCTGGTGGGAGATATTGAAGCGCGTCTATGCGGCCATGTCGGGCAATCATCTTGGCCTGTTGTCGGCGGGCGTCGCCTATTATGCCTTTCTCTCCATCGCCCCGCTGCTCGCCGCCGTCGTCCTGACCTATGGGCTGATCGGCGACCCCGCGCTGGTCCAGCGGCACATGGCCGCGATCATCACCGTCGTGCCGAATGACGCCGCCACGCTCATCAACGATCAGCTGATCGGCGTCGTCTCCGCTGCCAAGGGCACCACCGGGCTGGGCCTGGTCATGGCGCTGGCGCTCGCCGTCTATGGCGCGACGCGCGCGGCGACCGCGATCATGGAAGCGCTCAACATCGTTTATGCGTCGAAGGAGGCGCGCGGCATCATCGCCCTCTATCGCGTATCGATGGGCATTACCTTTTCGGCTGTGCTGGTCGTCGTGGCAGGCGTCGTCACCGCGACCATCATCGGCCTCATCCAGAAACTGCTGATCGGTTGGGGACCGGGCGTGATCTTCGCGATCAAGGCCACGACGTGGGTCAGCGCGGGCCTGCTCGCGAGCGCCATCTTCGCGCTCATCTATCGGTTCGGCCCGCACAGGCGCAAGGCGCAATGGCAATGGCTGACGGTCGGGTCGGTGACGGCGACGCTCTTCTGGCTACTCGTGACGCTCGGCGTGTCCTTCTACGTCTCGCGCTTCGGCAATTACAACGAAACCTACGGGTCGCTGGGCGCGGTCGTCGTGCTGCAACTCTGGCTGTTCGTGTCCGCCTATGTCGTCTTGCTGGGCGCGCAGATCAACGCGGAGGCCGAGCGCCAGACCAGCGCCGACACCCAGGTCGCGGAGCCGATGCAAAAAGCCGCATAATGGCGCTTGCCCTTCCCGCCACGCCACGCTAAAGCGCCCTCCTTCGCTGGCTCCGGTCAGTGCAGGAGTGTAGCTCAGTTGGTAGAGCGTCGGTCTCCAAAACCGAATGCCGTGGGTTCGAGTCCCTCCACTCCTGCCAAGCGAACTGGCCGCGAACCCTTGAAAAACCAAGAGTTCGCGGCTAAGTGCGCTTAGCGATTTCGAAGTGGACGGAACGTCCGCTGGTTAAGAAATCGCGGCCAAATAGGCCAGTGAAGCTTGGTCGCGGAGCATGCGGCCGCACCCCCGGACGCCGAACAGGGCGGGATCGGGAGGGCGGACTGTTGCTTCGCGAATTGGTGTTGGTTCGAGACGTTCAAGAAGGCAGGCGATGGCGAAGGTTTCCCCCGGCGAATTCGTCAATCAGGTACAGACCGAAGCGAAGAAGATCGTGTGGCCGACCGGCCGCGAAACGCTGATGACCGGCGTGATGGTCGTCATCATGACCACGCTGCTGGGCCTCTTCTTCTTCGGCATCGACACCTTCTTCGGCGCGATCGTTCAGTGGCTGCTGAGCGTTGCAGCGGGCCAGGCCTGATTTCTAGGCTAATTGGGAGTTTGAAACGGTAACATGGCGCGCTGGTACATCATCCACGCCTATTCGGGCTTCGAAAACAAGGTCAAGGAATCGATCCTGTCCGAAGCCGAGCGCATGGGCCTCTCCCAGCTGGTCGAGCAGGTGGAAGTCCCCACCGAGACCGTGACCGAGGTCAAGCGCGGCAAGAAGGTCCAGGTCGAGCGCAAGTTCATGCCCGGCTACGTCCTCGCCAAGCTGGCGATGAACGACGACATCTATCACTTGGTCAAGAATACGCCCAAGGTGACGGGCTTCCTAGGATCGAGCGGCAAGCCGCAGGCGATCAGCGAAGCCGACGCCGCCCGCTATTTCGGCGCCCAGAAGGAAGCCGAGGCCGCGCCCAAGCACAAGGTCAATGTCGATTACGAGATCGGCGACAGCGTCAAGGTGCTGGACGGCCCCTTCGCCAGCTTCAACGGCGTGGTCGAGGAACTGGATTTCGAAAAGAACCGCGTCAAGGTGTCTGTGTCGATCTTCGGTCGCGCTACCCCGGTCGAGCTGGACTTCGAGCAGGTCGAACTGTCGAAATAAGCCGCCGCTTCGGCGGATGCACAAAAGGGTCGCCAGCCTGCCGGGCCGGTGGCCCTTTTTGCATTGGAGCTGGACAAGCTGCTTCCTCCCGTTCGCTTCGGGCGAAGTCGAGAAGCGATAGGACGGCACTGCCCGCTTCTCGACTGCGCTCGAAACGAACGGAGGTGGGGCAGTTCCGCTTCAAGCAACGTGCCGAACCGGCGATTTTGTTTCCCAAAACTCGCCCCTTTCCTTCGGAGGAAAAGATCGCTATAGGCCCGCGCTTCCATGCCGCCCCCGGGCAGCAGGAACATGCGCGGGAGGCTTCCCTGGGGAGCCGTTCGACCGCTAAACTTGAACCGGTGGATTTGCCTGCAAGTCCACCAGCTACAGAGTGAGTGAAAATGGCCAAGAAGATTACGGGCTATATCAAGCTCCAGGTGCCCGCCGGAGCCGCCAACCCCTCGCCGCCGATCGGCCCTGCCCTGGGTCAGCGCGGCGTGAACATCATGGAATTCTGCAAGGCGTTCAACGCCTCGACGGACAAGATGGAAAAGGGCACCCCGCTGCCGACCATCATCACCGTCTTCGCGGACCGTTCGTTCACCTTCGTGACGAAGCAGCCGCCAGCCACCTATCTGATCAAGAAGGCCGTCAACCTGAAGTCGGGTTCCAAGGAACCGGGCAAGGTCGTCGCCGGCAAGATCACCCGCGCCCAGCTCGCCGAAATCGCGCAGACCAAGATGGTCGACCTGAACGCGAACGACATCGACGCGGCGACGAAGATCATCGAAGGCTCCGCTCGCGCGATGGGCCTCGAAGTGGTGGAGGGCTAAGACCATGGCAAAGCTGACGAAGAAGGCGAAGGCCCTGGCCACTGCCGTTGACAAGGAAAAGCTGCACGGCGTAGCCGAAGCGCTGGGCCTGATCAAGACCCACGCGACCGCCAAGTTCGACGAAAGCGTCGAAATCGCAATCAACCTGGGCGTCGACCCGCGTCACGCCGACCAGATGGTCCGTGGCGTCGTCACCCTGCCTGCCGGCACCGGCAAGGACGTCCGCGTCGCCGTGTTCGCCCGTGGCGACAAGGCTGAAGCCGCGACCGCCGCTGGCGCCGACATCGTGGGCGCCGAAGACCTGCTCGAATCGATCCAGGCCGGCAACATCGACTTCCAGCGCGTGATCGCCACCCCCGACATGATGGGTCTGGTGGGTCGCCTCGGCAAGGTTCTGGGCCCCAAGGGCCTGATGCCGAACCCGAAGCTGGGCACCGTCACCCCGAACGTCGCCGAAGCGGTCAAGGCTGCCAAGGGCGGCCAGATCGAGTTCCGCGTCGAAAAGGCCGGCATCATCCACGCCGGTCTGGGCAAGGCGAGCTTCTCGGCCGAAGACCTGCGCAAGAATTTCGACGCCTTCGTCGACGCGATCGTCAAGGCGAAGCCGTCGGGTTCGAAGGGCAAGTACGTCCGCAAGATCGCCCTGTCGTCGTCGATGGGCCCGGGCGTGAAGGTCGATGTGGCGGAAGTCGCATCGATCTGATCCCACGCGGATAACAGGTAAAGGGGCCGCCCTCCCTCCTTGCGAGGGAAGGCGGCTTTCTTATTTTATGAGATCATCCTCCCTGGAAAGGGAGATGGAGGGCGCGGCAGCGCCTGACGGAGGGGTGTCCCCCTCTGGCGGAGGGCAGCCCCTCCCCACTTGCCCGGCAAGTGGTCCCTCCACCGGCAAGGGGGAGGTGAAGACCAAGACGCACGACCTTGCGCCTTGGGTTCCCGTTTCGGGAGCATGGAAAAGGTCTTTGTATCCGTCGGACAATGGCGGGTCGCTTTATCCGATGGAAAACAAGAACATGACATTTGAAACTCTTCCCCCCCTCCTGTCCCAGGCGCTGACTGCCAAGGGGTATGAGGCGCTCACCCCTGTCCAGAGCGAAGTCACCCAGGAGGAAGCGCATGGCCGCGACCTGCTGGTGTCGGCGCAGACCGGATCGGGCAAAACGGTCGCCTTCGGCCTTGCCATGGCAGGCGAATTGCTGGGCGACGCCGATCGCCTTCCCATGCCGGAAAAGCCGCTGGCGCTGGTGATCGCACCGACGCGCGAACTGGCGTTGCAGGTGAGCCGCGAACTGGAATGGCTCTATGGCGCGGCCCGCGCCCGCATCGCGACCTGCGTGGGCGGCATGGACGCCGCCAAGGAGCGCCGCAACCTGTCGCACGGCACCCATATCGTCGTCGGCACGCCGGGCCGCCTGC
Source organism: Sphingobium lactosutens (assembly GCF_013393185.1). Lineage (GTDB taxonomy): Bacteria > Pseudomonadota > Alphaproteobacteria > Sphingomonadales > Sphingomonadaceae > Sphingobium > Sphingobium lactosutens_A. Next base: position 19,441 of record NZ_QJQX01000012.1, on the reverse strand, counting down.
GCGACCATCTGGAGCGCGGGGCGCTGGACCTGTCGGCCGTGCGCTCCGTCGTGCTCGATGAAGCCGACGAGATGCTCGACATGGGCTTCCGCGAAGATCTGGAGGAAATCCTCGACGGCGCGCCGGAAAGCCGCCGTACCCTGCTCTTCTCCGCCACCATGCCCAAGCCGATCGTGGCGCTCGCCAAGCGTTACCAGCGCGACGCGCTGCGTATCTCGACCATGAGCGAGGAACGCGGCCATGGCGACATCAGCTATCAGGCAGTGACGGTCGCTCCGTCCGACATCGAGAATGCGGTGGTCAACCTGCTGCGCTATCATGAGGCGGAAACGGCGATCCTCTTCTGCGCGACCCGCGACAATGTGCGCCACCTGCATAGCAGCCTGACCGAGCGCGGCTTCGCCGCCGTGGCGCTGTCGGGCGAGCATAGCCAGAATGAGCGCAACCATGCGCTGCAGGCGCTGCGCGACAAGCGGGCAAGGGTCTGCGTCGCCACCGACGTCGCCGCGCGCGGCATCGACCTGCCCTCGCTCAGCCTCGTCGTCCATGTCGAGCTGCCGCGCGATGCGGAAACGATGCAGCACCGGTCGGGCCGCACCGGCCGTGCGGGCAAGAAGGGCACGGCCGTGCTGATCGTGCCCTATCCCCGTCGTCGCCGGGTCGAATCGATGCTGCGTGGAGCGAAGATCCCGGTCGAATGGGGCACTCCGCCGAGCAAGGAAGCGATCCTGGAGCAGGACAATGTCCGCCTGCGCACCACCTTGATGGAAAAGGCGGAGCTGGACGAGGCGGATTGGGCGCTGGGCGCCGAACTGCTGGCCGAGAAGAGCGCCAAGGAAATCGCGGCGATGCTGGTGAAGAGCGCCCGCGCCGCCCTCCCCGCGCCCGAGGAGTTGCTCGACCGCAGCGAAGCGCCGGTGCGCAACGACGGGCCGCGTCCGGGCTTTGAGGACACCCAGTGGTTCCGCATGGACATCGGCCGTCGCCAGAATGCCGATCCGCGCTGGATCCTGCCGCTGATCTGCCGTCGCGGCCATGTGTCGCGCCAGGATATCGGCGCGATCCGGATCACCACCAACGAGACGATGTTCGAAATCCCCAAGGCGATCGCCAGCCGCTTCATCGCATCGATCAAGCGCACCGGCGAAGCCAGCGACGAGGGTGCGGACGTGGCGTTCGAGCCGATCGACGGCGCGCCGCGCGAGCAGGCCCGCGAGCATAAGCGGGCCGGCGGCCGTCCCAATGATCGCGGACCGCGCGCAAATGCGCCGGGCGGCTACGCGCCCCGTCCCTTCAAGGGCGGACCCAAGCGTGGCGGCCCCGGCGGACCGCGCAAACCGCGCTGACATCCTGACGCATCGCCAGGCATGAAAGAGGGCCGCCGGTCGGATGACTGGCGGCCCTCTTTTCATTTCCGGTCCTTTGAACGGGGTGACTTCAGCCTGATCCCCCGCTCCGAAGCATCGTCTATCCGACGCCGCAGAGCGTCAGCATCCGCGCCGCCAGTTCCCGTTCGCCCATGACGACATGCGGCACGCCCATACGCTCCAGATGCGCGACTTCGGCGTCCGAATGGGCGCGGGCGATGACCTGGAGATTGGCGTTGAGGTTGCGCGCATGATCGTGGATCGCCGCGCCTTCGAACCCTTCGGGCACCGCGATCAGCAAATGACGCGCCTCGCATATGCCGGCGGCGAGCAGATGCTTGTCCTCCAGCGCATTGCCCTTCACGACCGGGAGGCCGGCCTCTTCGGCCTCCTCCACTCGTTCCGGGTCGCCTTCCACGATGACGAAATGGACCTTGCGTTCGTGCAGACGGCTGGCGATCAGCTTGCCGACACGGCCATAGCCGACCAGGATGACATGGCCGATACGCGGGCGTTCCGAGGCGCCTGAGGTCTGCCTGCCTTCCTCCGTCTCGTCCTCGTCCTTCTTATTCTCGCGCACGATCATCGAGAAGATGATGGGATTGAGGAAGATCGACGCCATCGCGCCGGCCAGGATCAGGTCGCGCGCATCCGGTGGCAGGACGCCGAGCCCCGCGCCGAGCGAGGCGAGGATGAAGGAGAATTCGCCGATCTGGGCGAGGCTGGCAGCAATGGTGAGCGCGGTGACATTGGGATAGCCGAAGGCACGGACGATGCCCCAGGCGGCGATGGACTTGCCGATGACGATAATAAGGATCGTGGCCAGCAGGGGCAACGGATGCTCGATCACGATCGACGGGTTGAAGAGCATCCCCACCGACACGAAGAAGAGGACGGCGAAGGCGTCGCGCAAGGGGAGCGTTTCTTCCGTGGCCCGGCGGCTGAGCGGCGTTTCGCCCAGGATCATGCCGGCGAAGAACGCCCCCAGCGCGAAGGACACGTCAAAGGCGAGGGCCGCACCGAAGGCGACACCCAGCGCGATGGCGAGGACGGCGAGGCGGAACAGCTCGCGCGATCCGGTGTGGACGACCCAGTGGAGCGCCCAGGGAATGACGCGACGGCCGACGATCAGCATTACCGCGACGAAGCCCACCACCTTCAGCAACGTGCCCAGCAGCGGCGCGACGAGCGCTCCTGCCCCGCCGCCTTCGGCATTGTTCATGACGCTGGCGAGCGCGGGGAGCAGGACGAGGGCGAGCACCATCACCAGATCCTCGACGATCAGCCAGCCGACCGCGATGCGACCACGCCGGGTTTCGACCAGATCGGCGCCTTGCAGCGCCCGCAGCAGCACAACGGTGCTGGCGACCGACAGGGCAAGGCCGAAGACGAGGCCGCCCATCAGCGTCCATCCCATGAGGTGGGCAAGGCCCATGCCGAGCAGGGTCGCGACAGCGATCTGGACAATCGCACCGGGGACGGCGATCGCCTTCACCGAAAGCAGGTCCTTCAGCGAGAAATGTAGGCCGACCCCGAACATGAGCAGGATGACGCCGATTTCGGCCAGTTCATTGGCAAGACCGGCATCGGCGACGAAGCCGGGGGTGAAGGGGCCGACCATGATGCCGGCGATGAGATAGCCGACCAGCGGCGAGAGTTTGAGGCGATGGGCGATGGCGCCCATGATGAAGGCAACGACAAGGCCGGCAACGATCGTACCGATAAGGGGCGTGTGATGGGGCATGAATGCCTTTCGATCCAGTCGCCGGGCGCTGCGGGAAAACGCCACGGCGGAAAGCTAACATTTCCGGGTTCATCCAACCATGCCGTTCGTTTCGATCGGGTCGGAAAACAGCAAGTGCGAAACGAACGGCGGTTGGGAAACGCCGATTCTATTCGACGATGGTCATCATCGCCGCAGACAGGGCCACGGCGGCGGCGCCGAGGCCCGCCATGACGACGGGCATGAACCACCAGGGCGGACGACGACGGCCGCGGCGCAGGGATTTGCGGGGCATGAGAAAGCTCCTCTTCCGACGAAAGCCCGTGCATGACGGGCGGGTTCGGGTCGTCAGAAGAAGGCGGGCGGCGCTCTGGCGCGATGCGCCTGGATGAGGTGCAGGCGGCCAGGCGCGTTCGCCTCACCAATGGCGGGAAGGATGGAGGGCCTGCGCCAGAGACCAGGCAGCAACGCCATGGCAAGGCACAGGATCGCAACCGGCGGCAGACCGTCGCCATCGGGCCGGACGGGCTGGGCCACCTGCGTCATGACGCGGGCGCGCGCCTTGAGCACGACTTCGCTGGTCGCAGGGTTGAAGGCCGACCCCTTCAGTCGGCTGAGGGGCGGCCCCAGCGGCGCGAGCGCCGACAGGAGGGTGACGGCGATCAGGGTCCAGACAGCGGCAAGGATCGCGGCGCGGCTGACGCCCGCCCTTTCCCTGCACTTTTCTGTTCCCATATGCTGCATAGGCCGCGCCATTCCCTTCGTCCGGGCCAAGATAGGAAAAGAAAGCGCGGAAAACCAGTCCGGATACTGGCCCCGATCAGTTGACAGGGCCGAGTCATTCCACTAACGGGCCACATTCCCGCGCGGGTCGACAGGATTTCTCCTCGATGATCTGCGTAAAGCAGATTTGAACGAGAAGAGACAAGCCATGTTCGCTATCGTGCGCACGGGCGGCAAGCAGTATCGCGTCGCCGCCGGAGATAAGATCGTCGTTGAAAAGCTGGCTGGCGAAGCCGGCGACAAGGTCACGCTGGACGACGTCCTGCTGGCCGGCGAAGGCGGCGACCTGAAGGACGCTGCAAAGCTGACCGTCGCAGCCGAAATCATCGCGCAGGCGAAGGGCGAGAAGGTCATCGTCTTCAAGAAGCGTCGTCGTCACAACTACCGCCGCAAGAACGGCCATCGCCAGAACCACACGATCCTCAAGATCGTGTCGATCGCCTGAGCGCAGCTGAGATAAGGAGTTTAGGTCATGGCACATAAAAAAGCTGGCGGTTCGTCGCGCAACGGTCGCGATTCTGAGTCGAAGCGCCTTGGCGTGAAGAAGTTCGGCGGTCAGGACGTGATCGGCGGCAACATCATCATTCGCCAGCGCGGCACCCGCGTGTACCCGGGCCGCAATGTCGGCATGGGCAAGGATCACACCCTCTTCGCGCTCGGCGAAGGCAAGGTGGTGTTCCACACCGGCAAGCTCGGCCGCAAATATGTGTCGGTAGACGCGCTGGCCGAAGCCGCGGAATAACGGACGACTTGATGAAGGGTCGTCCTGCGATAGGGGCGATCCTCATGGGTTCGGGTCATTGGTCCGAAACCCTGTCCGAGGGAACAAGGGGCGCTCCTTCCATGTGAGGAGCGCCCCTTTTCCGTTGGGCGAATCCTCCCTCAAAAATCCCTCAAGCCCCTGGAACTGAACCGCTTCTCACGCGTCATGCGGGCGGGGAAAGCTTCCAGAACAGACCGTCGCGAAGCCGTCATGAAAGGCGGTTAACGGCGCGCACAAGAGGAGACGAGAATGTTCGCCCGTACCCCCCGCCTGCTGCTGCGTCCCGGCTGGATGGAAGACGCCCAGGCGCTGACCCAGGCCATCAATGATGGCGCCGTCCTGCGCAACCTGGCGCGCGCGCCCAGCCCCTATGGCCTGGATGACGCCGAAGCCTTTCTGGCGCTGCCCCAGCATCCGCGCCTGCCACGCCTGCTGGCCTTCACCCGCACCCAGGGCGCGCCGCGCCTGGTCGGCGGATGCGGTATCCATCTGGACGAGCAGGGCGTGCCGGAACTGGGCTACTGGATTGCCCGCCCCTATTGGGGGCTGGGCTTCGCGACCGAGGCCGCCCGCGCCGTGCTGGCGATGGCGCGGGCCAACCGCGTCGGCGACATCCGCGCCAACCATTTCATCGACAATGCCGCGTCGGGGAACGTCTTGCGCAAGCTGGGCTTTCGCTTCACGGGACAGATCGAGCAGCGTTACAGCCTGGGCCGGGATGCGCTGGTCGACTGCCTGCTGTTCGAGGAAGGCGAGGACGGGCGAATGACTCCCGACCCGGCGATGGATCTCTACGGAGACGCCATGCCGGCCATGGCGGCCTGATAGAGGCGGCATGATCGTCATCCCCGCGCGGGCGGGGATGACGCCTTATTTCAGGCCATGTCAGGCAATGTCAGGAACGCGGCCGGTCGAACACCCGCGTCGGCTTGCCGCCCAGTTCCGTATCGATGAGCGGCGCAAAGCCCAGTTTCTCCGCCACCTTGATCGACGCCAGATTATCCGGGTCGATGATGCAGCGGAGCGACGGCGAGTCGAGATGGGCATCGGCCCATTCCAATATCGCCTTCATCGCTTCGGTGGCGATCCCCCTGCCCCAAGCCTCCGGGCCGAGCACCCAGCCGGCTTCGGGCACGCCCTCCAGTTCGGGCAGGCCACGCTCGGCGCTGAGGAGGCCGGCTTCGCCGAGGAAGGCGCCGCTGTCGCGCTCCTCGATCACCCACATGCCATAGCCCAGCATCGGCCACATGCCGCCATAGCGCAGCAGGCGGAACCACACCGCCTGCGCATCCTGCGGCAGGCCGCCGATATGGCGCACGACATCGGCGTCACCCCATAATTTCCGACAGGCGACATAATCCTCCACACGATGCGGGCGCAGGATGAGGCGGATGGTTTCCAATATGGGCGCGTGAGTCATGCACGGATAAGAAACCTGCGCCGCCCGTCGGTCAAGCGGCCGGTCGGCAGGCAGGCAGGCATCCGCATATCGCGAAACGGGTCGATCGGGGCATTGAAGAAAGCCGTGGCGATCGGATCATTGTTCAGTCAATGTCACGCTATTGCGCGGTTCGCGCGAAACGAGGGTTGCGCGGCAGGATGGTGGGATCGCCGGGATCAGGGGGCGCCGCCCTTACCTATAATGATGCAAACATGAGTTACTGACGCCTATGTCGATTAGACGCGCCCGCCTACGCCCCGATGAAAGCCGCCTCGTCGCGGTGGAAGCGGCGCGCGACCTGCTGATCGAGGCCGGGCCGCAGGCCGTGACGCTGAAGGCGGTGGCGGGACGTGTCGGGCGAACGCACGCCAATCTGCTTCATCATTTCGGATCTGCGGCGGGACTGCAAAAGGCGCTGGCCGGCCATCTGGCCGAAACGATCACCGCCAAGATCGGCGAGGCCGTCAACGCGGCGCGACGCGGCGAGGTCAGCCCGCGCATCATCGTCGATATGACATTCGACGCTTTCGATCATGAAGGCGCCGGCGCATTGGCGAGCTGGATGCTGGCGTCGGGCAATGAGGATGCGCTCGATCCGGTGGTGGACGCGATTCACCGGCTGGTCGACAAGCTGGCGGCAAGCGCCCTTACCCCCAATATGGGCGAGCTGATCCGCGACAATACACTGATGCTGGTGTTGCTGGCGCTGGGTGATTCGCAGCTGGGCGGGCCGATGGCCGGGGCGCTGGGCCTGCCGCGCGAAAAAGCGCGGGAAATCGCAACCCGGAACCTGTCCTTCGCCTTGATGCAGGAGGCCGCAACGATCGCGGCGCAGGCCAAGGTTTAACTTTGCCTCCAATCGCGCTATTTCTACTTTTCCGCATTCTGTGAGCCGTCGGCGGTTCCAGCCGCCTCCAGAATGCTCTATGGGCGCGCCATGCATTTCCTCGATCAAGCCAAAATCTATATCAAGTCCGGCTGGGGCGGCCCCGGCGCGGTCAGCTTTCGCCGTGAAAAATATGTCGAATATGGCGGCCCGGACGGCGGCAATGGCGGCAAGGGCGGCGACATCATCTTCGAAGCCGTGGCCGGCCTCAACACGCTCATCGACTTCCGCTACACCCAGCATTTCAAGGCGCAGCGCGGCCAGCCCGGCATGGGCAAGAACCGTTATGGCGCGGGCGGCAACGACCTGATCGTCAAGGTGCCGGTCGGCACGCAGATATTGTCCGACCCCCAGCCCATCGAGGGCACGGAGGATGAGGACGGCTATCCCGACTATGAGGATCAGGAGATCCTGGCCGACTTCACCGAGGTCGGACAGCGCGTCACCTTCTTGCGCGGCGGTGACGGCGGCCGGGGCAACCTGTCCTACAAGACTAGCACCAACCGTGCGCCGCGCCAGCATGGCACGGGCTGGCCGGGGCAGGAAATGTGGGTGTGGCTGCGGCTGAAGCTGCTGGCCGACGTCGGCCTTGTGGGCATGCCCAATGCGGGCAAGTCGACGCTGATCAACCAGGTGACGAATACCAAGGCGAAGGTCGGCGCCTATGCCTTCACCACCACCAAGCCGCAGCTGGGCGTGGTGCTGCACCGCGACCGCGAATTCGTGCTGGCCGATATTCCCGGCCTGATCGAGGGCGCCGCCGAGGGCGCGGGCATCGGCGATCGCTTCCTGGGGCATATCGAGCGCTGCCGCGTGCTGCTGCACCTGATCGACGCAACCGGCGACGATCCGGTCGACGCCTTCCGTATCGTGACCGACGAACTGGCGGCCTATGGCGGCGGACTGGAAGACAAGCCGCAGATCGTGGCGCTCAACAAGGGCGACCTGCTGGGGCAGGACCTGATGGAAGACATCGCCGCGCAGCTTCGCGAGGAAGCGGGCGTGGAGGATGTGTTCATCATTTCCGGCGCGACCGGCGAAGGCGTGGGCGCGCTGATGGACGCGGTGCTGCCGATGCTGGATCAGGACGTCGAGGATGAAGAGGATGAGGGGGGCGATGAGGCGGAAGCCACATGGTCGCCGATCTGACGGCGACTAACCCAAACCCGTTCGGTTCGAGCGAAGTCGAGAACCGTTTCGCGCTCCGCTTCTCGACTTCGCTCGAAGCGAACGGATATTCAATCCCGTGACCAACGCCCTCTCCGGTTTCCCCCCTGCCCTTGTTCGCCGCCTGGTCATCAAGATCGGGTCGGCCCTGCTGGTCGATCCAGAGGGACAGGTGCGCGTCGACTGGTTGCGCACGCTGGTCGACGACGTTGCGACACGCAAGGCCGCAGGGCAGCAGGTCATCATCGTGTCGTCGGGCGCGATCGCGCTGGGCGCTCGGCGGCTGAAGCTGTCCAAGGGCGGTCGCGGCAGCCTTGAGGATGCGCAGGCGGCGGCGGCCACCGGGCAGATCGCGCTGTCGCAATGCTGGGCCAGCCTGCTCGCGGAAAAGGGCATCACCGCCGCGCAGATGCTGGTGACGCTGGACGATCTGGAGAATAGGCGGCGCTACCTGAACGCATCGGCCACGCTGGAGCGGCTGGTGGCGCTGGACGTCGTGCCGGTCATCAACGAGAATGACAGCGTGGCCACGACCGAGATCCGCTTCGGCGACAATGACCGGCTGGCGGCGCGTATCGGACAGGCGGCACGGGCTGACGCGGTTGCGCTGCTTTCCGATGTGGACGGGCTTTACACCGCCAACCCGCACGCCGATGCCAGCGCCATGCTGATAGAGACAATCGAGACGATCGACGCGCGGATCGCGGCGATGGCCGACGGCGGCTCCGCGTCGGGCATGGGGTCGGGCGGAATGGTGTCGAAAATCCAGGCGGCGCGCATCGCCACCGGCGCAGGCGCGCATCTGGCCATCATTTCGGGCAAGGTGGATGCGCCTCTGTCCCACTGGGCCAATGGCGGGCGCGGCTCGATCTTCCTCGCCGCGCAAGGGAAAGGCGCGCGCAAGGGCTGGCTGGCGGGCCGGCTGACGACGCGCGGGCGGGTCATCGTCGATGCAGGCGCGGAAAAGGCGCTGGGCAAGGGCAACAGCCTGCTGCCCGCCGGGGTCGCGCAGGTCGAGGGCGTGTTCGATCGCGGCGACGTGGTCGACATCGTCGCGCAGGACGGCCGGGTGATCGCGCGCGGCCTGATCGAATATGACAGCGAGGCGGCAGCGAAGATCGCCGGACGCCGCAGCGAGGATATCGCCGCACTGCTGGGCGAAATGCCGCGGTCCGTCTTGATCCACCGCGATCATATGGCGATGGTCTGATCGTGACGCCTTTCCGTATTGCCATGACGGGCGCGACGGGCTTCGTCGGCGCCGAGGTGCTGGAGCAGGCGCTGGGCGAAGGGCTGCGCGTCAATGCGCTGACCCGCCGGGCGCAACCGCCGCGCGCGAAGCTGAAATGGGTGCCGGGGTCGCTGGAGGATGCGGCCGCGCTCGATACGCTGGTGCGCGATGCCGATGCGGTGGTGCATATCGCCGGGGTCGTGAATGCGCCCGACCGCGAGGGGTTCGAGGCGGGCAATGCGCGCGGCACGGTGGCGGTGATCGACGCGATGCGCCGGCGCGGGATCAAGCGGCTGGTGCATGTGTCCTCGCTCGCCGCGCGCGAACCGCAGCTGTCGCATTATGGCTGGTCCAAGGAACTGGCCGAACGCCATGTGAAGGCGAGCGGCCTCGACTGGACGATCGTGCGGCCGCCGGCCATTTACGGGCCGGGCGATCGGGAAATGCTGGAACTGTTCCGCATGGCCAAGCGCGGCATCATGATGCTGCCGCCTGGCGGACGGCTGTCGGTCATCCATGTCGGCGATCTCGCGCGGCTGCTGCTGGCACTGGCGCAGGAGAAGGAATATAGCCTGACCCGCACCTTCGAGGTCGACGACGGAACGCCCGATGGCTGGGATCACAAGGATTTCGGCGCGGCGATCGGGCAGGCAGTGGGACGGACCGTGAAAACGGTGGCGACGCCCGAGTGGCTGCTGAGCCTCGCCGCGCGGACAGATCGCCTGGTGCGCGGACGCAAGGCGAAGCTGACGCCGGACCGGGTCGATTATTTCTGCCATCCCGACTGGGTCGTCACCCAGCGCAGGCAGCCGCCCAGGCGGCTGTGGATGCCGCAAATGCCGACCGAGGAAGGGTTGAAGGCCACGGCCGAGGCCTATCGGGAGAAGGGTTGGCTGTAGGGCTGCGAGGACCGGGCTGTCACGCCAGCGCGGCGAGGCTGCGGCCCCGGTCCCTGTCCTTGGGACGGCCGAAACCGGCCAGCAGTTGCTGGAGTTCCAGCCGGTTGGGAATGAAGAGCGTCACGCCATCGACCTGAACTGGGCAGCGGGTTTCAGGCTGGACCTCGCGCCAGCCCGTCGTCGAGCGATAGCGAAAACCGGCCATGAACTCGACCGGGAGCGGCGCTTCCCGCCAGGTACCGAAGAGGTCGGATCGGAAGCACTCGCTACCTGTATCCCGCCGAGCTTCCACGCCAATGGCGGGCAGGATGCGCAAGGCGTCATCGACGCTCAGCAGCACGTCCACATCGGCCACCCTTCCGGCATCCGCGCCATGCAGGGCGACCGCCGCGCTGGCGATGATCCACCAGCGATCGTTGGCTGCGCTCATCACCGACCCGACCGCCTTCAGCGACGTCGCCAGCGCCGGATCGATCCCTGCCCCTGCCCGGTTTGCCGGGGCTTGGCTGGAACCGACAGGCAAAGGCGGCTCGTTCGGCATCGCCTAGATGCGATCCTCCAGCGCGGGCTTCTTGGCGCGCTGTTCGGCGAGAAATTCGCTGATCGCCTGGCCGCTGGCGTTAAGCAACGGATAGGTGCGCGCGTCGCTCAGCCAGTCGGGACGGCGCGCGCCGCTGCCGTAGAAAGTGTCGTAGACGAGGCTGAAGGCGAGGAAGAGGAGGGTCGCGCCGATCAGCCCCTTCACCGCGCCGAAGCCCGCTCCCAGTACCCGATCGACGGGGCCGAGGATCGACTGGCGCGTGCGGCGGCCGATGGCATGGGCGATCAGCTTGCCGATGCCGAAGGTGACGCCGAAGACGAGGATCAGCGCCAGCACCGCCGCGCCGCTGGGGCTGCTGACGAAGGCGCTGAGCAGTTCGGCGGCCGAGGCGTGGAACAGGCGGATGGCGAAGATCGCCAACACCCAGGCGATCAGCGACAGCGTTTCCAGCACGAAGCCGCGCATGAGGCCCAGCACGGCGCAACCGCCGATGGCGGCGAGGACGAGAATATCGATGGCGTTCATTGCCAGCGTGGCTATCCGCGTCCCAGCATCTGGTCAACCAGCCCTGCAAGCGTGCGAAAACCGCTGACGGCGATTCCCTTGATCCCGTCCGCCGCCGACGCCGGGATGAAGGCGCGGTTAAAGCCCAGCTTGGCAGCTTCGCGCAGGCGCAGCGGCGAGTGGGAGACGGGGCGGATCTCGCTCGACAGCGCGATTTCGCCGAACAGCACGACATCGACCGGCACCGGCCGTTCCGACATGGCGGAGATTAGCGCAGCCGCGACGGCCAGGTCGGCCGCCGGGTCCGTCAGGCGATAGCCGCCCGCGACGTTGAGATAGACTTCGCAGGTCGAGAAGCTGAGACCGCAGCGCGCTTCCAGCACGGCGAGGATCATGGCGAGCCGCCCGCTGTCCCAGCCGACGACCGCGCGCCGGGGCGTTGCCCCGCTGGAAAGGCGAACGACCAGCGCCTGGATTTCGACCAGTACCGGCCGCGTCCCTTCCAGCGCGGGGAAGACGGTCGCGCCCGTCACCGTCTCGTCGCGGTTGGTGAGGAACAGGGCGGAAGGATTGGCGACTTCCTCAAGTCCCTCCGCGACCATGGCGAAGACGCCGATCTCGTCGGTGCCGCCAAAGCGATTCTTGACCGCGCGCAGGATGCGATATTGATGGCTGCGCTCGCCCTCGAAGGCCAGCACGGTGTCGACCATATGTTCGAGCACGCGCGGGCCGGCGATGCTGCCATCCTTGGTCACATGGCCGACGAGGATCAGCGCGGTGCCGCGCTGCTTGGCGAATTTGATGAGTTCCTGACTTGAGGCGCGCACCTGGCTGACGGTGCCGGGCGCGCCTTCGATCAGGTCGCTGTGCATGGTCTGGATCGAATCGATGATGAGCAGCGCGGGCGGCGGCCCATCCCCCAGTGTCGTGAGAATGTCACGGACGGAGGTGGCGCTGGCGAGTTGAACCGGCGCGTTGCCGAGACCAAGGCGCTGGGCGCGCAGGCGGACCTGGTCGGCCGCTTCCTCGCCGCTGATATAGGCGACCGACAGCCCGCGCGACGCAATGCGCGCCGCCGCCTGGAGCAACAGGGTCGACTTGCCGATGCCCGGATCGCCGCCGATCAGGGTTGCGGAGCCATGGACGATGCCGCCGCCCAGCGCCCGGTCGAACTCGGCAATGCCAGTGCTGGTCCGCGGCGGCAATTCGACTTCGCTGTCGAGGCCGACCAGGGTGATGGCGCGTCCGCCATTTTGCAGGTCATGGCGCTGCGAGAAGACGGTTTCGGCCGCTTCCTCGACGATGCTGTTCCATTCGCCGCAATCCTCGCACTGGCCCTGCCACCGGCTGGCGACAGTGCCGCATTGCTGACAGACGAATTTGCGTTTTGCCTTGGCCATGGCACGGATATGCCGAGGGCGTGCGAACATTGCAAGAACATCGATGCGGAAGCTGGAAACATCCGTCCTGCTGGCGCATTGAAACGACATGAGAACGATCCGCGTCGCCAGCTATAATATCCGCAAGGCCATCGGCACCGATCGGCGCCGGGTGCCCGAACGGGTGCTGGAGGTGCTGGCGGAGGTCGATGCCGACATCGTCGCCTTGCAGGAGGCGGATCGGCGTTTCGGCGTGCGCTCGGCCGCGATTCCGCCGCTGCTGATGGACAATCAGAGCTGCTACAAGCCCGTGCCGCTCAACGTGCAGGTCGACTCCATGGGCTGGCACGGCAACGCCATATTGGTGCGCAAGGAGGCGCAGATCGCCGCGCATGACGTGCTGCACCTTCCCTATCTGGAACCGCGCGGCGCAACCATGGCCGAGGTGACGCTGAAAGGCGCATCGGTGCGGGTGTTCGGCATGCATCTCGACCTGTCGGGCCTGTGGCGGCGGCGACAGGCGGCGGCGGTAATCCATGCGGCGGCGCAGGGGCAGGAGATGCCGACCGTGCTGATGGGCGACCTTAACGAATGGAGCGCGGGGCGCGGCTGCCTGGCCGATTTTGCGCGCCATTACAGCTTCGCGCCGTGTGGGCGGAGCTTCCATGCGCGGCGGCCGGTGGCGCGGCTGGACCGGATCATGCATTGCGGGAAGCTGAAGCTCAGGGATTGCGGCGTGCATGAAAGCGCGGCAGCGCGAACCGCGTCGGACCATCTGCCGATCTGGGCGGAATTTGCGGTTGGGTGAGTGCGATCTGAGTGAAAGAGGCGTGGGACAATCCATCCCCTCGACAATTTTCCCATACTCTGCGACGCTTAGCGCATGAAGGAGCGGGAACTGCGGCTGGCGCTGGTCTGCTATGGCGGCATCAGCCTGGCGATCTACATGCATGGCATCACCAAGGAAGTGTGGCGGCTGGCGCGGGCGAGCCGGGCCTTTCACGACCATGCACCGGCCGGCACGGGCAGCGAGGCCGTCTATCGGCAGATGCTGGAGGCGATCGAGGCGCAGAGCGGCATCCGGCTGCGGGTCATGCCCGACATCATCGCGGGCGCGAGCGCGGGCGGGATCAACGGCATCTTCCTGGCGCAGGCGATCGAAACCGGCCAGTCGCTGGAGCCGCTGACCGACCTGTGGCTGGACAATGCCGATGTCGACAGGCTGCTCGACCCCGATGCGCGGCCGGCGCGGGCCATGACGAAATTCTGGGCCACCCCGCTCGTCTGGATGGCGGCGCGGCGGCCGGGCGATGCGGTGGAGCGCACCGTCGCCCCCGACACGCGCGAGGAAGTGCGGATGAAGCTGTCCCGCTTCATCCGGTCGCGCTGGTTCGAGCCGCCCTTTGGCGGAGAGATTTTCTCCAACATGCTGATTGACGCTTTCGACGCGATGGCGGCGGCGGAGAAGGGGCTGCCGCTGCTGCCTGACGGCCATCCGCTCGATCTGTTCGTCACCGTCACCGATTTCGAGGGGCATCCGCAGAGCCTGAACCTCAACAGCCCGCCACAGGTAATCGAGACGGAGCATCGGCTGTCGATCGGCTTTCGCGCGCGTGGCCGGGGCGAACGGCTGTTCGCCGACCCGGCCGAACTGGTCTTCGCCGCGCGGGCGACGGCAAGCTTTCCCGGCGCCTTCCCGCCCTTCACCGTGCGCGAACTGGACCGGGTGCTGGCGCGCAAGCATCGCAACTGGCCGACCCGCGACGCCTTCCTCGCCCGCGCCCTGCCCCGCCATGTGGCGCGCGGGACGGCCGAGGATGCGGTGCTGATCGACGGGTCGGTGCTGGCCAATGCGCCCTTCGCCCAGGCGATCGGCGCGCTGCGCAACCGCCCGTCGCGGCGCGAGGTCGACCGGCGCTTCGTCTATATCGATCCCAAGCCCGGCATCCGGTCGATCCGGCTGAACAAGGAGGGCGAGCAGGAGGATGCCCCGACCGGTGAGGCCGCGCCCCTGCCCGGCTTCTTCCGCACCATTTTCGGCGCGCTGAGCGACATTCCGCGCGAGCAGCCGATCCGCGACAATCTGGAGGCGATCGACCGCCATTCCGCGCGCATCCGGCGGATGCGGCGCATCCTCGACGCGCTGCGGCCGGGCATAGAGGAGGAGGTGGAGGGCGCGATCGGGCGGATGCTGTTCCTCGACCGGCCGACCCCGGCACGGCTGTCGGCCTGGCGCGCCAAGGCGCAGCAACGGGCGGCGAGCGCGGCGGGCTTTGCCTATCCGGCCTATGGGCATCTGAAACTGTCGGGCATCGTCGAATCGCTTTGCGCCCTGCTCTTCCGCCTGTCGGGCGAGGACAGCGCGATGATGCGCGAAACCTATCGCCAGGCGATCTGGGCGGAGATCCGCAAGATGGGCGCCGATCATCTGGGCGAAGGCAATGGATCGGCGGCGGCGCCGGTCGCCTTCTTCCGCGCGCATGACCTTGCCTATCGCATCCGCCGCCTGCGCTATCTGGCGCGGCGGCTGGCCGATACGCTGGAACTGGAGGCGGACGCCGACGATCCGGCGGTGCAGGCGATGCACGACGCCATCTATGGCGCGCTATCGCTCTATGCCGAGTGCGAGGAGAGCGACTTTCACGGGCCGGCGATGGTCGAAGCTGCCAAGGCGGTGCCGACCGACGCCGCCGCCGCGTTGGAAGCGATCGCGACGGCGCGGGGCCTCAAGGCGCGGGATGATTCGGCCGACCTGATGCTGGCGGAAGCCTTTGCCGGACTGCCCAAAGCGGGGCGGCGGACGATGCTGCTCGCCTATCTCGGCTTTCCCTTCACCGATATCGCGACATTACCGTTGCTCCAGGGTGACACTCTGGACGAATATGATCCGGTCAAGGTCGACCGCATCTCGCCCGAAGACTGCACCGCGATCCGCAGCGGTGGGGCGGAAGCGACGCTCAAAGGCATAGAATTCAACAATTTCGGCGCCTTTTTTAGCAGGGTCTATCGCGAGAATGACTATCTTTGGGGGCGGCTCCATGGCGTCGAGCGGCTTCTGGATATCGTGAATTCGGCAACACCTGTGGCAAGCCGTCTTTCCCCCGCGATACTCGCCGACTATAGGCGGGCCGCGTTTCTGGCGATCCTCGACGAGGAAGAGTCGCGGCTGCCGCATGTTGCGGATCTGATCGCCAGCCTGCGGGAGGAAATCGGTTGAGCAAGCGGGTGGTGCTGGTTCCGATGGTCATGATGCTGGCGCTTGCCGGTGGATGCCGCGCGTCGGACGACGGCGCCCAGGCGGACAATGGCGTGCCGACGCCGCCGCTGGTCGCAGCCGCCCCCGACAATGCCGTGCCGCCCCCGCCGGCGCCGCCCGTCACCCCGCCCAAGCCCGGCCCGATCGTCACCGTCCGCGCCCAGCCCGCGCCCTATTTCCCGCTCGACCTGCCGCCGTCCGACGTGGCGGCAAGCGCCGCGCCCTTCCCGCGCGAAGTCACCGAGTTCATGGTCGCCCGCGACGGGTGCGACCATTTCCGGGGCGAGGAACCCTATGACGCGGAACGCCGCGCCTATATCGAGGAAAGCATCGCCGAACTGTGCCAGGGCACCGACGCGAAGCTGGCCATGCTGCGCCGCCGCTATGCCGGCGACCCGTCGGTCATCTCCGCCCTCAAGGGTTATGAGGACCGGATCGAGGCACCGCAATCCTATTGATCCTCAGCCCAGCAGCCGCTCGATCGCGTGGGCGAGGTCGATGTCGCGCTGCGACAGGCCACCGGCGTCATGGGTAGTCAGCACGATGTCGACCCGGTTGTAGACGTTCGACCATTCGGGATGATGGTCGGCCTTTTCCGCCAGGATCGCGACGCGGGTCATGAAACCGAAGGCGGCGTTGAAGTCGGCGAAGGTGAAGCGGCGCGAAATCCCTTCCGGCTCCGCGACCGGCGTCCATTCCGGCAAGTCGGCGAGCGCCAGCGCGCGTTCCTCTTCGGTCAATCTGGCAATCATGTCCTGTCCTTATCCCATGGCCTGAGGCGGCGTGCCGGCCGCGATTTCCGGGCGGGCCAATGTTCCCTTTCCCGCGATATGCCTTTATGTGGCAGCCATGTCATCCAACGGTCAATCGCCCCGCTTCGCCCCCACCAGGGAAGAGATTGAAACGCTCGCCCTGGCGGCGCTCAGTCGCCTGCCCGCGCCGTTCAGCGAGCATCTGGCCGATGTCCTGCTGTTCGTCGAGGAGTTCGCCGACGCCGGCATATTGAAAGAGATGGAACTGGACGATCCGTTCGAGCTGACCGGCCTCTATAGCGGCCGGACCGTCGGACAGGAGGCCCAGACCGGAGACATGCCGCCGACCGTGCACCTGTTCCGCCGGCCGCTGCTGGACGAATGGGTCGAGACCGGCGTGCCGCTCGACGCGCTCATCACCCATGTGGTGGTGCATGAGATCGGCCATCATTTCGGCCTGTCCGACATCGACATGCATGTGCTGGAGGACATGGTCACTTTATGACCGGCGCGATGTTGCGCCTGACCGACGTCGCCTGCCTGCGCGGCGGGCGGATGCTGTTCCGGGGCGTCGGCCTGACGCTGACGCCGGGTGGCGGGGCGTTGCTGACCGGCCCGAACGGCGTGGGCAAATCGAGCCTGCTGCGGGTCTGCGCCGGGCTGCTGCCGGCCTTTGCCGGGACGGTGGAGCGATCGGGCGGCATCGCCCTGACCGACGAGCGGCTGGCGCTCGATGCTGACCTGCCCTTGGCGAGGGCGCTGGAGTTCTGGGCGCGGCTGGACCGGGCCGGGCCGGATGCCGTCGTCGCCGCGCTGGAGGCGATGGCACTGACGCCGCTGGCGCAGGTGCCGGTGCGGATGTTGTCCACCGGGCAGCGCAAGCGGGCGATGTTGGCGCGGGTGATTGCGAGCGGCGCGGGCATATGGCTGCTGGACGAGCCGGGGAACGGGCTGGACGTCGCGTCGCTGGACCTTCTGGGCCGGGCGGTGGCGGGCCATCTGGCGGCAGGCGGGATCGTGGTCGCCGCGTCGCACCAGCCCTTGCCGATCGCGGCGCCGTTGACGCTGCATCTAGCCGATTATCAGGCGGAATCGGCATGAGGATGCTCTGGCTGCTCGCGGCGCGCGACCTGCGCCAGGCCTGGGCTTCGGCGGGGCTGTGGCTGCCGGTCGCCTTCCTGCTGCTGGTCGCCAGCCTCTATCCCTTCGCGGTCGGGCCGGATGCCGCGCTGCTGGCGCGGACTGGCGGGGGCATGTTGTGGATCGCAGCGCTGCTCGCAAGCCTGCTGCCGGTCGACCGGCTGGTCGCGCCGGATCGCGATGCCGGCGTGCTGGACCAGATCGCGCTGCGCGGCATCGGCGAGGAAATGGTGGTGATGGCGCGGCTGGTGGCGCACTGGCTGGGCTTCGGCCCGCCATTGATGATCGCCACCCTGCCCGCAGCCGCGCTGCTGAAGCTGGAGGCCGGAACGATCGTCAGGCTGGAGATCGGGTTGGCTGTAGGGACGCCGGCGCTCGCGGCGCTGGGGCTGCTGGTGGCGACACTGACCGCCGGACTGCGGTCGAGCGGGGCGCTGGCGGGACTGCTGGCGCTGCCGCTGGCGGTGCCGCTGCTGATCTTCGGCGCGGGGACGCTGGGCGATGGCAGCGGGGCGGCGCTCAAATTCCTGGGCGCGGCGTCGCTGCTGCTGGTGGCGATCACCCCCTTTGCCGGCGGCGCGGCGATCCGGGCCGGGCGGGAATAGGATTTCGCTCGCTTAACTTCGCACATGTCCCGCAGATTTTGACATATTGTTACGCCGGACCGGTCCTATCGGAATGTCCGGTGTGAGGCGTGTCAGGCTTATCGCATAAGGACGGGGTGTAGGACAGAGGGCGGGTAACGACCAGTTTCAGACCTTAGAACCGTTCCGGGTCCGCTCAGAAAGCTGCCGCTTGGCCTGCGCGATTGCTTCCTTCAGCTTGCTGTATCGGAATGCGCCAACGCTAAAGGAGTCGATCGGTCGGCGCAAAATCCCAAGGTTCGCCATTTCGGTCACTTCCGCTTCAGAGAGTGGTGCTAGCCCCAGTCCCGGTCCATTTCCCAGTTCCACATTCGTTGTCACGATGCATTCTCCGTGCGAGCAGCATGCGACATAGCAACTATCTTTGCCCGATCTTGCCTCAGGAATCGGCTACGATTCTGGAATGCCTTGCCGCTGACTTGGCCGTCGGCAAACTCGCGCGCTAACAAGCGCTCGTTCCTTTCCACAACTCTCTTTAAGGCCTTGAGGCTTTCGCCATAATCAGCCGTTTTCCCTGCACGTTCCTGGGCGAAGACATGGGGGCCATGCTCAGGATACGGAGTAGCGTTGACTAGCTGCCGGGTATGTAGAGAGGCGTCGCGATGAAATTCATACGCCGCACCGCTTACAGCTATTTCAGCGTTCATAATGGAAATTTGCTCTTGCGCGAGCAAGGAATTGAGGTCGCGATGTTGCCAATCAGGCTGAACACATCCGCCATCGTCTTCCCACGAGTTTATACTGAGGTCGCGTGAAGAAGTGTTATCTTTCGGCCGGGCCATAATGCTGCTCCTCTGCGTTTAAGCGGGAGCGCGTCACATCTCTCAGCCGTCCACATGCTGAATTTGCTGAACGGTGGAGGATAGATGGTAAGTCGGTCAGCAAATTACAATCAGTATGGCGGGAGCGTGCGTGGTTCGCTCTGTCCATCGGATCACCGAAAGCGGCTGTTCCCCTTTCCACCC
>NZ_QJQX01000011.1 GCF_013393185.1 Sphingobium lactosutens | reverse complement strand
CATTATTGTTAGGACGAGCTGGTACAGGTAAAACTTATACTTTAGTTAATTTGTTGAAAAAATTAAAGCCTAATCCACGTACAACTTTTATTTTAACGTATACAGGTAAAGCGTCTGTACGAATTAAAGAATTGTTGAGTCAACATGAATTAACCGAATACAAGCCTATGACAGTTCATAAAGCATGTTCATCTAATTGGAATTCGAATTTTTTAAAGAATGAGTATAATAACTTAGAATGTGAGTATTTGATTATTGATGAAGTAGGTATGATACCAAGAGATATTTTGATGAAAGTATTATTAGCTGTTCCTAGTTATACAAAGATTATTTTTGCTGGTGATGATGCTCAACTTCCACCTGTTAATGATTCTTCTGTAATTCCTGAATTAGAAGGTTTAGATTTTATAAATACTATAAGACTTACAAAAGTTTTTAGAAGTGGAGATACTGTGTTAGAGCTTGCATATAAAGTTTTAAATCGTGAATTAATTGATTTTAGATTATATGATGAAAAACAATTAGAAAAACTAGTTTTACCACTTGTGGAACAGGGGTATCAAATTTTAACAAATACAAAAAAAATGACTAAGAAAATTAATTTAATAGTTCAAGCTAATAAGGATAAAATTACGAAGTGTTTTAATGATTATTGTTATGAAATCGGTGATAGAGTCATGATCATTGCTAATGATTCATCTAGAAGGGTTTATAATGGTGATACTGGTAAAATTGTTGATTATGATGATAAAGGTATTTTAATTCAATTGGATTTTGAAGATAGGCAAGTGTTTTATAGATATTTAGATACAGTTAATATTGTACCAGCTTATGCATTTACAGTTCATAAATCTCAAGGTAGTGAATATGAGAATGTGGCGGTATTTTTAGAAAGTCAGCCGAAATTAAATACTAATAATTTATTATATACAGGAATTACAAGAGCGAAGAAAAATATAAAAGTTTATGTGCCGGATGAAAAGGTTTTATCGACTATGATAAATTGTGTTCCAGAACCGGTTTCGAATATAACATTAAATAATGTTTTTGATTTAGTAAATGGGATTTTAGATATAAAAAAAACATCTTCAATGGGCTGAAGATGTACAAAAATGTAGATTCTTCAATGGGTTGAAGAATCATAAGACTGAAATGATTGTTAAAGAATCTAATTGTATTATATATGTAATTTGTAGCATGGTCTATTTAATTTAATTTTTCGGAAGGATTTGTTGTTTATGTATGGTGCTTATTTAGATCCAGAAGATAGGGATAGAATAATGGGTAGTTTGTCTGATGAACAACAAGAGTATTTACGTATTTTTTTGAAGAGAGGTAATCAGACAGCATTCTCTAGTGTGTTAGCTAGATTAAAAGGTGGCGAATCTGAAGAGGATGCTGAACATATATCTACTCAATGGATGTTTATTGAGTAGATTGATGCAGGAAAAGTTTCGAAAGATCATCCGTGTGAGTGTGGTCGTCCTTTACGTTATCAATATATTGTTAAGAATTTAGTGACTAATAAAATTTTAAAGTTTAGTAAGGATCACTTTAAAAAACATACAGGTTTACCTTCTAGTATTGTTAAGGCAGTTTTGAAGGGAATGTATAAGATTGATTGTGAGTTAGATGAAATTTTGATTAAAATTTCATCTGGTTGGTCTTTATTTGAGAACTTAGGTATGGATTCTATTCCTAATGATTTGATTATGCCTATAGATATTAGAGAGCATTTAGAATTAGATTTACCTTTATTAGAACGTCAGGTTATGAGA
>NZ_QJQX01000010.1 GCF_013393185.1 Sphingobium lactosutens | reverse complement strand
CCTATCAACTCCTTAATGCTCCATCATTTCGCTATCGCTTCATTCCGTCCGCTTACCGTTGACAGGTACCATAAATACTCCTCCCCCTTTTAAAATCTGACATCCATATATTAAAAAGTCTCTTTTTATATTCACCGCCCCACCGATCTATGGGAATTTTCTTGTAGTGAAATAACTACTTCCTCTACAAACATATTTTTTTGTTTTACAGGAAGAGCTTCAGCTTTTTCTATTCTTTCAAACACCCCAAAAACATTAATACAATCACATTTTCTATTAGAATCACTATAAGAATAGCCATAGGGTAAAACTACAGATATTCGTATATTCATTCCTAGACCCATTCAAATAAAAAAGAGCATAAGGAAACCGAATCCCACTTTGTACAAAAAGTGGTGAAATAGACTGTGCCTATTGGGTTTCTCATGCTCTACTTCAGGGAAGCGATTTTCCCTAAAGTATGCGTCCTCTATACGTTTAAAAACGTTTAGTATGTATTCTGCATGTGCTTTGCATACACCATGACAAATAAAAAAAGAGCCCCACAAATAGGAACTCTTTTTTCATTACTCATCAATTCCACCATTTCATTTTACTGCATTACGATAATCACACATAAAGTTAAACAAAATCACGAAATATCTGCCTACCTCTCATCTTCCAAGATGTTGACGCACCTAGCAAGCCTATAATTTCATTTACCATATTCATGTGATAACAAACAGAAAAAGAAAGAAAAAGACAGTCATAAAAGTTTGCCGAAATTTAAAATAAGCATATAACCCTACCAAAAACCATATGCGAATATAACCTGTTTTCCACTAGCAAATATTAATACCGATTTCATCATACACAAGCTATCTAAAGATAGAATAGCCCCTAAATTATTTTGTCTCACTATCGTCTGGAATATATTCAATTAAATCCGATAGTTTAACATTTAACTTTTCACAGATCGGTAGCAATGTATCTATTCGTAAAGATGACACATTGTCGTTACGCCACAACTTATTGATAGAGTTACGACTTACCCCTGTCATCCTAACCAACTCTGCAACATTATCTATATTCTTTACCGCCATAATCACACGGAAGTTATTTACTACTTTCATTTTTTATACTCCTTTTTCTCATGAAATATACATGCTTTTTTCTTATAAGGGCACTTTTGTGCAAAGAATAGTTGTTTTTTAACCTTTTAAACACAACTTTAGCACTTTATAAAACATTTTTAAACCTGTATGGAATAAAAAATCATATTATGCACTATTTCATACTTCATTTAAATTAAAGTTAATTTATATACATATAAGGTTATTTATTTTATTTATTTAAACTAATTTAAAACCTATTTAAATTAAAACGTTCAAAATATGCATTATTTCATACTTTATTTGTTGAAAAATTAACCTGATAAAGTTAATATTA
>NZ_QJQX01000009.1 GCF_013393185.1 Sphingobium lactosutens | reverse complement strand
AAAACGTCAAGGAGGATCAAGATGGAAGAATTAAATAAAAAACCACAAGCTGAAATGGTTCGTGTTAATACTCGTATTTCTAAAGAAGTTAATGGTTGGTTAGATGAAAAAAGCGCTAGAACTGGTGTACCTAAATCTACTTTAATTTATTTGGCTTTGGAACAATATATACAACAACAAACAATGTTTGAGGAGTTACCTAAACTTCAACAAATGTATACGCAAATACAACAACAACAAATGGTTCAAGGAGATTTGT
>NZ_QJQX01000008.1 GCF_013393185.1 Sphingobium lactosutens | reverse complement strand
ATAGGACTAATATATCAAACATGACAAAGAAAAATCAAGATGAAATCACTGGTAAATTACAACCTAAAAAGAAACAGAATATAAGAATTTATGAATTTATAGAGAAGAAAATGAGTGAGAGCGGGAGAGAATTGTTTAAATCGTGCAGTACTTTTAATGAGTTTGTGGCTACGAAAGATAAAAAGAAAAAGAAACGAGTAAAGGGTAATGATTGTAAAAATCGATTTTGTCCGATTTGTGCTTGGAGAAAAGCAGGGAAGGACGCGGTGAAAATCGCAACAATGATGGAAGCAATCAAGATTGAAGAAAAGAAAGAGTTTCTTTTCTTAACATTGACAACTCCGAATATTAAAGCTGATACGGTAAAAAGCGAGATTGATAGATTTAATAAAGCTTTTAATAAATTATTTAAGAGACGTAATATTCAACGTTCTATTAAGGGTTATATTAGAAAGCTAGAAATGACGTATGATAAA
>NZ_QJQX01000007.1 GCF_013393185.1 Sphingobium lactosutens | reverse complement strand
GTTTTATTAACACCAATTTTACATCAATAGAGTCTATAAAACAATAAAAAAAGCCTTTTCGGCTAAATTTATTTTCTGAAAAAATGCCACCATCTTTTTTTATTACTTGCCGCCACCATTCTTTTCACTTCTAGCATTTCTTTCATTAATCTAACCAATTGCTGATCTCTATCTCCAACGCTTGTTTCAATCATCTTAGTTTGATTTGACTGTTCATTTAATTTAATAGTTAATTCATCAATTTTATTATTCTGCATTAAAATCAATTCCTTTAACTCTTCAATCGCCTTATTATCCCCTCCGTTTTCAGGAGATATATCGGTTATAACTCGATTCTTATCCGAAATACCAAACTCTTCACCAACAAGTCTACACGATTCTTCTATAGTCCTTCCTGGTTCCGCCTTAACTAATAATAACCTCTTAAATACTTCTAAATCATATTCACTAAACATTACCTGTCCTTTTGAATCTCTTAAGAAGTTATATCCG
>NZ_QJQX01000006.1 GCF_013393185.1 Sphingobium lactosutens | reverse complement strand
TGATTTTATTGAGGAAAAGTTACGCCCTTATTACTGTGAAAACAATGGTCGTCCGTCAATTCACCCTATCGTTTTATTTAAGATGATGTTTATCGGATATTTTTATGGTATTCGTTCAGAGCGACAATTGGAAAAGGAGATCAAAACGAATATTGCCTACCGTTGGTTTCTAGGTTTTTCTCTATCAGATACAATTCCAGATCATTCTACAATCAGTTGGAATCGCCGTACTCGTTTCATTCATACAAATATTTTCGAAGAAATTTTTGATGAGATTGTGAGTCAAGCGACCGAGCACCGTATG
>NZ_QJQX01000005.1 GCF_013393185.1 Sphingobium lactosutens | reverse complement strand
TATTCAAGAAAAAATGCAATCATTGAAGTTGCAAATTTAAAAAAGGTTTATTATTTGGGTTTAAATGTTAAACAAAAAATTGAATTTCATAAGAAATATAATCATTTAGTAGACGAGCTATTTCCGGCTATTCATGAAGTTAATAAGCGAGATGAAATATTACATAAACAGTTGTACGAACGAATTTTAAGACGTTTTGAAGAGAATGAATTTGAAGATTTTAAGTTTATTAGGGTAGTTGAGTTGCATGAAAGTGGACAACCTCATTATCATTTTTTATGTAATCGTTATGTTTCTCATTATTTAATGAAGAAGATAACAGTTGAAGGTGTGAGTGAGGTTTATGATAATGCGTATATTGTGGATCATGCTATGGAGAGAAATAAAACTCTTACATATGACACTGTAGATACTGATATTGTTTCTTTTTATGTATCGAAAGTTACTAGATATGTTACTAAGGAGACTATAGAAACCTTTTCTGAATTGGAAAAGGAAGGTGATATAGCTAAGAAATTAATTAGTTCAAGTAATTGTATCAAGTTGTTTGATGAAAAAGATGAAGAAGAATCTAAGTATAAGAAATTAGGGGTATATGATTATCAAATTAATGCAACAAGTTATGAGGTTCCAAAAGTATTAGAAAATAGTGTAGAAGATTTTATTAAGTTTCATTCTGTAATGCTTAGGGATCAGTATGCAATTGATTTATTGAAATTTTCAAAGTCATTGGATTTAGATGATTTTATAAATTGTAACTATGTAATTCATGAGCGTTTAATTCAAGTTTCAGTTGCTG
>NZ_QJQX01000004.1 GCF_013393185.1 Sphingobium lactosutens | reverse complement strand
TAAGAAGACCGAAAAAACCAAAAGCAAACAAACAAAACAAACATAAAATCACACTATATAATTCGAAAAACTCAATACAAACACAAAGTGGCAATTAGACTACGACAAAAAATAGTGTGGCAAATTCCAAGGAGGAAGTCCAAATGACAGCAAACACTCGCCACATGGAAACACAAAAAATCGAACGTAAAGTTACTAAAATCGGCAATTCTTTAGGTTTAACATTACCGCAAGAATTTTACACTACTCTAAATATCAAACAAGGTGACGTTGTAAGTTTAGAAATTAACGAAGAAAACGAACAAATCGTTATAAAAAAATCCAAAAAAATTTCTATGCCAGAGGATCTCAATCCTAAGTTCTTGGAATCGTTAAACAGAACCATCAATAAATTTGACGGTGCATTTAAAGATTTGGTAAACAGATAATTATCCTTCAGGCGTGGAGGAAAGTAGGAAAACCGAAATGACAATTTATATAACAGAAACTCAAGCTATTTTTATCAATGAAACACTTATCGACATGTATTCACCTAATGAACAAAGAGGTGTTAAAGATACAGGGTTATTACAATCAGCAATATACCGTCCACAACAAACAGTAGCACAAGAGGATGCATATCCGACTATCTTCCACAAAGCCACTGCATTATTTGAATCATTGGCTAAAAACCACGCATTCTATAATGCAAACAAAAGAACGGCATTAGCTTGCCTAGAAATGTTTCTGTTATACAATGAGTACGAATTAAAAATGTCCGAACAAGAATCTTCAGATTTCACTGTTAATGTAGTAGAACAGAGATTATCTTTTGAAGAAATCTTAAAAATTATAAAAGAAAACTCATCAAAATTACCTTTAAATTAGAAAAAGACGTGGGATTTAACCACGTCTTTTTTATTAAACAAACTATCTTCAAGGATGTTATACAAGGCTCTACAATCCTCGCTATATTATGCAAAACAAGTTCCGCTAACGCTACACATCTAAAGAAAAAAGAGACTCACACAGAGCCTCCTAACATGCCATTATTCTTTATCTTCCAAAGATACTAATACAACATTTTCATTCATATCACGCAAACGTTCACTTATAGCTCTCAGACCTCCACTAAGTCCCATAATTTGATCATTCATTTCCTTGATAAGTTCTCCAATTCCAGCTAATTGTTCATCCTTACGATCATAATCATCAATTTTCATCGTCAATTCCAAAATCCTACATGTCTCTTCAATCGTTAAATTATTTTTCTTAGCCAATTCCTTTACAGTACCTATAAACTTAACTCCATAACTATGAAAATATTCCATCCTTGGTTGTTGATTAAATAATGTTCCCACACTATCTCTCCAATCCCTGGTCCCAATTTTTCTGTTGGCTTCTTCGTACTTGTTTTAATCTCTTTTGTTGTTCTTCATGCTCTTGTTTGTGATTCAAGAACTTTTGAGCACCCTTTACTTCATCATCACCAGCAAAATGTCGTTTTAAAAACTTGCGATTCATCTTGTCCAGTATACTCCCCTTAACATAACCAATCACCCCTGCGAGTTCAGGAAGCTTCTCCTTATACATCTCTTTCACTCGCTCCAACGTTTTCTTAAGAAAATCATTTGCTTCCTTCAACCCTCGATTCTCTCTTTTCAAGTCTGTTACTTGCCTTTCTAAAAAACGTTGCCCCTTATATAAATCATCTTTTTCACGTTCAATCTTAATCTTTTCATTTTTAAGGCGTCTATTTTCGTTTCTAAGAGACTCAGAAGACTTAGCTAATGATTTTATACTATCGAAGTCTTCTGAAGCAATCTCGACCATTTTAGAGCGTATGAACCCGCCTTTTTCTTTGACTGGAATCTCATCTACACTTTTCGCTTGATCTAAAGACGATGCTAAATCATAAAGACGACTATCTATTTCTTTCTTTTCCTGCTCTAACTTCTCTATTTCTTGTTGCAAACTCACCGCTTTAAACCGCTGCGTCGATAAATGTTTCCTGTCGCTAGAAACACCACGCTCTATATCAAATCCCTTTTCCTTCACATGTTCATAGATTTTATCTTGTAGATCATGAAGCTCTGATTTGTTTTTAAAAAATGAATACGCTGATAGTTTTTGTTTTTCATTAACCGGAACCATGCCCACATGCATATGAGGTGTTTTTTCATCAACATGTACTGAAGCATATACAAAGTTCTCTTCTCCATATCTCGCCTTTAAAAAACAAACAGACTCTTCAAAGAATCGTCTCTGTTCCGCTTGAGATAAAGAATTCATATAATCAGGACTAGCCGAAATCATAAACGAACAACAAACAACAGCATCTTTCCGAATCGCACGATTAGATACAACACCATTATCAATTCGATTTTGAATGAATTTCTTATAATCCACTTTTCTTTTATCATGAATAAGATCATAATTCTGTTCCGTTCGTTCTTGAATAATGTCTGAATTTGAATGACTTTCTTTTTCACGCTGATTATGTATTTGTAATCCTTTCACATCTGTCATCTTGAATTTTTGCATATGACAAACCATG
>NZ_QJQX01000003.1 GCF_013393185.1 Sphingobium lactosutens | reverse complement strand
AGGTTGCGAAGTATTCAGCAAAAGATTATGAAATGTCAGTGAGTCAAGATGTGTTCGACGTGTTTTATTTAGCTTTAAAAGGTCGACAATTAATTGTGTACGGTGGATTGCTAAAAGATTATGCTAAAAAATACGAAGATGGCGAATTGGACAAGTATAAGAGTACAGATAAAAATGAGTATTATTATAGATTAATTGCAATGTGGAATAAGGATTTAATGAAATTTGAACAAGAATATCAAGAGTTAACGGAAAGTGAGAAACAAGAATATAACGGTCATTTGATTGATGAAATGGAGGTTGAATAGTTTTGTATAAAAAAGGTGATATTGTTAAACATACCTGTTGGGAATGTTATAACGAAGAAATGAAAATTTATCGGATTTCAAAAAGTAAGGTCAAAGATGGTGAAGATGTATATTACTCATATAAGTGCTAGGTTAAATGTGAAAAATGTGGTGCGGTTGATGATATTTGAATGACAAAGAGAGAACCAGTCTTAATATTAAGTTTGGTTCTCTCTTTTTTGTATTGAAAGAAAACCTTCTGAGTGCAGCAAGTAGCATTCAAAAGGTTTTTATGATCTAACAGAGAATTAACAAAAAAGAGTTTTTTCTTAAATTTAAATTTGTGAATTTGTGAATTTATTTTTAAAGTTTATTTCGAGATATATTTTGTTCTGATGATTTCGTTTTACTACTGTACGAGTTAAAAACCTATAGTGTGCGCATGAATTTTTTTAGATATATCTATATCGATAAAATACCGCACGTTTTTTGATGTTTTTTGAAAATAGAAATTCTACATTTTTGGGGTTGATTTTGGATTTTTGGTGTGGGATTTTATTTAAAAATTTTTAAATTTGAAATCTTGATTTTTCGATTTTTGAAATTTTTGTTTTCCGTTTTCTCTGTAATTCTGTATTCCGAAATTAGGGAGTTTATATAGTACCTCTATGACGAACTGAAAACGAAAAAACTTTGCTCGCATATTTAATTCATAGATATTTCATATCGTT
>NZ_QJQX01000002.1 GCF_013393185.1 Sphingobium lactosutens | reverse complement strand
AAAGATTTATTACTTAAATATTGTTCAATCTTTAAAAAATTGTCTTCACAAACCTTTTCTGAAGACAATAAAATACTTTCTAGTTCATTAATAACATTCGCATAATACGTTTTTAAATCCATAACAACACCTCTCTATAAACAATTCCACAAAGTGCCCATTTACACAGTAAACTGTTAAATATGTTTTATTACATTCTCACAACGTTTACTAAAGTAAATATCAAGAATGTGCATGTAACCACTCCTTAAAATACTCAAACATCTCTTTAGAATCCTCTTCAAACATTGGCGAATCATAAATCCTTATAGACTCAAGACCCTCATAAAAAACAAAATGAACTCCAGTACCATTAAAAAGAAAAACTCCTTTTAAA